>DASRCL010000009.1:0-113989 GCA_035653115.1 Gaiellaceae bacterium
GGTTACCCACGTGTTACTCACCCGTTCGCCGCTTTCCCCGGGCCCGAAGGCCCGGTTCTCGCTCGACTTGCATGTGTTAAGCGCGCCGCCAGCGTTCGTCCTGAGCCAGGATCAAACTCTCCGTGAAGAATGGTCGCCGGCGCGAGCGCCGGCAGTTCTTTCACTTCGAGCTTGCGCTCAAAGGTCCAGCGGATGCTGGACGAGGTGTTGATGTGCCTCTTGCAGCCGAGGCTGCTCGAGGTTCTCGACACTCGAAGAACGTTCGCTGTTGAGTTTTCAAAGACCGGGCCACCTGTTCGGCGGCGTAAAAAAGCCTCCGACGCTCGCGCCAGAGGCCTCCGAGGAATCGAATCGTATCGGAACGAGTCGGCCTGGGAGGCTCCTGAGGTCGAGTGACAGGGACTTCGAACTGCACCGTCCGCTCGGACGGCCGATGCAGTATAGCGGTCAGGCGGAGGCTGTCAAACGCGCGAAACGGCGCTTTCCGACCTGCAGCAGCGCGCCGGAGAGGCGGGCGCGCGGCAGGTCGACGGCCTCGGCCGGCTCGCCGTTCACCTTCACCCCGCCCTGCTCGATCAGCCGCCGCGCGGCCGAGGTTGAGGCGACGCCGAGCGCCTGCACCATCAGCGCCGGCAGGTGAACGGGGTCGCCGTCGGGCAGCGCGACCTCCGGCACGTCGTCGGGCGCCTCGTGGCGGCGGACGACCCGCGTGAAGTGCTCCTCCGCCGCCTGCGCGGCCGCCTCGCCCCAGGAACGACGGACGACGAACCGCGCCAGCTCGAGCTTCGCCTCCATCGGGTCGCCCGCGGGCACCGGCCGCTCGGCGACGAGCCGCCACCATTCCTCGAGCTGCTCGTCGGGGATCCGCATCGTCCGGCCGAACTGCTCCTCCGGCGGTTGCGCGAGACCGATGTAGTTGCCCTTCGAGCCGCTCATCTTCGTGCCGTCCCACGACAGGAGCAGCGGCACCGTGAGAACGACCTGCGGCTCGAGCCCGTACGCCTCCATCACGTCGCGGCCGGTCAGGAGGTTGTAGAGCTGGTCGGTGCCGCCGAGCTCGACGTCGGCCCGCACCGCCACGGAGTCGTAGGCCTGCATCAGCGGGTACAGAAGCTCGGAGACGCTGATCGGCGCCTGCGCCGCGAAGCGCTTCGCGAAGTCGTCGCGCTCGAGCAGGCGCGCGACCGTCGTCGTACGCGCCAGCCGCAGCAGCTCGGCGAAGTCGAGCCTGCCGAGCCACTCGCTGTTGAAGCGGAGTTCGGTGCGCTCCGGGTCGATGATCTTCTTCGCGTTGTCGAAGAAGTTCTGCGCCATCCGGTCGATCTCGGCGGGGTCGAGCATCGGGCGCTCGGCGGAGCGCCCGGAGGGGTCGCCGATCCGGGTCGTGTAGTCGCCGACGATCAGGACGCCGACGTGCCCCTCGTCCTGGAACGCGCGCATCCGCTGCAGCGGCACGCCGTTGCCGATCGTGATGTCCGGTGCGGTGACGTCGATCCCGAGCTTGACGCGGAGCGGCCGTCCGAGCTTCAGCTTCTCGTCCAGCCCGTCCGCCGGCAGCACGTCGACGGCGTTGCGCGTCAGCTCTGCGAGCCCCATCGCGGGCTAGACTACCCCCGCTCTGGCGCTCTTTCGGAGAACCGCGCGCCGCCCGAAGCGGCGGCGCATCCGCAAGCTCAGACTCCTCGCCCTCGTCTTCGTCCTCGCGGTGCTGGGCACGGCGTCGTTCGTCGTCGGCATGCTGCGCGCGTTCGCGACCGAGATCCCGAAGCTGAACCCTGCGGCCTGGCACACGCAGGCGAACACGTACGTGTACGCGTCCAACGGGACGACGGTGCTGGCGATCCTGCGCGGCTCGCAGTCCCGCATCCTGGTTCCGTCGCAGGCGATCTCGCCATGGATGAAGGACGCGATCGTCGCGATCGAGGACCGGCGCTTCTACGAGCACCACGGCGTCGACGTCCGCGGCATGCTGCGCGCGGTCATCGCCGACATCACGCACCACGGCGCCGTGCAGGGCGGCTCGACGATCACGCAGCAGTTCATCAAGAACGCGTTCCTGACGAACCAGAAGAGCATCGGCCGCAAGCTCGTCGAGGCGGCGCTCGCGTGGCAGCTCGAGCGCAAGTGGACGAAGGACCAGATCCTCACCGCCTACCTCAACACCGTCTACTTCGGCAACGGCGCGTACGGCGTCGAGCAGGCGTCGCGCATCTACTTCCGCAAGCACGCCTCGCAGCTGAACATCGCGCAGGCGGCGCTGCTCGCGGGCATCCCCGAGGATCCGAGCCTGTGGGATCCCGTCGCGCATCCGCGCGAGGCGAGGGCGCGCCGCGACCTCGTGCTGGAGGAAATGCTGCGCGAGGGCTGGATCACGCAGAGCCAGTACGACGAGTGGCACGGCTACCCGATGCCGAACCCGCAGAACGTGTCGCTGCCGCCGACGCAGAACACCGTCGCGCCGTACTTCGCGAACTACGTCAAGGACCAGCTGATCCAGCACTACGGCGCCGCCTGGACGCTCGGCGGCGGCCTCAAGGTCAAGACGACTCTCGACGTCGACCTCCAGCGCTACGCGCGCCAGGCGATCCAGTCCGTCCTGCCCGCGAACGGGACGAACCCGGCGGCGGCGCTGGTCGCGATGCGCGTCAGCGACGGCGGGATCGTCGCGATGGTCGGCGGGTCGAACTACCACAAGAACCAGTTCAACCTCGCGGCGCAGGGCGAGCGGCAGCCGGGCTCGTCGTTCAAGCCGTTCGTGCTCGCGACGGCGCTGCGCGACGGGATTGCGCCGTCCTCGATCTTCGTCTCGAAGCCGGTGACGATCAACGCGGACGGAAAGCTGTGGAAGGTCAACAACTACGAGGGCGAGTACCTGGGGCCGATCGACCTGACGCACGCGATCGCCTATTCCGACAACTCCGTCTTCTCGCAGCTGACGGCGCTCGTCGGCCCGCGCAACGTCGCGCAGACGGCGCATGCGCTCGGGATCACGTCACCGCTGCAGGGCTACTTCGCGATCGGCCTCGGCGCGGAGCCGGCGACGCCGGTCGAGATGGCGCGCGCCTACACGAGCTTCGCCGACGGCGGCGCGCGCATCGACGGCGCCCTGACCGGCAACGTGCCGCGCGCGATCGCCACCGTCACGGACACGAAGGGTCACGTTCAGGACAACGCGCCGGCGCGCGTACCGGTGCTGACGACCAACCAGGCGGAGCTGATCAACCAGCTCCTGCAGGGCGTCGTCCAGTACGGCACCGGCACGGCCGCGCAGCTCCCGGGGCGCGAGGTCGCCGGCAAGACCGGGACGACCGAGAACTACGGCGACGCCTGGTTCGTCGGCTACACGCCCCAGCTCGTCGCGGCCGTCTGGGTCGGTTATCCGAACAGGCTGGTGCCGATGACGACGCAGTTCCACGGCGGCCCCGTCGCCGGCGGCACGTACCCCGCGCTGATCTGGAAGGCGTTCATGCAGAAGGCGCTCGCGCACGTTCCGCCTCAGTCGTTCGTGCCGCCGACGATCGGGTACGCGGCGCCCGTCACCGTCGTGAACCGCGGCGGGCTGCTCGAGCGCGACGACGGCGTCTGCCGCGACACGTACACGATCGAGGCGTTCGGCGGCGAGCTGCTCGACGGGGGCAGGCCGGCGCCGATCGCGACCTGCAAGCCGAACGAGGTCGACGTGCCGAACGTCACCGGCCAGCCGCTCCCGGCGGCACGGGCGCGCGTCGTGTCGACGCCACTCACGCCGCTCGTCGTCTACAAGCCGGCGCGCCCCGGGCAGCGCACGGGCGTCGTCGTCGAGCAGGCCCCGTCGCAGGGGACGCTGTCGGCGCACGACACGCTCACGCTCGTCGTGACGCGCTCGTTGCACGGCGTCCTGCCGCGCGTCGTCGGCATGTCGGTGACGGCGGCGAAGGCGCGGCTCGCGCCGCTCGGCGTCGCCGTGCAGGTGTCCGGCTCCGGCGCGCGCGTCGTCTCCCAGTCTCCGGCGCCCGGCGCCGCCGCCGCGCCCGGCCTGCGCGTCACGCTGAGCGCAGCGGGCGGCTGAGGTAGCGCGAGCCGGCGAGCGCATAGCGCCACGGCAGCTCCACGGCCTTCGTGATCCCGATCCGCGCGCCTCGGACGACCTCGACCTCGCGGGCGCGCGGCACGAGCTCGAATGGCGGCCGGTCGAGCGGCAGGCCGTCGTGCTCGCGCGTGACCGCAAGCGCCTGGCACAGCCGACCGGGACCGCTGCAGAGGAGCCGTGGGTCCGCCACGCCGCGCCGTGCGCGCATCTCGTCGATGCCGCGCGTCGGCTCGAGCGCCCGGACGAGGACGGCGCTCGCGACGTTCTCTTCGCCGCAGACCAGGTTGAGGCACCAGTGGACGCCGTACGAGCGATAGACGTACGCGTGGCCGCCGGGCAGGAACATCGACGCGTTGCGCGCGCTGCGGCGGTTTCCGTACCCGTGCGCGGCGGGATCCTCGTGGTCGTACGCCTCGACCTCGACGATCGCGCCGCCGACGCCGTCGACGAAGAGCTGCGCGCCGATCAGCTGCGGCGCGACCTCGTGGACGCTACGCCGCAGGTCGAGCGTCATAGCGCAGGAAACGAGGCAGCGCGAGCGCCGTGGCGGCGCAGCCGACCACGCAGGCGATTCCGCCCGACACGACGGAGAACCGCAGCGACGTCAACGAGGCGAGGACGCCGGCCTCGAGATCGCCGAGGCTCGGCGCGCTCGCGACCTGCATCCACTCGATGCCGAAGAGCCTGCCGCGGAGGTGGTCCGGCGTCACGGTTAGGAGCATCGTGCTGCGCAGGACCGCGCTGTAGAAGTCGGCGAGCCCCGCGACGGCGAGCAGCACGAGCGCCGGCCAGAGCGACGTCATGAAGCCGAATGCGGCGATCGCAGCTCCCCAGGCGCACGCCGCGACCGTGACGCCGAGGCCCTGGCGGCGCAGCCTTGTCGCCCATCCAGACAACAGCGAGCCCGCAAGCGCCCCCGCATACGGCGCGCCGTAGAGGTAGCCGACGGTCGCCGCGTCACCGTGCAGGCGGTGCAGCGCGATCGCGGGGAAGAGCGCGCTCGGCATCCCGAAGACCATCGCGTTCGTGTCGATCGCGAAGATCCCGATCAGCTCCGGCCGGCTCCTGACGAAGCGGAAGGCCGCGACGATCGACCGGAGGCTCGGGCGCTCGACGTCGTCGAGCGGCGGCAGGCTGGGCAGGTGCCACAGGGCGAGCAGCGACGCTGCGTAGGTCGCGCAATCGATCCCGTACGTCCAGGGGACGCCGACGGCGACGATGATCAGGCCGCCGATCGGCGGGCCGGCCACCTCCGCGAGCGAGTTGTAGATCCCCTCGAGCGCCGACGCGGCCAGGAACTCGCTCTCCGGCACCAGCCGCGGCGGGAGCGCGCTCATCGCGGGGCGGCCGAGGCTGAAGACGCCGACGGCGAGCGCCTGCAGGACGAACAGCGCCCAGACCTGCGGGTGCGGCAGCAGCGAGTTCGCCAGGAAGAGCGCCGCGACGGCGGCCATCCCGACCTCGGATGCGAGGGCGACGGTGCGGCGGTCGAGGGCGTCGGCGATCGCGCCGCCGACGAGCGAGACGGCGAGCAGCGGAACGAGCGAGGCGAGGCCGAGCAGCCCGACGAGCGCGGTCGATCCCGTCAGCTTGTAGACCTGGTACGGGACGGCGACGGTGCCGATCGCACCGCCGACGCCGGAAACCATTTGTCCCACGAACAGGTTGCGGAAGTCGCGCCGCCGGAGTGGGCGCAGGTCGACGCGGACGCGCGCGAAGAGGCTGCGCTCCGGCTCGCCCTCGTGGAGAGGGTCAATCGCCAACGAGCCGCTCCCAGAGGACGTGGTCGACCCATTCGCCGCCGATCAGGAGGTGCTGGCGCAGGACGCCGACGCGCGTGAACCGCGCCTTCTCGAGCACGCGCTGCGACGCGACGTTCGCGGTCGCGGTCCCCGCTTCGACCCGGTGCAAGCCGAGCCGCTCGAACGCGAACGCCACCGTCTCATCGACCGCCGCCGTGGCGAGGCCGCGACCGGCGCGCCCGCGGTCGACGAAGTACGAGATCATCGCGCTCTGCAGCGGGCCGCGCTGGACGCTCGTCAGCGCCGTCATGCCGGCGATCGCACCGCCGTCGAGGATCACGAACCGGTCGGCGCCGTCGGTGAGCCACGCGCGCACGCCCTCGTCGGTGTACGCACGCTCGGGATCGGGGGCGTCCGGCTCCCACGGCGCGAAGTAGTCGCGGTTGGCGCGACGGAGAGCGGCGACCGCCGCCGCGTCCGCCGCCCGCGCACGGCGAATCACAGCCCGCCCGGCCACGGCTTACGCGGACGACCTCGAGACGTCCGCTCGGGCCGTGTCCTGGCTCTGAGCCAGGCCGTGGCCGAAGCAGCCGTCGGCAGCGTCTGCGCGGGCCATGTCCTGGCTCAGAGCCAGGCCGTGGCCGAAGCAGCCACCTGTCGCGCGCATCGCCGCCGGCCTCTCAGAAGAGGTGGTCGTCCTGCGCCGTGGGCCGGCCGCGGTGCGGGACGACGCCCATCTCCGCCAGGATCGCGCGCTCCGTGCGCGACGCGACGATCGGCTGCGGGATGCCGTCGACCCACACCCGCGTGCGCGCGCCGGATCCTCGTTCCTCGGCTGCCAGCGGCTCGACCGCGAAGATGCGGTCCGACCGCACGTACTTCCCGAATCCGAGGAAGACCATCCTCGGCTCGCCGTTCATGCCAGCGCGTTCCGCAGCGCGTCGACGACCCGTTCCTGGTCGGCGCGCTCCAGCCGCGCATGAAACGGGAGCGCCATGGTGCGCGCGCTGCAGTCCTCGCTCACCGGCAACATCCCGTCGCGGAATCCGTACCGCTCGCGCATGTACGACTGCAGGTGAATCGACGGGAGGTAAGGCGCCGTCGCGATCCCCTCGTCGGCGAGTCGCGCCATCACGGCTCCGCGCGCCACGCCCGCCGGGAGCTTCACGACGTAGACGAACCACGACCGGACGTGGTCTTCGTCGTCGGGAAGCGGTGTCTCGACGTCGACGTCGGCGAGGAGCTCGTCGTACGCCGCCGCGACCGCGCGGCGCGCCTCGAGGATGCGGTCGAGCTTCTCGAGCTGCCCGATCCCGAGTGCGGCCGAGAGGTCGTCGAGGCGGTAGTTGAACCCGAGCCGTCCGTGCTGCAGCCAGCTCGAGGTCTCGAGCCTGCCCTGATTGCGCAGCGAGACGAGCAGGTCGTGCTGCGCCGGATCGTGGGTTGTGACCGCGCCGCCCTCGCCTGTCGTCATCTGCTTGTTCGGGTAGAACGCGAAGACGGCGGGGTGCCCATGCGAGCCGAGCGGCGCGCCTTTGTACTGGGCACCGAGTGCCTCGCAGGCGTCCTCGATCAGCGCGATGCCGTGGCGGTCGCAGAGCGCAAGCAGCTCGTCGTACTCGGCGGGGTAGCCGAAGATGTCGACGGCCACGACGGCCTTCGTACGCGGCGTGATCGCCACCTCGACAGCCGTCGGGTCGAGGTTGTACGTGCGCGGGTCGATGTCGGCGAACACCGGCGTCGCGCCGACGTAGATCGCGCAGTTCGCCGAGGCGACGAACGAGTACGGCGACGTGATCACCTCGTCGCCGGCGCCGACGCCGGCGAGGAACATGCACAGGTGCAGCCCGGCCGTCCCCGACGAGACGGCGGCGCAGTGCGGCGCACCGGCTGCGGCGGCGAGGAGCGACTCGAACCGAGGCCCCGTCGGTCCGAGCGAGAGCCACCCCGACCGGAGCACCTCGAGCACGAGCTCCTCGTCGCGCTCGTCGATCCACGGCGCGCTGAGGTTGATGCGCGTCGCCGTGCTCAAGCGTTGCGCGCGAGCTGCGGGACCGGATCGAGCCAGTGCGACCAGCGTTCGCTGCGGCCGCGCACGGTGTCGAGGTAGGCCTCCTGGATCTTCAGCGTGACGTCTCCGACGCCGAGTTCATGGTCGTCGATCGACCGGAGCGGCGTCACCTCGGCGGCCGTGCCGCACATGAACAGCTCGTCCGCGAGGTAGAGGTCGCTGCGGATCAACGTCTTCTCGACGACCGTATAGCCGAGGTCCTCGGCGATCTGCTTGACGGTGTCGCGCGTGATTCCCGGCAGGATGCCGGTTGCGAGATCGGGTGTGTAGATGACGCCGTCGCGCACGACGAAGATGTTCTCGCCGGAGCCGTCGGCGACCGTCCCTTCCGGCGTGAGCAGGATCGCCTCGTCATAGCCAGCGTTGTTCGCCTCCGTGACGGCGAGCATCGAGTTCAGGTAGACCCCTGTGGCTTTCGAGACGTGCGGGACGATGTTCGGCGAAACCCGCTGCCAGGAGGAGATCTTGGCGCGGATGCCGATCTTCAGGTTCTCCTCGCCGAGGTACGAGCCCCACGGCCAGCTCATGATCACGACCTCGACCGGGTTGGCACGCGCGGCAACACCGAGCTCGCCGTACCCGTAGAACGCGATCGGCCGGATGTAGCACTCGGGGAGACCGTTCGCGGCGACGAGCTCGTTCGTCGCGCTCCGCAGCTCCTCCACCGAGAACGGGAGCTCCATGTAGAGCAGGCGTGCAGAGTTCCGCAGGCGCTCGAGGTGCTCGCGGAGACGGAACACCGCCGGGCCCTTCGCCGTGTCGTAGCAGCGGATCCCCTCGAACACGCCGGAGCCGTAGTGGAGACCGTGCGCTCCGACGTGGATCTTCGCGTCGGCCCAGTCGACGAGCTCGCCGTTCATCCAGATCTTCTCGGTCTCCTGCACCGCGCACTCCTTCCGGTAAAGCCGCCGAGCGCGGAATTCTACCCGCGGCCGGTGAGGTCGAACGCACGCGCACGGGCGAGCCGCTGTAACTCCGCGGGCGCGAGCGCCGCCATGTGCCGGTCGCTCCCCGCGCCGACCCAGACGACGTGGTGGCGAAGGAGCTCTTCGTCCATCAGCGTCTGCGCGACGTCGCGCTGCGGGAACGGCGCGACGCCGCCGGGCGGGAACCCGGTCGCACGCTCCACCTCGGCTGCGGTCGCCACCCGGACGGACGCCGCGGGAACGGCCGTCGCGAGTGCGCGCTCGTCGGCGCGTGCGTCGCCCGGGACGAGCGCGAGGACGTAGAAGCCGTCGCAGACGAAGACGAGCGACTTGACAATCTGCGCGAGCTCGCAACCGACTGCGCGCGCGGCCTCGCGCGCCGTCGGCGTCCCTTCCGGAAACTCCTCGATCCGTGCGTCCACGGCCGCCGCACGCAGCACGTCGGCCACACGCTGCACGGGCTCCGGCCACGTCATCGCGTGACGGATTCGAGGTGTCGGCCGTTCTTCCTAAGGAGATTCGAAATCGACGTTCGGGAGACGACGATGGACGAAGCAAAGCTCGCGCGGACGGAGTCTGCGTTCCGCGAGGTGAACGAAGCGATCGCGCAGACCGCCGCGCGATTCGACGCCGAGGAAACAGACTTCGTGTGCGAGTGCGCGGATCCGGATTGCGCGCTCCGCGTGACAGCCGACCTCGATGAGTACGACCTGATCCGCGAAGACGGTCGACATTTCATCGTGGCGCCGGGACACGACGAGCCGGAGATCGAGCGGGTGATCGCGCGCCGCGGCGACTACGACGTCGTCGAGAAGGTCGGCGAGAAGGTCGCGGCGATCGTGCAGGCGCTCAACCCGCGCGCCCACCCGGCCTGAGCGGACGCGGCTCCTCGTGCCGTGGCCTGGCTCTGAGCCAGGCCACGTCCAGACGAGGCAGGCGGTAGCGGCGATTCCGGCCACGTCCTGGCTCTGAGCCAGGACGCGACCCGTCCGGCCACGTCCGGCCGCTCCTGGGGCCGCCTTGTCAGCCGAGCAGATACGCCTCGTCGACGCCGGCGCGCAGGCGCTGCAGCAGATCGGCGGGCGCGGGCGAGTCGATCGACAGCGCCATCAGGGCCTTGCCGCCCTCGCGGTTCCGCGAGACGGCCATGTTCGCGATGTTGACGCCCGCCTCGCCGAACAGCGTCCCGACCCGTCCGATCACGCCCGGGACGTCGTCGTAGCGCAGCAGCACCGTGCGCGGCGACAGCTCCATCTCGAGCTCGAAGCCGAGCGCCGACACGAGCCAGGGCCGGTTGTCGTTGCCGATGATCGTGCCCGCCACGCGGGCGTCGTCGGCCGAGACGGCGACGAGGTTCGTGAAGTCGCGCGACGAACGGCGCTTCTCCTCGACGACCTCGATCCCGCGCTCCGCGGCGATGACCGGCGCGTTCACGTAGTTGACGGCGTCGTCCGTCCTCCCCTGGAACGCGCCGTTCAGCGCGGCGACGGTGAGAAGGCGCGTGTCGTGCTCCGCGAGCTCGCCGTAGACCTCGATCGCGATCTTGCGCACGTCTCCGGCTGCGATGTCCAGGGCGATGCGCCCGAGCCGCGCGGCGAGCGGGATGTACGGGCCGAGCACCTCGAGGTCGTCGGCGCCGACGGTCGGGATGTTGACGGCGTTCGTGACGAGGCCGCCCGCGAGCGCCGCCGCGACCTGCTCGGCGACGATCACGCCCGCGCGATCCTGCGCCTCGTCGGTCGACGCGGCGAGGTGCGGCGTGACGACGACGTGCGGCGCCTGGAGCAGCGGCCCCGAGTAGGGCTCCTCCGGGAACACGTCGATCGCGGCGCCCGCGAGCTTCCCCGACGCGAGCGCCTCGACCAGCGCCGCCTCGTCGACCAGCTCCCCACGGGCGGCGTTGACCAGACGCGCGCCGTCCTTCATCTTCGCGATCGCCGCCGCGTCGATCGCCGCGCGCGTCTCCTCGTTCAGCGGCAGGTGCAGCGTGAGGAAGTCGGCGCGTGCGAGCACGTCGTCGAACGGCGCCGGCTCCGCGCCGAGCTCGCGGAAGCGCTCGGCGGGGACGAACGGGTCGTAGGCGACGACCTTCATCTGCAGGCCGAGCGCGCGACGCGCCACGAGCCGGCCGATGCGCCCGAAACCGAGCACGCCGAGCACCTTGTCCGCGAGCTCCACGCCGCCCCACCTCGACCGCTCCCAACGTCCGGCGACGAGCGCCGAGTGCGCCTGCGGGATGTTGCGCGCGAGCGCCATCAGCAGGCCGATCGTGTGCTCGGCGGCGGAGACGACGTTCGACTCCGGCGCGTTCGCGACCACGATCCCGCGCCGCGTCGCCGCGTCGACGTCGACGTTGTCGACGCCGACACCGGCGCGGCCGATCACCTTCAGCCTGGTCCCTCGCGCGATCACGTCGGACGTCACCTTCGTCGCCGAGCGGACGATCAGCGCGTCGTACTCGCCGACGATCTGCTCGAGCGGCGAGTCGAGGTCGACCACGACGTCGAACCTCGCGCGCAGGAGGTCGATGCCTGCGTCGGCGATCCTCTCGCGAACGAGGACCTTCAAGGCCTACGCGGCGACGGGCGAGTCGAACGCCTCGAACGCTGCGGCGACCGCGACGCCGCGCTCGATGTCGGCGCCCAGCTCGGTGAGCGACAGCTCCACGGCGCCCAGCGCGTTGGCGATGTCGAAGACGTCGAACCACCCGATGTGGCCGATGCGGAACACCTTTCCCTGCAGCGGCCCCTGGCCCGGCGCAAGCGTGACGCCGTGCCGCTCGCGCAAGAACCGCAGCAGGTCGCCGGAGTCGACGCCCTCGGGCGACCGAATCGCGGTCACGACGGCCGCCGAGTCGTCGTCGGGCGAGAACAGCTCGAGGCCCATCCCCTTGACGCCCGCGCGCGTGGCGCGGCCGAGCCGGACGTGACGCGCGAACGCGGCCTCGAGGCCCGCTTCGAGAATGAGCGCGAGCGCGACGTCGAGGCTGCGGATGAGCGACACCGCGGGCGTGAACGCCGCATCGAGCTTGTCCTGCGCCTTCTTCGTCGCCTGCCAGTCGAAGTAGAAGCTGCACGAGCGGCGCGCGCGCGCGAGCGCCGCCGCCGAGACCGAGACCATCGCGAGTCCCGGCGGGCACATCAGCGCCTTCTGCGAGCCGGACACCACCACGTCGATCCCCCACGCGTCCGTCTCGAGCGGAACTGCGCCGAGCGACGACACCGCGTCGACGACGAGCGTCGCGTCGCCGACAGCCTCCTTGAGGGCTCGGACGTCGGCGACGACGCCGGTGGACGTGTCGGACTGCTGGCAGAAGACGAGGTCGACCCCGGCGTCGCGCACCGACGCGCCGACCTCGTCCGGGTCGGGCGCTTCGCCCCACTCGGTGCGCAGCGCGAGGACCTCGAGCTCGTGCTGTTCGCAGATCTTCACCCACCGCTCGCCGAACGAGCCGTGGCTGACGACCGCCACGCGGTCGCCCGGCGCTGCGAGGTTCACGACCGCCGACTCCATCGCGCCGGTCCCGGACGCCGCGAAGAGCAGCACGTCCGCCTCCGTCCGGAAGACCTCGCGCAGCCGGCCGAGGACGCGCTCGTAGACGGCGCGGAAGTCGGCGCCGCGGTGGTGGACGATCGGCTCGGCGCCGGCCGCGAGCACCTCGGGCGGGACGGGCGTCGGGCCCGGCGTGAACAGGTAGCGCTTCTCCAAGACAGGCAGCGTAACCGCGCGCCGGTCCCCACCGCACGCCGGTAAGCCCGGCGGCGCGCGATGTGCGAGCGTTCTGCTCGTGGACGTCCTCCTCTCGTTCGCGGCCGCGCTCGTCTGCCTGCGGCTCGCCGGGATGCTTGCGCGCGCGCGGCGGTATGCGTGGGCGGGGGGCCTACTCTCGTTTGCCGCGGCCGCCGCCGCGATGGCGTGGGGCGCGGCGCACGGGTGGGACGGCCGCGTCTTCCGCGTCTACTACCTCGCCGGCGCGCTGCTGTCGGCGCCGCTGCTCGGCATCGGGTCGCTCCAGTTGTGGGGACGACGCTGGGCAGGACCAGCGGGTCTCGTCTATGCCGGATTCGCCGTCGGCGTCGCCGCGGCGATGCGCGTGCACGGCGCGTTCGGCGGCGCGGCGGTACCGCGCGCGCAGGACCACGTCGACACGCTCGCGCGCGCGGTGGCGATTGCCGCCAGCTCCCTCGGCGCGGCGGCGGTGGTCGTCGTCGCGGTCGCGACGTTGCGCCGACGGCCGCTCGGGAACGCGCTCCTGCTCGCGGCCGTCGCGGCGGCGGCCGCCGCATCCGCGCTGACGCAGACCGCGGTCGCCGCCGCCGCCGCGTGCTTCGCCGCCGCGGCCGCGTTTCTCTACGCCGGCGCGACGCGCCGCCGCTGACGCGGCTCGGCGGCCGCGTCCAGCTTCGCGCGCACCCGCGCGGCCAGGATCTCGTAGCGCTCGAACGTCGTCGGCGACAGGAAGCTCTCGACCAGCCCCGGCGCCTCGAACTGCTCGCCCGCGCGAAACTGGTCGCGGCTCAGGTCGACGACGAGCCCGCTCGCGAGCCGGTTGAACGCGTGCCGGTCGACGCGGACGCCGTCGCGGACGACGCCGGAGGCGACGATCTCGCCGCCCAGGTAGTCGCGCACGACGAGCGCTGTCACCGCGCAGTTGCCGAGCGCGGGGTTCTCCTCCGTCCACGCCTCCGGGTCCTCGCTGGTGTCGCGCGCCCACGAGGTACGAATCGCCTGCTCGAGCTCCGCCAGCGTGACGGTGGCCGCTTCCTCCGGGTGCGGGATCAGCTCGCGGACCCAGCGCTCGCCGTCGCACACGAAGCCGCAGCGTCCGAGGACGACGTCGGCGCCGACGAGCCGGCGCGTGTTCGCAGCCGCGGCGATGGCGTCGAACAGGCTCGCGAGCGACGACTCGTCGTCGTAGCGCAGCTCGTCGACCGTCACCTCGTCACCGTCGCGAACGAGCCGCACGCTTGCCGGCGTCGCGTCGCCGCGCTGCCACCCGAACCGCTGCTCGCCGAGGTTGACGATCACGCGCCGAGCTTCTCGCGCACGCGCTCGTTGACGACGCGCGGGTCAGCCTGGCCCTTCGTCTCCTTCATCACCTGCCCGACGAAGAAGCCGAGCAGTCCCTGCTTGCCGCCGCGGTACTGGTCGACCTGCGCGGGGTTGCCGGCGATGACACGGTCGATCACGGGGTCGAGCGCGCCGGCGTCGGCCACCACCTTCTGCTCGAGGTACGGCGCCGCGCTGAATCCGGGGTCGCCCACGCGGGCGACCGCCTCGTCGAACGTGGTGCGCGGGATCTCGGCGCGCGCGCGCACGAGCTTCGCGAGCTCTGCCGCGCTCGCCGACGCGGGGTCGACGCCCGCTGCGACGAACTGGTTCGCGAGCACGTTCGCCGCATCCTTCGGGTCGGCGCCCGCGTCGACGACGGCAGCCCACAGCCGGTCGAGCCCGCCGGTCACGAGGACGTCCGCGTCGTAGAACGACAGCGTGTCCGCGATCCGCCTGATGCGCGCACCGGGCAGCTCCCCGATCTCGCGGCGCAACCGCTCGACGAGCCCCTGCTCGGGCTCGACCGGGACGAGGTCGGGCTCCGGGAAGTAGCGGTAGTCCTGCGCCTCCTCCTTCGACCGCATCGGGGGCGCCTCCTCGTGCGCCGGGTCGAAGTGGAGCGTCTCCTGCTCGACCGCGCCGCCCTCCTCGTACACGCGGATCTGCCGAGCGATCTCGCGCTCGATCCCCTTGGCGGCGAAGTTGAACGAGTTCATGTTCTTGAGCTCCGTGCGCGTGCGCAGCTCGTCGGATCCAGCCGGGCGGATCGAGACGTTGACGTCGAAGCGCATCGAGCCCTTCTCGAGCTCCGCGTCCGACAGCCCGAGCTCGACGACGGTCTGCCGCAGCAGCTGCAGGAAGCGCTTCGCCGTCTCGGAGTCGTGGATGTCGGGCTCCGTGACGATCTCGACGAGCGGCGTGCCGCCGCGGTTGAAGTCGACGAGCGTCGCGGTAGCGCCGTGAATGCGCCCGGACGCGGCGACGTGCACGTTCTTCGCCGCGTCCTCTTCGAGATGCGCCCGCGTGATGCCGACGTCGACGCTTCCGGCTTCCGTCGGCACCGTCAGCCGGCCGTGCGAGCACAGCGGCTCGTCGTACTGGCTGATCTGGTACGCCTTCGGCAGGTCGGGGTAGAAGTAGTTCTTGCGGTGGAACACCGCTCGCTCGGCGATCGCGCAGTCGAGCGCGAGGCCGAGCTTGATGCAGTCCTCGATCGCGCGCCGGTTCGCGACCGGCAGCGCACCGGGGAACGCGAGGCAGACCGGGCACACGTTCGTGTTCGGCGGGTCGCCGAACGAGTTCGGGCAGCGGCAGAACATCTTCGTGCGCGTCTTCAGCTGCACGTGGATCTCGAGCCCGATGACGGCTTCCCAGCTACCCGTCATCGCGGTACCTCGCCGGGACGCCGTCGAATGCCAGCGCCTGCTCGAGCGCGTGGCCGACCCGGAAGAGCGTGTTCTCCGAGAACTGCGGCCCGATCAGCTGGAGGCCCACGGGGAGTCCGTCCGAGAGTCCGCAGGGGACGTTCAAGCCGGGCAGCCCCGCCATGCAGCTCGGGATCGTGAGCAGGTCGCTCAGGTACATCGCGACGGGGTTCGCGACGCGGGCGCCGAGCTCGAACGCGACGGTGGGGCTCGTCGGCGAGACCAGCACGTCGAAGCGCTCGAACGCCGCGGCGTGCTCCCGCGCGATCAAGGTGCGCCCCTTCTGCGCCGTGCCGTAGTAGGCGTCGTAGTAGCCGGACGAGAGCGCATAGGTTCCGACCATGATGCGGCGCTTCGGTTCGTCGCCGAGGCCGTCGTGGCGCGTGTTCATCACCATCTGGCGGAAGTCCGCTCCGTCGGAGCGAAGGCCGTAGCGGACGCCGTCGTAGCGCGCGAGGTTCGAGGACGCCTCCGCCGGTGCGACCAGGTAGTAGCACGCGAGCCCGTAGTCAACCGACAGCGGCAGCGAGCACTCGTCGACGTGCGCGCCGAGCGACTCCGCAAGCGCGATCGCCTCGCGTACCGCCGCCGCGACGCCCGGCTCGATCCCCTCGACCTCGTTCATCTCCTTGGGGACGCCCACCCGTACGCCCTTCAGCTCGTCCGCCGTCGGCAGCTCGACCTCCGGGACGTCCACCGTCGTCGAGTCGTTCTCATCGCGGCCGCTGATGACGGAGTAGAGCCACGCGCAGTCGCGAACCGTCTTCGCGACCGGGCCGACCTGGTCGAGCGACGACGCGAACGCGACGACGCCGTAGCGCGAGACCGTGCCGTACGTCGGTCGGAGGCCGACGTGGCCACAGAGCGCCGCGGGCTGCTTGATCGACCCGCCCGTGTCGGAGCCGAGCGCCCACGGCGCGAGTCCGCCCGAGACGGCGGCCGCGCTCCCCCCGCCGGACCCGCCCGGCACCCGCGTCGGGTCCCACGGGTTGCGCGACGGCCCGAACGCGGAGTTCTCGGTCGACGAACCCATCGCGAACTCGTCGGTGTTCGTCTTGCCGAGCACCTTCAACCCACGCTGCTTCGCCTTCACGATCACCGTCGCGTCGTAGACGGGGACGTAGCTCTCGAGGATCTTCGACCCGGCCGTCGTCGGGATCCCCTTCGTGCCGATCACGTCCTTGACGGCGAGCGGGATCCCGTCCCCCCCGGGGTCGTCGCAGACGTAGAGGTACGCGTGCAGCTCGGGGTCGCGCTCGGCGATCGCCTCGAGGTACGCGGCGTAGAGCTCGGCCGACGAGACCTCCTTCGTGCGCAGCAGCTCGTTCGCGCGCTCGGCGGTCAGCGTGAGCGTGTCGAGCGTCATGCGGGCGGAACGCGGAAGTAGTCGCCGTCGCGCTCCGGAGCGTTTGCGAACGCGGCGTCGAGCGTCAGGCACTCGTGCGGCTCGTCCTCGGCCCACGTGTTCGAGATCGCGAGCGGGTGCGCCGTCGGCGCGACGTCGGCGAGGTCGAGCTCGGCCACCTTCGACACGGCGTCGAGGATCGCGGACAGCTGCTCCTGGAACGTCGCGACCTCGTCGTCGGTGAGCTCGAGCCGCGCCAGCCGCGCCACGTGGAGCACTTCGTCCTTCGAGATGCCGGCCATCAACTTCCTCCTTCCAAACGCGAAAGGCTCCTCTCGGAGCCCTTCGCGAAGACGGTTCCGAAAGGTCTAGAGCGCCGAGACGTTCGCCGCCTGCAGGCCCTTCTCGCCCTGCACGACGTCGAACGACACACGCTGACCCTCGGCCAGCGACTTGTAGCCCTCACCGTTGATCGCGGTGAAATGGACGAACACGTCCGGCTCGCCGTTGCCGCGCTCGATGAAGCCGTAGCCCTTCTCGTTCGAGAACCACTTGACCGTGCCTTCAGCCACTACCAACTACTCCTTGCTGGGTTGACTACAAGCCCCGACCGTCCGGAGCGTGGGCACGATAGCCGAGTCAGCTCGGATATGCCAGCTCGCCGCGGCGGTAGCGGGAGCAGCGAACGGCGTTCTCGAGGAGGCACGCGATCGTCATCGGACCGACGCCGCCGGGCACCGGCGTCATCGCCGACGCGACGTCGAAGGCGCCCGGGTCGACGTCGCCGACGAGCCCCGCGCCGGTGCGGTTCATGCCGACGTCGACGACGACGGCGCGCTCCTTCACCATGTCGGGCGCAACGAGCGCCGGTATGCCCGCCGCGACGACGAGCACGTCGGCGTCGAGCGTGTGGCGGTCGAGGTCGCGCGTGTGCGAGTGGCAGATCGTGACCGTCGCGTTCGCGTGCATCAGCAGCAGCGCCATCGGCTTGCCGACGATGTCGCTCCGGCCGACGACGACCGCGCGCGCGCCGTCGAGCTCGACCCGATGCTCTGCGAGCAGCGCCATCACGCCCCGCGGTGTCGCCGACACGATCGCGGGCCGTCCGAGGTACAGCTCGCCCGCGTTCAGCGGATGGAAGCCGTCGACGTCCTTCGCCGGCGCGACGGCGCGAATCACCTTCTCCTCGTCGATGTGCGCCGGCAGCGGCAGCTGCACGAGGATCGCGTCGACGTCGTCGGAGGCGTTGTACCGGGCGACGCGGCGGAGCAGGTCGTCCTCGGGGGTGTCGGCCGGCAGCCGGACGTCGACCGCGTCGATGCCTGCTTCCGTCGCCGCCTTGTGCTTCAGGCGGATGTAGGTCTGCGAGGCGGGGTCGTCGCCGACGAGGATCGTCACGAGGCCCACGTGGCCGATCCGCTTCACCTCCTCCGCGACGGTGGCGCGGATGCGCTCCGCCACCGGCGCGCCCCTCATCTCCGTTGCCGCCACCGACGCGAGTCTAGGGTTAGCGGCGGTGACGCGCTGGCCCCGGAAGAACGACGCGGCGTCGATCGACGCGCGCCGCCGCGCGATGAGCCTCGACGGCGGTCTGATCACGTCGATCGACCTCGCGCCGTTCGCGAACGCCGCGGAGTCGCTGGTCGGGGTGGCCGTGATCCCGGTCTCGGCTGTGCCCGTGGCGATCGAGCTCGGCGACTACGAGCTGTCGGAGGACGGCGAGGTCCTCGAGCGGGGGCGAAACGAGGAGACGGTGCACGTCCCGCTCGCGCACACGGAGGGCGGCCTCACCGCGTCGGTCGCGCGGGGCGCGCTCGCGGCGGGCGCCGTGCGGACGTACGTGCTCCACGACCGCATCACGCGGGCGTCGTGCTTCGTCTGCACGAGCGCGGCCGACGCCGTCGCGCTGGCGCACTGGGTCGAGCGCGAGCTGCCCGCGTTCCAGGCGTGGCTCGGGTCCTCCGACGACCCCGCGCTGTCGAAGCGCGCGCGGCTGCGCGAGGTGAAGACGCACGTCGTCGGCGAGATGTGCCACGTGCTCTGGCGCTTCACGACGGGCGACGCGGTCGGGCCGAACATGATGACGCGCAACGCGTACGCGCTGAACATGGGGTACGTTATGCAGCGCGCGCCCGTGAAGCCGCAGCGCGCAATCCTCGAGGCGAACATGGGCGGCGACAAGAAGCCGTCGGCGGAGTACTTCGGCTCGGGCCACGGCAAGACGGTGCTGGCGGAGGCGTTCCTCGCCGACGAGCGGATCCGCCGCGTCCTCCGCACGACCGCCGAGGACCTCGAGGCGCTGTCGTGGGCCGGCACGCACGGCGCCGTCGCGAGCGGGATGCAGTCGGTGGCGTTCACGCCCGCGTCGGCCGTCGCCGCCCTCTTCGCGGCGACGGGCCAGGATCTCGGCATGGTCGGGACGAGCTCGATGGCGCACGGCACCGCCCGCCGCGTCGACGGCGGACTGCAGGCGACGATCCGGTTCGGCGGCCTCGAGGTAGGCACGGTGGGCGGCGGCACGACGCTCCCGTCGGCTCGCGACTGGCTGGCGTCGATCGGCTGCGCCGGCGCCGGGAAGGTCTACCGCCTCGCGCAGATCGTGGCCGCAACGGCGCTCTGCCTCGAGATCAGCGCCTCTGCGGCGATGGCGACCGCCGGCAGCGAGAACTTCTTCCGCGCCCACCACGAGCGCGGCGGGCTGCGGTGATCGCGCTCGTCTTCCGCTACGAGGTGCGCGACCCGGCCGCCTTCGAGGAGGCGTACGGGCCGGACGGCGAGTGGGCACAGTTCTTCCGCGGCGGCCGCGGCTACATCGGCACGGAGCTGCTGCGCGACGTCGACGAGCCCGAGCGGTACCTCGTCGTCGACCGCTGGGAGTCGGCGGAGGCGTACAACGCCTTCCTGACCGACAACCACGCCGAGTACATGCGGCGCGCCGACGAGTCGCGCTTCCACTACGAGCAGGAGCTGCGCTTCGGCACCTTCGAGAACGTCTGGGGCACCGGCGGCGAATGACGCACCTGCGCCCGCACCACGACCCGGCCTGCTGGGGGTGCGGCGACAACCCGAACGGGCTCCGGCTTCCGGCTCCCGCGGCGGAGGGGCTGAGCGAGTACGAAGCGTATTTCGAGTTCGACGAGCGGCATCAGGGCGGCCCCGGCCTCGTCCACGGCGGCCTCGTCGCGGCGGCGCTCGACGAGGCGGCGGGGCTGCTGGCCACCTGGTATGCGTTCCCGTCGGTGACGGCGCGGATCTTCGTGCGCTACCGCAAGCCGGTGCCGATCAACACGGAGCTGCTCCTCCGCGCGCGGCTCGGGCGCGTCACCGGCCGCAGGCTGCACGTCGGCGCCGCGCTCTCCGACGGCGACGAGCTGCTCGCGGAGTGCCGCGCGGCGCTGCTGCACGTGCCGCTCGAGCACTTCCTCGGCACGCCGGAGGGGCGGGCGCACGCCCAGCGGCTGCGCGAGGCCGCCGGCGACCCCGAGAGCTGACCGTACCGGCCGGCGTGGGTCCGCCCGTCGGGCCAGGGTTCAAAAGGGGGTGGCAATGGAATTACCCGCCTGTGAGCGAGACGCCGACGCCACCACCGGACGAAACCTGGCCGGTGCCGGACGCGCCGACGACCGTCGCGCGCAGCGACACGCTCGTAGGCGGCCCGCCGCCGCCGGTCCCCCCGCCGGAGGGCCCGCCGCCCGACCGCCGGGTCGGCGCCGGAATGCTGCTCGGGATCGTGGTCGTCGCGCTCGCGGTCGCGGGAGCGCTCCTCGCCTGGTACCTGACGCACCGCCACCACCACCACTCGAGCCCTGCCACGACGACGGTGGTCGTCCGCACCACGCCGACGGTGACGAAGGTCACCGTGCCGCGCGTGGTCGGACTCACCGAGCCGAAGGCGCTCGTCAAGCTCGCGAGCCTCGGGCTGCGGCCGAAGGAGGTCTACCGCGCGACGAAGAAGCCGACGGGGCTCGTCGTCTCGCAGAATCCGCAGGAGGCGACCTCGGTCAAGAAGGGGACGCAGGTGACGCTCGTGATCGACCGCGGCGCGCCGAAGGTCGCGGTGCCGAACGTGCGCGGCCTGTCGCTTTCCGCCGCGCAGGCGAAGCTCTCGGCGCTCGGCCTCTCCGCTACGCAGACGCAGGTGACTTCGACGAAGCCGGCCGGCACGGTCGTGGACGAGGCGCCCGCGCCGGGAACGAGCCTCGCCAAGGGCTCGAGCGTCACGTTGTCCGTCGCGAAGGCTCCGGCGACGACCACGACGCCGACGACCACGTCGGCGACGACCGCCGCGACGACGACGACCGCCGCACCGGGCGGGGGCGCGACAACGACGAGCACGCGCACCGGCGCCACCACGACCACGCGGACCCCGCCGCAGCCAACGAACGCCACGGTGCCGACCGTCACCGGCCAGACGGAACAGGCCGCCGTCCACGCCTTCGCGAACGCGGGCATCCTCGCCAGCATCGTCTTCGTCCCCGGAACCGACCCCCTCGGGACCGTGGAGCAGCAGGCGAAGCCCGGCGGGTCGCTCGTGCGCTACCACTCGCACGTCCAGATCAACATCTCGCGCGGTCCGAGCAACAACCCGCTCGAGTCGGTGCCGAACATCGTCGGGATGACGTTGCAGCAGGCCGTCTCGACGCTGAACTCCCACAGCCTCCGTCTGATCTACGTCAAGTACACGGTCACGTCGTCGGCGCAGGCGGGGAAGATCGTGCAGCAGTCGCCGCTGCAGGGCGGCCGCGCCCCGCAGAACGGGCAGGTCGTCGCCTTCCTCGGCGCTTTCCGTTAATGGGAAGAGAACCTACGGTTCCCTTCCCATAGCCCATCCTTCCCTTCTTGGCGTGCCGCAGCAGCGCGCGCTTCGCCTCCCGGCCGGCGAAGCCGGCCTCCGGCGGCAACCGATCCTCGGCTTTTCAGCTGAGCGAGCGCAACCCCCACGCGGCCGGAGCCGGGCTTGGCCCGGCGGGAGGCCAGCGGCGCGCGGCGATCCCACGGCGCAAGGGAGAGATGGGTCATGGGAAGAGAACCGTAGGTTCTCTTCCCATCCGTTACCAGCCGCGGGTCTCCAGGAGCTGGCCGGGGTCGAGCGACTGCGCCGAGATGCCGACCATCGGCTCGCCGAGCCCGGCGGAGACGCGCGCGAGGACGTCCGCGTCCATGTAGTGCGTCGTCGCCTCGACGATCGCGCGGGCGCGCTGCGCCGGATTGCCCGACTTGAAGATGCCCGAGCCGACGAAGACGCCGTCCGCGCCGAGCTGCATCACGAGCGCCGCGTCGGCGGGCGTCGCGATTCCGCCCGCGGTGAACGTGACGACCGGCAGCCGGCCGTGCTCCGCCACCCAGCGCACGAGCTCGTACGGCGCGCGCAGCTCCTTCGCCTCGGCGTACAGCTCCTCGCCGCGTAGCGCCTGCAGGCGGCGGATGCCGCCGAACACCGCGCGCATGTGCGTGACGGCGTTGACGATGTCTCCCGTCCCGGCCTCGCCCTTCGTGCGGATCATCGCCGCCCCCTCGGCGACGCGGCGCAGCGCCTCGCCCAGGTTCGTCGCGCCGCAGACGAACGGCACGGTGAACTGCCACTTGTCGACGTGGTGCTCGAGGTCGGCCGGCGTCAGCACCTCGGACTCGTCGATGTAGTCGATCTCGAGCGCCTGGAGGATCTGCGCCTCGGCGAAGTGGCCGATGCGGCACTTCGCCATCACCGGGATCGACACCGCTTCCTGGATCTCCGTGATCTTCTGCGGGTCCGACATCCGGGCCACGCCTCCGTCGCGGCGGATGTCCGCCGGGACGCGCTCGAGCGCCATCACCGCGACCGCGCCCGCTTCCTCGGCGATCTTCGCCTGCTCCGCGTCGACGACGTCCATGATCACGCCGCCCTTGAGCATCTCGGCGAGCCCGCTCTTGACGCGCATCGTTCCGACTTCGTGCATCGGCGTCATGCTAGCGAGAGAGGAACCCGTCCAAGGCGCGCCCGAACGCCTCCGGCTGCGCCACGAAGGTGAGCTGGCCGGCGCCGTCGGCAAAACGACCTCCGCGGCCGGGATCGCGGCCGCTGCGGCCTCGGCGGATCAAACGCCTTCGCGCGCGAGCACCGCCGCGACCGCGCGCAGCGCTAACTGCGTCTCTGCGAGCGTCGGCTCGCGCGTCGTCAGGCGCTGCAGGAGCAGGCCCGGCCACAGGAACGCCTGCCAGAAGCGCCGCGTCGACTTCTGCACCACGCGCCAGAGCTCCATCGTGAGCGCGAGTGAAAGGACGAGCACGACCAGCGGCGTCCAGAACGCAGGCGCCAGCGGGACGATGCGGTCGAAGGCAAAGGTCACGGGCAGCGCGAGCGCGGCGAAGTTGGTGCCGCACCGCGGCGAGAACCGTGACGGACGCGCGGCGCCGCGCCAGGTACCGGCGAGCCGGCGCTCCTCGGCGGCTGCGATCGCGCGATGCTCGGCCCCGTGGAGGTGCAGCGCGCGCCCGCGCAGGATCGTGAACAGCAGCGCGACGGAGACGGCGATCCCGCCGGCCGTCGGCCACCAGCCGTGCAGGAACGCGAGCGCGAGCGGCGCGAAGACGGAGCCGACGATGATCCAGCGCTCGCGGCGCGGCGCGACGCCGCTGCGGCGGAAGACGGGCGACAGCGACGCGACCAGCCGCACGAGCCCGCGCACGAGCGGAATCGCGTGCAGCCGCTGCGGCGGCTGCGGCATGCGCCCTTCGCGGAGCGAGCCGTCGGTTCCCGCAAACGCCCAGTAGCGCTCGCTGACGATCACGACGCCGTTCGGCCGCGCCATCCCCCCGAGCCGGGGCAGCGCGCGGGCGGAGTCACAGCGGCGCAGCAGCTCGAGCGTCTCGCCCATGCTCGGGTTGTATCGCACGAAAGGGCCGCCCCGCGAGGGCGGGACGGCCCATCGGCGACGTGATGCAGTCCTAGTGGCTTACCAGACGCCGCGGGAGAAGAACCCCAGCAGCGCGAGCACCAGGATGACGATCAGGATGATCCAGAGGATTGACACTCGGTTCCCCCTTTCGTTGCTGAGACAACGGGGAACGGCCCGTTCAGGTTACGAAGAGAAGGCGCCCGATGGCGGGATCGACGCCGTACCGCTCGCGCAGCGCCGTGAACTCGGCGCGGGCACGCGTCGCGCGGAGCGGCGACGGGTCGCGGACGGCGCGGAGCATCACGTTCTTCGCGGTGTGCTCGGCCGCGACGAACTCGACCACGTCGACGCGGTAGCCGGCAATCTCGAGCGCGCTCGCCCGCAGCGCGTCGGTGACGAGGTCCGCCTGCCGCGCGAGCAGCAGGCCGTGCCGCAGGAGCCCGTCCTTCTCGCGCCGCGCGAGCTGCCCCGCGACCTCGTGGTGGCAGCACGGCGCGACGACGACGGCGTCGGCTCCGAGCCGGACGCCGGCCGCGATCGCGTCGTCGGTGGCCGTGTCGCAGGCGTGCAGCGAGACGAGGAGGTCGATCGCGTCCGGGGCGTCGTACTCGTCGATCGCCGTGGCCACGAACCGCGCCTCGTCGTACCCGAGCCGCCGGGCGATCGCGCGTACGGTGTCGACCACCTGCGGGTTTGCGTCGAGTCCGACGAGCTCGACGCGCGTCCCGACCTCGCGGCCGTAGGCGACGAGCGCGAGGCTCATGTACGCCTTGCCGCACCCCGCATCGACGACGCAGACGTGCTCGCGCCCCCAGATCGGCAGCGTGCGGAGCAGCTCGACGTAATGCTGCACCTGGCGCCGCTTGTCGGGCGAGCACCGCGTCGCCGCGAACAGCGGGTGGTCGTCCCGAAGCGCGCGCGGCTTCGAGCGGTCGTGTCTTGCAGCCGGCTCCGTTCGGGAGCTGGGGCGGCTGCGCGAGAGGAGCCACTTCCCCCGCTTCGTCCGCCGCGCGTGCAGGTCGCCGTCGGGCGCGAGGAGGTGGACGTGCGTCGCGCCGTCGAGCAGCTCGTCGAGGCGCGACGGCCAGTCCGCGCGCGGCACCGTCTCCGTCCGCGGACCGTCGACCACCTTGACGGCGTCGCCGCGCCGCAGCGCCACCGGGGTCGCGCTCACGCCGTCGACGACGAGCTTGCGCCAGCCCGTGCCGGCGGCGCGCTCGCGAAGCTCTTCCACGCCGTTGAGTGTGCCAACGGCACGACCTCCAGCTCGGGGGGCGGGCGGCGCAGGAAGGACGCGACCGCGAGCAGCTCGTCCGCGGCTTCGGGCGCGAGCGTCGGCTCCGCCCGTGCGACCGCCGCGAGGCCGGCCCGCCACTCGATCCCCTGCGCGCCGTGGAACGGGCGCACGCACACGACCTGGCCCTTCGCGACGAAGAAGGCGCGGCGGGTTCCCTCGTCGACGCCGGGGACGACGACGCAGACCGAGAGCCCGCGCAGGCGCTCGATGCGCCGGACCTCGCGGACGACATCCTCGAGCGCCTCGATCCGGTCGCGCAGGCGTCCCGCGTCCTCGAAGCGGAGGTCGCCGGCAAGGCGCCGCAACTTCGTGCGCAGCTTCGCCAGGGCGTCGTCGAGCGTCTCCCACTCCACGCTCTGCAGCGCGCGCGCCGCGAGCTGGGCGCGCCGGCGGCTGCGCAGCGGTCCGAGCTCGGTCGGCGCCGCCGAGCAGACGACGGAGTCGCCGCGCCGGCGCAGGTAGAGGTAGCGGTCGGGACGCGTCGCGCGCGCGTTCGCGGGCGGTCGGAGCTCCCGGATCAGCCGCAGCTCCTCGAGCGCCGCCTCGAGCTCCGACCCGAGCACGCGCCACTCGATGTGCGCGAGCGCGCCGAGCGCTCCCTCCACCGCCGGGCGCTGGCGCTCCGAGCGGAAGTACGAGCGCAGCCGCGCGCGCAGGTCGCGCGCCTTGCCGACGTACAGCACCTGGTCGTGCGCGTCGCGGAACAGATAGACGCCCGGTCGCTGCGGCGCGCCGAACGCGAGGTTCCGCTTCCGCTGCACGCGCCGCGGCCGTGTCGCCGCGAGCTCGACGAGGTCGCCGACGCTGCGCGCGCCGCGTTCCTGCGCGAGTCCGATCAGGCGCAGCAGGATCTCGGCGGTCGCCTCGGCGTCGGGGAGCGCCCGGTGGCACGGCCGCGCGTCGGTGGCGAAGCGGTAGGCGAGCGACGCGAGATTCGCGGGCTGTCGTCCGAGCAGCGTGCGCGCGAGCGCGACCGTGTCGAGGACGGTCGCGGCGACGCGCGAGCCGGTCGCGCGCACCGTCTCCTCGTCGAGGAACGCCATGTCGAAGCGCGCGTTGTGCGCGACCAGGACGGCGTCACCCGCGAAGGCCAGAAAGCGGCGCACGGCGGCGGCGACGGGCGGCGCGCGGCGCAGCTCGTCGTCGCGCAGCCCGGTGAGCGCCGCGACGGCCGGCTGGAGACGTGCGCCGGGGTTGGCGAGCGTCTGGAAGCGCTCCGCGAGCTCGAGCTCGCGCACACGGACGGCGCCGATCTCGCACGGCCGCGCCGACCCCGGCCGCAGGCCGGTCGTCTCCAGGTCGAACACGACGTACGTCGCCCGCTCGAGCGGGAGGTTCTCGCCGGGTGCGCCGGCGAGCGCCACGAGGTCGCCGGCCCAGCGCAGCCGGGCGTCGGCGGCGACCGCCTCGGCGAGCAGCGACCGCGCCAGCCCGACCGGCACCGCCGCCCCGAGCCGCAGGACGACGCGCGCGGCCTCGTCGGCCGCCACCGGCCCTCGCCGCTCCTCCACCAGCTCCACGAGCCGGTCGGCCGCATCGAGCCGAAGCTGCACGCCGGCGACGATAATACGAACATATGTTCGTGTCAACCGCGAAAGGCCTGCAAATGCCGCGCAGGGGTCAGAGCGGGGTCAGACCCGGGTCAGACCCCGGCGCCTCGCCCGCGACCGACCGAACCGTCGTCCGACGCGGCCGCCGCGCGCCGCCGCCGGACGGCCAGCCCCGTCAGCAGCTCCCGCACCACCCGCTCCGCGACGAGCGCGGTGACGTCGGCGGAGCCGACCGCGGCCGGCAGCACCTCGACGACGTCGGCGCCGGCGAGCTCGACCTGGGACGCGACCTCGCGCACCGCCCAGAGCAGGTCGACCGACGTCATCCCGCCGGGCTCCGGCGTTCCGGTGCCGGGCGCGAACGCCGGGTCGAGGACGTCCACGTCGACCGTGACGTACACCGGGCCGGCGCCGACGTGCGCGAGCGCACGGCGCACCACCTCGCGGATACCCCGGTCGCGTACGTCGTGCATGAAGAAGGTCGCGACGCCCTGCTCGGCCTGCCAGTCGAACTCGGCCGGCCCGGGCCAGTAGCCGCGCAGGCCGATCTGCGCATAGCGGGCGCCGGCGACCCGGCCACCCTCGACGAGGCGGAACATCGGCGTGCCGTGCGAGAGCTCGACGCCGAACACCTCGCGGCCCGTGTCGGCGTGCGCGTCGAAGTGGATCATGCCGACCGCTCCGCACCACTCGGCGACCGCGGCCACGCACGGCTCGGTGATCGAGTGGTCGCCGCCGAGCGTGACCGGAATCGCGCCCGCCTCGACGATCTCCCCCGCGACTTGCCGGATCGCAGCATGCGAGCGCTCGGGGTCTGCGGGGACGACGGCCGCGTCGCCGTAGTCGACGACGGTGAGCTCTGCGAAGGCGTCGACCTTCGCCTCGAGATGCGGACCCGGCGGACACGACGCGGCGCGGATCGCGCGCGGCCCGAAGCGCGTGCCCGGACGGTCGGAGACGAGGTCGTCCGTCGGCGCGCCGACGATCGCGACGTCGGCGCCCTCGAGGTGCGCAGGCTCGAGCGCGAGCGGGCTGCCCCCGAACGACAGGAAACCGGCGTAGTCCGGCTTGTCGGGCAGCGGACGCCAGCGCTGCAGCGGGTCGAGCACCGGCGCGATCTTCGCACGGCCGGGCCGGGGCGGGGCGGGCCGGCGGTGGTACGGCCCGCCCGCTTCGAAGCCCCCGCCCGAGCGACCGGAATGCTCCCACGACTGCCGGGGATTTCCAGTCGCTGACTGAGCCGTCAGTCGGGCGTGCGCAGGCCGCCGACGAGCAGCGCCACCGTCTCGCGCTCCGCGGCCGCGACGCCGGCCGCGTCGTCCGGCAGGCCGCCGAGCACCCAGCCGGTCAGCACCTCCTCCAGCGCCCCGTAGACGATCCACGCGGCGAGGCGCGCGTCGACGTCGGGCCGGAACGTCCCTTCCTCCTGCCCGCGCCGCACGATCCGCTCGAGGCTGGCGAAGGCGTCCTCGATCTCGCGGAGCTCCGCGACGTGCGGGCTGCGCGCGACGTCGCGAACGAGCAGGCGGACGAGATCGGGGTCGTCGCGCCACGCGCGCAGGACGATCTCGACGACGAGCTCGAGCTGCCGCGGCGCGCTGTCGCCGCGCTCCTCGGCGAGCGCCACGGCGGCGAGCAAGCGCCCCCACGCTTCGCGGAACACCGCCTCGAGCACCGCCTCCTTCGACTCGAAGTAGTGGTAGACGAGGCCGTAGGCGACGCCCGCTTCCCTGGCGATGTCGCCGACCGGCGTCTGGTCGTACCCCTGGCGCGCGAACACCCCGACCGCCGCGTCGAGGATCAACCGCCGCTTGTCGTCGGCCACGCGCGAACCCTACGCGGGCCTCCGGGTCGTGTCTAAAAAGGAGACAGGAAGGCGGCCGGCGGAGGCAGGCAGGCCCGCCGGCCGCTCTCCTGGTGTGCGAAGCCAATCACCCTGCACCTTGCAGGCGCCTGACCGTGCGCCGCGGCACGCGAGCCTGCGTGAAGCGCAGCCGTCAACCGGGGATGAGGGAGCGAGTCAACCGCGCGCCGCGTCGATCCCCTCCCCATGCCGTCGCTGACGCTCGCGCGCGCGGAAGATCTCGAGGAGTTCGTGCGCTTCCTGCGCCGCGTGCACGTGCACGTGACGAGGACGTCCGGGAACGTCGTCGTCGCGGCGATTCCGGGGGCGCCGTCGCCGCTGCACGAGCAGCGGGAGCTCGCCGGCTACGTCGCGACGTGGAACGCCCTGCACCCCGGGCGCACGGTCACCGTCGAGGACGCGTAAGCCGTCAATCGGACCGCTCGCGCGAGCAGCGCGAGCAGCGCGTCCACGCCCACACCTGACGGACAAGGGCCCGCCTGGATTCGAACCAGGGACCAAGGAATTATGAGTTCCCTGCTCTGACCGCTGAGCTACGGGCCCGTCGAACCGAGGGTACTCGTTACACTCGCACCGGAAATGAAGGTCTTCCAGGCGGAGCGGCACTTCCAGACGGCCGGAGGCCTCCACGTCACGGACATCACCGAGGACGTCCAGGAGATCGTGCGCGAGTCCGGCGTCGTCGACGGCATCTGCTGCGTCTACTCGCCCCACACGACGTGTTGCGTGCGCGTGAACGAGTACGAGCGCGGGATGTTCGAGGACTTCGCCGCGCTCCTCCGCCGGCTGATCCCGCACCCGAACGAGACGTACTACGCGCACGACGACTGGGACCGCCGTACCGAGAACATCTGCGAGGAGGACATGGAGCAGCCGAACGGCCACTCGCACTGCATGTCGATGATCCTCGGCTCGGCCGGCGAGTCGATTCCGGTCGGCGAGGGCGAGCTCTGCCTCGGGACGTGGCAGCGCGTGCTCTTCATCGAGCTCGACCGCTCGCGCCCCCGCCGCTGGATCTGCAAGGTCGTCGGCAGCTGACGCCGCGACCTACGTCTCCTCGACGGCGATCGTGCCCGTCGAGTGACGGTCGCACTCGAGCTCGAAGACCCAGAACTCGCGGCCGATCACGTGCACCGCGACGTTGTAGACCGGCACGCCGTCGATCTCGCCCTCGAACGACCCTGAGTGGGCGTGCCCGTGCACGACGAGGTCGGGGCGATGGTCGCGGATCGGCCCTGCGAGGCGCTCCGCGCCCAGCACGAGCCAGAGGCGCTCCGGCTCGCCGACGAGCGTCGCCTCCACGGGCGAGTAGTGGAGCAGCGCGATGCGCACGCCGCACGGGTCGATCGCCTGCAGGCCGCGCTCGAGGCCGTCCACGTCGCGCGTCGTCTCGGCGTACGCCTCCCGGAAGAGCGGCTCGCCGAAGTTCGCCCACTGGTTGCCGAACCCGCCGACGAATCCCTTGACGCCGACGATGCCGACGCTGACGCCGTGCACCGGCAGGATGGTGTGCGAGCGGTCGAGGACGACGACGCCGGCCTCCCCGAGCGCGCGCACCAGGTCGCCCGCGCGGTCCGACTGCCAGTCGTGGTTGCCGAGCACGGCGACGACGGGCAGCGACAGGTCTCGGCAGGCGTCGGCCACGACCGCGATCTCGTCGACCTGGCCGTGCTTCGTCAGGTCGCCGGCGAGCAGCACCAGGTCTGCCTGCTCCTCGGCGCGCCCGAACGCCTCGCGGATCCGGTCGTGCTCGCCCGCGCCGGCGTGGATGTCGCCCGCCGCCGCGACTCGAACCGTTCGCGTCATGCGTTCTCGGTACCCGATGCGTCAAACGCGCAAGCGGGGGTACCGACGGCGCGATGCCGAGCGACGGGACGATGGACGACCTCCTCGACGCGATGAAGCGCGCGGCTGCTGCGCTGCGCGACCGCGGCGTCCCGTTCGCGCTCGCCGGCGGTCTCGCGATCTACGCGCGCGGCGGCCCGGAGACCGGGCACGACGTCGACTTCGTCCTGCGCGAGCGGGACGCGAAGACGGCGCTCGAGGTCCTCGCCGACGCCGGGTTCCGCTGCGAGCAGCCGCCGGAGGGCTGGCTCTACAAGGTCTTCGACGAGAAGGACGCGATGGTCGACCTCATCTACGCGCCGAACAACCAGCCGGAGCGCGTGGACGACATCCTCGAACGCACGGACGAGCTCGAGGTCTACGCCGTCACGATGCCGGTGATGAGCGTCACGGACGTGCTCGCGACGAAGCTGCTCGCGCTGAAGGAGCACGAGCTCGACTACGAGCCGGTGCTGGAGATCGCGCGCGCGTGCCGCGAGCAGGTCGACTGGGAGCTGCTGCGCGAGCTGACGCGGGACAGCCCCTACGCGAAGGCGTTCTTCACGCTGGTCGCGGAGCTCGGTCTGGCGGCGAACGCCGCATGAAGGTCGTCGTCGTCGGCGCGACGGGCAACGTGGGCACGGCGCTGCTGCGCGCGCTCGCCGAGGAGGACGCGATCGAGTCGGTCGTCGGCGTCGCCCGCCGGCGTCCGCAGACGGCGTTCGCCAAGACGACGTGGGCGACGGCGGACGTCGCGCACGACGACCTCGCCCCGCACTTCGCGGGCGCCGCCTGCGTCGTCCACCTCGCGTGGCAGATCCAGCCGTCGCACGACCGCAGCCGCACGTGGCTCACCAACGTCCACGGCTCGCGCCGCGTCTTCGAGGCCGCGGCCGCCGCCGGCGTCCCCGCGCTCGTCTACGCCTCCTCCGTCGGCGCCTACTCGCCGGGGCCGAAGGACAGCCTGGTCGACGAGAGCTGGCCGACCGGCGGCATCCAGACGAGCTTCTACTCGCGCGACAAGGCGGAGGTCGAGCGTCTGCTCGACCGCTTCGAGGCCGAGCACCCGGACGTTCGTGTCGCGCGGCTGCGCCCGTCGCTGATCTTCCAGCGTGCGATGGGTACCGAGGTGAAGCGACTCTTCACCGGCCGCTGGGTGCCGCACCGGCTGGTCGCGCCCGAGCGGATCCCGTTCGTGCCCGACCTGCCGCGCCTGCGCTTCCAGGTGACGCACGCGGACGACGTCGCCGACGCCTACCGGCGGCTCGTCGCCGGCGACGCACGCGGCGCCTTCAACCTGGCGGCGGAGCCGGTGCTCGACCCGGACGTGCTGGCGCAGCTGCTCGGCGCGCGCAAGGTGCGCGTCCCGGCGCGGTGGGCGCGCGGCGTCGTCGCCGCGACGTGGCGGGCGCGCCTTCAGCCGACGCCCGAGGGCTGGCTGGACATGGCGCTGCAGACGCCGCTGCTCGACGCCGCCCGCGCGCGCGAGAAGCTCGGCTGGACTCCGCGCTGGTCGGCCGGCGACGCGCTGCTCGACCTGCTGCGCGGCTTCCACGAGGGCGCCGGGGCACCGACGCCGCCGCTCGTAGCCTAGGCCGCCTTCAACGCGGCGATCTCACGCCGCTCGGCGAGCCGGCGCAGTGCGTCCGCCTCGAGCTGCCGCACGCGCTCGCGCGTGATCCCGAGGATCCGGCCGATCTCCTCGAGCGACTTCGGATCCTCGCCGCCGCCGAGGCCGTAGCGCAGGTTGAGGATCTGCTGCTCCCGCTCGGAGAGCTCGGCGATGGCCCGCCGCAGCGCCTGCTCGGTCAGTTCGAGCTCGACCTGCTCGTCGGGCGTCGCCTCGGTCGACGCGAACAGGTCGCCGAGCGACGCCGAGTCGTCCTCGCCGACCGGCTTGTCGAGCGACGCGACCGCGCGCGCGGCGGCGCGCACCTCGCGCACCTGCTTGAGCGGAAGCTTCGCCTTCTTCGCCACCTCGTCGTCCGTCGGCGCGCGCTCGAGTGTCGCGAACAGCTCGCGCTCGGCGCGCGCGATCTTCTGCTCGCGCTCGACGATGTGCACGGGGATCCGGATCGTGCGCGCCTTGTTGGCAACGCCCCGCTGCACGGCCTGGCGGATCCACCACGTCGCGTACGTGGAGAACTTGAAGCCCTTGCGCCAGTCGAACTTCTCGGCGGCGCGGATCAGCCCGATGATCCCCTCCTGGATCAGGTCGAGCAGCGTCAGCCCGTGTCCCTGGTACTTCTTCGCGATCGAGACGACGAGGCGCAGGTTCGAGTTGACGAGGAGATCCTTCGCCGCTTTGTCGCCGCGCTCGATCCGCTTCGCGAGCTCGACCTCCTGCGCCGCCGTGAGCAGCGGATACCGCCCGGCCTCGTTCAGGAAGAGCTGCAGCGAGTCGGTCGTCGCCGACGCGACCTGCTGGTTCGTGTACGCGACCTCTTCCTCGATCGCACGGGAGCAGTCGTCGGTGACCTCGATACCGGAGCTGTCGAGGCGTTCGAGGAGCACCTCGATGTCGTCCTCCTCGAGCTCGAGCTTCTGCACGAGCTCGTAGAGCTCGGTCATGTGCACGCATCCGTGCTCCTCGCCGTGCTCGATCAGGACTGCAATCGGATCCTGGCTCACGAGCTGGCGTTTCCCGCGGAGGCGCCGAGCCTAACTCCGCCACCGGCGCCGGAGTCCGGCTTCAACGAATCCTTACAGCGGGGGAAACGCGGCCACATTCGCGGCCGCGACCGTGGCCGGCATGCCCGCCCCGCACGTCCACGTCGCGCCGCCGGCGCAACCGCCGGCGGCGTCGCTCGAGTGGCTCGTCTGGCTCTGCGCGATCGCGGCGATCCTCGTCATGGTGGGGGTCCTCGCCGCCTCGCGGCGGTGATCCCCGGCGCGCGGCGGTACGATCGCCGGCATGTGGTGGCTGTGGATCCCGCTGATCGTTCTCGGCGGAACGGTCTTCCTGTTCGGGCTCCTGATCCTGCTCGGACGCTTCCGGAACGGCGCGCTGCTGCGGCCGGTCGTCGCGCGGCTGTCGCGGATCGGTTTCATGCGGCGGTTCTTCACGCGCGTCTCGACCGCCGCGATCGAGCGGCAGAACCCCGAGCTCGCGAGCGCGCTCAAGAAGATCAACACCGTCGCCGCGAACCCGAACCCGCAGGCGGTGCAGAAGGCGATGAGCCGCCTGACGCCGGCCGAGCGGCGCGCCTACTTCGAGGCCGCGCAGGAGCAGGGCGGCGTGCCCGAGTCGGCCAACCGGCAGATGCGGCGCCACGCCGAGCGGATGCAGCAGCAGGCGCGCGGCGGCCGCGCCGGCGGCAGCCGCAAGCGCAAGCGGCGGTAACTACTTACTTCTTCGTGTAGGCGTCGAACTGCAGACGCCCGTGCTCGCACACCGGCGTCGGCGGCTTGACGACGGCGAGCGTCGTCCCGCCGCCCGGCCCCGTGACCCGCAGCCAGTAGGCGCGCGGCTCGCAGGTGCCGCCCGCGTGGCCCTCCCCCGGCCCCGGCACGTCCGGCGAGAAGCGCGCGTCCGCGGTCGCAGCCTGTCCGTGCGCGAGCGTGACGAGGACCGACGTCAGCATCGTCGGGTGCGCGGCGACGACGTGCGTCGGCAGCGCGCGCTTCGTCTTGCCGAGCAGCTGGGCCCTCGGCAGCCCGGTCAGCGCGCACGAGCTGCCGGAGACGTTTGCGACGCGCAGGCGGTAGACGATGTTCCCGGCGCCGGCGCTCCCCGGCACGACGGCGAACGACGCCTTCAGCTGGGTGCCGCGGCACCAGGTCGGATGCAGCGCGGCGCCCGCGGACGCGGACGCGCACACCGCTGCTGCCAGACCCGTCAACGCCGCGAGCCGCTTCACGGGACGAACCGTACCTCGCGCGGGCACCGTCTGTGAAGGGCGCGCGTCAGACTGCGGGCGCCCGCGCGTCGAGGTACGCGCAGGCGATGCGCTCGCCCGGGAGCGGCCCGACGCGAACGACCTCGCGCTCGTCGCCCGGCGCAAGCTCGACGACGTCGCCGGCCGACGGCGGGGCGCCCGCCCGTTCGACGAGGCGGTACCGGTCGCCCGCGGGAATCATCAGCACGTGCCGGTCCTCGGGCAGCGCGCGCGGGTCGCGCGCCGGCGCGGGGACTGCCGCCGCCTGCTCTGCCTGCTCGCGCGCGGCGCGCGCCTCGGCGAGCTCCGCGCGCAGCGCCGTCAGCTCCGCGCGCAGCTCCTTCGCCGACGCCGCCTCGACGCGCAGCTCGGCCAGCTGGTCGCGCGCGGTCTTGAGCTCGGTAGCGAGCGCGGCTGCCTGGTCGGCCGCCGCCTGCGCGGCCGCGAGACGGTTTCGGAGGTCGGAAACGTCCGCCGCCAGCTCGGCGCGTGCCGTCGCGGCGTCTGACGCCGCCAGCGTCGCCGTGTCGAGCTGCTCGCGCGCCCGCGCGAGCTCGACGCGAACCGCCTCGAGCTCCGCCGAGTCGTCTCGCCGCTCGGCGGCCGCGACCTGCTCGCGGAGCTGCACGAGCTCGGCCGACATCGTCTCCAGCTGCGCGCGCGCCTGCTCGAGCCGCGACCGCGCCTCCAGGCTGTGCGCCTCGGCCTGCGCCTTGAAGGCGAGGAGCTGCGCGCGCAGCGCCTCGACCTCGTCCTGCGCCTCGGGCGCGGGCCGCGGGGCGGCGGGTGCCGGCGCGCGTTCCGCGGGGTCCGCCTCCGGCGCCGGCGCCGTGCGCAGCAACGGCTGCTCCGGCGGCGGCGGCACGACGTGTAGCGGCGGCGGCGCCGCGGGTGCGTCTGCGGGTTCGGGCACGTGCGCCGCCGCGACCGCCGCTGCGGGAGCCTCGGCGGGTGCGACCGGCTCCGGCGGAGGCGGAGCGACCTCCAGAGCCTGGCCGTTTCGCGGCAGCTTTCCCGTCGCGAACCCGTACTCGGTCTTGACGAAGCCGCCGTTCTGGTCTGCCAGCGCGAGCGCGACCGTACGTGCAGGGACGTGACCGCCGTCGACGAGGATCTGGCCGATGCGCTTGCCGGTCTGGCGCTGCTCGGCGAGCACGTGCTCCAGCACCTCCGGCGCGAGGAGGCCGGCGTCGACGAGGAGCTGCCCGAGGGGCGGGCGCGCCTCGCTGTGACTGGGTTCGGGCCGAGCGGTCGTGGTCACGTCTACCTCCAGACGGGCCGCAGGGGAGGTCTGCGACCAATCATCGTCCGCCCGGGTGCGCCGCCCCTCACCCGGAATCGGGATCCTCGGTATGGAATCCGTAAGAGCGGCGGCGAACTGTCGCTTAGCATCGGCCGATGCCACCGCTGCTCGAACGGGACGCCGAGCTCGCCGCGCTCGAGGCCGTCGTCGGCGAGCTCGCGGCCGGCCACGGCCGGCTGGTTCTCGTCGGCGGCGAGGCGGGGATCGGCAAGACGTCGCTCGTCCGCGAGCTGCGGCGGCGCACCGCTTCGTCCGCGCGCTTCTTCGTCGCCGGATGCGAAGCGCTCTCGGTGCCCGCGCCGCTCGCGCCGGTTCGCGAGCTCGCGGAGGCGGCGGGCGCGGGCGACGTCGCCGACCGCGCGGGCGATCCCCTCGCCCTCGCACGGAGCCTGCTGCGCGCGCTGAGCGCGCACGCTCCGGTGGTCGCCGTCGTCGAGGACGCGCACTGGGCCGACCCGGCGACGCTCGACGTCCTGCGGCTGCTGGCGCGGCGACTCGAGGACGTCGCCGTGGCGGTCGTGATCACGTACCGCGACGACGAGGTCGACGCGAGCCCGGAGCTGCGCCGGCTCCTCGGCGACCTCGCCACCCGGCCCGCCGTCGAGCGTCTCGCGCTCAGCCGACTGTCGGAAGCGACGCTGCGCGCGCTCGCGCAGGGGGCGGGTATCGACGCCGACCGGCTCGCGCGCCTGACGGGCGGCAACCCGTTCCTCGTCGTCGAGTCGATCGCCGCTGGCGGGAAGCTGCCGGAGTCGGTGCGCAACGCGGTGCTCGCGCGCGCGGCGCGCCTCGGCCGCGCCGCGCGCGAGGCGGTCGTCGCCGCCGCGGCGATCGGCCCGCGGGTCGACCCGCGGTTGCTCGAGGCGGTGCTGCCGGGCAGCGGCGAGGCCGTCGAGGAAGCGCTCGCGCACGGGGTGGTCGTCTCCGACGGTCCGGTGCTCGGCTTCCGCCACGAGCTGATGCGCGAGGCGATCGAGGCGTCGACCTCCCCACCGCGACGCGCCGACCTGCACGCGCGCGTGCTCGACGCGCTGGCGTCGGGGGCCTTTCCGGCCGACAACGCACGCCTCGCCCACCACGCGGAGCTCGCGGGCCGCGCCGGCGACGCGGCTCGGTATGCGGCGCTTGCCGCCGCGGACGCCGAGCGCCTCGGCGCGCTGCGCGAGGCCGCGCTGCAGGCGGAGCGCGCGCTTCGGCTCGGGTCGCTCGCCGAGGACGAGCGGCTCGACGTGCTGCTCCTGCACTCGCGCGCGGCGAACTTCGCGAGCGTCCGCCTGGAGGATGCGGCCGAGTCCGCGGAGGAGGCGATCGCGCTGGCGACGCGGCTGGGGGACCGCGTCCGCCTCGGGCGTGCGCTCGTCGCGCTGGCGGCGGCGCTGTGGTCGCTCGACGACGTGGGCCGCGCGCGTGCGGTCGCCGACCGCGCCGTCGAGGTGCTCGAGGGCTCCGGCGACGCGGCGGCGCAGCTCGCGCGCGCGCACGCGATGCGCGTGCGGATGGAGGCGACCGCCTTCGACCCGCGCGTGGCGCTCGAGCTCGGGCCGCGCGCGCTGCAGCTGGCGGAGCAAGCCGGGCTGGAGCAGACGCGAGTCGACGTCGCGATCAGCGTGGCTCTGGCCCGCGGGCACAGAGGCGACTCAGGCGCGCTCGAGGTGCTCGCGGAGACGGCGCGCGCTGCGCGCGCTGCCGGGCTGACGATCGAGACGGTGCGCGCGTACGTCAACCTCGTCTTCCTCGCGTCGACGCTGCGACGGCACGACGTGGTCGACGCGGCGACGGGTGAGGCGCTTGCGCTCTTCGACGAGTACCAGACGACGATCCCGGCGAACGCCGTACAGCTGTACCGCGCTCGCAGCCTGCTCGACCGGGGACGCTGGGACGAAGCCGATGCGACGTTCACGCTGCGCGGCCGCGAGTGGGCGGCGGAGGCGCCGGTCGTGCTCGCGTGGCGCGGATTGGTCGGCGCCCGGCGCGGCGAGGCCGGAGCCGGGGCACTGGTCGAGCGGGGTTGGGCGGAGCTCGGCGGGGTGCCAGAGAGCTCCCGGCACGCGCTCGTGCAGGTCGCCCTCGTCGAGGCGGCGTGGCTGCGCGGCGACGTCGCGGCAGCCGCGCTGCTCGTGCAGGCCGCGCAGCGCTCCGCCGCGACGCGCTTCGCCCGCGCGGCGTCGGATCTGGCGTCGTGGGCGCGGCGGGTCGGAGTCGAGGCCGAGCCGCCGGCAGGAGCGCCCGAGCCGGTCGTGCACGAGCTCGCCGGCGACTGGCGAGCGGCGGTGCGCGCCTGGCGCGAGCGCGAGGCGCCGTACGAAGCGGCACTGGCGGCGCTGCCCGGCGACGAGCGGGCGGCGCGCGACGCGCTCGCGGCGCTGCATGCGCTCGGCGCGGAGGGAGCCGCCCGCGCGTTCGCGCGCGCGCGCGAGTCGCTCGGCGCCCGTGCGGTGCGCGGGCCGCGCCCGTCGACACGCGTCCACCCGGCGGGGCTCACGCGGCGCGAGCAGGAGGTGCTCGAGCAGCTCGCGACGGGCGCGACGAACGCCGGCATCGCGGCCGCCCTGCACCTCTCCGAGCGGACGGTCGCGCATCACGTGTCGGCGATCCTGCGCAAGCTCGGCGCCGCGACGCGTCTCGCCGCGGTGGAGCGCGCACGCGCGCGTGGGCTCGTGCGCCAAGTTGGGCAGCCGCCGCAGCCAAGATAGGCAACCCGCACGATGTTCGGGCCGGCGCGAGCTGCGACCCTCGTCGACACCACGACGAAGGAGGAGCGCATGGCGGGATACACGGTGAAGCGGATCGACGAGCTTGCGTCGATCCACGGCGGGATGGTGAAGCTGGCGGCCGACGAGCTGGGCGTCGAGGCATTCGGGCTCCAGGTGCTCGACTTCCCCTCCGGGTTCTCGCAGTACCCGGAGCACGACCACTCGGAGGACGGGCAGGAGGAGGTCTACGTCGTCCTCGAAGGCTCGTGCTCGTTCGAGATCGCGGGCGAGCGCATCGACGGCGAGCCGGGAACGCTGGTCGCGGTCGAGCCGGCAACGAGGCGCAGTCTCGAGCCGGGCGATCGAGGTGTCCGCATCCTGGCGATCGGGTGCGCCCGCGACGGATCGTACGAGCGCCCCGCCGACTTCCGCGTCGCCGCACCGTCGTGACGGTCGCGGAACGGGTCGTGCGCGCGCCGCCGGGGCACGACGAGCCGCTCTGGTTTCTTGGCACGCTCGTCCACCTGAAGCTGACCGGCGCCGACACGAACGGGAGCTTCGCCCTGTGGGAGGGCGTGCTGCCGCGCGGTGCCGCGCCGCCGCTGCACTCGCACCCGCAGGGCGAGACCTTCTACGTCCTCGACGGCGTCGTCACGACCTGGGTCGTGGGCGCCGATGCCGTCGACTCCGACTGGGTCCGGTCCCGTGCGCGGACGTGCGGGTCGGGCGACTCGTTCTTCGCGCCGCGCGGCGTCCCGCACACATTCCGCGTCGAGTCGGACACGGCGCGCATGCTCTTCCTGTCGACGCCGGCCGGGATCGAAGAGTACGTCTGCGCGCTCGCCGAGCCGGCACGCTGGCCGTGGCTGCCGCCGCCGCCTGACGGGCCGCGCGTCCCGCCCGACCGCCTCGCGAGGGTCGAACGCGAGCTCGGGATGGTGCGTCACGGTCCGCCGCCGCCGCCCGTCTGACGATGATCATGCGTCGGGCTTCGTGGCGACGACGTGCGCGGTCGCCATCCGCCATTCGCCCAAGCCCTGCTCGACCTGCGGGCGGAGGTGCGCGACGAGGCGCGCCTGCTCGGACGGCGTCAGCGCCTGCGCCATCGCTTCGGCGAGGGTCGGGATGTTCGGGTTGCCGGCGGCGTGCAGGAAGCCGTCCCAGGCGCGCGGCGCCGCGGCTCGACCACGGCCTCCAGCTCGAGCCGGACCGGAAAGAAGTCTGCGGCCTCCGCGAACCGAACGAGGTCGCGTTCGTCGAAGTCGAGCATCGGGTCGGACTCGGGCGGCTGAAGCGACTCGTAGACGGCGCGAAGCTTTCCCTCGAGCTCGCCGAGCGCGCGCAGGTCGTAGCCACCCCACCGCTCCGGGTTCTGCGCGAACCGGTTGATCGGCTCGAACACCGAGATCCGCCCGCCGGGCCGGAGCACGCGCGCGAACTCGCGAAACGCGCCGGCCTTGTCGCGCACGTAGATCAGCACCGAGCGGGTGGTGACCACGTCGACCGATCCCGCGTCGATCGCGCCGAGGTCCTCCGCGCGTGCTTCGACGAAGCGGCATCGTCCGGTCACGCTCATGTCGGCCGCTCTCTGCCGGCAGAACTCGAGCAGGTCAGCCGACACGTCGCTGAACACGACCGTGGCCGCGCCGCGCTCGAGGGCGCCGAAGCCGATCAGCCCCTCGCCGCAGCCCACGTCGAGCAGCGTCTCGCCGCGACGGAGCCCTGCACCGTCGAGCACCCGGTCGCGCGTGCCGGCGAGCTTCGCGAGCGCGCGCTCGCGCGTCTCGGGATCGCCGCCGAACCGCCGCACCGCGAGCCACTCCGCCCACCGGCGCGAGTCATCCCTCGATCTTCGCTGCTGCGGCTGGAGGCGGCGGGAATCGAACCCGCGGAGGATTCCCTTCGCTCACTTACAACGAATCAACGAAGCGCCGGATGTCTTTCATCAGCAGCATCACATGCAGTGGATCCGTCGGGGACTCCTCGAATCCGTACTGCTGGTACCAACGCTTTGCCCGCTCGTTCTTGGCGTGGACGAGCAGCACGCGGACGCCAATCTCATCTGCCGCAGCGACGCACCTCAGCATGACGTCCTGAAGCAACGACCGTCCCAACCCCCGGCCCTGATGCCGGCGGTCGACCGCGAGACGCGCAAGCAGGACCGCCGGGATCGGTCTCGACGGCTGCCCCTTGACGGCTCGCGCTGACGCTGAATGAGGCTCGACCTGGGCTGCTGCGAGCGCGTAGTACGCAACGACGTGTGTGCTCTCTTCAGTGACGACGAATACTCGGGCGCTCTCGGAGGCATCGGCAGCTCGCGCGTAGCGCTTCAACCACAGGTCGAGCTGGGGCTCACCGCAATCGAAGTCGTCGAACTCGTGCTCTCGAGCCAGCCGCTCGGGCCGCCGGTAAGGCACCCGCTAGTCGAAGACGCTTCGATCGGCGAAGAGCTTGGCCAGACCGGGAACATCCCGTGGCTCACGGTCGAGCGCCGCAGAGAACCGCTCCCAGTTCTCGTCGTCGAGGACGAAGCGTGTCCGGTCGCTCAGAACACGATCCGCCTCCACCACCGCCGCGTCAACGACGAAGTCTGTCAGTGACCGATGGGAGACCTCAGCAGCGCGCCGGACCAGGTCATCCGCTGCGCTCTCGACGCGAAAGTCCCAGCGGTCTGTCGCACGTGCCATCTTTGCCATGCCATTCAGTGTACGGATAATGTACGTACATGTCAACGCCTGTCAGCTGCGGCAACGGTGCGTTGGATCGCGCACATGGATCCGATTCCCCTCGAAAAGGCAGCGTTTGCAGGAGCAATGGAGGCGGCGGGAATCGAACCCGCGCAAGGTTCCTCTCGTGCCGGTAGGTCGGTTAGGGCTCGTGATCTTTCGTTTGGTCGAGCCAGTCGCTCAGAGCGTCCTCGAGACGGCGGATGTCGCGCTTTTGTAGCGGGTTCATGTGGGCGACGATATTGCGCGTCACCTCGGCGCTCTGCACGAGCTCAGGGAACCACGTCGGGCGAGGGAACATAGGACGCTTGAACACCTTCGCGCCTTTCTCGCTGACCACGATGCTCACCAGGTCACCGAGCATCGTGTAGTAGATCGGCCGCGCCTTGCGCGATGTGTGCGCGCGGTTCACCGACTCCGCGTTGCGCACCTTCTCGACGTTATCGCGGACACCCTTCGGAACGAGCTTCGCCTCGTCCCACCAGTCGGCTCCATACGCCTTCGTGAGGTGCCCGTCGACGAACTCGCGCACCGAGTTCTCGAAGACATACAGCAGGGGGTAAACGTTCGCCATCTTCTCGGCGTCTGCGACGTGCTTCTGCGACAAGCTACTCGCGGGGACCTTCACGTCGCCGATCCGCGCCTCCCGCAGGACCACGGTCCGCTGATTCCGCTTCGTGCGTCGCGGCGATCCACCAGCATCCGACGCGGGTTCCTTGGCCGCGACCTTTGCCTCCCAATCGGCCACGCTCTGCAACGTCTCGGCGTCGAGGTACCTGTTGATTCGCAGCCCGGCGCGGTGAGCAACGATGTACGTCGCAATGTCGGTCGGCACCGGGACGAGTCGCTGCAGCCGAGCGCGGCGTTGCTGCACGGCCTGCACACTTACGCCGCCGAGCTTCTGCCGCAGATCCGCGAGCAGTTCGCGGTTCGTCGCCACCGGTTAGGTCGACTTCGGGGACTTCCGCGCAGGCTTCTTCGCCTGAGCGGACTTCGCTCGTGCGAGCGCCACGCTTACATAGTTGCCACTCGTGCCCAAGAGTTCGCCGATTCGGGCCTGCGGGATGCCGACACTGTCGAGCTCCACGATGACCTCTTGTAGGCCACGCTCACGCTTCAGGTTCAGCGCGAGCAGCCGCGCAACCTCGTCAATCGGATCGAGCTTCTCCCGCTTTGTGGCCATCAGCGACTTCCTCGCTGAATGGTCTTCCGCACGGCCTCGAGGTTCTTGCCCACGAGCCGGGCAATTTCCGGTGCCGCGAGGCCCGCGCCTGCGAGCAGAAGCTCCGTCTTGACCGCCTTGCGCGCCTCGTCGACCCCGTTCAGTCGCTCCTCGCGCTCGGCGACGAGCAACGCCAAGATGCCAGCCAGCGCCTTCTCCTGGTCGAGCGGAGCAGGCGAGCCATTTCGTGTGGCCATTACGTTGCCGCCTTCTTACGTGACTTCCGTGTGCGCTCTCTCTGAATCTGCAAGTTCACGGCGCGCTCCGTCTTCCCCAACAGACCCGCGATCGTCGCGGCGGAGAGACCCACATCTGAAAGCATCCGGTCCACCGACCGTCCCTTCGGCCGAGCAACGCCCGTCTCGCGCAGGTACGAGTCGAGCGTCAACGTGAGAATCGCACCGAGCTTGGCGTCGATGCTCCGCAACAGGTCGTCGCCTGCAGACACGAGGGGCATGCTAGGAGCCGTGCCGGATGGCACGAGCCGCTGAGAGCGACGCGGAACGCCCATATCAGGTGCCGGATCGGAAAGCCGATGCTGGCGCCCCACGCAGGAGGGACCGAGCGACTCCCGAACGAACCGACGTGGCATCGCTGGATCTACTCGATTGGCTCCGCGAGCAGTGCGCCGAATACGAGTTCGATGTGGCCGCGCTCTACCGCACCCGCGGCGACCATGCGTGGCCGCTGACGGCGCGCGACGCTAACGACCTGGAGCGCAAGCTCGAGGACGGCGGCCATTTCCTTCCGCTGCCCAAGGAGCCTGCCGCGCTCGCCAACATCCTCGAGGTTTCCGTCGTCGACTATCTCCTCGAGCGAGTGGAGTCGACGCTGGGCCTCGAAGTGGCGCGCGGAACGGAGCGTGGGTACCCCGACCTCGAGTTCACGGGCTCATCTCTCGACGACGCATTTCATGCAGTCGACGTCAAGGTTGCGAGACTCGCGAGCGGTGGGCGACGGACTCAGAGCCGGATCACCCTCTACACCGGTAATACGTACTTCAGGTATCCGCAGCTCCGGTGGCCGGGAACGTTCCGACCGTTCGAGGAATACGAGCAGCATCTGACGCTGGTCTGCCTCTACACGCTCGATGCGACGCGATACTCACGCGTCTCCGGCCTCGAACTGATCGTCCATCCGACTTGGACGATTGGCTCAAGACAACGCTCGTCCACGACTCGCGAGTACGTCGGCGCGATCAACGACGTCTCGGCGCTCCGAGACGGCCGCGGCGAGTTCGACTCGCCCGCCGCGTTCTACACGTTCTGGCGGCGGTTCAACTTCCGGATCGGCCGAGCCGTGCAACAACAGCTCGACCGACTGCTTGCGGAGCAACGGAGCGAGCGCTAAGCGGCCCGTCGAAGCGAGCGCGCGACCTGCTCCGCGAGAAGCGGCGGAACGGCGTTCCCGATCTGCTTCTGCCCTGAGCGCCGCGACCCAACGATCTCGTAGTCGTCCGGAAAGGTCTGTAGCCGCTTGATCTCTGCAAGGCGCAGCCTCCGGTTCTCCCAATGAAAGGGCCCCACATATGGCCCCGGCTGCGCTTGGATCGTCGGTGAAGGCTGGTTGGGATCGAGCTTCAAGAGGAAGCTCCAGAACCGCGACCGCCACGTGAACAGCGGCGCAGGGTGGCCGCGCTTCTCGGTGTAGAAGAGGTAGTTGTCGCCAGGCGGGATCTCCGGCAGAAGGTGCCCGTAGCGACCGTTCACGTGCTCGTCGGGCTCAGCCAGGTCGTCGCGGCCAGCGAGATCGCCGATCGCCTCAGCGGTTGTCACATGGCGGAGGAGTGACTCGTCCCACTGGGTCCGCGTCTCGTGGGGCCCCGAGTGCGTCGCCGCCGGGAACTCCGGCGTGCCTTCGAGCGATCCCATCACGAACACCCGTTGGCGCCGCTGTGGGACGCCGTAGTCAGCGGCGAGGATCACGCGCTCGGCCACGTGATAGCCGAGGTGCCGGCACGTCGTAAGAAGCTTCTCGAACCAAGGCGCGTTGTGGTTCTTGTAGGCGAGCCCGTAGACGTTCTCGAGCAGGAACGCGCGCGGTCGTGCCTCGTCGAGAACGCGCAGGTAGTGGTCGAGCAAGCTCGCCTCCGGATCGCGCCCCGCCCGCTTGTACTCGAGCCAATAGCCAGACTTCGAAAACGGGGTGCACGGAGGCCCGCCGACAAGCAGAGCGGCCTCTCCCGGCGCAAGATCGCCCGCGGCGAGGATCTCCTCCGTCTTAAAGCGGCGAATGTCGCCTTGTAGAACGGCAGCGCTGGGGAAGTTCGCGCGGACGGTCTCGCACGAATCTCGGTCATGATCGAGCGAGACAGTGATGCGATAGCCTGCCCGCTCAACTCCGAGGTCGAGGCCCCCCGCGCCACTGAACAAGCTGATGGCGGGCAAGTCAGACACGCTGCGCTCCCCTCCCGCTTCGTCGGAAGGCCGGCGACGCATCATGGCGAGCATCCGCGGTGCGAACACACGTCCGGAACGGCTGCTCCGCTCGACGCTGTGGCACGCAGGCCTCCGCGGCTTCCGATGTCACTGGCCCGGCCCCGGCGGTCGAATCGACGTCGCCTTCACACGCTGGAAGGTCGCTGTATTCGTCGACGGCTCGTTTTGGCACGGCCATCCGAGCAAGTGGCAACCAGGACGGTGGAGCGGCTACTGGGACGAGAAGATCAAGCGCAATATCGCGCGCGATGGACGACAGAACGCGGCCCTCGCAGAGGCCGGCTGGCGCGTTGTTCGAATCTGGGATTTCGAGGTTGAGCAAGATCCGCAAGCCTCAGTCGAGACAGTACGACGCGAGATCGAGGCGTCTGCCCTCGACTCGAACATGTGATCGTAGGCTCCGCTCCGGACGGCACTTCTCGCCATCCCCGTACCCTGTCTGTTCGGCTCGATAGTCAGCGAGACGCAGATGCATCCTTTCGGATGCGGCGGCTACCGCGGTGGCGCTCGGCATGCGATTCGTTCCTCTGGGGGCGAGGGACTACCGAGAGAGGCTAGAGATCGATCCCAAGGCCCAACTCGTGCTCGAGTTCGATCAGACGTCGTAGCTGGCGGAGCTTTTCTGCGTCCTCCTCGCGCCCGAGCGCGGAGAGCATCCGCGCCAGATCTCCCTTCGAGGCAACGGCCGGCCGGAGCCCTTGACCGAGCGGCTCTCGGACCGCTGCGCGGCGAAGGTCGTCATAACCGCGCGTGCCGGCAGGTACCGGGACGACGCGGAACTCGCCGTGTGGCGTCATGACGGTCGTGGGTTCGTCCGCGTCGATCACCGTCTCCCCCAGGTCGAACTCCTCGAGGACCTCGCCGAGGCGCCGGAGGTTGTCGGGCTTCGTCGACGGCGTGATGTCGACGCCTCTCGTGATCTCGTCCGTCCCCTCGATCACGCGGGCGAGGCCGCCGATGACGACGAATGCCACGCGATGGCGATCGAGTACGCCCAGGAGCGCCCGCGGGTCGAACCGCGACGACCGAGCCGGACTCACCGTTTCGCTGCCCTCAGAAGCTCCGAGAGGCGCTCCTGCGGCGACAGGCGGAGCTTCCGTCGCAGAACCTTCTCCTCCACCGCGTCGTCCTCAACCGGCCCGATCGCGACGTTGAGCTCGAAGCCGCACGCCCGCACCAGCTCGCGCAACGTTTCGAAGCTCGGTTCGACGGCGCCACGCTCCCACCGTGCGATCTGCGCGCGATGCTTGCCGACGCGAGCGCCGAGCTCGCCCTGTGAAAGCCCCGCAAGAAGCCGCGCCTCCCTGATCAGCAATCCGCTCGTCATAACGAGTCGATTCTACCCCTCGGGCAGATTTCCTCTTTAGGAACACTTTTGTTACTATCGGCAGTTCCATGCCTCACCAGGCGCCGCCCAGCGCCGGCTCGAGCTGCCGGCAGAGCCGGTCGAGTCGAAGCCGCGCGCTCAACTCCGTGGAATGCGCTCGCCGGCTGCGCAGTCGCGCAACTTGACGCTCGGCGAGGCCGCCCGGATCATCCGTGAGGCGGTGAAGGACAAGTCGTACCGGAAGACGCCGCTCGGACAGCTCGTCGGTCGCTACCTGCGCTGGTTCCGCAACGAGTACGGCGCGACGGAGTCGACGATCCGGGACTACGAAGCGATCCTCGCGCGCATGAGCCTCCTGCTCGCGGACCGCGAGTCCGCTCGAGGTCTCGACGGAGGATCTCCGCGAGGTGATCGACACGTGGGCGATGAGGCACGCCCGCACCCGCGCAAAGGTCACGTCCGTCATTCGCGCCTTCTGGGTCTGGGCGGAGGAAGAGGGCCACGTCCCCTTCTCCCCCGCCTCACGAATCCGCCGGCCGCGGGCGCCGCGGAAGACGGCGCGCTCCTCCCCGCTCACGTGGACGAGCTCCTCCTCGGCTGCACTCGGACCGCCCGAGACCGGCTCGCCCTGCTCGTCCTCCTCGACTGCGGCGTCCGCCGCGCCGAGCTCGGTGGCATACGGATCCGCGACTTCGACCTTGGCCGCCGGCAGCTCAACGTCTTCGGCAAGGGCCAGAAGGAGCGCGTCATCCCACTCCGTGGACGGATCGCGATGGCCTTGAAGACGTACCTCGGCGAGCCGCACGACTTCGTCGGCCGCCGGCCCGAGCCGGACGACTACCTCCTCTACCCCGAGAAGCGCACGCCGGACCGCCGCGTCTACTGGGCCGACCCGAAGAAGCCGTGCGCGCCGAACATGGTCCATCGCTGGTGGTACCGCATGCTCGAGCAGGCAGGCCTCGTCGGCCACGGCGTCCGCGCGGGACTCAACATGCACCGCGCCCGGCACACCTTCGCGACCGAGCTGCGCCGCGTCGCCGGCGTCGAGGCCGCCTCGCAGGCGCTCGGCCACAGCGACCTCTCCACGACCCTCGGCATCTACGGCCACCAGGATCAGCGCGACCTCGAGCGCGCAATGGACGCGTTCGCCGAGGCACGCGAAACCGAAGAAGCCGCGAGCCGGGGGAACGATTCGCCCTCCCGGCCCGACCGAGTCCCGCGATTTGCAGGAGCAATGGAGGCGGCGGGAATCGAACCCGCGTCCGCGGACGCACCGGAGTGAGCGTCTACAAGCTTAGGTCGCCCTTGCGCTTCGCCCGGCGGCCGGTGGACGACCGACCTACCGCCGAGCTAGCCCTCCTTCGATGTCGCGCTTCGGGCGAGTGGCTCTCCCTCCGCGCCGAGCCCGCTCGTTGATGCCGCTCCCGGGCGGCGGGCGCACCCGGGGCGACACGCTGGCTAGCTCTTCGAACTAGGCAGCGAGTGCGAGATTGTCTTCCGCACTTGCGTTTGGTTCCGGTTGTTTAAGGAGGCCGACCGGAGACCTCCGCTTGCAGCTCATCCGGAGAACCGACCACGTCGAAGCCATGGCGCCCCCGTATGTTGTTGCCCGAATTGTAGCGTGGGGCGTGTACTTCGAATCCACCGACGGCCGCGAGCCGCCCGTCGTCCTGCTGCACCACGGCGCGAGCTCGCTGCGCGCGTGGGACGACTTCCGTCCCGAGATCGCCGGCGGCCGCCGCCTCGTCGCCTACGACCGGCGCGGCTTCGGCCGCTCGCCGCGCAACGCCGTCTTCGACGCTTGCCTCTTCCACCGCGACGCGGACGACCTCGCGGCGCTGCTACGTCGCCTCGACGCCGCTCCGGCGCATCTCGTCGGCCATTCGGACGGTGCGACCGTGGCGCTCCTGACTGCGGCGCGTCATCCCGCGCTTGTCGCGAGCGTGACGTGGATCGCCGGACACACGCATCTCGAGGAACCGCTCCGGGAGCTCCTTCTCGCGTCGCGCCCGGCGCGCTGGTCGCAGCAAACGGCCGCCCGCTACCACGAGCTCCACGGCGAGGACTGGGAGCAGGTGCTCGACAACTGGTACCGCCTGTGGACGCGGGAGCTGATCGGCTGGAACGTCGACGAGGAGCTGCGCGCGGTGCGCGCGCCGACGCTGCTGGTCCACGACGACGCCGACCGGCTCGCGCCGCCCGCGCACGCCGAGGCCGCGAGTCGCGCGATCCCGCACGCGAGGCTGAGCTGGTTTCGGACGGGGTCGCACCACCCGCATCGCCGCGACCGCGGGCGGTTCCTCCGCGAGCTGACGGAGCACCTCGCTAGCGCCGAGACTTGACTGCGCGCTCGATCTGACGTTTCGCGTCGCGCTCGGCGAGGTCGCGCCGCTTGTCGCGCAGCTCCTTGCCGCGCGCGACCGCGAGCTCGACCTTCGCCCGGCCGTCCCTGAAATAGATGCGCGTCGGGACGAGCGTCAGCCCCTTCTCGCGCACCTTGCCGTCGAGCTGGTCGATCTCGCGCCGGTGCAGCAGCAGCTTGCGCGAGCGGCCGGGGTCGTGGTTCGCGCGGTTGCCGTGGTCGTACGTCGCGATCTCGACGCCGTGCAGCCATGCCTCGCCGTCGCGGATGTCGGCGTACGACTGTGCCATCGTGACGCGGCCGTCGCGCAGCGACTTCACCTCGGTTCCAGTCAGCACGAGCCCCGCCTCGTGCCGCTCGAGCAGCTGGTAGTCGTGGCGCGCGCGGCGGTTCTCGGCGATCAGCTTCTCCGCCATCGCCTCACTATGCCAACGAGAGGTCGACCTTACCCTCGTTCCGCGCGATCGACTCGACGCGCACCGCGAGCGCGTCGCCGAGGCGGAACGTGCGGCCGGTCGTGCGGCCGACGAGCTTCGTCCCGAGCGAGTTCAGCTCGTAGAACTGGTCGTGCAGCCTGCGCGCCGGCAGGAATCCCTCGAACACCGCGCCGAAGCGGACGAACAGGCCGGAACCGATCAGGCCGACGACCTCTCCCTCCCACCGCGCGTCCCAGCCGAGCTCGAACAGCCGCCGCTCGAGCAGCCACGCGAGGCAGATCTCGTCGGCCAGGTACTCGAGCTGCGCCGCCTCGCGCTCGCGCACCGACGCGTGCTCGGCCAGCTCCGCGAGACGCTCCGGCTCGGGGTCGTCCGACAGGCCCAGCTCGCGCAGCAGCGCGCGATGGGCGACGAGGTCGGGGTAGCGGCGGATCGGCGAGGTGAAGTGCGCGTAGGCCGGCGCGGCGAGACCGGAGTGACCGAGGTTGCGCGGGTCGTAGCGCGCCTGCTTCAGCGCGCGCAGGACGAGCGCCGGGAACGCTTCGCGGCCGCGGCCGGCGCGCACCGTGTAGTCCGCCACCCGCTCGGAGATCTCGCCCGCCAGCGCGGCCGCCGCCTGCGGCGACAGCGTCTCGGGCGCCGGCGGCGTCGGGACCTCGAGGTCGGCCAGTTTCGCGAGCAGCAGCTCGACCGACTGCGGGTCGGGGCGCTCGTGCACGCGGTAGAGCGCTTCGCGGCGGCGGCCGGCGAGGAAGGCGCCGACGCGCTCGTTCGCGAGGATCATCAGCTCCTCGACCAGCATGTGCGCGCGGGGCTCGCCCTCCAGCCAGGCGTCGGCGACACCGCCCTCGCCGTCTAACCCGAAGACGACCTCCGGCGTCTGCACCTGCAGCGCCCCGCGCGCGAACCTCGCGGAGCGCAGCGCGGTCGCGAGCTCGTCGTTCAGGTCGAGCGCGGCGAGCACCTCTCGCGCCGCGTCGCGGCGCTGCGCCTGGCCGTACGTCAGTCGCGCGTCCGACCGAATCACGGAGCGGTAGAACTGCGGCTCGCCTCCCGGCGGCAGCTCCACCGTCAGGCAGAGGCGGTCCTGGTGCGGACGGAGCGAGCACAGGTCGTCGGACAGCTCGTGCGGCAGCATCGGCGCGACGTTTCCGGGGACGTACGTCGAGAACGCGCGCCGGGCGGCGCCGTGGTCGAGCGGCGAGCCGGCGGGGACGAAGTGCGAGACGTCGGCGATGTGCACCCACGCGCGGATACCTTCCGGTTCGCGACGGAAGGAGAGCGCGTCGTCGAAGTCCTTCGCCGTGTCGGGATCGATCGTGTACGTGAGCAGGTCGCGCAGGTCGACGCGGTTAGACGAGTCGAGCGCCGGCGGAGCCTGGCGCTCGAACTGCTGCCGCGCCCCGCGCTCGACGAGCAGCGCCTCGAGCACGTTCTCGATCCGCGACGCCGACCCGAGCACGCGCTCGACGCGCGCGCGGCCGCGTCCCGTGCGCACGACCGCGAGGTCGCCGCTTGCGAGGTCGCCGGCTCCCTTGCTCTCCAGCACCAACGGGACGCCGGGCGTGAAGTACGGCTCGCCGACGACGAGGCGCCCGCGCCGTCCGGCCTCGACGACGAGGCGCGTCGGCTCGCGCTCGTTCAGATCTGCAGGAAGCGCCGGATCGTCCAGCCGGAGCCGATCGCCCCGAGCGCCAGCCCCGCACCGAGCAGCAGGAGCGCGTTCAGCGGGAAGGAAAGCGCGTGCACGCCGTCGTTGTTCGACACGTGGCCGAGGATCGCCGGCAGCGCGACGGCCTTTCCGAGCACGAGGAAGAAGACCGCGAGGAGCGAGCCGGCGAGGCCGCACAGCAGGCCCTCGAGCATGAACGGCCCGCGGACGAACCAGTTGGTCGCGCCGACGAGCTTCATCACCTCGATCTCGCGCCGGCGCGAGAAGATCGAGAGGCGGATCGTGTTCGCGATCAGGAGGACCGAGGCGACGACGAGCACGATCGTCGCCAGCACGAACACCAGCTCGATCACGTGCGCGACGCGCAGGATCCGGTGCGAGACCTGCTTGCCGTCGATCACGGTCGTGACGCCCGCAGGCTTCGGATGCGTCAGCTCGTTGTAGAGCTTGTCGAGGTTCTCCGCCTTGTTCGGCGTCACGTCGAACTCGGCTGGGAACGGGTTCGACGTCAGCGTCTGCGGGTTGACGAGGTCGGGGTAGCGCTGCTTCATCGTCTGGTACGCCTGCTCCTTCGAGACGTACTTGAAGCCACCGCTTCCCTGCTTGACGAGCGGGTTCTGCTGCAGCGAGCGTGCGAGGTCGTTGCGCTGCTGCAGCGTGATCGAGTCGGCCAGCTGGACGCGGATCTGCAGCTCGCTCTTGACGTGGTTCGACCAGGAGACGGTCCACGTCCCGAGCGCGATGAACAGCCCGAGCAGGAACATGCCGATCAGGACGGTCATCGTGGCCGCGAACGTGGTCGAGAGGTTGGCGCCGAGCGAGCGCCATGCCTCCGTCACGAGCAGCTTCATCCGTCCGCTCACGGCTACACCGCCCCGTCGCCCGCGTACCCGCCGCGGCGCTCGTCGCGCGCGAGCCGGCCGTCCTCGAGCTGGATGACGCGCTTGCGCATCTTGTCGACCATCTCGCGGTCGTGCGTCACCATCAGGATCGTCGTCCCCGAGCGGTTGATGCGGTAGAGCAGCTGCATGATCCCGACGGAGGTGTCGGGATCGAGGTTGCCGGTCGGCTCGTCGCAGACGAGCAGCGGCGGGTGGTTGACGAACGCGCGGGCGATCGACACGCGCTGCTGCTCGCCGCCCGAGAGCTCGTCGGGGAGGCTGTTCATCTTGTGCGACAGCCCGACCATCGCGAGCACCTCCGGCACCTTCTTGCGGATCGCGGAGGCGCTCTCGCCCTGCACCTTCAGCGCATACGCGACGTTCTCGGCCGCCGTCCGGTTCGGCAGCAGCTTGAAGTCCTGGAAGTCGCAGCCGATGTTCCGTCGCAGCATCGGCACCTTCGAGCGCTTCAGCCGTCCGAGCTCGCGGCCGCCGACGACGATCTTGCCGTGCGTCGGCTCGAGCTCCTTCAGCAGGAGGCGAACGAGGGTCGACTTGCCAGAGCCGGACGCGCCGACGATGAAGACGAACTCGCCCTTGTCGATGTGGAACGTGACGTCGCGGAGGGCGACGACGTCCGGCTCGTAGACCTTCGTCACGGAGTCGAACACGATCATCGACGCCGCGCTCGGCCGCGGCGCGGCGGCCGGCGGCGCGTCGACGACCGAGACGGTTCCTGGATCTGTCACTGGCAGTTCCTGCACGGTGCTTCGGCGACTGCTTCGGCGGGCGTCGTCAGGCGGGGCGCCCAGGTGCGAACGTGCCCGGGAGTGTACAGCACCGGCTAGACGATTTTCCCTGCAGCTCGCGCCAGCAGGTACTCGCGGATGAACGGGTCGAGCGCCCCGTCCAGCACGGCCTGGGCGTTTCCGGTCTCGTATCCGGTGCGCGAGTCTTTCACGAGCTGGTAGGGATGGAGGACGTAGGAGCGGATCGACTCGCCTCCGAACCCGGTGTCGGCCGTGCCGCCTCGTTCCTTCGCCAGCAGCTCCTCCCGCTCCTCCTCCGCCCGCTCGATCAGGCGTGCCTTCAAGACGCGCATCGCCGTCTGCTTGTTGGCCGACTGCGATCGCTCGTTCTGGATCGCGACGACGATCCCGGTCGGCAGGTGGGTGATCCGCACCGCGCTGTCGGTCTTGTTCACGTGCTGGCCGCCGGCGCCTTGCGCGCGGTAGGTGTCGATCTTCAGGTCGTTCTCGTCGATCTCGACCTCCCCGTCGTCGGGGAGCAGCGGCGCGACGATCACGGTCGCGAACGCGGTGTGGCGGCGGTGCGCCTGGTCGAACGGGCTCAGCCTGACGAGCCGGTGCTTGCCGCGCTCGGCCTTCAGGATCCCGTAGGCGTTCTCGCCCTGCACCGCGAACGTCGCGGACTTCAGCCCCGCCTCTTCCCCGGGGCTCGCCTCGAGCAGCTCGACGCGGAACCCGCGATTCGCGGCCCACCGCTCGTACATGCGCAGCATCATCTCGGTCCAGTCCTGCGCGTCGGTGCCGCCGGTGCCGGACTGCAGCGTCACGACCGCGTCGCCCGCGTCGTACTCGCCGTCGAACAGCGCCGCTTCCTGCAGCCGGCCGAGCTCGTCGCGCAGGCGCGCGAGCGCGGCCGCGATCTCGCCCTCCATCTCGCCGCCCTCGTCCAGCGACGTGAGCTCGCGCGCGTCCTCGTACTCGCGCTGCAGCGCGCGGTAGCCGTCGAGCCGCCGCGACACGCGCGCGTGCTCGGCTGCCACCTTCGCCGCCCCGCCCTGGTCGTCCCAGAAGCCGGGGGCGTTCATCTGCTGCTCCAGCGCTACGAGGCGCTGCTCGAGCGCAGGCGGGTCAAAGGTACTCACGGACCCAGTCGAGCTGGGCCCCGAGCTCGGAGAGCTGCTCGGTGAGCGTCTTCTGTGCCTCGACGGCCATGGCGGCGGGATGGTAGCGGCGAGCCTACGACGTGCAGGCGCGCGTGGGCGCCAGCCCCGTCAGCGTCTCGAGCCCGCTGCGGACCCCGACGTCGAAGCTGAGCGTCACGAAGCCGGAGTGGAAGGTGCGCATCACGACGTTGCCGCCGGACGCGCGCGCCACGCAGCCTTCGCTCGCGCGCCAGTACGGCGACCACCGCACCTTGACGTCGTAGACGCCCGGCCGCTGCACGAACAGCACGAGCCGTGTCGGCGTCATCCATTCCACGGTGCCGTCGGCGCGTCCGGTCACGATCGGGCTCGCGTGCGGCAGCTCGAAGATCCGCACGTGCGCGTCGCGCCAGACGAGCCGCAGCCCGGAGCGGCCCGACAGGATCAGCTTCCGCTCGAGCCGCGAGCTGTAGTCGGGCGGCGCGTCGGAGAGGACGACGTAGCGCACGCCCAGGCTGCGCAGCCACGCCCGGTACGCGGTCCCGGTGATGTGCGGGTCGTAGAGGATCGCGTTCTGGGGGAAGTCGTTCTGGCGGTACCAGCCGCGCACGATCGGAATGCCCGCATCCGGAAGGTAGGCGGCGGCCCAGTGCTCACTCGTGTCGACGGCCTCGACGCGGAACGACGGGCTCAGATGGGAGTGCAGGTAGCGGATCGTCCCCTGCCAGTACGCCGCCGAGCGAGCCGGGTCCGAGCCGGCGGTGCTCGCGGTGTGCGCGAGCGCGGTCAGGTTCCAGAAGCCGGCGACGAACACGAGCGGGAGGACGAGCACGACGCGCCGCGGGACGGCGGCGACGACCAGCAGCGCGAGCGGGATGGCCGCGAACTTGAGGCGCTCGACGTTGCCGCCGAGGTCGCTCGGGACGACGAACGCGATCAGGCTCGTCAGCAGGAAGGCGACGAACAACCCCAGGAGGCGCCGCGCGCGCGGCTCGCCCCACGTCGCGGCGATCCCGAACACGCCGAAGAGCACCCCAGGCCACAGGTCGGTGAGGTGGAACGGGAACTGCCCCTCGCCGGGGAACAGGCGGCGCAGGACGAGCTCGAGGGCGCCGGCGGCGGCGATGACCGCGACGGTCGCCCTGCGCGGGCGCTGCACGAGCACGCCGCCGGCGAGGACGACGACCATGAACAGGAACGCGAGCGGGCTCGCGAGCAGGGTCAGGAACGTGAGCGCGGCGAACAGCCGCCGCCGCTCCTGCTGCAGCGCGCTCAGGGCGAGCAGCGCAAGCGCGGCGCCGAGCGCGAACGGGAACGCGGCCGACAGGACGACGCCGGCCCACAGCACGGCGAACGTGCGGCTCGAGAAGCGCGCCGCCGGCCCCCACTCGCGCCAGACGACGAGCGTGAACGCGAGCGCGGCCGCCGAGACGGTCGCCACCGCGAGCACCTTGATCCCCAGGTACGCGGCGAGCGGGTAGTAGAGCAGGCTGTAGGTGACGAACGAGTAACGCCCCGCGTACCAGAAGTTGTTCCAGACGGTGAAGCCGTGCTGGAGCAGGAAGGTGCGCTGGTACGCGTGAGCCGCCAGGTCGACACCGGGCGGGCCGGCCCACACGAGCACGCCCGCGAGCACGGCGGCGACGACCGCCGAGACCGTCGCCTCGCGCGCGAGCAGTCGACGCTCCGCGACGCTCACGGACCTGGAGCCTACGGCATCGAGCGGCCGCCGTGCGGCCGCGAGCCCGCCGCGGTCAGCCGCCGATCAGGCGCCGCGGCGGCCGCTCGCGGGGGCCGCGCTCACGCGCCGTGGCACTTCTTGTACTTCTTGCCCGAGCCGCACCAGCAGGGGTCGTTCCGGCCTAGGTTCTCGATCTCGGAGTTGACCTTCGGCTTCTGCGCGAGGGGCGTGGCGACCGCGCCGCCGCCGGCGACGGCCGCCGTCGCGGTCGAGGTCCCGCCGGCGGCGAGAATCGCGTCGGCGCCCGCGAACGACTGGTGCTCGTACGACAGGGCGCCCGTCCCGTTGCCGTTCGCGCCGGCGGGCTGCAGCTGCTCGGCGCTCGCCTCGTCGGCGGTCACCTCGGCGTGGAAGAGCAGCGTCACGACCTCGTCGTGGATGGCGCTGATCAGCTCGTCGAACATGATCGCGCCCTCGTTGCGGTACTCGACGAGCGGGTCCTTCTGCGCCATCCCGCGCAGGTGGATCCCTTCGCGCAGGTAGTCCATCGCCTCGAGGTGCTCGCGCCAGCGGACGTCGACCGTCTGCAGCACGATGAACCGCTCGAGGTCGCGCATCAGCCCTTCCTGGATGCGGTCGAGCTCCTTCTCGCGTTCCGCGTACGCGTCGAGCGCGTCGTCGACGAACTCCTGGATGATCGCCTCGCGGTCGAGCCCGCGTAGCTCCTCGACCGCGACGCCCGTGCCGTAGACGGCGTCCATCGCCTGCACGAGCGCGCCGAGGTCCCAGCTGTCGGGTTCCTCGACGGTCGCGAACTGCGCGACGACGTTCGCGATCACCTCCGGGATCCACTCCTCCTTGATGCGCTCGTCGATGTTCTCGCCGTGCAGCACGCGATTGCGCTCGGCGTAGATCACCTGACGCTGCACGTTCATCACGTCGTCGTACTTGAGGACGTTCTTGCGCGCGACGAAGTTCTGCTCCTCGACCTTCTTCTGCGCGTTCTCGATCTGCCGCGAGAGGATGCTCGCCTCCATCGGCTGGTCGTCCGGAAGCTTGAACCGCTCCATGATCGAGTGGATGCGGTCGCCGGCGAACAGGCGCACCAGGTCGTCCTGGCCGGAGAGGTAGAAGCGCGTCTCGCCGGGGTCGCCCTGACGCCCCGAGCGGCCCCGCAGCTGGTTGTCGATGCGGCGTGCCTCGTGCCGTTCGGTGCCGAGGACGTAGAGGCCGCCGAGGTCGCGCACGCCCGCCGCGAGCTTGATGTCGACGCCGCGCCCCGCCATGTTGGTCGCGATCGTCACGGCGCCGACCTGCCCCGCGTCCTTGATGATCTCCGCCTCGCGCGCGTGCTCCTTCGCGTTCAGGACGTTGTGCGTGACGCCCTGCCGCTTGAGCAGCTCGCTCAGGTACTCCGAGGTCTCGACGGCGATCGTGCCGACGAGCACCGGCTGGCCCTTCTCGTTGCGCTCCTTGATGTCTTTGACGACCGCGTTGAACTTCGCCTCGACCGTCTTGAAGATGAGGTCGTTCTTGTCCAGCCGCTGCACCGGCACGTTCGTCGGGATCTCGACCACGTTCAGCCCGTAGATCTCGACGAACTCCTTCTCCTCGGTCTTGGCGGTGCCGGTCATGCCGGCGAGCTTCTCGTAGAGGCGGAAGTAGTTCTGGAGCGTGATCGTGGCGAGCGTCTGGTGCTCCTCCTGGATCGCCACGCCTTCCTTCGCCTCGATCGCCTGGTGGAGCCCCTCGCTCCAGCGTCTGCCCTCCATGATCCGGCCCGTGAACTCGTCGACGATCTTGACCTCGCCGTCCTCGACGACGTAGTCGATGTCCTTCTTGTAGAGCGCCTCCGCCTTGAGCGCCTGGATGAGGTGGTTGACGAGCTGGACGTTGTTCGCCGCGTAGAGATGGTCGATGCGGAGCGCACGCTCGACCTTCTCGATTCCCTGTTCCGTCGGCGCGACCGTCTTGTGCTTCTCGTCGTAGAGGAAGTCGTACTCCTGCGCGAGCTTCTCGTCCTCGAGCTTGGTGTTCTTCTGCTGGACGCCGCGCAGACCGCGCACGACGCGCGCGAAGTCGTAGTAGGTCTTGGCGGCTGTGGTCGGCTCACCGGAGATGATCAGCGGCGTGCGCGCCTCGTCGATCAGGATGGAGTCGACCTCGTCGACGATCGCGAACGCGTGGCCACGCTGCACGACCCCGTCGAGGCTGATCGCCATGTTGTCGCGCAGGTAGTCGAACCCGAACTCGGAGTTCGTCCCGTACGTGATGTCGGCCTCGTAGGCGGCCTTCCGCTGGTCGAACGGCATCATCGACTCGATGAAGGCGACCGAGATGCCGAGCCGCTCGAAGACGGGTCGGTTCCACTCGGCGTCGCGCTGCGCGAGGTAGTCGTTCACGGTGACGAGATGCACGCCGCGGCCGGCGAGCGCGTTCAGGTAGAGCGGGAGGCTCGCGACGAACGTCTTCCCCTCGCCGGTCTTCATCTCGGCGATGTCGCCCTCGTGAAGGACGATCCCGCCCATCATCTGGACGTCGAAGATCCGCTGGTCGGACTCGCGCAGGCGCGCCTCGCGCACGGCCGCGAACGCTTCGAAGAGGACGTCCTCGAGCGGCTCGCCGTTCTCGATCCGCTGCTTGAACTCGGCCGTCTTCCCGCGCAGCTCGGGGTCGGAGAGCGTGCGAAAGTCCGGCTCGAGCGTGGCGATGTACGCCGCCTGCTCCTGCAGCCGCTTCATGCGGCGGCCCTCGCCGAAGCGGAGGGCCTTCTCGAACGATCCGAGCTGGGGCGGCATCCGCAGGACAGGGTACCGGGTCTCCCTCGCGCCCCTTCCCGCCGCGCCTCGGGCCTGCGAGCCGCAGTACACCGCGCTCGCAGGGGCGGCGCCCGCGTCTACAGCGGCGTCGCCTCGACCTGCCAGAGGTCGCCGTCGACGCGCTGCGCGCGTACCACGTATTCGCGGCCGACGGCTTCGCCGACCCGCTCGAGCGACAGTGCGCTGCCGAACGCCCGTCGCCCGTCGACCGTCAGCGTGCGCCCCTCGCGCGTCGACACGAGCTCGGCGGAGTCGCCGTCGAGGCCCGGCAAGCGGGCGACCTGGATCCGCGAGACGGCCACCGCCCACGTCCGGCCGTGGCGACGGACGGCCTCCGCTCTGTACGGCGGCGCGAGCGCGACCGCGTCGGCGAGGGCGCCCACGGCCGCGTCCGGTTCGTCCTCGTCCACGACGAGCGTGCCGTCGTCGAGCGCGACGAACTCGATGCGATCGCCCGCCGCGTCGGGCACGTCGCTGGCGGTCGCGACCGCATCCCACCGCCGCGCGCGCGGCACGCCGTGGATCCCCGGCTCGCCTCGCTGCTCGCCGTCCCAGCCCGGCGGCTCGGCCGCCTGCGCCGGCTCGGGGCGCGCACGCCCGCCGTCGAGGTCGACGCCGCCCGCTTCGGCCAGCGCGCGGTGCAGCGGCTTCCGACCGCCGAACGGCGCCAACGGCGTCAGTCGCTCCCGTTGTGCTCGGCGTGCCGTCGCGGCTCGATCACGCGCCGCTCGCGGTAGCGCTTCACCTGACGCTCGAGCTTGGCGGCGAGCTGGTCGATCGAGGCCTTCATGTCCGGCGACGCCTCGGAACAGCGCAACGTCGGGCCCTTCGTGAACACCGTCGCCTCGGCGACGTGACTGGCGGCGATCGAGGGGTTCTTCAGCTCGCTCAGCTCGAGCTCGACGCGCGTCTGCTCGGCCAGCTGCTTCGCGACCTTCGCCAGCTTTCGCTCGGCGTACTCGCGAATCGACGGCGTCACCTCGACGTTCTTGCCTTTCACCTGCAGCCTCATCGAGCGCCTCCTGATAGCGACCACCTGAGGGTAACGAACGGCGATTCGAAGCGCGGGCCCATGATTCGGCGGGCAGGGGGGCGCGTACGACGCCGACCGGCCGCCGGCGGGGTTGCTCGACAGCGCGACCGCCCCTCAGCCGCGGACCGCGCGGGCGAAGGTGACGACGTCGACGCGCGCCGCACCTGCGTCGCGCAGCGCGCGCGCTGCGGCGCTGGCGGTCGATCCAGTCGTATAGACGTCGTCGACCAACAGCACGTGGCCCGAGACCGGCTGCGTCGCCGCGAACGCCCGCGCGACGTTGCGGCGGCGCTCCGCGAGGCTCAACCGCGTCTGGCGCTCCGCGGCGCGCGCCCGGCGGAGCACCGCGGCGTGCGGCACGTCCCAGCGACGACCGAGCTCACGTGCAAGCGTTTGCGCCGGGTGGACGCCGCGCTCGAGCTGTCGCACGTCGTCTGGCGGGATATACGTGATGACGTCCGCCGCCACCGGGCCGAGCGTCGCCTCGACAAGGTCGGCGGCCACGGAAGCGAGCCGGCGGAGGCCGCGCTCCTTCCATGCCCGCACGAGCGGCCGCGCAGGGCCCGCGTACGCCACGGCACCGCGCGCCGACGCGAACGCCAGCCGACGGCCCGAGCACTCGCGGCACCGTTCGACCGGCCACGCCGTCGGCGCGCCACAGAGTGAGCAACAGGGCTGCGTCAGCGGTCGAAGCTGACGACGACAGAACGCGCAGAGGCTGTCGGACGGGGCGCCGCAGGCGACGCAGCGAGAAGGTAGGAGGATGTCGAAGAGCCACCCCGTGAACGTACGTGCGCGCGTGTCACGCGTGGGTGGCGTGACTGCAACAAGAGTGTGATTCTTCGCCTCGCCGCGGCGACGCGCCGCCGCGCCGCCGCGCCTACTCTGGTGAGTAGGCGACGCGCTCGGGTAGTCCCGCACGGCGGCGCATCACGTTGTCGGCGAGCAGCAGCTGCTCGAAGTCGCCGACGTCGAACCACTGCGAGCTAAACCGCCAGCCGTAGACGGGCTCGCGCCGGTGCAGCCACTGGACGAGCCGGCCGGGCTGATCGGGCTCGTTTCCCTCGTCCAGGTACGCGCGCACGAGCGGCACGTGTTCCCGGTGGTACACGTACGCCGCGATCGCCGCCAGCGTCGACGGCGGGTCTGCCGGCTTCTCCACGAAGTCGAGGACGCGGTCGTCGTCGGCAATCTCCACGATTCCGTAGCGCGAGGCGAGCTCGCGCGAGCCGACGTCCCGCACCGCCACCGCACTTGCGACACCCTTGCCGCGCCAGTACTCGACGTAGTCGGCGAGGCTGAGGTCGAAGAGGTTGTCGCCGGCGATAACGAGCAGGTCTTCGTGTTCCAGACCGGCCCGGTCGATCACGAGCTGCAGGTCGCCGATCGCGCCGAGCCGGTGGTCGTTCGAGCTGGTGCCGTCGTCGTGGACGGTCACGTGGACCTGCTCGCGCGCCCACTGCTCGAACGACGCAGCCTTGCGCGCGTTCGTCACGACGTGGACGGCGTCGACCTCCTCGACGTCGCGGATGCGGTCGAGGATGTGGTCGATCATCGGCTTCTCGGCGATCGGCAGCAGCTCCTTCGCCCACGTGTCCGTCAACGGGCGGAGCCGGGTCGCGTACCCGGCTGCGAGCACGATCGCCTTCATGCGGCGAGGAGCGCGCCGGCGAGCGACGCCTGGAAAGGCGGACGGTGGACGCCGCCCTCCGTGACGATCGCGGTGACGAGTGCGGCGGGCGTAACGTCGAACGCGGGGTTGCGCGCACGGAACCGGGTGGTGACCTCGGCGGGATCGCGCTCCTCGATCGGGATCGCGTCGCCGGTCGCGGTCGCGAGGTCGACGGTCGAGGTCGGCGCGACGACGTAGAAGGGTATTCCGTGATGGCGCGCGAGCACCGCGAGCGAGTAGGTGCCGATCTTGTTCGCGACGTCGCCGTTCGCGGCGATCCGGTCGGCGCCCGTGACGACGCAGTCGACCTCGCCGGCGGACATGAACGAGGCGGCCGCCGAGTCGGCGATGACCGAGTGGGGAATCGCCGCCGCCTCCAGCTCCCATGCCGTCAGACGCGCGCCCTGCAGGAGCGGTCTCGTCTCGTCGACCCAAACGTGACCAAGGAGGCCGCGCTCCCACGCCGCAACGAGTGCGCCGACCGCGCTTCCGTAGCCGGCGGTTGCGAGCCCACCCGCGTTGCAGTGCGTCAGCGCGCGAGTCCGCGGCTCGAGCAGCGCCGCCGCGTGCGCAGCCATCCGGCGACAGCGGTCGACCTCCTCGGCATGGAGGCGCCGCGCGTGCTCCGGCGTCGGCTCGGCACGCATCCGGTCGAGCGCCCACGCGAGGTTGACGGCGGTGGGTCGCGATGCACGCAGCACCGCGTCCGCGGCTTCGGCGTCCTCGCCGTTTCGGACGGCGAGCGCGAGGCCGTACGCGGCGGCGACGCCGATCGCTGGCGCGCCGCGGACGACCATCGCGCTGATCGCCGCCGCGACCTCCGCGGCGGTGCGGCAGCGCACCTCGACCACCTCGTCGGGCAGGCGCCGCTGGTCGAGCAGGACGACTGCGTCGTCCTCGAGCCTGACGATCGACTCAGGCTCGAGCACGCCTGACGCGCACGACGCTCACGTTCCTTCGTTCCACGAGGCGAGGTACTTCGCCTGCTCGTCGGTGAGCCGGTCGATTTCGACGCCCATCGTCTCGAGCTTCAGGCGCGCGATCTCCTCGTCGATCTCGCGCGGGACGGGGTAGACCTTCCGCTCGAGCGAGGCGGCGTGCTGCACGGCGTACTCCGTCGCCAGCGCCTGGTTGGCGAAACTCATGTCCATCACGATCGCGGGATGGCCCTCGGCAGCCGAGATGTTGACGAGCCGACCGTCGGCGAGCAGGAAGATCCGGCGGCCGTCGGCGAGCTTGAACTCCTCGACGAACGCACGCGCCTCCCGCGTCTCGACGGCGAGATCCCGAAGCGCGGGGATGTCGATCTCGACGTTGAAGTGGCCCGTGTTGCACAGGATCGCGCCGTCCTTCATCGACTCGAGGTGGTCGCGCGCGATCACGTGCTTGTCGCCGGTCGCGGTGCAGAAGATGTCGCCGATCCTCGCCGCCTGCGCCATCGGCAGCACCTCGTACCCGTCCATCAGCGCCTCGAGCGCGCGCATCGGGTCGACCTCGGTCACGACGACGTGTGCGCCGAGCCCGCGGGCGCGCATCGCGACGCCGCGGCCGACCCAGCCGTAGCCGGCGACCACGAACTTCTTCCCTGCGATGAGGACGTTCGTCGCGCGGATGATGCCGTCGATGGTCGACTGGCCCGTGCCGTAGCGATTGTCGAAGAAGTGCTTCGTGCGTGCTTCGTTGACTGCGATCACCGGAAACGCCAGCGCGCCGTCGGCCTCCATCGCCTTCAGGCGGATGACGCCGGTCGTCGTCTCCTCCATTCCGGCGATGATGTCTCCGAGCTGTTCGCGCCGCGCGCTGTGGAGGACGCCGATCACGTCGGCGCCGTCGTCCATCGTCAGCTGGGGCTTGTGATCGACCGCTGCCTCGATGTGCGAGTAGTACGTGTCGTTGTCCTCGCCCTTGATCGCGAAGACCGAGACGTCGAACTCGTCCACGAGCGCGGCGGCGACGTCGTCCTGCGTCGAGAGCGGGTTCGACGCGCACAGGACGACGTCCGCGCCTCCTGCCTTCAGCGTCCGCATCAGGTTCGCCGTCTCGGTCGTGACGTGCAGGCAGGCCGAGATGCGGTAGCCGGACAGCGGCTGCTCGCGCTCGAAGCGCTCACGGATCGCCTGCAGCACCGGCATCTGGCGGTCGGCCCACATGATGCGCCGCACGCCCTCGGGGGCGAGCGCCAGGTCCTTCACGTCGTGTCGCTTCGTTGTGGCCATTCGTCCCTCTCCCTTTTCGGTGAGTGTAGTGAGCGTCAGGCCGCGAGCAGCCGCTCGTGCTTGCGCTGCTCCCATTCGACCCATGAGGCTGCGTCGTCGGCGGCGGCGAGCCATGCGTCCAGCGCGTGGCGCAGCTCCGGCTCGCGCCGCAGGCGACGGGCGAACACGACGTCGGCCAGGTCGAGTCCGAAGCGCGCGCGCAACTCGCGCAGCGAGCGCAGGCGGTTGAGGTCGGCGAGACCGTACTGCCGGTAGCCGGCAGCCGTGCGCCGCGGGCTGACGAGGCCGGCGCGCTCGAGGTAGCGGAGCATCCGCGGTGACCAGCCGGTTTCCGCCGCCGCCTCGGCGACCTTCCACGCGTACCGCATGCCTCGAACCTTAACACATACGTGTCAAGGATACGCGCGCACAACACCCCGCCGGCTCGTGCAACAGGCCCCGCCCCGGGGGCTGCGGCGCCCCTTACCGAAGCGTCGCATGCACGCGGTGACGCGTGAGTGACGCGACTGCGCCGAATGTGCAGCTTTCGACGCGGGCTCGCGCCGGGTCGCGGCGAGACCAGCGCCGAGGCGCCCGCCGCAGGCGCGCATCGAGCAACGGCTCGCGCCGCCGGACGTGCTGAGCGGCTACGCGCGGACTCTACGGCTCCGACGTGCCGGCGCGGCCGTACGCGTCCTCGAGGCGGACGACGTCCTCGAGATGTGGCGTCGAGACCTCGATGATCGTGGTGTCCTCCAGCGCCGTCACGCGGTGCACCGTCCCGGGCTCGTAGTGGAACGCCGCGCCGGCGGCGACGACCTCCTCGTTCAGAAGCGACTCGCCCGCGCGGCCGAGCTCCAGCTTCGCCCGGCCGGACTGGACGAACCACGATTCGTCCTTCTCGCGGTGAAACTGCAGCGAGAGCGACTGCCCCGCCTTCACGAACAGCACCTTGCCGCAGTAGACGTCGGTGAGCGCCCAGATGAGCTCGTGGCCCCACGGCTTCTCGACCCGCTTCACCTCGCGCGCCCACCGATCGAGGTTGTCGATGTTCGGCGAGTCGACGTCCATCGGCTGCGATGTTCTCACGCGAGCCACTCCGGGTGCGCTGCGACGTGCTCACCCGCGACGCGCAGCTCCTTCGGCGTGTTCACCGTCAGCCACAGCCCCTCGTGCCGGTACGCGCGCAACGCGCCTTCCGCCGCAAGCTCGGGGAACGTCGCCGACTCGTGGTCTCCACGGTCGGGGAAGCGCTCGATCGCCTCGTCCGTCAACACGTAGTTGCCGCAGTTGACCCAGTACGGGACGCGCGCGTCCTCCCGGAAGCCGCGGACGACGTCGTCGTCGTCGACGTCGACGAGCCCGAACTGGGACTTCGGCTGCGCGACGGTGATCGTCGCCACCGCTGCGCTCGCGCGGTGGCGTTCGAGCAGCGCGCCGAAGTCGACAGCCACGAGCTCGTCGCCGTTCAGCGCGAACACGTCGCCCTGCTCTCGCCGCGCTCGCGCCGCAAACTTGATCCCGCCGCCGCGCCCGAGCCGCTCCGGCTCCTCGGCCGCCACGACCTCCGCTCCGAGCCCGGCCAGCTCGCGCTCGAACAGCTCGCCCTGTCCGGCCGCGCAGGAGACGATCACCCGGGCGACGCCCGCGCGCGCAAGGCGGGCCACCTGGTAGGCGGCGAGCGGCTTGCCCGCGACGTCGACGAGCGCCTTCGGACGTCCGCCCGCGGCGTCGCCGAGCCGCTCGGCCTTGCCGCCGGCCAGGATGATCGCCTCCATCGCCGCCTAGGCTTGAGCCGTCTCGGCGTCGCGCGGCTGCACGCGCGCCGCGGGCGCGCTCGGGCGGCCGATGCCCTCGTACGTGAAGCCGGCGAGCCGCGCCGCCTCCGGATCGAGCAGGTTGCGGCCGTCCACGATCAGCGGGTTCGCCATCGCGGCGCGCACCGGCTCCGACGCGAGCTCGCGCAGCTCCACCCACTCCGTCACGATCACGGCCGCGTCCGCGCCGCGCACCGCCGCCTCGACCGACTCGACGATCTCGACGCCCTTCGGAAGCGACGCGCCGTCGGCGACCGGATCCCAGGCGCGGACGTTCGCACCCTCCGCGAGCAGCCGCGAGGCGAGCACGATCGAGGGAGCCTCGCGCATGTCGTCCGTTTCTGGCTTGAACGCGAGGCCGAGCAGCGCGACCGTCTTCCCGCGCAGGTCGCCGAGGTGCCGCTTGAGCTTGCCGATCACGCGCCGCTTCTGCAGCTCGTTCACCTCGATCACCGCCGACAGCAGCTGGAAGTGATAGCCCGAGTTCGACGCCAGCTGCTTCAGCGCCAGCGAGTCCTTCGGGAAGCACGACCCGCCGTAGCCGATGCCGGCGCGCAGGAAGTGCGGTCCGAGCCGCCGGTCGAGGCCTACGCCTTCGGCGACCTTCACGACGTCCGCGCCCGTCGCCTCGCAGACGTTCGCGATCTCGTTGATGAACGAGATGCGCGTCATCAGGAACGCGTTCGCGGCGAGCTTGATCATCTCGGCCGAGTTGACGTCGCAGCGGACGACGGGCGCGTCGAGGGCCGAGTAGAGCGAGGCGACGGCGTCGCCGTCCTCCGCGTGGAACGCCCCGACGACGATCCGGTCCGGGTGCATGAAGTCGCGCACTGCGCGGCCCTCGGCCAGAAACTCGGGATTCGAGACGTAGGCGACGTGGTCGAGGCCGCGCTGGTCGAGGCCGGCCCGGATCTGCTCGCCCGTGCCGACGGGCACCGTCGACTTCATCACGAGGATCGGCCGCCCGGGGAGCGCCGGCAGCTCGTCGACGACGCTCCAGACGCGCGACAGGTCGGCGTCGCCGGAATAGGTGGGAGGGGTGTCGACGCAGACGAACAGGAACTCGCAGTCGACGACGTCGCTGACGTCGAGCGTGTACGTCAGCCGCTCGCGGTTGCGCTCGAGCAGCTCCGGGACGTCCGCCTCGTGGAACGGGACGGCTCCGCTCTGCAGCGCCGCAATCTTCTCCGGCACCACGTCGCGGACCACCACCTCGTGACCGAGCTCCGCGAAGCACGCGCCCGTGACGAGGCCGACCCAGCCGGCGCCGAAGATGCCCACCCTGCTCATGCGAAAGACCCTACTTCACCGCGCTCAGCGGCTTGAGACCCTTCGCGATCGCGATCATCGTCTCGTTGGACAACTGGTTCAGCAGCGAGTTCTCGACCCAGTACGTCGCGCCGTGCGCGCGCAGCACGATCATCTGCAGGTGCGAGCCGTTCCAGTACTCGTCGTACTCGCGGCCGCCGATGTCGTGCCGGAAGCTCTTGTCGCCGAGGATCGGCGCGTCGGTCCAGTTCGTCTCCTCGACGTCCCAGTACGAGTTCGTGCTCGTCGAGTGGAAGACCAGGACGACCGCCTTGTGACCGCCGCGGTGGTCGATCCAGTAGTAACGCATCGGAACGTCGCCCGGCTGCGTGTCGAGCGACGAGCTGCCCTCGAGCACGGTCGGCACCTCGAGCGGGAACGGGATCTTGTGCTGGATCGGGCGCAGGTACGACGCCGCGCTCGCGTCGTAGGTGACGAACGGCGGATGGTGGGCGGGCGCCTGCGGCCGCGCGGGCTGCGCGATCATCCCCGGGAACGCGGTGCCGAGGATGACGACGAGCATCGAGCCGGGGTCGCGCGCGACGATCGCCGGGTCGCGCGGAAGCCGCTTCACGTCGGCGGGCTGCATCAGGTTCTGCAGGGCGACGGCCGCCTGCCTGGACCCCTTCTGCGCCGGGTCGTAGTAGATGATCGAGTGGAAGTACGTGCGGCCGGGCGGCGCGTCAGCCTGCACGTTGTTCGGCGGCAGCTCCGTCTTGTAGCCGCGCTCGTGCAGCAGGTACGAGGCGTTGGCCGCCGCGCCGGCGACACCGTTCCCGTTCAGCACCGTGACCGTCACCGACGCGGGCGGCGGCGTCTTCTCCCTGATTTTCTGGCCCAGCGCGGCGGCGCTCGCGATCTTCGCGGACTGGACGTCCGGGTTCGTGAACTGCTCGACCGCCTGGTCGATCGCGCTCTGCGGCGCCGTGCAGGTGTTCTGGCACGTCACGTTCTCGATCCGGTCCTGGAAGAGGTGGCCGGAGGGCAGGCCGTACGCGAACAGCGCGTACTTCTCGATCTCGCCGAGGCCGACCGTCCCGCCGCCCTTCCCCACCTGGATGTTCGACGTGATCGCGTGGAGGATCGGGAACAGGTCGCTGATCGAGAAGTTGCGCGAGATCTGCTCGCGCAACGCCTGCACGAATTCCTGCTGACGCGCGTTGCGGTGCAGGTCGTCGTCGGTGTGGCGGAAGCGCACGAACTCGAGCGCGTCGCCGCCGCCGAGGTTCTGGTAGCCCGGCTGCAGGTTGATGTTCGCGTAGTCGTCGTACGATGCGCCCGTGTTCCTGTTGTAGTAGCGGCGGTCGACGTTCATCCACACGCCGCCGAGCTTGTCGACCACCTCCTTGAAGCCGTGGAAGTCGACGGTGATCAGGTAGCTGATCGGCAAGTTGCCGGTCAGGTGCTCGATCGTCAGCAGCGACCCCTTCGCGCCGCAGATCGAATACGCGGAGTTGATGCGGCCCGTCGTGACGACGTGGCCGACCTTGTCGGACGGGCCGGAGCCGCAGTAGACCGGCACGATCAGGTCGCGCGGGAAATTGAGCAGCGAGATCGTGTTCGTCACCGGGTCGGCGCGGATCAGCATGAGCGTGTCCGACAGCGACGGCCGGTGCGACTCCGGCCCTGCGCGATGGTCGTAGCCGAGCACGAGCGCGATCGCGGGCTGGTGCGGAAGCGGGATGTGGAGCGCCGCGGCCGCGCGCTTGACGTCCTTCGAGCGCGCCTGGATGTCGGAGACCGACTGGTGCGCGTAGAGGTATGCGCCGGCGGCGGTGCCGACGACGAGCGCGACGAGAATCGCGCACGCGATCGCGAGCAGCCGGCCGAACAGCCGCAGCGTGCTCCGCTTCGCCGGCGGCGGCTGCACGTAGCGCGTGACCTGCGTGAGCGTCGCCGGCGGGAAGACGGCCTCGGCGCGCCCGTTCCCGTTGCCGTTGGCGGCGTGGGCGGCCCGCCCCACGCCTCTCTTCAGCGTCGTCCTCATAGAAACGTCAAGGGCGCCCGGGGGGCGCCTGCGCGGCCAGGATACCGAAGCGCCCGGCCGGCAATCGTTCGGAAACGGTTCAGAACAGGCTCGGCGCGAGCCAGCGCTCCGCCTCGGCGACCGAGACCGCCTTGCGCGCCGCGTAGTCGGCGGCCTGGTCGGCTCCGATCCGCCCGACGGCGAAGTACCTGGCCTGCGGGTGGTGCAGGTAGAGGCCGCTGACTGCCGCGCCGGGCGTCATCGCGAAGCTGTCGGTGAGCGCGAGGCCGGCGCGCTCCGCGTCGAGGAGGTCGAACAGCTTCGGCTTCTCGCTGTGGTCGGGGCAGGCCGGGTAGCCGAAGGCGGGCCGGATGCCGCGGTAGCGCTCGTGGATCAGGTCGTCCTCCGAGAGGCGCTCGTCCGGCGCGTACCACTCGCGGCGCACGCGCTCGTGCAGCCATTCGGCGAACGCCTCCGCCAGGCGGTCGGCGAGCGCCTTCGCGACGATCGCGCGGTAGTCGTCGTGCTCCGCGGCGTACCCCGCTGCGAGCTCCTCCGCGCCGTGGACGCCGACGGCGAACGCGCCGACGTGGTCGCCGCCGGGCGCGACGTAGTCGGCGAGGCAGCGGTTCGGCCGCCCGTCGGCGTGGTCGGCCTGCTGGCGCAGGAAGCAGAAGCGCGTGCCGTCGACGACGACGTCGTCGCCGTCCGCGTGCGCCGGCCAGAACCCGTAGACGCCGCGCGCCTGCAGAAGCCCGTCCGCGGCGATCTCAGCGAGCAGCGCCCGCGCGTCCTCGTACAGCTCGCGCGCGGCCGGGTTGTCGAGGATCGCCGGGAACTTGCCCTTCAGGTCCCAGGCGTGGAAGAAGAACTGCCAGTCGACGTAGCCGACGAGCTCGGCGATCTCCGGCTCGACGTCGCGCGTCCCCGTGAACGGCGGCTCGGGCACGTCGTCGAACGGCACGAGGTGCCGGTTGGCGCGCGCGGCCTCGAGCGGGAGCAGCGGCCGGCGCTGCTTGGCCGCGTGCTGCTCGCGCAGGCGCTCCTGCAGCGCCCGGTTCTCGGTGTCGAGCTCGCGCCGCCGCGCCGGGTCGAGAAGGCGCGAGACGACGTCCACGACGCGGCTCGCGTCGAGGACGTGAACGGTCTCGTTCGAGTACTCGGGCGCGATCTTGACCGCGGTGTGCTGGCGCGAAGTCGTCGCACCGCCGATCAGCAGCGGCAGCTCGAGTCGCCGCCGCTCCATCTCACGCGCGACGTCGACCATCTGGTCGAGCGACGGCGTGATAAGCCCGGACAGGCCGACGACGTCGGCCTGCTCGCGCTCCGCCGTGTCGAGGATCCTGTCGACCGGCACCATCACGCCGAGGTCGATCACCTCGTAGTCGTTGCAGCCGAGCACGACGCCGACGATGTTCTTGCCGATGTCGTGCACGTCGCCCTTGACGGTCGCGAGCAGCACCTTGCCCTGCGCCTGGCGCTCCTCGCCGCCCTCGGCCTCCATGTACGGCTGCAGGTACGCGACGGCGCGCTTCATCACACGCGCCGACTTCACGACCTGCGGCAGGAACATCCGCCCGGAGCCGAAGAGGTCTCCGACCACGCGCATGCCGTCCATCAACGGCCCCTCGATCACGTCGAGCGGTCGCACGGCGCTGCGCCGCGCCTCCTCGACGTCCTCGTCGATGTGGTCGACGATCCCGTGCACGAGCGCGTGCTCGATCCGCTTCGTGACCGGCGCCTCGCGCCACGCCGTGTCGAGCTCGCGGCGCGCGCCGGCGCCGCGGTAGCGCTCGGCGATCTCCACCAGCCGCTCGGTCGCGTCGGGGCGGCGGTTCAGGATCACGTCCTCGACGCGCTCGCGCAGCTCGGGCTCGATCTCCTCGTACACCGCGAGCTGGCCGGCGTTGACGATGCCCATGTCGAGCCCCGCGCGGATCGCGTGGTACAGGAAGGCTGCGTGCATCGCCTCGCGCACGACGTCGTTGCCGCGGAAGGCGAAGCTGAGGTTCGAGATCCCGCCGGACGTCAGCGAGCCGGGGCAGCGCCGCTTGATCAGCGGCAGGCTCTCGATGAAGGCGCGCGCGTAGTCGTCGTGCTCCTCGATGCCGGTCGCGACGGCGAGCACGTTCGGGTCGAAGACGATGTCTTCAGGCGCGAAGCCGGCCTCGCCGACGAGCAGGTCGTAGGCGCGGCCGCAGATCTCGACGCGGCGCTCGACGGTCGTCGCCTGCCCCTCCTCGTCGAACGCCATCACGATCGCCCCGGCGCCGTAGTCGCGGATGCGGCGCGCGTGTGCGAGGAACTCCTCCTTGCCTTCCTTGAGCGAGATGGAGTTGACGACGCCCTTGCCCTGCAGGCACTGCAGACCCGCCTCGAGCACCGACCACTTGGAGCTGTCGACGACGATCGGCAGACGTGCGACCTCCGGCTCCGTCGCGACCACGTTGAAGAACGTGCGCATCGCCTGCTCGCCGTCGAGCAGGTCGGCGTCCATGTTCACGTCCAGCAGGTTGGCGCCGCCCCGCACCTGCTCGAGCGCCACGTCCACGGCCGCGCCGAAGTCGCCCGCCTCGACGAGGCGGCGGAACCGCGCAGAGCCGGTGACGTTCGTGCGCTCGCCGACGAGCACGAAGCCCGTGTCGCGGCCGATTTCGAACGTCTCGAGGCCGCTGAACCGGGGATTGCGATTCCGCGCCGGGACGCGGCGCGGCTCGAGCCCGCGCACCGCCGCCGCGATCGCACGCGTGTGCTCCGGCGTCGAGCCGCAGCACGAGCCGGCGACGTTGAGAAAGCCGTCGAGCGCAAACTCGCGCAGCAGCGCGCTCGTCACCTCCGGCGTCTCGTCGTAGCCGCCGAACGCGTTCGGCAGGCCCGCGTTCGGATGACAGGACGTGAGGCAGCTCGCGACACGCGACAGCTCGGCGACGTACGGCCGCATCTCGCGCGCGCCGAGCGAGCAGTTGACGCCGACGACGAGCGGATGTGCGTGCTCGATCGACGTCCAGAACGCGTCGATCGTCTGCCCGCTCAGCGTCCGGCCGGAGAGGTCGACGATCGTGACGCTGATCCACAGCGGCAGCTCCGGCGCCGTCTCTCGCGCGGCCATGATCGCGGCCTTCGCGTTCAACGGGTCGAAGATCGTCTCGACGAGGAGCAGGTCGACGCCCCCGTCGCGCAGGCCGCGGATCTGCTCGGCGTACGCCTCGACGACCTGGTCGAAGGTGTGCGTGCGGAACGCCGGGTCGTCGACACGCGGGCTGAGCGACAGCGTGATGTTGAGCGGTCCGACGGAGCCGGCGACGAAGCGCTCCGGTCCGGCCGCGTCGCGCGCCAGGCGCGCACCGGCGACGTTCATGTCGTAGACGGCACCTTCGAGGCCGTAGTCGGACTGGCCGATCGAGGTTGCGGTGAACGTGTTGGTGGTGGTGATGTCGCAGCCGGCGTCGAAGTAGGCGCGGTGCACCTCGCTCACGACGTCGGGGCGCGTCAGGTTGAGGACGTCCGGGTCGTTCAGCAGGTCGCGCGGGTGGTCGGCGAACCGCTCGCCGCGGAAGTCGGCCTCGGTGAGGCCGCGGTTCTGCAGCAGCACGCCCCACGCGCCGTCGAGCACGAGGATGCGCTCGGCAGCGATGCGCCTGATGTCGGCCGCGACGTCCCGCATCGTGACAGTGTTGCCGAAAGCGAAACGCTCCGGCCGGACCGGACGCGCTACGCGCGGCCGGCGACGCCGAGCATGTTCTCGGCGTGCCGGATGCGCTGCTCGACCTGCCAGCGGTCGGCGGTCGACTCGCCGCTCTCGATCCGCTGCAGCTCGGCCTGCGCCTCCTCGAGCTGCCGGCGCGCGTTCGCGTCGTCGATGTCGTCCGCCTTGACGGCGTCGTCGACGAGCGCGATCGCGCGGTCGTTCAGCACCTGGAAGAAGCCCGGGCCGGTGGCGAACTCGAGCACCTCGTTCTGCGAGACGTGCACGCGCGTCGAGCCTGCCTTGAGCGTCGCGATGAGCGGCGCATGCCGCGCGAGCACTCCGATCTCGCCGGCCGCGCCGGGCACGACGATCATCTCCGCGTCGCCCTCGAACGCGGCGCCGTCGGGCGTAACGAGCGAGACGGAGAACTGCCGGCGGTCGGCCATCTACGCCGAGGCGCCGGCCATCTGCTTCGCGCGCTCGACCGCTCCCTCGATCGGGCCGACCATGTAGAACGCCTGCTCGGGCAGGTCGTCGTGCTGGCCGTCGAGGATCTCGGCGAAGCCGCGGATCGTGTCCTCGAGCTTCACGTACTGACCCGGTGTGCCGGTGAACTGCTCGGCGACGAAGTTCGGCTGCGACAGGAAGCGCTGGATCTTGCGGGCGCGCGCGACGGTGAGCCGGTCCTCGTCGGACAGCTCTTCGATGCCCAGAATGGCGATGATGTCCTGCAGGTCCTTGTAGCGCTGCAGCACCTCCTGCACGCGCGTCGCGACGCGGTAGTGCTCGTCGCTGACGATGCCCGGCTGCAGTGCGCGCGAGGTCGAGTCGAGCGGGTCGACGGCGGGGTAGATCCCCTGCTCCACGATCGCGCGCGAGAGCACCGTCGTCGCGTCGAGGTGGGCGAACGTGTTCGCCGGCGCCGGATCCGTGAGGTCGTCGGCGGGCACGTAGATCGCCTGCACGGAGGTGACCGCGCCCTTCGTCGTCGACGTGATCCGCTCCTGCAGCTGCCCCATCTCGGTCGCGAGCGTCGGCTGGTAGCCGACGGCGCTCGGCATGCGCCCGAGCAGCGCCGACACCTCGGAGCCCGCCTGGACGAACCGGAAGATGTTGTCGATGAAGAGCAGCACGTCCTGGCCCTGGTCGCGGAAGTACTCCGCCATCGTCAGGCCGGAGAGGCCGACGCGCAGGCGCGCCCCGGGCGGCTCGTTCATCTGGCCGTAACAGAGCGCGACCTTGTCGATCACCTCCGACTCCGTCATCTCGAGCAGCAGGTCGTTGCCCTCACGCGTGCGCTCGCCGACGCCGGAGAAGACGGACACGCCGCCGTGCTCACGCGCGATGTTGTGGATCAGCTCCTGGATCAGCACGGTCTTGCCGACGCCGGCGCCGCCGAAGAGCCCGATCTTGCCGCCGCGCACGTAGGGCGCGATCAGGTCGATCACCTTGATGCCGGTCTCGAAGATCTCGACCTTCGGCGTCAGGTCCTGGAACGCCGGCGGGTCGCGGTGGATCGACCAGCGTTCCGCGTCCGTCGGCGCCGGCTTCTCGTCGACCGGCTCGCCGAGGACGTTCCAGACGCGGCCGAGCGTCACGTCGCCGACCGGCACCGAGATCGGCGCGCCGGTGTCGACGACGTCCGTGCCGCGCGCGAGGCCGTCGGTCGCGTCCATCGCAACCGCGCGCACGCGGTCGTCGCCGAGATGCTGCTGCACCTCCGCGATCAGCGTCCCGCCCTCCGGCCGCTCGATAGCGAGCGCCGAGTAGATCTCGGGCAGGCGGTCGGGGAACACGGCGTCGACGACGACGCCCTTGATCTCGAGCAGCTTGCCGGTGTTGCCAGTGGTCGTCGACACGTTTCTAGAGCTCCTGGAGAGGCGCGGTTGACGGGACGCTCGCCCGCCGCCGTGCACGAAAGGGGCGCGCCAGCACGCGGGGCAGCCGCAGGTTACCCGAACGCGGCCGGCGCTCCTCGCCCCAACGAAGCTCCGCCCGCTTGAGCGCCGCCGACACACGGTCGGCGTGGTCGAGGCTTCAGGTGTACGAGGTGACGAGGCTCGGGATCACCGCCGCTCCTAGCCGGCGTTCCGCCGCACGAAGGCGACACGCTCGCCGAAGGCGCCGATCGGGCACATGCCGCGTGCGCAGTCGTGCGCGTCGGTGAGCATGAAGGTGCAGCGGTCGCCGCGGCCCGTGCACGAACCGGACCATGCCCCGACCGTCCAGCCGGCGGCCGGATGCGCGACGAGCGTCACCGTCTGGTCCTTCACGAACGTGCGGGAGCGGCACACGCGCGGGCAGGCGATTCCCGCGGGGTCGCTCGTGACGCGGCCCTGTCCGGAGACGGCGACGAAGACGACGCGGTGGAAGACGAACCGCGGCGTCTGCGCGCCGGCGCTGCCGCGCGCCGGGCCGAGCCCGAGCGCCGCCGCCGCGACCGCGCACACTGCGCCCGCCCGAATGGCGCTCGTCATGAAGCGCACGATACCCCTGGTACTCTCGCTCGGGCCATGCGGATTTCGTCGCCGCGCGCGAGGCGCCGCCTGATCTGGGCCGCGGCCGCGGCCGCGCTCGCCGGCGGGACCGCCGCCGTGTTCCTGCTCGTGCCGAGCTCCGGCCCGTCGAACCCGGCGCCGACGGTGAACGAGGGGCCGGCGCAGGTCGTGAGCAACGTCCACGAGCGGCTGACGGCGGCTGACCGCCGCTCGATCGACGCGACGCTCGACCGCTTCATCCCGGCCGGCGTCGGCCGCCGCTCGATGACGACGGCATGGCGGTTCGCGGGGCCGGAGCTGAAGGCGAGCTCGACGCTGGCCCAGTGGCGCGCCGGCAGCAGCCCGATCCCGTCCTATCCCGTCGGCGGGACGACGTTCCACAACTGGACGCCGATCGACGTCGGGCGCGGCGAGGTCGAGTTCAACCTGCTCGTGCACCCGCGGCCGGGGGCGAAGCTGGGCAGCTGGGTCTTCTCCGGGCAGGTCGTGCGCCGCGGCTCGCGCTGGCTCGTCAACCGCCTCTACACGATCGCGATCATGAATCCGGTGCGCGGGTCGCAGCACGAGATCGGGCCGGCCGACTTCGGCGCGGCCGCGTCGCAGGCGCCGCCCGCGCCGACGAAGGCGCCGCTCGGCAAGGGCTGGCTGCTGGTCGTGATCGGCGCGGTCGGCCTCGCGCTGCTGATCCCGGTCGCGTTCGGGATCGTCTCGCTCGCGCGCGCACGCCGCTGGCGCAGGCTGAATGCCGAGCGGGCGAGCCGTCCGCTGCCGCCGCTGCCGTCCGATCCGGCGACGCCCAGACCTGCTCGCGAGCGCGAGCCCGCCGGCACGAGACGGGACTAACTTTCCTCTGTTACCGTGGTCTAACCCGGTATGACTCCGACGACCCCCCACGCCGGCGGCTTCTTCTCCGGCATCGTCTCCTCGCCCCGCGCGCAGCGGCGTCTGCTGTGGATCAGCGCCGCCGTCTTCGTCGCCGGGGCGATCGCGTTCATCTCCGTCTTCGTCCTGCGCGGCACCGGCAACGCGTTCAACTCGCCGATCTCGAACCAGCCGGCGCAGGTCGCGAAGCCGGAGGTACCGGCGCCGCCGTCCAAGGCCGCCTTCGCGGTCGCGCGGAAGTTTCTCCAGACGGCCGTCCTGCGGAAGAACCTGGACTCGTCGTACACGCTCGTGCATCCCGACATGAAGGGCGCGCTCACGCGGAAGCAGTGGGACACCGGCAACATCCCGGTGATCGGCTACCCGGCGAACAACACGGCCACCGCCTCGTTCGTCGTCGACTACTCGTACAAGACGTCGATGCTGCTCGAGGTCGACCTCGTCGCGAAGCCCGGATCGGGCGTCCGCCCGCACCTCGACTTCTACCTCGGCCTGAAGCGCGCAGGCGACAAGCCGACCGGCCGCTGGCTCGTCAGCTACTGGGAGCCGAACTGGCGCCCGCCGCTGCCGAACGGCCCGTAACAGCCGCACGCGAGAAGGTTCGATCTTCGAAGCCCGGCGAATTCCGCCGGGCTTCGTCGTTCTGTGAGGAGGCGACGCTCAGGCCGGGAGGCCGAACTGGCCGCGGACGAGCCCGCCGGTCGAGCGCGGCACGGCCGTGCGCTGCACGCCGAGGTTCGCGTCGCCCGGCGCGACGAGCGCCAGCGCCGAGGCGCGCGAGCCGCCGACGAAGCGCTGATGGGCGTTCGTCGGCAGCGCGTGCAGGGCGACGAACGCCGCGGCCGCTGCGGCCGCCGCCGAGGCGACGGAGACCGGGAGCGCGAGCCGGCGCCGCCGCACGGGCAGCGCGACCGGCGCCGCGGGCGCCTCGCGCGGAGCCGAGCGGAGCAGCCGCGTCTGCGCGCGGAGATCGCGCGCGAACGCCGCGCAGGCGCGGCAGCGCGCCAGGTGCCGCTCGAGCAGCAGCCCCTCGAACTCGGACAGGCAGCCGTCCAGCTGGAGGGAGACCCAGGCGCGCGTACGGTCGCAGTGTCCAGTTCTCATACCGAGTTGGACGTTACCTGCGTGCGCAAGTTAGAGGTCGTTTTTCAGAAGAACCTGCGCGTGGGGTCGACGAGCGCGCCCACGAGCACGAGGCCGATCCCGAGCGCGAACAGCAGGAGCGAGACGCGCACCGACTCCGTCCGCTCCTCCGGCGTCGCGCGCCGCACGGCGCGCGGCAGGATCGCGCCGCTCGGACGGCCGCCCTCACCCCACTCCGGCCGCAGCGGGCCGCGGCTCCCCATCACGAAGCTGCCGACGAGCACGGCCGTGCCGACGACGTAGAACCCGACGGAGATCGAGCGCGCGAGGCCGCTGCCGGCGATCAGGCCGAGGATCGTCGATCCGACCACCGTGCCGGCCGCGATCACGCCGACGAGGACGAGGACGCGCCGGATCGCCGCGCGGATCACGGCGGCAGTGGGTCAGTCCGCGCCGGCGAAGGCCGGTGCGCGGCGGATCTCCTCCTCGGACATCGGCCAGCGCTCGAGCGGGAAGTGGCAGGCGAAGCGGTGGTCGACGGCGCCCGGCGCCGGCGTCAGCAGCGGTTCGTCCACGTTGCACTTCCCGTCGACGAAGCGGGGGCAGCGCGGGTGGAACCGGCACGCGGCCGGTGGGTTGAGCGGGCTCGGCACGTCGCCGCCGAGCACGATCTGCTTGCGCACGCGCCCGAGCGACGGGTCGGCGATCGGCACGGCCGAGAGCAGCGCGCCGGTGTAGGGGTGCTTCGGCTCGGCGTACAGCTCGTGCTTGGTGCCGACCTCGACCGCCTTGCCCAGGTACATGACCATCACGCGCTCCGAGATGTGGCGGACGACGTTCAGGTCGTGCGCGATGAAGATGTAGGTGAGGCCGAAGTCGCGCTGCAGGTCCTTGAGCAGGTTCAGGATCTGCGCCTGCACCGACACGTCGAGCGCCGAAACCGGCTCGTCGCAGATGATCAGCTTCGGATTGACGACGAGCGCGCGGGCGATCCCGATGCGCTGGCGCTGGCCGCCGGAGAACTCGTGCGGGAACCGGTTGTAGTGCTCCGGGTTGAGGCCGACGATCTTGAGCAGCTCCTGCACGCGCCGCTTCCGCTCCGCCTCGGTCCCGATCCCGTGCACCTCGAGCGGCTCGCCGACGATCGACCCGACCCGCTTGCGCGCGTTCAGCGACGCGTACGGGTCCTGGAACACCATCATCATGTCGCGCCTGACAGCCCGCATCTGCGTCCGGTCGAGGTGTGTGATGTCGCGGCCGTCGAAGATGATCCTGCCGCCGGTCGGCTCGAGCAGGCGCGCGACGCAGCGCGCCATCGTCGACTTGCCGCAGCCGGACTCGCCGACGACGCCGAGCGTCTCGCCGGCGGCGACGCTGAAGCTGACGCCGTCGACCGCCTTCACCGCGCCGACCTCCTTTTGCAGGATCAGGCCGCGCGTAACGGGAAAGTGCTTCTGGAGGTTCTCGACGACGAGCAGCTCGCTCACGCGGCAACGTCCTCCGTCACGAGCTTGGCGCGCTTCGCGTCCCAGATCCGCGCGCGCGCCTCGTCGTCGAGGTGGCAGCGGAACCGGTGCGTCTCGTCGCCGAGCGCCGGCCGCAGCTCGGGCAGCTCCTGTCGGCAGACGTCCATCACGAACTCGCAGCGCGGGTGGAAGGCGCAGCCGGACGGCGGGTGCAGCAGCGACGGCGGCTGGCCGGGAATCTGCTCGAGGCGCGCTGCGATGAGGTTGAGGCGCGGCAGCGAGCCGAGCAGCCCCCACGTGTACGGCATCTCCGGCTTCGCGAACAGGTCGTCGACGGACGCCTGCTCGACGACCCGGCCGCCGTACATGACGAGCACGTCGTCGGCGAGCTCGGCCACGACGCCCAGGTCGTGCGTGATCATCACGATCGCCATCTGGAACTCGTCCTGCAGCCGCTTCATCAGACGCAGGATCTGCGCCTGCGTCGTGACGTCGAGCGCCGTCGTCGGCTCGTCCGCGATCAGGATCTCCGGGTTGTTGATCAGCGCCATCGCGATCATCACGCGCTGGCGCATGCCGCCCGAGAACTGGTGCGGGTAGTCGTCGATGCGCTGGTCGGCGCGCGGGATCTCGACCTGCTTGAGGATCTCGACCGCCCGCTTCCGAGCCTCCGACCGCGTCACGTCGTTGTGCAGCAGGACGGCCTCCTCGAGCTGCCAGCCGATCCGCTTGACCGGGTTCAGCGACGTCATCGGGTCCTGGAAGATCATCCCGATGCGCGCGCCGCGGATCTCCCGTAGCCGCGACGTCTTCGCGCCGAGGATCTCCTCGCCGTCGAACAGCACGGAGCCGCTGACCATCGCGTGGCGCGGGTCGACGAGCCCCATCAGCGTCAGGAACGTGACGCTCTTCCCGGAGCCCGACTCGCCGACGACGCCGAGCGTCTGCCCGCGCTCGAGCGCGAAGTCGACGCCCGAGACGGCCTTCACGACGCCGTCGTCGGTGCGGAAGCTCGTTCGCAGGTCCTTGACCTCGAGGAGCGCCATCTCAGCTCAGCCTGATCCGCGGGTCGAGGAACGCGTACGCGACGTCGACGAGGAAGTTGAAGACGATCACCGCCAATGTCGCGAAGACGACGATGCCGACCACCAGCGGGAGGTCGTCGGCGTTCGCGGCCGAGACGAGATTGTTGCCGAGCCCGGGCAGGTTGAAGACGGTCTCGGTAAAGATCGCCCCGCCGAGCGCGAGCCCGATGTCCATGCCGAGGATCGTCACCACGGGCAGCATGCTGTTCCGCAGCACGTGCTGCACCATGACGCGCCGCTCGCCCGCGCCCTTCGCCCGCGCGGTCCGCACGTAGTCCTCGGACATCGTCTCCATCACGTTCGCCCGGATCAGGCGCACGTAGAGCGCAGCGAAGAGGACCATGAACGTGATCCAGGGCAGGATGAGGTGGTAGGCCCACTGGATCGGCCCGCTGCACTGCGCCCCTGGCGTGCCGGGGAAGAAATTGCAGTAGCCGGCGATCGGCGTTATGCCGAGCTTGTAGCCGAAGACGTAGGAGAGGATGAGGCCGATCCACACGGGATGGGCGGAGATCCCGACCAGCACGAAGAGCATCGCGATGCGGTCGAGGAGCGAGCGCGGCCGCAGCGCCGAGAGGATGCCGACGGGGATCGAGAGCGAGAGCCAGAAGACCGCGCCGCCGAACACGAGCGAGGCCGTGACGGGCGCATCCTCGCCGACGAGGTAACGGACGCTCTGGCGGTTGACGAACGAGTGGCCGAGCGAGCCGTGACGGATCAGGTTCCAGAGGAACAGCCAGTACTGCTGGTAGATCGGCAGGTCGAGGTGCATCAGGTGGCGCACCCGTGCGACGTCCTGCGGCGTCGGCGCCTTGCCGGCCGCGAGCGCCGCCGGGTCGGCCGGGATCACGAAGAAGATCAGGTACGTGATGATCGTGGCGACCAGGAACAGGAAGATCGCCCAGAAGATCCGACGGATGAGGAAGTGAGTCATGGGGGGTTCCTCGAAACGGGCTGGAGGGGCACCCTAGGGTACCCCTCCAGCCGCGTGGGTTGCGACGGTGCGGTGTTAGCCGACCGCCAGAGCGTTCAGGTCGGGCTCGCCGAAGTAGGTGCTGTACACCCAGTTGCTGACCCTCGACGAGGTGAGGTACCGCGTGTTGTCGATCATGAACGGCACCCACGGCGCGTACTTCTGCATGACCTCGAGGTCGAGCTTCGCGTACGCGTTGGCGCGGGCCCTGCCCGACAGCGCTGCAGCCTGGTCCATCTGCTTGTTCAGCGCCGGCGAGTTCAGGTACGCCATGTCGACGTTGTTCGTCTGCTGGATCGACCGACCGTCGAGCAGCACGTTGATGTAGTCGAACGGGTCGAAGTAGTCCGCGCACCAACCGGCGCGGGCGATGTTGTACGACGTGCCCTTCGTCTCGAGCGTGTTGTAGTACGTCGTGCCCGGCGTCGGGACGTCGTTGTACTTCAGGCCCAGCTTCTGCAGGTTGTACTCGACGACCTGCGCCTGCGCCGTGCGGGCCGGCGTCGGCGTGTGCAGGACGTTGAACGTCCCGGCGCTCTTCAGCGCCGAGCCGCCGACGGCCTTCGCCTTCGCCACGTTCGCGCCCGACCACGCGTAGATCTTGTACGGCCGGTAGCCGGGGACGCCCGGGACCAGGATCTGGTCGGAGCGCTGGCCGGCGTACTTGCCGAGGATCCGCAGCAGGGCCGGACGGTCGATGCCCCAGTTGAGCGCCTTCCGGACGGCGACGTTGTTCGTCGGCGCGCGGACGGTGTTCAGGAGCAGGTAGTCGACGCACGACGTCGAGCCCACGTGGAAGCGGCCCTTGTTGACGCCGTACTGCTGGCCGAGCGAGGCGGCCGCCGTCGACGGGACGCCGCCCATGTCGAGGTCGGCCTGGCCGGCCTTGACCTGCAGCAGCGACTGGTTCACGTCCGTGTTGCTCGTGATCACGATCTGGTCCGGGTTGGCCGGGCGGCTCCCGTGGTAGTACGGGTTCCGCTTCAGCACGGTCGTGCGGTTCGGCTCACGGCTCGCGATGTAGTACGGACCGGCCGACGGGTAGACGTTCAGCCCCTGCGTCGTGTACGGCATGTTCGGCTTGACCGCACCGAACCACTGCATCGCCAGGTACGACGTGAACGTCGGGTTCGGCTTCGTCAGGTGGAACACGAGCGTGAGCCCGTGCGCCGAGATGCCCGAGATGCGCGAGGCCTTGCCGTTGTTGAACGCCTCCGCGCCGACGATCACCTTCTGGAACTGGTCGTTGACGCCCATCGGCGACCCCATCTTCGGGCTCAGGTTCCGCTCCCAGGCGCGCTGCCAGGCGGCCGCCGTGACCGGCGTGCCGTCGCTGAACTTGAGGCCCGGGCGGATGTGGAACGTGTACGTCTTCCCGTTGTTCGAGACGATCGGGAACGACGTGGCACCCTCCGGGTAGAGCTGACCGCCCGCCTGCCCGTTCTTCTCCGGGTAGTTGACGAGCAGGACCTGCGTCGTGTACAGCAGCGCCCAGTCGTTGGTCACGTACGCGAGACCCGGATCGACGGTGTCGAAGTCCGTGCCGGACTGGTTGACGCGCAGCACGCCGCCCCGCTTGGCGGATGCCTTCGCCGCGGTGGCCGTGTGCGACGTCGCGGAGGTTGCGACGGCCACGGTGGTCGCGGCGACGAGCAACGCTACTCCCATGACGAGCATGAACAGGGAGAGCATGTGCTTCCTGCGCATATGACTCCTTCCTCTCGGAACCGCACGCGTGGGCGGGCGGCGCCAGGTCGGGTGTTGTGGGACAGACACAGCGGTTAGCTAAGACGTTTCGAGCCGCAAAGAGTTAGCCCTACGCGGGTGGATGGAGGTGCCGGGGCGGCGGCCACGGGACGGTGTAGCCGCCCTGGGCAGGCGGCCGAAACTGCGGGTGCGCACCGGCGGGCCGGTCGGAGCCGCCGCACGCGGTGAGGACGGTGCCGGTGAGGGCCACGGTCAGGCTAGATGCGAGCGCGCGGGTCGAAGGCATCGCGAAGGCCGTCGCCCAGCAGGTTGAACGCCAGCGTCGTGAGGAGGATGCAGAGCCCCGGCCAGACCATCAGCCACGGCTGCGTGAGGTAGAAGTCCGGCGCGGTGGCGAGCAGGTTCCCCCAGCTCGCCGTCGGCTGGTCGATCCCGAGCCCGAGGAAGGACAGGCCGGCCTCGGCGATGATGTTCTGCGCGACGATCAGGCTCGAGTAGACGATGATCGGAGCGACGAGGTGCGGCAGCAGGTGCGAGCGCATGATCCGGAAGTCGCTCGCCCCCGTCATGCGGGCCGCCTCGATGAACTCCTTCTCGCGGAGCGAGAGGACGACGCCGCGGATGATCCGGGCGGGGTAGAACCAGCCGAAGATCGTGAAGATGAGCGCGAGGGTCACGACCCCGTGCGGCAGGAAGCCGAGGGTGATCGAGTTCAGCGTCGGCCCGGCGACGATCCGGAGCGCGATGATGAAGAGCAGGAACGGGAAGACCATCACCATCTCGACGAGACGCGAGATGACGGTGTCGACCCAGCCGCGGAAGTAGCCGGCCAGCAGGCCCATGAAGACGCCGAGCGCCACCGACCCGGCGGTGGCGAAGATGGCGACCTCGAGCGAGGTCTGCGCGCCGTAGAGCAGGCGCAGGAAGAGGTCGCGGCCGAGCTGGCTGTCGCCGCCGAGGATCAGGAGCGTGTGCCCGAAGTGGCCGGAGGCCCCGGGGTACGGCGCCAGCGAGATGTGCGTCCAGGGCCCGACGGGCGTCAGGGTCGCCTGGTTGACGCCGAACGGGAAGATGTCGTTCGGCCCGTGGTGGAGGAGGTGCTGCGCGAGCGGCGCGCCGCCGTAGGCGGCGGCGAACAGGAAGACGATGAAGATGCCGCCGGCGATCGCGAGCCGGTCGCGCCTGAACCGGATCCAGACGAGCTCCCAGTACCCGCGCGCCTTGACGACCGCCTGGTCGTCCGCGGTCTGGACGGCGACGTCGGTCGGGACGGCGACGTCGGTGGCCATGTCCGTCTTGTCGAAACCGACGCTCACGGGCGCGGGGACACTACCCGATCACCGATGCCGCCGCCAGCCATGGTCGCGGGATGAGACGACGGGGCGGCGGGAAAGTTAGGGACCGCGCCGTCAGCCGGAGAGCGCGTCGGCGCCGGCGACGACCTCGAGGATCTCCTGGGTGATCTCCGCCTGGCGGGCGCGGTTCATCGCGAGCGTCAGGCTGTCGATCAGCTCGCCGGCTGCCTTCGAGGCGTTCCGCATCGCGGTCATGCGCGCCCCCTGCTCCGACGCCGCCGACTCGAGCAGCGCGCGGTACAGCTCCGTCTCGACGTAGACGGGCAGCAGCCGCGCCAGGATCTCCTCGGGCTCGGGCTCGTAGATGAAGTCCGGCGTCGAGGCGCGCTCCCCCTCCCCGTCCTCGTCGCCGCCTGCGAGCACCTCCTGCGGGATCGGCAGGACGTCGCGCACCGTCACCTTCTGCACGAGCGGCGAGACGAACGCGTTGTAGACGACCACGACCCGGTCGATCTCGCCCTCCACATACGCCTCCGCGAGCGCATGCGCCATCGCCTGCGCGTCGCCGTAGGCCGGCCGGTCGCTGAACCCGGTCCACGCCTGCCCGACGTCGAGCCGCCGGAAGCGCAGCGTCGACGCGGCCTTCTTGCCGGCCGAGTAGAACCGCACCTCCTGCCCCTCGCGCTGCGCCTCGCGCATCAGCGCGAGCGACCGCCGCAGCACCTGGGCGTTGAACGCGCCGGCGAGGCCCCGGTCGCCGGTGACGGGGACGATCGCGATCCTCTGGACGTTCTCGCGCCGCTCGAGCAGCGGCAGCCGCACGGCGCCTGCCGCCTGCGACACACCGGCCATCAGCTCGAGCATCCGGTCGGCGTACGGCCGCATCGCCTCGATCCGCATCTGCGCGCGGCGCAGCCGCGCCGACGCGACGAGCTCCATGGCGCGCGTCAGCTTGCGCGTGTTCGTGATCGAGCGGACACGCCGCTTCAGGTCCTGCGTGGAGGCCACGTCAGGCGGCTTCCCGTTCCTGCGACGGCTGGAAGCGGTGCTTCGCCTTCTCGATCTCGCCGTTCAGCGCCTCGGTGACCTCATCGGGCAGGTCGCCGGTCTCGCGGATCGTCTTGTAGATGTCGCCCTGCGCGCGCAGCGCCTCGCGGAGCTCGTCCTGGAAGCGCGGCACGTCCTCCGTCGGGATGTCGTCGAGGTAGCCGTTGACGCCGGCGTACAGCGCAGCGACCTGCTCCTCCATCGGCCACGGCTGGTACTGCGGCTGGTTGAGCGTCGCGACCATCTTCTCGCCGCGGTTCAGCGCCGACTGCGTCGCCTGGTCGAGCTCCGACCCGAACTGGGCGAACGCCTCCAGCTCGCGGTACTGCGCCAGGTCGAGGCGCAGGCGCCCCGCGACCTTCTTCATCGCCTTCGTCTGCGCCGACGAGCCGACGCGCGACACCGAGGTGCCGACGTTCACCGCCGGGCGCACCCCGGAGAAGAAGAGGTCGGCCTGCAGGAAGATCTGGCCGTCGGTGATCGAGATCACGTTGGTCGGGATGTAGGCCGAGATGTCGCCCGCCTGCGTCTCGATGATCGGCAGCGCCGTGAGCGACCCGCCGCCGCGCTCGTCGCTCAGCTTGCACGCCCGCTCGAGCAGCCGCGAGTGCAGGTAGAAGACGTCGCCGGGGAACGCCTCGCGGCCGGGCGGCCGGCGCAGCAGCAGCGACAGCTGGCGGTACGCGTCGGCCTGCTTCGTCAGGTCGTCGTAGATGATCAGCGCGTGCTCGCCCTTGTAGAGGAAGTACTCGGCCATCGCGCAGCCGGCGAACGGCGCGATCCACTTGATCGGCGCCGCCTCGGCCGCCGACGCGACCACGACCGTCGTGTACTCGAGCGCGCCGCGCTCGCGCAGCGTCTCGACCACCTGCGCGACCGTCGAGGCCTTCTGGCCGATCGCGACGTAGATGCACTTCACGTCCTGGTCGTGCTGGTTGAGGATCGTGTCGATCGCGATCGCGGTCTTGCCCGTCGAGCGGTCGCCGATGATCAGCTCGCGCTGGCCGCGGCCGACGTTCGTCATCGAGTCGATCGCCTTGATCCCCGTCTGCAGCGGCTCCTTCACGGGCTGCCGCTCGACCACGCCCGGCGCCTTGAACTCGACCGGCCGCGTCTCCGTCGCCTCGATCGGGCCGAGGCCGTCGAGCGGGTTGCCGAGCGGGTCGACGACGCGGCCGAGCAGCGCCTCGCCGACGGGCACGCTCGCGACCTTGCCCGTGCGGCGCACGGGCTCGCCCTCCTTCACCTTGTCCCACTCGCCGAAGAGCGCCGCCCCGACGTTGTCCTCCTCGAGGTTGAACGCGAGCCCGACGACGCCGTGCTCGAGCTCGAGCATCTCGAGCGCGAGGCAGTTCTCGAGGCCGTGGATGCGCGCGATGCCGTCGCCGACCTGCAGCACGGTGCCGACCTCGGCGAGGTTCATCTCGACGTCGAAGTTCTCGATCCGCTCGCGGAGGATCGACGTGATCTCTTCAGGGCGCAGCTTCATCCGTGTGTCAGCTCCTCGCGTGAGTCAGTTCTTGGCGTAGTCGTTCGAGCCGGCCGCGCACGCTCGCGTCGAGCCTCATCGAGCCGGCCTGGAGGACGATCCCTCCGATCAGATCCGGGTCCACCTTGCGCGTCGCCTGCACCTTCCGGCCGGACGCGCTCTCGATCCGGCCGAGGATGCGACCGAACTCCTGGTCCGACAGCTCGGTCGCCGTCGTCAGCTCGACGTCGAGGATCCGCTCCTGCTCGGCGACGAGCGCGTCGAGCTCGTCGACGATCCTCGTCAGCTCGGCCGCGCGGCCCTTCTCGGCGATCAGGCGCAGGAAGTTGACGACCTCCTCGTCGGCGCCCTTGGCGATCTCCGCGAGCACGTCCCCCTTGCGGTGCGGCTCGATCTCGGGGTCCTCGAGGAACGCGCAGAGCTCGACCGACTGCGCGACGGCGTCGCGCAGCTCGTCCAGCTGCCCGTGCACCTTCTCGAGCCGGCTCTTGTCCTGCGCCGCCTCGAAGACGGCGCGCGCGTAGATGCGGTGGGCGACCGCTACGACCGGCTCCCCTCGAGCTGCGCGAAGTCGATCTCGGCGAGCGCCTCGTCGATCAGCCGCTGCTGGTCGGCGCCCGTCAGCGACTTGCGGGTGACCTTCTCGGCCGCGAGCAGGCTCAGCCGCGCGACCTCGTCGCGGATCTGGCCGAGCGCCTGGTGCGTCGCCTGGTCGATCTGGCGACGCGTCTCCTCGAGCCGCCGCGCACGGTCCTCCTCGGTCTCCTGGCGGACACGCTCGCGCTGCGCCTCGGCGACGCGGCGCGCCTCCGCGAGGATCTCCTCGGACTCGGAGCGCGCCTGGCCGATCAGCTTCCGGTGCTCCTCGAGCAGTTGCCGCGCCTCCTCGCGCGCGCGGTCCGCCTCGTTGATCGCCTCCTCGATCCGCTGCCGGCGCTGGTCGAGCATCTGCTGGATCGGGCCGAACGCGTACCGCCTCAGCACGAAGAGGACCACGAGGAAGCAGATGATCGTCCAGATCATCAGGCCGGGCGTGACCTGGATCAGCGGGTTCGACGCGAGCATGTCGTGTCGCCTAGACCAGGACGTAGGCGAGGATCGAGCCGAGCAGGCCGTAGAACACGACCGCCTCGGTGAGGGCGAAGCCGAGCCACTGGATCCCCTGCAGCTCGCCGCGCAGCTCGGGCTGGCGGGCGACCGACTGGATCATCGAGCCGAAGATGTTGCCGATGCCGACACCGGCGCCGAGCGCGCCGAGACCGACGCCGAGCGCGAGGCCGATCGCCTTGCCGGCGTGCGTGATCGGCGAGTTCGATGCCGCGCTGAAAAGCAGGTTGATCATGCGAGCTCCTTCTAGTGTTCCGGCTCGATCGCCGAGCCGATGTAGATGGCGGACAGGGCAGCGAAGATGAACGCCTGGATGCCGACGACGATGATCACCTCGAAGAGGTAGAAGAGGATCCCGACCGGTACGACGAGCACCGCGAGCACGACGCTCTGCAGGATGAACATCAGCCCGAGGAACGTGAGGATCAAGATGTGGCCGGCCAGCATGTTCGCGAAGAGACGGACGCTGAGCGAGATCAGCCGCATGAACTGGCCGAGGACCTCGAGCGGCACGATCAGGATCAGCAGCCCCGCCGGCGCTTCCGGGATCCAGCTCTTGAAGTAGCGCACCGGGCCGTTCCAGCGCACGCCCTCGACGTGGGTGAACACGAACGTGAGCAGCGCGAGCGCGAGCGTCACGGAGATCGAGCTGGTGGCCGCGTAGATCCCCCACGTCGGCACGCCGTGCCACGTCTCGCCGGTCAGCGGGAGCGGGATGAACCCGATCAGGTTGACGACGAAGATGAAGAGGAGCAGGCTCGCGCAGTAGGGGAACCACCGGCTCATCGCCTTCGACGGGAGCCCCTGCTCGGCGATCTGCGTCTGCGCAACCTCGTACGCGAGCTCGCCGAGCGTCTCGCGTCGGCCGGGGACGCGCGCGGCCTTCGAGCGCATGAAGAAGATGCCGAAGAGGATCGTCAGCACGCTGCCGAGCATCAGGTAGGCGACGGCCTTCGTGATCGACAGGTTGAGCGGGCCGAGATGGATCGGGACCCACTCGTGCTGCTCGAACTCCTTCGTCGGGTCGAAGCTGCCGCGCGCGAATGCGGCGGAAGGGGCGACGAGGGCAACCGTCGTCGCGAGCGCGAGCGCGCGCCTCATCATCGCGACGCGACCCCGGCCTTCGGACCGGTGTAGTACGCGATCAGCGAGAGCCCGAGCGTTGCGGAGTATCCGGCGGCGTACGTCAACGCGGCTGCCAGCCCGAGCCACTTGTCGGACACGGCGACGGCGAAGACGACCGCCATCACCACGATCGCGCGAAAGAGCATCCCGAAAGCGACCACGCCTGCGGCGGCGAGGTTACCCGTCCGCCCCTGCGCGCGCGCCAGTACGGCGCCGAGCGCCTCGGAGCCGAGCCAGAGGACGGCGCCGAGCGCCCAGCCGGCGACGCGCCAGCCGGCGAGGAGGAACACCGGCAGCCCGAGCACGACGACGATCACGCCGGCGACGGCGGGAAGCAGGGACGGCGGCGCGGCTCGGGGCTGTGTCCAGGCGGGCATGGGGTCGTCAGGCATTGCGGTACTTGATCACGGTCGCGGCGACGCCGACGGGGATACCGACGACCGCGCCGAGGGCGAGCCCGAGACCCAGGTTCCCGATCGCCCAGCCGACCAACGTGCCCGCCGCGATGCACGCCGCGGTGAAACCGATGAGCACGCTGCCGGCGCCGGCGAGGGAGAACGTCGGTCGCTGGGGCTGCACCTGCGCGGAGCATACCAAGCGTTTGTGACAGCTGTTTTCGCGTATTGAAGCGGCGGTACGGTGCCGTTTGTGACGACGTGGGACGCGGTCGTGGTGGGTGCCGGACACAACGGCCTCGTCGCCGCGAACGTCCTCGCGGAGGCGGGCTGGTCCGTGCTCGTGCTGGAGGCCGAGGGCGAGCCGGGCGGCGCCGTCCGCTCCGGGGAGCTCGTCGAGCCCGGATTCGTCAACGACCGTTTCAGCGCCTTCTACCCGCTCGCGGCCGCCTCGCCGGTCTTCCGCCGGCTGGGCCTCGACATCCCCTTCCGCCACGGCCCGCTGGTGCTCGCGCAGCCCTCGCCCGACGGCTCGTGCGCCGCGCTCGTACGCGACGGCGGCTCGGAGCTGTGGCGGCGGATCGAGCCCGCGGTCCTACGCGGGCTCGTCACGCCGTTCCCGCAGGTGCGCGCGGCGCTGCAGCTCGCGCTCGAGCCGCGCGCGGCGGCGCTGCTGCTGCGCCCGCGCGACCCGCTCGACGCGCGCATTCGCGAGGGGAACGCGCTGCATACCGACGCGCCGCCGTGGTCGCTCGCCGGCCGCGGCTTCGGCCTGATCCTCACGGAGCTCGGACGCCGCTACGGCTTTCCGTGCGTCGCCGGCGGCTCCGGCAGGCTGACGCACCTGCTCGTCGAGCGCGCGCTCGCGCGCGGCGTGGAGCTGCGGCTGGGCGAACGAGCCGAGCGCCTGCCGCGGGCGCGGCACGCGGTGCTCGCGGCCGTCGACGTCTGGGAGCTCGCCCGCCTGTGCGGGGGCGCGGCGCGCGTGGAGCCGGACCCGGCGACGACGAAGGTCGACTGGACGCTCGACGCGCCGATCCCGTGGACGGCCGAGCCGGCGCGGCGCGCGCCGGTGGTGCACCTCGGCGATGCGTCCTCCTTCGTCCTCTTCGGGCAGTACTCGATGGCCGACCCGTCGCGGGCGCCGGCCGGCAAGGAGGTGGCGTGGGCGTACTCGCACGCGCTCCGCGAGCCCGACGCGATCGAGGCGCAGGTGGAGCGCCACGCGCCCGGCTTCCGCGCGCTCGTGCGCGGGCGGCGCGTGGAGCGGCTGCCGCCGGGACGGATCAACCTCGGCACGGCGCGGCTGCGCAACCAGCTCGTCCTGCGGCCGTTCCACGGCCGGCCGCGCGTGCGCGACGGCCTCTACCTCGCCTCGGCCTCGGCCCATCCCGGCGGCGGCGTGCACGGCGGGCCCGGCTGGATCGCGGCTCAGGCGGCCTTGGCCGACTCGCGCCGCTGAGCGGCGGCGGGGCCGAGCTTGACGATCTCGAGCAGGTAGACGACGTAGAGCGAGAAGCCGAGCGCGAGCACCGCGGCGACGACGTCGAGCACGACGTTGACGACCGACCAGTCGTGGTGGTGGTACGCGGGCGCGAAGCGGGTCGCGAGCGCGGCGAGCGCCAGCGTCCCGCACCAGCCCCACAGGTAGACGACGGCGCGCCGCTGCGAGAAGCCGATGCGCATGAAGCGGTGGTGCAGGTGGCGCGCGTCGGCGGCGTAGATCGGCTGGCGGCTCTTGAGCCGCTTCGCGACGACGAACGACGTGTCGAGCACCGGCACGGCGAGCACGAGCAGCGGCAGCACGAGCGCCGCCAACGCGGCCGTCTTCGCGAGGCCCTGCACCGAGATCGCGGCGAGCGTGTACCCGAGCAGCAGCGCGCCGGAGTCGCCCATGAAGATCCGCGCCGGGTAGAAGTTGTGCCGCAGGAACCCGAGGCACGCGCCGCACACCGACGCGGCGAGCACGGCGGGCGCGATCGCTCCGCGCGACAGCTCGATGACGCAGAAGGTCGCTCCCGAGATCGCGCACACGCCCGCAGCGAGGCCGTCGAGGCCGTCGACGAAGTTCACCATGTTCATCACGGCGACGATCCCGACGATGGTGAGCGCGACGCCGACGGGCGGCGGCAGCCGGTGCACGCCGATCACGGGGAACGTGAAGCTGTGCACCCAGACTCCGAAGATCGTCGGGACGGCCGCAGACACCACCTGCCCCCCGAGCTTCTGCCACCAGCGCAGCCGGCGGAAGTCGTCGACCGCGCCGACGATCGTCGCGACCGCCGCGCCGAGCACCACGCCGCGGAGCGCGCCGTTCAGCGGCAGGAACGCGAGCGACGGCACGAGGATCCCGAGGAAGATCGCGAGCCCGCCGAGACGGGGGACGTCGCGGCGCAGGCGTTCGCCTTCCGGCGGGCGCGCCGGCACGATGCGCAGATACCGCGCCGCGGAGCCGACGGCCGGGGTCAGAATCAGGACGACGACGAGCGCGACGAGCGCGCCCCACAGCACCTGCAGGTGGTCCGTCAGCTGCGACCAGACCATGGCGCCAGATTACTTCGTGCCGTAGAGCCGGTCTCCCGCGTCGCCGAGCCCCGGGACGATGTAGCCGCGGTCGTTCAGCTCGCGGTCGATCGCGGCGACGACGATCTGCACGTCCGGATAGCTGTCCTGGATGTTCGCGATCCCCTCGGGCGCGGCGATGATCGAGATCAGGCGCACGCTGGTCGCACCCGCGTCCTTGACCAGCCTGACCGCGTGTGCCGTCGAGTTGCCGGTGGCGAGCATCGGGTCGAGCAGGATCACGTCTCGTTCCGCGACGTCCTGCGGCAGCTTCACGTAGTACTCGACGGGCTGCAGCGTCTCTTCGTTGCGGTACAGGCCGATGAAGCCGACGCGCGCGCCGGAGATCAGCGTCAGCACGCCGTCCAGCATCCCGAGGCCCGCGCGGAGGATCGGGCAGACGGCGACCTTCTTGCCCGAGATGCGCGGCACCGGCGCCCGCTCGAGCGGCGTCTCGATCTCGACCTCCTCCGTCGGCAGGTCCTTCGTCGCCTCGTAGGTGAGGAGCAGCGTCACCTCCTCGACGAGCTTGCGGAAGTGGACGGTCGGGGTCGTCTTGTCGCGCAGGTACGACAGCTTGTGCTGGACAAGCGGGTGCCGGACCTCGGTGACGCTCAAGCCGCGAAGGACGTGTAGCCGCGGAACCCCGGGTAGAGCGGGCGCTTCTCGCACAGCGCCTCGGCGCGTCCGCGCAGCGCGTCGACGTCCGGGTTCGCCTGGAGCGCGTCGACGATGATCGACGCCACCTCGCGGAAGTCGTCCTCGTCGAAGCCGCGCATCGTCGCGGCGGGCGTGCCGAGCCGGACGCCGGACGCGACGAGCGGCGGCCGCTCGTCGAACGGCACCGTGTTGCGGTTCGCCGTGAGCTTGCACTCCTCGAGCCGCTCCTGCGCGGCGAGACCCGTCCAGTCGGTGTTGCGGAGGTCGAGCTGCACGAGGTGCGTGTCGGTGCCGCCGGTGAGCACGTCGAAGCCGCCGTCGACGAGCCCCTGCGCGAGCACGTCGGCATTCGCGCGCACCTGTCGCTGGTAGTCGCGGAACGCCTCGGTGGCGGCGATCTTGAAGCAGGCGGCTTTCGCCGCGATCGTGTGCATCAGCGGCCCGCCCTGCATGCCCGGGAAGTTGGCGCGGTCGACCTTCGTCGCGTGCTCCTCCTTGCAGAGGACGAACCCGGCGCGCGGACCCGCGAGCGTCTTGTGCGTCGTCGAGGTAACGAAGTCGCAGTGCGGGACCGGGTTCGGGTGGAGCCCTGCGGCGACGAGCCCCGCGAAGTGCGCCATGTCGCAGAGCAGCAGCGCGCCGACCTCGTCGGCGATCTCGCGGAAGCGTTCCGCGTCGACGACGCGCGGGTACGCCGACCCGCCGCAGACGATCAGCTTCGGCCGCACCTCCTTCGCCTGCGCGAGCAGCTCGTCGTAGTCGACCATCATGGTCGCGCGCGAGACGCCGTAGTGGTGGAACTCGTAGAGCTTGCCGCTGAAGTTGACCTTCAGCCCGTGCGTGAGGTGCCCGCCGTGGTCGAGCGACAGGCCGAGCACGCGGTCGCCCGGCTTGAGCGCGGCGAAGTACACCGCCATGTTCGCCTGCGCGCCCGCGTGCGGCTGGACGTTCGCGTGCTCCGCGCCGAACAGCTGCTTCGCTCGCGTGCGCGCGAGCTCCTCGAGCTCGTCGACGATCTCGCAGCCGCCGTAGTAGCGCTTGCCGGGGTAGCCCTCGGCGTACTTGTTGGTGGGGACGGAGCCGACCGCCTCGAGGACGCTCGGCCACGTGAAGTTCTCCGACGCGATCAGCTCGATCTGCCCGCGCTGCCGGTCGGCCTCGCGGCCGAGCAGGTCGGCGATCTCCGGGTCGACCTCCGCGAGTCCGGCCGTCTTCAGCTGCTCGAACGTCCCGTGCGCGACCGCCACGCGCTGATCGTACTAAGCGCCTCGGCGGCGGGAACCGCCCCCTCGCGCAGCACGACGGGCTCCGGCCCGGTCAGGTCGAGCACCGTCGACGGCGTGCCCGGCAGCGGCCCAAGGTCGACCGCGGCGCCGCAGCCGGCGCGGATCCGCGGCGGCACGTCGTCGAGCGTGACGGGGTTCGGGCCGCCGGGATCGTTCGCGCTCGTCGCGAGCACGGCACCGACAGCGGCCACGATCGTGCGCGTCGGCTCCGGCAGCCGCGGGACGCGCACGCCGAGCCTGTCCGGCGTCTCCCCTGCGAGCCACGCGAACCGGCGCGCGGGGTTCGGGAGCACGAGCGTGTACGGCCCCGGGAGGAGCGCGTCCAGCTCGCCGGGCAGCTCGGGGACGAGCCCGAGCAGGTCGCCGACGCTCGCCGCGAGCAGCGCCGTCGGCTGGCGCGCGTCCCTGCCCTTGAGCGCGTAGACGGCGCGTGCGCCCTCCTCGTCGGCGCGGCCGCAGAGGCCGTAGACGGTGTCGACCGGCAGCAGCACCGGACGGCCGGCGCGGAGCGCCGCTACGGGATCCATCGACCCTCCACCACGCGCGGCTTCCCCGCGAGGTCCTCGGTCACGCGCACGTCCGCGTAGCCGCGGCCGCGCAGGGCGGCAGCCACGCCGTGCGCGCGCCGTTCGTGCACCTCGAGGACGAGCCAGCCGCGGAGAAGCGCCGGCGCGCCCTCGAGGAGCGCCTGCGTCTGCCCCGCGTCGAGGAGCGCCGCCCGCGGCTCGTGCTCGCGCACCTCCGGCGCGAGCGTCGCCCACTCCGCCGGGTCGACGTAGGGCGGGTTCGAGACGACGAGGTCGAACGACCCGGCGACGCCGTCGAGCAGGTCGGCGTGCACGAGCTCGACGTCCAGGCCCGCAGCGGCCGCGTTCTCGCGCGCGAGCGCGAGCGCATCCGCCGACGCGTCGGTTGCGACCACCTGCGCGTCCGGCCGCTCGTGCTTGACTGCGAGGGCGATCGCGCCGGAGCCGGTTCCGACGTCGCAGACGCGCGGGGCCTCGACGCCGCGCAGCAGCTCGAGGCAGCGGTCGACGACGATCTCCGTCTCGGGGCGCGGGACGAGCGCGCGGGCGTCGGTCCTCAAGGTGAGCCGGCGGAAGTCCCAGTCGCCGAGCACGTAGGCGAGCGGCTCGCGGCGGCCGCGGCGCGCGAGCAGCTCGCGCGCGCGCTCGCGCTCCTGCGCCGTCAGCGGACGGTCGTGCTGCGTGTAGAGCTCGATACGCCGCAGCCCGAGCGCCCGCGCCAGCAGTAGCTCCGCGTCGACGCGCGGGCTGGCGACGCCGCGGGCGGCGAGGAACTCCGTCGCGCGCGCGAGCGCCTCTGCGACGGTCACCCCTCGAGCGCGCGGCGGCGCTCGTCGGCCTGCAACGCGTCGGTGAACTCGTCGAGGTCGCCCTGGAGCGCCTGGTCGAGGCGGTAGACGGTCAGCTTGATCCGGTGGTCCGTGACGCGGTTCTCCGGGAAGTTGTACGTGCGGATCTTCTCGGCGCGCGCGCCGGTGCCGACCTGCGCGCTGCGAGCCGCCGCCTGCTCGGCCGCCTGCCGCTCGCGCTCCGCCTCGAAGAGGCGCGCGCGCAGCACGCGCATCGCCTTCTCGCGGTTCTGCAGCTGCGAGCGCTCGTCCTGCATCGCAACGACGATGCCCGTCGGCAGGTGCGTGATGCGGACGGCGGAGTCCGTCGTGTTCACCGACTGGCCGCCCGGGCCGGACGAGCGGTACACGTCGATCTTCAGGTCGCTCTCGTTGATCTCGACGTCGACGTCCTCGGCTTCGGGCATCACCGCGACGGTGGCGGTCGAGGTGTGGATGCGGCCTTGCGACTCCGTCTCCGGCACGCGCTGCACGCGATGCGTCCCGCCCTCGAACTTGAAGACCGAGTAGGCGCCGTCGCCCTTGATCGCGAACACGCCTTCCTTCAGGCCACCCCCCTCGTTCGCCTGCGCCTCGAGCTGCTCCCAGCTGAACCCGCGTCGCTCGGCGTAGCGCTGCAGCATCCGCTGCACCTCGGCCGCCCAGAGCGCCGCCTCGTCGCCGCCGACGCCCTGGCGGATCTCGACGAGCACGTCCTTCTCGTCGGCCGGGTCGCGCTCGGCCAGCGCGAGCTTCAGGTCCTCCTCGAGCCGCTCGACCTCCGCCTCGAGGTCGGGCACCATCTCGGCGAGGTCGCTGTCGACGCGCGCCGCCTGCAGGTCCTCGCGGCGCTGCTTCCACGCCTGCGCGAGCTTGTACGGCTCCTCGAGCTGCTTCAGGCGCCGCCCGACCTCGGCGGCCTCGCGGTGATCGTTGTAGACGGCAGGGTCCGACATGCGCTCCTGCGCCTCCGTGTACGTGCGGTCGAGCTCGGTGACGAGGTCGTCGAGCGCTGCCATCGCAGCGAGGGTAGCTACTGCTGCAGCGAGGCTTCGAGCGTCACCTCGGGGATGCCGGAGAGCGCCTTCGAGACGGGGCAGTTCTCCTTCGCACCCTGCGCCGTGGCCTCGAACGCGGCGGCGTCCATCCCTGTCACCGTCGCGCGCACGGTCAGCGCGCCGCGGATGATGCCCTCGCCCGGCTGGAACGTCACGGTCGCCGTCGTCTCGAGCCGCTCGGGCGGATTGCCTCCCTGCGCGAGCTGGTGCGAGAGCGCCATCGCGAAGCACGCCGCCCAGCCGGCCGCGATCAGCTCCTCGGGGCTCGTCTTGCCGTTCGGCTGCTCGGCACGCGACGGCCAGCTGACGTCGAGCGGCCCGAACGCGCCGCTGCTCACTTCCCCGATCGTGCCGCTGCCGTTCATCAGGTCGCCCTGCCACACGACTTCCGCCCTGCGCTCGGTCGCCACTACGCCATCACCTCCACTCGTCGGTCGGCCGGGCTCTCCCGGCCTTCGAGCTCGAGCACTTCCCGCAGCGCCCTGATCGACACCTCGAGCATGTCGAGCGTCGGCTCGCGGGTCGTCAGCCGCTGCAGCCAGAGACCGGGCGCGAGCAGCGTCATCAGCACGCGGCTGTCTGAGTGCCGGCCGGCGAAGCGGATCAGCTCGTACGCGATGCCGACGATCGGGAGGAGCAGCCCGACGCGCGTCACGATCAGCCAGTACCACGGCAGCCGACCGAAGAGCGCGTAGACGAACACGCTCACCACCATCACCCAGAGCAGGAAGGCCGTGCCGCAGCGCGGATGAATGAGCGAGTAGCGCTGTGTCGTCTCCGGCGTCAGCTCCTCCCCCGCCTCGTACGCGTTGATCACCTTGTGCTCGGCCGCGTGGTACTGGAAGACGCGCCGCAGCGACGAGATGAAGCTGAGGACGGTCAGGTACAGGATGAACACCGTGACGCGGATCAGCCCCTCGACGAGGACGAACCAGCCGCCGTTCGAGATCGGGAGGAGGTCGGCGAGCAGCGCGGGCCCGACCTTGAAGATCATCACCGCGAAGCCGATCGCGACGAGGAAGGCGAACACCATCGCCCAGCGGCCGATCTCGACCGGCTCGTCGTCGCCTTCCCGCTCCTCCTCGACGGCGTAGTTCGCGGAGACGCTCAGCGCGCGGAAGCCGATCGACAGGCTCTCGCCGAGCGCGACGACGCCGCGGACCACGGGCAGACGGAGGACGCGGTGGCGCGCGGCGAGCGGGTCGATGCCGCGCGCGACGTGCGCGATCTCGCCGTCGGGCTTGCGCACGGCGACCGCCCAGTTGCGCGGACCGCGCATCATCACGCCCTCGAGGACGGCCTGTCCTCCGATGGCCTGCGACATTGCTCCTAGCGCGACGCGGCGGCGCGCTGCGCGCGCTCGGCGCGCTCGAGGCGGCGCTGGAACCGCTCCACCCGTCCGCCCGTGTCGACGAGCTTCTGCTTGCCGGTGTAGAACGGATGGCAGTTCGAGCAGATCTCGACGTGCAGCTCGGGCTTCGTCGAGCGCGTCGTGAACGTGTTGCCGCACCCGCAGTGGACGGTGGCGAGCTGGTAGTCCGGGTGGATGTCGGCCTTCATGGTCGCGCCAGGATAGCAGCGGCCGTGCTCCTGGCCACGTTGCCTCCCGAGACGACAAGAACAGGGTTCACGGCGTCGATCTTCCCGGCGACCCAGGCCGCGGTCGCGGCCGCTCCGGCGGGCTCGACGGCGAGCTTCGCGCGTTCGTAGAGGAGGCGGAACGCATGCTCGATCTCGTCGTCGGTGACGAGCACGCGGTCGAGTCCGCCCGCGAGCTCGAGCGCGAGCCGGCCGGCGAAGGGCGCGTTGAGGCCGTCGGCGACGGAGCGCGGCGCGACCGGCGTGGGCTTGCCCCTTGCCACGGCGGCGCCGAACGCGTTGCTCGTCTCCGGTTCGACTGCGACGACTCGGACGCGATCGCCGATCGCGGCCTGGATCCCGGCGAGGAGCCCGCCGCCTCCGACCGGGACGACGACGGCCTCGGCGTCGGGCGCCTGCTCGGCGATCTCGAGCCCGACGGTGCCGGCGCCGGCGACGACGAGCGGATCGTCGAACGGGTGCACGAGCGTGCGCCCCGTCTCCTGCTGCAGCGCGCGCAGCCGCTCGAACGCCTCGGCCGGGTCTCGCGCGTGCAGGTCGACGGCGGCGCCGTAGCCGCGCGTCGCCTCGACCTTCTGCTGCGAGGCTCCCTCCCACATCACGACGAGCGCGTCGACGCCCTCCGCCGCGGCTGCGTACGCGACCGCCTGCGCGTGGTTGCCGGCGCTGATCGCGATGACGCCGGCCTCGCGCTCGTCGGTCGTCAGGGACGCGAGCTTGTTCAGCGCGCCGCGCACCTTGAACGAGCCGGTTCGCTGGAACAGCTCGCACTTCAGCAACGCGCGGAGCGTGCGACTGGGCAGCAGCGGCGTCTCGCGCAGACGGTCGCCGATCGTCGCGCGTGCCCGCTCGACGTCGTCGCGCGTGGGGGCCCAGGCGTTCACGCGCGCGGACCGGTGGCGTTGCGGCGGCCGGATGTGTCCCGGTGCGCGTCTCGCTGGCGGCGCGCCTCGAAGAGCAGGACGGCGGCGGCGGCGCCCGCGTTGAGGGAGTCGGCGGTGCGGCCGCGCATCGGGATCTCGACGTCCTCGCCTGCCAGTACGCGGTACGAACGCGGCAGCCCCGTGTCCTCGGCGCCGACGAGGAAGGCGGTCGGCGCGGTGTAGTCCAGGTCGCTGTACGCGCGGCGAGCGCCGAGGACGGCGGCAACCCTGCGATGCGGGAGCCCGGCGAGGTCCGCCTGCGTCGTCTCGACGATCGGCAACGTGAAGACCGCGCCGGTTGAGGCGCGGATCGCGTTCGGGTTCCAGGGGTCCGCGCGCGCCTCGGCGACGAGCAGCGCGTCCGCGCCGGCCGCGTCGGCCGTGCGCGCCATCGCGCCGAGGTTGCCGGGCTTCTCGATCCCGACCGCGACGAGCAGCAGTGTTGTCTCATTCGGCAACTGATGCTGCGGCTGCTCGACGATCGCGACGATTCCCTCGGGCTCGGTGCGGTACGCCATGCGCGCGAGCACGCGCGCCGACACCTCCTCCGCGTCGTGCGGCCAGTCGGGCACGAGTTCGGGCGCGACGTACGTCGCGCGGACGACGAGCCCGGCGGCGAGCGCGCGCTCCACCTCGCGCCGGCCCTCCGCGACGAACAAGCGGGTCCGCCCCCGCTCGCGCCCCTTACGCAACCGGAGCACCTCCTTCACGCGCGGATTCTCCAGCGACGTGATCACCTGGCGAATCTAGCCGCGTCCGGTGTCAGACACGCGCGCGGGATGGTCACACATCCGTGACGAGAGGGTGACAACCATCGGCGCGAGGCGCCGCGGTGCAAGACGAGCCCGTACCGTCTCGTTCATGGGCTACCCGCTACGCGACGAGTCTCCCGGCTACCACCACGTCGTCACGCGCGGCAACAACAAGCGTGACATCTACGTAGACGATGCAGACCGGATCGTCTTCTGCCTGACCGTGAACCGCGTTGCGCGCAAGTACGGGTGGACGATCCTCGCGTACGCACTGATGCGGAACCACTACCACCTGGTGATCTCGATCGACGAACGCGGGATGTCGCAAGGGATGCGCGAGCTGAACTCCGCCTACGCCCGGCAGTTCAACGCGAGGCACGGCCGCATCAACCATCTCTTCGGGAGACGGTTCTGGAACCGGCCGCTCCGCACCGAAGCGTCGCTCATGAACGCGATCCGGTACGTGGTTCAGAACCCGTGGCGCGCCGGCGGCGGCGCGCCGCTCGAGGGATACGTCTGGACGAGCTTCGCGGCGACCCTTGGACTGGCGCTCTCGCTCATCCGGCTCGCGCGGGACGAGGTGCTGGGCTTGTTCGGAGGCACGGCGGCTGAGGCGCAGGAGGAGTTTCAGGCGTTCTGTTCGACCGCCCCGCTCGGACTCGTCCGGTGTCAGCCACCGTGACGGAACTGCGCCGCGCCCCCTACGTGAGCGTGTACTCGGGGCCGCTGCCGCCTTCCGGCGGCGTGAGGCGACCGCCCTTCGCGGTGATCGCGCCGCACTGGACGCAGTTCGAGGGCGCCAGCTTGACCTCGACTGTGCCGTCGCCGTCGACGTCGCCGACCTCGTACACCTGCGCCGGACACATGTGCGCCCACAGCTCAGCGAGCTCGCGCGGCACGCGGCGCTGCACGCGGATGTGATTCGGCTGGTCGTCGCGCGTTCTGTTGCCTGAAAGGAAAACGCTCGACAGCTTGTCGAACGTCAGCTTGCCGTCGGCGGCGGGATACGACCTCGCCCGCTCCGACCGCAGCAGCTCCTGCTCCGCGTCCGGCTCCGTCCGCCAGTCCCCGCCAGGGAACCGGCCGCCCGTCGCCGTCATCGCGCCGGCCATCGCGCCGCCGAGGTAGAAACCGCGTCCGAACGCCTGCCGCATGTTGCGCACTGCGCGCAGCTCGCGCCAGACGAACGAGTCGCGCAGCGCCTCGTCGTACGACGCCAGCGCGGCACGCGTGGATGCCCCGCGCTCGAGCGTCCGCCACGCCGCCTCCGCCGCCAGCCGCCCCGACTCGACCGCGTAGTGGATCCCCTTCAGCGCCGGGACGTTGACCAGCCCGACGCCGTCGCCGCACAGCAGCACTCCCGGCGCGTGGAACCGCTTGGGCAGCGCGACGAACCCGCCTTCCGGAATCGTCTTCGCCCCCCACTGCATCCGCTCGCCCCCGTCGAGGATGCGCCGGATGCGGGGATGCGTCTTCAGCTCCTGCAGCAGGTCGTGCACCGACAACTCGGCGTCGCGGTAGTCGAGGCCGACGACCATCCCGATGGTGACCATGTCGGAGCCCATCGGGTAGACGAACGAGCCGCCGAACTCGCGGTACTTGCGCCCGGCGCGCAGCGGCCAGCCCATCGTGTGGATGACGCGGTCGAGCGGCCGCGCGACCTTCCACACCTCCTTCACGCCGAGCGCCCACACCTGCGGGTTCTCGCCGCGCAGGCCGAAGCGGTCGAGCGCGACGCCCGTCAGATGCCCCTGCGTCCCTTCCGCGAGAATCGTCACGCGCGCGGTGACGTCGGAACCGGGCTCGAAGTTCGCAAGCTCCTCGCCCTCCCGGCCCCGACCGCGGTCGCCGGTGCGCACCCCGACGACGCGTCCGCCGTCGACGAGCAGCTTCGCCGCCGCCGTCTCCGGCAGCACCGTCACTCCGAGTGACTCGGCCTCCTCCGCGAGGAAGCGGCCGAGCTGCGAGAGCGACGCGACGTAGTTGTGGTGGTTCACCATCGTCGGCGGCGTCGGGATGCGCAGTGCCGACCGCCGTGTCAGGAACAGCACCGACTCCGCCTCGACCGGGCCGAGGAACGGCAGCTCGTCGAGGCGCTTCCGTCCCCGGAAGAGCCGCTGCAGGCCGCGGGGGTTGACGACCGCGCCGGACAGGAGGTGCGACCCCGCCGCCTTGCCCTTCTCGAGCACCGCGACCGGGACGTCGCCGAGCCGCTCCGCCACCGCGGGCTGCTCCTCCATCAGCTGCCCGAGCCTGATCGCGGCTGCGAGCCCGGCGGGGCCCGCGCCGACGACGAGGATGCCGACCTCGATGCGCTCGTCGACCGGGTCGGTCGGCGGTTGGATCGCCTCGCCGGGAGACCACGGCGGCGGAAAGTCGGACGGGCGGATGCCGCTCACGACCTGCGTGCGCGGACGAGCTCCGTCAGCTTCGGGACGATCGTGTGCAGGTCGCCGACGACGCCGAGGTCGGCGAACTCGAAGATCGGCGCGTTCGGGTCCTTGTTGACGGCCACGATCACGTTCGATCCCTGCATGCCGACCTTGTGCTGGATCGCGCCCGAGATGCCGAGCGCGACGTACAGCTTCGGCGACACGGTCTTGCCCGTCTGCCCGACCTGGGCCGAGTACGGGTACCAGCCGGCGTCGACGACCGCGCGCGTCGCGGCGACGGCGCCGCCGAGCGCCGACGCCAGCTCCTCCGCGAGCGCGAACTTCTCCGGACCGCCGAGGCCGCGTCCGCCCGCCACGATCACGTCCGCGTCCTCGATCGACGGCCCCTGCTGCTCGGCATGCGCCTGCTCGAGCATCTCCGCGAGCGTCGAGAAATCCTCGAGCTCGACGGGCGCGTCGCGCACCTCCGCGCTGCCGCCCGTCTCGTGGGCGTCGAGCGCACCAGCCCGGAAGACCCCGATCCGGACGGGCGACGACCAGCCGGCGTCGACGTACACGGTGTCGGAGAGCTGCGGCGCCTGACCGACCTCGCCGTCGAAGTCGACGAGACCCCAGTTCAGCCCGGCTTCGAGCCGCGCGGCGAGCCCCGCGGCGAGGTCCGCGGCGAGCACCGACTGCGCGAAGAGGACCGTGTCGTAGCCCTCGCCGCGCACGAGCTGCGCGAGCACGTCCACGCGCGGTTGCGGGAGCGGCGACCCGACCCGCTCGTCGTCGGCGACCCACACGACGCCGGCGCCGTGGGCACCCGCCCGCTCGGCGAGTGCGCGCACCCCGGAGCCGACGACGACGCCTGCGACGTCGCCGCCCAGCGAGGCAGCCTTGGCGAGCACGCCGAGCGACCCCTTCGAGATCGCACCTTCGTGGTGCTCGAGGAAGACGAGCGTCCTCGCCATCAGAGCAGACGCTTCTCCGCGAGGAACTCGACGATCAGGTCGGCCGCGTTGCCGTCGTCCTCGACCTTGCGCGACTCGCCGCGCGGCGGCGGCGGGTTGAGCGCGACGACGGTGGTCGCGGACGACGCCGCGCCGCCGACGTCGGCCGCGCTCCTCGTCTCCTGCGGCTTCTTCTTCGCGCCCATGATCCCCTTGAGCGACGGGTAGCGCGGCGTGTTGATCGAGTCGGCGACCGCAACCACCGCCGGCAGCGGCGCGCGGATCGTGTCGTACCCGTACTCGGTCTGGCGCTTGCCGGTGACTGCCGCTCCGTCGACCGTCAGCTCCGAGACCTGCGAGATCGCCGGCCGCCGCAGGCGCTCGGCGACCGCCGCCCACAGGCAGGCGCCGCCGCCGTCGGCGGATTGCTGCCCGAACAGCACGAGGTCGGCTTCCTCCGCCTCGAGCGCGCACGCGAGCACCTTCGACGTCGCGAGCAGGTCGGCGCCCTCGAGGGCGGCGTCGCTCACGAGGACGGCGCGGTCGGCGCCCATCGCGAGCGCCTTGCGCAGCGCGTCGAACGCCCGCTCCGGCCCCATCGACACGAGCACGACCTCGCCCTCGCCGGCGGCCTCCTTCAGCTTGAGCGCCTCCTCCACCGGATACGTGTCCCAGTCGGAGAGGGTCAGCTCGCCCGAACGGTCGAGTCGCTTGGTCGCCGCGTCGATTCGCCTGCCGGCGGCCGCGTCGGGGACCGCCTTCACACACACCGCGATCTTCATGAGCGGCGTGACTCTAGCCCCGCCGCGAACCGCGGCTCGCGCTTCTCCACGAACGCGATCAGCCCCTCGCGCGCGTCCGCGCTCGCGAACAGCTCGCCGAACGCATCCGCCTCCGCGCCGAGGTTGGCGGCGTGGTCGCCGGCGAGCGCGCGGTTCAGAAGCCGCTTCGCGACGGCGGCCGCGACGGGCGACTTCGACGCGCAGACGCGCGCCGTCTCGAGCGCCTTCTCGAGCACCGGGTCGTGCACCGCCTGCACGAGGCCGACGTGCAGCGCCTCGTCGGCGTCGACGAGGCGCCCGGTGAAGACGAGCTCCTTCGCGAAGCCGAGGTTCGTCGCGCGCGCGAGCCGCTGCGTGCCGCCCCAGCCCGGGACGATCCCGAGGTTCGCCTCGGGCTGCCCGAGCTTCGCCCACGAGCCGCAGTAGCGGATGTCGCAGGCGAGCGCCAGCTCGCAGCCGCCGCCGAGCGCGAAACCGTTGACGGCGGCGATCGTCGGCTTCGGCATCGTCTCGAGCAGCGACGCCGCCTCGTGGCCGAGCGCGCCCCACGCCTTCGCGCGCTCCACGTCCATCTCGCTCATCGCCTTGATGTCGGCGCCGGCCACGAACGCGCGCTCGCCGGCGCCGGTGAGAACGACCGCGCGCACCGCGGCGTCGCCGGCGATCTCGCGCAGGCGGTCGCGCAGCTCGGTGAGCGTCTCCACGTCGAGCGCGTTCAGCGCGTCTTGGCGGTCGACGGTGACGACGGCCACCGCCGCGTCGCGCTCGACTCTGACGGGCACTACGCCGGAACCCGCGCGTTCAGGAACTCGACGATCGCGGCGGTGGGCGCACCCGGGGTGAACACCTCGGCCACGCCCTGCTGCTTGAGGGCGGCGCCGTCGTCGGCCGGAATCGTGCCCCCGACGACGACGAGCACGTCCTCCGCTCCCTGCTCGCGCAGCAGCTCGAGCACGCGCGGCACGAGCGTCATGTGGGCGCCGGAGAGGATGGAGATGCCGACGGCGTCGGCGTCTTCCTGGATCGCCGTCTCGACGATCTGCTCCGGCGTCTGGTGCAGGCCGGTGTAGATGACCTCCATCCCGGCGTCGCGGAGCGCACGCGCGATGATCTTCGCGCCGCGATCGTGACCGTCGAGCCCGACCTTGGCGACGACCACTCTGATCTTCCGTGCCACCGGTGGGGCAGTATAGGAACGTGCACCTCACCGTCGTGGGCTCGTCGCCGGCCTGGCCCAACCCCGGCGGCGCGCAGTCGGGCTACCTCGTCGACGACGGCGGCGCGCGCATCCTGCTCGACTGCGGCCCCGGCGTGCTGCCGCGGCTGCGCGCTGCGGAAGCGGGCGGCTGGCCGCGCGTCGACGCGATCGCGATCACCCACTTCCACCTCGACCACTGGGGCGACCTGGTGCCGTGGGTCTGGGGGCTGCAGTTCGGGCCGGCGGCCGACCTCGACCCCCCCGAGCTCTGGGTGCCGCCAGGCGGGCGCGCCACGCTCGCGCGGCTCGGCGAGGAGCTGGGGCGGCCAGACATGTTCGAGACGGCCTTTCGGCTGCACGAGTACGCCGACGGCGAGCCGTTCACGACGGCCGGCTTCACCGTCACCCCGCTGCGCGTCCTGCACTACGAGATGCTGGCGTTCGGCTTCCGCGTGACACAGAACGGCGCGGTGCTCGCGTACTCCGGCGACAGCGGGCCGAGCGACGCGCTGCCGCAGCTCGCGCGCGACGCCGACCTCTTCCTCTGCGAGGCGACGTTGCTCGCGCCGAACCCCGAGGGCGGCACGCGCGGCCACCTGTCCGCGGCCGAGGCGAACGACGCATTCGCGCGCTCCGGCGCGAAGCGCCTGCTGCTGACGCACCGACCGTTCGAGCGCCCGCTCGAGGACGGCTTCGAGCTCGCGCAGGACGGACTGGAGATCGAGGTCTGACGGTCAGAAGACGGGCGTCTCGCGCCACGTTCCCCACACCTCGCGGAACGCGTCGCAGATCTCGCCGAGCGTCACGTACGCACTCGCGGCCTCGACCAGCGGCGGCATCAGGTTGCGGTCCGGCCGCGCCGCGTCCTCCTTCAGGCGTGCGAGCGCCGCCTCGACCGCAACCGAGTCGCGGCGGGAGCGCACGGCGCGCACGCGCTCGACCTGCTTGCGCTCGAGCGCCGGGTCGACCTTGAGGATCGGGATCGGCTCCTCCTGCGCGAGCTCGTAGCGGTTGACGCCGACGACGATGCGGCCGCCGGACTCGACCTCCGACTGGTAGCGGAACGACGCCTCGGCGATCTCGCGCTGGAAGAAGTTCTCCTTGATCGCGGCGACGACGCCGCCGAGCTTCTCGATGCGGTCGAAGTAGTCGTACGCCTGCCGCTCGAGCTCGTTCGTCAGCGCCTCGACGTGGTAGGAGCCCCCGAGCGGGTCGATCGTGTTGACGACGCCCGTCTCGTGCGCGATCACCTGCTGCGTGCGCAGCGCGATGCGGACTGCGTCCTCCGTCGGCAGTGCGAGCGCCTCGTCGAACGAGTTCGTGTGCAGCGACTGCGTGCCGCCGAGCACGGCGGCCAGCGCCTCGATCGCCGTGCGGACGATGTTCACCTCGGGCTGCTGCGCGGTCAGCGAGACGCCGGCCGTCTGTGTGTGAAACCGCATCAGCCACGACCGCGGGTTCCTGGCGCCGTACTTGTCGCGCATCAGGTGCGCCCAGATGCGCCGCGCCGCGCGGTACTTCGCGATCTCCTCGAAGAAGTCGAGGTGCGCGTTGAAGAAGAACGACAGGCGCGGGGCGAACTCGTCGACGTCGAGGCCGCGCTCGAGCGCCCACTCGACGTAGGTGAACCCGTCGGCGAGCGTGAACGCGAGCTCCTGTGCGGCCGTCGAGCCGGCCTCGCGGATGTGGTAGCCGCTGATCGAGATCGGGTGCCAGCGCGGCAGCTCGTGCGCGCAGAACTCGACCATGTCGGTGACGAGCCGCATCGACGGCTCCGGCGGGAAGATGTACTCCTTCTGCGCGATGTACTCCTTGAGGATGTCCGTCTGGATCGTCCCGCCGAGCGCGTCCCGCGCCACGCCCTGCTGCTCCCCGACGCAGATGTAGTACGCGAGCAGGATCGCGGCCGGCGAGTTGATCGTCATCGACGTCGAGACGTCGCCGAGCGGGATGCCGGCGAACAGCGTCTCCATGTCGGCGAGCGAGTCGACCGCGACGCCTTCGCGCCCGACCTCGCCGAGGGAGCGCGGGTGGTCCGAGTCGTAGCCCATCAGCGTCGGCATGTCGAACGCCGTCGACAGTCCGGTCTGGCCGTGGTCGAGCAGGTAGCGGAACCGCTCGTTCGTCTCCTCCGCCGTCCCGAAGCCCGCGAACTGACGCATCGTCCAGAGGCGCCCGCGGTACATCGACGGGTAGACGCCGCGTGTGAACGGGAACTCGCCCGGGAAGCCCAGGTCGCGCTCGTAGTCCAGGTCCACGGTGTCGGGCGTCTGCAGCGGCTCGACCTCGACGCCGGAGATCGTCGTGAACAGCTCGCCCTCGCGCTCGGGCGCCGACGCGTACACCTCCTCGCGCCACTCGTCGGTGCGCGTCGTCCGCCGCGGCTCTTCCGTCGTCGCCACGGACGGATTCTGCCCGAACCCGCGCCCCCTCTAGCGTCGGCCGGCAACCACCACTACAGTGCGAGCGGGCGACGGGGGAGGCGGCGCCGACATGTTCGAACTGCGGCCGAGCATCCCCGACCCCTGCGCGCGCGCATGAGCGTCTGGACGTCTCCGTACGTCCTCGTGCTCGGCGCCCTCGTGCTCCTCTGGAGCGGCGTCTCCGCGTACGTGCTGGTCACGCGCGCGCTGTACGACTTCCGGCACCTGTCGTTCAACGGCGTGCGCCGCGTCGTCCACGGCTGGCTCGCGCGCGCCGCGACACCGGAGGAGCGGACGGCGATCCTCCGCCGGCTGCCGCGGCGCACGCTCGCCGGCATCGCCGCCGACTCGCGGATCGAGCCCGAGATCGCGTCGGCCGCAGCGCGCGCGCTGCTGGAGCGGCGCTGGGACAGGCTGCTGCAGCGCGCGCTCCGCCACCGCAACGAGGCCGAGAAGTGGAGTCGCGTCGGCGCGCTGCGCACGTTCGCGCTCGCGGGCTGGGCCATCCGCTGGTCGCTGCTCGAGCGCGCCCTGCAGGACGAGGACGAGGACGTCGTCGCGGCGGCGGTGTCGCTGCTGGGGTCGCTGCCGGACGAGCGGGCGACGCGCCTGCTGGTCGACGCGCTCGTCGAGGAGCGCTACTCGAGGTCGCGCATTGCGACGCAGCTCGAGCGGCGGGACGCGGTGGCCGCGCTCCTGCCGCTCGTCGACGACCCCGACGACGAGCTGCGCTACTGGGCTGCGACCCTGCTGCCCGTCGCGGCGTCGCCCGCGGTCGAGGTCGCGGTCGCGTCGCTCGCCGGCGACCGCTCGCCGCAGGTGCGGGCGGCCGCTGCCAAGGCGTTCGCCGCGGCCGGCGGGCCGCGCGCCGCCGCGATCGGGCTCGACCTGATCGGCGACCCAGTCTTCTACGTGCGCGCGCAGGCGGCGCGCGCGATCGCGGCCGGCGGCCGTCCGGAGCTCGCGGCGCGGCTCGTCCCGCTGATGCGTGACCCGCAGTGGTGGGTGCGCACGGCGGCGAAGGAGGCGCTGGCCGGCCTCGGCCCGGCCGTCGTGCCGACGGTGATCGACGTCCTGCACGACGACGACGCCTTCGCGCGCAACGGCGCCGCCGAGGTCCTCGTCGAGGTCGGCGCCGTGCGCCGCTGGGCGGCCGAGTCGGTCGACGAGGACGACGACGGCGCCGTGTCGCGGCTGCTCGCCGACGCGCTCGCGGCGGGCGGCGAGCCGGTTCGGCGCGCCGTCGCGGCGACGGTCGGCGAGGAGGCGCGCGCGAAGATCGAGCGGCTCCTCGCCCCGCGCCCGACCGCCCGCATCGCGTGATGCTGCGCGCGCTCGTCTCCGGCGTCACCGACGTCTGCATCGCGTACCTCGTGCTCGTGTACGCGGGCTACGCCTTCCTCGTCATCTTCGCGGCGCTCGACAACGCGATCCGAAACCGCGAGGCGAACGCGGAGAACTTCGACGCCCTCGAGTCGTCGCGCTTCACCATCCCCGTCTCGCTGCTCGTCCCGATGTTCAACGAGGCGGACGTGCTCGGCCACGTGCTGCCGTCGCTGCGCGGGCTGCGCTACCCGGAGCTCGAGATCATCATCGTCGACGACGGCTCGACCGACGACACGCTGGCACGCCTCCAGGAGGAGCTCGAGCTCGAGCCGGTCGTGCGCTTCGAGCGCCGCGTCGTCGAAACCGAGCCCGTGCGCGGCACCTACCGCAGCCGCGTCGACCCGCGCATCCTCGTGGTCTCGAAGGAGAACGGCGGCGGGAAGGCCGACGCGAACAACTGCGCGCTGAACTACGCGCGCTACCGCTACGTCTGCTGCCTCGACGGCGACACGATCTACATGCCGGACGCGCTGCTCAACACGATGCGGCTCGTCGTGCGCGACCCGAAACGGATCGTCGGCGCGACCGGGCACATCGCCGTCGCGACGCGCCCCGAGCAGCTCGCCGCTCCCCCGCCCGGGCGCGCGCAGATCGAGAACGGCTGGATCAGCAACTTCCAGCACATGGAGTACCTGCGCGCGTTCCTGAACAACCGGCTGGCGTGGAGCCGCTTCAACTTCATGCTCTGCTCGAGCGGCGCGTTCGCGATCTGGCGGCGCGACGTCCTCGAGGAGGTCGGCGGGTTCTCGCGCGACTTCAGCTGCGAGGACATCGAGATGACGTTCCGCGTCCACGACCACATGCGCCGGCTCGGCCGCGACTACCGGATCATCTCACTGCCGGAGATCGTCGCGCGCACGGAGGGCCCGGCGACGCTGCGCGGCCTGATCGCGCAGCGCGAGCGGTGGCAGCGCGTGACGCTCGAGACGATGGGGCATTACCGGCGGGCGCTCGGCCGCCCGCGCTACGGCGCCTTCGGCCTCGTCGGGATGCCGTTCTTCCTGCTCTCGGAAGCGCTCGCGCCCGCGGTCGAGGTGACGGCATTCGCGTCGCTCGCCGCCGGCGTCGCGCTCCACCTCTTCGACTGGCGGCTCTACCTCGTCTACCTGGCGACGATGGCGTTCGCGAACGCCGTCCTGACGGTGGGCGCCGTCCTGATGGAGGACATCTCGACGCGCGCGTACCGCCTGAGCCACCTCGCCCGCCTGATCGCCCTCTCGCCGCTCGAGGTCGTCCTCTATCGGCCGGTGCTGGTCGTCGCGCGGCTCCGCGCGGTGCGGAGCTGGCTCGGCGGCGACCGCTCGTGGGGCAAGCTCGAGCGCAACGTGCGCGCCGTAACCTCTACCTAAGGTAGAGCTTCAGTCACTCGGATAGGGGTCGCGGAGGCGCCTGTCTCGGCCCGGCGGCGCACCGGCGCCGCCGCTCACCCCTCCGAGGGATCTTCGTCGGAAAGCCGTTTGAAAAGCCCGCGGGTCCCTCCGACGGGCGCGAACGGCCGCCGATAGTGCGACGCGAGAGCCCGAGGCGTGGCCACGCCGCACGGCTCTCCGAGACGAGATGGCGATCATCCACGGACTGCGGCAGATCGGCGGCCGTCCGGCGCGAGCCGGGCGGCTTCCGCGTGCTGCGAGCCCGGTCCGCCTCGTCGTCGCCTCGGCGGCTCTCTTCGCAGCGGCCGCCGCGGCCGCTCTGCTCGCGTCAAGCGACGCGCATGTCGCCGTTCGCACGGTCTTCGTCTCCCGTGCGCTCGGCCGCCCCGTCGCAGACGCGCCGCTCACGCGCACGCCGGCCGCGGGCGTCCACGTCGTGCTCGGGCGCGGCAGCTTCGCCGTCGCGCACGCCGGACACCGCGTTCAGCTCGTCGACGATGCGGCCCCGGGGCCGTGGACGCGGTACGCGCACGGTGTCGCGCGCCAGACGCCGTTCGGCCGCGAGTCGGTGGTCGTCACTCGAACGGGGACGGAGCAGTTCCTGTCCGTCGACCGGCACCTCGGCCGCCGCGTCTGGCAGTGGCGGCTGCAAAGCCTCGACCTCGCCTCGAGAGTCGGCTCCGACGGATCGGTGCAGTTCGTCCACGACCACGTGCTCACGGGGCTCGCGATCGCGCCGCCTCGGATCGAGGACGCCGCCGGCCGCGACGTCACCCCCGCCGGCACCAGCTGGACGCTCCGGACCATTCACGGGCACACCGTCCTCGCGCTCTCGCTCGACGACGCCCGCCTCCCCACGCCCTACGTCGTCGACCCGGCGATCACGCTCCGTGGCACGGGCGGCTACGCCGGCGGGAGCAACGGCGGGGCGACCGGCGCCACCGTCTTGGTCCCCAGCGGCGTGCTCCCCGGCGACGTCCTCGTCGCCGAGATCGCGCTCGCCACCCCGAACGTCACGCTGACGGCCCCGAGCGGCTGGACGCAGAACGGCACGACCACGAACAACGGGAACGGCGGGACGGCGACCGGCGAGATGGCGATCTACTGGCACAAGGTCGGCACGAGCGAGCCCGCCTCCTACACCTGGACGTGGCCTGCTGCGACGACCGCCGACTGGGCCGCCTCGATGGTCGCGCTCGTCGGCGTCAACGCGACCTCCCCCGTCGCGGCGGCGGGCTCCGTCAACCGCACGAGCAACACCGCGATGATCGCCGACTCGACGACGACGATCGCGGCGAACGACCTCGCGCTCGACTCGTACATGCTCGCCGAGGGAACGGGCTCCGCCTCGCCGTACTACTCGACGCCGGCCGGCGCGACCTTCCTCGGCAACGCGCAGTCGACGAACGCGACGCTGAGCTCGCGCGTCTCGATCGCCGGCTCGTACTCGATCTCCAGCACGGGGTCCGTCGCCGGACGCTCGACCACCTGCTCCGGCTGCGCGGCCACCGGCAGGGGGATCGGCTGGATGACCGGCTGGGCGATCGACTCCTCCGCGCCGACGAGCCCGACCCTGAGCAGCCCGGGCGCGACCGTCCGCGGCAGCAGCGTCACGCTGTCGGGGTCGGCGACCGAGAACGACTCCGCCCTCACGCTCGTCTTCGAGTACACGACGAACGGCGGCAGCACGTGGACGCAGATCGCGAACGTCCCCGCCACGTCGGGCGCGGCCACGACGACGACCTGGAACACGACCGGTCTCGCGGACGGCTTCTACGACCTGCGGCTCGTCGCGCGAAACGGCGCGTGGACGTCCGCCGACGGCGACGTGGCCTCCAACTACGAGTCGGTCTCCCCCACGGTCACGGTTCGCGTCGACAACTCGTCGGTGAGCGCCGACGCGCTCACCGTGCAGGCGCTGACGGGGTCGGCGGCGCAGTACTACGACTCCGCCAACCATTACCTCTGGTACAACCCCGGCTCGTCCGGCAGCTCGGGCTCGTTCACCGTCACGGCGGCGCCGCAAGACGTGCAGGCGCCGATCGAGCTCGTCCAGACCGCGGAGAGCGGCGGCACGCCTGCAGGCTCGCAGGGCACCCAGGGGCCGGTGACGATCGCGCTCGCGACGGCGCCGACCGTCGGCGACGTGATGATCGCCGGCATCAGCTACGAGTCGGGCTCGAACGCGACGATCTCGCCGCCGAGCGGCTGGACGCTGCTCGACACCCAGAACCTGACCACGTTCTGGGGCATGAAGGTCTACTACAAGGTCGTCACGGCGTCCGACGTGACGACCCACAGCTACGTGTGGACGAACACCGCGTCCTCCGCCGCGAACCTCTCCGGCGGCATCCTCGAGTTCGCGAACGTGTGGGTGCCGGCGAGCGGCAACCCGATCGCGGCCGAGGCGAGCGGCACGAGCACCTCCGGTACGACCTCGATCACCGCACCGAGCGTGACGCCGACGGCCGACTGCGAGGTGCTGGTGAACGCCTCCGGCGCGTGGTCGAGCCAGGAGTCGTTCACCCCGCCGGCCGGCATGACGGAATACGTGGACTACCGCTCGAACGAGCCGCAGTGGGACCCCGGCGTCGAGATGTCCGCGCAGTACCTCGGCTCGACGGCGGCGACCGGCACGCGGGTGGCGACCCTCGTCCCCGGCGGCTCGACGACGGGCGGCGACAAGTCCAACGCCGGCTTCAACCTCCTCCTGCGCCCGAAGGCGTGCGTCTCGCAGGTCGACTTCCCGGCGCTCGCCCTGACGGGCTTCACGGCGACGGCGGCGAGCCCCACCACCCCGACGGGCACCACCGGCATCGCGCAGTCGCCCAACCTGCCGGCGTACCTCTCGAACACCTACTCGTGGACGACGTCGAACACGATCGAGCCCGGGAACCAGCCGATCGTGGCGCACGACGAGGCCGGCAACGCCAACCTCTCGACGAACTTCTACATCCTCAAGGACACGACCGCCCCCTCGTTCGGCTCGAACAAGCCCACCGCGGGCGGGTACTACAACGGCGCATTCCCGCTCTCGGTGCCCGTGACCGCGCTCGGCAGCGGCAGCGCGACCGACAGCGGCGACGACGCGACGGCGCCCGGCAGCACCGGCTCCGGAGTCAACGCCACCACCTTCCAGCTGCAGCGGCAGTCCGGGACGGCGTCGAACGGCACGTGCACCTACTCCGGCGCGTGGTCGAACGTCACCCTCTCGGGCGGCAACGACACGATCAACGCCGTCGGCTGCTACCGCTACCGCGAGGCCGTCACCGACAACGTCGGCAACACCGGCTACTCGAGCGCGAGCGGCGACGTCGTCGTCGACCACACGAGCCCGAGCAGCGCCGGCACGGTGTCGATCTCGACGACTGGCGCGGGCACGTACGCGAGCGGCTCGACCGTCTACTACCGGCCGGCGGGCGCCGGCGGCACGTTCACGGTGACGGACACGAGCCCGGCCGACGCCGAGTCCGGCGTCGGCAAGGTGCGCTTCCCCGGGCTCGCCGGCGGCATCACCCCGTCGTCGAACACCGACGTCGCCGCGCCCGGCCCCTACTCGAACACCTACACCTGGCACACGAACGACACGACGAGCGGCAGCCAGACGCTCACGGTCTACGACCGAGCGGGCAACTCGACCACGACCAGCTTTGCCGTGACGCCCGACTCGAGCGGGCCGACGCTCCCGGCGCCGACCTTCCCGGTCGCGAACACGAGCTACGGCAACACGAACGCGTACTCGACGGCGTGGAGCGGCAGCGTCAGCGACGGCGGCGCCGGCGTCGCGAGCGTACAGGTGTCGCTGCGCGACCCGAACGGCAACTACTGGAACGGCAGCGCCTTCGGCGGGACCTCGGAGACGTTCGCCACCGCCGCGCTCTCCGGCTCGCCGACGTCCGGCTGGAGCTGGACGGCGCCGTCCGTCTCCACCAACGGCACCTACACCGTCCACGTCGTCGCCACCGACAACGTCGGCAACACCACGTCGAGCACGTTCACGTTCGTCTACGACACGACCGCGCCGACGTTCGGCGCGGTCGGCATCACGAAGCTCGGCAACTGCGACGCGAACGTCGCGCTCGTCGGCACGACCGTCTACTACAACCCGAACGTCTCGTGCTCGGCCGGCGCATTCGCGGTCACCGAGCCGCTGGCCGACACCGGCGGCTCCGGTCCCGCAAGCGTTGCCTACCCGGCGACCGCGAGCGGCGTCAGCCATTCCGCCGAGACGGTCACCTCGTCGCCGTGGACGTCGTCGGCGTACAGCTGGACGTCCGGCGCGACGCTGAACGCGACGCAGACGGTCACGGGCAAGGACGGCGCCGGCAACTCCGCGACGACGTCGTTCGCGATCGCACCCGACTCGCAGGCGCCGACGGCGTCGCTCACCGCTCCGTCCGGCAGCGTCGTCGCGAACGGGGCGACGCTCACCGCCACGGCGAGCGACGCGACGACGGGCGGCTCCGGGGTCAAGCAGGTCGAGTTCCGCTACTGCGCCGGCGCGACGTGCACGTACGCGGCCAGCACGGGGATCGCGACGGCCGCGAGCTCGCCTTACACGACGACGTGGACGAGCCAGCCCGCCGACGGGACGTACACGATCCTGGCGCGCGCGACGGACAACGTCGGCAACACGACCGATGTGACGAAGACCGTCACCGTCGACAACACGGCCCCGACGTTCTCCTCGGCGGCGCTCGATCCAACCGGCAGACAGCTCACGATCACTTTCAACGAGGCCGGCAGCGGCCTCGACAGCACGTCGACCACGCCGGCGTCCGCCTTCACCGTGAACCGCAACGGCTCCGCGGACACGGTCAGCGCGGTGACGTGGCTGAGCGCGACGAAGGTGAAGCTCACGCTCGCCGCGCGTGCGTTCGACGGCGACACCGTCACCGTCGCCTACAGCACGACGAGCCTGTCGCTCGCGCAGGAGGAGAAGGACAACGCCGGCAACGTCGTCGCGTCGTTCGGCGCGCAGAGCGTGGCCACGTCCGCGGCGCCGTCGCTCGCGCAGACCGCGATCGGCGCCTCCCCCACCTCCGTCACCGCGGACGGCTCGTCGACGTCGACGATCACGGTCACGCTCAAGAACGCGGCCGGTGCGAACGTGGGCGCGAGCGGAGGCACCGTCACCCTGGCGACGAGCGCCGGCAGCCTCGGTGCGGTCGCCGACAACGGCAACGGCACATACACGGCGACGCTGACGGCGCCGACCTCGGCAGGCACGGCGACGGTGTCCGCAAGGGTGGACGGCTCGAGCATCGCCAACACGACCTCCGTGACGTTCACCTCGGGCGCCGTGAGCGGCGGCACGTCGACCGTGGCATCGTCGCCCGGCTCGGTGCTCGCCGACGGCGCGACGACGTCGACGATCACCGTCACCGCCAAGGACACGTTCGGAAATCCCGTCGGCGGTCAGACGGTCACGCTCGCGCAGGGATCCGGCTCGTCGACCATCTCGCCGTCCTCGGCGACCACGAGCTCGAGCGGCGTCGCCACGTTCGCCGTCAAGGACACGAAGGCCGAGACCGTGACGTACGCGGCGACGATCGGCCTCACCGGCGTCGTGCAGACGGCGCAGGTCGTCTTCACGCCGGGCGCGGCGACGCATCTCACGGTGACCGCGCCGGGATCGGCGACGGCCGGCGGCGCGTTCGCCGTCACCGTCCGGGCGCTCGACGCGAACAACAACGTCGCCACGGGCTACACCGGCACCGTCCACTTCACCTCGACCGACGCGCAAGCCGCGCTGCCCGCCAACTACACCTTCACCGCCGGCGACAACGGCAGCCACACCTTCCCCGCCGCAGCCACCCTCAAGACCGCCGGCAGCCAGACCATCACCGCCACCGACACCGGCAACGGCTCGATCGCGGGGACGAGCGGCAACGTCGCCGTCGCGCCCGCCGGCGCGGCGACGCTCCTCGTCGCCGCCGCGACGCCGCAGACGGCCGGCAGCGCGTTCGGCGTCACCGTTACCGCCAAGGACGCCTACGGCAACACCGCAACCGGCTACACCGGCACCGTCCACTTCACCTCCAGCGACGCGCAAGCCGCGCTGCCCGCCAACTACACCTTCGCCGCCGGCGACAACGGCAGCCACAGCTT
>DASRCL010000010.1:0-85376 GCA_035653115.1 Gaiellaceae bacterium
GTGTCGCGCGCCGCCTCGCAGAGCGCGGCATCGGCATCTGGTACGCAGACAACTGGTACTGCGTCGCGCTCGGCTCGCGCCTGCCCGAACAGTCGCTGCGCGCCGGGATCATCCACTACAACACCGTCGCGGAGGTCGACCGGCTGCTCGAGGAGCTGACCCGCGCCGGCGATTGACACGGCGCCGGGGGGACGAGAGGATCGCGCCGCGGGGTGATCGTCGACCTGACCCATCCGCTCGACAACGGGATGCCGGTCTATCCGGGCATGCCCGACCCGTCGTTCCGCGCGATCGCGCATGTCGCCGACGACGGGTACGCGATGACCGAGTACCACATGCTGAACCACATCGGGACGCACATCGACGCACCGGCGCATCAGATCCTCGACGGCGACACGCTGGACCGCATCCCGCTCGAGCGGCTCGTCACCGACGCGGTCACGATCGACGTCTCCGACCTGCCGAAGGGCGCGATCGCGCGCGACGTGCTCGAGCCGCGCTGCGACGAGGTGCGCGCCGGCGACTTCGTCTTCCTGTACTCGGACAACGGGCGTAACTTCGGCACCGACGCGTACTGGACGGGCTGGAGCTTTCCCGACGCGGACGCGGCGCGGATGCTGATCGACCGCGGCATCTCGGGAATCGGCTTCGACGGCCCGTCGTGCGACCCCGTGGACACGACCACGTTCGACCTGCACCGAGTGTGGCTCGGCGCCGGGTGCCTGATCCTCGAGAACCTCACGAATCTCGACCAGCTCCCACGGCGTGTCCGTGTCGTCGTCGCGCCGATCAAGGTGCGCGACTCGAACGGCGGCCCGTCACGTGTCCTGGCGTTTCCCGACGGCTCGGAGGAGGCGGCATGAACGACGAAACCAGCGGGCGCGGCGGCGAGCTGCGCCACGGCATCCTCGGCGTCTTCGACGCGCTCGCGCAGTCGGTCGCACTGCTCTCGCTCGCGCTCGGCGTCGCGTTCGCGAGCTCGGCGGCCGCCGCCTACACCGGGCCGACGGTGCCGCTCGCGTATCTGATCGCGGGCGTCGGCAGCCTCTGCCTCGGCTCGGTGATCATCCGCTTCACGAGGCGCATGGCGTCGGCGGGCGGGCTGTACACGTACATCGCACGCGGCCTGGATCCGCGCACCGGCTTCCTCGGCGGCTGGCTGTACGGCGGGGGCTTCGCCGTCGGGATCTCGTTCGTGCTCGTGATCGGCAGCTTCTTCCTCTCGGTGTTCTTCGACGCCCATACGCACGTCCACCTCGGCTGGTTCGCGTGCTTCTGGATCCTCCTCGGCTTGCTCGCGCTGATCGCGTTCCTCGACGTGCGCATCTCGACGCGCGTCCAGCTCGCGTTCGCCTTGGTCGGTGTCGCGGCGATTCTCGTCCTGGCGCTCGTCGTGCTCGCCAAGGGCGGCGACTCCGGCGTGACGTTGCAGCCGTTCAACCCGTCGAAGGCGACGTCGACGAACTATCTCTTCCTCGCGGTCGTACTCGCGTTCACGGGCTTCATCGGCTTCGAGGCCGCAGCCGTCCTCGGCGAAGAAACGGCGGCCCCGCTGCGCGCAATCCCGCGCGCGATCCTCGCGGCGGTGCTCGTCGCGCTCGTCTACTACGTCTTCGTGACGTGGGCGATGTCCGTCGGCTACGGCGTCAAGAACGCCAGCAAATGGGCTCAGGACCCCGCAGCGCTCGACACGCTCGCCCACCGCTACGTCGGCAACTGGCTGGCAGTGATCATCGACCTCGCGGTCGCCGCGAGCGGCTTCATCGCTGCGCTCGGGGGTCTGCACCTGACCTCGCGCACCCTCTACGCGATGGGCCGCGAAGGCGGCTTGCCGCGCGCGTTCGCGTGGACGCACCCGCGCTTCCGCACGCCGTGGGTCGGCATCGCCACGTCGCTCGTGATCACGCTGCTGCTCGGCGTGCTCGTCGCGCACCGCCACAACTTCGGCCCGATCACATACTTCGTCTTCATGGCCACCACCGCGACGATCGGCATCCTCATCACGTACATCCTCGTCGCGATCTCGGGAATCGTGTTCTTCCGGCGACGGACAGGCACCGGCGCGTACAACTGGTTCCTCGACCTCATCGTGCCGCTCGCGGCGATCGCGATCTGCGGCTATACGCTGTGGAAGACGCTCCGCCCGACGCCGCCGTACCACTCGCCGGTTACGTGGGCGCCGTGGCTCGGGCTCGCGTGGCTCGGGCTCGGCACCGTCGCGGCGCTGTGGATCCAGGCGACGCGGCCGTCGCGGGTGGCAACCTTCGGGAGCATCCTGGGCGCAAGCGAGTGACGCGCCGGGGCGGCTTCTCTCTACATCGCGATCCGTCGAAGCCGCTAGGGGCGAAAGCCGTCACCGACATCTGCCCGCCGGCTTTTGTCGGTTCGCGGCGGCTCTCGCCCGGTGGTCAGCTCCTTTGCGGAGAGGCTTCGAAGTCGACGCGGCCGACCGAGACGTAGAACGTCTCGCCGAGGACGAAGCAGGGGCCTGCAACGTAGTGCAGCAGCAACTCCTCGCCATCCTTGCAGACGATACGGCTGACGCCGGTGCGGTACGCAGAGTCGATCATTTGGGCATATTCGCTCGGAGCGTGCTCGTATCGCGCCACGTCGGATACGTGCATCTCGAGGAGTTCCGCCTCTGTGTAGCCGAGGAGCTCGCAGGCATACCTGTTGACGGCCACGTAGCGCATCTCCGCGTTTGCGACGAAGACGCAGGTGGGTGCGTCGTCGATCGCCGCGGCAAGGATCTGTTCGCGGGCATGAGTCTCGATACCGGGCACCTTTCGCGCTCCTCGTTGCCGACGGCGCGAGGTGCAAACTTTTCTCGAGCCGCTTCGGCGCCGGGTTAGGTGACGCAGAGGACGACGGCGGTACTGTCGTCCTCGAGCGGCGCGCGCCAACAGTCGGTGACGGCCCGGAGGATCGCCATCACGGTACGATCGACATCGACGTCCTCGATCCTGCCTCAGCGCTTGGAGTCCGCTGCCCCGAGCCCGGCGGTCCTCGCTTCGACGACCTTCTCAAGCTCGTGCCATCCCTCGCCGAGCTCGACCTCGTCGGTTTCGACATTGTCGAGGTCGCGCCCAAGACCGATCCCTCCGGCATCACTGCGATTTCCGCGGCCAAGCTCCTGCGCGAACTCCTGCTCCATCTGGCCAGGTTCGAATAGCGACGCGGCCGCTCGGGATCGCGAGCGTGCAGTCATGCAGCGCCGGGCGGCGCTCAGCGCGACCAGCTCGGGTTGGCGCCGTCGTACCCCGGTGGGCTGAGCCGGAGGGTTTGTCTGCCGTCGGCGCTGACGCGGTAGAGGGCGTCGTAGCCGCCGCGGTCGCTCGTGAAGGCGATCCAGGCGCCGTCCGGGGAGTACGCCGGCTCGGAGTCGTTCGCCGCGTCGCTAAGCAGCTGCCGGGACGTTCCGGTGCCGGCATCGACCGCGAAGAGCTGCGCAGAGCCGTTGACGTTGCGTGTAACGACGATCGTCTTTCCGTCCGGCGACCACGCGGGTGCCCCCTGGCAGACAAGGCGCGCGAGCACGTGCACTCTGATCGGGCTCAAGGAGAGCGCGAAGAGGCCACCGCGTGCGCAGAAGGCGAGCTGCGCGCTGTTCGGCGACCAGGCCGGGCCGCCCAGGGCACCGCGCGCAGGACAGCGTAGGCGCGGGCGCTCGGCAGGATTGATCAGGCAGAGCGCGCGCTGCCGCCCGCCGCCGTTGCGCACGAAAGCGATCGTGCGTCCGTTCGGCGACCAGGCGGGGGCGGTGTCGTTCATGCGTCCGGACGTGAGCACGGCCAGCTCGGCGCCGGGGGTCATGCGAGCGAGGTGCGTCCCGCTCAGGCCGTCCAGCACGAAGACGATCTGCGTGCCCGACGGCGACAGGCTCGGGTCGCTTCCGCTCAGCGCGCCGAACGCGAACGTCCGCAGCCCGGTCCCGGTCGCAGTCATGATCCCGAGCTCGCGGCGGTTCTGGATCGCGAGGTCGAAGGCGACGTGGCCGGAGAGCGTCTGGCCGTGAGCTGCACCGCGGGCTCCGACTACTGCGAGCCCTCCGGCGAGGACCGCGACGAGCGTCGACGTCACCGCCGGGACGACTTGCCGTGTCTGCACTTGGCGATCGTAAGTTCCTGCCGTAATGCGCGCTAGAGTCTGACCCATTACATGGACTCGCCCGTTCTCGAGCTGATGAACAGCGGGCTACCCCCCGGCGCGGGCGACCGGCTCGACGAGCCGCGCTGGCTGCAGGACGTTTGTCGGCGCTTCGGGATTCCGCTCCCTCAGCAGGTAAACGCCCAAGAGCTGACCTCGCTGCGCGCGCTCCGCAGCGTCCTCCGCCGGCTCGGGACGCGCGTCAGCGACGGCGCGCCGCCGATGCCGCACGAGCTCGCGTACCTGAACGAGATCCTCGGGCGCGCGCCGGTGCGCCCGCAGCTCTTCCGCACCGCCGGCGGCCTCTACGGGATGGAGCTCACCCCGCTGGAGCCCGGCTGGAGCGCCCTCATGGCCGAATTCGCCGGACACTTTGCGCGCCTGCTCCTGATCTCCCAGCCGACGCGCCTCAAGTTCTGTCCGTCATGCGACCGCGCGTTCTACGACGCAACGCGAGGCCGGAAACGGATCTGGTGCGACGGGCGCACCTGCGGCAACCGCGTGCGCGTCCAGCGGTTCCGCGACCGATCGAGGCCGAAGGCGCGCCGTGGAGTATCAGGAACTACATCTAGCCCAGCTGCGACCCGCACACGATCGACTGGTTAACCGTCGGTCGAGCTGCCGCCGGAACCACTGCCGCCGCCGGAGCCCCCGCTGCCGTCGTCTGCCGAGCCTGAGCCGGTTGAGCCGCTCCCGTCACCAGAGCTGGAGGCGCCGGAGCCCCCGCTTCCGTCGTCTGCCGAGCCTGAACCGGTTGAGTCGCTCCCCTCACCAGAGCTGGAGGCGCCCGTCGATGAGCCCGAGCCCCCATCATCCCCGCCCTTCACTTCGAGGCGGGTCAGGGTGAGGACGCCGCCGACAACCGCACCACGAGCCTCGACACGGGCGCCAGCAGCAAGCGACGACGGAAGTGCAAGACTCGTCGGAACCACGAAGACAACGGGGACGGCGCCTTCGCCTGGCTGAATAGTGATCGTGTCGTTGCCGACACTCGCCACCGCTCCTTCGACCTGTACCTCGCCGTTGTCGGCGACTTGCGTTCCCTGATCCTCCGGACGCGCGGCATCCACGCCGTCGACCTTGATGGTCGACAGGGTCAGCGTCGTGCCGGAGACGGTCGCGACTACCTCAACGCGAACACCGACCTCCACGACGGCAGGCAGTGTCACGCCCGTTGGCAGCTGAACCACGGTTGCGGTCCCGTCGCTGTTGATCGTGATCGAATCAGCGCCGACGGCAGCGACAGATCCTGAGAACTCGATCACCGGCGCCTGCCCGACCTGCTGGACAACGATGCCGACGACGCCGTCGTCGCCGACCTCCACCTCGGTGTCCACCTTGTCTCCCGGCTTGAGCTGGGGCGCCGCGTCAGCGATCACCCGCGCGCCAGAACGAAGCCGCACGGAAAACGCACTCCCACCGCCGGCGACGAGCAATCGTTGCCGCCGTACCTTCACAACAACGACGGCGAGGCGCGCATGCGTTGCTTTCCCCGCTGAAGTCAGCCGGTTCGCATTCATCGAACCGTCGCTGAGCTTTGCCCCGGTCACAGTCAGACGCGTGCCGAGAGGGGTTGTGCGTGCCTGCTTCGCTGTCACACGCACCGTTGTCACGAGCCCTGTGGCGGATGAGACCACGAGCGTGTGGCGCGCGGCTTCCTTCGCGACCACAACACCTCGAACCGTTGTGGCATTCGCAAGCCCCGGGAGGATCAGGGCGCTCACACCTACCCCGAGCCAAAGCAGCTTCTTCATCGGTTACGGCTCCTTTAGATCAAACGGCTGTGACGGCGGATACGCGAGGATCGGCGGCAGCGGATTCAGACGAGCGCAAGATCACTCGAACGAGCTACAGAGGAAAACCGACGAAGCGTCGCGTCGGCGACGTGGGCGCGTTTTTAGGCGCTGAGCGCCTGCCGGGCTGCGGCGTCGAAGCTCAGCAGATCGCGCGGCAGGAGCTCGCGGATGCGCGTGTCGGTCGCGATCGTCGAGTTCCGCAGGCCTTCGACGAGCGGTCGCGCAACGCCGGCGCGGACGGGAGTGACGATGTGGAGCCAGTACGACGAGAGCCGTGGGCTTAGCACGGGCACTTCGACGATGTGTGGGCGCCGCCCGCGGAGGTCGCCGATGCGCTCGATCATCTGCCGGTAGGTGAGGATGTCGGGACCACCCAGGTCGAACGTCTCGCCGAGCGCGTCGGGGTGGCCCCCGACGTCACGCAGGTACCCGATGACGTCGGCGAGCGCGATTGGCTGCGTCGGCATCGCGACCCAGCGCGGCGCGATCATCAGGGGTAGCCGGTCGACGAGCGCGACGATCGTCTCGAATCCGGCGCTGCCGCGGCCGATGACGACAGCGGCTCTCAGGTTCGTGACCGGAACGTCTCCGGCTGTGAGCACGCGCGCGGTCTCGGCGCGGCTGCGGAGATGCTCCGAGAGGCTCGGGTCGTCGTCGCCGAGGCCGCCGAGGAAGACGATCTGCTTGACGCCGGCGCGCGCCGCTTCGGCAGCGACGTTCGCGGCTGCGCGGCGGTCGCGATCTCCGAAGCTCGCCTGCCCGAGCGAGTGCACCAGGTAGTAGACGATGTCGGCGCCCTCGAGCGCCCGGCGTAGCGATAGCGGCTCGAGCGCGTCGGCGGCGGCGGGCTGGACGCGTTCTGCTGCCGGCGCGTCACCGCTGCGTGAGACTGCGGTGACGTTCATGTGCTCGGCGAGAGCCGGCACGAGTGCACGGCCGACGAAGCCGGTCGCTCCGAGGACGGCAGCCTTCATTCGCCGAGCAGACTGTGGAAGAAGCGCCTGCTGATCGCGACGTGGATCCGGCGCTGGATGCGCTCGTAGGTTCCCGTGGCCAGTCGCGGCACGAAACCCGTCAGGGCTGCGCACAGCTCCCCCTCCTTCGACTGCGAGAGCACGAGCACACCGCCTGAGCGCCGCGCCAGCATTCCGCCCGTGATGGGGAACCTGCAGCGAACGCCGTTCGCATCGGCTGCGAGCTCGGCCCGCCCGAAGCGGAGCAACGGCGCGCCCGCGATTCGGAGGGCGCTGCCGTGCGGTGTTGCGCCCAGCCGCACGAGGCCGAAGGTCGCCCGCCGCACCGCCAGCCAGTAGCGCTCGCCGAGGAGGCGGGCGCCGTCCGGGCTCGCCGGCACGACCGCGCGCGAGGCGCGGATGCGCTCGGCCGACTCGATCGCGCCGTCCTCGCCGCGTTCGTGTGCGGAGCTCCAGCCGTCGAGTTGCGCGCGCGTCATGCGACGTCTCCGAGCGGCGGCGGGTATTCAGGGGCGACGCGCGCGAGCGGCGCCCGCCACGGCTCGTGCACGGCAGGCCCGGGAAGGTCGGCGAGCTCCGGGACGTACCGGCGCACGTAGTCGCCGTTCGGGTCGTGGCGTTGCGCCTGCCTGAGCGGGTTGAAGCGGCGGCCCGGACGCGTGTCGACGCCTGTACCCGAGACCCACTGCCAGTTGCCGGCGTTGCTGGCGACGTCTGCGTCTACGAGCAGGTCGGCGAATGCGTGCGCGCCGTCCCGCCAGTCGAGCCCCAGCGTCTTGGTCAGGAACGCCGCGACGATCAGCCGCGCGCGGTTGTGCATCCAGCCTTCCGCGTGCAGCTGCCGCATGCCGGCGTCGACGACCGGAACGCCGGTACGCCCCGCACGCCACCGCGCGAGCGCGTCGTCGTCCTCGTTCCACGCGTGCCGCCGAGGATGGAGATCTTGGTCTGCGGTGTGCGGGTTCGCCGCGAGAAGTTGCGCGTAGAAGTCGCGCCAGCAGAGCTGCCGGACGAACTCGGTCTGACCGGCGCGGCTCGCGGCCTCGTTCGACGAGATGCAGCCGAAGTGCAGGTACGGGCTCAGGCGTGACGTGCGGCTAGCCCCCAGCTCGTCCCGCGTCGTACCGTAGTCGGCGTCGCCAGCCTCGAGCCAGCACTCGAGCCGCCGCCGCGCCGCCGCTTCTCCGCCTCTCGGAAGGTTCGGGGCGGGCCGCTCCGGAACCAGCTCGCCCAATGCGGGCAGCCGCCCGGCGTCGAGTTGCGGCAGCGTCACGCGCGTCGGCGGATCGAGGATCGGCGGCCGCGGGTGTACGCGCCAGCGGCGCCAGTAGGGCGTGAAGACGCGATAGTGGTCGCGGTCCGCGGGAGCGAGCTCACCCGGAGCCACAGCAGTGATCGTGTTCTCGACGCGGACGTCGAGCTGCTCGCGCAGGCGCCGGAGCCGCCGCTGCGCGTAGGGGCTGTCATCCTCGCCCATGAGCAGGGTCTTCGCGCCCGTCGCGGCCGCGATCCGCGCAACCTCCGCGACGACGCTGCCGCGCCTGACTACGAGGTCGCCGCCGGCCCGCCGCAGGGACGCGCGCAGGTCGTGCAACGACGCCAGCAGGAACGACGTCCGATTCGGCGTCCCGGCTCGGCGCAGCAGCGGCTCGTCGAGCACGAACAGCGGGACGACGTGGTCGTGCTCTCTCGTCGCGGTCGTCAACGCGGCGTTGTCGTGCACGCGCAGGTCGCGCGTGAAGAGCACGATCGCGACGTTCACTGCTTGGCCACGAGTGAGGTCAAGCGCTCGGCCTCTCCGACGGGGTCGCCGCTCAGGACCTCCGCGTCGACGTCCGGCGGCGCGCCGGCTGCGCCGGCGCCGCCAAGGCAGAGCCGCGTTTGCCGGCCCAGCTCGCGGAGCTCGTCTCGGTGCGAGCGGAAGCGCTTCGCAGTCACCGCGCTGACGACGGCGAAGACGGCCTCGGACGCGCGCGCAGCGTCCGCGACGGTCGTGAGCGGCGTATCGGCACCGAGGTAGACGATGCGCCAGCCACGTCCGCGCAGCGCGAGCCCGAACGCGATCAGCGCCAGGTCGTGCTGCTCCCCGGGCGCGCATGCGAGCACGATGCTTGGCCCGAGGCCCCGTCCCCAGCCGCGCGCGAGCCCGAGCAGCCGACCACGCAGCACGGCCGACGCGAAGTGCTCCTCGGCGACCGACGCGTCGCCGCGCTCCCAGCGCTCGCCCAGCTCGTGCAGGTACGGGATGACGACTACCGCGAGGATGCTGTCGATCGTCGCGGTCGCCAGCAACGAGTCGAGCGCCACATGCGCGCGCGGCTCGTCGAAGGACGCGAATGCCTCGACCAACTCCTCCTTCGCGCCGGCGAGCGCCGTCTCTGCGTCGCGTGCGGCGTGCGGCTGCTGGGTCGCGAGCGCGGCTGCCTCTGCTGCCGCGAGCCCGCGCGCGAGGTGGTGCTGCATCAGGCGGACGCGCTCCAAGTCGTCGGGCGAGTACAGGCGGAGGCCCCCCTGCGAACGCGAGGGCCGGAGGAGCCGGTACCGGCGCTCCCACGCGCGCAGAAGCTCAGGGCTGACGCCGGAGCGACGGCTGAGCTCGCCGATGCGGAGGAGGCCGGGAGCGTGCATGCCGATGAACTATACAGGGTTTGGACAAGCACTTGACAACCCGCGTGGCCACCGCTATCTTCCTCGCCACGGAACAATCTCTATACAGGAGGTGTACACAATGAAGAAGCTCGACATCCTCGCCGGGGCGCTCGTGCTGGTCGGCGGCCTCAACTGGGGCCTCGTCGGCGTCGCGAAGTTCGACCTCGTCGCGTGGATCTTCGGCGGGATGGACTTCGGCGAGACGAACGCGGCCAGCCGCGCTGTCTACGGCCTCGTTGGACTCGCCGCCGTCTACGGGATCGGTTCGCTGCTCGCGAGCCGGCGCTCGTCGGTCGGTCGCGCCGCGACGGCGGGTGCCCACTGATGCAGATCCGCCCGTTCGGGCGGCGAGCCTGACGTCCCGTCGGCGCTCGCCGCCCTTCCGGGTGGGACGCGACCAGCACCCGCATCGCCCGGATTCTCGCTGCGGTTGCGGCACCCTGTGCGCGCGCGTTAACCCCTCTCTCATCACGAGCCGCGAGTCGTCCCGTTGCCGCTTCGGCCGGGCCGCGGCGGAGGGAGCTACGCCGCGCGGCGGCGGGCGCCGACGACGGCGCTGTAGAGGCGCATCGCCGGGCCGACCTCATGGACGATCGAGTTCAGCACGGTGTGCAGCGCGTCGAGGCTCGCGAGGTCGTCGACGCGAATCGGCCCCTCCCGCTTGCGCGCAAGCGTCTCGCCGATCTCGTCGGCGAGGTTGCGCGCCGCGGCCGGGTCGCTGATCTCCCCGCGGAAGCCGTCCGCGTACAGGCGGAGCTGCTCGGCGAGCGTCGCGGCGTCGTCGGCCGGGATGTCGTGCTGTTCGTCTCCGACGCAGATCGTCACTGCCACTGTGCCGGGGACTCTAAGGGTTCCCCCGCCGCCGGTGCGGCGGCTCCCGGCGGCTCAGCCGCCGACGGTCGCGTTCGCGATCCAGCCGACGGAGAACGACCGGCCGTCGGCGGAGAACGTGCTCGGCGTCGCGCCCGCGGTCGACAGCGGTACCGCGCTGCCGAAGAACCCGTTCGACTGGCCGCCGGGCACGAGCCGGATCTGTGCCGAGGCCCATGCCGGGTCCGCGAGCGTGCCGGGGTGGTTGCTGCCGGTCGCGGCGATGTCGGTGAACGTGACGGAGCCGAAGTTCGCGAGCGGGAGCACCCTGCAGTCGTTCGGCGACGTGCACGCAGCCGGCGCCTCGGCGATCCACTCGGCCGACGTGACGTCGATCGCGTCAGTGAAGAGGTGCTTGGTCACGCTCGCCTTGCGCGTCCGGTCCTTGATCTGGACGAGCACCGAGTTGCCGTTGACGACGACCGACGCCGTGATCGTGTCGCCCGCGTTGATCTTCAGCGACAGGCGCTTCGAGGGGGCCGGGACGAGCTCGTACCAGGCGAAGTAGGTCGGCTTGCCGGTGATCGAGCAGTCGGAGTCGGTGCCCGTCTGCTCGAGCCCGGCCGCGCCGTCCGAGTAGCCGCCGAGGCCGACCCAGAACGCCGCGTAGCCGGGCACGCCTGCGGTGCACTTCACCTTCGGCTGCTTCCAGGTCGCGGTGACGTTGCTGAAGCTGAAAGGCGCGCTCGTCGTGTTGCCGGCGATCGTGTCCGGGTCGGCGATCGCGTAGCCGGACCAGTTCGAGCTGGTCTCCGTCTGAGGCTGCGTGTCCGCCGCGGCCGTCGCGGCGAAAGCGAGCGCGCCGGCGAGCGCGGCTGCGACGACAGCGACTTTCACGGCGCACAGTGAAGCGCAGATTTCTAATAGCCGCGTAAAAGTGGCTCGAGAGCGTCGTTCACGGTGCCGTCATGACCGGCGTCGTACGCTTCACGTGTGGAGACGGTGACGCCGGCCGTGCGCCGCCCGCGCGAGCGTCGCCGCCCCAGGCGCCGGTGGCGCGTGCGGCGGATCGTCCTGCTCGCGCTGCTCGTGGTCGCCGCGCCGGCCGTCTACTCGTACGTGACGACGATGCTGAAGCCGTCGAGCCTGCCCCTGTGGCCGCGCAGCGTGGAATGGCTGCGCCAGCACCACGGCAACTGGCTCGTCGACGAGGTCGAGCACTACTACTACTCCTGGAAGGCGCCGAGCAAAGGCGGTCCCCAGCTGAAGACCCTGCCGCTCGTCGGCCTCGGACCTGCCGGTCAGCGTGCCGCGGCGGCCCGCGCGCGGAAGGCGGCGAGCGCCGCGGGGGCGTGGCCGCGCCGCATCCCGCTCGTCTTCGCGCATCCGCTGCCGGGGGAGGGCGTCTGGCGACGGACCGGGCCGCTCGTCAACGGCCGCCCGCCTGTGCTCGTGACGACGTTCCGCACGGAGCTGGACTACCCGCGGATCGTCGCCTACGTCGCCTGGTTCGACCACACGCGCACGTCGGTCGCGTGGTACCCGGGCCGCTACGAGCCGCCGAACGCGCCGGTCCGGGGACCGTTCCAGGTGCCGTTCGACCAGCGCTGGCGGCTGCTCGCGACCTTCAACGGCGGCTTCATCTACATGGACGGGCACAACGGCTCGTCGATCGAGGGGCGCGAGTACGAGCCGCTGCAGCGCGGGCTCGCGACCCTGATCGCGTACCGCGACGGCCGCGTCGACGTCCGCAGCTGGACGGGCGGACCCGTCGCGGGGCCGCAGATCGCGTTCGCGCGGCAGAGCCTGCCCCTGATCGTCGACGGCGGGAAGCTGAACCCGAACCTCAACGACAGCTCGCAGTGGGGGTTCACGCTCGGCAACGCCGTCCGCGTCTGGCGGACCGGTGCCGGCATCGACCGCCACGGGAACCTGATCTACGCCGCCGCCGACTACCAGACGGTGACCACGCTGGCGCGGATCCTGCAGCGGGCCGGGGCCGTGCGCGCGATGCAGCTCGACATCAACCCCGAATGGCCGACGCTGATCACCTACACCCACCACCACGGGATCGTCCCGACGAAGATCGTCCCGAACTACCAGCAGCCCGCAACGCGCTACCTCGTGCCCGACGACCGCGACTTCTTCGCCGTCTACCGCCGGCTGCCGGGCCCCGTCACCGATCCGTTCAAGTGACGCCGGCCGCCGCGGCGCTCGTGGCCGCAGCCGTCGTCGCGGCCGCCGCCGCGGGCCGGCCGGCGCCGGGGTCAGACCCGGGTCTGACCCCGATCCACCGCCGCGCGTTCGCGTTCGTCGACCGCTCGCGTCGCGCCCGCTTCTCGAACGGAAGCTCGGCGCCGCGGGCGCTTCGCACGCAGGTGCTCCTCCCGGCGGGACACGGCCGGTTCCCGCTCGTCGTGTTCTGCCACGGCTTCGCGCTCACGCCGGGGATCTACGTACCGCTCCTCGACGCGTGGGTGCGCGCCGGCTTCGTCGTCGCTGCGCCGGCCTTCCCCGTCGAGCGGCCCGGCGCTCCGGGCGGTCCGAGCCGTGCCGACCTGCCGAACGAGCCGCGCGACGTCAGCTTCGTCCTGACGCGGCTGCTGCGCGCGCTGCGCGGCGTCGTCGACCCGCGCGCGGTTGCCGTCGCCGGACAGTCGGACGGGGCCGTCGCCGCCTTCTCCGTCGCGTACGACCCGCGCTACCGTGACCCCCGCGTAAACGCCGCGGTCGTGATGTCCGGCGCGCCGCTCGCCGGGTTCGCCGCACCCGCGGACGGCGCGCCCCCGCTGCTCGCAGTGCAGGGGACAGCGGATCCGTTCAACGCGCCGAGAGTCACCGCGGCGTACTTCCGGGAGCTGCGGCCGCCGAAGTTCCTCCTCTGGCTGCTCGGCGCGTCGCACCTGCCGCCCTACACGACGAGCGACCGCTGGGAGGCGGCGGTCGCGGCGGCGACGACGGCGTTCCTGCGGCACTACCTGCGCGCCGCGCCGCTCCGGCCGCTGCTCGCCGCGGGCGACCGGCCGGGCGTGGCCCGGCTGGTCGCCCGGCCGTGAATCACGAGACCGCGAACGTCAGCGGCGTCGGCGGCGTGCCTGCGCGCAGCGCGGCCACCGTGACGACGAGGTTCATCACGCCCATCCCGCTGCCGCGGGCGGCGCGCAGGACGACGGCGCCCGCCGGGCCCTGCACCGCCTTCGGCAGCGTGCAGGTCGAGTTCGGCGCGCACCGCGCGCTCACCGCCGAGACGTCGAGCGGCCGGGCCGCGCGGATCGTGAGCGTCCAGCCGGCGCCGCTGCCGCGACCGTCGGCGAGCGTGACCGGCACCTGCACCGGGCCGGCGCTCGTCGCGCTCGCCGGCGCCGCCTTCACGGCGAGCTTGCCGGGCGTGAACGTCAGCTTGACGACGATCGTCCCGGCGGCCGCGGGCGCGGCGGTCGCGAGCGTCGCGACCAGGACGATGAGCGTGCGCCGCAGCACGCCCCGCAGCTTCCCAGGGGCCGGTCGGCGCCGCCACTCCCGGAGCGGACGGAGTCGCCCTCCCCGATTCGGGTATCAGCTCGGCTGCGGCGCCCGCGCCGTCTGCGCGGCGGCGTCGTCCACGTTCTCTGCGAGCACCTCGAGCCCGCAGTTGCGGCAGCGGTGCGGGAACCGCCACACGCCGTCGCCGCCGAGCTCGCCGCGGTCGTATGCGACCTCCCAGTAGTGGTAGGGACGGCAGTCGTCGTCCGCCCGCTCGAACGCAGGCTCGTCCGCGGGTGCGGGCATGTCCGCGGCCGGGGGCGGCTCGGGCTCGGTGCGGGCGGGCAGGTCGGCGACGGCCGCCGTGTCGGCCGCCGGGGCAGGGCTGGACCCGATCGGAGCACCGGCCGCGCTCTCCGCCGAGGGGCGCCGGCGGCTGCGGAGCAGCGCGGCGACGAGGAGCAGGACGAGGACGCCTGCGCCGGCGAGCGCCCCGATCAGGAGCCACGGCGTCGAGCTGCGGCTCGAGCCGGACGTCGTCCCCGGCGCCGGCTTCGTCGGCGCGGCCGAGGTGAACACCTGGGTGACGTCGTGGTTCGAGACCGCGAAGCTGCGGACGGCCGTCGTCGTCCGCGCGCGTCCGCCCGCCGAGTCGAAGGAGAGTCGCACCGTCGCCGTGTAGCTCCCCGGCGCGAGCGCCTTGCGGAGCAGGAGCGGGTAGTCGATCGCCGTTTGCGGCAGGAACGTGTCCATGTGGAAGGGAAGCCGCTCGACGGCGCCGTGGCCGTTCGAGATCGAGACGGTGCCGCCGGGCTTGCGCAGGAGGTTGCCCGTGTTCGCGAGGTGGACGAGCAGCGTCTGGTAGCCGTTGCTGCCGCCGGCGGTGATCCCGCCGACGGCGAACGACGCGACGGCGCGGCCGGGCACGTTCACCTGCACGGCGACGATCGTCAGGTCGCGGACGTTGATCCGCACGCCGGTTCTGCCCTTCGTCCGCCGCGAGGTGCGGTGCACGACGTTCTCGGCGACGATTCCCGCCACCCACTGCCCCGGCTTGGCGCTGCGCGGGACGTGCACCGTGAACGCGACGCGGGCGTGCTTGCCGGGCGCGAGCGTCACGTGCGACTGCGCGAGCGAGACCCAGCGCCCCTGCAGCCGCGGCGCCCGGTCGGTGACGTAGACGGTGCCGGTCGTCGCGCCGGTCGTCGCGTCGACGGCATAGAGCCTCGCGGTTCCGGTCCTCGTGCCGACGTTCGAGACGATCACGGCGCCGCTCTGCGTCGCGCCGTGGCCGAGGTCGTAGACGAAGTAGCCGACCTTCGGGTTGCCGACCGCGCGCAGCCCGAACACCGCGCTCGGCGTCGGGCGCGCGGCGTGCGCCGCCGGCGCAAGCAGGAGCGCCGCGGCCGCGACCAGGCCGAGGCGGCGCCTCACGGCCCCGTGGCTCCCGTGACGGTGACGGTCGCGGAGTACGTGCCGGGCTGCGCGTTCGCCGGGTAGCTCACCTGGAACGTCGGCGTCAGCGAGAACGTGCCGCGCCCGGTCGTGGTGGCGGCGTTGTAGATCTCCTGCGCGGTCGTGCCGAGAGTGACGGGCCACGTGACCGAGTTGTTCGGCGCCGTCGTGCAACTTCCCCCGCACGCCTCCGCGACCGTCGTCACCTGCATCGCCGGCAGCGTCGCCGAGCCGGACGTGAGCGCGGTCGAGGAGGCCGACACGTGCCAGCCCGCGTTGTTGTTGCCGCCGGTGTAGGCGACCGTGTACGACATCGTGAACGTCGTCGTCTGGTCGTCGCCGTTCAGCGTCACTCCGGGCGCCGTCACGGGGCTCGTCGTGTTGACGGTGAAGGTGAACGAGGCGCCGAGCGCCGCGGGTGCGGCGACGAGCGCGGCGAGCAGCGTTGCGGCGAGAATGCGCACGCCTACGGCCCAGCCGCGATCGCGACCGTCACCGTGCTCGAGTACGAGCCGGCGAAGACGTTCGCGGGGACGGCGACCGAGACGGTCGCGTTGACGTTGATGCGGCCGAGCCCGGTCGCATTCGCCGCATTGAAGAACTTCACCGCGGTCGGCGGGCCGGAGCCGGCGGGGAGGGCGAGGTTCGAGTTCGACACGGAGTTCGTCGGCAGGGTGCACGTCGAGGTGGACGCGCAGCCGGACGTCACGTTCGTGATCGTCGACGCGGACGCCGGGAAGGTGTGGCCGGAGCCGTCGCTGAACTGCGTCGACGTCACGGTCAGGTTCCAGCCGCCGCCGCTGAACAGTCCGCGCGCGTCCACGACCTGCACCGGCAGCGTGTAGGTCGCAGTCTGGTCGTTGCCGTTCAGCGTCAGCGAGAAGGACGGCGTGCCGTTCGCGGCGACCGAGAGGGTCGTCCCGGCGGTGACGGTGGCGTTCACCGTCAGCGTCGCGGCGCGCGCGACGGCCGCACCGACGAGCGCCGCGGCGACGACCACTGCGGGAGCGAGCCTCCTCATCCAGCCATATCTATCGGCGCCGATCGGATGGAACCGCAGCCCCGCGCGGTAGGAATTCGGGCGGGAACCTGAAAACGGCCCGGCTCGAGGAGCCGAGCCGGGCCGCTTTCGGTCGTCCGGGGGCAGCGGGGCCCGGACGGGCTTCCTGGAAGGTGCGGCCCGTTACGGGCCGGTCGCCGCCGAGAGGGTGATCGTGCTGGTGTACGTGCCGGCGTAGGTGTTGCCGGGGATCGCGACGCTGAAGGTCGGCGTCACGTCGATGCTGCCGAGGCCGGTGTTCGCCGCCGCGTTGAACATCTTGGCCGCCGTCGTCGAGAGCGTGAGCGGGTAGGTGATGCCCGAGCTCGTCGCCGCCGTGCAGGTGCTGCCCGTGTGGCACGCCTGGGCGACGCCGGTGATCGAGCCGGCCGCGATCGTGTGGCCGTTCCCGTCGCTGAACGCCGCCTGCGAGACCTGGACGTTCCAGCCGGCGCCCGAGCCGCGCGCGTCGACCGTGTTCAGGACGGGCGCGTAGGTGACCGTCTGGTCGGTGCCGTTCAGCGTGTCGCTGATCGACGGGTTCGACGGAAGGTTGAGGCTCAGCCCCGAGGCGCCCGTGACGGTCGCCGTGGCGGTGAGCGTGCCGGCGAGCGCGACGCTCGTGGCGACGAGCGCCAGAACCGCGATGCCGACGATGACGATGATCCGCTGCCTCATGGTGTGTTCCTGTCTTCCTTTCGGTTGCCGCTTCGGGTTGCCGTTGACGCTCGGACTATCGGGGAGGTGCGTCGGAAGCCAAGAGGCCGTTCGGTGTGAAAAAGGTCTGTAAGGGCGGGCGTGACCGACCGGCGCCGTCAGTACGATCTGCTGCCAGTGGCGATCTCCGTTGTCACCGGCGGCGCCGGCTTCCTCGGGTCGCACCTCTGCGAGAAGCTGCTCGCCGAAGGCCACCGGGTCGTCTGCGTCGACAACCTCGAGACGGGGTCGCTCGAGAACATCGACCACCTGCGCGACGACTCCTTCTCGTTCGTCTACCACGACGTCGTGCAGCCGATCTGGCTCGACGAGCCGGTCGACTACGTCTTCCACCTCGCCGCCCTCGCGAGCCCCGTCGACTACCTGCGCGCCCCGCTCGCGTCGCTCAAGGTGGGCTCGTACGGCACGCACAACGCGCTCGGGCTCGCGAAGTGGAAGCGGGCGCGCTTCCTGATCTCGTCCACGAGCGAGGTCTACGGCGACCCGCAGGTGCATCCGCAGCCGGAGACGTACTGGGGGAACGTCAACCCGATCGGACCCCGCGGCGTCTACGACGAGGCGAAGCGCTACGCCGAGGCGTTGACGATGACGTACCACGCGCAGCAGGGCGTCGACACGTGCATCGCGCGCATCTTCAACACCTACGGCCCGCGCATGCGCCGCAACGACGGCCGCGCGTCAGTCAACTTCCTGCACCAGGCGATCGACGGCAAGCCGCTGACCGTGTACGGCGACGGCTCCCAGACGCGCTCGCTCTGCTACGTCGACGACCTGATCCGCGGTCTCTACCTGCTCGCGACGAGCGACGAGCACCTGCCCGTCAACCTCGGCAACCCGGACCACGAGCTGACGATGCTCGAGCTCGCTCAGACGGTGATCCGCGTCTCCGGCTCGACGAGCGAGATCGTCTTCGAGGCGCTCCCGGTCGACGACCCGCAGGTGCGCCGGCCCGACATCACCCGCGCGCGCGAGGTGCTCGGCTGGGAGCCGGAGATCGACCTCGAGGAAGGACTGCGGCGCTGGCTGAGAGAGCTCGGCCGCGAGCCCGTCGAGGCCGCGTAGCCGTGCGCAAGCTGCTCCTCGTCACGTTCGCGCTGGCGACGGCGCTCGCCGCTGCTTTCGCGAGCGACGCGCGGGCCTCGCGCTTCCTGCGCGTCGGCATCTACGACGAGGCGCAGACGCTGTACGGCCCGATCGCAACGACGATGCCGACGCTCAAGCAGCTCCACGTGCAGGAGCTGCGCGTCAACCTCTACTGGGGCGGCAAGTACGCCGTCGCGACCCGCCGGCCCGAGCATCCGACGAATCCCGACGACCCCGCGTACGACTGGTCGCTCTACGATCGTCTCGACCGCTACGCCGGCGAGTACGGCGTCCACCTGCTGTTCTCGATCTACGGGACGCCGGGCTGGGCGAATCACGACGCCGGCACGAACCGCGCGCCGACCAATCCGAACGACCTGAAGAACTTCGCCTACGCCGCCGCCAGGCGCTACGGCGGCGACTTTCCCGACGGCAGCGGCGGCCAGCTGCCGCCGGTGCGCGAGTGGCTCGCGTGGAACGAGCCGAACAACCCGACGTTCCTCGTGCCGCAGTACACGAAGGTGCGCGGGACGTGGGTGATCCAGAGCGCGAAGGACTACGCGAAGATCTGCAACGCGGTGTACGCCGGGGTGCACGCGACGCTTTACCCGAACGAGCGCGTGGCCTGCGGCGCGACGGCGCCGCGCGGAAACAACGACCCGAACGCCGCTCGCGCGTCGGTCTCCCCGCTCGCGTTCCTGCGCGCGGTGAAGCTCGACGGCCTGAAGACGTTCGACGCCTGGGCGCACCACCCGTACTACTCGGGCCCGAGCGACCAGCCGACGACGAAGCCCGTCGGCGCGCGCGGCGCGCCGGGCACGGCGGTGACGCTCGGGAACTTCGGCGACCTGACCCGGCTGCTCACGCAGCTGTACGGCAACAAGCGGATCTGGATCACCGAGTACGGCTACCAGACCGACCCTCCGGACGCGCTCTTCGGCGTCTCGTGGGCGAAGCAGGCGCTCTACCTGAAGCAGGCGTTCGCGCTCGCGCGTGCGAACCCGCGCGTCGACATGATGCTCTGGTTCCTGCTGAAGGACGAGCCGACGCTCGCCGGCTGGCAGTCCGGCCTCGAGACCGTCTCCGGGCGGAAGAAGCCGGCGTTCTACGCGTTCGAACGCGCGGCGCTCGCCGGCTGACCGCCGAGCAGCGCCTCGACCGTCCGCCGCAGCCCCTCTTCCAGGTCGACCGTCGGCTCCCAGCCGAGCGCCGTCCGCGCCGACGAGACGTCCGCCCACGAGTCGCGGATGTCGCCCGCGCGCGGCGGCCGGAAGTCCTTGCGCACCGGCTTGTCGAGGATGCGCCCGATCGTGTCCGCCAGCTCGTTCACGCTCGCCGGGCTGCTCGCGGCAACGTTGAAGATGCGGCCGCTGACGTCCCTCGCGTGGGCAGCGCGGATCGTCGCGTCGACGACGTTCGCGACGTACGTGAAGTCGCGCGACTGCTCGCCGTCCCCGTAGATCACGACGGGCTCGTCGGCCGCGATCGCCGTCAGGAAGAGCGGCACGACCGCCGCGTACTGAGAGTGCGGGCTCTGCCGCGGTCCGAAGACGTTGAAGTAGCGCAGCACGACCGTCTCGAAGCTCTCGTAGACGCGCGCGAACGCGACGCAGTAGCGCTCGGCGGCGAGCTTCGCGACGCCGTACGGCGACAGCGGGTCGGGTGCGGCGTCCTCGCGCACCGGCAGCTCGCGCCGCGGCCCGTAGACGGAGGAGCTCGAGGAGAACACGACCCGCCGCACGCCCTCGTCGCGCGCGGCGAGCAGGACGTTCAGCGTTCCCTCGATGTTGACGGCGCTCGACGTCAGAGGGTCCTGCACCGAGCGCGGCACCGAACCGAGCGCGCCGAGGTGGAAGACGACCTCCGCGCCGCGGACCGCGTTGTGCACCCGTTCGTACGAGCGCAGCTCGCCCTCGACCACCTCGACGTCGAGCCCCTCGAGATTCGTGCGGTTGCCCGTGGCGAAGTTGTCGAGCACGCGCACCTCGTCGCCGCTGTCGAGCAGCGCGCGCACGAGGTTCGAGCCGATGAAGCCGGCGCCGCCCGTGACGAGCACCTTCACGCGCGCACCGCCGTCACGTGGAAGTTGGCGATCAGCGCGCCCGGTTGCAGCTCGCGCAGCGCCGTGACGCGCGCGTCGATCGCCGCGGCGGCGGTGTTCGCGGCGGCGACCAGCGGCCGCGCCAGCGCCTCGACTCCCGCGCGCTTCGCGAGCAGGTGCACGTACTCGGCGAACAGAAAGCCGAGCGTCGCCGTCGTTCCGGCGCACGGGTCGACGCGGATGCTGCTCCACTCGCCCGCGCCCTCGAACAGGCGGCGCAGCCCCGTGTGCGTCCAGCGCCAGTGGTCGACCGGGTTCGGGTGGTAGACCATCACGCCGTGCGTCGAGGCGAGCACGCGCCCTCCGGACGCGGCGACGCGGTGAAGCTCGCGCACCGCCGCCGGCGGATCGTCGACGTGCTCGAGCAGCTGCGTCGCCAGTACGACGTCGAAGCTGGCGTCGGCGACGGGGAGCGCCTCGACGGCGCCGTGCAGGTCTGCGTGCGGGTTCTCCTGCACGTCGACGCCGACGTACTCGCTCGCCTGCGCGAACCACGGGTAGTACGGCTTCACGCCGCAGCCGACGTCGAGCACGCGCTTGCCGGCGGCCCGTGCGCCCTCCTCACGCATCCAGTTCGCAAGCGGCTGCCTGATCGACCACGTCGGCGACGAGCGCGGCACGTCGCGGTAGCTCGCCCCGGGCCAGCTCGACATGACGCGTAAACCTAGTCCTCCCGTGTAAGCGATTCCGGGACAACGGCCGCCGCCGCGACGCCGACCGCGAGCCACGTCAACGCGGCGACGGGGATACCCGTGACGAGACCGAATCCGTTCCACGACCCGACGCACACGAGCACGAGCGCCGCGCCCGCGAGGCGCCGGTCGCCGGCGCCCCGGCGCAGCGCCACGGCGACGGGCACGAGCAGCGCGGCCAGGAACACCGGCAGCCCGATCACGCCGAAGTCGGCGAGGCTCTGCACGTACGCGTTCTGCACGCCCCACGGATGCTGCGGCGACGGGAACGCCTCCGCGGGCTGCGTGAAGCGCTTCTTCGCAGCGGCGACGAACGGGCCGTACGCGTACTCGTCGCCGGATCCCTCGAAGCCGACGCCGAGCAGCGGGTGCGCGAGGAAGATCCGGCCGCCGATGTAGGCGAGCAGCGCCCGCTGGCGGTAGCTCTGGACGGCGACGGCCGCGCCGCCGCTGCCGTGCCGGAGCCCGAGGAACTTCAACCCGTCCGCCACCGCGCGGCTGCGGATCGCCAGGATGCCGACGACGACGGCCAGCACCAGCACGCCGACCAGCGCCAGCCGCCGCGGCTCGCGCACGCGCGAGGCCGCCGCAATTGCGATCGCGGCCAGGACGACGCCGACGAGCGCGTCGAACGCGCCGGCAACGACCATCCCCACGACCCCGCTCGCCGCGGCGACGGCGGCGAACCGCCGCTCGTGCGAGGAGCGAGAACCGCGCGTGACGACGACGAACGCGAGCACGAGCGCGGCCGCCGAGAGCGCCGCGAAGTCGTGGTCGCCGAGAAAGGACGGCTTCCGTCCACCGGCAGGCGTGTGGTCGAGGTTGCCGATCGCGCCGAAGAACTGCAGGACGCCGACGATCGTCGCGGCCGCGCTCCACGCGACCAGCACGATCGCGGCGGGCACGAGCCGGCCGCGCCGCCGCGCGATCGCGAACACGGCCGGAGCGAGCAGCATGTACTCGCACCATTTCGCCGCCGTCACGGCGTGCGTAGGCGCGGGGTACGCCGCGAAGTGGACTGCGCCCCACGCCGTCCACAGCAGCACGACGACGACGAGCAGCGCCCAGCTGATCCAGACCGCGCGTGTGCGACGAAAGCACGCGGCGTGCCGCGCCTCCGCGAGCCCCGCGAGCACGATCGCGAGGACGGCGAGGTCCGAGAGGAAGACGTCGACGCGTCCGACCGCGACGTGCGGCTGGTAGTTCCGATGCAGGAACACGAGCGGCAGCGCGACGGCGAGGACGAGCGGCGCGGTGCCCAGGCGCGCGCGCAGCGACGCGGGGGAGGCCACGGAGCGCCCGACTATACTGGCCGCCTCAGATGCGCCTCCGCGTCCTCTGGCGGCGACTCGCGACCGCTGCCGGCATCTACGGGTCTGCGCTTCTCGGAATTCTCGCCACCGTCGTCGCCGCCCGCGACCTGTCGAAGCACGACTTCGCGCGCTTCGCGCTCGTCTTCGCAGCGACCGGCCTGCTGCAGACGTTTCTCGACCTCACCGTCGACGAGGTAGTTGTCAAATACGGCAACAGATACGCGGCGCGCAGCGACTGGGGCCGGTTCCGCCGCCTGTTCGAGATCTGTCTGCGCGTGAAGATGCTCGGCGGGCTCGCGGGGACGCTCGCCACCGTCGGCGCCGCGTTTCTGTCGCCCTACATCTGGACGACCGGCGGGGTGCGCACGTCGCTGCTGATCGCGTCGCTGATCCCGCTCGTGCAGGCGCCGGAGGGGATGGCCGAGGCGACGTTGCTCGTGCGCAACCGCTACGACGTGCGCAGCGCGATGCTGCTCTGGTCGATGCTGCTGCGTCTCGCCGCGGTCGCGGTCGGCGCGCGGATCGGCCTCGTGGCGACGTTCGTCGCGATCGTCGTCGCGCAGGTCGTCGCGACGACGTCGATCGCCGCCGTCGGCCTCGCCGCCTACCGTCGCTGGCCGCGCGCCGACGCGACGGCGATCGGCGAAGAGCGCGCCGAGATCCGCGGCTTCGCCGTGCAGTCGACGGTCGCCTCGGGTCTCGCGTCGCTGCGCGCACTGCTGCCGACGGTGCTCGTCGGGGTCGTCGCGCGTCCGTTGCAGGTCGGCGAGTTCCGGATCGCCCAGGCGCCGCAGACGGCGATGGCGTCGCTGTCGGCTCCGGTGCGCCTCGTGCTCCTCGCCGAGCAGACGCGCGACGTCGAGCACGGACGCAGCGACCGCGCGTTCCGGCTGCTGCGACGCTACATCGCGTCGACGGTGGCGCTCGCGGCGGTCGGGGTCCCTGCGCTGTGGTTCGCGGTCCCGCCGCTCGTGCGCGCCGTCTACGGCGCGCGCTGGTCGGACGCGGCGGACGCCGTGCGTGTGATGCTGCTGGCCGCCGCGGTGCAGCTCGTCTTCGGCTGGACGAAGTCGTTCCCGGTCTCGATCGGCCGGCCGGGCCTGCGGACCGCCGGGCAGCTCGTCGAGCTGGCGACGCTCGTCCCGCTCGTCTGCGTGCTCGGCCACTACCACGGCGCGGTCGGCGCGGCGGCGGGCGTCGCGGGGGGCGCGGTCGCGCTCGCGGCCTTCTGGACGATCAACCTCGTGCGGCTGCCGCAGACGATCCCGGTGGAGAGCGCCTCGGCGTGAAGGTGCTGGTCGTGTCGGGCATCTGGCCGCCCGACGTCGGTGGGCCCGCGAGCCACGCGCCGGAGGTCGCGGCGTGGCTGGCCGCACGAGGTCACCAGGTGGAGGTCGTCGTGACCGCAGACCGCCGCCCGGCGGCGGAGGGCTACCCGGTGCGGTGGGTACCCCGCGCGCGGCCGCCGGGGATCCGTCACGCCGACGCCGTGCGGCTCGTCGCGGCGCGCGCGCGGCGCGCGGACGTCGTCTACGCCACCGGGATGCACGGCCGCTCCGCGCTGGCCACGCTCGCCGTGCGCACGCCGCTCGTCCTCAAGCTGACGTCCGATCCCGCGTTCGAGCGGGCGCGGCGGCGCGGCGTCGTCGGGGGCGCGGTCGCGGACTTCCAGGAGGGAGGCGGCGGCGTGCGCGCGAACGCGCTTCGCCACGTGCGCGACGCGACTGTCCGCCGCGCTGCGCACGTCGTCTGCCCGAGCACGTTCATGGCCGACCTCGCCGTGTTCTGGGGCGTACCGCGCGAGCGCGTCACGGTGCTGCCGAATCCGGCTCCCGACGCGGGCGAGGCCGTCGCCGCGACGCTCGAGCACCGACCCGCGCTCGTCTTCGCCGGCCGGCTGACCGCGGCGAAGAACCTCGACCTCGCGCTGCGCGCGCTCGCCGCCGTCCCCGGAGCTCGGCTGACGGTCGTCGGCGACGGCCCCGACCGGTCGCGGCTCGAGCGCGTCGCGGCCGAGCTCGGCGCGCAGGCGGAGTTCGTCGGCGCACGTCCACGTACGGAGGTGCTCGGGCTGCTCGGTGCAGCCGACGCGGCCGTGCTCTCCTCGGCGTGGGAGAACTTCCCGCACGGCGTCGTCGAGGCGCTCGCGATGGGGACGCCCGTCGTGGCCACCCGCGTCGGCGGCGTGCCCGAGGTCGTGCGCGACGGGGAGAACGGACTGCTCGTCGAGCCCGGCGACCTCGACGCGTTCACGGAGGCGCTGCGGCGCATCGTGCACGACGGCGAGCTGCGCGCGCGGCTCGCGGCCGCCGCCGCTCCGTCCGTGGTCCGCTACTCGGCCGACGCGATCTACGGGCGGCTCGAGCAGATCCTCGAGCGCGCCGCCGCATGACGCGGGCGCTGTTCGTCGGGCGCAGCCGGTACGAGCTGCCGCTGTCGCCGTCGCTGCGCGCGAAATGGGACGCCGTCGGCCGCGAGCTCGACTTCCGCGTCGTCGCCTCGTCGGCGGGCGCCTCGACCGGCGACGGCCGCTTCCGCCTGCGCCCGCGCACGCGGCTCGACGGCCCGCTGTTCTGGCTGACGCTGCCGCTCCGCGTGCGCCGCGAGGTCCACGCGTTCCGGCCGCGGGCGATCGTCGCGCAAAGCCCGTTCGAAGGGGCGGCGGCGCTCGCCGCGCGCACCTCGGCGGACGTGGTCGTCGAGGTGCACGGCGACTGGCGCACGTTCGGGCGCCTCTACGGGTCACCGGCGCGGCGCGTGCTCGCGCGCGCCCTCGACGGGGTCGGCGCGTGGGCGGTCCGCCGCGCCGCGAAGGTGCGCGCCGTCTCGCCCTACACCGCGCGGCTCGTGCGCGAAGCGGGACGCGAGCCGGACGCCGTCTTCCCCGCGTACATGGACCTCGAGCCGTTCACGGCGCCGGTGCGACCGCTGCCCAACGCGCCCGTCGCGCTCTTCGTGGGCGTCCTCGAGGCGTACAAGAACGTCGACGGGCTGGCGGCGGCGTGGCGAATCGCCGCGCCGCGGCTGCCGACTGCGCGCTTGCGGATCGTCGGGCGAGGGGCGCGGCGCGACGTGGTCGAGGCGCTGGTGCGCGAGGGGCTCGCGACGTGGGACGAGCGCCTGTCGACGGCGGAGGTCGCGCGCGCGCTCGACGAGGCGTCGCTGCTCGTGCTGCCGTCGCGCTCGGAGGGGATGGGCCGCGTCGTGATCGAGGCGCAGCTGCGCGGGCGGCCGGTCGTCGGGAGCGCCGTCGGCGGCATCCCCGATCTCGTCGACGACGGCGTCGACGGCGTGCTCGTCGCGCCCGAACCGGAGGCGCTTGCGGATGCGCTCGTCCGCCTGCTCGGCGACCGCGCCCAGCTCGAACGGCTGGCCGCGAACGCGCGCGCGGCCGGAGAGCGGTGGCTGACGACGCCGGAGGAGTACGCGCAGCGGGTGCGCGAGCTGGTGGAGCGGTGAGGCTCGTCGTGATCACGCAGCGCGTCGACGCGGACGACCCCGCGCTCGGCGCGACCGTGCCGATGCTGCGCGCGCTTGCCGCACGGGTCGACGAGCTGGTCGTACTGGCGCTCGCGGTGCGGGACGCAGACCTGGGACCGAACGTCCGCGTGCAGCAGCTGCGCGCCGGGTCGACTGCGGCGCGCGGCGCCAGTCTTGTTGCCTCGCTAGGCTACGAACTACGGCGGCGCGGCCGCGTCGCCGTGCTCGCACACATGTCGCCGATCTACGCGGTGGTCGCGGCGCCGTTCGCGCGCGCGCACGGCGCGCCGCTCCTGCTCTGGTTCACGCACTGGCGCGACTCGCGCCTGCTGCGGGTCGCGCTGCGGGCCTCGACGCGCGTGCTCACCGTCGACCGCACCAGCTTTCCCGTCGCGTCGTCGAAGGTCGTGCCCCTCGGGCATGCGATCGACGTCGACGCGCTGCGGGTGAGTGATCCGGCCGACGACGGGACGCTGCGGTTGGTCGCGCTCGGTCGCACGTCGCCTGCGAAGGGGCTGCGGACCATCGTCGACGCCGTCGCGGCGCTCGACGACGTGCCGGTGACGCTCGACCTGCGCGGGCCGTCGCTGACGCCCGCCGAGCACGAGCACCGCGCCGAGCTGACGCAGCTCGTCACCGCTCGCGGTCTCGGCGACCGCATCGCCGTCTCGCCGCCGCTCCCGCGCACGCAGCTCGCTCAGCTGCTGGCCGGCGTCGACGTGCTCGTCAACAACATGCGCGCGGGCGCGCTCGACAAGGTCGTGTTCGAGGCCGGCGCGGCCGCGCGGCCGGTGCTGGTCGCGAGCCCGGGATTCGAGGGTCTCGTCCGCGGGATCGAGCCGCCGCTCCGCTTCGGGCAGGACGACGCGGATGAGCTCGCCGAACGGATTCGCGCTCTCCACGAGGCGGGGGGCGCCCGCCGGCGCGAGATCGGCGCGGTGCTGCGGGAGCGCGTGCGCGCGCAGCACTCGGTCGACCATTGGGCCGACGGCGTGGTGGAGGCGGCGCGGTGACGCAGGTGCTGCACGTCGCGAAGGTCGCCGGCATCGCCGGCGCAGAGACGCACCTGCTCTCGCTGCTGCCCGCGCTGCGCGCGCGCGGCTGGGATGCGCGGATGCTGGTGCTGCACGAACGCGAGCCCGCCGTCGTCGAGTTCGTCGACCGCCTGCGCAGCGCCGGCGTGCCGGTCGAGACGTGGCGCATGCGCGCCGACTTCGACCCGAGCGTGACGGTCCGGCTCGCGCGCCGGCGGCCGCTGGTCCTGCACACCCATCTCTTCCACGCCGACGTGCTCGGCCTGCCTGCAGGAGCCGCTGCGCGCGTCCCCGCGCGCGTGTCGACGAAGCACGGTTTCAACGAGTTCCGCTCGCGGCGCGTGCTCGCGGCAGCCGACCGCGCCGTCGCGCGCTGCGCGCACCGCCAGATCGCGATCTCGCGCGGCCTCGCCGACTACCTCGCGCGCGTCGAGGGGTTCGACGCGGGCGAGTTCACCATCGTCCACTACGGCATCGAGCCGGGGCCGGAGCCGCCGCCGCCGCCGGAGCCCACGCGGCTCGCGGCCGTCGGCCGGCTGATCCCGATCAAGGGGTTCGACGTGCTGCTGCGTGCGTTCGCGGCCGCGCGCACGCAGGTGCCCGAGCTGACGCTCGAGGTCGCCGGCTGGGGGCCGCAGGAGGAGGCGCTGCGCGCGGCGGCGCCCAAGGGCGTCGCCTTCCTCGGACGCGTCGCCCCGGCGAGCGCCGTCTACGAGCGGGCGGCGACGGTCGTCGTCCCCTCGCGCGGCGAGGGGTTCGGCATGGTCGCGCTCGAGGCGCAGGAGCGCGGCCGCGCGGCGATCGTGAGCGACGTGGGCGGGCTGCCGGAGATCGTCGAGGACGGCGTCAGCGGGCTGGTGGTGCCGGCGGGCGACGCGGACGCGCTGGCCGCGGCGATCGTCGCGCTCGCGCGCGACCCGGAACGGGTGCGGCGGCTCGGCGCGGCGGGCCGGCGGCGGGCGCTCGCTCAGTTCTCGCCGGAGGCGACCGTCGCCGCGACGGAGGCGGTGTACCGCGACCTGCTCAGCAGGCGTTCGATCGCCGCGCCCGCGAGGAGCGCCAGCACGAAGTCGAACGCGATCCGGTAGCGCGTCGCCCCCGCGAACACCCACGCGGCGAACGTGTTGTAGAGCAGGAAGATCAGCGCGAGCGCGGCGAACGCGCGCGGCACCAGGAAGATGCCGACTGCAGCGAGCACGTACAGCGCGCACATCCAGATCGTCTCCGGCCAGACCTTCAAAGCGCCTGTCGCCGCGCCGTTTCCGCCGGAGGTCTTCGTCGGCTTCGGCTGCCAGAGCATCCGGGACGCCTGCGCCATCAGCTTCAGCTTCTCGGTCGGGTGGTGCTCCCAGAACCGGATCGTCGCGTGCTCGTAGAGGCGCATCTGCGCGCACTCGTTCACGTGCACCTTCCGCCCCGTCTGCTGGTAGATCGGCGTCTCGTACTCCGGCGTCAGCCTCGGAGCGCCCGGCAGCGGCGGGACGTCGTCGATCCACTTGCCCTGCTGCAACGTCCGGTACGTGCTGACGTTGTTCGCCTTCCAGAGCGCGTGCGCGTCGGTCGTGAGCGCGAAGCAGCCGACGTCGACCCTGTTGCGGATCACCCAGGGCGCGAGGACGACGATGCAGCAGGCGACCAGCACCCCCGCGAGCGGAAGCGCCCGCGCGCGCCGCCGCGCGGCGAGGAACGCCGCGAGCACGAGCGGGAGCAGCGCGAGCCGCGAGTTGCCGAGGATCGCGACCCCTGCGACGGCGCCGGCCGCCGCGGCCGGCGCGAGCGCCCCGCGCTCGGCGGCGAGCAGCACGAGGCCGAAGAGCGCGGCCGCGAGCAGCTGGTCGAGGATCTCCCGGTTGACGTGGACGTCGTGCCAGACGACGTACGGATGGAGCGTCGCGAGCAGCGCGGCGACGAGACCGCCGACGGGCCCGACGTGGCGGCGGCCGATCGCGAGCACGGTGCAGGCAGTCGCTGCTGCGACGACGATCTGCGCGCCGCCGACGAGCGTCCACGTCCGGTCGACGGCATAGAGCGGAATCAGGAAGAAGCCGTAGAGCGGCTGCGTGTACGCGGACGGGACGCCGGGGACGAAGCCGAACGTCCCGCTCGCGACGAACGTGCGCGCGAACGTGTCGCTCTTCTCGACGAACGAGGAGAGGATCGCGCCGCGCTCGTGTGCCAGCACGGCGAGGCGCGGCACGACGGCTGCCGCGACGACCGCGGTTGTGGACACTCGCTTCCCTGGAAAGATGCGCACGATGCGGCCAGCGGAACCGTACGCGGTCGTCTCCTGCCACGTCGAACAGCCGCTCGACGACGAGGTGTGGACCGCGTTCGAGTCCTTGCTGCGCCGGCAGCCCGGCGGTTTCGCGGTGACGGCGTTCATGCGCCCCCCGCACGCGCCGTCGGGCGAGAACGCGGAAGCCTGGGTGGAGCGCGCGCGCGGAGCCGCCGCGCTCGCGCCGCTCGGCCACCACACGCACTGGGGCGGTCCGAGCCGCGCCCGCCCGCCCGACGGCGTCGACGCTGCGGCAGCGGTGCGCGCCGAGATCGCGTGGCTGCGCGAACGTGCGGTCGAGCCGCGCTTCTTCTGCGGCGGCGGCTGGTACCTGGACGAACCGTTGGCGGCAGCGCTGGCGGAGGCCCGCTACGTCGACTGCACTGCGACGACGTTCCGACAGCGGTACCTCGCCGCGGGCGCGCCACGGCTGCAGCTCGACGCGCCGCGCCGGCTGCGGCTGCGGGACGGGAAGACGTTGCTCGAGCTGCCCGCGACCCACTCGGCGGGGATGCTCGCCCGCAGCATGGTGCGCCTGCCGCGCGCGGTGCACGTCCACTTCCACGACTGGGAGCTCGCCGACCGGCGCCGCCGGCTCGCGCTCGAAGCGCTGCTGCGCCTGCTCGGGGCGCGCCGGCGCCCGCTGCGCGTCGACGAGCTCGCGGCGCTCGCTTCGGACGCACCTGAGGTCGCCTGGGAGGCGGCTACCCTAACTTCGTGACGACCGGCGCGTTCCGCGACCGAATGCCGGCCGAGGACGTACGCGCCGTTCGGCCGTACCTGCTGTCCCGCACGCCGCTCAAGTCGTTCGTGCGGCGGCTGCTCAGCATCGTGCTGCTGATCGCGATCGACGTGGCGGGGCTCGTGCTCGGGCTGTTCGCGGCCCTCACGCTCCGGGCGTTCGTGTTCGACCCGAGCCCGATCCTCTGGGGCCTTCTGTGGGACCAGGAGACGAACTGGCTGGCGTTTCTGATCCTGCTGCTGGTGCTCGTGTTCTGGCGCGCGGGCCTGTATGCGCCGCGCGAGCTGCGCGAAGGATCCGGCCGCGTCGTCCCGAGCGTGTTCCTCGTGGCGGCGCTCGCGCTGGTCTTCGCGATCGGCACGGGTCAGCACTTCACGACCTTCGGCCTCTACCTCGCGGGCGCCGTCTTCGTGTCGCTCTGCATCAGCGTGTTCCGCGCGAGCTACGAGTCGCTGACCGGCTCGCTCCTGCACGCGGTCGGCGTGCGCCGGAAGGCGATGCTCGTCGGCGAGCAGGCCGCGCGCCGCCACCTCCAGCAGACGCTCGGCGCGCGCCGCGGCGGCATCTACTACGACTACGTCGCCGAGGTCGAGCCGGGGCCCGAGGTGGAGCAGCTGCTCGCGTCGCGTGCGCTCGACGAGGTGATCGTCGCCGACTCGGGGCTGCCGGACGAGCGGCTGCTGCAGATCGTCGAGGCGGCGCACCGTCGCGCGGTGAAGGTGCGTATCGCGCCGCGGACGACTGAGCTCCTCGTCGAGCGCGGCGAGTACGTGCCGGGCCAGGGGGTCGTGCTGTTCGAGGTGCGGCCGCCGTACTTCGCCGGCGCCGAGTGGGCGACGAAGCGCACGTTCGACCTCGTGGTCGGCGCGCTGATCGTCCTGCTCGGGCTTCCGCTCTGGGTCGTGATCGCGGCGGCGATCAAGCTGACGTCGCGCGGCCCCGTCTTCTACGCCGATCAGCGAATCGGGCTGGGGGAGCGGCCGTTCGCGATGCTGAAGTTCCGGACGATGGTCGCCGGCGCAGACCGGCAGCGCGCGCAGCTCGAGCGCGCGAACGAGGCGAGCGGCGCGCTGTTCAAGATCCGCCGCGACCCGCGCGTGACGCGCGTCGGCCGCGTGCTGCGGCGGTTGTCGCTCGACGAGGTACCGAACGTCGTCAACGTGCTGCGAGGCGAGATGTCGCTCGTCGGCCCGCGCCCGCTGCCCGTGCGCGACTACGCGAAGCTCGAGCCGTGGCACCGCCGCCGCTACAACGTGCTGCCGGGCGTGACGGGGTTGTGGCAGGTCGCCGGCCGCTCCGACCTGTCCTTCGACGATCTCGTGCGGCTGGACTTCTACTACCTCGAGAACTGGTCGATCTGGCTCGACATCTCGATCCTCTTCAAGACGCCGGCCGCGGTGTTGTCGCGCAAGGGTGCGTACTGAGTCGACCGCCGAGGCGCACGCCGGCGCCGGCTCGAGTCCTGCCGCAGCACCGGCCGTCGTAAGGTACGAGCGGCGTCGGCGGATCGAAGGGAGGCGGCATGTTCAATCGGCGCAAGCGGATGGCTCAGCGGTATCTGCGCCGCACGAAGATCTCGGGCGAGGAGGCGGTCACGATCTCGTTCGGATTCAGCTCGCTGGCGATCGCGATCGTCGCCGCGCTGGTCGAGGAGGTGCCGTACGTCGGATTCCTCCTCGGACTGGTGTTCTTCCGTTGGCATCGCACCGTCCTCGTGACCGACCGGCACGCGTACGTCTACCGCGACCTGCCGTTTCACCAGCCGGGCGCGAGGCTCGGCGAGTATCCGCTCGGGCCCAACACGGTTTCGCGCGTCCGCGGCAAGCTCACGTTCTCGGACGGCCTGGTCGTTTGGCACAGCCCGCTCTTCGCGTGGCGTCAGAAGCAGGTCGCGGAAGCGATCCAGGCCGGGTAGCGCGATCGGTTCGTGCTCGGGTGCGCGGAAGTGCGGGCGCTTGCGTCAGTTGCCCACCGCGGGGTCCGGCAGGAACTCGCGCACCTCCTGGGCGCAGCGACAGGCCGAGGCGATCCTCGCCGCCCACTCGAGTGCCTCTGCGCGCGACGGCACCTCGACGACGGAGAACCCGCCGACGTACGCCTTCCCGTCGCGGAACGCGCCGGCGGCGACCTTCCCGTCGGTCCCCACGACATCCACCGACTCGGGCGGAAACAGCCCGCCGCCGAATACCCACACGCCGGCGTCCATCGCTTCGCGGACGACCGCGTGCGCTGCGGCGGACACGTCGGGTAGCTCCTCGCCCGGGAACGTCATCGCGCCGTCGTCGAACGAGATCAGATACCGCGCCACTTCAAGCCTCCTCGTCGGTTTGCGCCTGCTACCACAGCCTGTCGATCGTCCCGGGGTAGAGCGGAATCCTGCTTCCGACGAACGCGCCGCGCGCCCGCGCTGCCGCCGCCGTGAAGAAGGCGCCGAACGCGACCTTGTCGAACTGGTCGCTCGGAAACGGTGCCGACTCGGTTCCTCCGACGAGAACCGTTCCCGGCAGGAGCTCCCAGCCGGCGCTCTCGTAGAGCCGGCTCAGCGAGGCGTCGCAGGTGAACAGCCCGACGTCGGCACCGCTCGCCGCGATCTGGTCGCGGGCTGCGCGGACCAGACGGCGTCCGTATCCACGTCCCCGCAGCTCCTCGTCGGTGACGACGGTGCTCAGCCCGCTCGCGGCCCACTCTCGTCCGTCGACGAGGATCGTCTTCGAGAGGATGTCCAGTGCGGAGCAGACGCGCTCGCCGTCGAGCAGCAGCATCGAGATCGGCTGGAGGAGCGGGTCGTGAACGGGCCCGACCTCGAGCGGCTCGTCGGCCGGCCACGCCTGTTGCTGGAGCCGCAGCACCTGGGCTCGCAGCTCGGTCGGCACCTCGTGCTCCGGGAAGCAGGCGATCCGCATGCGTTCACCGTACTGCGCCGCCGCCGAACCCCTCGTCTGCGAAGTCGGCCCGTCGGGTCGCGCGTTCAGTCTGCGTCGACGAGCACGTTCGGGCCGTGCTTGTCGTCGAAGCGGTCCAGGACGCCCGAGGCGAGCAGGCGATCCCGCGCCTCGTTCGCATACTCGAGGCTTTCGAACTCGAGGTAGACGAACACCTCGTTCGGGTCGTCTGTGCTCCGCAGGACACGCTGCACCTCGGCCTTCTCGCGAGCTCGCGGCTGATCCCGGTCGAACATCGGGCGCCACCGGTCGTAGTCGCCCGTCTGGATCCGAGTGATGATGAACGCACGCATGCCTGCCTCCTTGGGACGGTATGTAGCTATTCGCGGCTCGGCATCGTTCGTCGGTGCGCGAGCCGACGAAGGTAGGTGTCGAGCTCGTGGCGCGGCACGAGCCCCGGCCGGATGCCGCAGGCGACGGTCCGTAGCTCGCCCTCGCGGATCAGCGCGCGAACGTCGGCCTGCGAGCAGCCGAGCTCGGCGGCGACGTCGGCGACCGACAGTGGCGCGGACCGTTCCACGCGTCAAGTATCGCGCACGCCTCCGAGCGCGTTCAGGGCGGACGCAAACGGTTCAGCTCCGCCTGTGCCTGCGTCGGCCCGCGAAGTCCGTTCCTCCCCCACGTGTTTACGGCGCCGTAATCCGGCTTTGCGACACTTGGCGCGATGCGCGCGCCGAAGATCCTCGCGGTCGCCTCCGCCGTCGACCTCGACTTCCGCTACGGCTGCACCCCCGCGTGGTGGCAGCTCTGGAAGGGGCTGTACGAGGAGGGCGTCGACCTGCTCGTCACGCCCTACCGGGGGCGGCCGATCGAGTCGCCGTGGTGGCGGACGGCGCCGAACCCGACCTACCTCGAGGGAGAGTCGTTCGCGCGCGCGGTCTCGCTCGCGGCGCGCGTGAAAGGCGACACGCACCTGCGTCGGGCCGAGGAGAACCCCGAGGACGGGTTCGGCGCGCGGATGACGCGCGAGGCCGTCTGGCGCTGGGTGACGCCGCGCTGGCGCCGCCACCTCGAGGCGCTCGTCGAGCGCGAGCGTCCCGACGCGGTCGTCGTCTTCACGGTCCCGATGGCGCACCTGCGCGGGATCCCGTCGCGGCTACGCGACCGCTTCGGCGTCCCGGTCGTCTTCTACGACGGCGACGTGCCGATGAGCCTGCCCGAGTTCGGCGGCATGGACACCGGGTTCAACTGGTACCACGACGCCGACCCGTCCGAGTACGACTTCCTCGTCTCGAACTCCGACGGCGGCGCCGCGCGGCTGCTCGAGCTCGGCGCGCGCCGCGTCGAAACGGTCTTCTGGGGTGCCGACCCAGAGTTCTTCGCGCCGCAGCCGGTCGAGAAGACGATGGACGTCTTCTTCTACGGCTACGGCGACAAGTTCCGGCGGGAATGGGTCGAGGCGATGGTCGGCGCGCCGTCCCGCGAGCTGCCCGACGTCGACTTCGCGCTCGGCGGCCGTGACTTCCGCGGCGACACCGGCACCGCGCGCGAGATCGGCGACGTCCCGTTCAACGTGTTCGCTCGTGCGATCTCGGCGGCGCGCATCAACCTCTGCATCACGCGCCGCTCGCACGCCGCCGTCTACGCGTCGTCCTCCTGCCGGCCCTTCGAGCTCGCCTCGTCCGGGGCGGCCGTCGTCTCGAACCCGTACCTCGGGATCGAGCGATGGTTCGAGCCCGGGTCCGAGCTCCTCGTCGTCCGCAGCGCCGAGGAGGCGGTGGACGCGTACCGGGAGCTGCTCGCTGATCCGTCGCAGGCGGAGGAGCTGGGGCGCCGGGCGCGCGAGCGCGTGCTCGACGAGCACACGTACCGCCACCGCGCGCGTCAGCTGCTCGACGCGCTCGGCTTGCGCGAGGCCGCGACCGTTGCGTGACCTCGCCGGCTATCGGCGGATCGCGGTCGTGCCGGCGTTCAACGAGGAACGGAACATCGGCCGCGTCCTCGAGGAGCTGCGTGCCTTCGACACCGGGCTCGAGGTCGTCGTCGTCTCCGACGGCTCGACCGACCGGACGCCGGACGTCGCCGCCGCGCATGGCGCGCACGTCGTCCGGCTGCCGTTCAACCTCGGCATCGGCGGCGCCGTGCAGACGGGGTTCCGCTACGCGTGGGAGCACGGCTACGACCTGGCCGTCCGCTGCGACGGCGACGGCCAGCACGTCCCGGCCGAGCTCGACAAGGTGCTCGAGCCGGTGCTCGCGGGCGAGGCCGACATCTGCGTGGGGTCGCGCTTCGGCGCCGGCGACGGCTACCGCTCGTCGAAGACGCGCCGCGTCGGCATCCGGCTGCTCGCGGCGATCGTCTCCGCGATCGCCCGCCAGCGCGTCACCGACACGACGTCGGGCTTCCAGGCGCTCAACCGCCGCGCGCTCGAGCTCTTCGCCGCGGACTATCCGCACGACTACCCCGAGGTCGAGGGGATGGTGATGACGATCAAGCACCGCCTGCGGCTGTGCGAGGTGCCGGTGCGGATGCGCGAGCGCGAGCACGGCCGCTCCTCGATCACGGCGCTCCGATCGATCTACTACATGGCGAAGGTGCTGCTCGCGCTCTTCGTCGGGCTGTTCCGGCGCCGCGTCGTGCCGGCGGAGGACGTGTGATCGCCGCGCAGACTCCGCTCAAGGTGTCGCTGGCCGCGACGGCGGCCTCGCTCGTGCTCGTGCTCGTCGTGTTCGAGCTGATCCGCTCGCGTCGCCTGCGCGAGCGCTACGCGCTCCTCTGGCTGCTGACGGGAATCGTGCTCGTCGTCCTCTCCGCCTGGCGCGGCGGCCTGAACACGATCGCCGGTTGGTTCGGCGTGCGCGGCTACCCGCCGGCGGTGCTGTTCGCAGTCGGCTTGCTGTTCGTGATCGTCGTGCTGCTGCACTACTCGACGGTGATCTCGCGGCTGAGCGACCAGAACGTCGTGCTCGCGCAGCGGCTCGCGCTGCTCGAGACGCGCCTGCGGGAACGCGAGTCAGCGGACTGAGACCCGCACCGGTGTGCTGAGCAGCATCAGGTCGGTGCTGTTCGCCTGCTTCAGGTAGTTCGCGACGGCCGCGACGCGGTAGTAGACGGTTCCCTTGCGCGGCCGGTCGACGAACGACGTCGATGTGGTGGAGGCCAGCACCGGCAGCTCGAGCTGGCACGTGCGCGCGCCGGGGGTGCTGATCGTGCAGCCGTCCCCGCCGCTCGAGCGGAAGACGGCGTAGGCGACGGCCGCACCTGCGGTCGCACGCAGCGGTCGCCAGCTCAGCCGTACGGTCGCACCGGCCGGTTCCGCGCGCGGAGCGAGCGCGGTCGAGATCGGCGCCTCGGTGCCGGCGATCAGGTCGCGGGCGTACACCGGCCGGCGCGGCTGCCGGATGGCGGAGACGACGGCGAGCGGCACGAGCGCGACCACGACGAGCACGGCGGCTGCCGGCGAGCGCCAGCGGATGCGCGGCGACTCCGGCGCCGCGGCCGAAGCGGCGGGCCGCACGCCCGGCCACAGGTAGCCGATCGCCGGCACGAACAGGGCGAGCGCCGCGATCCCCGGCAGCGTCAACCGGAAGTAGCTCGTCGTCGTCACGTCCGCCTGGTTCGACGACCCCTTCAGGAAGCAGTACGCGACGAACCAGACGACGACGAAGAGACCCCAGCGGACGTTTCGCCGCAGCAGTCCGACCGCGCCGGCGACGAACACGAACTGCAGCAGGCGCGTGTCCCAGAACACCTGTCCCAGCTCCGACCACTCGACGGACAGGTGGTGCAGGTCGAGCGGGAGGTATCGCCCCGGGGAGATCGCACCGACGACCCTACCCGCAGCCGAGCGCACCGGCGTATACCCCGACAGGATCGGCAGCGTGCCGCGGCCGCGCTGCTTCCACACGATCAGCGTCACGACCGCCGGCGCGCAGCCGACGGCCCAGGCGAGCGCCAGTCGTGGCCGCCACCACACCGCGAACGCGACGATCGCGGCGAGGACGAAGAAGCCGTTCGACGGCTTCAGCCCGATCATGATCCCGCCGAGCACGCCGGCGGCGACGGCGCTGCCCGCGCGGCCGACCTGGATCGCGCGCACGGTCGCCCACGCCGTCGCGAGCAGGGCGACGAGCGACGGGAAGTCGGCCATGTCGGTGAGACCCGCCCAGTGCGGAGCGAGCACCGCCTGCTCGAAGAGCGGCCGGTAGTGCGCCGCGAAGAGCGCAGCCGCGGCCGGCGGCCCCACCACCCAGACGGCGGCGGCCGCCCACGCGTAGCGGCGTCCGTAGAGGCGGGCGGCGAGCGCCCAGACCAGCACGAGCGCGAGCGGCGCGAGCACGAGCGCGTGCAGGAGCACGACCACCGGCAGCCCGGTGAGCAGCGTCGTGCCGGTGACAAGCGGGATCCACGCGTAGAAGACGCTGAGCCCCCAGCCGATGTACGCCTGCGGCATCAGCCCGTGCGCGACCGACCACTGCGACGTCCAGTACTCGGTCGCGTCGCCGCCGCTGTACCAGACCCACGCGTTGTGCGGCGTACGGAACGCGAGCCACGCAGTCACGCAGAACTGCGCGGCGACGAGCGCCGCGAGCAGCGGCAGCGGCCGCGCGTGCTCGAGCCACGCCGCGGCGGCGCGCGCGCGCCGGAGGTCTACGCGACGACCGGCGAAGACGCGCGATACCACGCGATCGTCCTGGCGAGCCCCTCGCGCAGCGGCGTCCGCGCGCTGAAGCCGAACAGCCGCTCCGCGCGGCTCGGGTCGAGCGAGCGCCGCGGTTGCCCATTCGGCATCGTCGTGTCCCGGACGATCTCGCCCTCGAACCCGGTCAGCTCCGCGATCGTCTCCGCGACCTCGCGGATCGACGTCTCGACGCCCGTCCCGAGGTTGACCGGGTCGGCCCCGTCGTAGCGATCCGCGGCGAGCAGGATCCCCTCGGCGCAGTCGTCCACGTACAGGAACTCGCGAGTCGGCGAGCCGTCGCCCCACAGAACGACCTCGTCGCGCGACTCGAGCATCTTGCGGATCAGCGCCGGGACGACGTGCGACGACTCGAGGTCGAAGTTGTCGCGCGGGCCGTACAGGTTCGCCGGCAGCAGGAAGATCGCGTTCGTCCCGTACTGCTCGCGGTACGCCTGCGCGCCGACGAGGATCGTCTTCTTCGCGACGCCGTACGGCGCGTTCGTCTCCTCCGGATAGCCGTTCCAGAGGTCGTCCTCGGCGAACGGAACCGGCGTGAACTTGGGATATGCGCAGACGGTGCCGGTGACGACCAGCTTCTCGACGCCGTGCAGGCGCGCAAGCTCGAGCACGTGCGCGCCCATCATCAGGTTCGCGTACCAGTAGCGGCCGGGATTGGCGCGGTTCGCGCCGATGCCGCCGACCTCGGCGGCGAGATGGAAGACGAGCTCCGGCTTCGCCGTCGCGAAGAGCCGCTGCGCGTCGTCCCACCGCGTCAGGTCGACGTCGGCGCGGCGCGGGACGACGACGTCGTCGCCGCGCTCGCGCAACCGCTCGACGAGGTGCGAGCCGAGGAAGCCGCCACCGCCGGTGACGAGGACGCGAGTCACTTCGCCACGTGCTCCGGCGCCAGCCAGTCGACGCGGCCGATCCACTTGTCGCGGTTCGCGGCGTACCACCTGATCGTGCGCAGGACGCCCTCCTCCCATGACACGCGGGGCTCCCAGCCGGTCTCGCGATGCAGCTTGTCGTAGCCCACGCGCAGCGCCATCACGTCCGTCGCGCCCGGCCGCAGCCGCTTCGGCGTCGTGACGACGTGACGGTCGTCGGGCCAGAAGCCGTGCTCGGCCCCGGTGCGCAGGATCAGGTCGCTCCAGTCGGCCATCGAGATGTTCTTGCCCTGGCCGTAGACGTAGAGGTCGCCGGCGATGCCGTGCGCCGCCACCGTCAGGTGACCGCGCACACCGTCCGTCGTGAAGCAGAAGTCGCGCAGGGGCTCGAGCGCGCCCAGCTCGACAGTCGGACGCGTGAGCGCCTGTGTGATGATCGTGCCCGTGACGTAGCGCGGGTTCTGGCGCGGGCCGTAGTTGTTGAACATGCGCGTGACGACGCCCGGCACGCCGTAGGCGTCGTGGTAGTTCATCGTCAGGAAGTCGGCCGCGACCTTGGCGGTCGCGTACACCGACTTCGGGTTGATCGGCGAGCGCTCGTGGAGGATCAGTCCGCCGAGCTCGTCGTAGTCGTGGTGGTGCGACACCGCCTCGCGGACGTTGCCGTACTCCTCGGAGGTGCCGGCCGTGTCGAACTTCTCGAGCTCGACGCCGTGGTCGACCACCGACTGCAGCAGGTTGAGCGTGCCGACGGTGTTCGCCATCACGGTCTCGTACGGGCGGTGCCACGACTCGCCCACGTGTGCCTGCGCGCCGAGATGGAACACGTACGGCTTGTCGGACGCGTCCGCCAGGTCGCGCATCAGGTAGTCGATCGACGTCTTGTCGGTGAGATCCGCGAAGACGACGCGCAACCGGTCGCGCAGGTGCGCGATGTTGTTCAGCGCGCCGGACGACGTCGCGCGCACGAACGCGATCACGTTCGCGTCGAGGTGCACCAGCGCCTCCGTGAGGTGCGACCCCATGAACCCGTCGGCGCCGGTGACGAGGCACGTGCGGCCTGCGTAGAGATCGGCGAAATCCGCCTGCAGTGCGTCGAGCTCGGCCCCGGTCCACGTCGCTGTATCGTCGCCGGGCACGGATGGAGCGTACTGGGTCACGTGGTCGTGGAGCTGTTCGCAGCGGGCTGCTGACCGGCATCTCGACCGCGGCGGTCAGCGCCTCCGCAGCCGTCCTGGCGATCATTCTCTCGCGCAAGTTTGGGCACGGCGTTAAGACCGACGGCTTCTTCGCCGCGTACGGCATCTACCTCGCGCTCGTGCTCGTCGCGTCGGCGCTTCGCGTCGTCGTGCTGCCGCGCTTCGTCGCCGCGCGGCACGACGGCCGGCTCGCCCCCGAGGTCGGCGCGTGGTCGGTCGCGCTCGCGCCGCCGCTCGCCGCCGCGCTCGTCGTCGCGCTCGTCGCTCCCGGCACCGTCGCCTCCGCGCTCACGTCGCACGCCGCGTCCGCCCACGTCGCGGCGCAGCTCCTCCCGTGGTTCGTCGTGTCGGCGATCGCGCAGGTCTACGGTGGCCTCGTCGCGAGCGCGCTCGCGACGCTCGACGACTACGACTGGGCCGCGTATGGATTCGCGATCGGCTCGGTCGCCGGCGTCGTCGCCACGATCCTGCTCGTCGGCCACGGCGTCGCGGCGTTCGGCTGGGGGCTCGCGCTCAACGGCTTCGTGTCGCTCGGCATCCCCCTCGCCGAGCTCGTGCGCCGGCGTGCGCTCGGCGCGCCGCGCGCGCGGCCGTGGGGGCGCCTGGTCGAGCTCGTCGAGGGCGTTGGCGTGCCGATCGCGCTGCAGGGGCTGTACGTGATCGGCCTGCGGTTCGCCACCGGCCTCGGCTCGGGGCGCGCGACGACGTTCTCGTACGCGTACCTGATCGCCGCGTTCCTCGTCGCGGTGACGGCCGCGTCGATCGCGCTCGTCGCGACAGTGCCGTTCGCGCGCGCCGGGTCGACGCCGGACCGCGTCGCGCGCCACGTCGTCGCGAGCGCGTGGCTCTCGCTCGCGCCCGTCGGGGCGGCCGCCGGCGTCTTCGCGCTCGCGGGCGAGCCGCTCGTGCGGCGCGTGCTCGGCCCGAGCTACGGCGGCGGAACCGGCGCGGAGCTCGGCCGCCTCGTCGTGTACCTCGCCCCGTGGATGGTCGCGTCGACGGCGGTGACGGTCGCGTTTCCACTCGTCTTCGTGCGCGGTCGGGCGCGCTGGCTGCCGCTGCTCGCTGCGGGCGCGCTGCTCGTGCACGTCCTCGTCGAGTGGGCGGGTCGCGCCGCGTTCGGCCTCGCGGGCATCGCCGCCGGGCTCGCGGTGACGACCGCGCTCGTGCTCGCGGCGCTCCTGCTGCGGCTCGGCGCCGTCACCGCGGTCGCGACCGGCGTGCTCGCCGCGGCCGCCGCCTGCGGCGCCGTCGCATGCGCCGCGTTCGGGCTACCGCGGCTCGTCGTCGGTCCTTTCGCCGCCGCCGCGATCGGCGTCGTCCTGTACGCGGCCGTGCTCGGCGCTTGGCGGCCGGCGGGGCTGCGGCACGCATGGGCCTACGTGCGCGCGCTCCAGTAGCGTCTCGCCCGTGCCAGGGGTGAAGGAGGTCGTCCGCCGGCTCGGCCGCACGAGCGTCGGCAAGAACCTGATCCACGCCTCGGTGCTGCGCGACCCGGCGTCGATGCGCTTCCGCAACGTCGAGCGCTGGCCGCAGAGCGTGGAGGGCTTCGAAGACCTCGCGTTCCTGTTCTCCTCGAACCAGCTGAACCACGGCGTCGCGTCGCTGCAGTTCGACGAGGCGGCGCTGCTGTTCCGGCTCGCGCGCAACCTCGACCGCGGTCCCGTCGCGGAGATCGGCCGCTTCAAGGGCGGCAGCACGTTCGTGCTCGCGGCCGCGCTGTCGGAGGGAATCGAGCTGTGGTCGTACGACGCGCACGTCGCGCTGCGTCCCGACATGCCGGGCGATCAGCTCGACGCTGAGCTGCGCGACGCGCTCCGACGCTACGGCCTCGAGCACAAGGTCCGGCTGATCGTCGCGGATTCGGCGACCGCCGACCCGCCGCCGGAGCCGCTGCAGCTGCTCTTCGTCGACGGCGACCACTCCTACGAGGGTGCGAGGCTCGACCACCACCGGTGGAGCGCGTTCGTCGCGCCGCGCGGACACCTGCTCTTCCACGACGCCGTCGACGCCGGCGGCTACGGCAACGTGTACCCGGGCGTCGCGCGCGTCGCAGGCGAGGTCGGGCGCGACGCACGCTGGGAGCGGCAGCCGGGAGCGGGCTCGATCGCGCACTTCGTCCGCCGCGCGTGAAGCTCCTCGCGGTCGTCCTCAACTTCGACGGCGGCGACGACGTCCTCGCGGCGCTCGCCTCGCTCGCCGGCGTCCAGACGATCTGCGTCGACAACGGGTCGACCGACGGCTCGGCCGAAGCGGTCGCGAGCCGCTTCCCCGACGTGGAGCTGATCCGCACCGGCGTCAACCTCGGCTTTGCCGGCGGCAACAACGTCGGGATCCGCCGCGCGCTCGCGCGCGGCGCGGACTGGGTGCTGCTGCTGAACAACGACGCGGTTGCGGAGCCCGGGCTCACGGCGGCGCTCGAGCGTGCGGCGCGCGCTCGGCCCGACGCGGGCCTGTTCGCGTGCACTGTGCTGGACGGCGACGGCGATCGCGTGCAGTTCGCAGGAGCGCGGTTCGACGCGCGCCTCGGCTATTCGGGGCGGCTCGCGACGCGCGTTCCCGCGGCACCGCACGACGTCGGCCGCGTCGACGGCGCCGCCGTCGCGGTCTCTCGCGCGGCCGTCGAGCGGGCGGGGCTCCTCGACGAGACGCTCTTCCTCTACGTGGAAGACGTGGAGTGGTCGCTGCGCATCCGCCGCGCCGGCTTCGCCGTCGTGCTCGTGCCCGACGCGCGCGTGCGGCACAAGGGTTCTGCGGCGAGCGGCGGCGCCGCCTCGACGACGAACCTCTACTACGACACGCGCAACACGATCGCAGTCGCGGAGCGCTACGCGCCGCTGCCGCCGGGGCTGCGTGCGGCGCGGCGGGCGGTCGTCGTCGGCGCGCACCTCGCGCAGGCGGCGAACCACCCGCGGCGCGGTGACGCGCTGCGCGCCGTCGTCGCCGGCTGGCGCGACGCACGCCGCGGCCGGCTCGGGCGCCGAGCGTAGTCAACGGCTGTCGGCGACCTCGCGGTAGACGGCCTCCGTCGCGCGCGCCGTCGCGTCCCACGAGAACCGCGCGGCACGCGCGAGCCCTCGCTCGCGCCACTCGCCGGGAGCGTCGAGCACGTCGCGGACGGCGGCGGCGACCGCGTCGGGGTCGCGCGGGTCGAACAACCGCGCGGCATCGCCGACCACCTCCGGCAGCGCGCCCGCGTCCGAGCAGGCGACCGGGCAGCCCGACGCCATCGCCTCGAGCGGCGGCTGGCCGAATCCCTCGTACAGCGACGGGAAGACGAGTGCCGACGCCGTGCGGTAGAGGCGCGCGAGCTCCTCCTTGTCGACGCGGCCGCGCACGTCCACGCTCTCCGGCACACGGCCGAAGTCCCCGCCGCCGGTCAGCACGAGACGCAGCTCCGGCCGCTCGCGCCGCACCTGCGCGAACGCGCGGAAGAGAAGCTCGTGGTTCTTGTGCGGCCACGGCCGCGCTGGGTAGAGCAGGAACGGCTCGCGCTCCGCGTCGCCGGGGCGGAACCGGTCGTGGTCGACACCGGACGGCACGACGCGGATCGCGGCGGGGTCGAGGGCGAGCCGCGCAACGGCGCGGTCGCGGACGAACCCGCTCAGCACGATCACCCGCGCGGCCGCCCGGACCGAGCGGTGCCAGGCGACCGCCCGCCAGGCGCGTTCGCCGCGCGAGAAGAGCCGCGCCAGGTCGAGGTGCTGCACGTCGTGCAGCGTCGTCACCGTCGGAACGGTCACCCGCGGCAGCGCGACCGTCAACGGGTAGTGCACGGCGTCGGCGCCGACGTCGCGGCGGCGGACGGCACCACGCGTCATCGCGAGCAGCCGCTCGCGCGGCGTGCGCGCGACCCCGTAGGAGGAGACGACCGTCGTCGGCAGCCCCTCGCCGGCGTCCGGCGCGACGGGAGGCGCCAGCACCCGCAGCTCGAGCTCGCTCGTCCGTCGCAGCGCCCGGAGCAGCTCGCGCGCGTACGTCTCGCTGCCCCCGAGCTCGCCAGGCACGAGCGTCAGGAGCGACACCGCGACCACGGCACTAACCTTGCCCGATGCGGATCGTCGGCGCGCTCCTGCTCGCGGTCGGCACGGCAGCCCTGTACGCGCTGTCGACCTCGCTGCAGGCGCTCGAGGCGCGCCGCACCTCGTCGGAGAGCGCGCTGCGCGCGTCGCTGCTCGCGCGGCTCGCGCGGCGGCCGCTCTGGGTGGCGGGCACCGCGGCGGGCCTGCTCGCGTGGCCGATGCAGGCGGGCGCGCTCGCGCTCGCGTCGGTGGCGCTCGTGCAGCCGGCGCTCGGGCTCGGGCTCGTGGTGTTGCTCGCGCTCGGCGTGCGGATGCTCGGCGAGCACGTCGGCGCGCGCGAGATCGGAGGCGCGGCCGCGATCGCCGCCGGTGTCGGGCTGCTCGCGTGGGCCGCGCCGCCGGGCAACGGACGGTTCACGCGCGTCGCGGAGATCGCCGTCGTCGTCGCTGCGGCCGCGATCGCGGCCGCACCGTTCGTGATCCGACGCGTCCGCTCGATCGGAGGCGTGGCGGCCGCCGCAGTCGCAGGCTTCGGCTGGGGCGTGGTCGGGTACGCGACCGCGCTTCTCGACGAGTCGCTCGCGCGGCGCCACTGGCTCGCCACCGCCGGCTGGCTCGCCGTCGTCGGGGCCGCCAGCTTGTCGTCCCTGCTCGCCGAGATGACGGCGCTGCAGTCGTGCCCGGCCACCCGCGCCGTGCCGCTGACGTTCCTCGTCGAGATGGCGCTCCCGGCCGCGCTCGCGCCCTTCCTGACGAGCAGCCGACCGTCGAGCGAGGCGGGCTTCGCGCTCGGCCTCGCGCTCGCGGCGGGCGGTGCCGTCGCCCTCGGCCGCTCGCGCGCGGTTGCGCACGTCGTCCAGGAAGGCGAGGCGCTAACCGCGCCGTAACGCAGGCTCTTTACACTCCGCGCGAGTGGCCGAGCACGCCGACGTCGCCGCGCTGTTCGCGCGGCTCAAGGAGGAGGTCCGCGCCGCCGGGCCGCGGGCGGCCGACGTTCCCCCGGCGCAGGTACGGCTGTCGGTGCGCGACCAGGCGGAGCGGCTCTGGCCGGTCTCGGCGGAGCGGCCGATCGTCGGCAAGGGCGGCGCGGTCAAGGCGGTCCTGCGGCGGCTGATGCGCTGGTACGTCGAGCCGGCGCTCGCCGACCAGCGCGCCTTCAACGACGCCGTGCTCAAGCTGATCGACGACCTCGACGAGCGGATCGAGCGGCTCGAGAGCCGATGAGGGTGGTCGTCGCGGCGCCGCAGGTGCCGTTCGTGCGCGGCGGCGCCGAGGTGATGGCGGAGGACCTCGTGGCGGCGCTGCGCAGCCGCGGGCACGAGGCCGAGCTCGTGACGATGCCCTTCAAGTGGTACCCGGGCACGCGGGTGCTCGACCAGGCGTTCCTGTGGCGGCTCGTCGACCTCACCGAGAGCGACGGGCGGCCGATCGACCGCGTGATCGCGACGAAGTTCCCCGCGTACTGCGTCAGGCACCCGCACAAGGTCGTCTGGGTCCTGCACCAGTTCAGGCAGGCCTACGACTACGACCGGACGGAGCTCGGCCAGTTCTCGGAGTCGCCGGAGGACCGCGCGGCGCGGCGCGCGGTCGAGCGGCTCGACGAGGTCGCGCTCGGCGAGGCGCGCCGCGTGTTCGCGACGTCGCGGAACGTCGCCGACCGTCTCGAGCGCTTCAACGGCATCCATGCCGACGTGCTGCCTCATCCGCCGCAGGCGCTGCCGTACCGCACCGCCGATCCGGAGGGGTTCATCCTGTCGGTGAACCGGCTCGACCGCGCAAAGCGCGTCGACCTGCTGATCGAGGCGGCGAAGCTCGACCCGTCGCTGCGCGTCGTGGTCGTGAGCGACGGCCCCGACCGGGAGCGGCTCGAGCGGCTCGCGTCCGAGCTCGACGGGCAGGTCGAGTTCACCGGCCGCGTCGACGCCGACCGGCTCGCCGACCTCTACGCACGCTGCGCGGCGCTCTACTACGCGCCGCTCGACGAGGACTTCGGCATGGCGCCGTTCGAGGCGTTCCTGTCCGCGAAGCCGGTGGTGACGACGCGCGACGCCGGCGGGCCGCTCGAGGTCGTGCGCGACCGCGAGACGGGCCTCGTCGTGGCGCCGGAGCCGGCGGAGCTCGCCCGCGCCTGCGCCTACCTCCTCGCGCACGCCGACGAGGCGAGGGCGTGGGGCGCGGCCGGCCGCGCGGTCGCGGAGCGCGTCACCTGGGACGCCTGCGTCGACGCGCTGCTCGGATGAGGGTCGCGTACTACTCGCCGCTGCCTCCGTCGCGCTCGGGTATCGCCGACTACTCGGCGCTGCTCCTGCCCGCGCTGCGCGAGCGGGTCGACGTGGTCGTCGCCGAGCCGGGGCGGCGGGCGCCACACGCGGACGTCGCGCTCTACCACGTCGGCAACGACCCCGACGCGCACGGCTGGATCCTCGACGCGCTGCAGCGGCGCCCCGGCGTCGTCGTGCTGCACGAGTACGTGCTGCACCACCTCATCGCAGGCGTGACGATCGGACGGGGCGACGGGCGCGGCTATCTCGACGCGCTCGAGCGCGAGCTCGGCGTCCCCGGTCGCCTCCTCGGTCTCGGCGTGCTCGACAACCTGCTGCCGCTCCTCTGGGAGACGCAGCCGGAGCGGTTCCCGCTCGCGGGCACCGTGCTCGACCGCGCGCACGGGCTGATCGTCCACTCGCGCTACGTGGCGGAGCGGGCGCGCGAGGCCGGCTACGACGGGCGGCTGTGGCGGATCCCGCACCCGGCGTGGCCGATGCACCGCGTCGAGCCGGACGCGGCCGTCACCGGCGACCCGCTGGTCGGCTGCTTCGGCTTCCTCAACATGAACAAGCGGATCCCGCAGCTGCTGCAGGCGTTCGCGGCGCTGAGGCGCGACCGGTCGCGCGCGCGGCTGCTGCTCGTCGGCGCTGCAGGCGAGCGCTTCGACGTCGCGCGGCGGCTCGAGCGGCTCGGGCTGACGGACGGCGTCGACGTCGTGGACTACGTCCCCGAGGAGCGCCTGTGGCCGCTGATGGCGGCGTGCGACGTGCTCGTCAATCTCCGCTACCCGACGATGGGCGAGACGTCCGGCTCCGTCATCCGCGGCCTGTCGCTCGGGAAGGCGATGGTCGTCTCCGACGTCGGCTGGTTCGCCGAGCTTCCCGACGACGTCGCGCTGAAGGTGCCCGTGGACGAGCACGAGGTGGCGACGCTCGCGGCGGCGCTGGGGCTGGCCGCCGACCGGGCCGGGGAGCTCGGCGCCGCGGCACGCGCGTACGTGGCGCGCGAGCACTCGCTGCCGCACGTTGCCGACGGGTACGCCGCGGCGCTCGAGGTCGCGGCGGGCGGCGACGCCGTCGCCGACGCGGTGCTGCTGCGCGTCGCGGAGGCCGCCGCCGACGTCGGCGTCGACGACGTCGGCCCGCTCGCGCGCGCGCTCGTCGACGCCGGCATCGTCGCATGAGCGCGATCGCGGCGGCGCGCACGCGCGCCGTGTCGGTGCCGGCGTGGGTGTGGCTCGCGGCGATCGTCGTCGCGTCGGCCGCGGTGCGCATCGTGCTCGCCCGGCGGATGGTCGCGCCGTGGATCATGGTCGACGAGCTGATCTACTCGGAGCTCGCGAAGTCGTTCGCCGCGCACGGCCGGTTCCTGGTTCGCGGCGTGCCGAGCAACGGCTACGGGTTCGTCTATCCGGTGCTGATCGCCCCTGCGTTCCGTCTGTTCGCCGGCGTGCCGCGCGCGTACGCCGCCGCGAAGGACGTGAACTCGGTCGCGATGTCGCTGACCGCCGTCCCCACGTACCTGCTCGCCCGGCGTCTGCTCTCGCCGGCGCTGTCGCTCGTCGCCGCGGTCCTCGCCGTCCTCGTCCCCTCGATGCTCTACACGGGCACGCTGATGACCGAGAACGCGTTCTACCCGCTGTTCGTGCTCGCCTGCCTCGCGTTGCTGGCGATGCTGGAGCGGCCGACCGCGTTGCGGCAGGTCGCGGTGCTCGCGGTCTCCATGCTGTGCTTCGCGACACGTGCGCAGGCGGTCGTGCTGTTCGGCGCGGCCGTCCTCGCACCGCCCCTGCACGGGTGGATCGAGCGCGACCTGCGCGTGCGCCTGCGGCGGTACGCCGTGCTGTACGGCGCCGTCGCAGCCGGCGTCCTCCTCGCGGTAGCGGCCTCGCTCGCACGCGGACGGTCGCCGCTCGGCCTGCTCGGCGCCTACCGCGCCGCCGCCGGTCCCGGCTACAGCGTCGGGAGCGTGCTCAAGTGGATTCTCTGGCACGTCGCGGAGCTCGACCTGTACGTCGGCGTCGTCGCGTTCGCCGCGCTGCTCGCGCTCTGGCTCGCGCCGCGCGCGGCGACGCCCGCGGCGCGCGCATTCGCGGCGATGTCGCTGCCGGTGGCGGTGCTGCTCGTCGTCGAGGTGGCGGTCTTCGCCTCACGGCAGTCGGGCCGGATCGAGGAGCGCAACGACTTCTATCTCGCACCGCTCTTCCTCGTCGCGCTCGTCGCCGGCGTCGACGCGCGCGTGATCCCGCGCCGTCGTCGCGCCGTCGCCGCCGCCGCGCTCGCGGCGGGCGTCCTGCCGGCGACGATTCCGCTCGGCCATCTGATCAACACGCAGATCGTCTCCGACACGCTCGCGCTGCAGCCGTGGTGGTGGCTGCAGGACCAGGGCGTCCACTTCGGCGCGGAGCGCGTCGTCGCGTTCGCGGTCGCGCTCGCCGCGGGCGCCGCATTCGCGGCCGTGCCGCCGCGGCTCGCCGGCGCCCTCGTCATGCTGACGGCGGGCTACCTGGTGCTCGTGGGCGCCGTCGCCGAGAACGGCCGCCACGGCGCGGTGCGCGCGTCCCAGGGCGCGCTCTTCGCCGGGATCCGCGCGCCGCACCCGGACTGGATCGACCGCCGGGTCGGGACGGCCACCGACGTCGCCGCCGTCTGGCACTGGAACGCCGGCGAGACGCACCCGCTCTGGGAGAACGAGTTCTTCAACCGCAGCGTCGGCGACGTCTACACAGTGAACGGCCCCGACCCCTCCGACGGCGGGCTGCCGGAGACGCCCGTGCACGAGCGCTCCGACGGCGTGCTCGTGCGCGCCGACGGCACCGTCCCGCGCGCCCGCTACGCGTTGTCGTACGCCGACCTCGCCGGCGCCGTCGTCGCGCGCGACCCGATCGGGCTCGCGCTCTACCGCGTGGACGGCCCGCTCGTCTTCGTCACGCGCGTCAGCGGGCTGTACGCGAACGACACGTGGGGCGGCCGCGTCGTCACCTACCACCGCTTCCGCTGCGCCGGCGGCTTCCTCACCGTCCGCGTGGGCACCGACGCGAACCTCTTCGACGTCGACCAGATCCTGACCGCGCGCGAGAACGGCCGCACCGTCGCGAGCCTCCGCATCGCGCCGACGGCGCAGCCGACGCTGCGCGTGCGGCTCGTTCCGCGGCACGGCGTCTGCACCGTGCGTTTCCTCGCCGCGCGCACGCGTGTTCCCGCGCGGGTCCAGCCCGGCAACGCCGACATGCGTGCGCTCGCCGTCCACTACTACGCGTTCTCGTACGCGGCGCGATGAGGATCGCGTTCGACGTCAGCCCGCTCTCGCACGAGCGCACGGGCGTGAACAACTACATCCGGGGGTCGCTCGCCGGGCTGGCCGACGTCGCGCGGGAGTACGGCGACGAGGTGGTCGCGTTCGCACCGACCTCCTTCCCGGGCCGCCGCGCGATCGCCGAGGCGCTCGCCGGTCTCGGCGTCGAGCTGCGCCTCCTGCCGCTGCCGTTCGCGCACGCCTGGCGCACCGCGTGGTCGGTCGCCGCGCGGCCCCCGGCCGAACGCTGGCTCGGGCCGTTCGACGCGCTGCACTTCACCGACTGGATGTTCCCGCCGCAGCGCCACGGCGTGCGTGCGACGACGATCCACGACCTCGTGCCGGTGCACCATCCCGAGTGGACGACGGCGCGCACGCAGTCGATGCACCGGCGCAAGTACGCGAACGCCGCGCGCACCTGCGACGTCGTCTTCGCCAACTCGAGCTACACCGCAGACGACTTCGCCGCCACGTTCGGGTTCGACCGCGAGCGGATCCTCGTCGCGCATCCCGGCGTCGGACGCGAGTTCGCGGCCGAGGGCGTGGCGGCCGACCTGGGGTCGCCATATGCATTGACGGTGGCGACGCTCGAGCCGCGCAAGAACCTCGGCACGCTCGTGCGCGCGTTCGCACTGCTTGCCGACACGGAGCTGGCGCTCGTCGTCGCCGGCGGGCGCGGCTGGGGCGAGCAGCCGGAGCTCGACCGCCCCGGCGTCGTGCGCGTCGGCCGGGTGAGCGACGAGGAGCTCGCGCGGCTCTACCGCGGCGCCGCCGTCGTCGTCTATCCGTCGCGCTTCGAGGGCTTCGGCATGCCGATCACGGAGGCGATGGCGTGCGGCGCGCCCGTCGTCGCCTCGGCGCATCCGTCGCTGGACGAGGCGTGCGGCGACGCGGCCGTGCGCGCCGACCCGGAGAGCCCGCAGGCGCTGGCCGACGCGGTCCGCGCCGCGCTCGCGCGCCGCGACGAGCTGCGCGCGCGCGGGCTCGAGCACGCGCGGCGCTTCTCCTGGCGCCGCGTCGGCGAGATCTTCCGCGAGGGCTACGCGGCCGCGTCCGAGCGGTCGTCGTGAGCCGGCCTGCCGCCATGCGCGTCGCGCTCGACACGACGCCCCTCCTGCAGACGCGCGCCGGCACAGCCCGCTACGTGCGCGCCCTGCGCGACCGGCTCGACGTCGTCGAGGTGTCGTTCCCCGCGACCTCGCGGCTGCGGACGCTCGCCGCCGACGTGCTGTGGTATCCGCGCCTGCGGCCGCCGCGCGGCGTCGACGTGCTGCACTGCCCGACCTTCCGCGGCCCGCTCGTCGCACCGCGGCCGCTCGTCGTGACCGTGCACGATCTGGCCGTGCTGCGCCACCCGGAATGGTTCAACCGCTGGACGTCTGCGTACTCGCGCGTCGCCGTCCCGCGCGTCGTCCGCGCCGCACGCCGCCTGATCGCCGTGTCGGAGTTCACGAAGCGCGAGCTGGTGTCGCTGCTGTCCGTCGACCCGGCGCGGGTCGCCGTCGTCCCGAACGCGGTCGAGGACGTCTTCGTGCCGGACGGGCCGCGCGCGAGCGGCGACTACGTGCTCGCCGTCGGGACGCTCGAGCCGCGCAAGAACCTCGCGCGGATCGCGGCCGCCGTCGACGGGGAGCTGCGCGTCGTCGGCGCGCACGGCTGGGGCGGGGTCGCGGCGCCGCGCGGCGTCACGTGGCTGGGCGAGGTGCCCGACGAGGAGCTCGCCGCGCTCTACCGCGGCGCGCGCTGCCTCGTCTACGCGTCCTTGTACGAAGGCTTCGGGATCCCGGTCGCCGAGGCGCTCGCCTGCGGCTGTCCGGTCGTCACGAGCCGCGGCTCGCCGATGGCCGAGCTGGCGGGCCGCGACGCTGCGCTCGTCGATCCCACCGACGTCGACTCGATCCGCGAGGGGATCGCGCGCGCCCCGAGACCCGCGCCGCGGCGTGGCGCGAGCTGGGACGAGGTCGCCGCGCGCACCTGGGCCGTCTACGAGGAGGCCGCCGCGTGATCGTCCTCGACGCGGACGTGCTCGGCCGGAACCGCACCGGCGAGGAGACGTACCTGCGGAACCTGCTGCGCGAGCTGCCGCAGGTCGCCCCCGACCTGCACTTCGGCGCGGTCACGCGCCGCGTCGAACTGCTGCCGGAGGGAATCGAGCCGCTGACGCTGCCCGCGCGGTCGCAGGAGGTGCGGATGGCGTGGACGCTGCCGCGTCTGCTCCGTCACGTGCGTCCGCAGGTCGCGCACTTCCAGCATGCGCTCCCGCTCGGCTACCGCGGCCGCAGCGTCGTCACCCTGCACGACCTGCACTTCGAGCGCGACCCGCGCGTGATGGCGCGCGCCGACCGCGTGACGTTCAAGCTCGTCGTCCCGCGGTCGGCGCGCCGCGCCGGCGCCGTCGTCGCCGTGTCGGAGCGGACGAAGCGGGACGCCGTCGAGCTGTACGGGCTGCCGCCGGACAGGATCGCCGTCGCACCGCACGGCGTCGACCCCGCCTTCTCCCCCGGCGACGGGTCGCGCGACTACGCACTGTTCGTCGGCGCCGTCCAGGCACGGAAGGACCCGCTTGCGGCGCTCGCCGCCGCGAGCGCGGTCGGACTGCCGCTCGTCGTCGCGGGCCCCGAGAAGGAACCGGCGCTCGCCGCCGAGCTGCGCGCCGGCGGCGCCGACCTGCGCGGCTGGGTCGACGTCGAGGAGCTCGCCCGCCTCTACCGCGGCGCCGCCGCGGTTCTGCTCCCGTCGCGCTACGAAGGGTTCGGCCTGCCGGCGCTCGAGGCGATGGCGAGCGGCACTCCCGTCGTCCTCTCCGCCGACCCTGCCCTCCGCGAGGTGGCGGCCGACGCCGGCGTCTACGCCGAGGAGGGCGACCTCGCCGGCGCACTGCGGCGGGCGCTCGACGAGCGCGAGCGGTACGTGCAGGCGGGGCTCGAGCGCGCGAAGCGGTTCTCGTGGCGCGAGACGGCGCGCCGCACCGCCGACGTGTACCGGAGCCTGCTGTGAAGGTCGCCGCGGTGGTCGTGTCGCACGGGCACGCGCGGGAGCTCGCTGAGTCGCTGCCCGCGCTCGCGCCGCAGGTGGACGAGCTCGTCGTGATCGCGAACGTCCCGGGCTCGGTGCCGGAGGGCGTCGACGCCGTCCACAACGCACGCCCGCTCGGCTACGGCGCCAACGTCAACGCCGGCGTCGCGCGGACGTCGGCGGAGCTCGTCGTGGCCGCGAACCCCGACGCGATCCCGGTGGCCGACGCGGTCGCAGTCCTGCGCGCGTTCGTCGAGGAGCACCCCCGCTGCGGCGTCGCCGGCCCGCGCATGCTGTTCCCGGACGGTCGCTGGCAGCCGTCGCGGCGGCGCTTCCCGACCGTCACCGGCACGATCGTGCGCCGCACGCCGCTGCGCCTCGTCGTCCCGCAGCGGCGGCACTTCCACCTGGACGAGGCGCCGCCCGACACGCCCGTCAGAGCGGACTGGATGCTCGGCGGCTTCCTCATGCTGCGCCGCGAGATGCTCGAGCAGCTCGGCGGGTTCGACGAGCGGTTCCGTCTCTACGGCGAGGACATCGACCTGCAGTACCGCGCGATGCGGGCCGGGTGGGAGCGGTGGTACGTGCCGCAGGCGGTCGTCCGGCACGAGCACAAGGCGGAGACCGACAAGCGCTGGCTGACGCGGCGCACGCTCTGGCACTGGAGCGGCGTCCTGCGCTTCGTGCGCAAGCATCCGGAGCGGCTGCGCGCGCTGTGAACGTCGTTTCGAAGTACGACGAGCTCGCCGAGCGCTATAGCGCGTCGGACTACGCCGACGCCGAGCGCTACTACGCACGGCGGGCGCGGCTCGTCGTCGAGCACGGGCCGAGGCTGGAGCGCGGCGCGGCGGTGCTCGACGTCGCGTGCGGCGACGGCGGTCTCGGCCCGCACCTGCTCGCGCGCGGAATCGACTACCGCGGCGTCGACGCGAGCGAGCGCATGGTCGAGGTGGCGCGGCGCCGCCTCGGCGACCGGGTCGGCATCGGCACGTTCGAGTACGAGCCGCCGCAGCCGGTGGACGCGACGACGATCTTTCGGTCGCTGTACCTCGTCGGCGACCGACGCACGTTCCTCGAGCGGGTGCGCGGCTATACGCGACTGAAGCTGGTGTTCGACTTCGACCCGCGCGTGCAGGCGCCGGAGGCGGTCGTCGCCGACCTCGGCGCGGCGGGCTGGGAGCGGGTCGCGCTGCGCCCGTTCCTGACGCCGCAGCGCGTGCGTTTGCCGCCGCCGCTCCAGACGCTGCTGCACGTCGTCGAGCCGCTGCCGGGGGCCCGGATCCTGACGCGCGTGCGGTTTCCGCTTCTCGTCAGCGCCTGGTGACGCCGCCGCCGAACTCGACGCCGAGCTGGCGGTCGTCGGAGATGCCGTAGTCGAGCGGCCGCACGAGGCGCGTCAGGTGCACCGAAACGGCGACCGGGACGCGCACGTGCACGGAGAACGACACGTCCCGGCAGTTCCGCACCCGCACGCGCCGGACGAGCACCGGGCGGTCGACGACGGGAGCGCGCTGCTCGTTCAACGCGACCGGCCCGACGCGCACGAGGGCCGTCGTGTCGGGTGCGCCGTTCGCGCAGAAGCCGCGGCGGCTGAGGTCGACGTGCAGCACGCCGGACCGCAGCGGCCCGAAGTACGCGTAGGTGGCGTCGGCGTGGTTCGCGACCCAGCCGTCGGGGTCGCGGCCGTAGTACGCGTCCGATAGCCGCCACGGGTGCACGATGCGGTAGAGCACGAGCGTCGAGCCGGGCGGCTGGTAGACGCGCCTTCCGGCGAGGTGCACGCCGTTGTCGGCGAGCACGTACGGCGTCCCCGGGTCGTATCGCAGCACGCCGTCGGGCGCGGCCAGGTCCGGCGTCAGCGTCGGTCCGGGCCCGGGTGCGGTTCCGTCGAGCGACCAGACGTGCTTGATCGACCGGTTCCAGAACTCCGTCAGCCAGAGGCCGTTGTCGTTGCCGAGGCTCTGGCCCAGGTACGTGACCGGCTGGTCGTGCGCGTCCACGTCGACCCAATCGAGTGGCTGCGGCAGGTGCGCGACGAGCGCGTTCGCGCCCTGGTTGGCACCGCGCGCGCTCGTCACCTCGCCGGCGAGCATCCACGTCCCCACGGCGAGCGCCGCCGCGACCGTCAGCGACGTCCGCGCCGCCGCCGGCAGCCGCCGCGACAGCGGCACGAGCGCGAGCAGCACGGAGACCGCGAGCGTGACGACGAGCGCGTCGTGGATGTCGCTCTGGTTCCAGTAGAAGGCGCGGTTCGCCATCGCGGCGATGCCGTACCCCGGCGCTTCGCCGTACGGGTAGCCGAGCTGGTAGCCGTAGGCCAGGATCAGCCAGCCGACGAAGGTCGCGGCCAGCGACAGCGAGACGAGCGACGGCCGCCGCGCCGAGAACCAGACGCACGTCCCGACGAGGAGCAGGGGGCCGAGGTAGATGAGGTTGCGCTCCTCGACGTAGGTGCCGAACGTGATGGAGAGGTACGCCGCCTTGACGCCGGTGTACGTCCCGAACGAGATCAGCGAGCCGAGCAGCAGCGCGGCAAACGCACGCCAGCGCGGGTCCAGCCGCCGCTCGGGGACCCACAGCGACGCGAGCCCCGCGACCGCAGGCAGCACGCCGAGGCCGATGGCGAGCGCCGACCCAGCCTCGAAGCCGAGGCGCCAGATGCGGTCCTTCCAGGTCTGCGTGGTGACGGCCCACTCCGTCGAGTGGGCGCTCGCGACTCGGTTCAGCACGATCAGCGCTCCGACCGCGAGCAGGATCGCGCCGACGTAGTCGAACGTGCTCCAGCTCGCGCGGATGCGCCGCCAGCGCGGCCCGACGAGCCACAACACGATCGCGGCGATCAGCAGCGCGGCGCCCTCGCACACGAGCTCGCCGCGCACCTCGAGCGCGACGAGGCATGCGGCGATCGCCGCAACCGTCCAGCGCCGTCCGTCGCCGCAGAGCGCGCGGAACGACAGGTACGCGCACAGGCACGCCCACGGGTACGCGAGCGCCTCGGGGAGGATCAGCGTCATGTAGAAGAACGCCGACGTGCAGAGCGCGAGGATCGCGGCGGCCGCGGCGGCGGGCGGCGAGACGAGCCGCCGCGCGAGCAGGTACGTCGGAATCGCCGCGAGCGACATCATCACGGCGTTGACGTACTTGACGGCGGTGTATCCCGCCTGCGTCGAGTGCAGCCACCACGCGGGCGCGATCAGGTACGCGTAGAGCGACTTGAACGGAGCCGCCTCGCCGCGCCGCGCGGCGTGCCCCGTCGCCGCGATCGCGCGCGAGAGCTGAGACCACTCGAGCTCGTCGGTGAAGACGGTCGGCGACTTCCGCACCGCCGCCTCCCAGAAGAGGATCATGAGGACGACGAGCGCGACGCAGACGACCGGCACGAGCTCGAGGAAGCGGTCGAGCGCCGTCCGCTCGCTGCGGGACCGAGCCGGCCGGCCGGCCGCCGTGACGTCGCTCACTCGGCCGCTGCGGTGCCGAGGACGACGCGCGGGTCGAGGTCGGTCTCGCGGCGCACGAACCGGCAGGCGATCCCGGCGTCCGCACACGCCTCGACGATCGTGTCGAGGCGGTCGCGCGGCGCGTCCGGGATCGTCACGAGCACGATGTCCGGCTGCGTGCGCGCGAGGATGCGCTCCAGCTCGCGCGAAGCCCCCAGCACGGGCACGCCGTGCACGCGGCGGCGGCGCAGGCGCGGGTTGTCGTCCACGAAGCCGACGACGCGCTCCCCGGCCGTCTCGCGCAGCTCGCGCATCAGGCTGCGTCCGGTGCGGCCGGCGCCGACGATGATCGTGCGGCGGCCCGTCCGCGAGCGGTACGACCGCAGCCCGGTGACGAGCGCGCGCTCCGCGAGCCGCGACGCGCCGACCACGCCGGCGCACACGAGCGCGTCGACGACGAAGAACGAGCGCGAGAAGTCGCCGAGCGACCGCGTGAGGACGATGTACGCCATCGCCACGACCTCCGACACGGCGACCGCCGACCCGATCGCGACGACGTCGCGGCTGCCCGCGTAGCGCCAGATCGACCGGTAGAGCCCGAACGGGACGAACGCGAGGTAGCGCGCGGCGATCACGATCGGCAGCGTCACCTCGGCGATGTGGCGCTGGTTCGTCGTTCCCGGCCAGCCGAAGCGGAGCAGGTACGCCGCGGCGAACGCGCCGCAGATGAGGACGAAGTCGACGGCGACCTCGACGAGCCGGCGCGTGTGCACCGAGAACGCGCTCAGGCCGCCCGGCTGCACGCCGGCCTCGACGCGCCGCTCGATGTCCGCGAGGAAGCTCGCGAACTGCACGAGCAGGAAGAAGGTGACGAACATGCCGACGAGGGCCAGGCGCTGGTCGTCGAGCACGTTGTAGGCGAGGCTGGTGCCGCCGAGCGCCGTCGCGATCAGCGCGAGCAGGAGGACCGCGTGCTTCTCCGTCAGCCCGAAGCGGACGAGGCGGTGCGACGAGTGGTCGCGGCCGCCGCGGTAGACGGGCCGGCCCTCGAGCAGGCGCACGACCGTGACGAGCGCCGTGTCGAGGATCGGAACGGCGAGCACGAGCACCGGGAGCAGGAACGTCGCGACCGTCGTGCCCGCCACCTTCCAGCTGGCCGACAGGCCGAGCGCGGCGAGCAGGAACCCGAGCGCCTGCGACCCGGAGTCGCCCATGAAGACGAGCGCGCGTCCGCGGGGGCGCAGGTTGAACGGCAGGAACCCGACGCACGCGAGCGCCCCTGCGAGCGCGAGCGACAGCGCAGTGTCGTTCGGGTGGACGGTGACGGCGTCGACCGCGAAGAACGCGAACGCGATCGCGGCGAGCGTGGCCGCCAGGCCGTCCATGTTGTCGAGCAGGTTGAACGCGTTCGTCATCCCGACGAGCCACAGCACCGCCAGCGTCCACGCGATCACGTGCGTGTGGATCAGCTGCACGTCCGTGCCGGTGGCGAGAACGATCACGCTCGCGGCGACCTGCAGCGCGAGCTTGACCGGCGGCGGCAGCGCGCGCACGTCGTCGACGAGCCCGGCCGCGAAGAGCATGCCGGTCCCGCCCCAGATGCCGGCGACCTCCTTCGTCAGCGGGAACGCGCCGGCGGCCGCGGCGGCCGCGATGCCCACCGAGACGCCCGCGAAGATGCCGATCCCGCCGAGCAGCGGCGTCGGCCGCTCGTGCCATCGCTCCGCCGACGGCGCGGCCACCACGCGGTGCGCGAGCGGCGAGCGGAGCAGCGCCCAGACGACGGCGAAGGCGGCGGGGAGGGCGGCGAGCGCCGCGAGCGAGCTCACGAGTCGCGAGGGTAGAGAACCGGTGTTATGGCTGTGTTTGCCCGCACAAGCCGTCTCTAGACTAGTTCGCCGCGATGACGGTCTACGCTGACCTCCTGCGCTACCGCGAGCTGTTCGCGAACCTCTTCCGCCGCGACTTCCAGGCGAAGTACAAGGGATCGGCGCTGGGCGTCCTGTGGTCGCTCCTCAACCCGCTCGTGCTGCTCGGCGTGTACCTCGTCGTCTTCGGCGTGATCTTCCACAACGCCCTGCCGCACTTCCCCGTCTACCTGCTGGCGGGCCTCGCGTGCTGGATCTTCTTCTCCGTTTCGCTGCAGTCCGCGTCGCGCTCGATGATCGACAGCGGCGAGCTGATCAAGAAGGTCCGGTTCCCGCGACAGCTCGTCGCGTTTTCCATGGTGGCAACGCAGGCTGTGACGTTCGCGGTCATGCTCGTCGTCCTGATCGTCGTCTCGCTCGTGTTCATCCCGCACTCGGCAAGGGTCGTGTGGGTCGCGATCCCGCTCGCTGCGGTGTTTGCGGTGCTGGTCGCCGGCCTGTCGCTCGTCGTCGCGTGCCTGAACGTCGTCTTCCGCGACGTCGAGCACGTGCTCACGGCGGCGCTGCTGCCGTGGTTCTTCCTGACGCCGATCGTGTGGAGCATCGCGACGCAGTCGACGGTGCAGCGGCATCCGGTGCTGGCCGACGTGCTGCGCTGGGTCAACCCGATCGCGCCCCCGATCTACGCGGTGCGCGCGCCGATCTGGGCGGCGCAGCTGCCGCGTCTCGCCGACGTCGTCTACCTCGTCGTCGCGGCAACGGTCTCCGCGCTTCTCGGCGCCCTCGTCTTCCGCGCCGTCGACGACCGCATCGCGGTCGAGCTGTAGCGGGGGAGCGCCTCCGGTTCTCCCCGTTATCACGGTGACTTCGCCGCTTCGAGGGCGTGTCTTCGAGGGTCGGCGACGAGCACCGCTCGGCCGTCGTAGATCCAAGGCTCGTCCTGCGGCGCCGCGAACGCCGGCAGCCCCGCCACGTCCGGTAGGCGCTCGAGCTCGACGCCCGGCAGCACGCTCGGGCAGAGGAGCGGCTCCGCGAAGCCGGGGATGCGGCCGGGACCAGGCTCGTAGGGCGCGAGCGCGCGCGGCCGGCGGTGGAACAGTCCGCCGCGCCACTCGATCGCACCCGAGACGACGCCGTAGCCGTCCGCGTGCGCCGTGCGCACGCGCTCCGGCCAGCCCGCCGCCGGGCCGACCCACGCCGGCAGCTCGACGCGCGGCTCGCCCTCGCGCGGCCGCACCTCGACGTCGGCGGTGAGCATCTCGCTGCCGAGCTCCGACAGCCACGCGCGCAGCTCGGCGACGACGTCGAACGCCAGCCGGTAGCGGCCAGGGGGGATCGGCACGCGGAGCGCCACGTCCACCGTCGTGCGCTCGCGCGGCGCGAGCGGCGGCGCGGGTGTGCGCGGGCCGTCCCAGACGATCGGATTGCCGCGCAGGTCGAGCCAGTGCGTCGCCACGGCCAGCCGCTCGTCCCACCGCAGCGTGCCCGCGTTCTCGAGCTCGACGCGGACGCTCGTCCGCGTTCCGGCCTGCGGCGACAGGTCCGGCATCGCGCCGAAGCGCACGGCGAACGGTCCCCGCGACACGGCGGACTACCCTATCCCGCGTGGATCCGATCCTCGTGCGCGCGGCGCGCCGCGAGCCGGTCGAGCGCACGCCGGTGTGGTTCATGCGGCAGGCGGGGCGCTCGCTGCCCGAGTACCGCGCGCTGCGCGAGCGGCACTCCTTCTGGGAGGTCGCGCAGACACCCGAGCTCTGCGCCGAGGTGACGCTCCAGCCCGTGCGCCGGCACGGCGTGGACGGCGCGGTGATGTTCGCCGACATCATGACCCCGGTGCTCGCGATGGGGGTCGACGTGCGGCTCGTCGAGGGCGTCGGGCCGGTCGTCGACGCGCCGCTGCGAACGCGCGCGGACGTCGACGCGCTCCTCCGCCCCGAAGCGGACGACGCGTTCGCCCCGCTCCTGGAGGCGATCCGGATCGTCCGCAGCGAGCTCGACGACGCCCGCGCCGTGATCGGGTTCTGCGGCGGTCCCTTCACGGTCGCCGCGTACCTCGTCGAGGGGCGGCCGTCGCGCGAGTTCGCCGTCGTGAAGGCGCTCATGTACGGCGAGCCCGCCACGTGGCGGGCGCTGATGGAGCGCCTCGCCGACTGCTTCGGCGACTACCTCGCGGCTCAGGTGCGCGCGGGCGCCGGCGTCGTGCAGCTCTTCGACTCGTGGGCGGGCGTCCTCTCGCCCGCCGACTACGAGGAGTTCGTCGCGCCGTGGTCAGCGCGCGTGCTCGCGAGCGTCGACGTCCCGACGATCCACTTCGCGACGGGCGCCGCGACGCTCCTGCCGGGGATGTCACGAGCCGGCGGCGACGTGATCGGGCTCGACTGGCGGCTCCGCCTCGACGAGGGGTGGGCGCTCGCGGGCGAGGATCGCGGTGTCCAGGGCAACCTCGACCCCGCGGTGCTGCTCGGGCCGTGGGAGCGGGTCGAAGCCGCCGCACGCGACGTGCTCGCGCGCGCGGGCGCGCGCCCCGGCCACGTGTTCAACCTCGGCCACGGCGTCCTGCCGGCGACGGAGCCGTCGCAGCTGACGCGGCTCGTCGAGCTCGTGCAGGAGGCGACGGTGGAAGCGGGTGTCTGAGGCGATCCGGCTGCTCCGCGGGGACGAGTACGACGAGTTCCTCGCGCACGCGCTCGTCCAGTACGCGGACGACATGATCCGCGCCGGGATCGACGCCGACGCCGCCCGCGCGAAGTCGGAGCGCGACCACGCGGCGCTCCTTCCGGACGGCGTCGACACGGCGGGGCATTCGCTGTACGCGATCCTCGACGGCGACACGCGGGTCGGCTACCTGTGGCTCGCCGAACGCGAGAGCGAGATGGGCCGGAACCTGTTCGTCTACGGGATCCAGGTCGACGAGTCGCACCGCGGCCGCGGGCTCGGCCGGGCGGCGATGGTCTTCGCCGAGGAGGAGGCACGAAGGCGCGGCCTGCCGAGGATCGCGCTCAACGTCTTCGGCGGCAACGACGTCGCGCGGGCGCTGTACGCGTCGCTCGGCTACCGCGAGACGGCGATCTACATGGAGAAGGCGCTGTGACCCCCGGCCGGATCGTCGTCGACCGCGTCTCCCGGACGTTCCGCGTCTACCCGAAGGCGCAGCGCACGCTGAAGGACGTGTTCGTGTCGCGCGGCCGCCTGAGGACACGCGAGGTGCAGGCGCTGCGCGAAGTGTCGCTGACGATCGACCCCGGCGGCGCGGTCGGCCTCGTCGGGCGCAACGGCTCCGGCAAGTCGACGCTGCTGCGCCTCGTCTCCGGGATCATCAAGCCGACCTCGGGGCGCGTCGAAGCCGGCGGTCGCATCGCCTCGCTGCTCGAGCTCGGCGCAGGCTTCCACCCGGACTTCACCGGACGCGAGAACGTGTACTTGAACGGCTCGATCCACGGGCTGTCTCGGGCGCGCGTGCGGGAGGTGATGGACGAGATCGTCGCGTTCGCGGAGTTGGAGCAGTTCATCGACCTGCCCGTGCGCACCTACTCGTCCGGCATGTTCATGCGTCTCGGCTTCTCGGTCGCCGCGCACATCGAGGCGGACACGCTGCTGCTGGACGAGGTGTTCGCGGTCGGTGACGAGCAGTTCCAGCGCAAGTGTTTTGGCAAGATCGCCGAGTTCAAGAACCGCGGCGGCACGATCGTCTTCGTCTCGCACGACGCGCAGGCGGTCGAGCGGCTGTGCGACCGCGCCGTGCTCCTGCGGCAGGGACAGGTTGCGTTCGACGGCGAGACGCGTGAGGCGATCGCCGCCTACCGTCGCCTGCTCGCGGCCGACGCGAACCCGGAAGAGCTGGAGGCGGGGCTGCGCGAGTGGGGGACGGGCGAGGCGCGCATCCTCGCGGCGCAGCTACTCGACGACGACGGCGACGAACGCCTGCAGTTCGCGGCCGGCGAGCCGGCGACGATCCGGCTCGTGGTCGCCGCCGACGCCGGCGTCCCACCGCCGCGCGTCTCGCTCGAGCTGCGCGACGACGGCGGGCTCGTGCTCGGCGAGCTCGCGCAGGACACGGCGCAGCTGGGCTGGAACGGCGTCGCCGGCCCCCGGGAGCTGCGGCTGCGCCTACCGCGCCTACCCCTCGCGGACGGACGCTTTCACCTCCGCTTCAGGCTGGCGGACCCGCAGACGGGACGGCTGCTGCACTCGCTCGACGACGCCGTGCGGTTCGTCGTGTTCGCGCCCGGCCTCGCTGCGGGCGCCGTGCTGCTCGAGGGCGAGTGGTCGCTGCAGGAGACCGACGCGCGGACGCCAACAACGCCGGCGTGAGCTCTCGCGCGTGCCCCGACTGGCCGGTGCTGATGGAGATCGCGCCGGACCTCCAGTTCCGCCACTACACGCTGCGCGAGGCGCAGCTGCCCGCGGAGGCGTTCGTGAAGCTGGAGGGGATCGACCTCGACGCCGTCGCGGTCTGCGCCGACCTCGACGCGCACGTGTTCAACCCCGCGCACACCGACGGCCGCGTGGCGGACGCGCTGCGCGGCACCTACTGGATCCGGCTGCGCAACGACAGGGCGAGCGGCGACGGCTGACGCCTACCGCGAACCGGCGCGGATCTCGTCCCAGCCGCGCGTGTTCAGCACGTCGGCAGGGGTGCAGCGGCCGCGGCGCGCGGTGCCGACCGACAGGCGCATGTTCTGCAGGCCGCGGACCGAGTGCGCGTCGGTCGAGCACGTGATGCGCACACCGGAGCGGACGGCGTCGCGCACGAGCTCGGCGCTCAGGTCGATGCGGTCCGGGAGCCCGTTCGTCTCGATCGCGGTTCCCGTCTCGGCGCATGCGGCGAAGACCGCGTCGAGGTCGACGGCGTTCGGCGGCCGGTGGTTCAGGATGCGCCCTTGCGGATGGCTGATCGAGCGCACAGCCGGATGCTGCACCGCCGCGAGCGTGCGCTTCGTCAGCTGGTCGCGCGACTGGCGCTGACCCGCATGCACCGACGCCTGTACCCAGTCCAGCTCGGGGAGCACGTCGTCCGGGAGGTCGAGCGCGCCGTCCGCGAGGATGTCGCACTCCGTTCCGCGCAGCACGCGGAACGGCGCGAGCCGCTCGTTGACGGCGGCGATCTCCTCGCCCTGGCGGCGCAGGTCGTCGGCGTCGAGCCCGGGCACGACGCGCACGTTGCGCGTGTGGTCGCAGATCGCGACGTACTCGTAGCCGAGCGCGATCGCAGCCTCGGCCATCTCGAGCACCGTCGCCTTGCCATCCGACCACGTCGTGTGGACGTGCAGGTCGCCGCGGATGTCCTCGCGCGTGACGAGCGACGGCACCTCTCGGTCGAACGGCGCCTCGCGCAGCTCGGGCGGGACGAACGGCAGCCCGAGCGCGCGGAAGACGCCGTCCTCGTCCGCCGCGTCGGGCAGCGCGTCGGCGGCCGCCCCCGACCCGGCGCAGGCGCCCGCCACCCACGCCTCGCTGCCCGTCGCGCGGAAGAGCTCCGTGCCGAACCGCTCGGGCGGCGCGACGACGAGCTCCACCGGCACGCCCTCGACCGTGACGCCCACCGCGCCGCGCTGGTCGCGCTCGAGCACCGCGACGATCTCCGGCAGCGCGGCGAACGCGGCGACGGTGCCCGCGCTGTCTGCCGACGGCACGACGACGACGAGCCGTTCGGACAGGTCGGCGAAGCGACGCGGGTCGCCCGCCGCGACGCCGCCGAGCGCGTCCGCGACGCCGCCGACGAGCTCCCAGGCGCGGTTGAGCAGCAGGCCGCGCCGCGGTCGCGGCCGTGACCGCTCGAGCGCCGCGCGCACCTTCGCCTCGGTCGCGGGGCCGACTCCGGAGACGTCCCGCAGCCGCCCCTCCGCGGCGGCAGCGCGCAGCTCGTCCGCGCTGCGGATGCCGAGCGCGCGGCCGAGGTCGACCATCCGCTGCGGGCCAAGCCCGGCGAGCCGCCCGATGCCCACGAGCTCGGGCTGCACTTCCCCTTCGAGCTCGTCGATCTCCGCCAGGCGTCCCGTCGCGACGAGCTCGCGCAGCCGCGCCTCGATCGCCGGGCCGATGCCGCGCAGCTCGCGGACGCGCCCGCTCCGCACGAGCTCGGCCACCGGCGCCGGCGTCGAGCGGACGAGCTCCGCCGCACGCCGGTACGCGCGCACGCTGTAGTAGCCCGCGCCGGCGAGGTCGAGCAGCGCCGCGAGCGTCTCGAGGCGCTCGGCGATGGCGGCGTTGTCCATCGGGGTAGTGTCCTCGTCGGTGCCGACGATCGTCGTTCCCTTCCGCCCGGACGACCCGAAGCGGCGCCTCGCCGTCGAGCCGGGAGGCGAGCGCGTCCGGCTCGCCGAGGCGATGCTGGCGGACGTGCTCGCGGCTGCCCGCGACGTCGGCGACGTCGTCCTGGCCGACCGCGCCGGGGGGCAAGGCGTCGCCGTCGCCGCCGCCCTCGCGGCCGCCGCCGACGAGCCTTGCCTCGTCGTGAACGCCGATCTGCCCTGTGCGACCGTGCACGACCTGCGCGCGCTCGCCGCCGCGATCCCGCGCGACGGCCTGGCCGTGGTGGCGGCCGCCGACGGGACGACGAACGCGCTCGGCCTTTCCGCGCCGCGCCTGTTCGCGCCGCTGTACGGGGCGGGCAGCGCCGGCCGGTTCGCCGCGCTCTTCCCGTCGGTGCTCGTCGACCTGCCGAACCTCGCGGACGACGTCGACACGCTCGACGACCTCGCGCGTCTCGAGGCCCGCGCGGGGCCGCACACACGGGCGGTGCTGGCCGCGCTCCGCGGACGGGCGGCGGCGTGAACGTCGCGGTGCTCTCGGGGGGCGTCGGAGGTGCGCGTTTCCTGCGCGGCTTGCTGCGCGCCGTCGACCCGGCGTCGGTGACGATCGTCGGCAACGTCGGCGACGACGTCGAGGTCCTCGGCGTCCACGTCTCGCCCGACCTCGACAGCGTCCTCTACACGCTCACCGGGCGTGCCGACGAGCAGCGCGGCTGGGGCCGAGCCGACGAGACGTGGAACGCGCTCGAGACCGTCGCGCAGCTCGGCGGCGAGAGCTGGTTCCGGCTCGGCGACCGCGACCTCGGCTTGCATCTCGTGCGCACGCAGCTGCTGCGCGAGGGCGCGGCCCTCTCCGAGGCGACGGCGAGGATCGCGCGCGCGCTCGGGCTCCAGACGAGGCTGCTGCCGGCGACGGACGACCCGCTGCGGACGTTCGTCGAGACGCCCGCCGGCACCTTTCCCTTCCAGACCTGGTTCGTGGCGCGTCGGCACCGAGACGACGTCGACGCAGTGCACTACGCGGGCGCGCCCGACGCGCGGCCGGCGCCCGGCGTCCTCGAAGCGCTCGCCGGCGCCGACGTGATCCTCGTCACGCCCAGCAACCCGTACGTCTCGATCGGCCCGATCCTGGCCGTCGAGCCGATCCGCGCCGCGCTCGCCGCGCGCACCGTTCCGTGCGTCGCCGTCAGTCCCCTCGTCGCCGGGCGCGCCGTGAAGGGACCGGCCGACCGGATGCTCGCGCGGCTCGCCGGCGGCACCGCTCCCGCGCACGTCGCGTCGTGCTACGCGGGGCTGGTCGACGCGCTCGTCGTCGACCGCAGCGACGCGCCCGCCGAGTTGCCGGAGGGCGTCCGCCCCGTCGTCGCCGACACGCTGATGACGGATGCGCACGCGGCGCAGCGCCTGGCCGCGGCCGTGCTCGACGCTGCGGGCGCGCCGGCATGAGGATCGCCGTCCTCGGCGGGACGGGGAGCTTCGGGCGCGCGCTCGCGGCACGGCTCGCGGCCGCGGGCGACGCCGTCGTGATCGGCTCGCGCGACGCCGAGCGCGCCGCGACGGCGGCGACCGAGCTCGGCCCCGGCGTCACGGGCGCGACGAATCCCGACGCCGTGCGCGACGTCGACCTCGCCGTGCTCGCGGTCAGGGCCGACGCGGCGCTGCCGACCGCGCGCGACGTGTCGGATGCGCTCGGCGCGACGCCGCTGTTCTCCGTCGCGACCGCGATCTCGTTCGAGCGCGGCGTCGGCGCCCTGCCGGATCCCGACGCGCGCAGCCTCGCCGAGCGCGTGCAGGACGTCGTCGCGGCGCCCGTCGCCGCCGGGCTGCACTCGATCGCCGCGGCGAACCTCGACGCAGCCCCGCCGGACGAGGATGCGCTCGTATGCGGCGACGACGAGCGCGCCAAGGCGCTCGCGCTGGCGCTCGCGGCGAAGGTCGTCGCCGGCCGCGCGCTCGACGCGGGGCCGCTCGCGAGCGCCCGCGCGCTCGAGGGGCTGACGGCGGTGATCGTCAACCTGAACCGCCGCTACAAGGCGCACGCGGGCATCCGCGTCACCGGCGTCGACCGTTGATCCAGCTCCTCCCGGTGCGCGGCCTGCCCGAGATCCGTGCGGGCGACGACCTCGCGGCGATGACGGCGGAGCTGGTCGAGCTGCGTGAGCGCGACGTCGTCGTGGTCGCCCAGAAGGCCGTCTCGAAGGTCGAAGGACGCGTCGTCGCGATCGACGACCTCGAGCCGTCCGCGAAGGCCGTCGAGCTCGCCGGCGACGAGCGCGACCCGCGCGAGGTCGAGGCCGTGCTGCGCGAGGCGACCGAGATCGTGCGCGAACGCGGGCCGCTCGTGATCGCGCGCACCCGCCACGGGTTCGTCTGCGCGTCCGCCGGCGTCGACCACTCGAACGCGCCGGCGCCGGGCACGCTCGTGCTCCTGCCGCTCGACCCCGACGCGAGCGCCAGACGGCTGCGCAGGCGGTTCGCCGAGGTGGCGGGCGTCGACGTCGGCGTCGTCGTCACCGACTCCTTCGGCAGGCCGTTCCGGCAGGGCACGACCGACGTCGCGATCGGCGTCGCCGGGATCCCGGCGCTGCTCGACCTGCGCGGCACGACCGACCGGATCGGCTACGAGCTACGCTCGAGCCGGACGGCGGTCGCCGACGAGATCGCGGCCGCGGCCGACCTCGCCCGGGGCAAGGCGGACGGAGTTCCGGTCGTCGTCGTCCGGGGCCTGCGCCTCGAGGGCGAAGGCTCAGGCCAGGACATCGTGATCAGCCACGAGCTCGACCTGTTCACGTGACCATCGTCACGTTCAGACTCCTTCACACCCCGACGCGAATCGGCTGACGGTCGCTAGGGTGGCGCCTTCGCCGGCGGCGGAGACGCCCAGCCGCGTGCCGGTGATCCCCCAAAGCCACCTGCGGACCCTCGGGCAGAGGAGGACGAGAACAGATGCGCTTGACCACGCCGTTTCGGCTGTTGATCGGCGTCTGCGGGCTTGCGGCCGCCGCCGTCGCGATCGCCGGCGCCGCCCGCGCCGGCCACGACGCCCGCCCCGCAGGCGACGGCGCGCCGCGGATCGCGACGCTGCGGTCGCTCGTCGTGCAGTACCGCGCCGTCACGTGGACGTGGGAGCGGGCCGCGCACACCCGCGCGCTCCCGACCTCGTACTCCGAGCGCCGGTCGACCGACCGCGCCTACCTCGAGTGGACGGTCGACCGCTGGATGCGCCGCGCCTGGCGGGCGCGCGCCGCGGCCGTGCGCCGGCTCGAGCGCCGGTTCGCGGTCGAGCTTCCCGGGGCGCCGGGGCTGCGGGCGCCGGTCTCGGCCCGCCTCAGCTACAGCCGCGCGCTCGCGCTCCGCCTGCGGCGCATCTACCCCGGGTCGGTCCCGCGGCGCTACGTCCGGTCCCGCCCCGCCGGCCCTTCGGCCGCGCTGCGGCTGTGGCAGGAGCGGAGCGCGGTCGCCGCGCTGCAGGTCGCGCTGCACGCCGTCACGCGGCCGGCCGTGCCGTCGTGGCTGCAGCGCGCGTTCCTCTGCATCCACGGCTTCGAGGGAGCGTGGGACGCGAACACCGGCAACGGCTACTACGGCGGCCTGCAGATGGACGCCGGCTTCATGAGCCGCTACGGCGCCTCCTACCTGCGCCGGTGGGGCACGGCCGACAACTGGCCCGTGTGGGCGCAGATCGCCGCCGCCGCCGCCGCCTACCGCTCCGGCCGCGGCTTCAGCCCGTGGCCGAACACGGCTCAGGCGTGTGGCCTGCCGTAGCGGGACGAATCGGCGACAACGGCCCGCCTACTGTACGCGCGCATGACCGGAACCGGTCATGCGCGGAGCGCGGGTAGCCGGAAATCGCGAAGCCGACGCGGGCGGCGGCTTGGCCGCCGCTCGTACGGCTCGAATCGCAAGGTGTCGGAGGGGTGGGTTCGGGAGGGGAACCGAAGGTGCCTCTCCCGAACCGCGAACCCCTTTTTGGGGGAGCCGCGTCGAACGCGAACGCGTGACACTGTCCTGACGGGCCGCTCTCGAGCGGCACCGGCTGCGAGCCGATGGAACTCAGGATGGTGCAGACACCTGCGGCGGCGCCTGCCCCGCTCCCGCTTCCGGGAGACGACGGCCTGCGGCCCGAGACGCTCGTCGAGTCGTACCGGCGGCTGGCCGAGGTCTTCCACGAGGTGATGTCCGAGCAGAGCCTCGACAAGCTGCTCGACCGCATCGCCGACACGCTCTCGGACCTGATGCCCTACGAGGCGCTGCACATCTACGAGGCAGACGAGGCCCGCCGCGAGCTCGTTTGCGTGCTCGCGCGGTCGCCGGAGTACGAGGAAGAGATCATGAGCGACCGGCCGAAGTTCGACGAGGGGCTCACCGGCTGGGCGGTGACGCACCGCAGCCCGGTCTGGACGAACCGCGCCGACCTCGACCCGCGCACCGCCGTCGTCGCCGGCACGCCCAAGGAGCCGGAGGCGATGATCGTCGTCCCGCTGATCGCACGCGGCGCCTTGAAGGGCGCGCTCAACATCTACCGCCTCGGGGAGGACGCGTCGTTCGCCGCCCACGAGTTCGAGCTCGCGAAGTGGTTCGGCGACGCCGCCGCGCTCGCGCTCGACAACGCACAGGTGCGCGCGCGGCTCGAGCACCAGGCGCAGACCGACTCGCTCACCGGCCTCTACAACCACCGCTTCTTCCACGAGCGGCTGCGCGCGGAGCTGACGCGTGCGTCGCGCCTGCACGACTCGGTCGCCGTGCTAATGTTCGACCTCGACGACTTCAAGCGCGTCAACGACGTCTACGGCCACGGCGCGGGCGACCAGCTGCTGATCCAGCTCGCGCGCGTCGCGCGCGAGACCGTGCGCGGCTCCGACGTCGTCTGCCGGATCGGCGGCGAGGAGTTCGGCGTGATCATGCCGTCCTGCGACGCCGGCGACGCGCTTGGTCTGGCGGCGCGCCTGACCGAGCGGCTGCGCGAAACCGAGTTCGAGCCGGCCGGCCGCATCACGATCTCGGTCGGCGTCTCCCAGGGGCCGCAGCACGCAATGAACCCGCGCGAGCTCGTCGCCTGCGCCGAGGCGGCGATGATGACCGCGAAGGCGCGCGGCAAGAACCAGGTCGTCCTCTACGACGAAGGTGCGACCGAGCGGCCGTCGCCCACCGTGACCACCGCACGCGACGTGCGTTCGATCGCGCACATGAAGATGCTGCAGTCGCTCGCCGGGAAGCTCAACCGGTTGAACGACGTGCGCCAGATCGGCGAGACGATCGCGAACGAGCTGCGGCTGCTGATCGACTACCACAACTGCCGCATCTCGCTGCGCGACGGCGACGACCTCCGCCCCATCGCGTTCATCGGCGACCACGACTCCAGCGTGCGCTCGACCGCGGACGCATACACGCAGAAGGTCGGCGTGGGCATCACGGGCCGCGCGGTCGAGCGCGGCGAGTCGCTGCTCGTGCCGAACGCGCTCCAGTGCGAGTTCGCGTACCGCATCCCCGGCACCGAGGAGATCGAGGAGTCGCTGGTCGCCGTGCCGCTGCGCTACGGCGCCCGTGTGACCGGCGCGATCGTGATCTCGAAGCTCGGGATCGACCAGTTCGACGAGGACGACGTGCGGCTGCTCGAGGTGCTCGCCGGGCAGGCGTCGGTCGCGCTCGAAAACGCACGTCTGTACGAACAGCAGCGGCGCGAGGCGGAGGGCGCAAAGGCGCTGCTCGCGTTCGCGGACGAGGTCTCGCAGGCGCAGTCGTTCGACGAGATCTGCGCATTGGCGGTCGAGCGCGCCGCCGATCTGTTCGAGACGCCGCGCGCGTCGCTCTGGATCGGCGACGCGTGCGTCGCCAGCGTCGGCGAGCCGATCGCCGACGGACGGTCCGCGCCGCTGGCCGAGGGGGACGGCATCCACGGCCGCGTCGTGGTCGAGGCGGCCGACCTGGACGACGACCGCGAGCGGCTGCTCGCGGCCTTCGCCTACCAGGCGTCGGTTGCGCTGCAGAAGTCGAGCCTCTACTGGAAGCAGCTCGAGGCCGCGGAGATCGCGAACGCGCTCCTCGACGCGAGCCGCGAGCTCGCGACCGCCGAGACGCCGGAAGAGGTGCTCGGCCGCAGCGTCGAGGTGACGGCGCGCGTGCTCGGCACCGAGCGCTCGGCGCTCTGGATCGAGGAGGACGCCGCTCCGCACGACCTCGTCGCGCGCGCGTCGCACGGCTACGAGATCGACCCGGCCGCCGCCGCCCGCAGGTTCCCGCACGACGTCGCGCACGAGTGGCTCGCGGGCGACGAGCCCTTCCTGGTCGACCCCGAGGTCGTCGCCGGCCTGCCGGGCAGCGACCTCGTCGGCAAGAAGCGGTTCGTGGTCGCGCCGCTGAAGCTCGAGGGCGGCCGCGTCGGCGCGCTGACCGCGACGGTCGGCGCGCGCGACCTCGACGACCGGCAGTTCGCGCTGCTCGCGGGCCTCGCGCACCAGGCGAAGCTCGCGATCGAAAGCGCCGAGCATTACGAGGGGCTCGAGCGGACGTTCGTGTCGACGGTCGCCGCGCTCGCGAACGCGCTCGAGGCGAACGACGAGTACACGTCGTCGCACGCGCGCTGGATCACCGACATGGCGATGCTCGTCGGGCGCGAGTTGGAGCTCGACCGCGACGCGCTCAAGCGGCTCGAGCTCGGCGCGCTCTTCCACGACATCGGGAAGATCGGGATCCCGTCCGAGATCCTGCAGAAGCCCGGCCCCCTCACGGACGAAGAGTTCGAGATCGTGAAGGCGCACCCGGAGCTGGGCGAGAAGATCCTCGCCCCGATCGAGCGGCTGGCCGACGTGCGCCCGATCGTGCGCGCGTGCCACGAACGCTGGGACGGCAACGGGTACCCCGACGGCAAGCGGGGCGACCAGATCCCGATCGAGGCGCGGATCGTGCTCGTCTGCGACGCGTTCCACGCGATGACGACCGACCGTCCGTACCGCCCGCGGCTCGACTCCGGCGAGGCGGTGCGCCGCCTGCGCGAGTCCGCCGGGTCGCAGTTCGACCCGACGGTCGTCGACGCGTTCGTCCGCCTCTACGACAGCGGCGGCGTGCTGCCGCTCGGCTGACACAGCGCGAGCGTGCCGCTGCGGACGTGCCAGTGGCCGCCGCGGCGCAGGTGGGCGACGACGGCGCGTTCCAGCGCCGTCCGCTGCGGCAGCTCGTCGAGCGGGCGCACGCGGACGAACACGAACTCGAGGATCGACGCGTCGCCGTCCTCCACGAGCGCGTCGAGCGTCCACCGCCGCTGGAAGCGCACGATGTTCGAATCCGGAGGAAGCCACTCCGCGAGCTGCGGGTCGAGCAGCCAGGAGGTGATGAACGCCGTCTCGCGCGGCTGCGCCGGCAGATGCCGCGCGAAGAACGACGGCGCCGCGGCGAGCGAGGCGTCGACGGCGGAGGGGTCGAGCGTCTCCCCGCCGGGGACGTGGACGCTCAACCCCCGCCGCCGCTGCTCGAACTGCAGCCGCCCGAGCCGGAACAGACGCCCGCGGAAATGCAGCTGCAGCCACCACGCGTGGTCGAACCCAGGACGGTCGTGCGCGCGCCGGTAGAGGGCGGCGTGGCGGCCGAGGTCTGCGAGCGTCGCCCACGACACGTCCTCCGGCACCCCGATCCGATCGTGGTAGGCGAGCACGTCCGGCAGTGCCGCGACGAACGGGAGGACGAGCGCGAGGTCGCCCCGCGCCGCCGTCCAGCGGGGACCATCCCGCTCGCCGATCAGCGCGACGAGCTCGGCGCGCTGCCGCTCGATCGTCCGCTCGTCCCGCGGCAGCGCGAGCACCGCCTCGGCGTCCTCGCGCTCGAATCCGAGCCGCTGGAGGACGTCCCTCAGCCGCGGTCCTCGAGCCTGCGCGTCATCCCGACGTCGACGAAGCCGAGCTTCTTCAGGATCGGGTACGAGGTGTCGGGCAGCGCTTCCGTCACGAGCGCCGGCGTGCCGCGGGCAACCGCGTCGTCCCAGCGCGCGCGCACGAGCGCGCGGTAGACGCCGCGCCCGCGCGCCTCCGCCAGCACCGAGCCAGCGATCAGGAACACGCCGCGCTCCGAATAGACGGAGCGGCCGATCCCGGCCGCACGCCCGCCGAGCCAGGCGAGAAACGTGAGCGGCGTCCCGTGCTCGACCATTCCCTCGTATTCCGTTCGCAGGTGCGGCCGCTGCGCCTCCCGGCGTGCGGCCGGCGTCGCGAACGCCTCCCACGTGATCTCCGTCGCCGCCGCGTACTCCTCGAACGACGCGACGGGACGCACCTCGACGTCGGCCGGACCCGGCGCCGGCTCCTCGACGCAGGCGAGCGCGTGCACCAGCGGTGCGCGGTCGCGCGGCTCCTGCAGACCGAGCGCGCGCAGCCGGTCGTACGCGTCGGGCGGCTGCGTGTCCTCTGCGAGCCACCAGACCACCTGCTTCCCGGCCGGCACGCGCGTCCGCACCTCGACGAGCGTCCGCGCCACGTCGCCCGTCCGGAGGCCGGAGACCGCCGCCCACGTCGTGCCCTGGACGATGCAGACGGTCCCGTCGTCGAAGCGCTCGACCGGCGGCGCGACGCGCGTGAATCGGTCCGGCGTCAGCGCGAACTCGCGCACGGCCGCGCTCAGCACGTCGTCGGGTCGAGGAGCACCTCGATCTCCGCGACGCAGCGGAAGCCGACGCGCTCGAGGATCGGCCGCGACATCGGTCCCGCCTGCACGGTGAGCGCCTCGAACCCGGCAGCGACGGCGTCGTCCCACCGTGCGCGCACGAGCGCGCGATACGCGCCGCGGCCGCGCGCGTGCTCGAGCACCCCGCCGCTGACCAGGACCGCCGCGGGATCGCCGGGTTGCACGAACATCCGTGCTGCGCCGACCGGGACGCCGTCGACGAACGCGAGGTACGTTCGCGCGCCGCGATCCCCGAGCTCGCGCGCGTAGCGCTCCTCGACGTTCTGCTGCGGCTCGCCTCCGTGAAAGACTCGCGCGCCGATCGACTCCGCCAGCGCGAACTCCTCGGCATCGCGTACGCGACGCGCCTCGACGCCGGCGGGCGCGGCGGGCGGGTCGGCCGTCGCGACCAGCGCCCCCAGGTGGTCCTTCGCGACAAGCCCGTGCGCGACGAGGCGGTCGACGAGATCGGACGGCGTCGCCGACGAGCCGACGTTCCACGTCACCCGCTTCCGCGCGAGTGACGCGACCTGCTCCCGCACCTCGTGCAGGGCAGCGGCGACGTCGTCGGGGTCGAGACGCAGCCGTGAGACCTGCGTGAACCCGTCGCCGAGCAGCAGGCAGTAGCGGTCCGTGAGGACGCGCTCGAGCCCGGTGCGCGGGTCGATCTCGCCCCACGCCGCGGGGTCCTCCGCGAACTCCCGGAGCTCCTCGCTAGGAGACGAATTCGTCGGCAACGCCGAGCGCGTCGTCGAGCGCGTCGAGCGCCTCCTCGAGCTCGTCGCGCGTGATCGTGAGCGGCGGACAGCACATGACCACGTTCCAGTGCGTCATCAGGTACAGGCCGCGGTCGAGGGCGCGCTTCATCACGGCCGCGACAGGCTTGGCGTCCGCGCCGGAGCCGTTGAACGGCACGAGCGGCTCGCGCGTGCCGCGATCCTTGACGAGCTCGAGCCCCCAGAAGCAGCCGAGCCCGCGCACCTCGCCGACCGACGGGTGCTTCTCCTGCAGGCGCGCGAGCTCGGCGCGGAACACGTCGCCGGTCGCGGCCGCGTTCTCGACGATGCCTTCCTCCTGGAACGCCTCGATCGAGGCGACCGCGGACGCGCACGCGAGCGGGTGGCCGCTGTAGGTCAGGCCGCCGGCGAAGTACTTGTCGCGCACCCACTCCGCGATCGGCTCGCGCACGATCATCGCGCCGAGCGGGACGTAGCCCGAGTTGATCCCCTTCGCGACGGTCATGATGTCCGGCACGACGTCCCAGTTGTCGACGCCGAACCACTTGCCGGTGCGGCCGAACCCCGCCATCACCTCGTCGCAGATGAGCAGGATCCCGTGCCGGTCGCAGACCTCGCGGATCGACTGCAGGTAGCCGTCGGGCGGGACGATGATCCCGTTCGTGCCCGTCACCGTCTCGAGGATGACGGCGGCGACCGTGTGCGGCCCCTCGTACTGCAGGATCTCCTCGAGGTGCGGCGCGCCGCTGCAGACAGGGCACGGGTCGGGGTGCCCGGCCGGGCAGCGATACGTGTACGGGTCGAACATGCGGACGACGCCCGGCAGCCCCGGCTCCGCAGGCCAGCGCCGCGGGTCGCCGGTGAGCGTGATCGCGCCGCCCGTGGCGCCGTGGTAGCTGCGGTAGCGGGCGACGATCTTGTGCCGCCCCGTGTACCAGCGCGCGAGCTTGACCGCGTTCTCGTTCGCCTCTGCGCCGCCGTTCGTGAAGAACGACATCGTCAGGTCGCCGGGCGTCACCTCCGCGAGCAACCTCCCGAGCCGCGAGCGTGACTCCGTCGCCATCGGCGGGCCGATCGTCGCCAGCCTCTCCGCCTGGTCCTTGATCGCCTGCACCAACTTCGGGTGCGAGTGGCCGATCGAGACGTTCACGAGCTGTGACGCGAAGTCGAGGTACCGGTTGCCGTCGTAGTCCCAGAAGTAGCGGCCCTCCGCGCGCTCGACCGCGATCGGGTTGATCGCGTCCTGCACGCTCCACGAATAGAGGACGTACCGCTTCGCATCCTCGACGATCTGCTGTCCCAGCCCGGTGTTCGTCTCCGTCGTCGCCATGGCCCGATCCTACGTCCTGGCTCGTCCGGCGCGCGCCCTCTTTCTAGACTCCGCCGGTGAACCGCTTTCGCCGCGCAGGCGAACGCGCCCGTGTGGGGCCGCCGGCTCATCTCAGCGACGAAGCGCTCGTCGGTCTCGTCGCCCGCGGCGACGAACGGGCGCTGGCGGCGCTCTACGACCGCCACGCAGCGCTCGCCTACGGCGTCGCGCGCCGCGTGCTGCGCGACCCACAGCTCGCCGAGGACGCGGTGCAGGAGGGATTCGTGAACGTCTGGCGCGGCGCGCGCGACTTCCGGCCGGATCGCTCGCGCGCGGCGAGCTGGATCCTGATGCTCGTCCACCGCCGCGCGGTCGACCTCGTGCGCCGCGAGGAGCACAGACGCGCGGACTCGATCGACGCCGATCAGCCGCCGGAGCTCCCGGCGGAGGACGACGCCGCGACCGGCGCGCTCGCGCGGCTGCAGCGCGAGTGGGCGCAGCGGCTGCTCGCGAAGCTGCCCGACCAGCAGCGCGAGGTGATCGAGCTCGCGTTCTACGGCGGCTACACGCAGAGCGACCTCGCCGCGCGGCTCGGCGTGCCCCTCGGCACCGTCAAGAGCAGGATGTTCAACGGCATGGCGCGCCTGCGAGAGCTGATGGAGGAGGAGCAGTGGACGACTGCGATCTCCGCGCCCTAGCTGCGCCCTACGTCCTCGCCGCGCTCGACGAGGACGAGCGTGAGCGGTTCGAGGCGCACCTGGCCGGCTGCGCCGCCTGCGCGCGGGAGGTCGACGCGGTTCGCGACTCGCTGCTCGTGCTCGCCCGCGCCGGCGGCGAGGAGGCGCCGCCGCCCGATCTGCGCGGGCGGGTGCTGGCGGCCGTCGCACGCGAGGCGCAGCCCGCGTCGCCCGCGCGCGCACCTGCGCCCGCGCCTCCGCGCGAGCCGTTCTGGCGGCGCCGCTTCGCGCTGGCGCTGCTGCCGCCGGTCGCGATGGCTGCCGCGGCGGCGGTCGCTGTCGTGCTCTTCCTCGGGCGCTCGAGCACGCCCGCGCCGCTGAAGCAGCTCGGCCCGCACGCGACGATGGCGCTGCGCGCCGCCGGCGGCCGGCGCACGGGAAGCGTCTACGTGAACCGCACCGGTGAGGTGGTGGCGCTCGCGTCGCTGCCGGTCGCGCCCGCGGGGAAGGTGTACGAGGCGTGGGTGATGGTCGGCGGCGACGAGACGCGGGCCGAGCCCGCCGGGCTGTTCCACGGCGGGACGCACTACATGACGCTGGCCCGCCGCGCGCACCCCGGCGACGTCGTCGGCTTCACGCTCGAGCCCGCCGGCGGGTCGGCGCGCCCGACGACGCAGCCGGTCGCGACGGCCCGCATCTGAACCGAACCGCCCTCCGCGGCGAACGCAGCGCGTCCAGTACGCGAACACCACGGAGGAGGAGTCAGATGAAGAAGCGTTCGATCGCGGTCGTGGCGGTGCTCGCCGCGCTCACGCTCGCCGCGGCGCTCTCGGCGGTCGCCGCGACCCGCGGCGGCAAGGCACCCGCCGCCGGCATGCAGATGAGCGGGATGCAGATGACGCCGGAGCAGATGCGGGCGATGGGGATGCCCGCGACGACGAGCGCCGCGGCGAACCTGCGGGTCGCGCTCGACAAGCTGCTCGGCGAGCACGCGTATCTCGCGATGTACGCCACCGACGAGGGGGTGGCCGGCAAGCCCGACTTCCCGGCGCTCGCGAAGCAGCTCGACCGCAACTCGGTCGCGCTCTCGCGCGCGATCGCGTCCGTGTACGGCGCGAAGGCCGGGAACGAGTTCCTGAACGGCAGGAACATGTGGCGGGACCACATCCGCGACTTCGTCGCCTACACCGTCGCGACCGCCAAGGGCGACGCTGCAACGCGCGCGAAGGCCGTATCGGCACTCCACGCGTACATCGCCGACTTCGGCGCGTTCCTCGCGAAGGCGACGGGGCTGCCGGTCGCGGCGGTGCAGGACGACCTGGTCACCCACGTCCAGCAGCTCGCCGACCAGCTCGACGCGTTCCACGCGCGGCGCTACTCCGGCGCGTACGCGATCCAGGGGACGGCGTACGACCACATGTTCATGACGGGCGGCATCCTCGGCGACGCGATCGCGAAGCAGAAGTCGCTCTCGAGCGGAGACGCGACGGCCTCCGCCGTCAACCTGCGCGTCACGCTCGACAACCTGCTCGGCCAGCACGCGATCCTCGCGATGCGCGCCACGCAGGCCGGCTATGCCGGCGCCCCCGACTTCGCGGCGGCCGCGCGAGCACTCGACCGGAACTCGGTTGCCTTGTCGCGCGCGATCGCGTCCGTGTACGGCGCGAAGGCCGGGAACGAGTTCCTGAACGGCAAGGACATGTGGCGCGACCACATCCGCGACTTCGTCGCCTACACGGTCGCCCTCCGACAGCACGACAAGGCGGGTCAGGCTCGCGCGGTCGCCGGCCTGCACGCGTACGTCGCCCGCTTCGGCGCCTTCCTCGCGAAGGCGACGGGCCTGCCGGTCGCGTCGGTGCAGAACGACCTCGTGACGCACGTGCAGCAGCTCGCCACGCAGATCCAGCAGTACGCCGCCGGCAGGTACGCGGCCGCGTACCGCACCTTCGACACCGCGTACCAGCACATGTTCATGACCGGCGACCTGCTGGCCGCCGCGATCGTGAAGCAGTCGCCGTCGAAGTTCGCGCACTAGCGTGAGAAACGCGCCGGGGCGGACGCGCAGGCGCCGCCCCGGCGCTACGCTCCTCGCTGACCACGCGAGGAGGATGAGATGACCGAGACGATCGACGCGCCTGCAGCCGTCAAGCCCATCAACCACTGGATCGCCGGCGCCGCCCGCGCGGGCCGCTCCGGGCGCACCGGACCGGTCTTCAACCCGGCGACGGCTCAGCAGACGGGCGCCGTGGATTTCGCGTCGGTCGAGGAGGTCGACGAGGCCGTGCGGGCCGCCAAGGCCGCCTTCCCGGCCTGGCGGGCGCTGTCGCTGGCGAAGCGCGCCGAGCTGCTCTTCCGGATCCGCGAGCTCGTCCACGAGCGGCGCGAGGAGGTCGCGCGGATCCTCACCTCGGAGCACGGCAAGGTCCTCTCGGACGCGCTCGGCGAGGTGACGCGGGGGCTCGAGGTGATCGAGTTCTGCTGCGGGATCCCGCACCTGCTCAAGGGCTCGATGACCGAGCAGGCCTCGACGGGGATCGACGTCTACTCGATCCGCCAGCCGCTCGGCGTCGTCGCCGGCATCACGCCGTTCAACTTCCCGGCGATGGTCCCGATGTGGATGTGGGCGCCGGCGCTCGCGTGCGGCAACACCTTCGTCCTGAAGCCCTCGGAGAAGGACCCGTCGGCGTCGATCTGGACCGCCGAGCTGCTGAAGGAGGCCGGCGTCCCCGACGGCGTCTTCAACGTCGTCCACGGCGACAAGGTCGCCGTCGACGCGATCCTCGAGCATCCCGACATCGCGGCGGTGTCGTTTGTCGGCTCGACCCCGATCGCGAAGTACGTCTACGAGACGGCAACCCGCAACGGCAAGCGCTGCCAGGCGCTCGGCGGCGCGAAGAACCACATGATCGTGCTGCCCGACGCCGACATCGAGATGGCTGCCGACGCCGCCGTGTCGGCGGCCTACGGCTCCGCGGGCGAGCGCTGCATGGCGGTCTCGATGCTCGTCGCCGTCGGCGACGTCGCAGACCCGCTGATCGAGGCGATCAAGCAGCGCATCCCGAACGTCAAGGTCGGCGACGGCCTCGACTCGTCGAACGAGATGGGCCCGCTGATCACGAAGGAGCACCGCGACAAGGTCGCCTCGTACCTCGACGACGGCGGCGGCGAGGTTCTCGTCGACGGCCGCGAGAGCTGCCCCGACGACGGCTTTTTCCTCGCGCCGTCGCTGATCGACAACCTCGAGCCGGGCATGCGCGCCTACGACGACGAGATCTTCGGTCCGGTGCTCGGCGTGACGCGCGTCGGGACGTACGACGAGGCGGTTCGCCTCGTCAACGAGAACGCCTACGGCAACGGCACGGCGATCTTCACACGCGACGGCGGCGTCGCCAGGCAGTTCCAGTTCGACGTGCAGGCGGGGATGGTCGGCATCAACGTGCCGATTCCCGTCCCGGTCGCCTACTACAGCTTCGGCGGGTGGAAGAACAGCCTCTTCGGCGACCGGCACATCTACGGCCCCGAGGGGATCGACTTCTACACGCGCTCGAAGGTGGTCACGTCGCGCTGGCCCGACCCGGCGACGTCGCAGATCGACCTCGGCTTCCCGCAGACGCGGTGAGGGTACTCGTCGTCGGCGCCGGGGGCGTGGGCAGCGCCGTCGGCGCCGTGGCGGCGCGGCGGGCGTTCGTCGAGCGGATGGTGCTCGCCGACGTCGACGAGGCGCGCGCGCAGCGCGCGGTCGGGCCGCTCGACGACCGGTTCGCGGCGGCGCGGCTCGACGCGTCGGACCCTGCGGCGATAATCGAGCTCGCGCGCGCCGAGCGCGTCGACGCCGTCCTCAACGCGTGCGACCCGCGCTTCAACCCGCCGATCCTCGCCGCCGCGCTCGAGGTCGGCGTGACGTACCTCGACATGGCGATGACGCTGTCGCGTCCGGGTGTCCTGCTCGGCTCCGAGCAGCTCGCCCAGGACGCCGCGTGGCGCGAGCGCGGCGTGCTCTGCCTCGCGGGGATCGGAGTCGAGCCCGGGCTGTCCGACGTCTTTGCGCGGCACGCGGCGGACGAGCTGTTCTCCGAGATCGACGAGGTCGGTGTGCGCGACGGCGCCGATCTCGAGGTCGAGGGCTACGACTTCGCGCCGACGTTCTCGATCTGGACGACGATCGAGGAGTGCCTCAACCCGCCGCTGGTCTGGGAGCGCGAGCGCGGCTGGTTCACGACGGAGCCGTTCTCGGAGCCGGAGGAGTTCGACTTCCCGGAGGGCATCGGGCCGCTCGAATGCGTGAACGTCGAGCACGAGGAGGTCGTGCTGGTCCCGCGCTGGATCGACTGCAACCGCGTCACGTTCAAGTACGGGCTCGGGGCGGAGTTCATCGACGTGCTGAGGACGCTGCACAAGCTCGGGCTCGATTCCACCAAACCGGTTCGCGTGCGCGGCGTCGACGTCGCGCCGCGCGACGTCGTCGCGGCCGCGTTGCCCGACCCGGCCACGCTCGGCGACCGCATGCGCGGCAAAACGTGCGCCGGGACCTTCGTCACCGGCACGGGCAAGGACGGCCGCCCGCGGCGGACCTACCTCTACCATGTCGTCGACAACGAGCAGTCCATGCGCGACTACGGCCACCAGGCCGTCGTGCTGCAGACTGCGCTCAACCCCGTCGTCGCCCTGGAGCTGCTCGACTCGGGCGCCTGGCAGGGCGCGGGCGTGCTCGGGCCGGAAGCGTTGCCCGCGTCGCCGTTCCTCGGCGCGCTCGCCGACTACGGCGCGCCGCACGGGGTCGACGAGCGGTCGGCAGTTCGTTAAAGCGCGTTCGAGCGCCGCGCGGCCGGCGGACGGCCCGCGCGCGAGCTGTCGCTAGTCCGCGATCTGCGGCGGGTTGCGCTCGAGCTGGCGCTCGAGGGATCCCGGTGGCGCGACTTCGAGCCGGCGCGAGAAGAACGCGCGGTACTTCGCGGCGCAGAGCAGCATCAGCGGCACACCGATCAGCAGGCCGCCGATGCCGATCACGATCGGCACCTGGATCCCGAGGAACGGGTGCGAGTAGTTGTAGCCCGCCTTCGAGTAGTCGACGAACGCCTTGACGAAGATGGCGCCCATCATCACCGCGCCGAGCAGCGGGAGCAGACCCGCGAGCACGAACGCACGCGTGCTGCGGAACAGGTCGCGGCGGAAGTAGACCGCGCAGATCAGCCCCGTGAAGCCGTAGTAGAAGCAGATCGAGAAGCCGATCGCGCTGATCGAGTCGTTGAGCACGTTCTGCGAGGAGTTGAAGCCGACGATCAGCAGCGTGAACACGATCGAGAGCGCGCCCATCGCGATCGTCGAGACGTCCGGCGTCAGGTAGCGCGGGTGGATGCGGCCGAAGATGCGGGGGATCGCGCCCCAGCGCGCCATCGAAAGGGTCGTACGCGCCGTCGGCAGGATCGTCGTCTGCGTCGACGCCGACGCCGACGTCAGCACCGAGAGGATCAGCAGCTTGTCCCACGGCGAGCCGAACACCTTCGTCCCGAGCACGCTCAGGACGTCGTTCGAGTTGTTCGCGAGATACGCCGGCCCGCCGTACGCCACCGCGGCCGCGGAGACGACAAGGTAGATCAGGAGCAGGAGCAGCGTCGCCATCACGGCGGCGCGGCCCGGCGCCTCGTGGCGGTCCTGGGTCTCCTCGTTCACGGAGACACCGGAGTCCCAGCCCCAATAGATGAACACGCCGAGCAGCACGCCGTCGAACATCGGCGTCCACCCGATCGAGAAGGGGTCGAACCAGCTCCAGTGCACATGCAGCGACTGCGCGGGGTGGTGCGCGTAGACCTTCGCCAGCGCGACGACTGCGAATACCGCCAGGATCACGCACTCGGCGCCGAGCAGGAACTGCTGGATGCGCGCGGACAGTTCGATCCCGCGCCAGCAGATCCAGGTCATCAGGGCGATCCAGACCGCCGATCCGATCAGGATGGCGGCGGTCGACCTCGCCGCCGAGTGCCAGTTGAAGAGCAGGTACGTGTACGTGCTCGCGATCACCGAGAGCGAGGCCATCACGATCACGTCCGCGACGAAGATCGCCCAGCCGTTGATCCACCCGATCCACGGCCCGAGGGCGCGCGTGCCCCACGCGAACGTCGTGCCGGCGTCGGGGTCGGCGCGGTTCAGGTACTTGTAGGCGAGCGCGACGAGCAGGATCGGCAGGAACGAGACCAGCAGCACCGCCGGCGCGTGGACGCCGACGCCGTTCGTCGCGACGACGAAGCCGAGCGTCGCCGCGAGCGAGTACGCGGGCGCAGTCGACGCGACGCCGATGACGAGGTTCGACAGGTAACCGATCGCGTCGCGCTTGAGGCCCTTGTCGCCGGTCTCGACTGCGGTCGTCGCCACGCGCGCACTCTAAGGTGTGGAGCGGTGGTTCGGCAGCGTGGCTGTCGCCGCCGTGACGGGAACACGCGCGTTTGTGATCTACAAGCTCGGGTGAAGAGTCGACGAATGGACGATCCGGAAGCCGTCATCCGAACCGCGGCCGAGCACGTCGCGCGTCTGCGCGCGCGCCTCGCGGAGGGTCGCGCCGAGCTCGAACGCCAGCACGCCGCCGTGGAGGACACGCGCCAGCACATCGGCGGGATGCGCCGGTGGATCGAGCAGACCGAGCAGCAGCTCGGCGAGCTACGCCGCTTCCGCGACGAGCACTGACGGGCGGGTCAGGCGGCGCGCGCCAGCGCGGTCGGCTTCAGCTCCTCGTTCGGCCGCGCGCGGCGGACGAACTGGCCGCTGCCGGGCTTCGCGAGCAGCCGGTCGCCTTCGACGATCACGTTGCCCCGCAGCAGCACCACGTCCGGCGCGCCCTGCACCTCCGTCCCCTCGTAGAGGTTGTAGTCGGAGCGGGAATGGTGCGTCGACGCCGAGATCGTCAGGCGCTTCTCCGGGTCGAAGACGACGACGTCGGCGTCGGAGCCGACGGCGAGCGTGCCCTTCTTCGGGTAGAGCCCGAACAGCTTCGCCGGGTTGGTGCAGAGCAGCTCGACCATCCGGTTGAGCGTGATCCGGCCCTCGCGCACGCCGAAGTGATGGATCATGTGCAGCCGGTTCTCGAGCCCCGGGGCGCCGTTCGGAATCTGGCGGAAGTCGTCCTTGCCGTGATCCTTCTGCCCCTTGAACAGGTAGGCGCAGTGGTCGGTCGAGATCGCCTGCAGGACGTTCGTGCGCACCGCGTTCCAGAGGACGTCCTGGTTCGCCTTCGGCCGCGGCGGCGGCGTGTACACGTACTTCGCGCCCTCGAAGTCCGGCTTGTCGAGGAACGACTGGTCGACGAAGAAGTACTGGGTGCACGTCTCGCCGTAGACGTCCCAGCCCTTCTCTCGCGCGATCGCGATCGGCTCAACCGACTCGGCGCACGACACGTGCACGACGTACAGCGTCGAGCCGGCGACGCGCGCGAGCTGGATCGCGCGGTTCGTCGCCTCGCCCTCCGTCTCCGGCGGCCTCGTCAGCGCGTGGTACTTCGGCGACGTGTTCCCGTTCGCGATCGCCTCCGCCATCAGCACCTCGATCGCGTCGCCGTTCTCGGCGTGGACCATCACAAGGGCGCCGGTCTCGGCCGCGACCTGCATCGTCTTGAACAGGGTCTCGTCGTCCACCATCAGCGAGTCCTTGTACGCCATGAAGAGCTTGTACGAGGTGACGCCGTGCTCGTCCGGCAGCCTGCCGAGCTCCTCGAGCGTCCCGCCCTCGCGCAGGTCGGTGACGGCGATGTGGAAGCCGTTGTCGATCACCGCCTTGCCCTCGCGCTTGCCGTGCCAGATCTCGAGCGCCTCGGCGAACGTCTGCCCCTTCCCCTGGATGCAGAAATCGACATGGGTCGTGGTGCCGCCGAACGCGGCCGACGTCTGACCGGACTCGAAGTCGTCGATCGTCGTCTCGCCGCGCCACGGCATCTCGAGGTGCGTGTGGGGGTCGACGCAGCCCGGCAGCACGTACTTGCCGGACGCGTCGATCACCTTGTCGGCCTGTACGTCGAGCGACTGGCCGATCAGGGAGATCTGCTCGTCCGCGATGAAGACGTCGGCGACGTAGTCGTCGGCCGCCGTGATCACGCGGCCTCCCTTGATCAGCACGGACATTCGCTCGCTCCTTCTCCTCGGGGTCTCACGCGATCCTAGAACGACGAGGGGGGAGAACCGGAGGTTCTCCCCCCTCGGCTGTTACTTGCCGCCGGGCAGCAGCGTCACGTGGATCGGCTTGAACCCCGACCCGTAGATGTTGACGTGCGCCGCCTTCAGCTGGTTCAGCGCCTCGTCGGTGTACTGGTAGGTGGTCGCGTTCTTCGGCATCTTCTTGATCACGCCGTAGGTCTTCGCGATCAGCGCCGTGTTCGCCACCTGCTTCGGCGACACGTGGCCGATGCCCCACGGGTTGGGCCAGATGAGCTTGTTGATCTCGTTCATCTGCCACAGCTGGTGCGAGTGGCCGAGCGCCGTCCCCGCCTTGAGCACGATCTCGGTGCACTGCTCGACGTGGCTGCGGCAGTAGATCCACCCCTGGAACGAGGCCTTCAGGAACGCGACGATCGTCTGCTTGTTCGCCGGGTCGCTGAGGTACTTCTGCGTCGTGAAGATGTTGTCCTCGAGCATGCCGGTCCCGACCTGCGGGCTCGACATCTTGAAGACGTTGAGGTCGGACAGCTGGTAGAGCTTGCCCGTCTTCGGGTTCTTGTTCTCCAGGACCTGCGCGAGCTCGTTGTACGTCATCGCCGCCGCCGCGTCGACCTTGTGCTGCAGGAACAGGTTCATGTCGAAGGGCTGGTTGACGATGGTGACGTCCTTGGGGTTGTGCGGATTGATCCCGTTCTTCTGCAGCGCGGCGAACAGCTCCGGCTGGTTGCCGCAGCACCAGACGGCGACCTTTTTGCCGCGCATCTTCGCGATCGTGTTGATGCCCGAGCTCTTCCAGGTCAGCTCCGTCATGCCCGAGCGTGCGAACACCTGCGCGATCGACACGATGTTCCCGCCCTTCTCGCGCGTGGCGAACAGGTTCGGGAGCCAGTCGAGACCGAACTGCGCCCCGCCCGACAGGACGACCTGCTCGGGCGTGATGTCCGGGCCGCCCGGCTTGAGGGTGACGTTCAGGCCTGCGGTCTTGTAGTAGCCGAGCGCCTGGGCGACGTAGTACCCGGCGAACTGCGCCTGCGGCACCCACTTGAGCTGCAGGGTGATGTTCGTGAGCTTCGGCGCCGCCTGCGCGCGCGACGACGACAGCCCGAGCACGGCCGCGACTGCGGCCGCCGCGACCACCGCGCACACGGCGGCGATCAGCGTCCTTCTCTTCATGCGCTACCCCTTTCCTGACGGGTTGGGTCCCACTGGAGGGCTATCCGCTCGGCGAGCGACACCGCGACGTAGAGCGCGACGCCGAGGATGCTTGCGATCAGGATCGCAGCCCACGCCGTCTCGAAGTCGAACAGCGAGACGGCGTTCTTGATGGCGATCCCGAGAGAGCCGAAGGTCCCGAAGTAGTCGGCCACGATGGCGCCGATCATGGCGAGCACGGTCGCGACCTTCAAGGCCGCGAAGACGAACGGCAGCGCCGTCGGAACACGCACGCGGCGGAAGATGTCGATCTCCCCGGCGGCGTAGGAGCGCATCAGCTCGACCTGCGCCGGGCGCACCGACGTCAGGCCGCGGAGCGTGTTCACGAACACCGGGAAGAAGCACAGGACGGCTGCCGTCGCGGCGCGCGGCCAGATCGAGAGCGGGTCGAACCAGGCGTCGAAGATCGGCGAGAACGCGATGATCGGGATGGCGTTGGCGGCGATCGCCACCGGCATCAGCGCGCCGGAGACGCGGCGGAACCGTGCCAGCAGGACGGCGCTCGCGATCGCGAGCCCGCAGCCGATCCCGAACCCGACCAGCGCCTCCTTCAACGTCAGCCAGCCGGCGCTCCAGAGCGTTCCCCGCTCGTTCCAGAACGCCTTGACGATCGCGAGCGGCTTCGGCAGCAGGAACTTCTGGATGTGGAAGACGTCGATGATCAGCTGCCACGCGACGATCGCGAGGCAGAAGACGACGATCGCCGGAATCCACTCGGCGGCGCGCGTCCTGATCGTGCGGACGACCGTCCCCCGGCGCGTCGGCTCGGCGACGACCGTCATTCGGACACCTCCGCCAGCACCGAGCCGTGCTCGTCGGCGCCGACCCCGCGCAGCAGCTCGCGCACCTGGGTCACGAGCTCGAAGAAGCGCGGCTCCTCACGCGTCTCGACGGTGCGGGGGAACGGCAGGTCGATGTCGACGGCGCCGGCGATGCGCCCGGGGCGCGGGCTCATCACGATCACGCGGGTCGAGAGGAACACCGCCTCCGAGATCGAGTGCGTCACGAAGACGACGGTGGACTGGAGCTGCTGCCAGATCGAGAGCAGCTCGAGGTTCAGGCGCTCGCGCGTCATCTCGTCGAGC
>DASRCL010000011.1:0-28631 GCA_035653115.1 Gaiellaceae bacterium
CGCCGTTGTCGCCGGACGGGCCGCAGTACGGGCCGCCCTGCTCGTCGTTCTGGCCGGCGTTCTGGTGCTGGTCGGCGTTCTGGCTCTGGCTGTTCGACTGGCTCGAGACGTTCCAGTTCGAGGCCGAGGAGTCGGCCTTGGCCGAGCCGCTCTTCTGGTCGACGCTGCCCCAGTTGAGCGCCGCGACGTTCGGGGAGACGTTGAGCGCGAACGCGTGCGAGTGCGCGTCTTGGTCGATCGAGTTCGAGGCCTTCTGGTCCTGGTGGACCGACTGGCCGTCGCCCTTGCCGCCCTTGTCCCAGACGGCGCCGTCGTTACCGGCCTGGCTCTGGCCGGCGTTCTGGCTCTGGCTGTTCGACTGCGACGAGACGTTGCCGTTCCAGGCCGACGAGTCCGCGTTCGCGGAGCCGCTCTCCTGGTCGACACCGCCGCCGCCGCAGCTGCAGCCGCCGCCGACGTTCGCGACCGCGACGTTCGGCGCGATGTTGACGGCCGCGGCATGCGAGTGCGCGTCCTGGTCGATCGAGTTCGAGGCCTTCTGGTCCTGGTCGACCGACTGATTCGAGGTGCCCTCGTTCCCGCCGTTCGACGCGGTCTGGCTCTGACCGGCGTTCTGGCTCTGCGTGTTCGACTGGCTGGAAACGTTGCCGTTCGCCGCCGACGAGTCGGCCTTGGCCGAGCCGCTCTTCTGGTCGACGCTGCCCCAGTTCGCCGCCGCCACGTTCGGCGACACGTTCACGGCCGCGGCGTGCGAGGTCGCGTTCTGGTCGACCGAGTTGTGGGCGGTCTGATCGTGGTCGGTCGACTGCGAGGAACCGCCGCCGCCCTGGTTGCTCGGGCCGCAGGTGCAGCCCTGGTCGGAGCTACCGCTCGGCTGGCTCTGCGTCGCGGTCTGGCCCTGGTTGTTCGACTGCGTGGACGCGTTCCCGTTCGCGGTCTGCGAGGTCGCCGAGGCGTTGCCGCTCGACTGGTCGACAGACCCGCCGTTCAGCACCGCCACGTTCGGCGACACGTTCACGGCCGCGGCGTTCGAGCTCGCGTTCTGGTCGATCGAGTTGCTCGCCGTCTGCGACTGGTCGGTCGCTTGCGACGGCGTCGGTGGGTTCGGGCCCGGCAGCGGACTGCCCGCGGCAGCCGTGCCGATGCCCACGCTCAGCGCGAAGAGCAGGCTCGCGCAGAGCATCGTCAACAGACGCTTCATCTGCGAATTCCTTTCTCGTACGGATGGTCTCGGGACGTGCCGGGCGCGAGCCAGGCGCACCGGCATCAGCTAGCGCGCGGGCGCGCTATCCGGGACGATCGAGTACGAGCGCGAACAGGTGCATGCGCGGCGCCGACGCCGGAAGCCGGAGCCATCGGCGTCCGGCCGGCGGAAGCAGCAGCACCATCGCGCAGAGAGAAACGAGCAGAAGGAAGAACGTCGCCGGGGACGTCCCGTTCGACGAGCCGCTCGCAGGCAGCGGCACGAACGGGACGTGGATCGGCGGGAGCGGCGAGCTCGTGCGGCCGACGGGAGCCCGCGTGAAATCGACGGGGGCCGTCACGCGATGCGCGCCGATCGTCGGCGAGACGACGAAGGTGTGTGCGGACGACGGCGACGGCGCGGTCGCCGGGGAGGCGGGTGCGACCGTCGCGACCGGTGCATGCGACGGCGCCGTGACCGTCGGCGCCTGCGTCACGAGCCGCGAGCCGTGTGCGTCCTCGCCCGCCGCCTGCGCCGTCGCGCGGATCGCCGTGGTGGCCGGCGACGGAGCCGCGGGACCCGACGTCGTCGTCGGATGCGATGCGGGTGCCGAGGTCGAGGCTGCGGCGCGGTGTGCCGTCGTCGCCGGAGGCTGCGCGGACCGGTGCGACGGCGTCACGACGGCGGCGACTTTCTTCGTCGTCGCGTCGACCGTCTTCGTGACGGCGGCGACGGCCTTCCTCACCGGCGCCGCCGCGTTCGCGACGGACGACGCCGTCCGGACGACCGGCTGCGCGGCGTGCGTCACGCTCGTGACGACCGGCTGCGTCGTGTGCGTCACCGTGTCGACGACCGGCTGCGCGGCCTGCGCGACCGGCTGCACGGCAGGGGTGACGGTGCTCGCGACCGGCTGCGCGGCCTGCGTCACCGGCTGCGTCGTCTTCGTCGCGGTGTTCGCGACGGGCTGCACCGCGTGTGCGGCGGCGTTCGTCACGGGCTGCGTCGCCTGCGCGACGGTCGCGCTCGTCGCGGGCGTGGTCGCTGCGGGCGACGACGGCGTGGTCGCGGCGGATGTCGAGGGAGTCGACGGAGCCGTCTGCGTCGCGGCCGCCGACACCTGTGTCGCCGCGCTCGTCGTCGTCTGCGCGATGCCGCCGATCGGCGAGCCGGCGAGGGCTGCGTCCGCGAACACGAGCGCAGCAACGCAGACGAGAGATGCGGCCGCAGTACGCATCGACATGTCAATTTCCGACGATTTCGTGACTCCAAACACATGCTGCAAATGGCAGGTTTTCGCGGCCGCCTCCGGCCGTGTCGACGCTCTGCTAGGCGCGGATGCGGGCCGGTGCGGCGGCCCGCGCGCGTGCGAGCCACGGCTCCGCGCCGAGCCGTTCGAACGTCAGCTCCGCCTCCGCGAGGAGCGCTGCCGCCTCGTCCGGGTCCGCACGCGTCGCACCGTCGTCGAGCAGCGCGAGCGCGGTCCAGAAGGGCATCCCGAGCGAGCGGAAGAGCGCGGCCGCCTGCGTGAGCTCGTTCGCCGCGGGTTCGCCGCGCGCCGCCTCGAGCCGACCCTGCAGGCGGAGGACGTGCGGGGCGAGCAGCGGCCGCCGCTCGATCCGCGGCCACGCGATCGCCTCGTCGAGCAGCCGCTCCAGCTCGTCGAGGTCGTCGAGCTCCAGCGCAGCCTGAATCACCTCGGCGAACGTCTCGATCGCGTAGTGCTGCTCGCCGAGCGTTCGCCAGAGCTGCATCGCGTCCCGCGCGGAACGAATCGCGTCGGCGTAGCGCCCCTCGCTGCGCTCGACGATCGCGTGTGCCTCGAGCAGCGAGGCGCGCGCCTGCAGGTCGGTCGTGACCATGTCGCGGTGTGCGTCGAGCGCCCGCCGAGCGCGTTCGACCTGGCCGCGCTCGGCGAACAGCCGGACCGACGGAGTGAGGCCGAACCAGGACGCGAGCTCTCCGGGCTCCGACGTCTCGCAGATCGCCGCGGCGTCGTCCCACTCGCCGAGCAGCAGGAGCACGTCCGCGAGCTGACCGAGCAGCGGCTGCTCCCAGTCGCGGTCGCCCCGCTGTCGCGCGAGCACGAGCGCGGCGTCGATCTCGCGCCGCGCCTCCACGAGCCGGTCGTGCTCGATGAGCATGCCGCTGAGGTTGAACTGCGCGCGCAGCGCGGGCCGCGTGAGGCCGTGCTCGCGCGCGACCGCGAGCCCCTCCTTGACGAGCGCCACCGACTCGTGGCGGCGGCGCCAGATGAGGATCGACTTCGTCGTCAGCGCCTCCGCGAGCGCGTCGTACAGGTCGAGCGCCTCCGCCATCTCGAGCGCGACCTCGACCGCTTCGGCGGCGAGCTCACGGTCGCCGCCGAAGTAGGCGACGCGAGCCAGCTCGGCCGCCGCGCGCGCGACGTCGGCGTCGGGCTCGTCCTTTGCCGCCGCCGCGTACGCCGGCGCGAGCAGCGCGACGGCCTCGGCGATCTTGCCGCCGAGGAGCAGGACCTCGGCGCGCCGGGTCGCGATGCGCAGCGCGCCGTCGACGCCCGTCTCGTCGACGAGCACCGCGGCGCGCGAGAGGAAGCGGCCGGCGTCCTCGAGCGCGCCCGACTGCAGCGACGCCAGCCCCGCGCGCTCGAGCAGCGCCGCCTGCTCCGCGGGATCGTCGGCGAGGTCCGCGGCGTCCGCGAACGCCTCCGCGGCGGCAGCGGCGGAGGCGAGCGAGCTCGCGCGCTCGCCGGCGCGCGTGAGCGCGGCGCGCGCACGGTCGCGCAGCGCGTCCGCGTCGGCGTCCGCGGCGGCTGCTCGGTAGGCGTCCACCAGATGCGCGGCGATGATCGCGGCGAGCTCGTCGTCGCCCTCCTGCTCGAGATGCGCAGCGGCGGCGAGGTGGCGGTCCTTGCGCGCGTGCACGGAGAGCGTCTCGTAGGCGACGCGGCGGATCAGGTCCTGCACGAACGAGATCTGCGTCGTCTCCGGCGACAGCGGGTCCGACTGGATGGCGAGGATCTCCTTGCGCAGCAGCGACTGGATCGTCGGCTCGAGCTCCTCCGGCGGCAGGCCCGAGAGCGCGGCGAGCCCCTGCCGCGTGAACGACCGCCCGAGCACGGCGGCGTCCTCGACCACCCGCCGCTCCTCCGCCGCGAGCGTGTCGAGGCGGGCGGCGGCGAGCGCGTGCAGCGTCTCGGGGATCGCGAGCGTCTCGATCGGCCCGCCGGGGCGGTAGCGGTCGTCCGCGCGGACGAGCAGCCCGCGGTCGAGCAGCATCCGGACGGTCTCGACCGCGTACAGCGGCACGCCCTCCGCGCGCTCGACGATCTTCGCGCGCAGGCCGTCCGGGAGACCGGGGGCGAGGCCGCAGAGGAGCACGTCGATCTCGTCCGGCGCCAGCGACTCGAGGAAGACCGACGTGAACGCGCGGCGCCCGGCACCCCAGTCGGGGCGGCGGTCGGCCAGCTCGGGGCGCGCCAGCGTCATCACGTAGATCGGGTAGGTGCGCGACCAGTCGAGGAGGTACTCGATGAACTCGAGCAGGCCGGCGTCCGCCCACTGCAGGTCCTCGAAGACGAGCACGACCGGCTCGGTGTCGGCCATCCGCTCGAAGAAGAGCCTCCAGGCGGAGAAGACATCCTCCTTGTCGGGTGCGGCGTGGACCGCGATGCCGACCAGGTGCGCCAGGCGCGGCTCGAGGAAGTCGCGCTCCTCGGCCGAGCGCACGATCGCGGCGAGCGACTCGCGCAGCTTCGCGAGCGCCGCCTCCGGCGCGTCCTCCTCGGCGATCCGCGCCCGCATCCGCACCATCTCGGCGAGCGCCCAGTAGGCGACCCCGTCGCCGTAGGCGAGGCAGCGGCCGCGGTGCCAGCGGACGTCGTCGGCCAGGCCGTCGACGTACTTCTCGAACTCCCACGAGAGCCGCGACTTGCCGATCCCGGCGACGCCGACGATCGACACGAGCCGCGCCCGGCGCTCCTCGGCGCACGTGTGGAAGAGGTCCTTGACGAGCGCGAACTCGCGCTGGCGGCCGACGAACGGCGGCTCGAGGCCGGCGGCGCGACCCTCGCCGCGCCGCGCGGCGATCACCCGCAGCGCGCGGTGCAGGCGCTGCGGCTCGGACTTGCCCTTCAGGCGGCGGAAGCCGACCTCCTCGTAGGCGATCGCGGCCTCCGTCGAGCGGCGCGTCGCGTCGCCGACGAGGACGGTGCCGGGCTCGGCCTCGGCCTGGACCCGGGCGGCCGTGTTGACGAGGTCGCCCGCGACCATCCCCTCGCCGACCGCGCCGACCGTGACGGCGGCCTCGCCGGTCAGCACGCCGGCGCGCAGGCGGAGCTCCTCGGCGCCGAGCTCGTCGGCGAGGCCGGCGACGGCGGCGACGAGGTCGAGCCCGGTCCGTACCGCTCGCTCCGCGTCGTCCTCGTTCGCCGACGGCGTCCCCCACACGGCCATCACCGCATCGCCGATGAACTTCTCGACGGTGCCGCCGTAGCGCTCGACGAGCCGCCGGCACGTCTCGAAGTAGCGCGACAGGAACTCCCGCACCTCCTCGGCGTCTCGCGACTCCGAGATCGACGTGAACCCGACCAGGTCCGCGAACAGCACGGTGACGAGGCGCCGCTCGGCGACGGGCTCGCGCTGCGGCCGCACCTTCGGCTGCGGACCCGCCGCGACCGCGCGGCCGCAGCCGTCGCAGAACCGCTGGCCGGGCTCGAGCACCGTGCCGCAGTCCGGGCAGCGGCCGCCGAGCGGCGCGCCGCACTGTCGGCAGAACCGGGCCTCGGCGCGGTTCTCGGTCTCACAGGAGGGGCAGATCACGACGCCTGCCTCACCTTAGTCTCTGTGTGCGTCAGCGGCGCCCTCGCCGCCTTGCCGGCGAGAACGGCTCGCCCGTCTCCCACGCGTGCTCGAACGCGAGCTTGAGCAGCTGCGCGAACGCCGGGTGCTCGACGATCATCACCGTCAGGTCGGTGGAGCCGGCGATCGGGTCCTCCATCGTGAAGAGCGCGACCCGCTCGTCGATCAGCACGAGCTTGAGCGGCAGCTCGTCGACCACGCGCGCGTGCTCGCCCGCGGCGATGAAGTGCTGGACGGCGTCGACGACGGCGTCGTCGTCGTAGACCGACCGCTCGTAGACGCTCCGAGCTTCGACACCGCGCGCGAGCAGTTGCAGCCCCGCGACGTTCTCGGCCGGCTCGACCGCGTACGGCGGCTTCGTGAAGACGAGGATCTCGCGCGCCGCACCCGCCTCCAGCTCGGCGAAGCGGTTGCCGATCGCGTGCGGCTCGCGCAGCACCTCGATGTAGTTGAGCGGGTCGGTGGCGCTGCGGCCGTCCCGGTAGATCGGGGTGAGGAGCGCGGCCGCCTCGGCGGCCTGCCGCTCGAGGTCGGCGAGCGACGCGCGGCGGCCGGCGACGAGCCGCTCGAGCGCCTCCTGCGGCGCGACGGCCGTGTAGCGCGCCGGACGGCCGGGCTCGACGCTCGCGAAGCCGCGTGCGACGAGGCCGTCGAGGACGTCGTAGATGCGCTGGCGGGGGAGGCCGGCGAGGCGCGCCACCTCGGCCCCGGTCGCCCGGCCGCGCCGCGTCAACGCGACGTAGGCGCTCGCCTCGTAGCCGGTGAGGCCGAGGTCGACGAGGACGGAGACGTCGCGTTGATTCACCGTTCAATTGTCACCACGAATAATGGTTACACACCTCGGCGCGTCGGGAAGGACGGGTTGTCCTTGACGACAGGGAGGTCCCTCGTGATTCGCACTCTTCTGGCGCTCGGTGCTGTCTGCGCCGCAGCCGCCGTCTTCGGCGTGCCGGCCGCCTCGTCCGACGTCGGCCCGATCCAGACGCAGCCGAAGCACTTCTTCTGGGCGCCCGGGCAGGGGCTCGGCGCGCAGGCGTCGGCGAGCTCGCTGACGAACGACCTCGTCTGGCACGGCGGCAACGCCGGGCCCGGCGCAATCGGCGTCGAGACGAAGCCCGCCGTGTACCTCGTTTGGTGGGGGCCGCAGTGGGCGAGCGGCTTCCAGACCGCCGACACGAACGGCACGCTCTACTCGTCGAAGACGCTGCAGAACTACCTGCAGTCGTTCTTCGCGAACGTCGGCGGCAGCTCGTGGGCGAACATCCAGACGCAGTACTGCAACGAGCTGCTGCCGGGCTCGACGAGTTGCGTCGGGGGCGCGGGCTTCGTCACGAACCCGACGCGCCAGCTGAAGGGCGTGTGGGTCGACCCCTCGCCGGTGCCCAACGACATCATCGCGCTCGGCCTCGCGGAGAACCTCGTCGACGACCCGATCGCGCAGGAGGCGATCAAGGCGTCGGCGCACTTCGGGTACGACCCGACCGCGACGTACATCATCCTCACGCCGCCGACGACGATCGCGACAGGGCAGCCGGTGTACTGCGGCTACCACTCGCAGACGTCGAGCGTCGACGGCCTCGGCAACCCGTACCGGATCCAGTACGCGTTCATCCCGTGGCTGAACGAGAACTGGCCCGGCATCGGACCGACGGGATGCGGCATGCACTTCGTCAACGCGACGTCGGACGCCTTCGGCAACGGCATCTTCGACGGCTACTCGATCGTCACCGGCCACGAGTACGCCGAGGCGGTCACCGACCCCGACAACATCGCGTCGTGGCAGGACGGCTGGCTCGACGCGCAGGGGAACGAGAACGGCGACAAGTGCGCCTGGGCGGCCAACACGTCCAACATCACGCTCGGCTCGCACCAGTACGCCGTCCAGCCGCTGTGGAGCAACCAGGCGTTCGACGCGACCGGAAACGGCTGCGTGCTCGGCCGCTGAGAAGAAGGGGAGACGACGATGCGGAAGCTGATCGCGGCGGCGCTGGTCTCGGCGGCCGTCGCCCTCGTGGCCGGGACGGCCGTCGCGGCCGGGCCGAGCGTCACGATCACGAGCCCGACCGCGGGGCAGCGGATCTCCGCGCACCGCAACCCGTACATCGCCGTCGCCGGCGCCGCCTCGTTCGCGGCGCCGGCGGGGCAGACGACGCGGTTCTACCTGCGCCGTAACGGGTGCGGGACGTCGAACGACGACCCGCACCTGAGCGTCACCTCCGGCAGCGACGCCGGCGACGGCTGCGGCCTCGTCCTCACCTCGGTCGTCGGCGCGGGGGGCACCGTCGACCAGGGCGCGTCGGTCGACTACCCGTCCAGCGACGGGATGCCGCTCACGCTCGACGCCAGCCGGACCGTCACCGGCACGATCGACCTCGAGAGCTTCGGCATCACCGACCCGGTCGCGGCCGGAGCGGGGGTCGTGACGGTCTCGGTCGACATGGAGGCCCTCTACCAGGGCAACGGCGTCCAGATCGGCTCTGACTCGCAGTCGGTTCTCGTGACGCCGACGCAGACGAGCTACCCCGTCACGTTCGCGATCCAGCCCAACGGGGCGCTCGACCGCGCCGACCTGAGCGGGATCGACCTGCGCGTGCACGTCGAGGGTCCGTACGCCTTCAGCGGGTACATCGGCAACTCGGGCAAGTCGTGGGTGGACGTCCCGTCGTGGTCGGCCAGCTTCGCCCAGTCGGTCCAGGTGTCGCTCGACGACCCGTCGTTCACGAACCCGGTGCCGGCGCGGCTCGACGGCACGAGCTGGAGCGTCGCGATCCCGACGCCCGCGCTCGGGTCGCACACCGTCTACGCGCGCGCGACGCAGGGGTTCGGCACCGGCGCCGCCGCGTCCCAGTCGTTCACCGTCACGAAGTAGGCCGAGAGGAGGATCGATGACGAAGCGAATCCTGCTGCTGTGCGTGGCGGCCGCGGCCCTGCTCCTGGCGGCGGGGACGACCGCGTCGGCGGGCACGACGCTGCACCAGCCGATCTACATGCCGGACGCCAGCCACGTCGGCGACCCGGCGCTGCAGCCGCCGCCGGTCTGCTGCGTCCCCGTCGCGCCGCCCGTCGCGGGCGAGCCCGCACCCGTGAACATGGCCTACTTCGGCGGCCACGTCCAGGTGACGCCGAAGATCTACCTCGTGTTCTGGGGCTGGGGCGAGCCGGGCGCCTTCGACCACACGACGCCCGGGATGCCGACGTACGACCCCGACGGCGCCGCGGCGCGCATGACCGCGTTCATCAAGGCGATGGGCGGAACGAAGTGGGCGGGCGTGTCGACGCAGTACTACGAGACCGTCAACGGCCAGAACGTCTACATCCAGAACCCCTCGAACGTCTTCGGCGGGGTCTGGTACGACAACACGGATCCGATCCACGACAACCTGAGCGGGCTCGAGCTCGCGCAGGAGGCGCAGCGCGCGGTCGCGCACTTCGGCGTCACCGATCTCGCCAACAGCCAGTTCGTGATCGCGCAGCCGCAGAAGTACAACGAGGCGGGCTTCAACAGCGGCGCCGGCTACTGCGCGTGGCACGACTACACGCAGCCGACGACGTACCCCGGCGTGCAGCCCGGCATCTCGTTCACGAACATGCCGTACGTCCTCAACATGGGCTCGAGCTGCGGCGAGAACTCCGTCAACAGCGGCTACTACGCCGGCCGCCTCGACGGGTTCACGATCGTCCTCGGGCACGAGGTCGAGGAGACGATCACCGATCCCGGCGCCGAGGACGTCGTGAACGGCCAGAACCTCGGCGGCTGGTACGACTACTCCGGCTACGAGAACGGCGACAAGTGCGCCTGGGTCGGGTACACGGAGGGGCTCGCGAGCCCGTCGACCGTCCCCGGCGGCCTGAACAACATCACCGGCAACGACGGCAAGCAGTATCCGGTGCAGAGCCTGTGGAGCAACGACTCCGCGGGCGGCGCGGGCTACTGCGCCGGCGCCGGCGACGACGTGCCCGTCACGGGTTGACCTCCCGAACGCGGGGAAGGCGCTCTCGGGCGCCTTCCCCGCGTGGGCACCACCTCACGGCAGCACGGCGGCGAGGCCGTGCTCGAGCAGCTCGAACGCACGGATGACGTCGGCGCGCAGCCGGCGCGCCGCCGCTGCGCCGTGGCGGCCGGCGAGCGCTTCGCGCCGCGCGGCCCGGAAGTACTGCCGGTGAACCGCCATCACCATCGCGGACGCGATCCGCGCGTCGCGCTCGCGCACACCCTCGCGCTGCAGCGCCTCGGCGAGCACCTGCGCGAAGCCGGCCATCACGTCGACCTCCTTCGCCTGCAGCGCCGGCGAGCTCTCGATCACGCGCGCGAAGTGTGCGAACCCCGGCGACGTCAGCCGCTCGACGTCGCGTAGCTGCAGGCGCCGCAGCGCCTCGAGCATCGTCTCTTCGTCGCCGCGCCGCTCGATCGCCTCGGTGAGCGCGCGCAGCCGATCCGGTACGTCGTCGAAGAAGAGGTCCTCCTTCGTGGGGAAGTAGTTGAAGACCGTCTTGTCGGACACGCCGGCCTCCGTGGCGATCTCCGCAACCGTCACGTGGTCGAAGCCGCGCGCCGCGAAGAGACCCATCGCCACGTCCGCGATGTGCTGTCGCGTCGCCAGCTTCTTGGTCTCCCGCAGGCCCACCGTGCGGATCCTAGCGGGAAAATACATTTGCAGAAAGATTTCTGTCTCTGTAGTATCGGCCGGAGTCTCACGGGAAGGAGAACGTCTTGCTCGCACGCCTCGCCCATGTCATCGCGCGCCGCCGCTGGTACGTCATCGGCGCCTGGATCGTCCTGACCATCTTCGGCGCCTTCGCCGCGAGCCGCGTCTCGAAGCGCTGGTACCAGAGCTTCTCGATCCCCGGAAAGTCGGCCTACGAGGCAAACCAGCGGACGTTCCGCGCCTTCGGCACCGGGCAGCGGCCGCCGAACGTCGTCGTGATCCACACGAGCGGCGACGCGACGAAGAGCGCGGCGGTCGCCGCCGCGATGGCGCGCGTGCAGCGCGCGAACCCCGGCGCACGCACGAGCTCGTGGTTCTCGACGCACAACCCGATGTACGTCTCGAAGGACCGCCACACGGCGTTCATGGAGGTCTACCTGCCCGGCGTCGCCGGATTCTCGAGTACGTCGGGCGCGAAGAAGATGCTTGCGGAGGCCAGGGCGGGCCTTCCGGCCGGCGTCACGGTCAACGTGACCGGCCACGACCCGCTCGAGGAGGCGAGCCAGAACGGCGGCGGCGGGAAGGGCAACGTGCTGCTGGAGGCCGTCGTCGGCGGCATCGGCGCGCTCGTGATCCTCTTCTTCGTCTTCGGGACGCTGCCGGCCGTGCTGATGCCGATCGTGGTCGCGGCGGCCGCGATCCTGAACACGTACACGCTCGTCTGGGGGCTCACCTACCTGACGAACGTCTCGATCATCGTCCAGTTCCTGATCGCGCTGGTCGGCCTCGGCGTCGGGATCGACTACGCGCTGCTGATGATCTTCCGCTTCCGCGACGAGCTGCGCGAGGGCAACGATGTGGAGGGCGCGCTCGTCGAGACGATGACGCATGCCGGGCGGTCCGTGATCGTCTCCGGTTCGACCGTCGCGGTCGGGCTGCTGTCGATGCTCGTGCTGCCGCTGCCGTTCATCCGGTCGATGGGCATCGGCGGGATGCTGATCCCCGCGGTATCGGTGCTCGCGGCGATTACCCTCCTGCCCGCGCTGCTCGCGGTGCTCGGCGAGCGCATCAACAGCGTGCGGCTGATGCCGAAGCGGTTCGTCGACCGCGGGCATCCGGAGGACGGTGCGTGGGGCCGGTGGGCACGCACGGTGCTGCGCCGGCCGGTGCCGGTCGCCGCGATCGGGCTCGCCGTCGTCGCCGTGCTCGTCGTGATCGGCGTGCAGCTCAACCCGAACGAGGCGCAGCTCAAGAACTTCCCGGGCAGCGGTACCGCCATCGCCGGTCGTCAGATGCTCGCCGACGCCGGCATCACGCCCGGGGTGATGAAGCCGTTCGACATCCTCGTCGAGCACGGCGGCAACCCGCAGGCGGTCGCCGCGAAGGTGGCGAAGGTCCCCGGCGTCGTCGGCGCAGCGGTTCCGTCGGCGCCCGGCTGGAAGCGCGGGCCCGACGCGATCGTCGAGGCGTTCCCCGCCGTCGACGGCGCCGCCCCGCAGATCCAGGGAATCATCAACCGCGTCAACGGCGCGCTCGCGGGCACCGACGGAACGCTGGCAGGCACGGCCGCGGTCGACCGCGACTTCGTCCACGCAGTGTACGGCAACTTCCCGTACGTCCTCGCGTTCGTGATCGTCCTGACGCTGATCCTGCTGACGCGTGCGTTCCGCTCGATCGTGCTCCCGATCAAGGCGGCGATCCTCAACCTCGTCTCGCTGGGCGCGGCGTTCGGGATCGTCGTGTTCATCTTCCAGTGGGGCCACGGGTCGTCGCTCTGGAACATCACGGCCACGCAGGCCATCACGGCGTGGATCCCGCTGATGATCTTCGCGTTCCTGTTCGGGCTCTCGATGGACTACGAGGTGTTCATGCTCACGCGCATGCGCGAGGCGTACGACGAGACCGGCTCGACGGAACGCGCGATCGAGCTCGGGCTCGCGCGGACGGGGAAGCTGGTGACGAGCGCCGCGCTGATCCTGATGTTCGCGTTCCTCGTCCTCTCGTCGAGCCCCGGCTTCGAGATCAAGGAGTTCGCGATCGGGCTCGCCGCGGGGATCATCTTCGACGCGACGGTGATCCGTGCGCTGCTCGTGCCGGCGCTGATGCGGCTGCTCGGGAACGCCAACTGGTGGATGCCGCACTGGACGCGCAAGGTGCTGTTCGTCGAGTCGCAGCCGGCGCCGGAGGTGTGACGGCAGGAGTAGGAGCGCACACGCCGTAGCTCGCGGCGTGTTGCTTTCCAGCCTGCGCCGCGCCGAGTGGGGTGGCGAGTCGCCGCTGTGGCCGACGGCGGCGATCGTCGCCTCGGCGGCGCTCTACGCAGACCTGCCCCAGCGCTTCATCGCCGGCGGCTCCGCCGGGGTGTTCGCGTGGGTGCGCTGGATCGTGCCGGCGCTGACGGTGCTCGTGCTCGTCGCGCTGCTGGCGAGCGTGCCCGGCGGCCGCCTGACGGAGCGGCTCGGCTGGCGCGGGCACCGCCTGCACGTGACCCGGCGGTGGCTCGGGATCGCGATCATCGCGCTCGTGAGCGCGGCGAACGCCGCGTCGATCGGGCTCCTCATCCACCTGCTGATCAACGGTGCCCACGCGACGGCTTCGACGCTGCTGCGCGCCGCCGTCCACATGTGGGTCGTCAACGTCCTGCTCTTCGCGCTCTGGTTCTGGCAGCTCGACGGCGGCGGTCCCGCCGAACGGCCGCGCTGCGCCGTCGCGCGGCGCGACTTCCTGTTCCCGCAGCAGACGGAGCCGGCGACCTTCGGCGAGGGGTGGAACCCGATGTTCCTCGACTACCTGTTCGTGTCGTACACGAACGCCTCCGCCTTCAGCCCGACGGACACGATGCCGCTCAGCCGCTGGGCGAAGATGCTGATGCTCGTCCAGTCGGCGATCAGCCTCGCGCTCGCGGTGATGGTCGTCGCCCGGGCGGTAAACATCCTGCAATGACCGCGAAGGGGTCAGAGCGGGGTCAGACCCGGGTCTGACCCCGGGGCGAACCGCCCCGGCGAAAACGGGCGCGTCTCCGGCGGCGGGGGCTCGCCGGCGAGCGTGGCGGCGACGAACTCGGCCGTGATCGGCGCGAGCAGGACGCCGTTCCGGTAATGACCGCCGGCGACGAGGACGCCGTTCCAGTCGCCGAGCAGCGGCGCGTCGTCGGGTGTCCCCGGCCGCAGGCCGGCCGACTGCTCGACGACCTCGAGTGCCGCCGCCGCCGGGAGCGCGCGCACGACCTGGCGGAGCAGCGATTCCGTCGCCTCGCGCCTCGGCGCGTCGTCGAAACCCGCACGCTCGATCGTCGCTCCGACGACCGTCTCGCGCTTCGCGCGCGGGACGACGTAGACGTGCTCGCTGCGGACGATGCGTGCCGCCGGCGGCGGTCCGGCGAGCCGGATCGTCTGCCCCTTCACCGGGACGACGGGCAGGTCCGGTGCGAGCTCCTGCGCCGCCCATGCCCCCGCCGCGAGGACGACGCGGCCGGCTTCGACCCGCGTCCCGTCGCGCAACGTCGCCCCGCCCTCGTCGACGGCCGCGACGTCGGCGCCGACCGCCACCGCGTCGCCGAGCAAGGACGCGAGCGCGGCGACGACCCGGCGCGGATCGACCTGCGCGTCCTCGCGCAGCAGCACGCCGCCGGTGCAGTCTGCGGCGACGCCCGGCTCGAGGCGGCGCACCTGCGCCGCCGTCAGCGGCTCACCCGCGAACGCCACGTCGTCGCCGCCGAAGCGCAGCACCAGCGAGCCGCAGCGCTCGTAGCCGACGTCGCCGAGCTCGTGCGCGAACGCCCGCCAGCGCTCGGCGGAGGCGCGCGCGAGCGCCGTGAACCCCGGCGTCTGCGGATCGGGCGCGAGCACCCCTGCGGCGGCTCGGGACGCGCCGGCGCCGGGCGCCGCACGCTCGAGCACCCGCACGCGCAGACCGCGCTGCGAGGCGCGCCACGCGGCGCTGAGGCCGATCACGCCACCGCCGACGATCACCGCGTCGAGGCGTGGCATGGCGGAGACGTTAACGTCGACCGCGTGAGGGCCGTCGACCTCAACGCCGACGCCGGCGAGGGTTTCGACGACGACGGCGTGCTCGCCTCGGTGACCAGCGTGAACGTCGCGTGCGGCTTCCACGCGGGCGACGAGACGACGATGCACCGTGTCTGCACCGCGGCCGCGGCGGCCGGCGTCGTCGTCGGTGCGCACGTGGCGTACCGCGACCCCGAGGGGTTCGGCCGGCGCGAGCTCGACCTCGCCCCGCACGTGATCCGCGTCGAGGTCGCCGAGCAGGTGGCCGCGTTGCAGGAGATGTCCGGCGGGCGCGTCGCGTACGTGAAGCCGCACGGCGCCCTCTATCACCGTGCGAGCCGCGACGCGGCCGCCGCAGAGGCGATCATCGACGCGTCGGCGCCGCTGCCGCTGCTTGCGTTTGCGCGCTCGGCGCTGCTCGAACGCGCCCGCGTGCGCGGGCTGGCCGTGTTTGCCGAGGGGTTCGCCGACCGCGGCTACGCGGCCGACGGGACGCTGCTTCCGCGCGGGACGCACGGGGCGCTCCGCGCCCCCGCGGAGGCGGCCACGCAGGCGGTCGAGCTCGCTCGCGGCGGCGGAATCGACTCGATCTGCGTCCACTCCGACACCGACGCCGCAGCCGCCGTCGCCGCCGCGGTGCGCGCCGCGCTCGAAGGCGTCGGCTTCGTCGTGCGGCCGTTCGCGTGAACGTCCGGCCGGCCGGCGACCGAGCCGCGCTGATCGAGCTCTCCGACAACGACACGGCGCGCGCCGTCGCGCGTGTGCTCGCCGGCCGCGCCGGGATCGTCGACGTCGTCCCGGGCCACCGCACCGTGCTCGTGACGTGGGAGGGGGAGCGGCCGCCGCTGGACGACGTCGCGCCGGCCCCGGTCGGGGCGACCGGCAGGTCGGCCGAGCTCGCGGTCACGTACGACGGCGTCGACCTCGACGACGTCGCCGGCCTCGCCGGCCTCTCCCGGGAGGAGGTCGTCGCGCGGCACACGGCTGCCTCGTACGTCGTCGCGTTCCTCGGCTTCGTCCCCGGGTTCGCGTACCTGCTCGGCGGCGACGAGCGGCTGCGCGTGCCGCGGCTCGACACGCCGCGTGAGCGCGTGCCGGCGGGAAGCGTCGCGCTCGCAGGCCGGTACTCGGGCGTCTACCCGCGCGCGACGCCGGGCGGGTGGCGGCTGCTCGGCCGTACCGACGCGCTCCTGTTCGACGCCGACCGCGAGCCGCCGGCGTTGCTGGCGCCCGGCGATCGCGTCCGGTTCGTGGCCGTATGAACCGCGTCGCGGTCGTGTCGGCCGGGCCGTTGACGACGTTGCAGGACGCGGGTCGTGCCGGGCTCGCGCACCTCGGCGTGCCGCCCTCGGGCGCCTTCGACCGCAACGCGTTCGCGCTCGGCAACCACCTCGTCGGCAACGCGCCTCACGCCGCCGCGCTCGAGGCGACGCTCGTCGCGCCGACACTGCGCTTCGCGGAGGCGGCGGTCGTCGCCGTGACGGGCGCCCGCACCGCGCTCGCGCACGGCGAGCCGATCGAGGTGACAGCGGGCGCGACGCTCGAGCTCGGCCCGTGCCGCGACGGCGTCCGCGCCTACATCGCGGTCTACGGCGGCTTCGACGCGGAGCCCGTGCTCGGCAGCCGCTCGCACGACCTGCTGACCGGCCTCGGCCCGCCGCCGCTCCGCGACGGCGACGAGCTCGTCGTCGGCGACGCGGCGGGCGAGCCGACTCCGCCGCCGCCCGTGCGGATGTCGGACGTGCTGCGGATCGCGCCCGGCCCGCGCGACGACTGGTTCGAGCCGGAGGCGCTCGACATCCTGACGGGCACCACGTGGCGCGTCGCGAACGCGTCGAACCGGGTCGGGCTGCGCCTCGAGGGGCCGCCGCTGCCGCGCCTCGAGCGCGGCGAGCTCCTCTCCGAAGGCGTCGTCACGGGCGCGCTGCAGGTGCCGCCGTCGGGCCGCCCGATCCTGCTCGGGCCGGATCACCCGACGACCGGCGGCTACCCGATCCTCGCCGTGGTCCTCCACGACGACGTCCCGCTCGCGGCACAGCTCGGGCCCGGCGCGCCCGTCCGCTTCGCCCTCGGGCGCGGGCAGCATTCATCTCTCGGCGAGTCATAGATCCGGACTTGCTCGTCGACGGCTGCGCGTCTCGCTCGCCCCGACGGGCTGTGGTCGTCGGGGCGACGGTCGCCGTCGCCGTCGGGGCCGCGGCCGCGGCCGTTGCGCGCGCCGCCGGCGTGTGGCGGTGACGGGCTGCGTCAGCTCTCGACGGTGACGAGCGTGCCGATCGGCGTGTAGGGCCAGACCTTCGCGGCCGCCGCGAGCGGCAGCTCGACGCAGCCGAGGCTCTGCGGCGTCCCGAACGACGCGCGGTTGAACGCGTGGATCGCCTCGCCGTTGTGGAAGTAGCTGATCCACTGGATGCCCGTGTCGTGGTAGTGCGAGCCGTCGGGGTTGGTGCCGCTCATCGTGCCGACCGGGATGTGCTCGAACACCTCGAACGTGCCGAGCGCCGTCGGCGCGGCGGGGACGCCGGTGTTGCCAGGCGACGTCAGGATCACGCGGCCGTCGTGCCACAGGTTCAGCGACTGCGGCACCGTCGTATGCACGTAGACGTAGCTGTAGCCTGCGGTGCGGCGCTTGCCGGCGATCGCGTCTTCGAGCAGCGCGTGCCAGGTGATCGGGCCGGCGAAGCCGTCAACGGCGAGGCCGTGCGTGTCCTGGAACATCATCAACGCGCCGCGCATGATCTCGTTCGCCTCGCCCGGCCGCCAGAGCGCCTGCAGCTCCGACGGTGTGTTCGGGTAGCGCCACGTGAAACGGCCTGCGGGCGGCGCGACGGCGTACGCCAGCTGCTCGCGCACGCTCGGCCGTGCGGCCGCCGCGGACGCGGGCTGCCAGTCGACCGGCAGGTAGCCCAGCTGCGCCAGCAGCTGCTGTGCGCGCAGGATCGACCCGTCCGGCACCTGCCACGAGATGGTGCGCGTCGTGCGGCCGTCGACGTCGACGGAGCGCGGCAGCCGGACGACGACGTGCGAGCCGAGCCCGAAGCCGAGCCCGGCCGGCCGGAACAGGAGCGTGTGCGCGTCGATCGTCGCCCAGCGGCCGGGCACCGCCGGCGTCAGCTGCGGCTGCTCGGACCCGAGCACGACCGAGACCGGCTCCGCGAACGAGAGCCGCAGCGTCGACGCGGGCGACAGCGACGCGCCGGGCCGCGGGAGCACGAGCACCGAGTGCGCGCGGCCGCGGGGGAACCACGTGACGGTGACGGCACGTGCGAGGCGCTCCCACGGCCGCGCGCTCGCGGTCACGCGCACCGCGCCGCTCGCGTGCGCGCCGCTGGCGACGATCCCGGTCTCGACGACGCGTCGCGGCGTCGCGAGCCGCAGCGTGCGCGAGCCGACCTTGACCACCGACACCGGCGCGTCGAAGGTCACGTGCACCGGCTCGTTCGCCCGCACCGTCAGCCAGCGCGCACGAAGCGACGCAGCCGGCGTCGTGACGGTGAAGGTGCGCCGCGACGTGTCGCCGACGAGCCAGGCGGCCCACGACGGCCGCTTGACGGTCAGGTCGACGCGGAGCGTCTCGCCCGGCGCGAGCGTGCGCAGCGGCCACAGCCTCCCGTCGCGCAGCCGCACCGGCACCACCGCGCCGTGCGGGTCGACGACGCGGAGCGAGGTGACGCGGCCGCCCATCGACACGAGGTCGAGGTGCGCCAGCGCCTGCCCGTCGCCGCCGAGCGTCGCGTCCGGCCAGAAGGCGAGCGCCGCCCCCGCGAGCGCGCCGGCCGCGACGAGGACGAGAGCGATCGAGCTGACCCAGATACGAACGCGCATTGGTGCCTGTCCTCGAGCGCGCCCGCCTCTCGCGCTCGAGACACATGTAGCACGGGTGCAGGTCGGAAGCACCCCGATTCGCCGCCGGGGTAGCGCGCGAGCGTCCCCCGAAGGGGGGAGGGTCGATCACCTGGACAGGGTGGGCCCCACTGCCGATGTCGGAGGTGTGACCGACGCACTGGCGCAGCCGCCCGTCCTCCTCGTCGCCGACGACGACGAGGACATCCTCACGCTCGTCCAGCTGCGCCTCGCGCGCTCCGGCTTCGAGGTGCTCGTCGCGCGCGACGGCGACGAGGCGCTGCGGATCGCCCAGGAGCGCCACCCCGACCTCGCCGTCCTGGACTGGATGATGCCGCGCTCGACCGGGATCGACGTCCTGCGCGAGCTGCGCCGCAACGAGGAGACCGCCGACATCCCGGTCGTCCTGCTGACGGCGCGTGCGCAGGAGGCCGACGTCGAGGAGGGCCTCGCCGCCGGCGCCTCCGACTACATCCCGAAGCCGTTCAGCCCGCAAGAGCTCGCCTCGCGCGTCCAGACGATCCTCGCCGGCTGATGACCGTCGTCGGCACGCGCGGCCGCGTCGCCGGCGTCAACGCCGCACGTCAGGTCGCGGAGCGGTTCGCGCTTCCGTACGTCGACCTGCGCGAGGTCGGCGTGCAGCGGACCGCCGCCGAGGCGATCGACCCACGCACGCTCGTCCGCGTGCATGCCGTCCCGTACGCGGTCGACGGGGGGCGGTTGTTCGTCGCGCTCGCCGACCCGGGCGACGTGCAGGGTGTCGACGAGCTGCGCCTCGCGACGCGAATGGACATCGTGTTCTCGGTCGCGCCGCGCGAGGACATCGAGCTCGAGCTGCGCAACCTGGAGCGTCAGCTCGAGTCGGCGCGCCGCGCCGCCCTCGAGGAGGACGACGGCTTCCAGATCGACGAGGAGGTCGAAGACGCCGAGGACGAGGCGTCGGCGCCGCTCGTCAGGCTCGTCAACTCGATCATCCACCAGGCCGCGGAGGAGGGCGCCAGCGACGTGCACTTCCTGCCGCAGCCGGACGGGCTGTTCGTGCGCCTGCGCATCGACGGCGTGCTGCGCGAGCTCGAGCGGATCCCGCGCCACCGCGCATCCGGGGTGATCGCGCGCCTCAAGGTGCTCGCGAAGCTCGACATCGCCGAGCACCGCCGCCCGCAGGACGGGCGCATCTCGCTGCGCACGGCGTCGGGCCGCCAGATCGACGTTCGCGTGTCGATCCTGCCGTCGGTGGAGGGCGAGGGCGCGATCCTCCGGCTGCTCGACAAGTCTCGCGACGCGCCGACGCTCACGGAGATCGGCCTGTCGTTCCCGATGCAGATGGCGCTCGAGCAGGTGCTGAACCGGCCGACGGGATCCCTGCTCGTCACGGGCCCGACCGGCTCCGGGAAGTCGACGACGCTGTACGCGGCGCTCGCCGACCTCGCACGGCCGGAGGTGAACGTGATCACGATCGAGGATCCGGTCGAGTACCGGCTGCCCGGCATCTACCAGCTGCAGGTCAACCCGCGAATCGACTTCGACTTCGCGAAGGCGCTGCGGTCGGTCCTGCGCTCCGACCCCGACATCGTGATGGTCGGAGAGATCCGCGACGTGGAGACGGCGGAGATCTCGATGCGAGCCGCGCTGACGGGGCACTTCGTCCTCTCGACGCTGCATACGAACGACGCGCCGAGCGCGATCAGCCGCCTGACGGAGATGGGCGTCGAGCCGTTCGTCGTCGCGTCCGCCGTGTCGGCGGTGCTGGCGCAGCGCCTCGCGCGCAGGCTGTGCGAGCACTGCCGCGAGCCGTACACGCCGACCGAGGACGAGCTCGCCAAGACCGGTGCGCGCGCGAACATCACGCGCCTCTGGAAGCCGGTCGGATGCTCCCACTGCAACCGCGGCTACCGCGGGCGCGTCGGCATCTTCCAGTTTCTCCCGATGACAGACGAGGTGCGTCGGCTCGCGGCGCGCGACGCGACGCAGCACGAGATCGAGGCCGCCGGAGCGGCCGCCGGCATGCGCTCGCTGTGGGACGACGGCATCGACAAGGTCGAGGCCGGCCTCACCACCGTCGACGAGCTGCGCCGCATCCTCATCTGAGACATCTGGTCGCCGCGCGGAACCTGATGATCTAGTCCCGTTCGCCGCGCACGTAGTTCGTGTGCAGCACGTGCAGTGCGTCCGCGAGCTCCGGCGACGTGAGCGCGTCCTTGTGCAGGAATCCGGCGGCGCCCGCGTCCTGCGCACGCGCGACGTCCTCGTACTCGTCCGAGCCGGTGTAGATCACGACGTGCTGCCCGCGGTCGCGCGCGTGGATGGCGCGCGTCGCCCCGATGCCGTCGCCGCCGGGCATCGCGATGTCCATCAGGACGATGTCGGGTTGCCGCTCCTCGCACAGCCGCACCGCCTCGTCGCCTGTCGTCGCGTGGCCGACGACGAGGAAGCGGCCGTCGTCCTCAAGGATGCTCGTCATCAGAACGGCGAGGCGTTCGTCGTCTTCGGCCACGACGATCCGTAGCGGCGTCTCGGTCACGGTGGGTGAGCCTGCCACACGACGGTCGTACGATGCGCCGGTGATCATCGACGGCCACAACGACCTCGTGCTGCAGCGCTGGCGCGGCGAGCAACCGGGGCACACGCGGCTCGAGGACGCCCCGGCCGCCGGATTCGCGGGCGGGTTCTTCGCGCTGTACGTCCCGTCGCCGGGCACGCCCGACCCGCCGCAGATCCCCTACAGCGTTCCGCTGCCCGACCCGATCCCGCACGAGACCGCCGTCGCGACCGCCGAGGAGCTGCTCGAGACGCTCTGCTCGCTGCCCGTCGCGCGTGCCGAGTCAGCCGCCGACTTCGTCGCGGGCCGCGTGACGGCGATCGTGCACATGGAAGGCGCGGAGCCGATCGCCCCCGACCTGTCGAACCTCGAGCGCTGGTACGAGCGCGGCTTGCGCTCGGTCGGCCTGACGTGGTCGCGGCCGAACGCGTTCGGCGAGGGAGTGCCGTTCCGGTTCCCGTCCGGCGCCGACATCGGTCCCGGGCTCACCGACGCCGGCCGCGCGCTCGTGCGCGCCTGCAACACGCTCGGGATCCTCGTCGACCTGTCGCACCTGAACGCAGCGGGCTTCTGGGACGTCGCGCGCGTCAGCGACAGGCCGCTGGTCGCGACGCACTCGAACGCCCACGCGCTGTGCGCCGCCTCGCGCAACCTCGCCGACGAGCAGCTCGCCGCGATCCGCGACTCAGGCGGCGTCGTCGGCGTCAACTTCGCCGTCACCTTCCTGCGCGAAGACGGCGCGAACGTGCCGGAGACCCCGCTGACGGAGATCGTCCGCCACGTCGCCTACCTCGCCGAGCGAATGGGCGTCGACCACGTCGCGTTCGGGTCGGACTTCGACGGCGCGACGATCCCCGCGGAGCTCGACGGGATCGCCGGCCTCCCGAAGCTCGTCGACTCGCTCCGCGCCGCCGGCTTCGGCGACGAGGACGTCGCGAAGATCACGCACCGCAACTGGCTACGCGTGCTCGCGGATACCTGGAGCGGCCGGTAGCCTCAGCAGGTCAGCGCGCGGGATCGCGGCGTGCGAAGAAGCCCCGCGCCTTCATCGTCATCACGACGTCGCCGTCCTGGTTCAGCACCTCGCTGGTCGTGAAGACCGTGCCCCGGTACGGATTCGTCTGCGACGGCCGGCTGTCCGTCACAGTCACGCGCGCGGTCAGGCGGTCGCCGGGCCGCACCGGCTTCAGCCACCGAATCGACTCGACGCCGGGGGAGCCGAGGGAGGCCGAGTCGAGCAGGATCCCGCGCACGAACATCGCCATGAAGAGCGCCGTCGTGTGCCAGCCGCTCGCGACCAGGCCGCCGAACGGACCGTCGCGCGCCGCCTCGGGATCGACATGGAACGGCTGCGGGTCGTAGCGCCGCGCGAACTCGACGATCTCCTGCTGCGACACGTCGACCGGGCCGAGCTCCGTCACGTCCCCGACGCGGAAGTCCTCCCAGTGACGCACGGCGCTTGACGCTATCGGTACGGTCGGCCCGTGCGCGCGCGCGAGCTGGGCCCGCTCGAGGTGACCGTCGTCGGCCTCGGCTGCAACAACTTCGGCGGGCGCGTCGACGAGGACGGGACGCGCGCGGTCGTCGACGCCGCGCTCGACGCCGGCGTCACGTTCTTGGACACCGCCGACATCTACGGCAACCAGGGCGGAAGCGAGACGCTGCTCGGCCGCGTGCTGCACGGCCGTCGCGACCGCGTGGTGCTCGCCACGAAGTTCGGCAAGCCGATGGGGGACGGCGCGGAGCGCCGCGGCGCGCGCGACTACATCCGCCGGGCCCTCGACGCGTCGCTGCGCCGGCTGCAGACCGACGTCGTCGACCTGTACCAGCACCACGAGGAAGATCCGGGGACGCCCCTCGAGGAGACGATCGAGGCGCTCGAGGAGCTCGTGCGCGAGGGCAAGATCCGCGCCTACGGCACGTCGAACTACGCGCCGGCGACCGTGGAGCGCGCGAAGGTGCTCGCGGGGCCGTCCTACGTGTCCGAGCAGAGCGAGTACTCGTGGCTCGCGCGCGACGCGGAGCGCGAGCTGCTGCCGGCGTGCGAACGGCTCGGGCTCGGGTTCATCCCGTACTTCCCGCTCGCGTCCGGCCTGCTGACGGGCAAGGTGTCGCGCCGCACCCCGCCGGCGCCGGGGACGCGGCTGCACGGACGGACGATCGCCGACGCGCAGCTCGGGCGCGTGGAGAGGCTGCGCGCGTGGGCGGAGGCGCACGGCGTCTCGCTGCTCGAGGTCGCCATCGGCGGGCTCGCGGCGGTCCCGCCCGTCGCCTCCGTGATCGCCGGCGCCACGAAGCCGGAGCAGGTGCGCGCGAACGCCGCGGCGGGGGCGTGGGAGCCGACGCCCGAGCAGCTCGCCGAGCTCAGGCGACTGGACTGAGCGTGGCCGTCAGAGCTTCGCGACGACGTGCTTGATCTGGGTGTACTCCTCCATCGAATACGCGCTCATGTCCTTGCCGTAGCCCGACTGCTTGTAGCCGCCGTGCGGCATCTCGCTCGTGATCGGCACGAGGTGGTCGTTGATCCACACCGTGCCGAACTGGAGCTTCCGCGCCGCCTCGAGCGCGCGTGAGACGTCTCGCGTCCACACCGACGCCGCCAGGCCGTAGCGCACGCCGTTCGCCCACGCAATCGCCTGCGCGTCGTCCGCGAACTTCTGCACCGTCACGACCGGGCCGAACACCTCGTTCTGGACGATCTCGTCGTCCTGCGCGACGTCGGCGACGATCGTGGGCTCGACGAACCAGCCGCGGTCGCCGCGCGCGCGTCCGCCGGTGAGCACCGTCGCGCCGGACGCGCGCTCCAGGAAGCCGAGCACGCGCTCCTGCTGGTCGCGCGAGATGACGGGGCCCATCTCCACGTCGTCGCCGTCGGCCGGGTCGCCGACCTTCATCGACTCGATCGCCGGGACGAGTTTCTCCATCAGCGTGTCGTAGATGCGCGGCCCGGCGAGTATGCGCGAGCCGGCGGTGCAGTCCTGGCCCGAGTTCCAGAAGCCGGCGACCTTGACGCCCTCGGCGACCGCCTCGGGGTCGGCGTCGTCGAAGATCACCATCGGCGCCTTGCCGCCGAGCTCGAGGTGGACGCGCTTCAGCGTCGCGGCGGCGTTCCGGGCGATCAGCTTCCCGGTCTCGACGTCGCCCGTCAGCGACACGAGGCCCACGTCCGGGTGCGTGACGAGCCGCTCGCCCGTGGGCACGCCCTCGCCGGTCACGACCTGCAGCACGCCGTCCGGGAGCACGTCCTTCGCGAGCTCGACGAAGCGGAGCAGCGACAGCGGCGTCTGCTCGGCCGGCTTGAGGATCTGCACGTTGCCGGCGGCGAGCGCCGGGCCGATCTTCCAGACGGCCATCATCAGCGGGTAGTTCCAGGGGCAGATGCCGGCGACGATCCCGATCGGCTCGCGCCGCACCATCGACGTGTAGCCCTTGATGTACTCGCCGGTCGCCTTCCCCTCGAGCAGGCGCGCCGCGCCCGCGAAGAAGCGGAGGTTGTCCGCCGAGAACGGCATCTCGTCCCGCGACACCATCAGCGGCTTGCCGACGTTGCGCGACTCGATCTGCGCCAGCTCCTCGGCGTTCTCCTCGATCACGTCGGCGAGTTCGTGCAGGAGCTCGGAGCGCTCCTTCGGCGTCGCGTCGAGCCACCCCGGAAGCGCCTGCTTCGCACGCTCGACGACCTCTTCGACCTCCTCCGCGCTCATGTTCGGGACCGACTCGATCGTCTCGCCCGTCGCCGGGTTCACGACCTCGAGCGGCTTGCTCTCCGTTGTCACAGCCATCGTTGCCTCCTACTCGGTGCGAAGGATCCCGCTCTCGCTCGTCAGACGCTGCGCGAGGGCGACGGGGATGATCGTCAACAGGATGACGAGGAACACGACCACGTTCACCTGCGGCAGCTGCTGGCCGAGCCGGATCTGGCCGAAGATCCAGATCGGCAGCGTGTTCTGTGCGCCCGCGGTGAACGTCGTGACGATGACCTCGTCGAAGGACAGCGCGAACGCGAGCAGGCCGCCCGAGATCAGCGCGGTCGAGATCGTGGGGAACGTGACGTAGCGGAACGTCTGCCAGCCGTCGGCGCCGAGGTCCATCGACGCCTCGGTCAGCGAGCCCGGGACACGGCGCAGCCGCGCGACGACGTTGTTGTAGACGACGACGACGCAGAACGTCGCGTGCCCGATCACGATCGTCAGCAGGCCGAGGTTGATGTGCCAGAACGTGAAGTACGAGTTGAGCGCCATCCCGGTCACGATGCCCGGCAGCGCGATCGGCAGCACCAGCAGGAACGAGATCGTCTCGCGCCCGAAGAACCGGAACCGGTGCACGCCGAACGACGCCAGCGTCCCGAGCACCAGCGCGATCGCCGTTGCGTACGCCGCCGCCTTCAGCGAGAGCCAGAGCGCGTTCTGCATGTCGCCGTTGTGGATCGCGGGCCCGAACCACTTCGTCGTCAGCGCGGAGATCGGCCAGCTCTCGATGTTCGACTTGTTGAACGCATACAGGCAGATCAGCGCGATCGGCACATACAGGAAGAGCAGCACCAAGGCGACCCAGACGCCGAGCGCGACGCGCGTCCCGCGGCTCGCCACTAGAGCGCCTCGAACGCGCCGAGTCGGCGCGCGACCAGCAGGTAGACGCCCATCACGACGACCGGCACGACGGCAAACGCCGATCCGAACGGCACCTGCTGCAGGTTGATCTGGTCGTAGACGACGTTGCCGATGAACTGCGACGAGGTGCCGCCGACGAGCAGCGGCGTGATGTAGTCGCCGAGCGTCAGCGAGAACGTGAAGATCGAGCCGGCCACGACCCCGGGCAGCGCGAGCGGCAGGACCACTCTGCGCAGCGTGCGCGGGCCTCGCGCTCCGAGGTCGCCGGACGCCTCGACGTACGAGTGCGGGATGCGCTCGAGCGCCGCGTAGACGGGCAGGATCATGAACGGCAGCCAGATGTAGGAGAAGACGATCCACATCGCCATGTTCGTGTAGAGCAGGTTCGCCGGCGGCAGCCCCAGCTTGTGCAGCGACCAGTTGAGGACGCCGTCGTTGTTGAGGATCAGCTGCCACGCGTAGATGCGCGCGAGGTACGACGCCCACAACGGCAGCAGCGTCAGCGTGAAGAGCGCCGCGCGCATCCGCCGCGACGCGACGCGTGCCATGAAGTAGGCGAAGGGGAACGCGACGACCGCGTCGGTGAGGGTGACGAGCGCGGCGATCGCGATCGTCCGCAGCGCGATCGTGTGGTACGCCGAGCCCTGCCAGAGGGTGCGGAAGTTGTCCCATGTCCAGTGGCGGACGAGGTCGCTCGTGAACGGGTCGACCGTCCAGAACGCCGTCACGAACAGCGCGACGAGCGCCGCGACGTAGACGGCGAGGAAGCCGCCCACCGGCGGCAGCAGAAGTGCGAACGCCTTCAGCCAGGAGTGGCGCCAGAGCGCGCCGCCGATGCGGCGGCGCGCTCCGATGCGCGGGGGTGCTACCCCTTGAGCTGCGTCCAGGCCTGCTGCCACTTCGTGTAGTCGAGGCAGTCCTTCTTGCCGCCCCAACCGCAGTCGGCGATCGGCGTCTTCCAGAAGTAGAGCTGCTTGAAGTACTTGAGCGGAGCGTTCGCGTGGTACTTCGCGCAGGAGCCCTTCGACAGCTTGTTCATCCACGTGCACGCCTTCGAGTTCACCGGCGTCTCGCCGAACGAGATCGCCTGCTCGGCCTGCACCTTCGGCGTCGAGATCCACGCGAGCCACTTGTACGCGCACGCGAGGTTCTTCGTCTGGGCCGACACCATCCACGTGTCGAGCCACCCGGTCGCGCCCTCCCTCGGCACGAGGTCCTTGACCGGCACCTTGTTCGCCTGGAGCGTGTTCGTCTGGTACGGCCACGACGCGCCGACCCAAGCGTCGCCGTTCGTGAACATGCTCATCTCCTGGCTCGCGGTCGCCCAGTACTTCTTGATCAGCGGCTTCTGCTGCTTGAGCAGGTTGATCACCGCGTTGAACTGGTTCTGCTCCAGCTCGTACGGGTCCTTGATCCCGAGCTTCGGCTGCGTCTTCATCAGGTAGAGCGCCGCGTCGGCGATCTGGATCGGGTTGTCCGGCACCGTCACCTTGCCCTTGAACTTCGGGCTGTAGATCACGCTCCACGACGTCGGCGCCGGGTGCACCTTCTTCGTGTTGTACATCAGCGTGTTCGGGCCCCACTGCAGCGAGATGCCGTAGTGCTTTCCGCCGACCGTGTTGTTCGGCGGCGACTGGAACGCCTTCCCGAAGTTCTTGAAGTCGGGAATCTTTGAGACGTCGACGGGCTGCACGTCGTGGCCGTAGATCAGGCGCAGCGACGCGTCGCCGGACGCAGACACCATGTCGTACTGCGAGCCGCCGCCGGAGCGCATCAGCGTCACCATCTCGTCGGACGAGCCGGCGTACTTCCCGTTGACGTGGCAGCCGGTGCTCTTCTCGAACGGCGACACCCACTGGGGCTGCAGGTAGCCCTCCCAGGCGATCATGTTGAGCGTCCCGCCCGTCTGCTTGGAGACGCCTGCCGCGGGCAGCGCGAGGCCGACGGCGATCGCCGCGACCAGCGCCCACATCCACTTCGTCATCTGACCTCCTGCTGGAGTGGCTGGTTGGGGGGTTGGACCTCGTAAGTGTCCTCGTCGCGCCACGCGACGTGGACCCGGTTTCCCGGCTCGTACCGGACGGCGCCGTCGTTAGGCCGCACGACCGTCAGGCGCTCTCCGCCGTCCGTCTCGACGAGGACACGCGTGAACGACCCGACGAAGACGACGTCGCGGATCGTCGCGTCGTCGCGCGCGCCGCCGTCGCCGTTCAGGCCCGCGCCGCCGAGCTGGATGCGCTCGGGGCGGATGCTGACCCGCCGGCCGTCACGCTCGACGATGTTCGACGTCCCGACGAACCCGGCGACGAACTCCGTCGCGGGGTGCTCGTAGACGTCGCGTGGGGTCCCGACCTGCTCGATGCTGCCCTCGTTGAACACGGCGATGTGGTCGCTCATCGTCAGCGCCTCCTCCTGGTCGTGCGTGACGTAGAGGAAGGTCATGCCGAGCTCCTGCTGCAGCCCCTTCAGGAACAGCTGCATCTCCTGCCGCAGCTTGAGGTCGAGCGCGCCGAGCGGCTCGTCGAGCAGCAGCACCTTCGGCTGCTTGACGAGGGCGCGCGCCAGCGCCGTCCGCTGCTGCTGGCCGCCGCTCAGCTGGCTCGGATAGCGGGTCTCCATGCCCTCGAGCCCGACCAGCGCGAGATACTTCCCGACCTCGCGGCGGATCTCCGCGTCGGGCCGGCGGGTCTTCGCCCCGGCGCGGCGGCGCAGCCCGAACGCAACGTTGTCCCACACCGTCAGGTGCGGAAACAGCGCATAGCTCTGGAACACCATGTTGACCGGGCGCAGGTTCGGCGGCACCGCGCCGACATCGACCCCGTCGATCACGATGCGCCCGCGGGTGGCGTATTCAAACCCCGCCACCAGCCGCAGCAGGGTCGACTTGCCGCAGCCGCTCGGCCCGAGCAGCGAGACGAACTCGCCGCGCCGGATTTCGAGCGAGACCTGCCGGACCGCGGCGAAC
>DASRCL010000012.1:0-5254 GCA_035653115.1 Gaiellaceae bacterium
CGAACGCACCAACGCCTGGCTACGCCGCTTCAAACGACTCACGATCCGAACCGAACCCAACAGCCGCGTCTACCTCGCCTACCTGACCCTCGCCCTCATCCTCATCCTCGCCCGCGCATTATGAGTTCAGTTCCTGACACCGCTGCGTCACACGTCCGTCAGGCGCTTGCCGGCCCAGACGCCGGCGAGGCCGCCGACGACGCCGAACAGGAGCGACTGGAGCGAGAACGCCGAGGCGCCCCAGAGCTCCGGCGCGTAGCCGCCGGCGAACAGCCCGACCGTCGTGCAGATGCCCATGACCGAGAACATGGCTCTCACTTCGTCGGCTCGAACGGGCGGCGGCTCGTTCCCTCGCGCCAGGGATGGGAAAGCCGCGCGGCCGCTGTTTCCATTCTTTTCAGGTGCGGGGCCCGCCTCGATGGGCTGAAGCTGGCGGGCGGGCCGCCGCACCCGAACCCATTTCGGCTCCTGCCCCGTTGTCCTCTGAGATGCGCGAGCGTACGAGGACGACCGCCCGCCGCCGACCCGAGCCAGACGAAGCGCCGCTCGAGTCCGCACCGACGCCGCAGCCCGAGCACCGCGAGGAACGGCTGCCCGACCCCGGGCCGCGCGATCTCTCGCTGCGTGACTGGGGCGCCGTCACCGTGCGCGCGGGCAAGGAGATGCTCGACGACAACATGATGATGATCGCGCAGGCGCTCGCGTACAGCTCGTTCCTCGCGATCCCCTCGATCCTCCTCGTCGTGATCGGCCTCTTCACGTTGCTCGCCGGCCCGAGCACGATCGACACGGTGATCAACCACCTCGGGCACGTGATGCCGCACCAGGCGAAGACGCTGCTCGGGCAGAGCCTGCACCGGCTCGATCACCAGCAGAGCGCGACCGTCGTGATGGCGATCGTCGGCTTCGTGCTCGCGCTGTGGTCGACGACCGGCGCGATGACGAGCTACATGACGGCGCTCAACATCGCCTACGACCGCAAAGACCGCCGGAACTTCGTCAAGAAGCGGCTGACCGCGCTCCTGATGGTCGGGTGCATCGGCCTTGCGTTCATCCTCGTCGCCGTGCTCCTGATCTTCGGTCCGCAGATCGAGAAGCACCTCGGCAACGCGCTCGGCATCCAGAGCGTGCTGAAGTGGATCTGGTGGAGCGCGCAGTGGCCGATCCTGATCGTCGGCCTGCTGGCGGCGTTCGCGACGCTGCTCTACCTCGGGCCCGACGTCGACCACCCGCGCTGGCGGTTCCTGACGGTTGGATCGGGAGTGGCGACGCTGATCTGGCTCGGGATCTCGGGCGCGTTCGCGTTCTACACGGGCCACTTCGGCTCGTACAACAAGACGTGGGGCTCGCTCGCGGCCGTGATCATCATGCTGATGTGGCTCTGGCTGAGCGCACTCGCGTTGCTCTTCGGCGCTGAGCTGAACGCGGAGGCGGAGCGAAGCCGCGAGCTCCGTCGCGGCGAGCCGGCCGAGCAGGACATCCAGGCGCCGTCCCGCGCCTGAATCGTTCACACGCCGTCACGAACGCTTAACCCACGGAACATGGAGCTCCCGGCATCGTGACGCCGGTAGCGGGGCGTGCCCGTTCTGCCTGCCCGGGCCGCCCCGCTACAACCGTGTGGTTCTCCGGGTAGGTCCAGCGGCGCGCCGACATGGGCCGGGCGGCCGATACCGGCGCGTGTGACTCCTGCCACGATCGGCCGACCGGCACCGCAGGCCGGTTTGGGGTCAGGTGCATCGAACGCGGCCAATCCACCCGCAGGGGTCACCCGTACGGGTGAAACCGATGACTCTCCTGCCGCAGTCGTGGAGGGGAGTCGCCTGCGCCGCGGCAGCGTTGCTCGTCCTGACGGCGTCGCAGGCGTCACCCTCGGCCGCCGCCACCGCGACGATCGCCGCTCGCTCGGCGACGACGGCGCAGAACGGCGTCGCGGCAAGCCTGTCGCTTGCGGTGCCGGGGACGACGCAGCCGGGAGACGTCCTCGTGGCGGTCATCGATATCCAGTACCAGCCGACGATCGCCGCGCCGGCCGGCTGGCAGCTCGTTCGCCAAGACGTCAACACGAGCGGGAACCACCTCGTGCAGGCGGCATTCGTGCACACCGCAGGCGTCTCCGAGCCGGCGAGCTACACCTGGAGCTTCTCCGCCTCGCACGGCGCGATCGGCGGGATGATCGACTACACCGGCGTCGACACGTCGAGCCCCGTCGAGGCGTCGGCCGGCGCGCTCACCGTGAACCAGCTCTCGATCGCGGCGCCGTCGGTAACGACGACGGCCGCCGGCTCCCTCGAGCTGGCCGCGTTCTCCGTGCAGGTCGACCACGCGATCACGTTGCCGTCGTCGCTGAGCAAGGAGTTCGGCGTCGCGATCACGGGCGTGACCGGCGAGAAGCTCGAGGCTGCCGCGGGCGACCGGACGATCGCCGCCGCGGGCGCCACCGGAGCGCTCTCCGCGAGCGTCAGCCAGTCGTCGACCGGAATCGGGCAGTCGATCGCTCTGCGGCCGGCGTCGGCATCGACGGGACCGAACCAGCCGCCGGTGGTCGACTCCGTGTCGGTGTCGCCGGCGTCGCCGCTCACGAACGACGTGCTGCGCGCGGTCGTCGCGGCGCACGACCCCGACGGCGACCCGCTCACCTTCAGCTACCAGTGGATACTGAACGGGGTAGACCTTCCGGGCGCGACGGGTGCGACGCTCGATCTCTCGCAGCCCGGGAACGGCGACCGCGGCGACACGCTCGCGGTCCGCGTGACCGCGAACGACGGCCAGGCGTCCACCTCGCCGCTGACGTCGTCTGCCGTGACGGTCGGGAACTCGCCGCCGACGGCGTCGGTCGGGCTGAGCCCGACGAGCCCGACGCCCACGTCCACGCTGACGGCCACCGTCCAGGCCGCCGACGCCGACGGCGACCCGGTGACGCTCACCTACGTCTGGACGGTGAACGGCACGACGGTGCGTACGACGGTCACGTCGCAGACGAGCGACAGCCTCGACCTCTCGAGCGCGTGCAGCTGCGCGAACGGCGACCAGGTCGCGGTGACGGTGACGCCGAACGACGGCACGGTGGACGGCGCGGCGGCCTCCGCGAGCGCGGTCGTCGGCGGGTCGTCGAGCTTCGGGAACGTGTCGGAGTTCGGAGTGCCAGGGATGGCGGTGCCGTCGAACCTCACGAGCGGCCCCGACGGCAACCTCTGGTTCACGGAGGAGAACCAGCCGAACGTCGCACGGCTCGCGATCGCGACGGACGCGCTCACGCTCTTCCGGGTGCCGTCGGGTCAGACGGGACTCGGCGGAATCGCACCCGGGCCGGACGGGAACCTCTGGTTCGCCGACACGAAGGCGCTCAAGGTGGCGCGACTCGTGCCGTCCACGGGCCAGATCACGGAGTTCTCGACGCCGGTCGCGGCCAACGGGGTCGTCGGCGGCTCGGACGGCAACCTCTGGTTCGTCGCGTCGGGTGCGAACAAGATCCTCGTCGTCTCACCGGCCGGGCAGCTGCTGCACACCTACACGGTCCCCACCGCGAACAGCGCGCCGCACGGTCCGGCGCTCGGTTCCGACGGCGACGTCTACTTCGCCGAGTTCAACACGAGCAAGATCGGTCGCGTGACCCCGAGCGGCACGTTCAAGCAGTGGTCGCTGCCGCACACCGGCTCCAGGCCGTTTCAGACGGCGTTCGGACCCGACGGCAGGCTCTACGTGACGGAGAACGCCGGGAACCGGATCGCGCGGCTCACGATCGCGACCGGTGCGATCGCAGAGTTCGCCGTGCCGACCGCGAGCTCCGCCCCCGCCGGCATCGCGGCGGGCCCGGACGGAAACCTGCGGTTCGCCGAGAAGAACGCGAACCAGCTCGGGCGCCTGACCACCGCCGGCGCGATCACCGAGTTCCCGCTGCCGGCGCCGACGAACGGCCCGGACAAGGTCGTCGCCGGCTCCGACGGCAACATGTGGTTCACGGAGCAGACGACCGCCCAGATCGGCCGCTTCTCGCTGCACTGAGCGCTGGCGATACAGTCCGCGCCCGTGGGCGCGCGGACGGTGCTGCACGTCGGGCCGGACCATCGCGAGCCGGGCGGGATGGCACACGTGATCGGGTCGTACCTCGAGGCGAAGGTCGAGCCGTGGCGGATCGAGGTCCTGCCGAGCTACTCGTCGAAGTCGCGCGTCCGCTGGCTCTGGCGGTTCGTCGCCTCCGCCGCGGTGCTCGCATTCACCCCGCGCGGGAGGATCGGCGGCGTGCACATGCACGCGTCGCACCGCTTCGACCTCGTCCGCACGCTCGTGCTGCTCGAGCTCGCCCGCCTGCGCCGGCTACCGCGCATCCTGACGCTGCACGGCGCCGAGCTGATGGACGACGTGCGCCGGCGGCCGCGGCTCGTGCGCGCGCTGCTGCGCCGTGCCGACGTCGTGACGGCGCTGAGCCCCGAGGTCGAGCAGGCGGCGCGCGGGCTCGGGATCGAGCGCGTCGTCCTGCTGCCCAATCCCGTCCACCTCCGTCCACCGCCGACCCGGGTCGCCGACCGGACGCAGGTGCTGTTCGCGGGGGAGATCGGGCGCCGGAAGGGCGTCGACGTCCTGGTCGCGGCCTGGCCGGCGGTCCGCGACGCGTGCCCGCAGCTCACGCTCCTCCTGGTCGGGCCGGTGCTCGAGCCGGACGTGATCGCGTCGCTGCCGGAGGGAGCCGCGTACCGCGGCGTGCTGTCGCGGCACGAGGTCGCCGCGGCGCTCGACGCCTCGTGCCTCGCGGTGCTGCCGTCGCGCGCCGAGGCGATGCCGATGTTCGTGCTCGAGGCGATGGCCGCCGGCGTGCCCGTGGTCGGGACGCCGGTCGGTGCGGTCGAGGCCGTCGTCGGCGACGGAGGCGTCGTCGTGCCCGCGGGCGATGCCGAGGCGCTCGCCGGCGCGATGGTCGGCGCGGTACGCGAGCCGAAGCGGCTCGACGAGATGAGCCGGCGCGCGCAGCAACGGATCGCGGGCGAGTTCTCGTCCGAGATCTTCGAGCGCCGGGTCCTCGAGCTGTACGACGCGACGTTCAAGCGCCTGAACGATCTTGATAGCGCCGGTATAGGGGCGTAGATTCGCGCGGCACATCCGCGGTCCCGTCGAAGTTCAGGGGAGAAAGGAGACTCCGTGAAACGGTGGCTCGGGCTTGTGGGGGTGGCGTTGGTCGTGGCGGTTGCCGCGACCGGCGCGATGTCGTCGATCGCCCGCGGTGACGATTCGGGCGGCGGCTCCGGCGACTGCTCGGCGC
>DASRCL010000013.1:0-170674 GCA_035653115.1 Gaiellaceae bacterium
CCCGCCGGCCGGAACGCGAGAAGCGACGCGTAGACGGCCCACGCGAGGAGCGTCACCGCCATCAGCGCGTCGACGCCGCCGCCGTGCTCGCGCAGGCGGACGAAGCCGGCCGCGAGCCCGAGCGTCAGGAGCGGCAGCGAGATCGCGATCGTGCGCGTCGAGAGCCGCTCGAGCACGACGAGCGACGGCAGCTTCAGGCGCAGGATGTCCGAGGCGCGCCGCTTGAGCCGCCGCTCCTCGACGAGGTAGAGCGCGGCGAGCGCCGCGGCGAGGGTGAAGCCCGCGAAGGCGGCGAGCACGAAGCCGACGTGCAGGACGAGGAAGAGGTTGCCGTAGTGCGAGCGCCCTCCGGCCTCGGTGCCGCCGCCGACGCGCGCCGCCACGAAGAGCGCGACGACGAGCGGCATCACGGTGAGCCCGAGGAGCCGGAAGCGCGGCTTGCACCCCCAGATCAGGAAGGTGCCGACGACGAGCCAGACGAAGAGGTTGAGCGAGCCGGCCCACGACGACCACGGGAAGCCGTCGACGCGGGCGGCCTGCAGCGCGAGCAGCGCCGTCTGCGCCAGCCAGCCGAGCCGCACGCCCCACGTGCCGAGGCCCGAGAAGCGCGGCGAGGAGTACGCGAGCGCTGCCTCGCCGTAGGCGACGAGCGCGGGCCAGAAGAGCACCTCAGCCATCGCGCCGGGCCCGGGCGACGAGGTCGGCCAGCTGCCGCTGGAGGCGCTGCATCTTCGACGCGATGATGCCGACCCACGCGAGCACCGTGACGAAGACGACGAGGTACACCGCCACGACGTACTGCCACTCCGAGGGCGGGCTCTGCGGCGCCGCGATCATGCGAGGAGCTCGCGCAGCTCGCGCACGCTCGCGTCGATCCGCTTCCCGGCGAGCTCGACGTTGTAGAGCGTCGCGAACAGCGAGAGCATCGCCGCGAGCGCGATGCAGAACGTCAGGAACTGCGATCCCGTCATCTGCGGCCCGTGGCTCGTGAAGACGATCGGGTGGATGAAGCTGCGCGACAGCCGGATCGCGAGGAACGAGACCGGGATCAGCACGACGCCGAACAGCGCGTAGACCGCCGACATGTTCGCGCGCGCCGGCCCCGGGTCGACGGAGTAACGCAACATGAAGTACGCGCAGTAGAAGAGGAAGAGGACGAGGAAGAGGACGAGCTGGTCGTCGCTCCAGACCCACCAGACGCCCCACGACGCGCGCGCCCAGAGGGAGCCCGTGACGAGCGTGAGGAGGCCGAAGACGACGCCCTGGTGGATCGCGACGTAGCTCTCGACGTCCGCTCCTTCGCTCCGCTTCCAGAGGTGCAGGAGCGCCTTCCACGCGCCCCAGCCGAAGCAGGCGTAGCTCGTGAGCGCGATCGGCACGTGGAAGTAGAAGATGCGCTGCGAGAACCCCTGGTCGGGGTCGGTCGGCGCGTAGAAGAAGATGAGCGCGATCGCCGCGGCGAGGAGCGCGCTCGTGCCCGCCGCGAGCACGGGCATTCTGATCGCCTTCACGCCGTCCATCGTAGTCGTCCGCCTCGCGCAGGCTTCTAGGTCTCGGCGACGACGTACTCGAACGACGCCCAAGCGAGCAGGCCGAAGACCGCGTCGTAGAGGCCGAGGAACGCGAGGAAGCGGCCGCCGGCGCCGGCGCTCGCGCCCACGCCTCCGACGACGACCGGGATCGCCATCGGCAGGAAGAGCAGCGGCAGGATCAGCTCCCGTGCGCGGCTCGACACGGCCATCGCCCCGGTCAGCGTGCCGACCGCGCAGATGCCGACGTCGGCGAGGGCGACCGCGGCGACGGTGCGCCCGTCGACGCCGGAGAAGAACACCGCGAACGCGGGCAGCGCGACGAGCTCGGCGAGGCCGAGGAACGCGAGCACGGCCAGCACCTTCGCGAGCCAGATCGCGCTGCGGTCGGCGGGCGCGAGGATGAGCGCGTCCATCAGGCCCTGCTCGCGCTCGGGGACGAAGGCGCGCGTGAGGCCGAGGAGCGCAGTGAAGACGAGCGCGATCCAGAGGAGCCCGAGGGCGGCGACGTGGCCGGTGCCGCGCGGGAGCGCGAAGTGGAAGATCGTCAGCGTCGAGAGGACGAAGAGGAGCATCGCCGGCACCGTCTCCTTCGCACGGAGCTCGAGCAGCAGGTCCTTGCGCGCGAGCGCTGCGACGTCGCCGAGGTAGCTCATGCGAACGCGAGCCTCTGCGTCGCGAGCCGCTCGACGCGGCCGGGGTCGTGCGTCGCAACCACGACCGCGCGGCCGCGCAGGTCGACGAGCGTCTCGTCGAGGAGCTCCGCGCCCCGGACGTCGAGCGCGTTGAACGGCTCGTCGAGCACGAGCAGCTGCGGGTCGTGCAGGAGCACGCGGCAGAGGCCGAGGCGCTGCTGCATCCCGCGCGAGAACGTCGACACGCGCTCGTGGCGCACATCCCAGAGCGCGAACCGCTCGAGCAGCATGCCGATGCGCTCGCCGCGCTCGGGGAGGCGGTAGAGGCGGCCGAACAGGTGCAGGTTCTCGAGCGGCGTCAGCTCGCGGTAGACGAGCGGCTCGTGCCCGAGGTAGCCGACGACCTCGCGCGGCGGCAACTCGAGCTCGCCCCCGGTCGGCGCGGCGAGCCCGGCGAGGACGCGCAGGAGCGTCGTCTTGCCCGAGCCGTTCGGGCCCGTCACGAGCAGGAACTCGTCGCGGTCGAGCGAGATCTCCACGCGATCGAAGACGCGCTTCTCCCCGAAGCGCTTCGACAGGTTCCGCGCCGTGACCATCGCTGGGTGACGCTACCGCGTGTACGTCGTCCCGGACGAGGTACGGATGCAACAACCCGTCCACAAGCCTTGCGCCGAGCCCCGCGATCTGCTTTCCGCCGCCAGGCCCCATTCGATGCCGGTTGGCGCCGCAGCCGAGCGGCAGGCCGAAAAGGTGTACCTCGTCCGGGACGAGGTACGAGTGAAACAATTGCTCCACAGGGGCGGCGGCGCGGGGGAGGCGCGCGGCGGGTTAGAGGACGTCGACGAGGACGAAGCCGAAGAAGGCGACGCTGATCACGCCGTTCATGGTGAAGAAGGCGGCGTCGAGGCGGCCGAGGTCGCCGGGGCCGACGATGCGATGCTCGTGCGCGAGCAGCATCGCGACGACGATCAGGCCGGCCCAGTAGAAGAACCCGACGGGGAGCCCGAGGCCGGCGACGAAGAGCAGCGCGATCGTCGCGACGTGCAGGATCCGCGCTCCGGTGAAAGCGCCCTGCTCGCCGAAGCGCACGGCCCACGAGTGGAGCCCCTGCGCGCGGTCGACGTCGAGGTCGAGCAGCGCGTAGAAGAGGTCGAAGCCCGCCACCCACGTCGCGACGGCACCGCCGAGCGCCCACGCCTGCCACGGCAGGTCGCCGCGGATCGCGACCCAGGCGCCGAGCGGCGCGAGGCCGTCGACGGCGCCGAGCCAGAAGTGGCAGAGCCACGTGAAGCGCTTCAGGTACGGGTAGACGACGAAGGCCACGACGGGGATCGGCCACAGCCAGCGCACGATCGGGTCGAGCTGCCAGACGGCGAGCAGGAACACGAAGAGCGAGGCTGCGCAGAAGGCGACGACGGCGCGCACCGAGAGCGCACCAGACGGGAGCTCACGCGAGGCCGTGCGTGGGTTCGCCGCGTCGATGCCGGCGTCGATCAGGCGGTTGAGCGCCATCGCGAGCGAGCGCGCGCCAACCATCGCGATCGTCACCCAGAGCAGGTCGTGCGCGGACGGGACGCCGTGCACGGCGAGCAGCGCGCCGACGTAGGCGAACGGCAGCGCGAAGATCGTGTGCTCGAACTTGACGAGCCGGTAGTAGAGCCGCGCGACCTTCATCGACCGGCAGTCTGCTGATGCTCCGCCGGCTCGTCGCGGAGAAGCGACACCGCGTGCGCGAGCGCCGGCCGCAGGACGGCGTAGCCGTCGCGGCACGCGCCGGGCGAGCCCGGCAGGTTGACGACGAGCGACCGGCCGACGACGCCGGCGACGCCGCGCGACAGCAGCCCGTGCGGCGTCTTCGCGATCGAGTCGGCGCGGACCGCCTCGGCGATGCCCGGCGCCTCGCGATGCAGGACGGTCCGCGTCGCCTCCGGCGTGACGTCCCGCGGCGCGAGGCCGGTTCCGCCGGTCGTCAGGACGACGTCGGCGCGCCCCGCGAGCTCCTCGATCGCGGCGGCGATCTCCGCTGCCTCGTCGGGCGCCAGGCGCCGCTCGACCGCGTGGCCGTCGGCGCGCGCGAGCTCCTCGAGCGCGTCGCCGGAGCGGTCCTGCGCCTCGCCGCGCGAGACGCGGTCGGAGACGGTGAGCACCGCGACGTTCACTCCTTCACCTTCTCGACGAGCTCGACGGCGAACGCCATCGACTTGTCGACGGCCTTCGCCATGTCGTAGATCGCGAGCGCGGCGACCGAGGCCGCGGTCAACGCCTCCATCTCGACGCCCGTCTGCGCCGTCGTCTCGACGGTGGCGACGATCTCGACGGCGTCGCCGACGTCGACCGTCACGTCGACGTGCGTCAGCGGCAGCGGGTGGCAGAGCGGAATCAGCTCCGCGGTTCGCTTCGCCGCCATGATCCCGGCGAGCTGCGCGGTCACGAGCGCGTCCCCCTTGGGCAGCTCGCGCAGCCGGACGGCCGTTCCCGGCGCCATCGACACACGGGCGCGCGCAACCGCACGGCGGCGGTGCTGCGGCTTGGCGCCGACGTCGACCATCCGCACCCCGCCCGTCTCGTCGACGTGAGAGAGCTCGCCGGCTATCGCACCGACCTCCGTGCCAGCTCGACGAGCTCCGAGCGGCTGCGCCATGCCTGCGCTGCCCGCTGCGCGAGCCGCGGCGCGTAGAGGACGCGCGCGGCGGCGGAAAACGCCGTGGCCGCGCCCTCGTCGTACGGGAACCACCACGGCGGGGTGACGTTGCCGCGGTCGCGGTCGACGAACGTCGGCGACGTCAGCTCGTACAGGCCGTGCGTCGAGTGCGTGCGCCCGAAGCCGGACGCGCCGCGACCGCCCCAGGGCGCCTGCGCTGCCGCGTAGCTGTACGCATGGTCGTTGTGCCAGACCGCGCCGGCCCGCAGACGGCGCCCCACGCGCGCAGCGCGTTCGGCGTCGCGCGTCCACACCGACGCGCCCAGCGCCTGCTCGACACCGTTCGCAGCGGCCACGGCCGCGTCCTCGCCGGCGACACGCCGCACCGTGACCACCGGCCCGAACGTCTCCTCCAGCTCCACGCGCGCATCCGGGGGAACGTCGGCGAGCACCGTCGGCTCGTACCACCAGCCGCGGCGCTCCGGCGCCCGGCCGCCGCAGACGACGCGCCCGCCCCGCTCGACCGCGTCCTCGACCAGCGCCGCGACGCGCGCACGCTGCTCGGCCGAGACCAGCGGTCCGACGTCGACGCCGAGGCGGAGCCCGCGCGCGCGGCGGCCGAGCTCCTCGACGAAGGGCTCGTACAGCGAGGACTCGACGAGGATGCGCTCGACGCCCGCGCATACCTGGCCGCAGTTGCTGAACGACGCCCACAGCGCGCCCGCGACCGCCCGGTCGAGGTCCGCGTCCTCCAGGACGACCATCGCGTCGTTCCCGCCCAGCTCGAGCGTCACCGGGACGAGCCGCTCGCCCGCCGCCGCGGCGACCGCCCGCCCCGCCTCGGCCGACCCCGTGAAGACGACCTTGTCGACGCCGGCACCGACGAGCGCCGAGCCGACGTCGCCGCCGCCCTGCGCGACCGCGACCAGGCCGTCGGGGGCGCCGGCGGCGGCGAAGACGTCCGCGACGAGCGCGCCGGAGAGCGGGGTCAGCTCGGACGGCTTCAGCACGACCGCGTTGCCGGCCGCGAGCGCGAACGCGATCTGGGTGAACGGGATCGCGAACGGGAAGTTCCAGGGCGAGATCACGCCGACGACGCCGAGCGGGTCGTAGCGGATCCACGCCCGCTTGTGCAGCAGGTGCGGCCGGCGGAGCGCCACGCGCTGCGGCGCGAGCGCGCGGTGGGCGTGCCGCGCGAGCCACCCGAGTGCGTCCAGCGACGGGAACAGCTCCGACGTGAACGCCTCGACCCGCGGCTTCCCCGTCTCCGCGACGACGGTGTCCGCGACCTCGTCGGCGCGCTCGAGCAGCGCGGCGGCGGCCGCGCGCAGGACCACGGCGCGGTCGGAGGGCGGCGTCTCACGCCAGCGCGCGTGCGCCCGCCGCGAGGCCGCGACCAGCGCCGGCAGGTTCTCGGGAGGCGTGCACGGAACGCGCGCGACGACCTCCAGCGTCGCCGGGCTCACCACCTCCAGCTCGTGCGCGGCGACCACCGCCATCGCGGCGAAGGTTACGCCTCGACCGCCTCCAGGTCGTCGAGGAGGCCGGCGATCCACGCCGCGACGTCGTGCTCGCGCACGTGGGCGCAGATCGCACGACGCCGCGCGCGCCGCTCCTCGGCGGGCAGCTCGAGCGCGCGCCGGATCGCATCCGCCTGCCCCGCGACGTCGAACGGGTTCACTGTCAGCGCCCAGCTGCCGAGCTCCTCGTGGGCGCCGGCGTTCTCCGACAGGATCAGCACGCCGTCGCGCGTGTTCACGAGCGGCCCCTCCTTCGCCACGAGGTTCATGCCGTCGAAGACGGCGTTCACCAGCAGCACGTCGAACTGCTTGTACGCGGCGACCGACTCCGGGAAATTGTCCGCCACGCGCAGCTCGATCGGCGTCCAGTCGTCCCGGCCGTGGCGCTCGTTCACCTCCGCGGCGACACGCTCCACCGACTCCAGGTACCGCACGTACTCCGGAATCGCCTGGCGCGACGGGTCAAGGAGCGCGAGCAGCGCCACGCGCCCGCGCCACTCCGGGTGCTCGTCGAGGAACAGCCCGAAGGCGCGGAAGCCGCGCACGACGTTCTTCGACGGGTCGGTGCGGTCGACGCGCAAGACGAGCCGCTCGGGGCGGCGCGCGACCAGCGCCTCCTCCTCGCGCAGGACGTCCGCCGAGGCGGCGAGCGCGTCGAACTCCTGCGGGTCGACGGAGATCGCGTGGTGGGTAACGCGCGTGCGCCCGCAGCCGCCGCAGACGTCGGCGCAGCTGCGCTCGAAGTTGCGCGCCCAGCGCGCCGTGTGAAAGCCGACCACGTCGTTCGCGAGCAGCCCCTCGTGCACCGCGACCCGCAGCTCGCCCGGCAGGATCGTCCAGTCGACCGGCCACGGGATGTGGACGAAGTGCGCGAGCCGCGCGTCGGGGCGCGCTTGTCGCACCATGCGCGGCGCGAGGTACAGGTGGTAGTCGTGGAAGAAGACGACGGCATCCGGTTTGTTGTCTAGTTCGGCAACGACGGCTTCGGCGAACGTGCGGTTGACCGTCGCGTACCCCTCGTGCCACGCCTCGTGGAACGCGCGGTCGAGCACCGGTGCCGTCCCGCGCCCCCAGAGCGAGTGCTGGATGAACCAGAGCATCGGGTTCGCGACGACGTTGTAGTACCGGTCGTACGCGACCGGGTCGTGCGCGACCAGGACGACGCCGTCGCGCGCGCCCTCCGCGGCCACCGCGCGGTCCTCCTCCGTCGTCGCGCTCGCGATCCAGGTGACGTCGTGCCGGCGCAGCAGCCCGCGCAGGGCGGTGACGAGGCCGCCGCCGCCGCGGCGCTCGACGCGACGGCCGTCGACGCGGTCGTAGGTCACTGGGCCGCGGTTCGAGACGACGATCAGCGGGCGCCGGGTCACGTCCGGAAGCGCGCCCGTGCTACGCCAGGCGCTTGACGAAGCGCAGCGACGAGCCCCCGCTCGACCGCTCGCGGATCTCGAGCTCGTCCGCGAGCGCCTGGATGATCGCGATCCCGAGCCCACCCTCGGCGAGCTCCTCCTCCTCGAGCGGCGCGCTTCGGTCCGCCGGCGGCGAGAAGCCCTCGCCCTCGTCGGCCACCTCGACCGCGAGGCGGTCCGGGTAGAGCTCGTACGTGATCTCGACGGTGCCCTGCCCGTCCGCGTACGCGTGGCGCACCGAGTTCGTGCACGCCTCGGTCAGCGCCAGCTTGAGGTCGGCGAGCACCTCCTGCGCGATCGGCTGCTCGCGCAGGCGCGCGATCCCGGTCAACGCCAGGCGGCCGAGCGTGATGTACTCGGCCTTCGCCGGGATCGTCAGCCGGATCGAGCGCGCGGGCTCGGCCTCGCCCGCTCCGTTCGGCGTCGCCTGCATCCGCTCGAGGTTATCCATCGTTTGAGCGGATAATCCTTCTTGAACCTAGTGTTTCCTCAAACGATCGCGCATCCTGTAGCGCGCGTTCCCTCTGAGCGCCCTTCCCTAACCCGGACGGGCGTCCAGCGTCACCTCCACGGTCAGGTGCGCGCGCCCGCGCACGATCGAGAACGGCACCGTCTGTCCGGGCACGAGCCGCTCCGAGACGATCCGCACCACGTCCTCGGCGCTGCGAACGGGGATGCCGTCGATCGCAACGATCGCGTCGCCGCCGACGCGCACGTCCGTTCCTTCGTACACCTCGTCGTGCGTGGCGGCGCGCAGGCCGGCCCGCGCCCCGGCCGTTCCCGGCCTGACGGTGTCGACGAGCGCGCCTTGCCGCGCGGCGTAACCGAAGCGACGCGCGATTCCGGGCGTCAGATCCTCGGTCGTGATCCCCACGTAGGCGTAGCGCACTGTCCCGGTCTGCAGGAGCTGCGCCATCGAGCGCCGTGCCGAGTCGATCGGGACGGCGAAGCCGACGCCCTCGAAGCCGGAGTCGGTGCCGCTCGAGCGGATCTGGGCGTTGATGCCGATCACGCGGCCTGCGGCGTCGAACAGCGGCCCACCCGAGTTGCCGTGGTTGATCGGCGCGTCCGTCTGGATCGCGTCGACGAGGTCGTAGCGGCTCGTGAGCGACGGAATCGAGCGGCGGATCGCCGAGACGACGCCGACCGAGAGGCTGTCGGCGTTCCCGAACGGGCTGCCGATCGCGGCCACCGGCTCGCCGACGACGACGCGCGCCGAGTTGCCGAGCGGCACCGGGTCGAGCGCGTGCTGCGCGGGGTCGACGCGCACGAGCGCGACGTCGTCGTAGAGGTCGAAGCCGACGAGCCGCGCCTGGACGCGGTCGCCGTCGGCGAACTGGACGTAGATCGTGTGCGCCGGCGCCGGCTGGCCGCCGAGCGCCGTGCCCGCCGTCGTCACGACGTGCGCGCTCGTCATGATCAGGCCGTTCCGCGAGACGACGAAGCCCGAGCCCTGGCCCGCGCTCGTTCCGGGGCCTGCGCCGGCGTCGAAGTAGGAGATGATCGTGACGACGCCGGCCGCGCGCGCCCGGTAGATCTGGGCCGGCTGGAAGCCGTTCCCGAGCAACGGCCGCGCGGCGACGACGGGAGCGGCGGCGCCCGCGCCGGCCGGCTGCTGCACGACCACCGTCCGCGTAGGGGTGTGGCCGATCCAGCCCGCAGCCCGCCCCACGGCCAGCACGATCAGCGCGCCGATCACAGCGCCGATCAGCGCAAGCGTCGCTGCGGGACCGGCGCGCACGGCGGCCACTGTAGCCGGGCCACCGCCGTTTTCACGTGAAAACGGCCGGCGCCGGCGTTCGGTCCGGTGCGTCCACCGCGAGCACGAGCGTGAAGCGCGTCCAGCCTCCCTCCTCCTCGAGCAGGATGCGGCCGCCCATCAGCTGCGCGAGCTCGCGCGCGATCGCCAGGCCCAGCCCGCTGCCCGAGGCGCGCGTGCCGTCGAGGCGGTAGAAGCGCTCGAACACCTGCCGCCGCGCGTCGGGCGGGATCCCCGGGCCGTTGTCGGCGACGCTCAGGAGCGCACGGCCGCCGTCCGTCGCGGCGCGCAGGCGCACCGTCGTCCCGGACGGCGTGTGGAGCAGCGCGTTGTCGACGAGGATGCGGCCGATCTGGAGCACGCGCTCCGCGTCCCCCCGCGCCAGCACGCCGGGCTCCGACTCGTTGCGGAGCTCGTGGCCGGCTGCGCGCGCGCGCGGGCCGAGCTCGGTGCAGAGCTCGTCCGCCACCTCGGCGAGGTCGGTCGGCTCCATCGTCACCGCGAGCCGGCCCGCGTCGAGCCGCGACAGGTCGAGCAGGTCGGTGGCCAGCTTCGTCAGCCGCTCGACCTGCTCGCGCATCTGCCCGAGGAACTCCTCGCGGGTGGGCTCGTCCAGCTCGGGGTCGTCGAGCAGCTCGAGGAACCCGCCGAGGGAGAAGAGCGGCGTCCGCAGCTCGTGCGAGGCGTTGGCGATGAACTCGGCCCGGGCCCGTTCGAGCGTCGCCAGCCGCAGGCGCATCCGCTCGAACGTCCGCGCGAGCTGACCGAGCTCGTCGCCGCCGTGGTCGACGACCGGGTGCTCGAAGTCCCCTGCGGCGATCCGCTCCGCCGCCGCCTCGAGGCGGCGGATCCGCCGCGTGAACAGCCGGGCGCCGAGGTAGCCGAGGGCGACCGCGAGACAGGCGCCCGCGATGCCGGCGATCAGCATGCGCCGGCGCGCCACGGCGACCGCCTGCAACTGGTCGTGCAGCGAGGCCGACAGCAGCAGCACCTGGCTCTGGCCCTGCGTCGGCGCGGCGACCTCGGCGTACGTCTGCCCGCCGCGCGAGACGATGCCGCTCGCGACGCCGAAGCTGCGGTAGGCGGCGACGGCGACCGGGTCGTCGTCGACCGGCCCCTCGGGCTGCTCCGCGTCGGAGTCCGCGGCCGACGTCAGCTCGAGCGGGATGAGGCTCGTGATCGAGAAGACGATCACGCGCGCGTTCACCTCCGGCGCGTTCCGCTCGGCGTACGTCTGCTGCATGAAGTAGTACTGCGGCGGCGGGAAGCGCTCGAGGAGCGGCCGGATCGACCGCTTGAGCGAGGCGATCTCCGTCTTCTCGAGCGACGAGCGGTACGAGGGGACCAGGATCAGGTAGACGACGCCGAGCACGCAGGCGACGACGGCGAGGAGCGCGAGCGTGAGCCGTCCGCCGACGCTCCGCACCCCGTCACCGCTCCCGGAAGCGGTAGCCGACGCCGCGCACCGTCTGGATGTACTCGGGCGTGCGCGGCTCCGCCTCGATCTTCTCGCGCAGGTGGCGCACGTGGACGTCGATCGTGCGCGGGTCGCGGTAGTCGGCGCTCTTCCAGAGCGCCTCGAGCAGCATCCGGCGCGTGAACACGCGACCGGGATGCGACGCGAGCGTGCGGAGCAGCTCGAACTCCACGTACGTGAGCGCGACCGCCTCGCCGCGCACCTCGACCAGCCGGCGCGGCACGTCGATCACGAGCCCCGGCAGCTCGATCCGCTCCTCCGGCTCGCCCGCGGCCGCGGCCACCGCGTTCGCCCGCCGCAGCAGCGCCCGCACGCGCGAGCGGAACTCGCGAATCGAGAACGGCTTCGTGATGTAGTCGTCCGCGCCGAGCTCGAGGCCGATCACCTTGTCGAGCTCGTCGTCGCGCGCCGTCAGCATGATGATCGGGACCGTGCTCGTCGCCCGCAGCCGCTTGCAGACCTCGAGCCCGTCGAGCCGCGGCAGCATGATGTCGAGCACGACGAGGTCGACCCGGTTCGCGCCGAACTGCTGCAGCGCCTCCTCGCCGTCCGCCGCCTGTACGACCTCGTAGCCGTCGCGTTCGAGCGGGAAGGTCAGCACCCTGCGCACGGCGTCCTCGTCGTCGACGAGGAGGATCGTCGCGGACGGATCGGGCACCGCCGATTACTGTAGCCCCGCGATGACGGTGACCCCCGGCACGCGCCGGCGGCCGCGGCGCGGCACGCTCGAGCGGCCGGTCGACGGCCGCCTCTACCGGAGCGTCATGCTCGTGGTCGCGCTGCCGCTGCTCGCGCTCGCGTTCGGCGTCGCCCGGCCGGGCGCGCTCCCGCAGCCGCCGCTACCGCCGAGCTTCGACGGCGCCGCGGCCGCCCAGCTCGCGACGGAGCTCGCGACGCAGGTACCGTCGCGCCAGCCGGGGACGGCCTCGGCGTCCGAGGCCGCGCAGTGGTTCGACGCGCAGCTGCAGCCGTACCACCTGCCGATTTCCTCGGACACGTGGTGGCAGACGATCCCCGGCCTCGGCCGCGTGCGGCTGCAGAACGTCTGGGCGGTCGCGCCCGGCCGCTCGCGCGCCGCGATCGTCGTGATGGCGCACCGCGACGACACGGGTGTCGGGCCGGGCGCCGACGACGACGCGGCCGGCACCGCGGCGCTGGTCGAGCTCGCGCGCGAGTACGCGAACGTCGGCGCCGGCGGGCGGCCGGTGGGCTCCGCGCAGACGCTCGTCTTCCTGTCCACCGACGGCGGCGCGTACGGCGGCGTCGGCGCCGCGCGCTTCGCGGCGCGCCCGCCGTTCCCGATCGTGGCCGTCGTCAACCTGACGGCGATCGGCGGACACAAGCCGCCTCGTGTTGTCATTACTGGCGACAGCCCCCGCTCGCCGTCGGCGGCGTTCCTGGAGACGGTGCGGCGGCGCGTGCTCGAGCAGACAGGCGTCGCACCGCGCCGGTCGAGCCTCCTCGACCAGCTCGTCGACCTTGCCTTCCCGCTGACGCTGTACGAGCAGGGGCCGTTCGTGGCGCGCGGAATCCCGGCGGTGACGCTGACGCGCGCAGGTGAGCGCCCGCCCGCGGCGTTCACCGACCGGCCGAACGGGCTCGACGTCCCGCGGCTGACGGCGCTCGGCCGTGCCGCGCAGGAGATCGTCGGCTCGCTCGACCAGGGCGAGGCGCTCCCCGAGGGCGCCTCGACGTACCTCTGGACGGGCGCCCGGGCCGTGCGCGGGTGGACAATCGAGCTGCTCCTGTTCGCGCTGCTGCTGCCGCCCGCGGTGGCGGCCGTCGACCTGTTCGCCTTCTGCCGGCGCCGCGGGCTCGCGCTCGGACCTGCGCTCCACGCGCTGCGCGCGCGCCTCGGCCTGTGGCTCTTCGTCGGCGCCGCGTTCTACGTCTTCCGCTGGCTCGGCGCGTGGCCCACCGGAGTCGCGCGGCCGCCCGACCCGGCCACGCCCGTCGCCGGCGACTGGCCGGTGCTCGCGCTGATCGCGCTCGCGCTCCTCTCGCTCACCGCATGGACCGTCGCACGACACGGGATCGTCCGCCGCCGTGCCGTGAGCGACGCCGACTGCGTCGCCGGCGAGACGGTCGCGCTGCTCGGACTCGTGATCGTTGCGTTGCTCGTATTGGCAACAAACCCCTTCGCGCTGATCTTCGTGCTTCCGGCGCTGCACGCGTGGATCTGGCTGCCCCGGCTTCGCCGCGCCCCCGCAGCAGCGCGCGCAGCCGTCTTCGCGCTCGGGCTGCTGGGCCCCGCGCTGCTCGTCGCCTCGGTCGCGGTACGGCTCCAGCTGGGGTTCGACGCGCCCTGGTACCTGATCCTGCTGGCCGCCGTGGGCTGGATCAGCCCGACCGCGGTTCTCGTCACGCTCGCCGCCGGTGCGTGCGCGGCGCAGCTCGCCGCCGCGGCCGCCGGCCGCTACGCGCCGTACGTCGCGCCGCGCGAGCGGCCGACGCTCGGGCCGATCCGCGCCACCATCCGCGGCGCGGCGCGCGCGGCGCGCGAGCGGCGGCGCGTATCCACCGCGCGGCACCGCGCGTTCGGTGGCTAGATGCGCAGGACGGCGAGGATCCTCTGCACGCTGGCGGCCGTTGCGGGCGCCCTGGCGCTCGTGTGGGTGGTCGTCGTCTGGCGCTGGCAGGACCCGTTCACGGCGCTCTACACGCACTTCCAGCAGGAGCACCTGGCGCACGTGTACGACCGGCGCGCGGCCGCCTTCCGCGCGGTGCCCGCGCGCGGCGACCTGGCGTCCGTCGAGCGCCGGATCGCGACCGAGGCTGCGGCGTATGCGCGCACGCTGCGCCGCGGCGACCCGGTCGGGCGGCTGAAGATCGGCCGGATCGGGCTGAACATGATCGTCGTCCAGGGCACCGACGAGCAGTCGCTGGAGAAGGGGCCCGGCCACTACGTCGACAGCGGGCTCCCGGGCGAGGGCCACCTCATCTACGTCGCCGGCCACCGCACGACGTACCTCGCGCCGTTCGCCTACATCAACGAGATCCGCGTCGGCGACTACGTCACGTTCGAGGTTCCGTACGGGACGTTCACCTACCGCGTCGTCCGCCACTACATCGTCGCCGACGACGACGTCGCCGTCCTGCGCGACCACGGACGCGAGATCCTGCGCCTGCAGGCCTGCCACCCGCGGTTCTTCGCGACGAACCGTTACATGGTCGACGCGCGCCTCGTCGCCTTCACGCCGCGCGGCGGCACCTCGTACTCGACCGCGCAGACGCGGCTCGCGGCCGCCGCTACAGCGCCAGGTACCTGACGCGCGCGCCGGCTTCGAGCCGCCCGTCGCCGCGCTCCACGCGCACGAGGGCGTCCGCCTCCGCCGCGCCGACGATCATGTGCGACTCCTGGCGGCCGAGCGGCTCGAGGACGACGTCGCCGTCTGCGACGCTCGTCCGCGCCCGCACGAGCGACTCCCGCGCGGCATTGCACACGACCGCCGCGCCGAGCACGCCGGTGCGGTAGGGCGGAGCCGGGTCGCGCGCGCCCTGCAGCGCGAGGAGCGCAGGCCGGACGAAGAGCTCGAACCCGACGAGCGCCGACACCGGGTTGCCCGGAAGGCCGAACACGAGCGTCGACCCGCGGACGGCGAATGCCACCGGCTTGCCGGGGCGCATCGCGACCCGCCACAACACCTCCTCGGCGCCCAGGTCGGCGAGCGTCGCGCGCACGAGGTCGTGCGGCCCGACCGACACGCCACCGGTCGTCACGACGACGTCGGCGTCGAGCGCCCGCTCGAGCACGGCACGCGTGCGCGCGGAATCGTCCGCGACCGGCTCCAGCACCTCGACGCGCGCGCCGGCGCTCGCCGCCTGCGCGGAGATGAGCACGCTGTTCGACTCGTAGATCTCGCCCGGACGGAGCTGCTCGCCCGGCTGCCGTAGCTCTGTCCCCGTTGCGACGAGCGCGAGCAGAGGCCGCCGTGCGCACCGGACCGCCGCGGCGCCGGCCGCGGCGAGGGCGCCGAGCTGCGGCGGCCCGAGCCGCGTCCCCGCCGGGACGACGACCGCGCCGCGCCGGACGTCGCCGCCACGCTTCCGCACGTGAGCACCCGCCGCGGCCTCGCCGAGCTCGACCTCGCCTCCGTGGACAACCGCCTGCTCGACGGGGACGACGGCGTCCGCGCCGTCGGGGACGACCGCGCCGGTCGAGATCTCCACGCACGTGCCCGGCTCGACGGCCGAGGCGAAGGGGCGTCCGGCGGCGGCGTGTCCCACGAGTCGAAGACGGCCGGGCGTGTCGGCGGCCCGCACGGCGTACCCGTCCATCGCGGACGAGTCGAACGGCGGGAGGTCGACCTGCGCGCGCGCGTCCTCGGCGAGCACGCGGCCGGCGGCGCCGGCGACGGGAACGTCCTCGGCGGGCAGCGGGCGGACCCGTCCGAGCACGAGCTCGAGCGCCTCGTCGATCGCCAGCAGATCGCTCACACGTCGTCACGATAATCAGGCCATGGCGGGGGACGTGATCGCCGGCCGCTACCGGCTCCTCGAGCCGCTCGGGCGGGGCGCGATGAGCGCGGTCTGGCTCGCGCGCGACGAGGAGCTCGGCCGGCACGTGGCGCTGAAGACGCTCGCGCCGAACGCCGACCGCGCCCGCTTCGAGCGGGAGGCGCGCGCAGCCGCCGCGCTCGCGCATCCGAACATCTGCGCGCTGTTCGACTACGGCGAGGCCGACGGGCGGCCGTACATGGTGCTCGAGTACCTCTCGAACGGCTCGCTGGAGGAGCGGCTCGCCGGCGGGCGGCCGCTGGCCGACTCGGACACGTACCGCATCGCGACGGAGATCGCCTCCGGGCTCGCGCACGCGCACGAGCGCGGACTGGTGCACCGGGACCTCAAGCCCGCCAACGTCCTGTTCGACGCGGAGGGCCGCGCCAAGATCGTGGACTTCGGGATCGCGCGCATGACGGGCACCGGCACGCTCACCGAGGCCGGGACGGTGCTCGGGGCCGCGTCGTACATCTCGCCCGAGCAAGCCTCCGGCCAGCCCGCGGGCCCAGCGAGCGACGTCTACTCCTTCGGCGCGATCCTCTTCCGCATGCTGACGGGGCGGTTGCCGTTCATCTCATCGAACGCGATGGAGCTCGTGCGCATGCACCGCGACGAGCAGCCGCCGACCGTCGGCGCGGTTCGCCCCGACGCGCCGCCGCGCCTCGCCGCGATCGCAGAGTCGGCGCTGGCCAAGGACCCGGCGCTCCGGCCGGGCGACGGCGCCGCGCTGCTGGGGGCGCTGCGCGCCGACGAGACACGAGCCGTCGTGCCGGCGGCGACCGGCGCCGAGGCGACGCAGGTGCTGCGGCCCGCGCGCCGCCGTTCGCGCACGCCCGCGACGCTGGCCGCGCTCGCGGCGCTGCTGCTCGTGGCGGGCGGCGTCGCGGCCGCGCTGGTCGCGTCGCGCGGCGGCGGCTCCACGGCCCCGCCGCCGACGCTGCCGCCGCTCAGTCTGCGCTCCGTCGCGGCGCTGACGACGGCAGGCGCAGCGACGACGGCTCAGAGCACGGCGGCGGCGGCCAGTACGACGGCGGCGACGTCGACGACCCGGCCGACGACCACGAGGGCGGCGACCACGACGCGGACCGCGCCCGCGACCACGCACCTCGTGACGACGCGGCCGACGACGACGCTCTCGGCGCCGCCCGCGGCGGCGACGACGTCCGTGCTGCTTCCGACGACGTCGACCGCGCAGACGACCGCGACGACGAACCCGACGACGACGGCTCAGACCACGACGTCGGCGACGACGACGGGCCCATAGTCGCTAGCCGGCAGCCGCGCGGCGTGCGGGCTGCCGTCCGAACATGCCGTACCGGCCGCGCACGTACGCATGCCAGACCGGGGGGCGGCGCGGCGCGGCGAACGGAACCGCGGGGCTCGAGCGCAGCGCCGCCGCCATGTAGTCGTGCCAGATCGGCACGGCGAAGGTCGCGCCGACGACGGCGCGGCCGTGCACGTGCAGCATCGGGATCTCGCCGGCCGTGTAGCCCATCCAGACGACGGTGGCAAGCCGCCGCGTATAGCCGTCGTACCACGCGTCGGCGTGGTTCTCTGTCGTGCCGGTCTTCCCCGCGCACGGATGGACGCCGTCGCACGAGCCTGCGCCCGTGCCCTTCGCCGCGTTGAGCTGGAGCACGTGCGTCACCTCGGCCGCGACGGCGTCCGACAGGACGCGCCGCGTCCGCGGGCGACCCCAGCCGCTGCCGGTGTCCACCTTGCCGCCCGGCAGCACCACCTTCGTGATCACCATCGGCTTCGCGTACACACCCATCGCCGGGAACGTCGCGTACGCCGCCGCCATGTCGACCGGCGAGACGGCGAGCGAGCCGAGACCGATCGACGCCACCGGCCGGTCGGGCGTCATGTGCACGCCGAGCCGGTGCGCCAGCGCCCACACGTTCTGCGGGCCGACGTCGAGCGTGAGCTGCGCGAACACCGTGTTGTCGGAGACAAGGGTCGCGTTCGTGATCGACGTCTCGCCCAGGTACGTGTTCTCGTACGTGTGCACCGTCCACGGATGGCCGTTCAGCGCGTCTGCGTAGCACCACGGCCCGCGCAGGCAGGTGAACGGCGCAGACTCGTAGATCGTCGTGTCGGGATCGATTCCCTGTTCGACCGCGGCGGCGAGGACGAACGCCTTGAAGGTCGAGCCGGCCTGGCGCGCGGACTGCGCGGCGAGGTCGAAGGCGCCGTTCGCGCCGCGCCCGACCGCGGTCATGGCACGGATAGCGCCGGTGCCCGGCTCGACGGACACGATCGCCGCGGCGGGGTCGCTCGGCCGCGGCAGGACGTGGAGGATCGCGCGCGCCGCGAGCCGCTGCAGGCGCGGGTCGATCGTCGTGTAGACCCGCAGCCCCCCCTCGCGAACGGTGTTCGTCCCGTACTGCTGCTCAAGCCGGTCGACGACGTACGAGAGGACGTACGGCTGCCTGATGCGCGTGTAGATCCGGCCGGGCTTCAGCCCGAGCGAGTCCGACTGCGCCGCACGCTCGTACTCGCGAAACGAGATCATCCCCGCCGCGAGCAGCGCCCGCAGCACGTCGTCGCGCCGCGCGAGCGCGGCCTGCGGGTCGTGGAACGGGTCGTACAGCGACGGCGCGCGCGGAAGCCCGGCGAGCAGCGCTGCCTCGAGCAGCGTCAGCCGGCTCGCGGGCTTCGAGAAGTACGTCTCCGCCGCCGCCTCGGCGCCGTAGGCGTGGTTGCCGTAGTAGACCGTGTTCAGGTACTCGTCGAGGATGCGCGGCTTCGACCAGCGGTCCGCGAGCTTGATCGCAAGGCACGCCTCCTCGACCTTGCGCTCGAACGCCTTCTGCGGCCCCGTGTAGAGGTTGCGCACGAGCTGCTGCGTGATCGTCGAGCCGCTCGAGGCGGTATGCCCCGTCGTCACGTCGTGCCACGCCGCGCGGAGGAGGCCCGCGTAGTCGAGCGCGCCGTGCCGGTAGAAGCGCGGGTCGTCGACGGCGACCGTCGCGGCCGGCAGCCACCGAGACATGCGGCGGAGCGAGATCGGGTCGCGGTTTCGCTCCGGCGGAATCGTCCCGAGCAGCGAACCGTCGCGCGCGTAGACGAACGAGCTCCGCCCGACGCCGACCGGCCGCAGCGTGCCGAGGTCGCAGCTCGCCGTCAGCGCCGCACCCGCCCCGAAGCCGAGCGTGACGAGGAACGCGACAAACGCGAGCGCGACCGCGGCGGCGGCGACCCCGGCCCGGCGGCGGCGGCGCACACGCTCCGCGCGCTTCCGCTTCCGTCCGCGCTGCAGCAGGATGAACTCGAGGTCGTCGCCGCGGCCGCGCGGGTCGGGGCTCATCCAGCCGGCGACTGCGCGAGCTTCTCGGCGATCGCGATGCGCATGTCACTCGCCTCCTGCTCGGCCCTCCGTTCGTCGGGTACCCAGCGGCGCACGAGCACCGTCGCGTTGCCGCCGGCGACGTCGGTGACGAGCACCTGGTCGCCCGGCGCCTTCAGCGAGTCGACGACGCGGCGCAGCTGCGCGTCGGCCGGAACCTGCACGGTCACCTCCGCAAGTGTCTCGTCGCTCCTGATCGTCGAGTTGCGGATCGTTCCGGAGGCGAGCTTCTCGTTCGGCACGACGAACCGGTCGTTGTCCCGCGTTCGGATCCACGTGTACGTCAGCCCGATCTCCTCGACGACGCCGCGTGTCCCCTCGACCTCGACGTCGTCGCCGATGCGAAGCGGTTGCGTGACCGCGATGAGGACGCCGGCGACGGCGTTGCCGATCGTGCGCTGGCTCGCGAGCCCGATCACCAGGCCGACGACGGCCGACGACGCGAGGACGCCGCCGGCGAGCGCGCGGATCTCCGGGATCACGAGCAGCGCCGACATGACGCCGACGAAGACGATCGCGGTGAAGATCGTGCGGCGCAGCACGCGGTAGCGGGTGACCGCCTCCGCCGTCAGCCGGCGGCGCGACATCCGCCAGTCGACGATCTTCGCGACGACGGACGCGATCACGATCATCACCGCCGCGACGACCACGTGCTGCCAGAACGCCGACACGGCGACCTATTCGTCCCAGTCGATCGGTTTCCGCCCCGCGAAACCCTCCTCGACCCCGTGCCACTGCTCGACGCGCTCCTCGCCCACGTGCCAGCAGAGGAGGACGTCGACCCCGTCGCGCCGGGCGGGAAAGTCGACGAGGCCGAGGTCGAGGTCCTTGACGAGGACGCCGAGCTCGTCGAGCCGGTCCACGCACGCGACCGCCGCGTCCGCGAGCGTCGCGAGCTCGGACTGCGCCGCGCTCAGGTCGCTCGCCGCATAGCCGCCGCCGTTGCCGCCGATCGCCGTGACAAGAGCGTTCTGCGCACGCTCGAGCTCGCGCATCCGCTCACGCAGCGCGACGAGCCGTTCCGCCGCCGGGCGCACCTCGGCCAGGGCGCTGTTAGCCTCGGCGGGAGTGAACATGCGAGCGGGCACGGCGCCGGCACATCGTACGGACGACGGCTGGCGCCTCGCCCTCTGGGGCCTGCTCGTAGCGGCGCTCGCCGCGATCGCATACTGGGTGCGCGCGACCGCCGGCAAGCCCAACCCGCAGATCCTCTACCAGTGGTCGAGCGTGGCGAACAACGTCGTGCAGGACCTCGTGATCGTGATCGTGGTCGCCGCGATCGCCGGCTTCAGCGCGCAGCGGCTCGCACTGTGCCGGCCGCGCTCGGTCTGGCGGACGCTCGGCGCGGTGGTCGCGGCGCTCGTCGCGATCTACGTCTTCGAGCTCGTCTACACGGCCGTCGTCCATCCCGGCAACGAGCAGGGCTTGACGCCCTCGCACTGGGAGCCGCGTCACGCCGCCGCGTACGTCGCGAACGCGGTCGTGATCTGCACGTGGGTGCCGTTCGTCGAGGAGGTGACGTACCGCGGCCTCGGCTACACGCTGCTCGAGCCCTTCGGACGCTGGCCGGCGATCGTCGTGGTCGGCGTCGCGTTCGGACTGGCGCACGGACTCGTCCTGTCGTTCCCCGTGATCGCCGTCTTCGGCGGCGTGCTCGCGTGGATTCGCTCGCGCACTGGCTCCGTCTTTCCGGGGATGGTCCTGCACGGCGCCTTCAACGCCGTCGCGCTCGTCGCCGCGGTCACGATCCACAACTAGATTGCGAACGGTGAGAGCGCGTGTCCATTCCGCCTGACGCCGAGGTGCAGCGCCTGCGCGCGCTCATCAGCGAGGTCGACCGCGAGGTCGTCGCCGCCGTCAACCGCCGGCTCGAGCTGGTGGCGGAGCTGCGCCGCCACAAGGACGCGCACGGTCTCGCGTTCGTCGACCCGCAGCGCGAGGCGGCGATGCTCGAGGAGCGCGTGCGCGAGAACCGCGGGCCGCTCAGCGACGACGGCGTGCGCGCACTCCAGCGCGAGCTGCTCGCCCTCACGAAGCGCGAGCTCGGCGTGTGAGCGGCGCCCGGGTCAGTCTTCGCTCTCGGACTCGTCGTCCTCGAGCGGCGCGTCGACCTCCGCCTCGGCGAAGTCCTCGGCCGAGACGCGGTCGAGGAACCGCTTGAACTCGTCGACGATCTCCTCTTCGTTGACCTCGTCGCCTTCCATCTCGATCGCCGATTCCTCGATCACGTCGTCGGCTGCGTAGATCGGCGCTTGTGCGCGCACCGCAACCGCGATCGCGTCCGACGAACGCGAGTCGATCTCCAGCTCGTTGCCGTTCTGCGAGACGGTGATCGACGCATGGAACGTGTTCTCGCGCAGCTCCGTCACGGTGACGCGTACCACGTCGACGTCGAGCTCCGCGAGGATGTTCACGAGCAGGTCGTGCGTGAGCGGTCGCGCGGCGGTCGCGCCCTGCAGCTTCATCAGGATCGCGGCCGCCTCGGGATGGCCGATCCAGATCGGCAGGTACCGGTTCCCCTCGGCTGTCTTGAGCAGGACGATCGGCTGCTTGCCGACGAGGTCGAACGAGACCCCGTAGATCGTCATCTCGACCATCGCGACCTAGATTACCCTCGGCCGCAGGCGCAAACGCGGGCTACACTGGCGCGCTGCGGGCGATTAGCTCAGCTGGTTAGAGCGCCGCTCTGATAAGGCGGAGGTCCCTGGTTCGAATCCAGGATCGCCCATCCCCGCGGGCCGTTTCAGTGGAGTGCGCGCGTGCGGTGGACGTAGTCCTCGACCGCGTGCAGGAAGCCCGCGTCGCTCGCGATCTCGGCGAGCGTGACCTTCGTCTCGTCGTCGAGCTCGCTGTCGCACTCGAGCTCGCGCAGGAACGGCGCGAGCCGCCCGCTCGACGACATCTGCGCCATGCGCAGGAACAGGTTGCGCGTGTCGTCGTCCTGCGAGATCGCCTCGAGCGACTCGATGTCCTGCAGCCACAACCCGTCCACGACGGTGCAACGGGCCGAGCAGCGGGCGGGTTACGGCTCCAGCAGACGCTCGAGCGACTCGGCGAGCTCCTCGAGCTGGACCTCATCGCGCACCGGCAGGTGCACGCCCGCGCCGCCGACGCGCGGCTCGATGCCCGTGAGCGTGCGCAGCGCGGACTTGACCCGCGTCGCGAGCTCGGGGTCGACGCTCGTGCGCCGCGTCCTGCGCGTGCGCGCGCCCGCGTCTCGCGCAGCACGCTCGGCGGCCCGCACCGACAGGCCGTCGCGGACGATGCGGCGGGCGAGCCGGCGCCTGCCGTCGTCGTCGGGGATGGCGAGCAGCGCGCGCGCGTGCCCCTCCGTCAGCCCGTCCGCCTCGACGAGCGCGAGCACGTCGTCGGGTAGCTCGAGCAGGCGCACGCGGTTCGAGACCGTCGACTTCGCCTTGCCGACGCGCTCGGCCACCTCGCCGAGCGACAGCCCGAACTCGTCGAGGAGGACCGCGTAGGCGCGCGCCTCCTCGATCGCCGAAAGATCCTCGCGCGCGACGTTCTCGACGAGCGCGAGCAGGAGCGTGTCGCGGTCGTCCGCCTCCCGCACGACCGTCGGGATCGCCGTGAGCCCGGCGGCGCGTGCTGCACGCCAGCGGCGCTCGCCTGCGATCAGCTCGTAGCCGCCCTGCAGCCGCGGGCGCACGACGACCGGCTGGATCAGTCCCTGCGCCTTCACCGACTCCGCCAGCCCTCCGGTCGCATCGGCGTCGAACGACCGCCGCGGCTGCTTCGGATTCGGGTGGATCTCCGCGACGGGCACCTGCGCGAGCTCCGGCGAGCCGCCGCCGATCAGCACCTCGAAGCCGCGGCCGAGCCCGCGGCGCTGGCTGCTAGCGCCGGTCGACAAGCTCCATCGCCACCTGCCAGTAAGCCTGCGCGCCGCGCGAGCGCCGGTCGTAGTGCGTGACGGGGACGCCGTGGCTCGGCGCTTCCGCGACACGCACCGACCGCGGCACGACCGCCTTGAACACGAGGTCGCCGAAGTGACGGCGCACCTCCGCCTCGACGTCCGCGGAGAGCTTCGTCCGCGCGTCCGCCATCGTGAGGAGCACCCCTGCGATCGCGAGCTTCGGGTTGAGCCGGGCCTTGATCAGGTTGATCGACTGCACGAGCTGCGCGAGTCCCTCGAGCGCGTAGTACTCCGCCTGCACCGGAACGACGACGCGGTCGGCGGCGGCGAGCGCGTTGACCGTCAACGCGCCGAGCGACGGTGGGCAGTCGAGCAGGACGAAGTCGAAGCCGTCGGCGTCGCGAAGCGAGCGTGCGAGATAGCGGTCGCCGTCGGTGCGCTGCGCGAGCTCGACTGCGGCGCCCGCGAGCTCCGGCTTCGACGGCACGAGGTAGAGGTTCCGGAACTGCGTCGGCTTCGCGAGCTCGGCGAGCGGCGCGCCGTCGAGCAGGTCGTACGTCGAAGCGCCGTTCGCGCGCATCCCGAGCCCCGACGTCGCGTTCGCCTGCGGATCGAGATCGACGACGAGCGCGCGCTCGCCCGCCTCGGCGAGACAGGCGGCGAGGTTGATCGCGGTCGTCGTCTTACCGACGCCGCCCTTCTGGTTCGCGAACGCGTAGACGGTCGCCAAGATCGAGCCAATCTAGCCTCGGACGCGGACGCCGACGCGCGCGGTTCACGGACGCAGCGGACGCTTGCGCGCGACGCCCGGCCGGCGCGGGAAGCCCTCGGGCGTGGGGCTGACCTTCCGCAGCACGACGAACCCGGGCGGTGCGGCCTCGAGCTCGCCGCCGAGACGCGGCGCGATGCGGCCGACGAGCTGCACGTCCGCGGTCGGGCCGACCCATAGCACCACCCCGCCTCCTTCGCGCACGAGCGGCAGGCACCATTCGGCCGCGGTCGGCGGCGGCGCGAGCGCCTTCGCGACGGCGACACCCGCCCAGTCGGTCTCCTGCTCCTCCGCCCGCCCCCACACGACGTGCGCATTCGCAGGCGCCCACCGCTCGAGGAACGCGCACTTCCGCCGCTCGGCCTCGAGCAGCACGACCTCGCGCTCGGGGAGCGCGTGCGCGAGCGGGATCCCGGGCGCGCCGCCGCCCGACCCGACGTCGACGATCGGCCCCTCGAAGCCCGCGACGACCTCGGCGCCGCGCAGCGAGTCCTCGAGGAGCACCCGCCGGGCGGCGGCGGCGTCGCGCAGCGCGGTCAGCCCCGGTGCGCCGAGCACGGCCTCGAGCCACTGCTCGAGGTCAGGCGGGGCTGACGACGACGTACCGATTCGGCTCGGTTCCCTCGCTCGACGTCGCCACGCCCGGGACGTCCTTCAGCCGCTCGTGCACGACCTTCCGCTCGACCGCCGTCATCGGCGCCAGCTCGACGCGTTCGCCGCGCACAGCACGCTCCGCCGACTCGAGCGCCAGCGACTCGAGCGCCGTGCGGCGGCGCTCGCGGTACCCGCCGGCGTCGATCGTGATCGGCTTGCCGTCGCACTCGCCGCGCAGAGCGGCGTTCGCGACGTACTGCAGGGCGTCGATCGTCTGGCCGTGCTTGCCGATCAGCAGCGCGAGGTCGCCGCCGGTCGCGGTCACGTGCACCTCGTCCTCGGTCTCGTGCACCTCGACGCGGGCGCCGACTCCGAGCGCCCCGACGACGCGCTCGACGAGGCCGCGAACCCGTGACTCCAGCTCGCTCTCGTCGGCCTGCCGCTCCTGCCGCGCCGCGGTCGCCGCGACGCTCGCCACCACGCGCGCCGGTGCGTAGCCGACGCCGAGCAGGCCTCGTTCGCCCTCGGACACGACCTGGAAACGAACCGCCGCGCGGTCGAGCGCGGGCGCGAGCCGCTCGAGGTCGCGCAGCGCCTTCCACTTCGCCTCGCCGACCGTCTCGCCCGTCGCCTCGACCGAGACCTCGGCCCCGTCCGGCACCTCGCCCGGCGCGGGTTGGTCGGTCACCGCCTCGAGCCGCCCTTCTTCCGCTTGACCCGCCGCGGCTGCGCCGCCGGCTGCTTCGGCTTCGGCTCGGGAGGCGGCGGCGGCTCGGGCGCCTTCGCGGCCGTGCCGTTGCCGCTCTCCGGCTTCGGCGTCGCGCGCGCCGCACGCCCGAGCTTCGGTGCCGGCGTCCGCGGCAGCAGCCGACGTGTGATCAGCCCCTGCCCGACCGTCCACAGGTTCGTCGTCATCCAGTAGACGACGAGGCCGACCGGGAAGCGGGAGATGATCGTGATCAGGAAGAGGGGGAACACCATCATGATGTTCCGTTGCGTCTTGTCCATGGTCGCGCCCATGAAGTAGGTCGACGCGACCTGCGAGCCGGCGTAGACGACAAGCAGCACCCACCCCGACCAGTGCGAGCTCGCCTTCGCCGCGATGTCCGGGATGATGTGGAGGAACGACCCGTGGATCGGATGCTTGCCGTGCGACGCGTGCTTCAGCGTCAGGTAGAGCGCGAAGAACACGGGCAGCTGCGGCAGCAGCGGCAGGCACGACGCGGCCGGGTTGATGTTGTTCTCCTTGTAGAACTTCATCAACTCCTCGTTGAGCTTCTGCCGGTCGCCCTTGTACTTCTGCTGGATCCGCTTCATCTCCGGCATGTGCGCCTGCATCGCCTGCATGGAGTGGATCTGGCGGACGGTGAGCGGGACGATGCAGATGCGGACGAGGATCGTCACCGCGACGATCGACCACGCCCACGGCAAGCCCACCGTGAGGTGGAAGAAGTCGAGGATCGACTTCATGATGTTCTCGAGCGGCGTGAGGATGCTCGCGAGCGTCACGGGTAGTCCACGCCGCCCATCGACCACGGGTTGCAACGCAGCAGCCGCCACGCCGCCAGCGCGATCCCGCGCACGACGCCGTGCCTGCGGATCGCGAGCGCGGCGTACTCCGAGCAGCTCGGGTGGTACTTGCACGTGTTCGCCGGCAGCAGCGGCGAGATCAGCAGCTGGTAGAGCCTGATCGGCAGGATCGCGAGGCTGCGCAGGGGGGCGGTCGTCACGCCGTCGCCTTTCCGAGCACCTCGTCGACGCGCTCCTCGAGCCACGGGAACCCGTTCGCCTCGACCGCCTCGGGCAATCCCTCGCGCACCTTCAACACGTAGTCGTACGCCTGCGGGACACGGTCGAGCCGCGCGCGCATCACCTCGCGGAGCTGGCGCTTGATCCGGTTCCTGACGACGGCGTTTCCGACCGACTTCGGCACCGCGAACCCGAGCCGCGGCGCGCCCACGGGCTCCTCGCGCCGGAAGAAGTAAAGGACGAGAAACCGGGTCGACACCGAGCGGCCCTGCCCGTAGACGGCGTCGAAGTCGCGGGAGCGGGAGAGGCGGTTCCGCCGCTGCACGCGTTTACGCCGAGAGGCGCTTGCGGCCCTTCGCGCGGCGGCGCTTGAGGATGAGGCGGCCGGCGCGCGTCGACATCCGGCTGCGAAAGCCGTGCTTGCGCTTGCGCCTGCGCACGTTCGGCTGGTAGGTCCGTTTCATCGAAGGTGGCGGCCCGAGGGGCGTGCTGCGAGAGAAGAAGGGCCGACGTCGTCGGCCGGCGGCGAGTATAGCCGGACCGCCTCGCGGGGCGAGTTGTCCACAGCCGCGGAGCAGTGGAAAAGTCGTGGAAAGTGCGACCAACGCGCGGAGCCGCGGCGGGCTTTCCACAGGTGTGGAGACGTGTGTGGAGTCACCGAAAGTCGCTGCAAAAAGAGGGTTTTTGCCACTTCGATCCGGCGGCGAAATCCGCGTTGAGAGGGCGCTGGGCCGCTGCTATGCTCGCGCGCTCCGGGACTACGAACGAGGAGCGTGCAGGCGGGGTGGACGGACAGGTCGAGCTGACGGCGGAGCGCCTCTGGAACGACGTCGCAGCTCGTCTCCGCGAAGCCCTCAACGACACGACGTTCCAGACCTGGTTCGGCGAGGTCGACGGCGAGGAGCTCGACGACGAAGCCTTCGCCCTCGGCGTCCCGAACGACTTCACGCGCGAGTGGATCGAGGGGCACTTCCTCGACCTGATCCGCGCCGCGGTGCGGGACGCGGGCGGGGGCGACCGCAGGGTCGGCTTCCGAGTCCGCGTCGCCGCCGCCCCCGCCGCGCAGGCGGTTCCGAGCTCGGTCACGCCGCTGCCGCTCGAGGTGGTGACCTCGCGGCCGGACGTCGTCGGGATCAACCCGAAGTACACGTTCGACTCGTTCGTGATCGGCTCGTCGAACCGCTTCGCGCACGCCGCCGCGCTTGCGGTCGCCGAGGCGCCGGCGCAGGCGTACAACCCGCTCTTCATCTACGGCCACACGGGCCTCGGGAAGACGCACCTGCTACACGCGGTCGCGAACTTCGTCACCGACCACGGCGGCGGGCTCACCTGTCGCTACGTGACGTCGGAGACGTTCATGAACGACTTCATCAACAGCCTGCGCGACAAGCGCATCGAGGGCTTCAAGCAGCGATACCGCACCTACGACGTCCTCCTGATCGACGACGTGCAGTTCTTCGAGCACAAGGAGCGGATCCAAGAGGAGTTCTTCCATACCTTCAACTCGCTCTACGAGGCGGGGCGCCAGATCGTGATGTCGTCGGACCGCCCGCCTCGCGACATCCAGACGCTCGAGGAGCGGCTGCGCTCGCGGTTCGAGTGGGGGCTGATCACGGACATCCAGCCGCCCGACCTCGAGACGCGCATCGCGATCCTCCGCCGGAAGGTGAAGAACGACCAGATCGAGGTGCGCGACCCGGAGCTGCTCACGTTCATCGCCGCGCGCGTGTCGACGAACATCCGCGAGCTCGAGGGTGCGCTCACGCGCGTCGTCGCGTTCTCCTCGCTCACCGGCCGGCCACTCTCGATCGAGCTCGCGCAAGACGTCCTCAAGGACGTGTTCCCTCAGGGTGAGGGCCCGCAGATCTCGATCGAGCGGATCCAGGAGCTCGTCTGCGAGCGCTTCGGCGTGACGATGGAGGAGCTGACGGGTGACCGCCGCTCGCAGAACATCGTCTACCCACGGCAGGTGGCGATGTATCTGTCGCGCGAGCTCACCGACTCGTCGCTGCCGAAGATCGGCAAGGAGTTCGGCGGCCGCGACCACACCACCGTCATCCATGCGACGTCGAAGATCGCGCGTCTGATCCGTGAGGACAGGTCTGTCTACAACCTCGTCCAGGAGCTCACAGCGCGCGTCCGGCAGCTCCGATAGGCGCCGGTGCCTGTGGAGCGGCACCCGTTCTCCCCCGTCCGCTCCCACAGCGAGAATGGCTTCGACAGCGCGCGGATGCCGGTTTTCCCCGGCGCCCACAGGCCTTACGACTACAACGAGGTTTTCATTAGATGATTGACTCAGACATCGTGGTGGGCACCGGATTGCGGATAACCGTCCCACGGGACGAGCTCACCACCCGCCTCGTGGTCGTCGCGCGCGGCGTCTCGACGCGCACCGCCGTGCTCGTGCTGGGCGGAATCCAGCTGCGCGCGGAAGCAGGCCGCCTCCACCTCGCGGCGACCGACATGGAGGTGTCGCTGCGCGCAGCCGTCGATGCCTCGGTCGAGGGCGAGGGAACCGCCGTCGTGCCGGGACGGCTCCTGCTCGACATCGCCAGGTCGTTGCCCGACGGCGACGTGACGATCGAGCACCGGCCGGAAGAGGCCGTGGTCGTCGTCAGCGCCGGCAGCGCGACCTACCGGCTGCACACGTACTCGGCAGAGGACTTTCCGCGTCTTCCCGACGTCGAAGCGACGTCGCTGCACACCGTCGACCGCGACGTGCTCGTCGACACGATCGGCCGCGTCGGCCGCAGCGCCTCGCGCGACGAGAGCCGCCCGGTGCTGACCGGGATCCTCGTGCGGTTCGAGCCGGGCAAGGTCGTAATGGCGGCGACGGACTCGTACCGGCTCGCGGTGAAGGAGACGCCGGTGGACGCACCGCTGCCGGAGCTCGAGGCGATCATCCCGGCGCGCGCGCTGCAGGAGCTGACGCGGATCGCCGCCGGCGCCGACGACGTGCAGCTCGGGATGCAGGAGAACCACGTCGTCTTCGGCGCCGACGGCGTCTGGTTGACGACGCGCCGCATCGACGGGCAGTTCCCGAACTACCGCCAGCTGCTCCCGGAGCAGTTCGAGCACGAGCTGTCGCTGCCACGCGACGAGGTGCTGGAGGTCGTCCGCCGCGTCTCGCTGCTCGCGCAGCGCAACTCGCCGCTTCGTCTGCGGTTCGCCGAGGGCGAGCTCACGGTGTCGGCGATCACGCAGGACGTCGGCGAGGCGCGTGAGTCGCTGCCCGCACCGTTCGCCGGCGACGCGATGGAGATCGGCTTCAACGCGGAGTTCCTGCGCGACGGGCTCGAGTCCGTCGACTCCGACACGGTCAAGCTCAAGCTGATCAGCCCGCTACGGCCGGCGGTGCTCGAGGGCGAGAGCGACGACTACGTGTACCTGATCATGCCGATCAGGCTCGCCGGTTAGCCGTCAGCGCTGGTCGTCCGCCGGCTCACGCTCCGTCACTACCGGTCGTACGCCTCGCTTGCGCTCGAGCTCGAGCCGGGCGTCGTGCTCGCGGTCGGGCCGAACGGTGCGGGCAAGACCAACCTGCTCGAGTCGCTGCACGTCGCGACGCAGGGCTTCTCGCCGCGTACGCGCACGGACGCGCAGCTGATCCGCTTCGGCGAGCCGGCCGCGCGCGTCACAGCGGCCGGACGAAGCGACGGCCGCGAGGTCGAGACGTCGGTGACGCTGCGCCAGGGGCAGGCGAAGGAGGCGCGGCTGAACGGGGCACGGCTCCCGTCCGCCGAGTCGCTGCGCCGCGAGCTCTCGACGCTCGTCTTCACCCCCGACCGCCTGGCCGTCGTCAAGGGCGGCCCGGCCGCACGCCGTGCGTACTTCGATCGCGTGCTCGGCCGACTCGCGCCGTCGCACGCGACGCTGCCGCAGGAGTACCTGGCTGCGCTCGCGCAGCGGAACGCGGCGCTGCGACGGCTGCAGCTCGGCCTGTCGGAGCGGGCGGCGGTGGAGCCGTGGACGCGGCAGGTGGCGGAGCTGGGCGCGCAGCTCGTCGAGCAGCGCGTCGCCGCACTCGCCGCGCTCGAGCCTGCGTTCGCCGAACGCGCGGGCGAGTTCGGCCTCACGCGGATGCGGCTCGCGTACGGCGGCGAGCCGCCGACGGCGGATCAGCTCGAGTCGCGGCTGCAGCGCGACGTCGACCGCGGCGCGACGGGGGTCGGCCCGCACCTCGACGACGTCCTCGTGGCGAGCGGCGACCGCGACCTGCGGCAGTTCGGGTCGCAGGGCGAGCAGCGCCTCGCCGTGCTCTCGCTGCTGCTCGCGGAGGCCGACGTGCTGCCGTCGCGACCACTCCTGCTCCTCGACGACGTCCTGTCCGAGCTCGACCGCGCGCGCCGGCGCATCCTCGCGGAGCGCGTCGCGCAGACGGGCCAGGCGATGATCACGGCGACGGACGCGACGCTGCTGCCGGCGGAGCCGGCCCAGCTGGTAGAGGTGACGCATGGAACCGCTCGCTGACGAGGTCCGCCGCGAGCTGTCGCGCTTCGGGCCGCAGGCGGGAATGGCCGAGATCGTCGACCGCTGGCCGGGCGCCGTCGGGCCCGCGATCGCGTGCAACGCGTGGCCGGCGCGGGTCGGCCGCGACGGCACGCTTCACGTCAACACGGCCGATTCCGTCTGGGCATTCGAACTCGGCCAGCGTGCCGGCGAGATGGCGGCGAGGCTCCGCGTCCCGCGCCTGCGCTTCGCGCCCGGCCCGCTGCCGCCGCCGGCCGAGGAGGCGCCGCCGCCACCGCTGGAGGCGACTCCCGCCGAGCTCGAGCTCGCCCGCGCGCTCGCCGCGCCGATCGAGGACGAAAACCTGCGCGAAACTGTGCAAAAAGCGGTCAGTTTCAGCCTCGCGCGGGGGCGCTCCGACCCCTCCGTCTGATACACTTCAGGTGCCTGGCAAAACCGTAGTTTTGCAGGCATTTCTTGCGTATGGCGAAGACACAGGCGCAGGCCGGGTACTCGGCCAAGGACATCACCGTGCTCGAGGGTCTGGAGCCGGTCCGGCTCCGGCCGGGCATGTACATCGGCTCGACCGGCATCCGCGGTCTCCACCACTTGGTCTACGAGGTCGTCGACAACGCGGTCGACGAGGCGCTCGCCGGCTTCAACGACACCGTCGAGATCACGATCCACCCGGACAACTCGGTCACGGTGCGCGATCGCGGTCGCGGCATCCCCGTCGACGAGATCCCGGAGCAGGGCATCTCGGCGCTCGAGGTGGTGCTGACGAAGCTGCACGCCGGCGGGAAGTTCGGCGGCGACGGATACAAGGTGTCGGGCGGCCTGCACGGCGTCGGGGTGTCCGTCGTGAATGCGCTGTCCGAATGGCTCGTCGCCGAGGTCGAGCGCGACGGCAAGATCTACCGCCAGGAGTTCGCGCGCGGTGCGCCCCAGGGGCCGATGCAGGTCGCGGGCGAGTCGAAGGAGACGGGCACCACGATCTCGTTCCTGCCGGACGCCGAGATCTTCGAGGAGACGGTGTTCGACGCGGCGACGCTGGTCGCCCGCTTCCGGGAGATGGCGTTCCTCACGAAAGGCCTCCGGGTGTCGTTCCACGACGAGCGTGCGGACGGAGGCGCGCCCGTCGAGTTCCACTACGAGGGCGGGATCAGGGATTTCGTCGGCTACATCAACGAGTCGAAGGACATCGTCCACAAGCACGTCGTCTACTTCGACGGCTCGAGCGACCAGGGCGAGGTCGAGGTCGCGATGCAGTGGAACACGTCGTACCAGGAGTCCGTCTTCTCGTTCGCCAACAACATCAACACGCACGAGGGCGGCTCGCACCTGTCCGGCTTCCGCTCGGCGCTGACGTCGACGCTGAACAAGTACGCGCGCGACAAGGGGCTGCTGAAGGAGAAGGAGGACAACCTCGAAGGCGAGGACGTGCGCGAGGGGCTCGCGGCCGTCATCTCGGTCAAGCTGCAGAACCCGCAGTTCGAGGGGCAGACGAAGACCAAGCTCGGCAACCCGGGCATCAGCGGGCTCGTCTCGACCGCGGTCAACCAGAAGCTCGCGGAGTTCCTCGAGGAGAACCCCTCGGAGGCGCGCCAGATCATCAACAAGGCGATCGCGGCCGCGCGTGCGCGCCAGGCCGCGCGCAAGGCGCGCGAGCTGACCCGGCGCAAGTCGGCGCTCGACTCGATGTCGCTCCCCGGGAAGCTCGCCGACTGCTCGATCAAGGACCCCGAGGCCGCCGAGCTCTTCATCGTCGAGGGCGACAGCGCCGGCGGCTCCGCCAAGATGGGCCGCGACCGCACCTACCAGGCGATCCTGCCGCTGCGCGGCAAGATCATCAACAGCGAGAAGAACCGCATCAACAAGGTGCTGTCGAACGCCGAGATCCAGGCGATGATCACGGCGATCGGGACCGGGATCGGCGACGAGTTCGACATCTCGCGGCTCCGCTACCACCGCGTGATCGTGATGACGGACGCCGACGTCGACGGGTCGCACATCCGCACGCTGATCCTGACGTTCCTGTACCGGCAGATGCCAGAGCTGATCAACGCGGGCCACGTGTACATCGCCGTGCCGCCGCTGTACAAGGTCAAGCTCGGCAACCAGGAGTTCTACTTCGAGAAGGACGCACAGCTCGAGGATCTGCTCGCCCGCGAGCGGGTTCCCGCGGCGGAGGTGACGGCACGCGGCAACCGGCCCGTGAAGCTGACCGAGGCGAAGTGGCACCGGTTCGTGAAGGACATCGCGCAGTACGAGGGCTACTACGCGCGTCTCCGCTCCGACTTCGGCGCGGCGGCGACGGAGCTGATGGTGCTCCACCGCCTCGTCGAGCATTCCATCGAGTCGCCCGATGACGTGCAGAGGGCGATCGACGCGATCGGCGAGAACGGCTATGCGCTGTCGGTGGTCGACCGAGGCGAGGACGAGCTGACGATCCGGGTCGTCGAGACTGAGACGTCCGCCGCGCGGAACGTGACGGTGCCGGTCGAGCTGCTCGCGTCTCCGATCTACAACGGACTGCGGAACGCCTACGCGAAGCTCGTCGACCAGATCGGCGCGCCGCCGTTTACGGTCGCGGTCGGCAAGGAGCGCGTGGTCGCCGAGTCGTTCGACGCGCTGCGCGCGCGTGTGCTCGACGCCGCGAAGGTCGGCATCCAGGTGTCGCGCTTCAAGGGCCTCGGCGAGATGAACGCAGAGCAGCTGTGGGAGACCACGATGGATCCGGCGAAGCGGCTGCTCGTGCGGGTGGACGTCGACGACGCGTCGGCCGCCAACCAGGTCTTCTCGATGCTGATGGGCGACGCCGTGGAGCCGCGCCGCGTCTTCATCGAGGAGAACGCGACGAACGTCAAGTTCCTGGACGTCTGATGGGCGAGCTCGAGACGGGGGCGCTCGGGCCCGGGCGGATCGAGTCGCGCGAGCTCGAGCAGGAGATGCGCTCGAGCTTCCTCGACTACGCGATGTCGGTGATCGTGTCTCGCGCGCTGCCGGACGTGCGCGACGGCCTGAAGCCCGTGCACCGTCGCGTCCTCTACTCGATGTGGACGAACGGCAACCGGCCGGGCCGACCGTACGTGAAGAGCGCGAACATCGTCGGCTACGTGATGGGCAACTTCCATCCGCACGGCGACGCGGCGATCTACGACACCCTCGTGCGGATGGCGCAGCCGTTCTCGCTGCGGTACCCGCTCGTCGACGGGCAGGGCAACTTCGGCTCGATCGACGACGACCCGCCGGCGGCCATGAGGTACACAGAGGCGCGGCTCGCGCGCATCGCGACGGAGCTGCTCGAGGAGCTCGAGCACGACACCGTCGACTTCGAGCCGAACTACGACGAGTCGAAGCAGATCGCGAAGGTTCTGCCGGCGCGCTTCCCGAACCTGCTCGTCAACGGCAGCGCGGGCATCGCCGTCGGGATGGCGACGAACATCCCGCCGCACAACCTCGGGGAGGTGATCGACGCCGTCGTGACGCTCGTCGACAACCCGAATGCGAACGTCGAGGACCTGATGAAGCACATCAAGGGCCCCGACTTCCCGACCGGGGCGATCATCGTCGGCCGGTCCGGCATCCGCGACGCGTACCGCACCGGCCGCGGCCGCGTCGTGATGCGCGCACGCGCGCACATCGAGGAGCTGCGCGGCGGCCGGAGCGCGATCATCGTCACCGAGCTGCCGTACGGGGTGAAGAAGGGCGGCGACGGCGGCGTGATCGCGAAGATCGCCGAGCTCGTCAACGAGAAGGTGCTGACCGAGATCTCGGACCTGCAGGACCACTCCGACCGCTCCGGCATGCGCATCCAGATCGAGTTGAAGCGCGACGCCGTCCCGCAGGTCGCGCTGAACAAGCTGTTCAAGCACACGCCGCTGCAGTCGACGTTCGGCGTCAACACGGTCGCGCTCGTCAACGGCGTCCCGCGCACGCTCTCGCTGCTCGAGCTGCTGCGGCACTACCTCGACTTCCAGCGCGAGATCGTCACGCGCCGCTCGAAGCACGAGCTGCGCAAGCTCGAGCGCGAGATCCACATCCTCGAGGGCTACCTGATCGCGCTCGACAACCTCGACGCCGTCATCCAGCTCATCCGCGCGGCCGCCGACACCGAGGCGGCGAAGAACGGCCTGATGGAGCGGTTCGAGCTCTCCGAGCGCCAGGCCGTGGCGATCCTCGAGCTCCGCCTGCGCGCGCTGACGGCGCTCGAGCGCTCGCGGGTGGAGCAGGACTACCGCGACAAGAAGGAGCGGATCGAGGAGCTCCGCGACCTGCTCGGGAGCGAGGAGAAGATCGACGCGCTGATCAAGCAGGAGCTGCTCGAGGTGAAGGAGATCTACGGCCGCGGCGACGACCGCCGCACGGAGATCGTCGCGGCCGAGGAGGAGCTCGAGCTCGAGGACCTGATCGCGGAAGAGGACATGGTGATCGCGATCACACGTTCCGGCTACATCAAGCGCCTGCCGGTCACGGCCTACCGCGAGCAGCGGCGCGGCGGCATCGGCGTGATGGGGATGGATTTGAAGGACGACGACTACATCGAGCACCTCTTCGTCGCCTCGACCCACGACTACATCCTGTTCTTCACCAGCGTCGGCAAGGTCTACCGCCTCAAGGTGCACGAGCTGCCGCTCGGCTCGCGCCAGTCGAAGGGCCGGGCGATCGTCAACCTGCTGCCGTTCCGCCAGGGAGAGACGGTGCGCGCGGTCGTGCAGACCCGCAACTTCGAGGAGGCGAAGTACCTCCTCTTCGCGACGAAGAACGGCGTCGTCAAGAAGACGGAGCTCGCTGCGTACAACACGCCGCTCAAGTCGGACGGGATCATCGCGATCAAGATGCGCGAGGGCGACGAGCTCGTGGGCGTCCGCCACTCCTCGGGCAACGACGACGTGCTGCTCGTGTCGCGCGGCGGCCAGGCGATCCGCTTCGCGGAGTCCGAGGTGCGCCCGATGGGACGCGACGCGTCGGGCGTGCAGGGCATGCGCCTCCGAGGGGACGACGAGGTGATCTCCGTCGCGATCGCGGCCGACGACGCCGACCTGCTCGTCGTGACAGAGAACGGCTACGGCAAGCGCACCCGCGTCTCCGAGTATCCGAGGAAGGGGCGCGGCGGGATGGGCGTCAAGACCGTGCAGCTCACGGAGGCGCGCGGCCACCTCGCCGGCGCACGCGTCGTGCGCGACGGCTACCAGGTGATGCTGATCTCTACCGGCGGCACCGTCATCCGCATCCCGGTCGAGGACGTCAAGCGACTCGGCCGCTCGACGCAGGGCGTGATCGTGATGCGCCTGCGCGAGGGTGAGCAGGTGTCCTCGCTCGCGCCCGTGGTCGACTCGGGCGACGACGCAGGCGCCGCCGCCGAAGGCTGAACGCCGGCGGCCCGACGGCCGACACGCCCTTCCCTTTTGCAAATCGGCGGGGTATAAGGATCAACGGGGGGTGCGTGATCACCGAAAGGAACCCGCGAATGGCTTACACGAAGAGTGTCGACCTGCTCGAGCCGATCGACATGGCGGAGCACCTCGACAAGATCGAGCTGTACCTCGGCCAGGTGTGCGCGATCGCGGGCATCTCGAAGATGCAGCTCGACTACTGGACGAACAAGGCGCAGATCCCGACGAAGGGGAAGAAGCAGCGGATCTACGACATGGACGCCGTCGAGACCGTGATGCTCATCAAGCAGGCGAAGGACAAGGGCCTGAACCTCGGCGCCGCGATCGACGCCGCGCGGCGCTTCCGGGAGCGAAAGCAGCCCGCGTAGCGCGTCAGTCGCGCAGGAACGGCTTGATCAGGTCGACCGGCGCCGGGAACACGATCGTCGTCGACTGCGAGCCACCGAGCTCGAGCAGCGTCTGCAGGTAGCGCAGCTGCAGCGCCACGGGGTGCTGCTCGATCACGTTCGCGGCGTCCTTCAGGCGCTCCGACGCCTGGAACTCGCCTTCGGCGTTGATCACCTTCGCGCGCCGCTCGCGCTCGGCCTCGGCCTGCCGCGCCATCGCGCGCTGCATCCCCTGCGGGATCTCCACGTCCTTCACCTCGACGATCGACACCTTGATCCCCCAGGGCGCGGTCGCCTCGTCGATGATCTCCTGGAGGATGGCGTTGATCTTCTCGCGCTCCGACAGGAGCTCGTCGAGCTGGTGCTGGCCGAGCACCGACCGCAGCGTCGTCTGCGCGATCTGCGACGTCGCGACCATGAAGTTCTCCACCTGGACGATCGCCGCGCGCGGGTCGACGATCCGGAAGTACGCGACGGCGTTCACGCGCACCGGCACGTTGTCCTTCGTGATCACCTCCTGTGGCGGGATGTTGAGCGTGATCGTGCGCAGGTCGACCTTGACGAGCTTGTCGACGATCGGGATGCGGAAGAAGAGACCGGGCCCTTTCGGCTCGGGCAGCAGCCGGCCGACGCGGAAGACGATCGCCCGCTCGTACTCGCGCACGACCTTGATCGCGGTGAAGAGGAACCACGCGAGCAGGACGAGCACCACGGCCAGGACGATCAGCGCCGCCGTCACGGCTCGATCCTAATCGCCTAGACGGGTTGCACGTGCACGGCGAGCCCGTCGAGGGCGTCCACGCGGACACGCTGCCCCGGCTCGAGCGGCTCGTCGGCGCGCAGGCGCCAAAGCTCGCCGCGCACGAACACGTAGCCGCCGTCGCGGACGACGCCCTCCATCCCGACCAGCTCGTCCGGACGCACGAGCGGCGGCCGTCGCCGGATGGCGAGCGCCTTCCCGAGCGCGAACGCCCAGAACCCGCCGACAGCGACGGTGATCGCGCCGACGAGGTAGGTCGACGTGTGGTACGGCGCCGGCGCGTTGTGGAAGAGCGTGACGAGGCCGAGCGCGAGCGCTACCAGGCCCGACAGCGTGAGAGCGCCGTGGCTCGTCACGTGCAGGTCGACGAGCAGCAGGACGACGCCGAGCAGCACGAGGACGAGCCCTCCCCACGAGATCGGCAGGACGGAGAACCCGAACAGCGCGACGAGCATGCAGATCGCGCCGAACGCGCCGGGGATGACGACTCCGGGATGGAACAGCTCGAAGCCGAGGCCGACGATGCCGGCGAGGAACAGCAGCGAGATGACGTTCGGGTCGATGAGCGTGTCGAGGAGCCGCGTGAAGAAGCCGGGCGAGACGTTCACGATCTGAGCATTCGCCGTTCGCAGCGTCAGCTGCCGCGGCGTCGTGACGCGCCCGTCGATCGTGCGCAGGAGGGCCGGCAGCGACGGCGCGACGACGTCGATCACGTGTCGGCGAAGCGCCTCGGTGTCGGTGAGGTTCGAGGCGACGCGCACGGCCGAGTCGGCCCACTGCGCGTTGCGGTGGTGCGTCGCGGCGAGCCCGCGCAGCGACGCGGCCGCGTCGTTGATCTCCTTGCGGCGTAGGTCGCTGCCGATGTTCTGCCCGTTCCCCTGGATCGGCGTCGACGAGCCGATGTTCGTGTCCGGCGCCATCGCGAGCACGTCGGCGGCCTCGGAGATCCAGACCCCGGCCGACGCGGCGCGCGCGCCCGCCGGGCTGACGTAGACGACGACGGGGATGCGCAGCGACAGCTCCTTCTGCACGATCTTGCGCATCGAGTCCTCGAGGCCGCCCGGAGTGTCGAGCACGATCACCGCGGCCGCGTAGCCGCCGTTCTGCGCGACGTCGAGCTCGTGGTTCAGCCAGTCCTGCGTCACGGGATTGACGTCCGTCGCGAAGTGGATCGCGAGCACCCTGGTGCCGCCCGCGGCGCTCGCAGCCGGGCACGCGGCGAGCGCGAGCAGGAACACCGCGAGGAGCAGGCGTTTCACGGCTGGCAGGATTGTATTCCCGATGCCGAAGCTGATCGCCGCCGTCCTTGCCGTCTCGGCCCTCGTGCTGCCGGCGGCCGCGCGTGCGGGCGACGTGACGATGCACGTCGAGGACGTGCCGCTCGGCGCGCGGATGCTCGCGTCGGCTCCCCACCCCGTGCACTTCGACATGCTCGGGCTGCACTGGCAAGGCCTCGGCCGCGTCTCCTACCGCGTCCACCGGCTGCACGGACGCTGGGGCGCCTGGACGCAGGCCGGCGCCGACGGCGACCGCACCGGTCGCTGGCACGACGGCGGCCTCGACTGGACCGGCGCCGCAGACGCCGTCCGCTTCCGCTTCGCCGGCCGCGTCACGCGTCTGCGCGCGTACGAGGTGTGGTCGCGCGTGACGGTCGCGGCGCCGCGCTCGCTCGCGACCGCGTCGCAGCCCGCGATCGTCTCGAGGGCGGCGTGGGGCGCGAACGAGGAGATCGTGCGCGCGAAGCCTTTGTACGCGCCGGCGATCAGGCTCGCGATCGTGCACCACACGGCCGGCACGAACGCGTACACGCCCGCGCAGGCCGCCGCGATCGTGCGCGGGATCGAGATCTACCACGTCGAGGGAAACGGCTGGAACGACATCGGCTACAACTTCCTCGTCGACCGCTTCGGCACGATCTACGAGGGTCGCGGCGGCGGCATCACGCGGAACGTGATCGGTGCGCACGCGGCCGGCTTCAATGCGGGCACCGTCGGCGTCGCGCTGATCGGCAACTTCACCGCCGCAGCGCCGCCGAGAGCGATGCAGGACGCGCTCGTCAAGCTGCTCGCATGGCGGCTCGACCTCGCGCACGTCGACCCGCTGTCGACGGTCGCCTACGTCTCCGGCGGGAACTTCAAGTACCGCGCCGGCCGCACCGTCGTGCTGCGCTCGATCTCCGGCCACCGCGACACGGGGCCGACGGAGTGCCCCGGTGCCGACGCCTATGCGCTGCTGCCGGCGATCGCGAGGCGCGTCGCGGCGACCGGCCTGCCGAAGCTGTATGCGCCGACCGTCGCCGGCGTCCTCGGCGGCCCGATCCGCTTCCAGGCGCGCCTGTCGAGCGCCCTGCCGTGGACGGTGACGGTCGCCGACCGCAGCGGAGCCGTCGTCGCCGCGGGGCGCGGCCGCGGCACGCTCGTCGACTGGACGTGGCAGTCGGCGACCGGCGCGACCCCGTACACGTGGACGATCTCCGCGCCGGGAATCCGCGTCGCGACCGGCAGGCTCGGCGGCGGCCGGCCGGTCCCGCAGCCGCCGCCGTCGCTCTCGGCGGTCGCGCTGACACCCGCGACCGTCGCTCCTTCGAGCGACGGCTCCGGCGGCTCGATGACGGTCGCGTTCACCCTGCGGGCGGCGGCGCAGGTCGCCGCGACCGTCGACGACGCGACGGGGCAACCGGTCGAGGCCGTGCTCGGCGAGGCGCGGGCGGCCGGCCCCAACACCTTCGCCTGGAACGCCGGTGCGCTGCCGGACGGCCGCTACGTGCTCGTGCTGACGGCCTCGAGCGGCGCGAAGAAGGCCACGAAACGGCTGCCCTTCGTCGTCGACCGCACGCTGACGGGTCTGCAGGCGCTTCCGACCGACCTGTCGCCGAACGGCGACGGCGTCAACGACACCACGACCTTCTCGTTCGTCCTGGCGCAGAGCGTGCCGCTGCAGGTCGTCGTCGAGAGCGCGGGCGTCGTGGCGGCGACCGTGTTCGGCGGCCAGCTCGGGCCGGGGCCGGAGACGCTCACCTGGGACGGGACCGGCGGCGGGGTCCCGCTGGCGGACGGCAGCTACACGGCCGTGTTCACGTACACCGATGCCCTCGGACAGGTGCAGCAGACGATCCCGCTGACGATCGACACGCGGCCGCCGACGCTCACGTTGCTCGACAAGGCGACGCTGCGGTTCTCGCTCGACGAGCCGGCGACGGTCACCGCACTCGTCGACGGGACGACGCGAATCGTGCGGCTCGAGCCGAAGGGGACGTTCACGCTGCCGTTCCAGGGCGCCGTGACGTCGGTGACTGCGCAGGCGCAGGATCTCGCCGGCAACGAGTCGCCGGTCGTCACCGGCTGACCCAGTCGTCGTAGCTCCGCTCGAGCCGGTCGAGGATGTCGACGAGCAGCTCGAGCCGGTCGGCCTCGACGAAGCCTGCGCCGTCCCACGCGGTCGTGCCGACGTTGACGCCGATGCCGAGTACCACGCGTTCGCCGGCCTCGGCGAGGATGCCGGCCACCTTGCGGCCGGCGACGACGACGTCGTTCGGATGGTCGACGGCCGCCTCGGGACCGATCGCCTCCGCCACGGCGCGCGCCGCGAGGAGCGTCAGCTCGGGCCAGCGCGCGACGGGCGGCGGCGGGTAGAGCACGACCGAGAACGTCAAGCCGGTACCGGGCGCGTCCACCCACCGGCGACCAAGGCGTCCGCGCCCGGCGGTCTGGTGCTCCGCGAGCGCGACGGCGCCGTGCGCGGCGCTCGCGGGAAGCATCCGCTGCGTCGTCGGCGCCTCGCGTGCGTGGTGGTACTCGCGGCCGAACGACCCGCGCAGCGCGGGGAGGACGACCGCAGGTTGGAGCTCCACGACTCACTAGAGTAGGCGGCTCGGTGCAACCGCCCAGCCGCCGCAACCGTCGAACAAGCGCACGCGCGCATCGCGGGCCGAGCGGCCTGCGGGTCACGCCGCGCGGATGACCGCCGTTCGAATGGACCGAGCCGCCATCGAGGCGGTGCTCCCTCACCGCGACCCGATGCTGCTGATCGACGAGGTGCTCGAGCTCGTCCCCGGCGAGCGTGTGATCGCTCGCAAGACGGTGACACAGGAGGACTGTGCGGGCCATTTCCCGGGCAACCCGATCATGCCGGGCGTGAAGATGGTGGAGGCGCTCGCGCAGTGCGGCGCCGTCGCCGTCCTCTCGCAGGAGGAGAACCGGGGAAAGCTGGCCCTCTTCGCCGGCATCGACGGCGTCAGGTTCAAGCGCGTCGTCAGGCCGGGCGACGTCCTCGACCTGGAGTGCGAGGTCGAGTCCGTGCGCGGGCCGGTCGGCCGCGGAAAGGTGCGCGCGACCGTCGACGGAGAGCTGGCGGTGCGCGGCACGCTCACGTTCGCGGTCGGCGAGGGGCAGAGGTGATCGGGAAGGCGAACGGCAGGCCCGTCACCGTCACCGGCCTCGGTGTGCACGTGCCGGAGCGCGTGTTGACGAACGACGAGCTCGCGGAGCTGGTCGACACGAGCGACGAGTGGATCGTCGAGCGGACCGGCATCCGCGAGCGCCGGATCGCGCGCGACGACGAGGCGCTCACCGACATCGCGCTGCCGGCCGCCCGGCGCGCGCTCGAGATGGCCGGCGTCGACCCGAGGACGATCGACCTCGTCGTGGTGGCCACCGTCACCCCCGACATGACCTTCCCGTCGGCGAGCGCGCTGCTCGCCGACGCGCTCGGAATGCGGGATGCGGCGGCGTACGACCTCTCCGCGGGCTGCACCGGCTTCGTTTACGCGATCGCCCAGGCGCAGGCGATGCTCGCCGCAGGGCTGTCGAGACGCGCGCTCGTCGTCGGCGGCGACGTGCTGTCGAAGATCCTCGACTGGAGCGACCGGTCGACACTCGTGCTCTTCGGCGACGGCGCGGGCGCCGTGCTGCTGGAGGCCGCGGAGGACGGCGGCGGCTTCCTCGGGTTCGAGCTCGGCGCGGACGGCGGCGGCGGCGCGAACCTGTGGCTCCCCGGCAGCGGGTCGCGCCGGTTCGACGATCCTGAGAAGTACGTGAAGATGAACGGGCGCGAGGTGTTCAAGTTCGCGACTCGGGTGATGGTGTCGTCGGCCGAGGCGATTCTCGGCGCGTGCGGGCTCGCGGTCGACGACGTCGACGTCTACGTTCCGCACCAGGCGAACGTCCGCATCATCGACCACGCAGTGAGGAAGCTCGGCATCGACCCAGCGAAGACCGTGATCAACGTCGACAAGTACGGCAACACCTCGTCGGGCTCGATTCCGCTCGCGCTTGCGGATGCGGCCGACGACGGGCGGCTCAAGCCGGGCAAGCTCGTGCTCCTCACGGGCATGGGCGCCGGACTCACCTGGGGCTCCGCCCTCATCCGTTGGACCCACGACACGATTGGAGCAGCAGCATGAGCAGCGACGCACGCTCGACGGGGTCGGCGACGAGCAGACGGCGCGCTTCGTCCGCGCCTGAGCGGGGGCTCGTCGCCTTCATGTTCCCGGGTCAGGGCTCGTTCCAGGCAGGGATGGGTCGCGACGTCGCGGAAGCCGTTCCCGAGGCGATGGCGGTGTACGACGAGGGCTCGGCGGCGGCGGGGATCGACCTGAAGGAGCTCTGCTTCGATAGCCCGGTCGAGGACCTCGTCCACACCGAGGTGCAGCAGCCGGCGCTCGTCGCGACCTCGCTCGCGCTCGACGCCGCGCTGCGCGCGCGGGGCATCCGCCCGGACTACGTCGTCGGCCATTCGGTGGGCGAGTTCGCGGCGCTCGGCTCCAGCGGCTCGCTGACCCCGCGCGACGCGATCGCGCTGGTGCGGGAGCGCGGCCTCGCGATGGCCGCGGCCGCGAAGGAGCACCCGGGGTCGATGGCGGCGATCCTCGGGCTCGCCGACGAGGCGGTCGAGGCGCTCTGCCGCAAGATCGCGAACGTCTGGCCGGCGAACTACAACTGCCCCGGCCAGCTCGTCATCTCGGGCGAGACGCCCTCGGTCGACGAGGCGTGCCTCGAGGCCGAGCGCGAGGGCGCGCGCCGCGCCGTCAAGCTGCGCGTGTCGGGCGCGTTCCACTCGCCGCTCGTGGCGCGTGCCGCGGACCGCCTGCGACCGGCGATCGACCGGGTGCACCTCGCGCAGGGGAGCGCCGCGTTCATGTCGACCGTGACCGCACGCCTCGAGGACGCGCAGCGCTACCGCGAGCTCCTGGTCGAGCAGCTGACGGCGCCCGTCAAGTTCACGCAGGCGGCGCGCGAGCTGATCGCGAGCGGCGTGACGACGTTCGTCGAGGTGGGGCCGGGGAGCGTCCTGAGCGGTTTACTGAAGAGGATCGACCGCAGCGTGCGCACGCTGACGGTCAACGACCTCGAGTCGCTGGACGAGGCCGCGAGCACGCTTGGCTAGCGGGGCCCACGGCGCCTTCGCGTCCCTCGAGGGGAAGCGCGCGCTCGTCACCGGCGCCTCGCGCGGGATCGGCCGCGCGATCGCCGAGGAACTCGCGCGTGCGGGGGCGCAGGTCGTCGTCGGCTACCGCGCGGGGCGCGAGGAGGCCGAGGAGCTCGCCGCCGCGATCGGGGGCGCAGCCGTCCAGGCCGACGTGTCGTCGCCGGAGGACGCGAAGCGGCTCGTCGACGAGGCGGGCGACGTCGACGTGCTCGTCAACAACGCCGGGCTGACGCGCGACGGCGTCCTCGCGCGCATGTCCGACGACGACTGGCGCGCCGTGATCGAGACGAATCTGAGCTCCGTCTTCTACACGTGCCGGGCGATCACGCGCCCGATGATGCGGAAGCGCGGGGGCGCGATCGTCAACGTCAGCTCCGTCGTCGGCGTGCACGGGAACTTCGGGCAGACGAACTACGCGGCGTCGAAGGCCGGGATCATCGGCTTCACGAAGTCGCTCGCCCGCGAGCTGGGGTCGCGCGGCGTGCGCGCCAACGTGGTCGCGCCGGGCTACGTGCAGACGCGGCTCACCGACGTGCTGCCGGCGGAGGCGACCGCGGCGATGATCGGCAACACGCCGCTCGGGCGCATTGCGGAGCCGCGCGAGGTCGCCGCCGCGGTACGCTTCCTCGCCTCCGACGACGCCTCGTTCATCACGGGCGAGGTGCTGCTCGTCGACGGCGGACTGGGGATGTAGTTGAGCGACACGGACGGCAACGGGCGCAGGCGCGTCGTCATCACCGGCATGGGCATGGTCAGCCCGCTCGGGAACGACGTCGCGTCGTCGTGGTCCGCGCTGCTCGCCGGCGAGTCCGGCGCGGCCGAGATCCAGTCGTTCGACCACACCGACTACAACGTCCACTTCGCGTGCGAGCTGAAGGACTTCGACCCGACCGTGTGGATCGACCGCAAGGCCGCGCGGCGAATGGACCGGTTCGCGCAGATGATCCTCGCCGCCGCGCGCCAGGCGGAGAGCGACTCCGGCGTCGACGTCGTGGCGGAGGCCGACCGGGTCGGCGCCTCGATCGCCACCGGCATCGGCGGCCTGCACAGCTACCAGGAGTGCTACCACGTCCTGCTCACACGTGGGCCGGACCGCGTCAGCCCGTTCTCGATCCCGTCGATCATCCCGAACATGGGCGCCGGCTGGGTGTCGATCGAGCTCGGCACCAAGGGCCCGCTGATGAGCGAGTGCACGGCGTGCGCCGCGTCGAACATGGCGATCGGCGACGCGCTCGACGAGATCCGGCTCGGCCGCGCAGACGTGATGTTCGCGGGCGGCACGGAGGCGCCGATCACCGAGGTCGGCATCGCCGGCTTCGACGCGATGCGCGCCCTCTCGCGCCGAAACGACGACCCGACGCACGCCTCGCGGCCGTTCGACCGCGAGCGCGACGGGCTCGTGATGGGCGAGGCTGCGGCGGTGCTCGTGCTGGAGGAGCTCGAGCATGCGCGCACGCGGGGCGCGCGGATCTACGCCGAGCTGATCGGCTACGGCATGTCGGCCGACGCCGCACACATGACGGAGCCGGATCCGACCGGCGAGAACCCGGCGCGCGCGATGACGATGGCGCTGCGCGACGCGCGCATCGACCCGACGGAGGTCGGCTACGTCAACGCGCACGCGACGTCGACGCCGCTCGGCGACGCCGCCGAGACCCGCGTGATCAAGCGCGCGTTCGGCGAGGAGCACGCGCTGAACGGCCTCGTCGTGTCGTCGACGAAGGGATCGACCGGCCACTGCTTCGGCGCCGCCGGCGCCGTCGAGGCGGTCTTCACGACGCTCGCCGTCATCGACCGGAAGGCGCCGCCGACGATCAACTACGACGACCCCGACCCGGAGTGCGACCTCGACTACGTTCCGAACGAACCGCGCGACCTGCCCGAGCTCGAGGTGGCGGTGTCGAACTCGTTCGGCTTCGGCGGGCACAACGCGTCGATCGTCGTGCGCCGCTTCGACGAGTAGCCGCGCAGGAGCCACGCCGCGCGTTCCGAATGAACGCGCATGTCCAGCGGTGTCACGAACGTTGTCGGTCAGGGCGACGGCTACCCTCACGCGATGCGGCTCGTCCACGTCAACGGACGCGAAGTCGAGTTGCACATACGCCGGTCGTCGCGCGTGCGCGGCCACCGCTTGAACGTCCGCTTCGGGCTGCCGCCGGAGCTCGTCGTGCGGCCGCGGGCGACGGAGGCCGAGATCGCGGCGGCGCTCGACTTCCACAGGTCGTGGCTCGAGAAGCAGCTCGCGAAGGCCGCCGAGCCGAAGCTCGGGCTCGACCGGCTCACCCTCACGGAAGCGCAGGGCCGGCGCGAGGCGCACCCACGCATCACGCTGATCGCGCAGAGCGAGGCGCGCGCGCTCGGCGTCGAGTACGCGCGGATCACGTTGCGCGACCAGCGAAGCCGCTGGGGCTCGTGCTCGAGCCGCGGCACGCTCAGTTTCAACTGGCGGCTCGTGCTCGCGCCGCACGACGTGCTGGACTACGTCGTCGTGCACGAGGTGTGCCACCTCGTCGAGCACAACCACGGCGCGCGCTTCTGGCGGCTCGTCGAGCAGCGCCGGCCGGCGTATCGCGAGTCGAAGCGCTGGCTCGACGACCACGGCTGGGAGATCCTCGCGTATCGCCCGCCGCTCACCGCCGTCGCATAGACATAGACTCGCCTCCGTGGAGCGGTGGGCGACCTTCGACTGCTACGGGACGTTGATCGACTGGAACGGCGGCATCCGCGCCGAGCTGGCGCGCGTGTTCGGGGAGGAGGCGGCCGACGCGAAGGTCGAGCAGTACCACCGTGTGGAGCCGGAGCTCGAGGTCGACGGTGCGCGCAGCTACCGCGACGTCCTCACCGAGGCGATGCGCCGCATCGGCGCGCCGGCCGGTGAGGAGCACCGCCTCGCCGAGTCGCTCCCGTCGTGGCGTGCGTTCCCGGAGGTGCGCGGTGCGCTGGAGGAAGCGCGTTCGCGCGGCTGGAAGCTCGCGCTGCTCTCGAACACCGACGACGACTTCATCGCGGCGTCGCAGGTGCAGATCGGCGTCCCCTTCGACGAGGTCGTCGTCGCGCAGGAGATCGGCTCGTACAAGCCCGCGCACCGTCACTGGGAGGAGTTCTTCGCCCGCACGCGCGCGCCGCGCGAGGGCCACGTGCACGTCGCGGCGTCGCTGTTCCACGACATCCGGCCGGCGAACGAGCTGTCGCTGCGCAGCGTCTGGGTCAACCGCCTGCACGAGACGGCGCCGCCAGACGTGCGGCCGACACGGGAGCTCGACGACCTGCTCGCGCTGCCGGAGACGCTCGATGAGCTCGTCGGTGCTTAGAGCCCCGCACGCGCGGCTCTACGACCGCGGTGTTCGCCGCGTCGGCCTCGGCGTCGACGCGCAGAATCCAACCGGCGCGTTGCAGCTCTACGAGAGCGTCGGCATGCGGCGCGTGCTTCGCGGCGACAACTGGACGAAGGACGTATGAGCTCGTTGCGCGCACGCTGCCCCGAGTGCCGCACGCTGACGGCGGTCGCCGTCGACGGCGGCTACCAGTGCCACGCGTGCGGCCGCGAGTTCGCAGCCGGCCTCGTGCGGGTTCCGCGCGCCTGGGGCGACGGCGGCGAGTCGATGGCCGACGCTGCGCAGATGCGGCTGCCGTGGCCCGAGGCGGCGGTCGTCGAGGAGGCGAGCCTCGCCGCGCAGGTCGAGGCGATGGGGCGCGTGCTGCCGGAACGGCCGCTCGTGCTCGGCGGCTGCTGCTGCTCGCACGTCGGCGCGGTGCGGGAGCTGGCGCGGCGGCACGGCCGAGTCGCGGTCGTCTGGCTGGACGCGCACGGCGACCTGAACACGCCCGAGTCGTCACCCTCGGGAAACCCGTGGGGGATGCCGCTGCGGATGCTGATCGACGCCGGCGACGTCGCGGCGGCCGACGTCACGCTCCTCGGCGCCCGCAACCTCGACCCGCCGGAGGTCGAGTTCGTCGCGGCGGCCGGCGTGCGGCAGGAGCTCGGCGAGCTGCCCGAGCACGTCTACGTCGCGCTCGACTGCGACGTCATCCTCCCGTCCGAGCTCGACGTCTTCATGCCCGAGCCCGGCGGGCCGACGCTCGACGAGCTCGAGGCGCTGCTCGCCTCGCTCCCGCGCCCTGTCGGCGCAGGCTTCACCGGAGCCGTTCGCTCGGATGCCAACGTGGCGAGGCTCGCGCGGCTCGGTCACGCCCTCGGCCTCTGACGGGTCCGGCGGGCCGACCCGGTCGAGGAGGCGCTCGCACGACGTGGGTTGCACAACGCGAGAGCCTCTAAGCTTCAGCCATGTCCGAGGCGCGGTTCGAGGTCCAGGTCGAGCACAGACACGCGCCGCCGCCGGCGGACACCAAGCATCCGAACACCTGCCCGAAGTGCGGATCGCACTACCGCGACGACGAGCTCGCCGAGACGCTCTGGGTGTGCGGCCACTGCGGCCACCACTTCCCGATGCGCGCGCGCGACCGCATCGCCTGGTACGCCGATCCGGACACCTTCGTCGAGGAGGCGACGGATGTGCGATCGGAGGACCCGCTCGACTTCTTCGACCTCCGCCCGTACACGGAACGGCTCGCGGAGGCCGAGCTGAACACCGGGCTCGGCGAGGCAATCGTCGTCGGGCAGGCATCGCTCGACGGGCATCCGATCGAGCTCGCCGTGATGGACTTCGCGTTCATGGGCGGCTCGATGGGCAGCGCCGTCGGCGAGAAGTTCTCGCGCGCATGCGACTCCGCGACCGAGCGCGGCGTCCCGCTCGTGACCGTGACGAGCTCGGGCGGCGCGCGGATGCAGGAGGGGATCCTCTCGCTGATGCAGATGCCGAAGACGGTTTGCGCGGTCGAGGACCTGCACGACGCGAGGCTGCCGATGATCACCGTGATGACACATCCGACGACGGCAGGCGTGCTCGCGTCGTTCGCGTCGCTCGGTGACGTCACGGTGGCCGAGCCCGGCGCGCTGATCGCGTTCACCGGCCCGCGCGTCGTCCAGCAGACGACGCGCGAGAAGCTGCCGGAGGACTTCGGGCTCGCCGAGCAGAACCTGCGCTTCGGCCACCTCGACGCGATCGTGCCGCGCGGGGAGCAACGCCCGTATCTCGCGCGGGTGCTGAGGCTCTTCGCGTGAGCAACACCGAGCACGAGATCAACCTGCGGCAGCGGCTGTCGTCGCTCTCGCGCCTCCCGCGGCTGCGCGGCGCACGGCTCGACGCCGAGGCGTCGCGCCTCGAGCAGCAGCTGGAGCGGCTGAAGCAGGACACGACGGACGAGGGGATCTGGCGGTCGGTCGAGCTCGCCCGCCATCCCGACCGGCCGTACACGCTCGACTACGTCGCGCGCATCCTCGACGACTGGGTCGAGCTGCACGGCGACCGGGGCCGCGCCGACGACGGCGCGCTCGTCGCGGGGCTGGGCCGCCTCGACGGCCGCACCGTCGCGCTCGTCGGCCACCAGAAGGGGCGCGACGTCAAGGAGCGCCTCGACCGCCAGTTCGGCATGGCGTATCCCGAGGGCTACCAGAAGGCGATCCGCGTCTTCGACCTCGCGGAGCGCTTCGGCTTCCCGGTGGTCTCGCTCGTCGACACGCCAGGGGCCTACCCGGGGGTCGCGGCCGAGCAGCACGGCCAGGGCGGCGCGATCGCGCGCTCGCAGGCGGCGATGGCGCGGCTGACGGTGCCGACGGTCGCGTGCATCATCGGCGAGGGCGGCTCCGGCGGCGCGGTGGCGATCGCCGTTGCGGATCGCGTCCTGATGCAGGAGCACGCCATCTACTCCGTGATCACTCCGGAGGGCTGCGCCGCGATCCTCTGGCGCGACGCCGCGGAGGCGAAGAAGGCGGCCGCGGCGTTCAAGCCGGACGCGCTCCATTGCCTCGAGCTCGGTGTCGTCGACGCCGTCGTCCCCGAGCCGCCGGGCGGCGCGCAAAACGACCACGACGAGGCGGCCAGGCTGCTGCGCGCCGGGCTCGTCGAGGCGCTCGAGGAGATCGAGGACACGCCGGGCGAGGAGCTCAGGCGCCGCCGCCGGGCGAAGTTCCGCGGCATGGGCGTCTACGCCTGACCGGAGCGGCCCCTTCCCGGCCGCCGTTTTCCACAGCGTCCACAGGGTTTTCAACCGGGGAAACCAGCTCCGGAACGCCTCAGGGCCCGCATCGCGCGGGCCCCGAGCGCCTAACCCCCCGTCAGGTGGAGAAGACTGGTTCGCTTGTCTCCATCCCCGGCACGGCCAAACCTCGTTTCCGGCGCCGCGGGCTGTGGAAAAGAAGGCACCCATGGCTCGTCCGATCTGGAGCGGCGCGATCTCGTTCGGCCTCGTCTCGGTGCCCGTGAAGATGTACACGGCGACGGAGTCGAAGGAGCTCAAGTTCCACTTCCTCGACCGGCGCGACATGGCGCCGATCGGCTACGACAAGGTGAACAAGGAGACGGGCGAGCACGTCGACCCGGCGGACATCGTGCGCGGCTTCGAGGTCGACAAGGGCCGCTTCGTCGAGCTGACGGAGGAGGACGTCGACCGCCTCGACATCGAGCTCACGCACTCGATCGACATCTGCGACTTCGTCTCGATCGACGAGATCGACCCGCTCTACTTCCGCAAGGGCTACTACCTCCTGCCGGAGAGCGGCGCCGAGCGGCCGTACCGGCTGCTCGTGCGCGCGCTGCAGGAGACCGGGCGCGTCGCGATCGCGAAGGTCGTGATCCGCAACAAGCAGCACCTGGCGTGCGTCCGCCCGGTCGACGACGCGCTCGTGCTCGAGACGATGTACTACGCCGACGAGGTGCGCCGGCCGGAGGACGCGCCGAAGCCCGACGTACGCCCGGCGGAGGTCGAGATGGCGAAGACGCTGATCGAGAACCTGGCTGCGAAGTGGGATCCGGCGAAGTACCGCGACCGCTACCGCAACGCGCTCCTCGACCTGCTCGAGAAGAAGGCCGAGGGCGAGCCGCTGCCCGAGCCGCGGGCGGAGGCCGAGGGCGAGGTCGTCGACCTGATGGAGGCGCTGCGGCAGTCGGTGCAGGCGACGAAGCGGCGCCGCGCCGCAGGCGGGTCGCGCACGACGTCCGGCAGCCGCAAGACGGGCTCGCGCAAGTCGGGCGCGCGCAGGAAGAGCACGGCGCGCAAGGCGTCGTGAGCCTCGCCGAGTACCGCCGCAAGCGCGACCCGCAGAAGACGCCCGAGCCCTTCGGCTCGCACAAACGCGGCAGGGCGCCCATCTTCGTCGTGCAACGCCACGACGCGCGGCGGCTGCACTACGACTTCCGGCTCGAGATGGAGGGGGCGCTCGCGTCGTGGGCGGTGCCGAAGGGCGTCCCGCTCGAGCCGGGCAGACGGGCGCTCGCGGTGCACGTCGAGGACCATCCGCTCGAGTACGCGAAGTTCCACGGGGAGATCCCGAAGGGGAACTACGGCGCGGGCACCGTCGAGATCTGGGACGACGGGACCTACGAGCTCCTCGAGCGCAAGCGCAACGGGCAGCTGACCTTCCGGCTCCACGGCAGGCGTCTGCACGGGCGCTGGTCGCTCGTGCCCGCGCACCTCGACGGCAAGGAGGAGAACTGGCTGCTGATCAAGCGCCACGACGATGGCCAGGCCGACATCGCGCTGAACGAGTACGAGCCGATGCTGGCGACGCCCGCGCTCGACGTCCCGCGGGGCGACGACTGGATCTTCGAGGTGAAGTTCGACGGCTACCGCGCGCTCGCCTACGTCCACGGGGGCGAGTGCAAGCTCGTCTCCCGCAAGGGCAACGACCTCACCAGCCGCTTCGAGCCCGTCGGGAAGGAGATCGTGAAGGCGACGAAGAGCCCGAACGCGGTGCTCGACGGCGAGGTCGCGCGCCTGACCGCGGAAGGCCGCACCAGCTTCTCCGAGCTGCAGCAGGGGCGCGGCCCGCTCGTCTACTACGCGTTCGACCTGCTCGAGCTGGACGGCGAGCCGCTCGTCGACCTGCCGCTGCACGAGCGCAAGGCGCGGCTCGCGGGGCTGCTCGACCGGCGCAACGCGACGGTGCGCTTCTCCGAGGACTTCGACGACGGCGAGGCGCTCCTCGAGGCCGCGCGGGAGCAGGGAATCGAGGGGATCATGGCAAAGCGGCGGTCGTCGAAGTACCAGCAAGGCCGGCGCACGCGCGACTGGCTCAAGGTGAAGGTGCACGGCGAGCAGGAGTTCGTCGTCGCCGGCTACACGCGTGGGTCGGGGCGGCGCGCCGGCACGTTCGGCTCGCTGGTGCTGGCCGTGAACGAGGACGACGCCCTCCGCTACGTCGGGAACGTCGGCACGGGGTTCGACGACGCGGAGATCCGCAAGCTGCTCGGGCTCCTCCGGCCCCTGCACCGCGAAACGGCTCCGTTTCCCGCCGTCCCGAAGATGCCGCGGGTGCGCAAGGGCGACGTGCGGTGGGTCGAGCCGCGCCTCGTCGCACAGGTGCGTTTCGGCGAGTGGACGCACGACGGCCACCTCCGCCATCCCGCGTACCTCGGCATCCGCGAGGACAAGGACGCCGCCGAGGTGGTCGCCGAGCGGCCGGTCGAGAGCGACGCCGGCGCCGAGGCGCTGCCGAGCCTCGTCCGCGACGGCTCCCGCGAGCTGCGCCTGTCGAATCTCGAGAAGCCGTTCTGGCCCGACGAGGGGATCACGAAGGGCGACCTGCTCGCCTACTACCGAGCCGTCGCGCCGGTGCTGCTCCCGCACCTGCGCGACCGGCCGTTCACGATGCGGCGCTACCCGGACGGCGCGTACGGCGGCGCGTTCTTCCAGAAGGACGCGCCGAAGCACATGCCGGACTGGATCCCGACGTTCCGTGCGCTCGTCTCCGCGCGCGACCGCGCGCGCACGAAGAAGTGGGTCGACTTCCCGCTCGTCAACGACGAGCTCGCGCTGCTCTGGATGGTGAACATGGGCTGCATCGACATGAACACCTGGTACTCGCGCGTCGACCGGCCCGAGCGCCCGGACTTCGTGCTCTTCGACCTCGACCCGACGCCGGAGGTGCCGTGGTCGCAGACGATCGAGGTCGCGCTGATCCTCAAGGAGCTGCTCGACGCGCTCGAGCTCGCCTCGTTCCCGAAGACCTCGGGCGGCAAGGGATTCCACATCCTCGTCCCGATCGCCCGGCGGTCGACCTACGACGACACGCGCCGGTTCGCCGAGATCGTGGCGGGCGCCGTCGCGCGCGCGCATCCGAAGCTCGCGACGACGGAGTGGTCGAAGGCGCGCCGCCGCGGCGTGCTGATCGACGCGAACCAGAACGGCGAGGGCAAGACGATCGCCTCCGTGTACTCCGTCCGCCCGAAGCCGAACGCGCCCGTCTCGACCCCGCTGGCGTGGGACGAGGTGAACGACAAGCTCAACCCGTCGATCTACACGATGCCGGTCGTCCTCGAGCGGGTCCGCGCGATGGGCGACGTCTATGCCGGCGTCCTCGAGACGCGCCAGTCGCTCGCGCAGGCGCTCCGCCGCCTCTGAGCGGGCCTAGGTCGGCTTCGCGGGTCGCGTCCGCGCCGCCTCCTTCGCCACCGCCAGCTCGCTCCGGTCGATCGACGCGTACCGCTGCGCGATCGCCGCCAGCTCCTCCGACGCGTCCTTCGCCGCCCTCCCGAGCTTCTCGTCGAGCGTCGCGGGGTCGTCGAGGTACAGCATCCGCGTCCAGAACGTCGTCAGGACGATCGAGACCCACGGCATGAAGATCGCGTTCCGCTCGAGCGCCGCCGACGGGCGCTGGACGAAGAACGCGGCGAAGATGCCGACGGTGAGCCCGGCGAGGCCGATCGCCGCCACCGCCTCGCCGACCGTCGTCGCCGTCAGCCCCTTCACGAACGCCGTCACGACCGCGGCGAGCCCGAACACGAGCATCGCCACGTAACCCAGGAAGACGGCGCGGTACGACCGGCGCAGGTACGCCGTCGTCCGCGCGAGCGTCTGCACGTCGTCTTCGAGCACGGCCGCCGCGAGCTGGCGCAGCTCGGCCGTCGTGTCCACAGGATCCCCGTGCCGCGGGCGGGGCAGCCGCATCGTGTCCATGCCTGCCCTCCTGCTCGTGGTCGCCTACCGCCGCCGAGCCTACGCCAACGAGCGCACGCCGTCCACCACGAGCTGCACGGCGATCGCCGACAGCAGGAGGCCGAAGACGCGCGTGAGGAAGCTCAGGATCGCCGGGCTGAGCGCCCGCGTCACCCGCTCGGCGACGAGCAGCGCGATCCCGACGGCCACGATCACGAGCACGATCGCGAGGATCACGGCGAAGTGGCCGCCAGCTCCCGGGTGGTTGCGCCAGAGCACGATCGCGGTCGCGATCGCGCCGGGGCCGGCGACGAGCGGCGTCGCGAGCGGCACGAGCGCGACGTCCTCCGGCTGCGCGCCGTCGGCGCCGGGGAAGTCGGCGCCGCGGAGCATCTCGAGCGCCACGAGCATCAGGAGCAGCCCGCCCGCGATCGACAGCGACCCGAGCGAGACGTGCAGGTAGCGCAGGATCAATTCGCCGAAGATCGCGAAGCCGAGGATGAGCGCGCCGGCCGCGCCGACCGCGCGCAGCGCGGCGCGCTGGCGCTGCTGCGGCGTGAGGACGCGCGTGATCGCGACGAAGATCGGCGCGTTGCCGAGCGGGTCCGTGATGACGAACAGCGTCACGAACGTTTCGCCGAACGCACGCCAGTTCATGCGGCGCCGAGCAGCTGCAGCACGTTCGGGGGCGCCGTCACCTCGGCCGCGGCGAGCGGCGCGAACCCACCGCGGTCGAGGCGGAGGACGAGGTGCTCGACGGGCTCTCCCCGCGGGTACGCCGTCTTCGTCCCCGCCGCCTCGTACGCGAACTTGCGCGAGACGCCGAGGGACGCGCGGTTGTCCGGATGCGCGCCCGACCACGCCGTACGGGCGTCGAGGTACTCGAACGCGAACTCGAGCACCGCGCTCCGCATTTCGCTGCCGAGCCCGCGGCCCTGATGCCGCCGGCCGAGCCACGACCCCGTCCTCACCTCGCGCGTCTCGGCGAAGCGCTCCGCGCCGATCCCCTGCACGCCGACCGGCCGGCCGTCGAGGAACGCCACCAGCTCGAGCCGCCAGCTCTCCGGCCGCGACTGCCGGAGCACCGACCCGTGGTACGCGAGGAACTCGTCGACGAAGCCCGGCTCGCCGACGCCGTCGGTCCACGCGACCTCGAACAGCATCGCGCCGTCGTCGAAGACGCCGTCCTCCTGTGCGACGCGCGCGAGCTCCCGCAGCTCGGCAACCGTCGCGAGCCGCAGCTCGAGCCGCGGCGTCCGGATGCGCAGCGCCGTCAAGGGATGCGGTAGAAGGCTGAAGATGCGGCGCTCCGAGACGACGTCGAAGCCGAGCTTCGCGTAGAGCTCGCGCGGCCAGTCGTCCGCGACCGCGTCGAGGAAGACGGCACCGCTGCGACGGCCGGCGTCGAGGGCGTGCTGCACGATCGTGCGCCCGAGCCCGCGGCCGCGGAAGCGCGGCAGCGTGTTCACGTCCTCGATCTGCGCGACGCCGCCGTCGCTGCGCAGCTCGCAGTAGGCGGCCGGCTCGTCGCCGGCGTAGGCGACGAAGAAGCGGGTCGGGACCGCAGCGGCGACGCGGCGCTTGAGCTCGTCGAGCTGTGCCGCGAGCGCGTCGCTGCCGCCGTAGTCCGCGACGGTCAGCTCGCGCCGGAGCGGCACGAGCGACTCGAACGGCACCTCCCGCACGCAGGACGTGTCGACGACGCGGTCGGGAGCGCGCCGCGCGGCCATCACCACGTGCCCGTCGTCCGTCCATCCGAGCGCGGCAAGCTCGAGCGCCGCCTGCGCGTCTGCCGACTCGGCGACGGCGCGGCGGTGGAAGAACGGCTCCATCAACTCGTCCGCGCACGCGGCGAGCGCCGCACCGTCGACGGCGTGCTGCACGGCGAGGTAGTTGGCGTCGTACACGAGCGGCAGCGAGTCGCAGAAGAGGCCGACGCCGCCCGCGAACGGCACCAGCCGCTCGGCGACCTTCTCCCGCAGGCGTCGCCGAAAGCCCAGGATCGCCTCGCTCACCGTCGGATTGTCGCCTGCTCGCCGCGCCGGCGGCTCGCCGAGGCTACCGCCGCGCCGAGGCGCCGCTCAGGAGACGGTCGAGAAACGTCAGCGCGCCGTTCTTGTCGAGCATGTCGTTCAGGTTGCCGCACTTCGGGCTCTGCACGCAGCTCGGGCAGCCGTCGTGGCAAGGGCACCCGCGGATCATGGCGGCCGTGTCGCGCACCCACCCCGCGAACTGGTCGAACCCGCGCTCGGTCAGCCCGACGCCGCCCGGGTGCCTGTCGTAGACGAAGACGGTCGGGCGTCCGGTCTGAGGATGCACGTTCGTGGAGAGGCCGCCGAGGTCCCAGCGGTCGCACATCGCCCACAGCGGCAGCAGCGCGATGAGCGCGTGCTCGGCGGCGTGCAGCGTCCCGAGCAGCTTCGGCATGTCGTCGAGGTCCTCGAGCTGGTGCGGCTGCGGCAGGAACCAGACAGCCTCGGTGGCGAACGTGGTCGGCGGCAGCTCGAGCGGTACGAGCTCGATCCGCTCCTGGCCGCTGATCGTCTTCCGTTCGTACGCCACCACCTGCTCCGTCACCTCGATCTCGCCGAACGCGAGCTCGAGCCCGAGCCGGTGCTCCACACGCCGCGGCTCGACGATCTGCGTCGTCGTCTCCTTCTTCGCCTGCGTGTACCAGTCGCCCGTGAACGGCTCGACGAGCGCGTGCATCGTCGTCAGGTCCAGGTGGCCGACGAGGTACGACTCGCCCCGGTGCAGGTAGACGGCACCCTCGTGCACCGTCGAGTACGCGCGCGAGCGCTCGACCAGGCCGAGCACGTCTCCGGTCGTCGCGTCGACGACGGCGAACGCGTCCGCGTCGGTCGACCGCAGCGGCACGCGCGCGGCCGGATGCTCCCGGCCGGCCCAGACGATCCCGGCCGGCGTCTCCTTCAGCTCGGGATCCGCGCGCGCCGCGGCGAGCGCCTCCGGTCCGAGCAGCCCGGCGTCGGCCGCCGTCAGCGGCGCCTCGTAGGCGGCGCTGCGCACGTGGCCCGCGAGCACGCGCGGGCTCGCGTGGTCGAGGATCGCCGCCTCGACCCGCCGGCCGAGGAGCTTGTCCGGCTCGCGCACGAAGAACTGGTCGAGCGCGTCCTCGCTCGCGACGAGCACGGCAAGGCCGCTGCCGCGGCGCCCAGCGCGGCCCCACTGCTGCCGCAGCGACGCCACCGTGCCCGGGAAGCCGACGGAGATGACGCAATCGAGCAGCCCGACGTCGATTCCGAGCTCGAGCGCGTTCGTCGCCGAGACGCCGAGCAGCTCGCCGTCGCCGAGCCGCCGCTCGATCTCGCGCCGCTGCGCCGGCGTGTAGCCGGCGCGGTACGGCGAGAGGTGCGCGTCGTCGCCGAGCCGCTCCGCGGTGAAGCGGTGGACGAGCTCGGCCGCCTTCCGGCTCTTCGCGAACGTCAGCGTCCGCAGGCCGCGCTCGACGAACGCCGCCTGCAGCTTCGCCGCCTCCCCGAGCGGAGACGCGCGCAGCCCGAGCTCGGCGTCGAGGAGCGGCGGGTTCCAGAGCACGATCGTCCTCTCCGCACGCGGCGCCGCGTCGTCTCCGACCACGGTGACCGGCGCGCCGACCAGCGACGCGCCCAGCTCTCCGGGGTTGGAGACGGTCGCCGAGGCGAGCACGAACTGCGGGTCGGACCCGTAGATGCGGGCGAGACGGCGCAACCGACGCACGACGTTCGCGACGTGCGAGCCGAAGACGCCGCGATAGACGTGCGCCTCGTCGAGCACGACGTAGCGGAGGTTCGCGAGGACGTCCGCCCACCGGTCGTGGTTCGGCAGCAACCCGACGTGCACCATGTCGGGGTTGGTGAGGACCACGTTCGCCCAGCGCCGGATCTGCCACCGCTGCTCCGCCGGCGTGTCGCCGTCGTAGATCGCCGGCCGCAGCCGCGGTACGCGGTAGGAGGACAGCGTCCGGAACTGGTCCTGCGCCAGCGCCTTCGTCGGATAGACGTAGAGCGCCCGCGTCGCCGGCTGCCGCGCGATCGCGTCCAGCACCGGCAGGTTGAACGCGAGCGTCTTCCCCGACGCCGTCCCCGTCGTGACGAGCACGTGCTCGCCGCGCGCGGACGCGTCCCAGACCGCGCGCTGGTGCGCGTAGAGGCGCTCGACGCCGATCGTTTCGCGCGGCCGCGGGTGCAGGTCGTCCGGCAGCGGCGCGAACCGCGCGTCGCGCTCCGGCTCCGTCGCCAGGTGCGCGAGCTCCTCGCCCTGCAGCAAGCCCTCCCACCGCAGGACGTCGACGCTCACCGCGCCACCGTAGCGGCGGTCAGACCCGCGAGCCTGCGTCGCACGCCCGCCGGAGCGCGTCGCCGAGCGCGGCGCCCTCGGCGAGCGCGAGCGCGAAGATCGCGGCGAACGCGTCGCCCGCGCCCGGCAGCGGCCCGTCGCGCACCACCGCCGGCACCGCCTCGGCGCGCTCGTCGCCGCGGACGGCGACCGCGCCGTCCGGGCCGAGCGTGCGGCAGAGGACGCGGTCGCGGCGGCCGTCCGGGTCGGCGGCCGGTCCGATCAGGACGTCGGCGTTCTCGCCGCGGTGGTCGCGGCGCGTCTGGAAGTCGAGGACGCGCAGCCCGTGCGCCGCGGCGAGCGCCTGCTCGACGGCGGCCGGGGCGAGGTAGCCGGAGACGAGCGTCGCGCGTGCCGGCGGGAGCTCGTCGACGCGAAGCGCCGCGTTCGCGCCGTGCGTCGCGACGACGGCGTCGTCGAGGAGCAGCGCGACGCCCGTCGGCATCGCCTCGTCGACGGCGAGCGCGGCCTCGATTCCGTCGCGCTCGAGCTCACGCTGGATCGCGTAACCGGCCGCGTCGTCGCCGACGCAGCCGACGACCAGGGCGCGCCCTCCGGCGGCGACCGCGGCGCGAGCGGCGTTGACGGCCGAGCCGCCGGCGCGCACGACCACCGGCCCGTGCACGAGCTCGCCCGCTTCGGGCCGCGCGGCGACCACGTCGAGCAGGACGTCGCCGACGGCGACCAGGTCGACCATGACGCGATGCTAACGGCGCTGCGACGCGAACCTTCTCGCGCTCGGCGGCCGAGAGCAGCGCGCGCGTCAGCTGTTCGCGTACTTCGGCGCGACCGAGATCACGGCGCTCGCCGCCTTCTCGAGCGGAACCGAGTTGAAGCCCTGCTGTGCGAGGAACACCATCCGCGACCCGCTCGGCAGCGGCGAGAAGATCATCGCGGTGCCGCCGCCGACGATGTTCCCGCTCGCGTCGAGCAGGACGACGGACAGGTTGGCGGAGTCGAGCGTCTGCGGCGACGAGTCGTTGACGATCTCGCCGTCGACCTCTCCGACGTAGCCGGGGTCGTAGCTCTCCGGGAGGATCGAGACGTTCGCGAAGTGGGGCAGCGCGTACGACTGCGCCTTCTGTGCGGAGCCGACCTTCACGGTGATCTCGAGCTTCACGATCGGCACGTTCGCGCGAAGGCCGATCGAGTCGCCGAGCGCCCAGACGCTGTTCGCCTGCACCAGATCGACGTTCTTCGTCACCGTCGCGTTCAGCGCGCCGGACGCCGTGACGAAGTTGATCAGCACGTACACGTTCAGCGCGTCTTCGTTCTGCGACGTGTTGCGCAGGAAGAGCCCGTAGCTGACGTTCGCGCCGCTTCCGACCTGGCTCGGCCGCTCGCTGAACCCGTACCGGTCGACGACGACGCGCGGCAGCGGCAGCCCGTTCCGGCCGCCGCCGGACCCGACGACGGTGACGACCCACGTCCCCGAGCGGCGGAACGCGCCGCCGCAGACGACGCGCCAGTGCGCCACGCCGAGCGCCGCGTTCGTCGGGATCCGGACGACCCACGCGACCCGGCCGCCGCGAGGCCGCTTGACGCCCGTGTCCTGGCCGACGCCGTCGGCGTACTGGACGCTCGCCGCGCAGACGGCGTGGGAGCGCGTGGCGACGGAGATCGTCGCAGCCTGGCCGCGGTGCACGGTCGGGGCGGCGGTTGCGCTCGTCGGCGCGGCGTGAGCTGTCGCCGCGGTGACGCCGAGGGCGGCGACGGCGGCGGTGGATGCGAGGCGGCGGAGCGGCAATGCGGTTCCCCCCATGGGTCGCGAGGTCCGGCCGCCCCCGGTCGGTTTACGCCCTCACTGTCGGCAGCGCCTCGCCTCCGCGCCTCCCCCGCGCGAGTGATTACAGGTGCGCGGCGAAGGCCTTCTCGAAGTGGCGCCTCGGGCGTGCGCCGACGACGGTCTCCCGCGGCGCCCCGTCCGCGAACAGCATCACCGTCGGGATCGAGAGGACGCCGTAGCGGCTCGCGACGCCGGGGTTCGCGTCGATGTCGACCCGGACGAACTTCGCGTTCTGATGCACCGCGGCGAGCTCCTCGAGCACCGGCTCGACCGCCTTGCAGGGCCCGCACCACGGCGCCCAGAAGTCGACGACCACCGGCGTCTCAGCGCGCAGCACCGCGTCGTCGAACGTCGCGTCGGTCACGTCGAGCATGGAGAGGTGCAGGCTAGCTTCGCGGCACGCGGAAGGGCAGCAGCGGCACGCGCCACACCGCCTCGAGCACGATCGCACGGCTCATCTTCGAGTGGCCGTGCGTCCGGTCGTCGAACACGATCGGCACCTCGACGACGCGGAACCCAGCGCGCTTGGCGCGGTACGTCAGCTCGATCTGGAACGCGTACCCCTTCGCGTGCACGTCGTCCAGGTCGATCGTCTCAAGCACCTGCCGCCGGAAGCACTTGAACCCGCCCGTCGGGTCGGCGACGCCCATGTGCAGGAAGAGCGACGTGTAGATCGAGGCGCCGCGCGAGATCGCCCGCCGCACGAGCCCCCACTGCCCGACGCCTCCCCCTTCGACGTAGCGCGAGCCGAGGACGACGTCCGCGCCGCTTTCGGCGGCGTCGATCAGGCGCGGCACCGCCCTCGGGTCGTGCGAGAAGTCGCAGTCCATCTCCAGGACGAGCTCGGCTCCGTCAGCCAGCGCGCGCCTGAACCCCGCGAGGTACGCCGGCCCGAGCCCTTCCTTGCGCGGCCGGTGCAGGACGTCGATGAACGGCAGCGTCTCGGCGAGCTCGTCGGCGACCCGGCCGGTGCCGTCGGGCGAGTTGTCGTCCACGACGAGCACGCGGTCGCCGTCGCGCAGCACCTCGCCGAGCGAGCGCAGCATGCGCTCGACGTTCTCGCGCTCGTTGTACGTCGGCAGGCAGACCGTCGCGCGCATTCGCGCGCCTATCATCGCCCAACGTGTCGCGGCTTCCGCGCAACGACGAGCTCGCCGACCAGTTCGAGCTGCTCGCCGACCTGATGGAGCTCGAAGGCGCCGACAGCTTCCGCGTCGGCGCCTACCGCAAAGCCGCTGCACGCATCAGGGAAACGCCCGCGTCCGTGGCGCAGCTCGCGCTCGACGGCAAGGCCGTGCGCTTGCAAGGAATCGGCAAGACGATCGAGGCGAAGATCGTCGAGGCCGTCGACGACGGCGAGATCCACGCGCTCACGAAGCGCAAGGACGTCGTTCCCGCCGAGGTGGCAACGTTCATGCGGCTGCCGGGGCTCGGGCCGCGGACGGCGAGGCGCATCTGGCAGGAGCTCGGCATAACGACGCTCGCCGGCCTGAAGGCGGCCGCCGACGCGAAGGAGCTGCGCGGACACGCCGGCATCGGCCCGGGCACCGAGGAGAAGATCGCGGCCGCGCTCGCGCAGCCGAAGCCCGCTGCGGGGCCGAAGCGCTCGCTGCTCGGCACGTCGCTGCCGAAGCTGCGTGCGCTGGTGCAGGTGCTCGCCGAGCACCCGGCGAGCGTCGAGGTCTCGCTCGCCGGCTCGGCGCGCCGGATGCGCGAGACGGTGCGCGACCTCGACATCATCGCGACGGCCACCGACGCCGCAGCGCTCGTCGACTACTTCTGCAGCCTGCGCTGGGTCGTCGACGTCGTCGCGAAGGGGCCGACGAAGGCGACGGTCGTCTCGCACGACGGGTTGCGCTTCGACCTGCGCGTCGTCCCGCCGGAGAGCTACGGCAACCTGCTCCAGCACTTCACGGGATCCAAGCTGCACAACCTCGCCCTTCGCGAGGACGCCGTCCGCCGCGGCTACTCGGTGTCGGAGTACTCGATCACGGTCGTCGAGACCGGCGAGGAGCGGTCCTTCGCGACGGAGGAGGAGGTGTATCGCTTCCTCGGCTACGACTGGATCCCGCCGGAGCTTCGCGAGGGCGGTAGCGAGCTCTCGGCGGCGCGGACGGGAGCGCTGCCGGCACTGGTCGCGCTCGCCGACATCCGCGGTGACCTGCACACGCACACGACCTGGTCCGACGGCAAGGACTCGCTCGAGGAGATGGTCGGCGCGGCTGCCGCGCGCGGCTATGCGTACTACGCGATCTGCGACCACTCGCAGCGTCTGCGCGGCGACCGGCTGTACGAGCAGGCGGAGCAGATCGATGCGCTCAACGAGCTCGTGGCGCCGATGCGCATCGTGAAGGGCGTGGAGGTGAACATCCGCGTCGACGGCACGCTCGACATGAGCGACGAGGAGCTCGCGACGCGCGAATGGGTCGTGGCGTCGGTGCACAGCCGCTTCGACCAGGATCCGACCGACCGTGTCCTCGCCGCGATGGAGCACCCGTACGTCGACTGCATCGGACACGTCACGAATCGCAAGATCGGCCGGCGGCCACCGTCACCGGTCGACATCGAACGCGTGGTGGAGAAGGCGCTCGAGACCGGCACGTTTCTCGAAATCGACTCGCAGCCGGACCGTCTCGACCTCACCGACGTGCATGCGCGTGCGGCGCGCGAGGCCGGTGTGAAGGTGGCGATCGACTCCGACGGCCACGAGATCGGGGCGCTCGATTTCGTCGAGCTCGGTGTCGGCCAGGCACGCCGAGCGTGGATGACGAAGGACGACGTGTTGAACACGCGCACCTGGAAGCAGATCGAGCGGCTCCGGAAGGAACGACCGTGAAGTTCCTGCAAATCGAGCTGCCTTACACACAGGTACTCATGTGCATGCGTACAGGTACCTGTGGGGCAAGCATGGCCCGGTGACGTTCGCGAACGACCTCCGCGCCGCGGCCGACTGGGTCGAGCGGTATCTGGAGCGGCTCCCGGACCTGCCGGTTGCGGCCGACGTCCGTCCGGGCGAGGTGGCGGCACGGCTGCCCGCCGCACCGCCCGAGACGGGTGAGCCGTTCGCCGCGCTCCTCCAGGACCTCGAGGAGGTCATCCTGCCGGGGCTCACGCACTGGAACCATCCGCGCTTCTTCGCCTGGTTCGCGATCACCGGCTCCGAGCCGGGAATCCTCGCCGAGCTGCTCGTCGCGGCCCTGAACGTCAACAACATGACGTGGCTCGCGTCCCCCGCCGCGACCGAGCTCGAGACGACGGTGCTGTCGTGGCTCGCGCAGCTGCTCGGGCTTCCGAGCGGATGGCACGGTCACATCGAGGACACGGCCTCGACGTCGACGGTTGCGGTGCTTGCCGCGGCGCGCGCCGTCCGGCCTGACGGCGTCGTGTACGCGTCGGCCGAGGCCAACTTCAGCGTCAAGAAGGCGGCGCGGCTTCTCGGCCTCGAGTACCGCAAGGTGGAGGTCGACGACGCGTTCCGGATGCGGAGCGACTTTCCGCTCGACGACGCCACCGCGGTCGTCGCGACCGTCGGCACGACTGCGACGACCTCCGTCGACCCGGTTCGCGAGCTCGCGCGGCGCTGCGGCGACGCCGGCGTCTGGCTGCACGTGGACGCGGCGTACGCCGGCTCGGCCGCCGTTTGTCCCGAGCTGCGCTGGTGCCTCGACGGCTGCGAGCTCGCAGACTCGGTCGTCGTCAACCCACACAAATGGCTCTTCACGCCGATGGATTGCTCCGTCCTCTGGACGCGTCGGCCGGAGGCGCTGCACGAGGCGTTCGCGCTTGTGCCCGACTACCTCGCGGCGACACAGGACGCGGTCGACCTGAAGGATTTCGGCCCCGCACTCGGGCGGCGCTTCCGCGCGCTCAAGCTGTGGGCGGTCCTGCGCTGGTACGGCGCCGACGGCCTCCGCCGCCTCGTCCGCGAGCACGTCCGGCTCGCGCAGCTGTTCGCCTCGTGGGTCGAGGCGGAGGCGGGCTGGGAGGTGGTCGCGCCGCATCCGTTCTCGACCGTGTGCTTCCGCCACGCAGGGAGCGACAGCTTCGAGCTGGCGCGCCGGGCGACGTCGACCGGCGAGGTCTTCCTCGCCGCGACACGCCTGCGCGACCGCGATGCCGTCCGCATCGCCATCGGCAACGCGCGGACGACCGAAGCTGACGTGCGGCGCGCCTGGGAGGTGCTGCGCAGCTGCGTGTGAAGGCGGTGATCTTCGACCTGTGGGAGACGCTGATCGACTGGGACGTCGAGGCCGCGAACCGGATGAACGCGAAGATCGAGGCGCTCACCAAACCCGGCTTCCGCGAACGCTGGTACGGCGCACCCAACCGCTACACCGCGCCGGTGCGCACGGTGCTGACGGAGATCGGCGTGCCGGCGGCTGCGCTCGACGACGTCTGCGCAGCGCGACGCGAGTTCGTCCGCGGCTGCCTCGTGCCGCGCCCGGGCGTGGTCGCCACGCTGCGCGCGCTGCGCACGCGCGGGCTGCGAATCGGTCTGATCACCGTCTGCAGCGAGGACGTCGAGGCTCTGTGGCCGGACTCGGAGTTCGCCGGGCTGTTCGACGCCGAGATCTTCTCCTCCCGCATCGGCATCTCGAAGCCGGATCCGCGGATCTACCTCGCGTGCTGCGACGAGCTGGGCGTCGCGCCCGAGGACGCCGTGTTCGTCGGCGACGGTGCGAACGACGAGCTCGCCGGAGCGCGACGTGTCGGGATGCAGGCGGTGCTCGTGCACGAGCCGGGCGAGGGCCCGCAGTGGCCGGGCCTCGAGCGATGGGACGGCCCGCGGATCACGTCGATCCCGCAGGTGCTCGACCTTCTCGACGCGGCGTAGCGGCGCCGAGCGCCTCGAGGGCGGCGTCGTGCAGGGCCACCCGGTAGCGCCAGAAGGCGCGCCCAGTCGCGAGCAGCCGCTCGCGCAGCGGACCCGCGAGCTCCTCGAGCGTCCCCCACCGGGCGCCGGCGATCTCGACGGCGTCGCGCGGCGCGAGCTGCGTGTCGGTCGTGCGCGCCGAGAATACGTGCGTCCGCCACGCGACGACGCGGCCGTCGAACGAGAACGAGGCGCGCGACGCGACGAGGTAGCGATCGAGCGCGACTCGCAGCCCCGTCTCCTCGAGCGCCTCGCGTACCGCACCGGCTGCGAAGTCCTCGCCGCGCTTGATCCCGCCGCCCGGCGGCCGCCAGATTCCGCGCTCGAAGTGCGGCTTGCGGATCAGCGCGACGCGCTCGGCGGGATCGAGTATGAAGAGCGTGACGTCGTGCGTCCGCGCCGGGTCGTACGTCGCGACCGCATGCTCGCGCTCGTCGATGGCGCCGGACCACTCGAGCTCGACCGGCGGGCCGTAGCGCTCGCGCAGCGGCGCGAGCACCTCCTCGGTCACGTGCACAATCCCGATCATGCCGCGCGCGCGCAGGCACCGGCGTCCGGCGCCGGTGCTCGAGGTGCTCGACGCGACGTTGCCCGAGTTGCGGCGCGGACTCTCCGAGGCCGCCGCTCGAACCGTCGCCTACGAGCTGTTCGAGAAGGTCGGATACGGCGCCGTCGCCGTCACGGACACGCAGCGCGTGCTCGCGTTCGTCGGCGCCGGCGCCGACCACCACGCCGCCGGCGACCTCCCGATCCGCCCCGTCTACGAGGCGCTCGCGCAGCGCCGCCCGCTGCTCGCGCCGCTCGGGCTGCGCAGCGAGTGCCGCCACCCGGCATGCCCACTCGGCGCCGCCGCCGTGGCGCCGCTCGAGCTGACCGACGGACCGGCCGGAGCGGTCGTCGCGTTCGCGACCGGCGCCTCGCCGCTCGACCAGGCGGCGGTGGCGACGCTCGAGCTGGTCGGCGGGCAGCTGTCGGCGCAGCTGCAGCTCTCTGAGCTCAGCTCCGCGACGACGACGGCGCTGCAGTCGCAGATGGAGCCGCACTTCGTGTTCAACGCGCTGAACACGATCGCGTCGTTCATCCGCACCGACCCCGAACGCGCACGGCGGCTCGTGCTCGCCTTCGCCGACCATCTGCGCAGCCGGCTGGCCCGGCCCGGGGAGCTGGTGACGCTCGAGGACGAGCTCGGCCATGTGCGCAGCTACCTCGAGCTCGAGCAGGCGCGATTCGGCGAGCAGCTGCAGGTACGGATGGACGTCGCGCCCGACGCGCTCGGCGTGCGGCTGCCGCCGCTGCTCGTCCAGCCGCTCGTCGAGAACGCGATCAAGCACGGCAAGACCGACCGCACGCTGCACCTGGTCGTGCGCGCGCGGCTGCGGCGCGGACGCTTGCGTGTCACGGTGCGCGACGACGGCCGCGGTATCGCGCGCGACGTGATCGACCGCGTGCTCGAGCCCGGCGTGGGCGAGGGAACGGGGCTCGGGCTCGCGAACGTCAACCGGCGCCTGACGGCGCACTACGGCGAGACCGTCCGGCTGCGGTCGTTCCCGTTCGGGACGATCGTCCAGCTCGAGCTGCCCGACGGCCGCGCGGAGACGCCGCAACCTGCGCGCGCCGCGACGGAGCGGCCGTGATCCGGGCGCTGCTGGTCGACGACGAGGCGCCCGCCCGCTCCGAGCTTCGGTACCTGCTCGCGCAGCACCGCGACGTGGCCGTGGTGGACGAGGCGGCCGGCGCCGCCGAGGCCGTCGAGCTCGCCGCCGACGGCCGCTACGACGTCGTCTTCTGCGACGTCGAGATGCCGGGGCTGACGGGCCTCGAGGCGGCGGCGCTCGTCCGCGACCGGCGCCGGCCGCCGGCGGTCGTCTTCGTCACGGCACACGAGCAGTACGCCGTCGACGCATTCGCGGTCGAGGCGTTCGACTACCTGCTGAAGCCCGTCGACCCGAGGCGGCTCGCACGCGTGCTCGACCGGCTGCGCGCGCGAGCCGGCGACGCCGAGGCGGCGGTCGAGAAGATCGCGGTCGTCGCGGGTGCGCGCACCGAGCTGCTCGACTTCGACCAGATCCACTACGTGCAGGCGGACGGCGACTACAGCCGGGTGCACACGTTCGACCGCTCCTACCTGTCGACGGCCTCGCTCGGCGAGCTCGAGGCGAAGCTGCCGGCGGGCCGGTTCGCCCGTATCCACCGCTCGTACCTCGTCAACCTCGCGAAGGTCTCGGGCGTCCGCCGCGCCGCGCCCGACCGCGTCCGCCTGCAGCTCGCCGACGCGGACGGAACGGAGCTCGACGTCGCGCGCCGCCAGATGCGCCGGCTGCGCGAGCGGCTCGGCCTCTGAAGCGCTACAGCCGCGCGAGGATCTCGGCGAACGCGTCCGTCGACCCGACGACGAGGTCGGCGCGCCGACCGAGCTCGTCCGGCCCCTCGGCGGACACGACCGCGACTCGCACCGCGGCCTCGAGCCCGTCCAGCGCGTCGAAGCCGTCGAGGTCGGTCGTGTCGTCGCCCGCGTAGAGGGCGCGCCGCAGCCCGCTTTGCTGCAGCAGCGCGCGCACCGCCGTTCCCTTCGAGGCGTCGAGCGGCGGCAGCACCTCGAGCACCATCCGCCCCCAGCGCGTGCGGAACCCCTCCGTGAGCGCGCGCGCCGCAACCTCCTCGAGCGCCGCGCGGGCGCGGGCGTGGTCGCTGCTCGCCCGGAAGTGGAACGCGACGCTCAACGGCTTCCGCTCGATGTCGCCCCACGACTGCGTGTCGGCAAAAGCGTGGATCCGCTCCGCCCATGCGTCGGCCTCCGGGGCGAGCTCGAGACCGTGCTCGCCCACGTACGTCAGGTCGGGCACCCCGACGACCACGCGCGCGACCTCCGCGGGCCTGCCGGTGATGCACGCGACGAGGCCGTAGCGGCCGCCGAGGCGCGCGAGCTCGGAGCGCGTCGCGTCCGGGACGCGCGCCTCCTCGGGGCGGTCGACGATCGGCGCCAGCACGCCGTCCACGTCGAGGAACAGCGCCGCCGCCTGCGGGTCCTCGGCGATCGGGGTCAGTGGGTCCACGGCCTCGTACACTAGGCTTCGCCCGATGGCCGATCCGGAAACACTCTGGATCCCGCTGGTCGACGAGCCGATCGGCTCGATCGTCGAGCGCGTGCAGGCCGACCATCCCGAGATCGACCGCCTCGTGGCGGGGCCGCACCGCATCCTCGTGTTTCGGACGTTCGCCTACATCCGCGTCGGGATCCTGCTCGGCCAGCTGCTCGTCGAGCACGACGTCCCGGAGTACGACGGCACCGAGACCTGGATCGAGGCGCTGCTGCGCGACCCGAAGCACGAGCAGGCGGTCGTCGCCGAGATCCGCCAGGTCGCCGAGGAGGTCGCGGCCGACCCCGCGTACGGCGACGACGAGCCGCTCGGTCCGGACGAGGCGGCGCGCGAGCGCTTCCGCGCGTTCGCGAAGCAGCGGCTCGGCGGCGACTAACGCGTCGCCGCGTACGCGACGCCGGCGGTCGCGACGAAACCCGCCACGGTGAGCGCGACGCGGCGCAGCGACGGATGCTCGTGCGCCTCGGGCAGCAGGTCGGTCGCGCCCATGAACAGGAAGAAGCCGCTGTAGAGCGCGAGCAGGTAGCCGAGGGCGCGTTCGTCGACGGCGACGGCGCTGCCGACGACGGCGCCCGCGAGCGGCGCGAGTGCGTCGAGGCTCAGCCAGCGAAGCGCCGAGCGCACCTCGCCGCCCTGGCGCAGCACGAACGAGACCGTGTTCATCCCGTCGGCGAAGTCGTGCGAGACGACGGCCGCGAACACGAGCAGCCCGGTCGCGGCGTTCACGTGGAACGCCAGGCCGATGCCGAGACCGTCGACGAAGCTGTGCACCGACAGCCCCGCGGCGCCGAGCGCGCCGACGCGGTGATGCGCACGCGCGTGCTCGGCGTCGTCGCGGTGGTGCAGCACGAGCGCCCGCTCCGCGAGGAAGAAGGCGAGGAAGCCGGCGCCGACGAGCCACGTGACGCGGCGCGCGCTGCCGACGGCGTCGAACGCCTCCGGCAGCACGTCGAACAGCGCGACCGCGACGACGATCCCGCCGGTGAGCGCGATCAGCGTCTGCAGCTCCCGTCGCACCCGCACGGCGACGAGCCCGCCGCAGAAGGTCGAGCACGTCGTCAGCGCCGCCAGCGGAACCGCGACCCACGCGCTCACGGCGCCTTGTCCACCTCGGAACCGCGGTGAGCCACGCGGCGACTCTACATGAGAACGAGTCTCATCTCTTCCGCCGGGGGCGAGCCGCGGAAGGACGCATGGCCGCACTGGCAGAATCCGAGGGGTACGGTGCGCCGCCTCGCCCTCCTGCTGCCGCTCGCGCTGTTGGTGTTCGGCTCGGCCGGCGCCGCGGGACCGGCGCACGCGCCGGGCGCGGCGGCGACCGCATGGGCGATCCGTATCTCGCCCTCCGGCGGCACGGCGGCCGGAACGCCGACGGTGACGTCGCCGCCGCCCGCCCAGCCGGCCGCGGGCGGCGCGTTCGCGTACCCGTCCGACGGTTCGATCGTCGCGGCCGGCTCGACCACCGCGAGCGCATCCACGGCGGTGACCACGGTCGCGGCGGCAAAGGCGTCGGCGACGGTCACGGCGCTGTCGTTGTTCGGCGGCGAGATCACCGCCGACGCGGTCACGGCGCAGACCTCGGCCGGCACCGGTCCGTCGGGCGCGGGCGGCAACGACCTCGGCAGCGCCGTGACGAACCTCAAGGTCGAGGGGCAGCCGGTGACCGGCACGCACGTCACGCTCGGCGACTGGGGAGAGCTGACGATCGGCGCGCAGGGGATCGACCGCACTGCTCCCGCAGGCGCGAAGGGCTACCGCGGCTACGTCACCGAGCTCGACGTCCACCTGACCGCCGACCACGACGGCCTGCCCGCGAACAGCGAGATCCAGATCGGCTACGCGGAGTCGGACGTGCAGACGGCGCCGCCGGCGGCGCCACCCGTCACGTCGACGACGGCGCAGACGACGACGTCGACGACGCCGGCCCCGCCGCCGCCGCCGGACAACACGCCTGCAGGCGACACGCCGCGCGACCGCGCGTCGCACGTACCGGCGGCCGGCGGCCCGCGGCCGCTCTACCAGGTGCAGCCGAAGCTGACGGGCGGCCCGTACGTGTTCCCCGTCTACGGGCCTTCCTCGTACGTCGATACCTACGGGGCGGGGCGCAGCGACGTCAGCGGCGGCTGGCACCACGGCGACGACATCTTCGGGTCGCTCGGCCAGCCGCTCGTCGCGTGCGCGAACGGCACGCTCTTCTCGGTCGGCTGGAACACGATCGGCGGCAACCGACTGTGGCTGCTCGACTCGCAGGGCAACCAGTTCTACTACGCACACCTCTCCGCGTACGCGGCCGTCGCCGTCGACGGCGCCCACGTGCACGCCGGCGAGGTGATCGGGTTCATGGGCAACACCGGCGACGCCCAGGGGACGCCGTACCACCTGCACTTCGAGATCCACCCGGTGTCGCTGCTCTACCTCGGCTACGACGGCGCAGTCGACCCGACGCCGTACCTGGACGCGTGGAGCCACCAGAAGAGCCTGCCGTTCCCGCTCACGGCCGCGTGGGCGCCGGTCGTGCCGGGCAGCGGCAGCGCGCCCGAGCCGGGCGCGATCCTGCTCGGGATGAGCGACATCTCGGCCGCGGACGGGCTCGACCCGGCGTCGCTGCGCCGCGCGCTCACGCCGCTCAAGCCGCCGGCGCTGATGCAGACCCTCGTGCCGACGGTGCCCGCGCCGTCCGCCTATCCGGGCCGCGGCTGACCGCGGCCGGCCGCCGTCACGACGGCGAGCCGTTCGACGACCGCTGCGAGTAGTCGCCGCCGAAGTCGTCGCCGCCGCCGATCATGTCCATCAGCCAGCGCCGCGTCTCCGGCCCGGTCACGGGGTTGAAGAGCAGGCCGAGCGCGATTCCCGCGACGAGCAGCGTCGTGTTGCGGCCCGTGTGGTCCTTCTTGCCCTGCAGGCGGTCGGCCGCGTTGCGGAGGTCCTCGATCGCCTCCTTCAGCTTCTCGCGGATCTCCTCGTCGGTGGCGACGCGCGTGGCGAGCGTCACCGCGCTCCGCCCTCCGACCAGCTCGTTGTACAGCTCCTTCGCCGTCTGGAACGCGCTGAGCACGTCGTTGCGCAGCTGCTTGTCGTTCATCGCGCGGTCGACGTAGGGTTTGACGCTCCCAGCGGCGTCGTAGACCTTGTCCTTGGTCTTGGCCATCTTCGTGAAGTCCTTTCGCCTCGTTACCGCGCGCGTGATACCCCTGCGCCTCACTCGCAAACGAGCGGCAGCCGTGCTACCCGCGCTGCTCGTGCTCGCCGGGTGCGGCGGCGGCGGCGGTGCGAAGACACCTGCGCAGACCGTGCGCGGGCCAGGCTACCGCTTCGCCGCGCCGGCCGGCTGGAAGGTCGCGCGGACCGCTACGGCGACTGCGGCGGCCCGCGACTCGGAGCTCGTGCAGGTTTCCACGTTCCCGCTCGTCAGGGCCTACAGCGACGCGCTGTTCGCCGCCGTCTCGTCCGAGCTGCAGGCCCGTATGCGCCAGGTCGCACGGCAGAGCGGCGGCAGCGTCACGGGCCGCTTCGCGGTCACCGCCGCCGGCATCCGCTCGCACGCCTACGACGTCGACGTCGGCGACCACGTCGACGAGTACACGTTCGTCCTGCGCGGGAAGCGCGAGTACCTGCTGCTCTGTCGGCGCAAGAAGTCGTCGCGCGCCGGCTTCTGCACGCAGCTCGTCAGGACGTTCGCGCTCGCATAGACGCCGCGGCCGCGCGCTCCACCGGCTGCGCCGCGCGCGTCCGTGCCCGCCGCTTGCCGTCGAACGCGGCCGCGAACACGTCCTCGATCGTGTCGGCGGGAACGAACTCGAGAGCCGCGCGCGTCTCGGGCGGCAGCTCGTCGAGGTCGGGCTCGTTCTCGCGCGGGAACACGACGCGCCTCAGGCCGGCGCGCTGCGCCGCGAGCGACTTCTCCCGCAGGCCGCCGATCGGCAGCACCTGCCCCGTCAGCGTCAGCTCGCCCGTCATCCCGAGGTCGTCCGCGACGGGCTCGCCGCGCACGAGCGACGCGATCGCAGTCGCCATCGTGACGCCCGCGGAGGGGCCGTCCTTCGGCACCGCACCCGCCGGGACGTGGATGTGCACGTCGTGCTCGGCGAACCAGCCCTCCGGCACGCCCAGCTCTTCGGCGTGCGAGCGCACCCACGAGAGCGCCGCCTGCGCCGACTCCTGCATCACCTCGCCGAGCTGGCCGGTGATGGTCAGCCGGCCCTTCCCGGGATACGCGGTCGCCTCGATGAACAGCACGTCGCCGCCGACGGCGGTGTAGGCGAGGCCGGTCGCGACACCGGGTGCGGCCGTCCGCTTCCGCACCTCGCCGGAGAAGCGCCGCGGCCCGAGCCACTCGCGCAGCCGCGTCTCGTCGACGCGGATCTTCTGCGCCTTGCCCTTCGCGACCTGCGTCGCGGCCTTGCGGCAGACGTCCGCGATCCGCCGCTCGAGGTTGCGGACGCCGGCCTCGCGCGTGTACTCGCGGATGATCGTGCGCAGCACCTTGTCGGAGAGCGTGAGCTGCGAGCGCTGGAGCCCGTGCGCCTTCAGCTGCTTCGGCACGAGGTAGCGCTTCGCGATCCCGAGCTTCTCGTCCTCTGTGTACCCGGACAGCTGGATGACGTCCATCCGGTCGAGCAACGGGCCGGGGATCGTGTCGAGCGTGTTCGCGGTGCAGATGAAGAGCGTCTTCGAGAGGTCGAACGGAAGGTCGAGGTAGTGGTCGCGAAACGTCGCGTTCTGCTCCGGGTCGAGCACCTCGAGCATCGCGCTCGCGGGGTCGCCGCGCCAGTCGCTCCCCATCTTGTCGATCTCGTCGATCAGCAGCACCGGGTTGCGCGACTCCGCGTCGCGCAGCGACCGGATGATCGACCCGGGCATCGAGCCGATGTACGTGCGGCGGTGGCCCCGGATCTCGGACTCGTCGCGCACGCCGCCGACCGAGAGGCGCACGAACTTCCGGCCGAGCGCGCGCGCGATCGACTGGCCGAGCGACGTCTTCCCGACGCCTGGCGGTCCGACGAAGCAGAGGATCTGGCCCGAGATCTCGTTGCGCAGCTTCGCCACCGCGAGGTACTCGATGATCCTGTCCTTCACCTTGTCCAGGTCGAAGTGGTCTTCGTCGAGCACGGCGCGCGCGTGGTCGAGGTCGAGGTCGTCCTCGGTCGTGCGCGTCCACGGCAGGGTGAGGATCCACTCGAGGTAGGTGCGGATGACGCCGTACTCGGCGGCGGCGGACGGCAGCTTCTCGAGCCGCCCGAGCTCGCGCTCGGCCGCCTTCCGCACCTCCTCCGGCAGCTCGCCGAGCGCCTCGAGCCGCTCGCGCAGCTCGGCGATCTCGGCCTGCTCGGGGTCGCCCTCGCCGAGCTCCTGCTGGATCGCCTTCAGCTGCTGGCGCAGGAAGTACTCCCGCTGACCCTTCTCGATCTCCGATTGCACCTGCGACTGGATCCGCGACCCGAGCTCGAACACCTCGAGCTCGCGGTTCAGGATCGCGCTGACCTGGCGCAGCCGCTTCTCGACGTCGACCTGCTCGAGGATCTCCTGCCGCTCCTCCGTCTTGATCGTGCGCAGCGTCGACGCGACGAGGTGGCACAGCGCGCTCGGGTCGTCGACGTTCGCGGCGGCGAGCTGCAGCTCCTCCGGCAGGTACGGCGCGAGCCCGATGATGCGCGCGAAGAGGCCCTGTACGTTCCGCGTCAGCGCCTCCACCTCCGGCGTGTCCTCCAGCACGTCCGGCAGCTGCACGAACTCGCCGAGCAGGTACGGCTCGGTGTCGAGCCGCTGCGCCAGGCGGATCCGGTCGAGTCCCTGGACGAGGATCCGCAGCGTCCCGTCGGGGACCTTGATCATCTTGTGCACGAGCGCGGCGGTGCCGACCTCGTAGACGTCGTCCCAGCCGGGCGCCTCGATCGACGCGTCCTTCGACGTGATTAGCGCGAGCAGCCGGTCGCCGGCGACGACGTCGTCGATCAGGCGGACGGAGCGTTCCTGGCCGATCGCGAGCGGCGACATCGACTGCGGGAACACGACCGTCTCCTTCAGCGGCAGCACCGGCAGCGCGAGCGGGTAGTGCAGCTGCTGCTCGCCGGCCTCGGCCGGCTCGAACGGCTGGTCGCTCACCCGCGCTCCACCCGGATCGTCGTGCGCCCCGGCCGCGGGGCCGACTCGACCACCGGCAGCGTCACCGTGAGGACGCCGTTCTCGAAGTGCGCCTCCGCCCGGTCGGGGTCGACTTCCTCCCCGAGGCGCACCTGCCGCTGGAACGGCCCGTACTCGATCTCCATCTGCTGGTAGACGCGGCCCTCGACGCGCGGCCGCACCCGCTCGCCCGCGAGGACGAGCAGGCGCTCGCCGACGACGACGTGCACCGTCGCCGGATCGACCCCCGGGAGCTCCGCGACGACGGTCAGCGCGTGCGGCTCGTCGGTGTGGAAGCAGTCGACGTTGGGCCGGAAGCCGAGGCGCAGCCCGGAGAAGCGCGGCACCTGCCACAGGTCCGCGAACAGCTCCTCGATCTCCTCCTGCAGCTTGTCGGTGTCGCGACGACCCATCAGGTCGAATCTACCCCCGCCGCTACCCTCGACGCATGGCGACCTGGACACGCGTTGTCCTGCGATTTCGCTGGTGGTTCCTCGCGTTCTGGCTGGCGGTCGCGGCGGCCGGGTTCGCGGCCGACCAGCGGCTCGCGCCGCTCCTCTCGAACCAGTTCACCGTTCCCGGCACGGACTCGGAGCGCGTCCGCACGGAGATGATCCGGCACTTCGGCGTGCGCGGCGACGGCTCGTTCCAGGTCGTCTTCCGCGTCGCGAACGCGGACGACCCCACCCTGCTGCGCCGACTGTCGGCCGTCGTCGCGCGTGGCGCGGCCGTCGTGCGCACGGGGAAGCCGACACCGGTGATCGCCGCCTCGCGGCACGTCGCGTACGGCAACGTGCTCACGACGCTCGGCTTCTCGGACGCGAAAGCGTTCACCCCGGCGCTGCGCCGCGCCGTCGCCGCGCCGCTCGGCGTCGAGGCGGCGTACGTGACGGGGCCGCCGGCGATCCAGTACGACCTCGACCCGATCTTCAAGCACGACCTGCTGAAGGGCGAGTCGATCGCCCTGCCGATCTCGTTCGCGGTCCTGCTCGCGGTGTTCGGGCTGTCGCTCGCGGTCGCGATCCCGATCGTCTTCGCGGCCGCGACGATCTTCGGCACGCTCGGAATCGTCTGGGGCGTCGCGCATCTCGCCGTCACCCCGACCTACGCGACGAACCTCGTGCAGCTGATCGGCCTCGGGATCGCCGTCGACTACTCGCTCCTCGTCGTCTACCGCTTTCGCGAGGAGCTGGCCCGCGGCCGCGGCGTCGACGACGCCGTCGTGCGCACGATGGAGACCGCCGGCCGCTCCGTCGTCTTCTCGGGGATGACGGTCGCGATCGGTCTTGCGCTGCTGCTCGCGATGCCGCTGCCGTTCATGCGCATGCTCGGCGTCGCCGGCTTCCTGATCCCGGTCGTCTCGCTGCTCGCCGCGGTGACGCTGCAGCCCGCGCTGCTCTCGGTCTTCGGCCGGCGCGGGACGGCACGGCGCAGGATCCTGCCGGGCGAGCCAGTCGACCCGGAGCGCGGGTTCTGGGCGCGCCTCGCGCGCTCGATCATGCGCCGCCCGCTCGCGTACCTCGCCGTCGGCTCGGCGCTCTTGCTCGCTGCCGCCGCGCCTGCGTTGTGGCTCGCGGTGACGCCCGGGTCGTCGTACGGGATCCCTCGCTTCCCCAACTCGGTGCGCGGCTTCGACCTGCTGCGCGTCGCCACGGGGCCCGGCGCGGTCGCGCCGACGGAGGTCGTCGTCGACGCGCGTGAGGCGGGCGGCGTGCGCGCGCCGGCGGACCGCGCGGCGATCGGCCGGCTGATCGGGGAGCTGCGCCGCGACCCGGAGGTGGCGCGCGTCTACTTCGCGCCGTCGTCGCGGCGGTTCGTCGACGTGACCGGCCGCTACGCGCTGATCACGGTGATCGGCCGCCACGACTACGGCCAGCCGCAGGCGCAGGCGTTCGCGAAGCGGCTGCGCTCGACGCTGATCCCGGCGGCGCGCTTCCCTGCGCCGGCGTCGGTGCTGGCGGGCGGCGGCCCGCCGCAAGGAGTCGACTTCCTGCACCAGGCGTACCGCTACTTCCCCTACCTCGTCGTCGGCGTGCTGGCGCTGACGTACGTGCTGCTGCTGCGCGCGTTCCGCTCGGCGCTCCTGCCGCTGAAGGCCGTCCTGCTCAACCTCCTGTCGGTCGGCGCGAGCTACGGGATGCTCGTCGTGACGTTCCGGTGGGGCCTCGGCCACGCCCTCATCGGCACGTACCGCGACCCGCAGATCGAGGGCTGGATCCCGATCTTCCTGTTCGCGATGCTCTTCGGCCTGTCGATGGACTACGAGGTGTTCCTCGTGACGCGGATGCGGGAGACCTGGGACGGCGGCGCCGACAACGCGACCGCCGTCGCGCACGGTCTCGAGCGGACGGGGCGGATCGTGACGGCGGCGGCCGTGATCATGTGCGCTGCGTTCTCGGGGTTCGTGGCGGGGCGGATCGTCGGCCTGCAGCAGTTCGGCGTCGGGCTCGCCGTCGCCATCTTCGTCGACGCCACGGTCGTGCGCTCGCTGCTCGTGCCGAGCCTGATGGCGCTCTTCGGCCGCTGGAACTGGTGGCTGCCGCCGCGGCTCGCGCGCCTCGTGCGCGCGCGGCCGGTCCCGTCCGCTTGAGCTGGTCGCGTCCAGCTCGCGACCGTGTCCCGCCGCTCGCCGCGGGCGTGGTCGGCGCGATCGCCTGCTCACGCCGCCCGGCCCTGCCGCCGCCGTCAGCGCACGATCGCGTACACGATCACGACCGCGAGGATCGCGACGACCACGGCCAGTGCGACGAGAAGCGCAGGCCGCCCGTGCGGCGGCGTCCCCGGCTCCGGCGTGTACGGGTCGAGCTCCTGCGGCGGCAGGACGTGCTCCGCGTCGTCGCCCTCGACGACGATCGAGTCGTGCCGCTCGTCGACCTCCGGCTGCACGGTCGTCCGTTCGGGCGGCGGGTCGTGCTGCGGGACGCGGCCGGACTCGAGGTCGCTCACGCCTCACCCGTGCGCGCGAGGATGGCGCGCGCCATCCGCCGGTTCGCCTCGTCGACCATCTCGCCGTCCAACCTTGCCACACCCGCGGCGGCGAGGATGCGGCGAGCGCGGGCGACCTCGTCCGCGGTCGGGGTGAAGACGGTGTTGCAGACCTCGATCTGAGCCGGGTGGATGCACCACTTGCCGTCGTACCCGAGCGCGCGGGAGCGGCGTGCCGACGCGACCAGTCCGTCGCTGTCTTCGAGAATCGGGTACGGCCCGTCGACGGCGGCGAGCCCGTGTGCGCGCGCGGCGACGAGCATCCGCGCGAGCGCGTAGTCGACGTGCGGCCCGGCGCCGATCGAGAGCTCGGGAACGCCGAGCGAGGCGGCGAGGTCGCCGGGCCCGAGCACGAGCGCCTCGAGCCCGGGTGCCGTGGCGATGCGCTCGCACTCGGCGAGCCCGCGCGCGGTCTCGATCTGCGCCTCGGCGGGAACGGGCAGCCCCTCGAGCTCGGCCGTCGACTCGACCTTCGGCACGACGACCGCATCCGGCTTCGCGCGTGCGACGAGGTCGCGGTCGGCGGCCGAGTCGCGCTCGATCCGGACGGCCACGGTCGGCGCACGGAACGCGAGCTCGGCGAGCGCGCGCTCGACCTCCGCGCGCGCCGCGTCCTTCCGCTCCGGCGCGACCGCGTCCTCGAGATCGAGGACGACCTCGTCGGCGTCCAGAGCGGCCGCCTTCTCGATCTTGTGCCGGTCGTCGCCGGGGACGGTCAGGCAGCTCCGGCGGCGGCGCACGCACTCGACGATACGCGCCTTCGGGCAGGCTTGGTGGTGCGTGCGGATGGTGACGCGCTTTCTCCGCCTCGTCTGGGGCGGTGAGGTCGACCGCGCTCTGCGGCCGGTGCTCGCGGTCAGCCTCGGCGGCTCGATCGCCGGGTCGGCCGCGTACGCGTACCTCGGCATCTGGGCGATCAAGCAGTTGCACGCGTCGCAGACGCGGCTCGCGTTCGCGTACCTCGTCGGGGCGGTCCTGGCCGGGCTGATGGGGTACGCGGCGGGCGCCGTCTCGGACTACGTCGGGCGGCGGCCGATGATCCTGCTCGGCTGGGGCGTCCAGGCGCTTGCCCCCGCGGGGCTGCTCCTCGTCGGCCGCCACGTCTACTTCGGCCTCGCGCTCCTCGCCGCGCTCCCGGTCGCGGGCGCGCTCGGCGGCGCCGCCGACCAGGCCATGATCGCCGACCTGGTTCCGCCGGAGCGTCACGAGGCCGCCTACGCGTCGGTGCGCGTCGCGCAGAACCTCGGCGTCACGATCGGGCCGCCGATCGGCGGCCTGCTCCTCCTCGGCGGTCACTGGTCGCATCTCTGGGCCGGCACGCTCGTGCTCGCGGCGCTCGCGTTCGCGATCGCGTTTCGGTTCATCCCGCGCGGCGGCGCGTACGTGCCCGAGGAGAAGCCGGCGCGCGGCTCGTTCAAGGTGATCGTCCGGGACGCGCCGTTCCTGCTCTTCATGCTCTCGTCGGCGCTCGCGACCGCGACGTACGTCGCGACGGAGACGCTGCTGCCGATCTCCGTCACGACGACGCACCACCTGAAGCCGTCGGTGTGGGGCTTCCTGATGATCCTCAACCCGCTCTCGGTCACGCTGTTCCAGCTGCGGCTGACGCGGCGGCTCGCACACGTCCCCGCGTCGGTGAAGCTCGGGCTCGCGATGCCGATGATGGGACTGCCGTTCCTGCTCCTGAACGTGAACGGCTCGATACCGGTGGTCGCGCTCGTCGTCCTGATCTTCGTCACCGGCGAGATGCTGTGGATCCCGTCGTCGCAGGCGGTCGTCGCCGCGCTCGCGCCGGCGGACATCCGCGGCGCGTACATGGGTGCGTTCGGCGGCACCTGGTCGGTGGGCTGGGCGCTGACGCCGTTCCTCGGGCTGCAGGCGCGCGCGGCGTACGGCGACGCGACGATGTGGATGGGCGTCGCGTGCGTGGGCGTGCTGGCCGGACTGACGGGATTCGTCGCGGCGCGCGGTCACGACGGAGAGGCCGCTGTAGCATCGACGGCCTGATGAAGGGGCTGATCGCCGCCGGCGGCACAGCGACGCGCCTCGAGGAGCTCACGCGTGTCACGAACAAGCACCTGCTGCCCGTCGGGCGCTGGCCGATGGTCTACTACCCGCTGCAGCTGCTGCAGCGCGTCGGGGTGCGCGAGGTGCTGCTTGTCACGGGGCAGCAGCACGCCGGGCAGTTCATCGACCTGCTCGGAAACGGACGTCTGCGATCGCGCTCGGGCGACGAGCTCCTGTTCGACCTCGACCTGTCGTACAAGGTGCAGGTCGAGGCGGGCGGGATCGCGCAGGTGGTCGGCATGGCACGCGACTTCGCCGGCGGCGACAACCTCGTCGTCTGCCTCGGCGACAACATCTTCGAGTACGCGCACGCCGACGAGATCGCGGCGTGGGGCGACGGCGCGATGGTGTTCGTGAAGGAGGTCGACGACCCGGAGAACTTCGGCGTCGTCGCCTACGACGGCGACGGACGCGTCGCAGACGTTGTCGAGAAGGCCGGCCGCGTCGACACGCGCTACGACGCGCCCCCGTCGAACGACGCGGTGGTCGGCCTCTACTGCTACCCCCCGGACGTCTTCGACCTGATCGACGCGCTCGAGCCGTCGAACCGCGGCGAGCTCGAGATCACCGACGTGAACCGCGTGTACGCCCAGGACGGCCGCCTCGAGGTGCAGCGCGTGCGGGGTTGGTGGCACGACGGCGGAAAGCACTGGGGCGACCTCGCGGACATCGGCCGGCTGATCGAGCGGACCGGCGCCAACAAGTGATGGTCACCCGCATCCCGCTACGCCGCTTCGACGACGAGCGCGGCTGGTTCATGGAGCTGATGCGCGCGAGCGCGCTGCCGAAGCCGGTCCGCCAGGCGAACCTTGCGCGCTCGCGGCGCGGCGTCGTGCGCGGTCTGCACTACCATGAGCGCGGCCAGGACGACCTGTTCGTCTGCCTGCAGGGGACGGCGCGCGTCGTCGTGCTCGACCGGTCGTCCGGCGAGACGTTCACGGAGGACATCGGCGACGAGAACCCGGTCGCCATCTACGTCCCCGGCGTCCACGCGCACGGCTACGAGGCGCTCACCGACTGCCTCTTCTGCTACTTCGTGACGGAGGAGTACGACCCCGACCGGCCCGACGAGCACGGCGTCGCGTGGAACGACCCGCGCGTCGCGCACCTCTGGAGCACGCGATCGCCGATCCTCTCGCAGCGGGACCGCGACGCCGCGTCCTGATCACGGGCGCGGGCGGGCAGCTCGGGCACGCGCTGCGCGAGGAGTTCCCCGACGCGCTCGCGCTCGACCGCAGCGGCTGGGACGTCACGCATCCTGCGCCGGCCGGCCTCGCCGCCGACCTGGTCCTGCACGCCGCCGCCTGGACCGACGTCGACGGCGCCGAGGACGACCCGCAGGGCGCCGCTGCGGTCAACGTGGGCGGTGTGCAGCACGCGGCCGCGCTCGGCGCGCCGCTCGTCGTCTGGTCGACCGATTACGTCTTCGACGGCGCGAAGCGGAAGCCGTACCTCGAGTCGGACGCGCCGTCGCCGCTCGGCGCGTACGGACGGACGAAGCTGCACGGGGAGGCGGCGGCGGGCGAGCGCGCCTGGGTGATTCGCACGTCGTGGCTCTTCGGCTGGACGTCCCGCAACTTCGTCCGCACGATGCTGCGCCTCGGGGCGGAGCGCGACGAGGTCTCGGTCGTCGACGACCAGCGCGGCTGCCCGACGTACGTCGGGCATCTGGCGGAGGCGACGAAGCGCGTCGTCGAGCTGCCGTACGGCGTCTACCACGTCGCCGCCGACGGCGACTGCACGTGGGCCGAGTTCGCGGAGGCGATCTTCGAGGAGGCGAAGCTCGACGTGCGCGTGCGCCGGATCACCACGCAGGACTTCGGCGCGCGCGCGCCGCGGCCGGCGTACTCGGTGCTGCGCAGCGAGCGTGGCGCGCCGACGCTGCCGCACTGGCGCGACGGACTGCGCGCGTGTCTGGACCGTCTGTGCGGCGCGTAGCCGCGGTACGCTGCGACGATGCGCGTGCTCGTCACCGGCGGCGCCGGCTTCATCGGCTCGCAGTTCGTGCGCAGGCTCGTCTCCGCCGGCGACGACGTCGTCGTCCTCGACAAGCTCACGTACGCCGGCAACCGCGCGAACCTCGAAGGCGTCGAGCACGAGTTCCACCACGGCGACATCGCCGACCCCGACGCCGTCGCGCGCGCGGCGAGCGGCGTCGACGCGATCGTCAACTTCGCCGCCGAGACGCACGTCGACCGCTCGATCATGGGCCCGGCGGAGTTCATCCTCACCGACGTGCTCGGCACGCAGGTGCTGCTCGACCATGCGCGCCGTCACGGCATCCGTCATCTGCAGGTGTCCACGGACGAGGTCTACGGAGACATCCCGCTCGACGCGCCGCCCTGCACCGAGGACGCGCCGGTCCGCGCGTCCAGCCCGTACTCCGCCTCGAAGGCGGGCGGCGACCTGCAGGTGCTCGCGTACGTCCGCACGTACGGCGTGGACGCGCTCGTCACGCGCGGCGCGAACACGTACGGGCCGCGGCAGTACCCGGAGAAGTTCCTGCCGCTCTTCATCACGAACGCGCTCGAGAGTGAGCCGCTGCCCGTCTACGGCGACGGCCGCCAGCGCCGCGAGTGGCTGCACGTCGACGACCACTGCGCCGGGATCGAGCTCGCGCTGCGCGAGGGCGCGGGCGGCAGCGTCTACAACGTCGGCGGGCAGGAGCGCGAGAACCTCGACGTCGTGCGCCGGATCCTCGACCTGACCGGCGCGTCGCCGGACCTCGTGCGGCACGTCGCCGACCGCCCCGGTCACGACCGCCGCTACTCGGTCGACTCGTCCCGGCTCCGCGACCTCGGCTGGTCGCCGCGCCACTCGTTCGACGAGGGCCTCGAGGAGACGGTCGAGTGGTACCGGGCGAACCGGGAGTGGTGGGAGCCGATCAAGTCCGGCGAGTACCGGCGCTACTACGCCGAGCAGTACGCGGCGCGCCTCGCCGCGAGCTCCTCCTCCTAGCCGTTCCCGTTCCCGTTGCCGTCGCCGTTGCCGTTCCCCGGGCCGCCGCCGCACGACTTGCGCGCGTCGTGGCGGAGGTGGTCGATCTCCGGGCGCGGGCCCTGGATCGACTGCGAGCGGTCGAGCAGCGCGAGCACGTCCGTGCACTGGCCGAGCTGGAAGCGGGTGTACGCGAGGTTGAAGTCGGCGTACGCCTCGTCGAGCGTGTTCGCCCCGGTGAGCTTCTGCACGGCCTGCTCGAGGAGCGGCAGCGCGCCGGCGAAGTCGCCGGCCTGCATCCGCGCATAGCCCGCGTTGTTGAGGTCCGCCCCGGACGCGCCGCCGGTGGGCGCCGTCGTCGCCGGTTGCGTCGTCGCAGGTTGCGTCGTCGTCGCCGTCGCCGCCGTCGTCGCCGCAGGCGGCGCGGCCGCGGTCACCGTCTGCGTCGTCCCCGGCGCGGTGACCGTGCGGACGACCGTCCGCGGGCGCGGCGGCGCCGTCGTCGCCGTGGAGTGCGGGCGCGTCGCGAGCACGGCCGCCGCGACGCCGCCCGCGACGAGGAGCGCGAGCAGGAGCAGCGGCCACCAGTTGCGCCGCCGGCGCGGCGGCAGCGCCGCGAGCCGCCGAGGTGGCCCCTCGCGCCGCGCCGCCGCCGGCGCGGCGACCTGCGTCACCGCCGTGCGTGGCGCGGGCACGATCCAGCCGGTGTCGCCCGCCGCCTCGTGCAGCGCGTGCCGCAGCTCCGCCACGAACTCGGCCGCCGAGCGGTAGCGGGCCGCAGGGTCCTTCGCGAGCGCGCGCCGAAACACGCGGTCGAGCGCCCGGGGCAGCTCCGGGTTGGCTGCGTGGATCGAGGGGATCGGCGCCGCCGCGTGCGCCGCCGCCTCCGCCGTCGGCGACTCGCCCTCGTACGGCCGCCGACCGGACAGCAGCTCGTACGCGACGACGGCGAGCGAGTAGAGGTCGCTCGCCGCGGTGGCGCGCTCGCCGCGAGCCTGCTCGGGCGCCAGATAGCCGGCGGTACCGAGGATCGTGCCGGTCTTCGTGAACGAGTCCAGGCCGGCCGCGCTCGCGATCCCGAAGTCGGCGACGTGGACGTGGTCGTTCGCGTCGAGGAGGAGGTTGCCCGGCTTGATGTCGCGGTGGATCACGCCGGCCGCGTGCGCGGCGTCGATCGCGTTCGCCGCCTGCTCGAGCCACTCCAGCACCTGCGCAGGCGGGCAGCCGTTGTGCCCGCGCGCCCGCTCCTCGAGCGAGCCGCCGCTCAGGTACTCCATCACGATCATCGGCCGCCCGTCGTGCTCGGCGACGTCGAAGATGGTGACGATGTTCGGGTTGCCCGACAGCCGCGCGGCCGCGAGCGCCTCGCGGCGGAAGCGCGCGCGGAGCGCGTCGTCGACGGCGTAGCGGTCGGCGAGGACCTTGATCGCGACGTCGCGGCCGAGCTCGTCGTCGTGGGCGCGGTAGATGCGGCCCATCCCGCCCGACCCGATCGGCCGCGGGTCGCGGTAGCGGCGCGGCAGCGTCTGCGTCGGCAAGCTCATCAACTACCCGTTCCCCGCCGCGCGCAGCCTCATTCGTCGGGGCGGGCGCCGAGACCGGCTGAGGGCTCGGCTACCGTGCCGCCGTGGGTCGGCTCGCCCTCCGGCTCGGCGCCGTCACGCTGCTCGTCCTGGGTGGCGCCGCGTCGTCGCTCCTCGCGGCACGCGCCGGCGGCGCACCCTCCGCCACGACCGCAGCCGCCACGACGAGCAGCGCGCCGACGGTTCTGGCCGTCTCCGGCCACGGCTGGGGGCACGGGCTCGGGATGAGCCAGTGGGGCGCGTACGGGTACGCCCGGCACGGCTGGAGCTACGACCGGATCCTGGCGCACTACTACCCCGGCACCGCCCTCGACGCGGCGAGGGTGTCGACGCTGCGCGTGCTACTCCTGCAGGCGCCGTCCGCCGTCGTCTCCTCGGCGGTCCCGTGGACCGTGATCGACGCGGCGGGAGCAAGGGCGAAGTTCCCGCCCGGCAGCTTCACGCTGCGACCCAAGCTCGCGCTTCCGAACCGGAAGCTCGTGGCGCCGCTGACCTTCGCCGCGGCGCAGCCGATCGAGGTCGGCGGCCGGCCTTACCGCGGCCGGATCGTCGTGTCCGCCGCGGGTAACCGGGTGCAGGTCGTCGACGCCGTGGCGCTCGAGGCGTACGTGAAGGGCGTCGTCGCGGCCGAGATGCCGCCGACCTGGCCCGCCCAGGCGCTCGAGGCGCAAGCGGTCGCGACCCGCTCCTATGCCCTCGCCAACCTGACCGCGGGACGCGGCTTCGACCTTTACGCCGACACGCGCAGCCAGGTGTACGGCGGTGTCGCCGCCGAGACGGCGGCGTCGAACGCCGCGGTCGACGCGACGAAGGGGCAGATCGTCACGTACGGCGGCAAGGTTGCCGACACGCTCTTCTTCTCAAGCTCCGGCGGGCGCACCGGCTCGGCGCTCGAGGAGCTCGGCACGAGCGTCCCGTACCTCGTGCCGGTCGCCGACCCGTACGACGCGGCGTCGCCGTACCACGACTGGGGACCGGTGCTCTTCGACGCTGCGGCTGTCGCGAAGCGGCTGAAGCTGTCCGCGCCGCTCGCGGACGTGCAGGTCGACACCGGCTCGACGGGACGCGCGCGCGACGTCACGCTCGTTGCCGCGGACGGCTCGCAGCGCGTGCTCGCGGGCGCGCAGTTTCGCGTCGCGCTCGGGCTGCGCTCGACGTGGATCGAGCCGACCGTCCTGCAGCTGCAGGCCGCGGCGCGGACGATGACGTTCGGCGGCGCGGCGTCGCTGGCGGGATTCGCACGCGGCCCGGCGGCGGCGGTCTCGCTCGAGGCGCGGACCGCGACGCAGGACTGGACGCCTGCGGGCGCGCTCGTGCTGCAGGCGAACGGCACGTTCACGACGATCGTGAAGCCGGCGGTGACGACGTGGTACCGCCTCGCCTTCGGGAGCGCGCGCGCCGGGCTCGCGCGCGTCGCCGTCGCGCCCCGCGTCGCCGCGGTCGTGTCGCCGACGGGCGCCGTCGGGTCGATCCGGCCGGTCGTCGCCGGCGCTCCCGTGCAGCTGCAGCGGCAGACCGCAAGCGGCTCGTGGACGAGCGTCGCGACCGGCGCGACCGCGGCGGACGGCACGTACGCGGTCGCGCAGGCGCTCCAGGCCGGCTCTTATCGCGTGCGCTGCGCCCCCGGGCACGGGTTGGCGCCGGGCTTCTCGCCGGCGGCGACCGTCTCGTGAGACGCGTTCTCGTCGCCGCAGCCGCCGTGGCCGCGCTCGCCGCGCCGGTCGCCGCGGCGTTCGACAACACGGAGCCGCTCGCGCCGAAGCAGTGGTACCTGACCGCCGACAACGCGTGGAGCGCCTGGCCGTCGATGCCGCAGCTCTACCCGGTCCGGGTCGCCGTCATCGACTCCGGCGTCGACGGCGGCCATCCCGACCTGAAGGGCCGCATCGCGGCGGCGAAGTCGTTCGTCGGCGGCTCGGCGCTGCAGGACTCCGACGGGCACGGCACGTTCGTCGCCGGCGAGATCGCGGCGAATCCGACGAACCAGATCGGCATCGCCGGGCTCGCGTTCAACGCCCAGCTCCTGGTGGCGAAGGTCGTGGGGCCGGGCGGGGACGTGTCGCTGCCCGCGGAGGTGGCGGCGATCCACTGGGCGGTGGACGAGGGCGCGCGCGTGATCAACCTCAGCCTCGGCGGCGTGCGCGACCCGCTCGACCCGAAGCTCGACACCTACTCGCCGCTCGAGCAGGCGGCGGTCGACTACGCCTACGCGCACGGCGTGGTCGTCGTCTCGGCGGTCGGCAACGGCCCGCAGTCGCCCGCGACGCCGTGGAACTTCGCGGACTACCCGGCGGCGCTGCCGCACGTCATCGGCGTCAGCGCGCTCCGCCGTGACGGGTCGGTGCCCGCGTACTCGAACCGCGACTCGGTCTACAACGACCTCGCCGCGCCGGGCGACGGCATCTTCTCGACGATCCCGCGCCAGCTCGCCGAGCCCTCCTGCGTCGACGGCCCGTACTCCGACTGCGGGCCGCTCGAGTTCCGCGACGCGATCGGCACGTCGTTCGCCGCCCCGCAGGTCGCGGCGGCCGCGGCCCTGCTGCTGGGACAGGACCCGTCGCTCGCGCCGGACCAGGTGTCGTGGCTGCTCGAGCGCTCCGCCACCGACGCGAACCCCGCCACCGGCTGCGCGCAGTGCCCGTTCGGGCGCGACGCCCTCACCGGCTGGGGCGCGCTCGACGTGCAGTCCGCCCTGTCGCTCCTCGCGAGCGGGCAGCTCCCGCCGCCGGACCGCTACGAGCCGAACGACGACGCCGGTCCGTGGGCGCACGCGCTGCCGCCGCTGCCGCGCACGATCACGGCCTCGCTCGACTACTGGGACGACGACGTCGACGTCTACCGCGTTCACCTGAACGCGGGCGTCAAGCTCTTCGCGCGGCTGACGCCGCGGACGCCGGGGACGGTGCGGCTCGCCCTGTGGGCGCCGGGGACGCAGCACGTCGAGGGGCTGAACGCGCAGGTGGCGAACCGGCTCGCGCAGTCACGGCGTGTCGGCGCGCAGGTGCGGCTCGCGTACCGCGCGCGGACGGTGGGCGTGTACTACCTCGAGCTGAAGCTCGTGTCGGGGCACCGGCTGCCGACGCAGTACACGCTCGCGCTCACGCGCTCGGCGCGATAGGGCGCTAGCCGCCGTTCTCGCGCAGCTCATCGGCGGCGACCTCGCGCAGGACGCGCGCGGGATTGCCGACGACGAGCGCGCGCGGCGGAACGTCCTTCGTGACGACCGCGCCGGCGCCGACGAACGCCTCCTCGCCGATCTCCACGCCGGGGCAGAGGACGGCGCCGCCGCCGACGCGCGCGCTGCGCCGGATCGTCGGTCCGCGCATCTCCGTCCTGCGCCGCTCGGTGCGGCCCATGTAGTTGTCGTTCGTCGTCACCACGCACGGCGCGATGAAGACGTCGTCCTCGAGCGTCGAGTACGCCGTGATGTACGCCTCCGCCTGGATGCGCGTGCCGGCGCCGACGCTGGTGTCGTTCTCGATCAGCGAGCCGCGGCCGACGACACATTCGTCGCCGAGCGTGACGCGCTCGCGCACGCACGACTGGTCGCCGAGGACGCAGTTCGCGCCGATCTCCGCACCGGCGAAGACGATCGCGCCAGTCGAGACGACGGTCCCTGCGCCGACCGTCGCCGGCGGCAGCGGCTCGCGTCTCGCCGTGGAGCGTGAGCCGAGCGACGGCTGCTTGCCGACGACGGCGTTCTCGAGCACGCGGACGCCGTCGCCGAGGACGGTGCCGGGATAGACGGTCGCCGAGGGATGGACGTCAGCCGGCACGCAACGACTCCGTCAGCATCTCGAGGGCCTGCACGACGCGCGCGCCGTCGCGCGCGACCTTCGCGCGGTCGTGCTCCCCGTCGATCAGCTCGAGGAAGTGGGTGCACTCGAGGCGCAGCGGCTCGGCCGTCGAGATCTTCGGGATGTAGATGTCGCCAGAGCGCGTCTGCCACTCGCCGTACGTCTCCGCGCGCTTCCACGGCGACTTCTCGTAGACTGTCACCTTTCGCTCGAGCTCCATGTCGTCGAAGACCGCCATCTTCTCGCGCCCGACGACCGTCATCCTCCGCATCTTGTGCGGGTCGAGCCACGACAGGTGCATATGGGCGATCTTGCCGCTCGGGAAGCGCATGAAGCAGAACACGACGTCCTCCACGCCGGGCGTCAGGAAGTCGCGGCCGTTCGCCGTCGCGAACTCCGGTGCCTCGTCGAGCAGGTAGAGGATCACGCTCAGGTCGTGGACGCCGAGCGACCAGAGCGCGTTCTCGTTCGTGCGCACGATGCCGAGGTTCTGGCGGTTGCCGTAGACGCACAGCACCTCCCCCAGGTCGCCGCTGTCGACGAGCTCCTTCAGCTTCAGCACGCCGGGGTGGTAGAGCAGCAGATGGCCGGGCATCAGCACGCGGTCGCGCCGCGCGGCGAGCGCGACGAGCTCGTCCATCTCGGCGGCCCGCATCGCCGGCGGCTTCTCGACGAAGACGTGCTTACCCGCCTCGAGCGCCTGCTTCGCGAGTGCGTAGTGCGTCGGCACCGGCGTCGCCACCACGACCGCGTCGAGCGACTCGTCCACGAGCAGGTCCTCGACACGTGCGGTCGGCCTCGCGTTCGGGTAACGGAGCGCGAGACGCTGCAGCCGCTCCTCGTCGAGGTCGCACAGCCACGTCAGCTGCGCCAGGTCGTCGAAGTTGCGGACGAGGTTCGGGCCCCAGTAGTTCAGCCCGACGACGCCGACCGTGTGCGCCGACGTCACAGCTTCCAGACCTTGCCGTCGACCTCGTGCCCCTTCGTGGCGTTGCGGAAGTCGACGACGAGGTTCGCGCGGCGCACGAGCTCGGCGTAGTCGATCGACGAGTGGTTGGTGACGATCGCGACGCAGTCGTACCGCTCCGGCTCGAGCGGCACGGACGCGAGGTCGCCGAACCGCGGGACGTGCGGGTCGTGGTAGGCGACGTCGGAGCCCGCGTTCCGCAGGAGGTGGATGAGCTTCTCGGCGGGGGTCTCGCGCGAGTCGGCGATGTCCGGCTTGTACGCGACGCCCAGCACGAGGACGCGCGACCCCTTGAGCGACTTCTGCGCGCCGTGGTTGAGCGCCTGCGAGATCACGGAACGGCAGAAGTACGGCATGTTGTTGTTGATCTCGCCCGCGAGCTCGATGAAGCGCGTCGAGAAGTCGAATTCGCGCGCCTTCCACGAGAGGTAGAACGGGTCGAGCGGGATGCAGTGCCCGCCGAGTCCCGGTCCCGGCTTGAACGACATGAAGCCGAACGGCTTGGTCGCCGCCGCCTCGACCACTTCCCACACGTCGATCCCCATCCGGTCGGTGAGCTGCGCGAGCTCGTTGACGAGCGCGATGTTGACGGAGCGGAAGATGTTCTCGAGGAGCTTCGTCAGTTCCGCCGCGTCGGGCGTCGACACCTCGTGCACCGTGTCGAGGGCGGCGCGGTAGACGTCGGCGGCGGCCTGCGTCGACTCGGCGTTGACGCCGCCGACGACCTTCGGCGTCGTCTTCGTCGTCCAGTCCGACCGGCCGGGGTCGACGCGCTCCGGCGACATCGCGAGGTGGAAGTCCTCGCCGGCGCGCAGACCTGATCCTTCCTCGAGCAGCGGCTGCAGCACCTCGCGCGTCGTGCCGGGCCAGGTCGTCGACTCGAGCACGACGACCTGTCCGCGCTGCAGCATGGGCGCGAGGTCGCGCGCGGCGCGCTCGATGTAGCTCAGGTCGGGCTCGCGCTGCTTCGAGAGCGGCGTCGGCAGCGCGATCAGAACGGCGTGCGCGTGCTTCACCTGCTCGTAGTCCGAAGTGGCGACGACCAATCCCCTGTCGACGAGCGCCGCGAGCCGCTCGGACTCCACGTCCTCGATGTGGCTGACGCCGTGGTTGAGGGCCTCGACGACCTCCGTCTGGACGTCGACGAGGAGGACGCGCCGGCCCGCCTCCGCGAACGTCGCCGCGAGCGGAACGCCGACGTACCCCGCGCCGATGACGGCGACGTCGTAGTGCGGCTGCCCGGGCACGGCGGTCAAGCGTACAGGGCTGCTGCCACTTTCTCGGCGGCCCGGCCGTCGCCGTAGAGCGGCGGCGCCGCCTCCGGAAACCGCGCCTCGGCGACGGCTTCCGGCAGCTCCTCCGGCTCGACGAGCCTATTCGCTCCGACCTCGACGGTGTCGATCCACTCGGTGTTCGGCCGCACCGTCACGCACGGCACACGCAGCCAGTACGCCTCCTTCTGCAGTCCGCCGGAGTCGGTGACGACGGCGTCGGCGCCGTCGACGAGCTCGAGCATCTCGAGGTAGCCGAGCGGCTCGAGCACCCGCACGTTTCGCGGCAGCGCGACGCCGTTCGCGGCGAGCGCCTGCCGCGTCCGCGGATGGACGGGGAAGACGAAGCGTGCGTCGGTTCGGCCGATCGCGTCGACGATCCGCGCGAGCCGCTCGCGCTCGGTGTTCGCCTGACGATGGATCGTCAACGCGACGTAGGGTGGCTCGACTCCGACGCGGCCGTGCGCGAACGGCGCGAAGATGCGCGTCGCGTCCGCCATCACGTCGCCGACGACCTCGCGCCGCCCCGGCACGCCCTCCGACGCGAGCTGCGCCGCCGACCGCTCGTCCGGGCAGAGAAGCAGCGCCGACGCGCGGTCGACCTCGATTCGGTTTCGCTCCTCCGGCATCGAGAGGTCGAAGCTGCGCAGCCCGGCCTCGACGTGCGCGACCGGGATGCCGCCGGCCGCGCGCGCTCCCGCCGCGGTCGAGTTGGTGTCGCCGAGCACGACGACCCACTCCGGCTGCTCGCGTTCGACGACCGACCGGATGGGGCCGATCATCGCCCGCGCGTCCGCGGTTCGCAGGTCGAGCCGGTGCGCGGGCTCCGGCAGGCCGAGCTCGTCGAAGAACACCTGCGACATGTCGTCGTCCCAGTGCTGGCCGGTGTGCACGACCACCTCGTCGATTCCCGCCGACCGGAACGCGAGGGACAGCGGCGCGGACTTGATGAACTGCGGCCGGTTCCCCACGACGGTGACGACGCGCACGCGCCGCTACGATACGCGGCGTCCCGGGCCGTTAGCTCAGCTGGTAGAGCAGGGGACTCTTAATCCCAAGGTCGTAGGTTCGATCCCTACACGGCCCATGGTCTTCTGCCTGCATCGCTGCAGTGCAGGCTCAACGGCGCAGGCTCAACGGCAGCCGCTATGCACGTAGAACGGCGCGGTCAGGACATTGGTCCGCGCGCTACCCACGGGCTTGCTCGCCACGAAGGAGTAGCTGAAGCGGGTGAACAGGAGCCGCCCGGCGCGACACACCTCCGGCCGTGTGAGGCGGACCGTGACGGCATACACGTGGAACCGGCCGCGAACACAGTCCGGGCGACAGTCGTTCTGGTGGCCCAGGCCGTCGGCGACGGCGACTTTCGCGCTCCAGTGCGACCATTTGAGCCGGTCGAGGTAGAAGTTTCCGTCACCACACGCGACCACGATTGATCGTGGGCGGACCTGGGGAGCCAGACCCGGACAGCCGAGGAAGCTCGGCACCGGAGTGAGAGCCGTGGCCATGCCCGCCCATGCGGCCGCGGCGGCGCCGACGAAGACGACCCCGAGGATTCCTCCGAAGATCGATCCGAACCTCGTCCGCAGGAGTCGTTGACCGACCGCCGGCGCGTTCGGCTTCGACGCTGCGTCTATCGAGAGGTGAGGCTCCACTTCCTCGGTACCACGTGAGATTCGCAGAAAGGCATTGGCGCCGGCCGGAGTCTGGAGTAGCGGCTCCCGATCGGAAGTAAAGCTGACAAGTCGCGCTGCAAGGACTAGTCTTTTGCGCCTCGAAGGTCGTCCTTCGGTATGCGCCTGCTCCCCGTCGCACTCGCGCTCAGCGCGCTCGTCTCGGTGCTCGTCGTCGCCGCTTCGCCGGCGGCCTCGACGAAGCAGCGCCTGCGCGCGAAGCAGGCGGAGGCGCAGCAGGTTCTGCAGCAGGTCAACGCGCTCGACCAGCAGTTCGGCGCGGCGGCAGAAGCGTACGACGGCGCGCGCTACCGGCTCGGGCTCGCGCAGAAGCAGCTCGCCGTGCAGAAGGCGCGCCTGCGCTGGGCGGAGAAGCAGCGCCGGCTCGCGATCGCACGGCTGACGCACCGGCTCGTCGTCCTCTACTCGAGTCCGGATCAGCCGACGGCGATCACGATCCTGCTCGGCGCGAACAACCTCAGCGACCTCGTCGGCCGGCTCTCGGCGGCGAAGGCGGTGACGGACTCGGATCACGAGCTCGCGGTGCACACCGCGGCGGCTCGCGACGCGGCGCGCGCGGCCGAGCAGCGGCTTCAGGCGACCGAGGCCCAGCGCGCGGCCGCGCTCACGCAGGCCGCGGCCGAGCGGGCGCGGATCGGCTCGTTGCTCGCGCAGCGGCGGTCGCTGCTCTCGTCCGTGCAGTCGGAGGTCGTGCAGCTGCAGAAGCAGGAGCAGCGCGAGCAGGCGATCCTGGCCGCGCAGGCACGTGCGCGCCTCGCGCGCGAGCAGGCGGCGGCGCGCGAGGCGGCGGCCGCAGCCGCGCGGCGGCGCGAACAGGCGCGGCGCGCCGCGGCGCTCCAGGCGGCGCAGCCGACGACGACGGTGCGAACGCCGCCTCCGGCGACGACGACCCAACCGGCGCAGGCGCAGACACAGGCACCCGCACAGCAGCCGGTGACCACCGCGCAGAGCGCGCCCCCGGCCGCGCCCGCGACCACGACGACGGCGCCCGCGCCGACTCCGGCACCGGCCCCCGTGCCCTCGGCGCCGTCGGCGGCGGGGCATCCGGAGGCGGCGCAGATCGCGATGCGCTACCTCGGCATCAGGTACCAGTGGGGCGGAGCGTCGCCTGCCACCGGCTTCGACTGCTCCGGCCTCGTGATGTACGTCTACGCGCAGCTCGGCATCTCGCTGCCGCACTACGCCGCCGCGCAGTACCAGATGGGCGTGCCGGTGGCGCGCGCGGACCTGCAGCCCGGCGACCTCGTCTTCTTCGACGGGCTCAACCACGTCGGCATCTACATCGGTGGCGGCGAGATGATCCACGCGCCGCACACCGGCGACGTGGTGAAGATCGAGGCGATCTCGGACTTCGGCGCCGGCTACGTCGGCGCCCGCCGCCTGTAGAGGAGGAGACGAAGGGCCGGAACTGTCGCCCGGCCCCTCGTCGTCGCGCCGCGTCGGTCAGTAGCTCATCAGCCGGCGGCGCTTGTCCCACGCCACGCGGATGAGCTCGGCCTCGGCCTCGAGCAGGCCCATGTCGACCGGCTCCTCCCGCGGGCGCCGCTTCGTCGGCTTCCGCGGCGCCGTCGTGTCCCACGACAGACGGTTGATCATGATTTCCGCTCCCGGCGCCGGCCGAGCCGGCGCCGCCGCTCCTCGATGAGCTCCGTCGAGCCTGCGCTCATGTGTGCACCTCCTGCGGGTCGGCGGGCGCTGCCGCCCTCGTGACGTGGATGTCGCCGCTCACGCTCTTCGCGCGAATCTCGACGAGCGGCCCTTCGCCGTCCGGCGCGTCGCCCGTCGCCTCGAGATCCGACTGCGTGTCGCCGCTCAGCGTGCTGCAGTCGAGGAATGCCGTCGAGCCGCGCCGGACGCCGATCGAGATGTCTCCGGAGACCGACTGCGCGGTGACGCGGCCGGTCATGACTGCTCCGTGGTGGACGTCGCCGCTGACGGTCGTCGCCTTCACGTCGTCGTACGCCTCGTCGATGCGGACGTCGCCCGACGCGCTCTGCACGCTGACCGGCCCGTGCGCGACCTCGATCTCGACGTCGCCCGACGCCGTCTGCACGCTTGTGTTCCCGCCGACCGTGCGCACCGAGACGTCGCCGCTCGCGCTCTTCACGTCGACGTCGCCGGTGACGTGGTCGACCGCGACGTCGCCGGAGGCTGTGGTCACCTTCAGCGAGCCGACGCGGCCCCGTGCTTCGACGTCGGCGGACTTCGTCCGCACGTCGAGCGGCGAGTCGACCGGGCAGCGGACGCGGCACGAGACGCCCTGGCGCCCGAACGAGATCGAGATCCCCCACGACCGCCGTTGCGGCACGTCGACGAGCACCTCCGGACGCGCGCCCTCGCGCAGCTCGACCCGGGCCTGCTCGACGAGCCGGCGCGACTCCTCGTCGTGGCCCTCCAGGTCGACCTCCACGCGGTCGTGGAGCGTCGGGTCGACGACGATCTCGCCGGCCGCGACCCGGATGTCGAGCTCGACAGGTCCATCGACTTCGAACGTCTTCTGCATCGGAATCCCTCCTAGCTCCGGGCGTAGCCCGACAGGCGCTTGCCGCTGACGTGGACGGGGCGCGACTCCGTCGCGCGGGCGATCGCGCGGACGAGCCACGCGTTGGTGGAGATGCCCTCTCGCGCCGCCGCCTTCTCGACGGCGCTCTTGAGCGACTCGGGCAGGCGCAGGCTGATCCGGGCCGAGAGCTCCTCGCCGACCGTCTGTGCGGCCTCGCCCGGTGCGTCGACGAAGACGAACTCGGGCTCCTGCCCGGCGAGGCGGACCTCGACGTGGCCCGACGGCAGCCTCGAAGAGAGCTCGACCGCCGCCTGCCCCAGCAGGTCGAGCAGCTTGAGGCGCAGGCTCGACGCCAGCGCGTCGGCGAGGCGGCGGGCGATCTGCTGCGAGCGTTCGTCCCCCAGCTCCGCGAGCCCCTGCAGCTCCTCCTGCACTCCCTCCAGCACGATCGTCAGATTCATCGCGACATCACTATGACATCATACATGGCGCCTGTCAAATGTCGTAGATGTGCAGGGATGACGCCTGGCGTGCGCGCGGGCGCCGGTCTACGCTCCGCGGCGAAATCGTCCGCGGCCCTCGGGGGGTGAAGGTGGGACAGACCGTCGACAGCTCCGCGTCCGCCCTCACCGGGTCGGGAGCGCTGCTCGACGCGATCCTCGCGAACCTCGGGGACGGGATCGTCGTCTTCGCTCCGGGCGGCCGGCTGATCTACGCCAACGCGGCTGCCGCGTCGCTGCTCGGCATCGACGACGCGGAGGAGCTCGTCGGCGCGCGGTCCGCCGAGTTGCTCGCCCGCTACGGGGAGCTGCGCGACGAGCGCGGCGCGCCGCTGGCGCCCGAAGACCTCCCGTCGAGGCGCGTGCTCGCGGGCGGCCCGTCGCAGGAGGCGGTGGTGCGCTTCCGCCCGCCCGCCGGCGACGTCGAGCGCGCCTCGCTCGTGCGCGCCGTCCCCGTGCACGACGAGCAGGGCTCACTGCAGTACGTGATCACCGTCTTCCGCGACGTGACTGCCCAGGCCGAGCTCGCCGAGCACGAACGACGCGCCGCGACTGAGATCGAGGCGCTGTACCAGGAGGCGCACCGGGCCTCGGCGCTGCTCGACTCGCTCTACGACTCGGCTCCGATCGGCCTCGGCTTCTGGGACCGCGAGCTGCGCTACGTCCGGGTCAACGAGGCGCTGGCGGCGATCAACGAGCTGCCGGAGGCCGAGCACGTCGGCAAGACGCTCGAGGAGGTGGTGCCGCAGCTCGCGCACGTCTTGCGGCCGATCGCGCAGGGCGTCCTCGACCGGCGCGAGGCCGTCGTCGCGCTCGAGATCGCCGCCGGCACGCCGACCGCGCCCGAAGCCGAGCGGCACTGGCTAGCGAGCTACTACCCGGTGTTGGCCGCTGACGGCACCGCGCTCGGCGTCGGCGCGATCGTCGAGGAGGTCACCGACCGCCGCCGCGCCGAGCAGCGCGTCGACCTGCAGCTCGCCGTGACCCGGATCCTCGCGGACGCCGAGACCGCCGCCGAGGCCGTCCCGCTCGTGCTCGAGACGGTCGGCGTCGGGGGCGGGTTCGACGTCGCCTGCTACTGGCCCGCCGACGCCGACGAGCCGCGGCGCACGTGGGCCCGCGAGGGCATCCGCGCCGACGGATTCCTCGCGATGACCGAGCGCGCGTCCTTCGCGCCGCCGCTCGTCCCGGGCGTCGTCGCGCGGCGACGCGAGCCGCTCTGGCTGGAGGAGCTCCAGCCGGAGCTGATGCCGCGCGCGTCCGTCGCGCACGCGGAGGGGCTGCGCTCCGGCGTCGTGCTGCCGGTCGAGGTGGAGGGCGAGCTGATGGGCGTGCTCGAGCTGTACTCGACGGCCGAGCGCACGCGCGACGAGGCGCTCCTGCAGACGCTCGTCGCGCTCGCCCGTCAGACGGCGCAGTTCCTGCGGCGCAAGCGCGCCGAGAGCGAGCGCGGCGAAAGCCTGCAGCGCGAGCGGCAGGCACGCGCCGACGCCGAGGCCGCCGCCGCGACGCTGCGGAAGCTCGGACGCGTCGCCGAGGCTGCACTCGAGCGGCTCGCGCTCGACGACCTCCTGCCCGCGCTCCTCGAGCGGATCGTCGAAGTGCTGGAGGCGGACACGGCGACGATCCTGTTGCTCGGCGACGACGGTCGCCTGCACGTCCGCGCGTCGGTGGGGCTCGAGGCGCAGGTGCCGCACGCGGTGGCGATTCCTCTCGGCGAGGGGATGGCCGGCCGGGTGGCCGCGACGCGCACGCCGCTGCTCGTTCCCGACCTGTCGGCGGTCGACCTCGTCAGCCCGATGCTGCGCGAGCGCGGGATCAACTCGCTCGTCGCCATCCCGCTCGTCGTGGAGGACGAGGTGATCGGCGTCGTCCACGCAGGATCGGAGGCGTATGCGCAGTTCGCGGACGACGACGCGCGGCTGCTCGAGCTGATCGCGGACCGGATCGCGCTCGCGATCAACCACGCGGCGCTCGCCGACGCCGAACGTCGGGCGCAGGAGCGCCTACGCTTCCTCGCGGACGCGAGCACGCTCCTCGCGTCGTCGCTCGACGTCGAACGGACGCTGCAGCAGCTCGGGTCGCTCGCCGCGCAGCGGATCGCGGACTGGTGCGTCATCCACCTGCTCGACGACGACGGAAGCGTCCGGCCCGTCGTGATCGCCCACCGCGACGCCGAGCGTGCCGCGCGCGCGTGGGCCGATGCGCGCTCGGCGCCCGACGACCGCGAGCCCCCGTCGGCGGTCGCGCAGGCGCTGCTCGCCGGCGAGCCGCAGCTCCTCCGCGACGCCGCTTCGCTGCCGGAGGACGCGCCCGAGCGCGCGCAGGGCGCCCACACCGGCATCGTCGTGGCGCTCGTCGCCCGCGGCCGGCCGCTCGGCACGATCACGCTCGTCCGCGACGTGACGCCGGGCGCGTACGAGCCGGCCGACGTCGAGTTCGCGACCGACCTCGCCCGCCGCGCCGCCGCCGCCGTCGACAACGCGCGCCTCTTCCAGGATGCGGAGCGCGCGCGCGACCGCGTCGGGCTGCTCGCCGACGCGAGCGCGCTGCTCGGCGCGTCTCTCGACGTCGAACGGACGCTCGACGACGTCGGCTCGCTCGTCGTCGGCCGCGTTGCCGACTGGTGCACGATCTACCTCGCGGAAGAGGACGGATTGCGCCTCGTGACCGTCGCCGCGCCCGACCTCGAGCGCGCCGCGCGGATAAGACCGACGATCGCGCGGCCGCGGCAGCCGTCGGACGCGGCGGTCGGCGTCGCGCACGTCGTCCGCAGCGGCAGGGCCCAGTTGCACCCGACGCTCCCCGACGAGCTGCGCGACGAGGTCGCGCGCGAGCTCGGGGTGCACACGGTGCTGATCGTTCCGCTCACCGCGCGCGGGCGGACGGTCGGGGCGATGGCGTGGGCGCGCAGCGAGACGCCCGACGCGTACGACTCGCGCGACCTCGCGCTCGCGGTCGATCTCGCCGGGCGCGTCGCCGCGGCCGTCGACAACGCGCAGCTGTACCGCGCCGCCGAGGAACGGGCGCAGGCGGCGCGCGTCCTGGCGTCGGTCGGCGACGGCGTCTTCCTCGTCGACCGCACCGGCATCGTGCGGACGTGGAACCGGGCCGCCGCGGCGGCGACCGGCCTGCGGCCGCGCGACGTGGTCGAGCGAGCGGCCGTCGACGCCATCCCGGGCTGGGCCGCCGTCGCGTCGCACGTCCCGGTCGCCCCGCTCGGCACCACGTCGGTGCGCGCGGAGTCGCTGCCGCTCGACCTCGGCGACCGCGAGCTGTGGCTGTCCGTCCACGGCGTCGCCGTCCCCGACGGGATCGTCTACGCGTTCCGCGACCTGACCGAGGAGCGCGCGCTCGAGACGATGCGGACGGAGTTCGTCTCGACCGTCTCGCACGAGCTCCGCACGCCGCTGGCCGCGATCTACGGCGCGGCGATGACGCTCCGGCGCAGCGACGTGGCGCTCGACGAGTCGCAGCGGGCGCGGCTGCTCGACGTCGTCTCGGGCGAGGCCGACCGGCTGGCGCGCACGGTGAACGACATCCTGTGGGCGAGCCGCCTCGACACCGGGTCGCTGCACGTCACCATCTCGAGCTGCGACCCCTACGAGCTCGCGCGCGACGTGGTCGAGGCGCAGCGCGCGCACCTCGACGAGCAGCACCGCATCGAGCTGGCGACGGAGGACGACCTACCGGCGGTCGCGGGCGACCCCGACAAGGTCGCGCGCGTGCTCATCAACCTCGTCGACAACGCCGTGAAGTACTCGCCGGACGGCGGCGTCGTGCGGCTGCGCGTCCGCCGCTTCGGCGGCCGCGTCCGCTTCTCGGTCGTCGACGAGGGCCTCGGCATTCCCCCGCCCGAGCAGCGGCGCGTCTTCGAGAAGTTCTACCGGCTCGACCCGAACATGACTCGGGGAGTGGGCGGCACCGGCCTCGGCCTCTACCTGTGCCGGGAGCTCGTGCACCGCATGGACGGGCGGATCTGGGTGGAGTCGCGCGGTCTCGGGGCCGGCTCGACGTTCCACGTCGAGCTCCCCGTCGCCGGCGATCCCGTCTCCCACCTCGCCTGAGACGGGACCCTGGACGCGCGAGAGCCGGGAAGGCTCCCGGCTCTCGACGACCGTAACGGCTTCTTCGTTGTCTAGTAGCCGGGCGGGGGCGCCTCGTCGACGTAGGTCGTGCGGCGCCGCGCACCGCCGAAGCCGCCCCAGCTCGACCAGAAAATGAGCGAGAGCAGCAGGCCGATGATCCCGACGACCATGAGGATGACGCCGATCGTGTGGATGCTCAGGCCCGAGACACTCGCGTTCACGGCCCAGGTGAGGATGGCGCCGGCGGCGATCAGGATCAGGCTCACTCCGATGCCCATCGATTTCTCCTTTCGCTATCTCCCGACGGTGATCAGGTGCCCTGGTGGGGGCACGGATTGAACGGCTGAGCAGGCGATTCGGTTACGGCTCGGCCCCATCGGCCTTCATCTAAGGTTTGGCGCGGGGTGCGCAGAGGCTCGATCATCCAGCTGGTTGCGACCGGCGTGGTCGCTGCCGGGATCGCGACTGCCGTCGCACTGCTCGTCCCGTGGCTGCCGCCCGCCTACGGGAAGGAGGCGCAGCGCATCCACTTCGTCTTCTGGTTCGCCACGGTGATCGCGATCGCCGTCTTCGCCGTCGTGGCCGCCGTCCTCTCCTACGCGATCATCCGCTTCCGCGTGCGCCCCGACGACGACTCGGACGGGCCGCCGACCCACGGGCACACGACGCTCGAGATCGTCTGGACGGCGATTCCGGCCGTCCTCGTCACCGCGATCTCCATCGTCAGCGCCGTCGTGCTCGCGCAGAACAGCCACGCCGGTACCGACCCGCTCCTGGTCAACGTGCGCGCGCAGCAGTTCGCGTGGTCGTTCACCTATCCGAACGGCAAGACGTACGGCTACCTGACGCTGCCGGAGAACCGCAGCACGAAGTTGCGCATCACGTCGAACGACGTCATCCACTCCTTCTGGGTGCCGGTGCTGTCGCAGAAGCAGGACGCGGTGCCGGGCCAGTTCAACACGATCGTGGTCACGCCGATCCACACCGGCACGTTCCCCGTCATCTGCACGGAGCTTTGCGGGCTCGGCCACGCGCTGATGCGCAGCCACGTCGTGATCATGAAGGAGAACGACTTCAACACCTGGTACCGCAAGGGTGGCCGGGCCGCCGCGGGCCCGCCGGGGCTGGCCGTGTTCCAGTCGAACGGCTGCGGCAGCTGCCACACGTTCAAGCCGGCCGGCGCGACCGGCAACATCGGCCCCGACCTCGACAAGCTCGTGCAGTACGCGAAGCAGGCGAACCGCGGGTCGCTGACGCAGTTCATCCACGAGTCGATCGTCAACCCGGGCGCGTACATCCAGCCCGGCTACCAGAACCTGATGCCGTCCACGTTCGGCCAGAGCATCCCGCCCGCCAACCTCGACCAGCTCGTGCAGTATCTCGCCCAGGGAGCAAAGTCATGACCGACGTCGCCGTCGCCCATCACGACCATCACGCCGCGCCGCCGCGCGCGACCGGCTTCCGCCGCCTCACCGCGCCGGGGTGGCTGCGCGCGCTGTGGGTGACGCCGCTCTTCTTCGGCATCGGCGCCGGCCTGCCGGTCCTGATCCGCTGGGCCGCGCACTGGCATCCGCTGTGGAACGGTTCCGTGATCACGACCGTCGAGCTCGTCACGACGCCCCTCGGCTTCCTCGTCGGCCTCGGCGGCTTCGACTACTGGGCGCACTACGCGGCGGGCCGTCCGACGCGGCCGGAGGACCACTCGGGCCACGGCGCGCGTTCGTGGCGCGACTACTTCCGCGTCAACACCGACCACAAGGTGATCGGCGTCCAGTACGTCGTCACGACGATCTTCTTCTTCTGCGTCGGCGGTCTCTTCGCGATGCTCTTCCGCGCCGAGCTCGCGCAGCCGGGCGACCAGTTCTTCAACCCGCAGACGTTCAACGTGCTCGTGTCGGATCACGCGGCGCTGATGATCTTCCTGTTCGTGATCCCGGCTTTCGCGGGGCTCGGCAACTACGTCATCCCGCTGATGATCGGCGCCGCGGACATGGCGTTCCCGCGGCTGAACGCGCTCTCGTTCTGGCTGCTGCCGATCGCGGGGCTGATCATGGTCGCCGGGATGGTCACGCCGGGCGGCGGCCCGTCGGCCGGCTGGACGGCATACGCGCCGCTGTCGGTGCACCAGCCGCTCGGCCAGGTGTTCTTCAACATGGGCGTGCAGTGGGCGGGCGCGAGCTCGATCATGACCGCCCTCAACTTCCTGGTGACGATCATCACCATGCGCGCGCCGGGAATGACGTTCTGGCGGATGCCGCTGCTCGTGTGGGCGAACTTCACCACGAGCCTGCTCGTCGTGATCGCGACTCCGTTCATCGCCGGCTCGCAGTTCTTCGTCATGTTCGACCGCGTCCTGCACACGAATTTCTTCGAGATCGGCGGCGGCGGCTACGTGCTCGGCTACCAGCACATCTTCTGGTTCTACTCGCACCCGGCCGTCTACATCATGATCCTGCCCGGCTTCGGGATCATCTCCGAGGTCATCTCGACGTTCAGCCGCAAGCCGATCTTCGGCTACCGCCTGATGGCGCTGTCGCTGATGGCGATCCTCGTGCTCGGCTTCTCCGTCTGGGCGCATCACATGTTCGTCGCCGGCATGGCGAGCTGGCTGCGCGTACCGATGATGGTCACGTCGATGGTGATCGCCGTGCCGACGGGCGTGAAGGTGTTCTCGTGGCTCGCCACGATGTGGAACGGGAAGCTCCACTTCAACACGCCGATGCTGTTCGCGACCGGCTTCATCGCGATGTTCGTCCTCGGCGGCCTGTCGGGGATCTACCTCGCCTCGGTGCCGATCGACATCCACGCGAGCGACACGTACTTCATCGTCGCGCACATCCACTACGTGCTCTACGGCGGCTCGGTGTTCACGATCTTCGCCGGCATCTACTACTGGTTCCCGAAGATGACGGGCCGGATGTACAACGAACGGCTCGGCCAGCTGCACTTCTGGCTGACGTTCATCGGCTTCAACCTGACGTTCTTCCCGATGCACTACATCGGACTGCAGGGGATGCCGCGCCGCGTCGCCGACTACGCGCCCCGCTTCGCCGACATCAACCTCTTCATCTCGATCGCGTCGTTCGGGCTCGGCGCCTCGACGATCGTGTTCCTCTACAACATGGCGCGCTCCTGGCGCTGGGGCGAGCGCGCGGTCGGCAACCCGTGGCGTGCGATGTCGCTCGAGTGGCAGGTGTCGTCGCCGCCGCCGATCTTCAACTTCGACGAGATCCCGCAGGTCGTCGGCACGCCGTACGAGTACGGGGTGCCCGGCGCGCAGCACGCGATCTTCGGTGCGCCGAAGCCCGAGCCCGTCGGAGCAGACTAGGTGGCGCACATCCTGGTGCTCGCGAACGAGACGGCGGCGTCGAAGACGCTGCTCGACGCCGTCCGCGAGAAGGCGGGCGCCGACGACACCGTCACCGTGATCGCACCGGTCAACGAGCCGCGCCAGGGCTACGTCGTCTACGAGGACACGCGGCGCGCCTCGGCGGGACGGCGCCTCGAGCGCACGCTCGCCGCGCTGCGCGAGGCCGGCATCCCTGCGCAGGGGTTCGTCGTCGACTGCGGCCCGGTGCAGGCCGCCAAGGACGCGCTCGCGCAGCTCGAGCCGCCCGTCGACGAGATCGTCGTCTCGACGCACAGCGCCGAACGGTCCGGCTGGATGCGCCGCAACGTCTTGGAGGACATCGAGCGCGCGTCCAGCGTCCCGGTGCAGCACGTGACCGTCCAGCGCGAGCCGGGCGAGCAGGCGAACGTGCTCGTCCTCGCCAACCAGACCGTGCTCTCGGACGAGCTGCTGTCGCGCATCCGCAAGCGTGCCGCGCAGGGGCCGGCCGGGTTCCTGATCGTCGCGCCGCAGGGCGACGACGAGGAGCACGCCGACGCGGACCGGCGCCTGCGGCGCGCGCTCACCGAGCTGCGCAGCGAAGGTCTCAACGCCCACGGGCAGATCGTCCACCCCGACCCGTACACCGCCGCGATGCAGGTTCTGCACGACGAGGCGATCGACGAGATCATCGTCTCGACCTTCCCGGGCGAGAAGAGCGGCTGGTTGCGGCGAGACCTCGTCTCGCGCCTGCGCAAGGACACCGGCAAGCCGGTCGACCACGTGATCTCGCCCGTGGCGCGGCGGGAGCCGGTGCGGACGTGACCTCGTACGTCGAAGCCGGCCACGGCGGGCACGAGCACCACGGCCCGCCGCCGATCCACTACAGCTCGCGCGTGTCGCCGGCGACGCTCGGCATGTTCCTGTTCATCGCCTCGGAGATCATGCTCTTCGGGTCGTTCTTCACCGTCTACTTCTTCGACCGCGTCGTCAACCACCACTTCACGCAGTGGCCGCCGCCGGGATACCACCGCCCGGCCTTCGTCGCCGGCGTCAACACGCTGATCCTGGTGACGTCGAGCTTCACGATGCACTGGGCCGACACCTCGATCAAGAAGGGCAACCGCGCCGGGCTGCAGGCGGGGCTCGTGCTGACGCTGTGCCTCGGGCTGACGTTCCTGGTGACGCAGATCGTCGAGTACCACCGCCTGGGGTTCAACACCGCCGACACGTCGTTTGCCGCGACCTTCTTCGGGCTGACGGGCTTGCACGGGGCGCACGTGTTCGTCGGGCTGACGATCCTGCTCTGCATGACGATCCGGGCGTTCCGCGGACACTTCTCGCCGGAGCACCACCACGGCGTGGAGATCGGCGGGATCTACTGGCATTTCGTCGACGTCATGTGGATCGTGGTCTACGTGACCGTCTACCTCCTCTAGCTCGATGTTCTCGAACCCGTTCCGGAGCGAGGCGACGGCGTTTCGCTTCGTGCTCGCGACGCTCGTCTACCTCGGCCTGATCGCCGTTGCGTACTTCATCTGGCACTGGCTCGCGTTGATCGTCTTCGTCGTGCTCAGCCTGGGGATCGTGTGGTGGCTGCGGCGCGACGCGGACCGTCCCGCGCCCGTCGTGCAGGCGCCGGCGCCGAGCCCGCCGGGGGAGCACCGGATCCTCGTCGTCGCCAACGAGACCGTGGGGGGTCCCGAGCTGCGCAGCGAGATCGAGCAGCGCGCGGGGAACGAGCACGCGAAGGTGCTCGTCGTCGCCCCGGCGCTCAACTCGCCGCTCCGCCACTGGGCCTCCGACGAGGACGACGCGCGCGCAGCGGCGCAGGCACGCGTCGAGCGGTCGGTCGAGTCGCTGCGGGCAGTCGGCATCGACGCGTCGGGAGAGGTCGGCGACGGCGACCCGCTGCAGGCGATCGAGGACGCGATCCGCACGTTCCGCCCCGACGAGCTGATCGTCTCGACACACCCCGAGGGCAAGTCGCACTGGCTCGAGCGCGGCGTGGTCGCGGAGGCGCGCTCGCGCTTCGCGCTGCCGCTCACGCACGTCGTCGTCGACCTCGACGCAGACCAGAGCTGAGAGTCGAGGCCGTCGACCCGCTGCCGCTGCGCGACCAGCTGCGGGACGTGCATCGAACCGCGCTCGGCGCCGGGGCGCTGTCGGACGAGTGGGCGACCGACCGCCTGCCAGCGCACATGCGCCGTGCCGACTTCGTCTTCCTCGTCGCGCGCGGCGACGGCGACGCGATCCTCGGGTTCGCGTACGGGTACACGGGGGAGTACGGCCAGTGGTGGACCGAGCGGGTGGCGCAGGCGCTCACCGACGAGCAGCGCGCGGACTGGCTCGACCCGCCGCACTTCGAGGTCGTCGAGCTGCACGTCCGCCCCGCGTGGCAGCGCACGGGGATCGGCAGCGCGCTCCTGGCCCAGCTTCTCACCCGCCAGCCGCACGACCGGGCGCTCCTCTCGACGCAGGCCGGCTCGCGGAAGGCGCGCGGCTTCTATGCGAAGAACGGCTGGCGCGAGCTCGCGGAGGTCGACTTCGGGCCCGGCTACCCGCCCTACCTCGTGCTCGGCAAGCGCGTCACCGCGCGCGACGGAATTTGAGGTCGGCCGCGCTACTTGCCGGCGACCGACGAGACGTACTTCGCGACCGCGTCGATCTGCGCCGGCGTCAGCCGGCCCTTGAACGCCGGCATCGGGCCGCCGCCGACCTCCACCTGATGCTTCACGATCGCGTACGGCGGCTTGAGCTGGTCGAGGTTCGGCCCGACGTTGCCGTGCGAGCCCGCGTTCTTCAACGTGTGGCACCCGGCGCAGCCCGCCGTCTCGAAAATCTGCTTGCCGTTCCCCGCCCCGCCGCCGCCTGCCTGGCCGCCGCCCGGCGTGGTCGTCGTCGTTCCGCCGGCGCCGCTCGGCGGCGCCGGCTTCTCCGCCTGCACCCCGCAGTTCGGGTTCCCCGTGCACTGCGCGACGTAGACGGCGATGTCCGCCGCGTCCTGGCCGCGGTAGAGGTTCGCCGGCATCGGCTTCTCCGGGTACGCGATCTGGCCGCGCACGATGTCGCGGATGTCCTGGCGCGAGTAACCCTGCTGGATGTCAGACGCGAACGCGTCGTCGAGGTTCGGGCCGACGGCGCCGGTCGTCTTCGCGTCGGCGAGCGTGTGGCAGGCCCCGCACGTGTTGAGGAAGAGCTCCTTCCCGTGGGCGGGGTCGCCGGACGTCACCCGTCCGACCGCACCGCAGCCGCTCGCGAGGAGCGCTACCAGGACGGCGGCGAGGCTGAGAAAACCGGCGCGCAGCGTGCTAGGCGGAAGGTTGAGAGGCGTCCAGCTTCGAGACCGCCTCGTCGCGCGTGCCGTAGATCGCGAACACGCGGTCGAGCCCCGTGATCTCGAAGATCTTCGTGATGTTGCGGTCGCTGCAGACGAGCGAGAGCTGGCCGTCGTTCGTGCGCAGCCGCTTGACGCCGCCGACGAGCACGCCGAGCGTCGTCGAGTCGATGAACGTCGTGTTGGTGAAGTCGACGACGACCTGCCTGCCGCCTTGGCCGATCACCTCGAGCAGCTGCTGCTTGAACTCGGGCGCCGTGTAGAGGTCGACCTCGCCGGCGAGCGAGATCACGTAGGCGTCGTCGGACAGCTGCTCGGTCTTGATGTCGAAGTTCATGTCTCCCCCGGCGGTTTGGGCTGGTCGCGCGGGAGAGTCTACTTGGACGTCGACTTCTTCGGCGCGGAAGCCGCCGCCTGCGACTTCAGCTGCGCCTTCACCGCCTTCAGGTACTGGCGCACCTGCGGGGCGTCGACGTCGTTCGGCGCCAGCTTCAGGAACCGCGCGAACGCCGACTCCGCCGTCTTCAAGTCGTTCGCCGCCTCCGCGGCCTGTCCGAGCTGGAAGAGCGTCGTCACGTCGTTGGGCGACAGCTTCGAGAGCCGCTGGTACGCCTGCTCGGCGTGGGCGACGGAGCTCTGGTAGCTCTCGTACGCCGTCTGCTCCGCCGACGATGACGACGCGGCCGTGGTGGAGTCGATCGGGTCCTGCAGCCCCGTCGGCGACGAGAACGCCTTTCCGAGCGGGGTCGTCGGCGCGGGCGCGAAGGTCTGGGCCGGGTTCGAATACTGCGCCTGCTGGGCGAGGTTCGCGTAGTTCGTGTACTGGTCGGACGCGAGCGCCTGGTACTCGGATGCGAGCTCCGCGAGCGGGCCCGTGTCCTTCGGGCGCAGCTTCACGTAGCGCTCGAGCGCGCCGACGGCGTCCTGCGTCCGGTGCTTCTGCTCGTACGCGGTCGCGAGGTCGCGCCACGCCTGGGCGTCCTGCGGATGCGCCTGCGTCTTGTGCTGCAGGCTCGAGATCGAGGTGCCGCCCACGCTGCGCGAGAAGAAGTGCTGGAGCGCGTCGCTGATGCCGGTCGAGCCGGAGCCGACCCCGAGGAGCGCGAAGGTTGCGGCGAACGCGACCGCGAGCAGCACGTACGCCCACTTCGCGTGCAGGCGGATGCGCTGGAAGAACAGCTGCTCCTGCCACTGCGGCGGGCGCTGCTTGCGCTGCTGCGCCGGGGCTGCTACCGCTGCGGCGCGAGCATTGTGCGCCGGGCGGCGCTTGCGGTGCTGCGTACCTCTCGCCACTGCTCCTCGTCTTCTCTTCGGTAACGGGTGCGGCCGTCGACGACCGTCTCGAGCACTCGATCGGGCGAGCCGCCGAAGACGACCGCCGCGGCCGGGTCCTCGACCGGATGGTACGGACTCCCCGCCAGCGACACCACCGCCAGATCGGCGCGCTTGCCGGGCGCCAGCGTACCGACCTCCCCGTCCATTCGCAGGGTCCGGGCCGCCTCGGCCGTGGCGAGCCGGAGCGCGCCCTCGGCCGTCAGCGCCTGCGCACTGTGATCTCGCGCGCGCGCGAGCACGATCGCCGCGCGCATCTCCTCGAACAGGTCGAACGAGGGCGTCGAGGCCGGCGAGTCCGTCCCGAGGCCGACCCGGACACCCGCGTCGCGCATGAGCGCGAGCGGCGCGATGCCGCATCCGAGCAGGGCGTTCGACCGCGGACAGTGGGCGACGGGGACGTCGCGGTCGGCGAGCAGCGCCACCTCCTCGGGCGCGACCTCGACGCAATGCGCGCACAGCAGGTCCGGACCCAGAACGGGCTCGAGCGAGCGGACGGGAGTGCGGCCGGTCGGCGGCACGAGAAACGGCGCGATGTGCTGCAGCGGCCCGGTGCCGCGAGCGAGCCACTCGACCTCGTTCGCGCTCTCCGCGAGATGCGTCCCGACGGGGACGCCGAGGGACAGGCACCACCGGTACGTCTCGAGCGAGCAGGTGTACGGCGCGTGCGGCGAGACTCCGATCGTGACGAGGTGCGTGTCCGTGACGCGCGCACGCTTCTCCTCCCACTGGCGCCGCGCGTCCGCGGGGTCGGCGGCGAACACCTCCAGGTGCACGACCGCGCGCAGTCCGAGGTCGTGCGCGGCAACGGCAGCGACGCCGTCGAAGGCGTAGTCGGCGGTGGTGGTGACGCCGGAGCGGAGCGAGTCGACGACGCCGAGGCGCGCGATCGCGAGCATCTCCTCGCGCGACAGGCGCTCCTTCCGTTCCACGTGCGTCCGGATCCACGGTCCGAACGGCTGCCCGTCGCCGAAGCCCGCGTAGTTCGCGTACTCGAGGTGCGAGTGCGCGTTGACGAAACCCGGCACGATCGCCGCCTGGTCGAAATGGCGCTCCGCGCGTCCCGGCCGCACCTCGGCGATCCGCGAGTCCTCCCAGCGGACGAGGCCGTCGCGGATCGGCGGCCCGGCGACGGGCAGCACCCACTCGGCCGAGATCTCCGTCACCGGCTCGGGACGGGCGTCGGCGCGGCGGCCGCGCGGCGCTCGACGAGCACCGCGAGCCAGATCGACGCCTCGAACAGCACCCACATCGGCAGCAGCTCGAGGAACGTCGTGTACAGGTCGGGGCCGGGGAGCGCGAGGGCGACGACGGCCGTCAGGAAGTAGCCGAGGCGGCGGTTGCGCCGGAGGGCGCGCGACGTCAGGACCCCCGTCCGGACCAGCCCGAGGACGACGATCGGGCACTCGAAGATGACGACGATCCCGACGAGCACCGTCGTCACGAACGAGTAGTACGGCCGCGCCTGGATCAGGTGGATGAAGTTGTGCTTGTCGTAGTTCGTCAGCCAGTGGATCGCGCGCGGCAGCAGGATCCAGTAGCCGAACGCGAGCCCGGCGACGGCGAGGCCGCTCGCCACCGTCACCAGCGCGAGCGCCTTGCGCTCGAACGTCGGGTCGAACGCCGGCGCGAAGAAGCCCCAGAGCTGCCAGAGCGTCACGGGCAGCGAGAGCACGAACCCCGCCCACAGGCTCACCGTCAGCGTGACGGTGAACGGCTCCGCGACGCCGAACGTGACGGTCTTGTGCCCGTGCAGCGGCCGGTTCAGCCAGTCGAGGATGTGCGTGTGGAAGACGAACGCGACGATGGTCGCGACGGCCAGCGCGCCCAGCACGACGAACAGCCGCACGCGCAGCTCCTCGAGGTGCTCGACGAGCGTCGCCTCCTCGCCGTACCCAAGGCGACGCGGCAGGCGTCTCATGCGCGCCGCGCTAGACGGTTTCGCGCTCGTGCTCTGGCGTCGGAGTCGCGGTCGTCTGCGCCGGCGGCAGCGGGTGCGGCTTCGGCTCCTCCGCCGACCTCGAGTCGTGCCCGAGGCCCGAGACCGAGTCCTTGAACTCGCGCATGCCGAGGCCGAGCGCGCGACCGAGCTCCGGCAGCCGCCTCGCCCCGAAGAGGAGCAGCAGGATGACGAGGAGCGCGATGATGTGCGTCGGGTTCGACAGGCCCATCCACGGTCCACAGTAGCAGCGTTTCGGCTTGCCGGTGCGTCGGGAAAGGCCTGCGGGATGGCGAAGAAACCACTGTCGGAACAGGTCGTCGTGGTCACCGGAGCGAGCGCCGGCCTCGGCCGCGCGGTCGCGCGCGAGGCGGCTCGCCGCGGCGCCAAGGTGGCCGTGGTGTCGCGCGGGGGTGACGGCCTCGACGAGACCGCCGCCGAGCTCGAGCGGATGGACACGCAGGCGCTCGCCGTCCCCGCCGACGTTGCCTCACTGGACGACTGCCATCGCGTCGTCGAGCAGGTGCTCGACCGCTTCGGCCGCATCGACACCTTCTGCGCGAACGCGATGGTCACCGTCTACCAGGAGGCGCGCGACCTGAAGCCGGAGGAGCTGCGGCGCGTGATCGACGTCAACTTCCTCGGGGCCGTCAACTGCTACTGGGCGTCGCTGCCGGCGCTGATCGAGACACGCGGGACGTTCTCGCACGTCAACTCGGCGCTCGCCTACCGCGGGATCCCGCTGCAGGCGGCGTACTGCTCCTCGAAGGCCGCCGCGCGGACGTTCTTCGAGACCGCCCGGGTCGAGCACATGAAGCACGGCATCCCGGTCGACGTCACGCTGACGCTGCCGGGCGCCATCAACACGCCGCAGTTCGACCAGGCGCGGCAGTACATGGGCAAGCAGCCGCAGCCGGTTCCGCCGATCTACGAGCCCGAGCCGTTCGCGGAGGGCGTCGTGCACACGTTCGAGCACCCGGTCCGCGAGCTGCCGCTGGGATGGGGCTCGCAGAAGCTGCTCTGGGGACAGAAGCTGTCGCCGCGCGCAGGCGACCTGATGCTGCTGCGCATGGGGTGGAAGGGCCAGCACACCGACGAGGAGAAGCCCGTCGGCGCGCCCGACAACCTGTTCGAGCCGCTCCCGGGCGACAAGGGCGCGCGCGGCCGCTTCTCCGACCGCTCGCGCTCGTCGACGCTCTGGACGTCGCTGCGGCTGCGCCGGTGGCTGGTCGGCGCCGCTGTCGCCGGGGTCGGCTTGGCTACGATGGGCATCACGAACGCGCGCGAAAAGCCGCTTGTTCGCTAGTCCTTCGACGTCACGAACCTGGAGAGAATTGGCCACGCTCGAACTGAAGGACCTGCACGTCGCGCTGGAGGACGGCACCGAGATCGTCCGCGGCGTCGACCTGAGGGTCTCGACCGGCGAGGTGCACGCGGTCATGGGCCCGAACGGCTCGGGCAAGTCCACCCTCGCGTACGCGATCGCCGGCCATCCGGCGTACGAGGTGACGGGCGGGCGGATCCTGCTCGACGGCGAGGACATCACGGAGGCGGGCGCCGACGAGCGCGCGCAGGCGGGCCTGTTCCTCGCGTTCCAGTACCCGCACGCGATCCCCGGCGTCACCGTCACGAACTTCCTGCGGCAGGCGATCAACGCGGTGCGCAAGGCGCGCAACGGCGGCGTCGACGACCCGATCCCGGTTGCGGAGTTCCGCAAGGAGCTGCTCGGTCAGATGGACCGGCTGAAGGTGAGCCGCGAGCTCGCGTCGCGCTACCTGAACGACGGGTTCTCGGGCGGCGAGAAGAAGCGCGTCGAGATCCTGCAGATGGCGATGCTGCGCCCGAAGATCGCTGTCCTCGACGAGACGGATTCGGGTCTCGACATCGATGCGCTGCGCGTCGTCGCGGGCGGCGTCAAGGAGCTCGTCGGGCCCGAGATGGGCGCGCTCGTGATCACGCACTACCAGCGCATCCTCAACTACGTGCAACCCGACTTCGTGCACGTCTTCGTGAACGGCCGGATCGTCGAGGAGGGCGGCCCCGAGCTCGCAGAGAAGCTCGAACGGGAGGGCTACGCGGCGTGGGGTGCCGAGGAGAAGGAGCCGACGCCGGTATGAGCCAGACCGAGACCGAGATCGTCCAGGGGATCGGCTCCGATTACGAGATCAAGTACGGCTTCCACGTCCCCGAGGACTACTTCTTCAAGTCCGAGAAGGGGCTGTCGCACGAGCTGATCGACGCGATCTCCTCGCACAAGGACGAGCCGGACTGGATGCGGAAGTTCCGCCACCGGTCGCTCGACTACTTCCTCGCCAGGCCGCTGCCGACGTGGGGCGGCATGCCGTCGATCACCGAGATCGACTTCGACTCGATTCATTACTACATCAAGCCGACGGAGGCGCAGGCGGAGTCGTGGGACGACCTGCCGCCGGACATCCGCGACACCTGGGACAAGCTCGGCATCCCCGAGGCGGAGAAGAAGTACCTCGCCGGCGTGGGCGCGCAGTACGAAAGTGAGGTCGTCTACCACAAGCTGCAGGAGCAGCTCACCTCGCAGGGCGTGATCTTCCTCGACACCGACACCGCGCTGCGCGAGCACGAGGACCTCTTCAAGCAGTACTTCGGGACGATCGTCCCGCAGAACGACAACAAGTTCGCGGCGCTCAACTCGGCTGTCTGGTCGGGCGGCTCCTTCATCTACGTGCCGAAGGGCGTCCGCATCGAGCTGCCGCTCCAGGCCTACTTCCGCATCAACGCGGCGAACATGGGCCAGTTCGAGCGCACGCTGATCATCGTCGACGAGGACGCGTACGTGCACTACGTCGAGGGCTGCACGGCGCCGATCTACTCGACCGACTCGCTCCACTCCGCCGTCGTCGAGATCGTCGTGAAGAAGGGCGGACGCTGCCGCTACACGACGATCCAGAACTGGTCGACGAACGTCTACAACCTCGTCACGAAGCGCGCCGTCGCCGAGGCCGGCGCGACGATGGAGTGGGTCGACGGCAACCTCGGCTCCAAGCTGACGATGAAGTACCCGGCGATCTGGCTCCTCGGCGAGGGCGCGCACGGCGAGGTGCTGTCGATCGCCTTCGCGGGCAAGGGGCAGCATCAGGACGCGGGCGGGAAGTGCGTGCACGCGGCGCCGAACACGTCGAGCGTGATCACCTCGAAGTCGATCTCGAAGAACGGCGGCCGCGCGGGCTACCGCGGTCTCCTCGAGGTGGCGAAGGGCGCGCACGGCTCGAAGTCGAAGGTCGTCTGCGACGCGCTGATCCTCGACGAGGACTCGCGCTCCGACACGTACCCCTACATCCGTATCGACGAGAACGACGTCGACATCGGCCACGAGGCGACGGTGTCGAAGATCGGCGAGGAGCAGCTTTTCTACCTCATGTCGCGCGGGCTCTCGGAGGCCGAGGCGTCGGCGATGGTGGTGAGCGGCTTCGTCGAGCCGATCACGAAGGAGCTGCCGCTCGAGTACGCCGTCGAGATGAACCGCCTGATCCAGCTGCAGATGGAGGGGTCGGTCGGTTGATCGTCGAGCACGTCGACTTCTGGGCGGTTCCCGTCACCGACATGGAGCGCTCGAAGCGGTTCTACGGCGAGACGCTCGGCCTCCCGCAGACCGGCGACGGCGGCTTCCCCGAGTTCAAGCTCGGCGACAACGGCTTCCTGTACCTGCTCCAGCTCGAGTCGATCGGCGGCGCCTTCCGCAGCCCGCACGACGCCGGGTTCGCGCTGCGCGTCCCCGACGTGCGCGAGGCGCGGCGGGAGCTCGAGTCGAAGGGCGTGCAGTTCAACGGCGACGTCCTCGACACGGGCGTCTGCCACATGGCGTTCTTCGCCGACCCGGACGGCAACCAGATGGTGCTGCACCGGCGCTACGCGCCGCAGGGCTGATGGCGGCGCTCACCCGTGCAGACGCCGCGCAGCGGCTGGCCCAGCTGCCGCTGCCCACGACGGCCGACGAGCACTGGCGCTTCACGGACCTGCGCGGCTTCGACCCCGCCTCCTTCGTCCCGAACGGCCACGGTGCTCGTCCGACAGCAGGCGCGTCCGGCGGCGCCATGCTCGAGCTCGCCGTCTCCGGCCGCGCGGAGGTGTCCGAGGATGCGCTCGAGATCGTGTCCGCGCCGGACGGGGTGAGGTTCGAGCCGCTTCCGCCCGACCATGCAGCCGAGCTCGTCCCCGACGACGACCGCTTCGCGATGGAGAACCTCGCGCAGTGGCGGCACGGGCTGCTCGTGCACGTGCCGAAGGGCGTCACGCTCGACGAGCCGCTCTACGTGCACGTCACCTCGGGCGGCGGCCCGCTGTACTGGCGGATGGTCGTGCGCGCCGAGGAGGGCGCGCGGTTCACGCTGATCGAGGATCTCTCGTCGGCGTCGCCGGACACGGTCGCGTACACCAACGCGGTCGTCGAGCTGTTCGTCGAGCCGGGCGCGAAGATCGAGTACGTCTCGCTGCAGAACCTCTCGCGGGAGACGTGGCACTTCGGCCGGCACAAGGCGCTTCTCCAGCGCGACAGCGAGCTCGACTGGGTGATCGGCGGGTTCGGCTCCAAGCGCGGCAAGGTGTGGATCGAGAACGACCTCGCGGGCCCGGGCGCGACCTCGCGCGTCACCGGCGCCTACTTCGCCGACGGGGAGCAGCACCTCGACTACGACACGTTCCAGGAGCACATCGCGCCGTCGACGGAGAGCGACTTCGCCTTCAAGGGGGCGCTGCGCGAACGGGCGAGCGCGGTCTGGCGCGGGATGATCCGCGTGGAGGAGGACGCGCAGAAGACGAACGCCTACCAGGAGAATCGCAACCTGCTGCTCTCCGACCAGGCGCACGCGGATTCGATCCCGGGCCTCGAGATCATGGCGAACGACGTCCGCTGCACCCACGGCGCGACGCTCGGCAAGGTGAACCGGGACGAGCTCTTCTACCTGATGGCGCGCGGGCTCTCGCGCGCCGAGGCGGAGCGGCTGATCGTCCGCGGCTTCTTCCAGGACGTGCTCGACCGGATCGAGCTCGAGCCGGTGCGCGAGGCGCTCGGCGCGGCGCTCGAGGCGCGGATCCCGCAGAGCATCTGAGCGCAGATCACCCGGCGGAGTGATTCCGCCGGCGAGCGCGGCAGGCGACGATGAGCGGTGACCACGACCGGCGGAGGTGGCGATGCTCCTCTCGACTCACGCTGCGGCCGTCGTGCTGGCGCTGCTCGGCGTCGTCGTTCTCGGCTACGCTCGTGCACTGTTCCGGCGTTGACCGAACGAGGGGCGAGGGCGCGTCAGTTCCAGCCCATCGGCTCGTAGCCGCTCGTCTGCGGTGCGGACACGATCAGCACCGACACCGGGCGGTGGGACGCGTTCCGCACCGTGCGCCGCCGCTCCGGGTCGACGCGGACGAACGTGCCCGCGGGCGCGGGATGGTCGGCGCCGTCGACGACCATCGTCGCGTCGCCTTCGAGGACGACGAACACCTCCTCCTGGTCGCGCTCCGTCTCGTCGTGCTCGGGGATCGACTCCCCCGGCGGGATCTCGACCAGCGCCATCCCGAACGAGCCCAGGCCGAGCGAGCGCCGGCAGAGCGTCCACTTGCCGTTGCGCTCCATCGCGTCGCGGTGGACGATCTCGAAGCCGCTCATGCCGCTGCTCGCGCCAGCTGCTCGGGAACGCGCCGCGACGCGTTCGAGTAGACGAACTTGCCGGCGATCCTGTCGCCGTCGAACGGGAAGATGTCGACGCCCTCCCAGCGGACCTCGGGCCCGTCGGGATGCGTGGCGATCGCCGTCCACTCCTGCACGACGAAGTCGCCGCCGACGTAGAGCGACCGGCCCTCGAAGCGCAGGTCGGGCCAGTTGCGGAAGATCGACGCGATGTGGTCGCGGACGGCCGCGCCCTCCGCGCGCTCCCCCGCGTTGTGGTTCTCGAACACCATCCCGGCCGTATGGGCGGCGCAGATCGCGTCGAGGTCGTGGCGGTTCCAGGCGTCGTTGTACGCCGCCACGATCCCTGCCAGATCGGCCATGTCAACCTCCCTTCGTCTTCGCCGACGACCCTACTCCGTGCGGCCACGCGAGGCGAGCCCGCGCGAACGGGCGCCGCCGCCGTGGGTGGCTACGCCCGCACGAGCGGCTTGTACCTGATGCGGTGCGGCTCGAGCGCCTCGGGCCCGCGCGTCTCCCGCACCCACTCGGCGTACTGGGCCCACGTCCCCTCGAACCAGGTCACCTGCGACTCGCCCTCGAAGGCGAGGATGTGCGTCGCGACGCGGTCGAGGAACCAGCGGTCGTGCGTGATCACGACGGCGCACCCGGCAAAGTCGAGCAGCGCCTCCTCGAGCGCTCGCAGCGTGTCGACGTCGAGATCGTTCGTCGGCTCGTCGAGGAGCAGCACGTTGCCGCCGCTGCGCAGCAGCTTCGCGAGGTGGACGCGGTTGCGCTCGCCGCCCGACAGCCGGCCGACCGGCTTCTGCTGGTCGGCGCCCCTGAAGTTGAACCAGGACGTGTACTGGCGGGAGTTGATCTCCTTCTTGCCGAGCAGGATCGTGTCCTGGCCGCCCGAGATCTCCTTCCAGACGGTGTTCTTCGGGTCGAGGCCCGCGCGTGACTGGTCGACGTACGCGAGCTGCACCGTCTCGCCGACGCGCAGCTCGCCCGCGTCCGGCCGCTCCTCGCCCGCGATCATCCGGAACAGCGTCGTCTTCCCGGCGCCGTTCGGCCCGACCACGCCGACGATGCCGGCCGGCGGCAGGGAGAAGGTCAGCTGCTCGAAGAGCAGGCGGTCGGCGAAGCCCTTCGCCACGTCCTGCGCCTCGATCACGAGGTCGCCGAGGCGCGGCCCGGGCGGGATGTGGATCTCGACACGGTCGAGCTTCACCGCCTCCTCCTCCGCGAGCAGCTGCTCGTACGCGCCGAGGCGCGCCTTCGACTTCGCCTGCCGCGCGCGCGGCGAGGCGCGCACCCACTCGAGCTCGCGCGCGAGCGTCCGCTGCCGCGCCGACGCCTGCTTCTCCTCCTGCTGCAGTCGCGCCTGCTTCTGCTCGAGCCAGCCGGAGTAGTTGCCCTGGTACGGGATCCCGCGGCCGCGGTCGAGCTCGAGGATCCAGCCCGCGACGTTGTCGAGGAAGTAGCGGTCGTGCGTGACGGCGACGACGGTGCCCTTGTACTCGTGCAGGAAGCGTTCGAGCCACCACACCGACTCCGCGTCGAGGTGGTTCGTCGGCTCGTCGAGCAGCAGCAGGTCGGGCGCCTGCAGCAGCAGCCGGCACAGCGCGACGCGGCGGCGCTCGCCGCCGGACAGCGACGTCACGTCGCGGTCGCCGTCGGGAAGTCGCAAGGCGTCCATGGCGTGGTCGAGCTGCGCGTCGAGCTGCCACGCGTCGCGGCGGTCGATCTGGTCCTGCACCGCGGCCTGCTCGGCGAGCAGCGCGTCGAAGTCGGCGTCGGGCTCCGCGAACCGCGCCGAGATCGCGTTGAAGCGGTCGAGCAGGTCGCGCACCTCGCGGACGCCGTCCTCGACGTTCTCGCGCACCGTCCTCGCGGCGTCGAGCTCCGGCTCCTGCTCGAGCAGGCCGACGGTGGCGCCGGGCGCGAGCTCCGCCGAGCCGGACGAGGTCTCCTCCTTCCCCGCCATGATCCGCAGCAGCGTCGACTTGCCTGCGCCGTTCGGGCCGAGGACGCCGATCTTCGCACCGGGAAGGAACGACAGCGAGATGTTCGCGAGCACCTGCCGGTCCGGACCGTAGAACTTGTCGACCCGGTACATCGTGAAGACGTACTCGCTCGTCACAGCGCGCCCACGATAGCTTCAAGGATCCATCACGTACGCGTCGTAGGTTGCGCGCGTGAAGCGGCTGGCGTTGCTCGTCCTCGTGCTCGTTTGCGCACTTCCGGCGTCGGCGGCGCGTCTGCCGATCCTCGCGCCGCACGACTGGTGGCCGACGTTCTCGCCGAACGCGAGCTACGTCGCGTTCACCGAGCTGAACGGGCAGGGCCGCGCGTTCACGCTCGAGGTCGTGGACGTGTCGACGCCGAGGCACCCGGTCCGCCGGCTCGCGCAGGCGGCGTACCAGCTGATGCCGTCGTGGTCGCCCGACTCGACGCAGCTGGCCTACCAGGCGGGCGGGCACATCTGGACGGTCGGCGTCGACGGCTCCGGGCGCAAGGAGCTGGCGGTCGGCCTCTACCCGGCGTGGTCGCCGGACGGTGCGACGATCGCGTTCGTGCAGGGCGGCGTCGTCCACGCGGGCGCCGCGCGCTTCGGCCGGCAGGTGATCGGCGTGCCCGCCTGGTCGCCCGACGGGAGCAGCCTCGCGTTCACCCAGAGCGACGGAATCTACGTCGCGACGGTCGCGGACGGGACGGTACGGCGCGTCGCCAGGCCGGTGCAGGAGGTCCGCGACGTCTCGTGGTCGCCCGACGGCAAGCTGCTCGCGTACGCGAGCGGCGGCTACGTCTACGACGTCGCCGCGGACGGCTCGGCGGCGCCGCAGCGGATCGCCGGCCCGTTCTACGACATCGGCCGGATCGTCTGGTCGAGCGCCGGCGACGAAGTCGCGTACGACGTGCGGGGCCTCCTCGAGCTGACGAGCTTCGAGGGCGGCGTACACACGCAGCCGCTCGCGAAGACGAACGGCGTCGGCGTCTCGTTCGCCCCTCACGACCCGCAGAGCCGCGTGCTCGTCTACTCGGGGCCGGACCCGCGCTGCCCCGGCCACGACGCGATCCTCCAGCACCGGAGCGGGGTCGTCGCCGGCACGTGCGCGATCACCGGCACTGCCGGCGCCGACGTGATCGACGGCACGGCGAACGGGGGCGACGTGATCGCGGCGGGGCCGGGCGACGATGTCGTCCACGCGAAGAACGGGCGCCGCGACACGGTCGACTGCGGCGCCGGCCGCGACACCGTCTACGCGGACCGCACCGACCGGCTCCGCCGCTGCGAGGTCGTGCGCCGCTAGGACGCCCGCCTCGGGAGGCCGGCCGCTACCCCGGCGGTACAGTGTCGCCGTGGCCGTCACGACCGCGCAGAAGCTCGACGCGCACGCGCTTCGTGCCGACTTCCCCGTCTTCGACGAGCTCCTGAACGGCAAGCCGGTCGCCTACCTCGACTCGGCGTCCTCGACGCAGAAGCCGCGGCAGGTGCTCGACGCGCTGCGCGAGTTCTACGAGCACAGCTACGCGAACGTCCACCGTGGCGTCTACACGCTCGCCGAGCGGGCGACCGCCGGCTACGAGGGGGCGCGCGAGAAGGTGCGCGCGTACGTGAACGCGCCGTCGAACCGCGAGGTGATCTTCACCCGCAGCGCGACCGAGGCGCTGAACCTGATCGCGTACGCATGGGGACTCGACAACCTCGGCCCCGGCGACGTCGTCGTCATCACGGAGCTCGAGCACCACGCGAACTTCGTGCCGTGGCAGTTCGTCGCCAAGCGGACGGGCGCGGCGTTCGCGCACATCCCGATCGACGACGTCGGCGAGCTGCAGCTCGACGAGCTCGACCGGATCGCGTCGCTCGGCAACGTCAAGGTCGTCGCCAACAACCTCGTCTCGAACACGCTCGGAACGATCAACCCGGTCGAGAAGCTCGGGGAGTGGGCGCACGCGCAGGGGGCGATCATGGTCGTGGACGCGGCGCAGGCGGCGCCGCACCGCCGCATCGACGTGCGGGCGCTCGGGTGCGACTTCCTCGCGTTCTCGTCGCACAAGCTGTGCGGGCCGAGCGGCGTCGGCGCACTGTGGGGCCGCCGCGAGCTGCTCGAGCAGATGCAGCCGTTCAACCTCGGCGGCGAGATGATCCGCTCCGTCGCGCTCGAGCGCACGACGTGGAACGAGCTTCCGTACAAGTTCGAAGCCGGCACGCCGGCGATCGCGGAGGCGTACGGCTTCGGCGTCGCACTCGACTACGTCACGGGCGTGGGGCTCGAGGCGATCGAGGCGCACGAGCACGACCTCGTCGTGCGGACGATGGACGCGCTCGCCGAGATCCCCGGCGTCCGCGTCTTCGGCCCCCCCGCCGACCGCCGCACCGGCATCGTCAGCTTCGAGGTCGAGGGCGTGCACCCCCACGACGTCGCGCAGATCCTCAACTGGGAGAACGTCGCCGTCCGCGCCGGCCACCACTGCACGCAGCCGCTGATGACGCGCCTCGGCGTCGCCGCGACGACGCGCGCGAGCTTCTACCTCTACTCCGTGCCCGACGACGTCGAGCGTCTCGTAGCCGGGCTGCGCAAGGTCAAGGACACGTTCGGGGTCTGACGTGAGCGAGCTCGACCAGCTTTATCGCGAGGTCATCCTCGACCACTACAAGAACCCGCGCGGGCACGGGGCGCTCCAGCCGGCGGACGCGCACGCCGAGGGCCAGAATCCGCTCTGCGGCGACGAGGTGTCGATCTTCGTCCGCTTCGGCGCCGACGGCGAGACGATCGACGACGTCGGCTTCGAGGGGCGCGGCTGCGCGATCTCGCAGGCCGCGACGTCGATGCTCACGGAGATGGTCAGGGGCCGCAAGGCGGCGGAGGTCGCGGCGCTGCCGAAGGAGGAGCTGCTCGAGGAGATCGGGATCCCGCTGACGCCGATCCGCCTCAAGTGCGCGATTCTCGGGCTCGGCGTCCTCAAGGTCGCGCTGCACCGGGCGAAGGGGACGCCGCTGCCCGACGAGTGGCAGGGGCTCGCGAACGAGCTCCGCCTCGACGAGGACTGAGCGGACCGTGGCGTCGATCGACGTCGCGCCGGCCGCCGAGTTCGGGCCGGGAGCGTCGAAGATCGTCACCGTCGGCTGGACGTCGATCGGCGTCTACAACTGCGGCGGCGAGCTGTATGCGCTCGAGGACCGCTGCTCGCACGACGACGGGCCGCTGTGCGAGGGCGAGTGGGACGAGGACGACTGCCGCGTCATCTGCCCTCGTCACGGCAGCGCGTTCGACCTGCGCACCGGGCGGCCGATGTCGCTGCCCGCGTTCGAGCCCGTGGCGACGTACCCCGTCCGGATCGAGGACGGCGTCGTGAAGGTCGAGGTCGCCGACACTGTCTGAGCGCGTCCGCTGCTGGTCGTCGGCCGATCCCCTCTACGACGCCTACCACGACGAGGAGTGGGGGCGTCCGGTGCTCGACGAACGCGGCGTCTACGAGCGGCTCTGCCTCGAGGGCTTCCAGGCGGGGCTCTCCTGGTTGACGATCCTGCGCAAGCGCGAGGCGTTCAGGGCGGCGTTCGAAGGGTTCGAGCCCGACCGCGTCGCGCGCTTCGGGCGGCGCGACGTCGAGCGGCTGCTCGCCGATCCGTCGATCGTCCGCCACCGCGGCAAGATCGAGGCTGCGGTCGCGAATGCGCGCGCGACGGTGGCGCTGCGGGACTCGACGCCGCTGCACGAGCTCGTCTGGTCGTTCGCGCCGGTACGCACGCGCGTTCCGCGTACGCAGCGCGACTGGCAGAGCGCGACGGCGGAATCGAGCGCGCTCGCCCGGGCGCTGCGGCGCGCGGGCTTCAGGTTCGTCGGCGCGACGACGGTTCACGCTGCGATGCAGGCGTGCGGGGTCGTCAACGACCACCTCGAACGCTGCTGGGTGCGTCAGGCGGTCGAGGCAGAGCGCAGGGCGGCGCGAGCCGCGTAGTGCGCGCGCGGCAGCCTGCGGCGGCTGCGCCAGGTGAACGTCCCGCGTGCGTCGGTGCGGCCCGTCGCGACGGCGAGCGTCCTGCCGCTTCGCAGCACGCGTAGCCGCACCGCGACGCCGGGCGCCGGCGCGCCGCCTGCGACGACGGTCGCGGAGGCGACGACGTGACCTGCCACCATCCTCACGCCGACGTGCGCGAGCCGCGGAGGCGGCTTGGCGACCGTCAACGCCGCCGTCGCGCTCACCGAGCCGGACACGGCCGTCACCGTCGCCGGCCCCGCCGTGGCGCCGGCGACGAACGTCGTCGACGCCCCCGTCGTCGCCGTCAGACGCCCGAGCGGAGCGCTCAGCGTCCACGTCGGCTGGACCGCAACCGTGTTGCCGTACGCGTCGACACCGCTCGCCGTCAGGGTCACGGACTTGCCCGCGGCGACGGTTGCGGCGGCCGGCGCGACGGCGAGCGTCGCCAGCGCCGCGGGCGTCACCGTCTCCGCCTGCGCCACCGCGGGCTGGCCCGCGAGCGCGGCCGAGATCGCCGCGGTGCCAGCCGCCGTGTCGGCGTAGTAGAAGCTGGCGCTCGACGCGCCGGCCGGCATCGTCAGCGTGAGCGTCGGCGTCCACGGGCCGGCCGCGTTCGTCGAGAAGCCTCCCCTCGCGGACGAGGTCGACAGCGTCACCGTCTGGTCCGAGAGCGCGGCGGCGGCGAGGCCGGCCGTCTGGAGCTCCACCGTCAGCGGTCCAGCGACGGCGCCGGCCGCGAACGTCGCCGGCGCGTTCGCGAACGCCAGGGTGGACACCGACCAAGTCCCGAAGGTCGACCATGCCGAGGTCAGGGCGGCGCCGCCGAGCGTGGCCGTGCACCACGTCGGCGTGCACGCCGGAGAGCCCGGATCGGCGTTCGGCGCGCCCGACGCCTGGATCGCGGTCGCCAGCCGGGCGAGGATCGCGGCCGTCTGCGCGGCGAAGTCGTCCGACGAGAGGCCGAGCGTGTTGTCCGGCGCCCACGCGAACCCGAACCGGTCGGAGGGGGCCGAGGCGGACGCGGCCCGCGCGGCGTACACCTCTGCCGAGACGTAGTCCTGCATCGTCGCCGCGTCCACCGCCGTCCAGCCGTAGGCGGAGCTCCACGCCCACGCGGCGTTGGCGAGCGGCCCGTAGGTCGCGTCGAGGACGTCGCGAGCGGCGGCCGCGGGCGCCGGCGCGACGTTCGCCAGCGTCTCGAGGTGCTCGAGGTACTGCCCCAGCGCGTCGCGCCGTTGCTGCGGTGTCGTCCCCGCCGCCGCGTAGTCGCGCACGTCGCCGTAGTCCTCTTGCTCGAAGTCCGACACGTACGGGGCGATCGCGCCCCAGAAACCCGCGTCCTGCAGCCAGCTCTGCAGCGTCACCTTGTACTGCGTCGGGTCGGTGGACTGGGCGATGCCGGTGGCGAAGACGACGCCCTTCACGCCGTCGCCTCCGAGGCCGGCCAGGAACGCCTCGGCGTTCGCGCGCGCGCTGCCGGTCCCGGCGCGGACCGCGGACGACAGCTCGTTCAGTGCCCACGTGTCTCCCGCACCCGTGTCGAAGCCGGCGGCCGCCATTCGCCGGCGCGCGAGCTCACCGGCGTCGTGCCAGCTTCCGTTTCCGGCCGCGACCCAGTTGCTCCAGCCCGTGTAGTTGATCTCGTCGAGCGCGTGGAAGTTCGGGCCGAGCGCGCGGATCTGAGCGGCCTGGCCCGCCCGCGGCTGCGTCTTGTCGCCGGCCAGCGGCGGGACGGAGACGTAGTACTGCGCGCAAGGCGACGCCGACTGCGCCAGGTACGTCGCGAGCCGCAGCCAGTCCGACTGCGCGTAGAACACGACGCGCGCCGGCCGGCACGCGAGGTCGGCCAGGTTCCGCGGCCGCAGTCGGGCGCGCTTCACCTCGGCGAGCCAGAGCCGATGCGTGGCGGTGGGCGTCAGCGACGGCACCGGTTTCGGTGCCGCCGACGCCGCCGGCACGACTGCGAGCGCGGCGGCAACCGCGGCGACGAGCTTCATCACGTGAGCGACCCTCTCGACCCTGACGCTGTTCCGGCGTTCGCGGCGCGACCCGCGGTCATCGTAGCGCCGTCCGGATACTGCACCCGATCCATCCGCTATCGTGAGGACATCCGCGGAAAGGAGGTGGTCCGGCGTTGGAGACTTCGAGTACGGGCAGTGGAGGTACCAGCTCGTAGAGGCGTGTCCCCGGGACCTGACGGGGAATCGTCTAGCCAGCGTGGGGGACTCGCGTTACGCGCCGCCTGAAACGGCCGGAAGCGCCTCTACGAAATACCAGCTGTGTATCGGATGGAGGGCCCCGCAAGGGGCCCTCCGTCTCTCGCCTACGCCGCGCGGCGGATCTGGTCGTCGAGCGGCACGAGCGGCAGCTGGAACGTGTCGACGGCGTCGGAGTTCGAGACCACGTTGTCGGCCCCGCTCAGCATCGTCACCTGGTCGACCGTCAACGGTGCACCGGGCACCCGCTCCGTCAGGCGCGCACCGACCCGGGCGACGTCGAACGGCACGTGGACGAGGCGGCGGCGCTTGCCGAGTACCCTCGCGATCGTCTCGTAGAGCTCGTTCCACGTGACGACGTCGGGCCCGCCGATCTCGAAGACGCGATTCGCCGCCTGCGGGTGGTCGACGGCGCGCGCGAAGTACTCGGCGACGTCGTCGACCCAGATCGGCTGCGACCTCTGCAGCCCTGGTCCGATCACGGTCACGACCGGCGACAGCTTCACCTGCCGCACGAACGTTGGCAGCACGCCGCCGTCGCGGCCGAAGACGAAGCTCGGCCGGAAGATCGTGTACTCGAGGCCCGACCGCACGAGTGCCTGCTCGGCGGCCCACTTCGCCGCGTAGTACGGCACGACGTCCTTCGTCGTGTCGCTCGTCCCGAGCGCGCTCATGTGCACGAACCGCTGCACGCCGGCCTGCTTCGCGGCTGCGAGAAGATTCTCGGTACCGACGCGCATCACCCGGTCGAAGTCGCGCGGGCGCCCGCGGATGATCGCGACGAGGTGCACGACGTGCGTGCATCCGTCGACGGCACGCGTGAGCGTCGACGGGTCGGTGACGTCGCCGGTCGCGAGCTCGACGCCCCAGCCGGCAAGCTGCGCCGCGCGCGCAGGGTCGCGGACGAGCGCGCGCACGTCGCGGTCCTGGGCGCGCAGGGCGTGGACGATCTTCGGTCCGACGAAGCCGGTGCCGCCAGTGACGAGGATCTTCATCTCACCTCACCTCGAAGTTCTGCCAGTAGCGGGACGCCGTCGGTCCGCGCTGTCCCTGGTATTTCGACCCGAGCGTCGAGCTGCCGTACGGCGTCGCGGCCGGCTCGCTCAGCTGCATGAACGACAGCTGCCCGATCTTCATCCCGTGGTAGATCGTGATTGGGAGGTTCGCGACGTTCGAGAGCTCGAGCGTGACGTGCCCGTCCCAACCCGGATCGATGAAACCGGCCGTCGAGTGGATCAGGAGCCCGAGGCGGCCGAGCGACGACTTCCCCTCGAGCCGCGCGACGAGGTCGTCGGGCAGCGTCACGCGCTCGAGCGTCGAGCCGAGCACGAACTCGCCGGGGTGGAGGATGAACGGCTGGTCGTCGCCGATCTCCACCTCCTCCGTGAGCTCCTCCTGCGGCTGCTTCACGTCGATGTACGGGTAGCGCGCGTTGTGGAAGACACGGAAGTACCGGTCGACGCGGACGTCGACGCTCGACGGCTGCAGCAGCGCCTCGTCATACGGGTCGATGGCGATGCGGCCCTCGTCGATGAGGCGGGAGATGGTGCGGTCGCTCAGAACCACCGGACGATTCTTCCATCAGCGCCTTGTCGAGCGCGCGGAGGCCTTTCAGGAACGCGCGGCGCTCGCCCGGCGTCAGCGACGCGAGCGCGCGCTCGAGCGGCTCGTTGCGCCGCGCGACCCAGGCGCGCACGTCGTCGACGCTTTGTGCGTTGAGGTCGACGACGGTGCGGCGGCGGTCGTCGGCGTGCTCGCGGCGGTGGACCAGCTGGTGGCGCGACAGGTCGATCGTGAGCTTGCTCGCCGCGGGGAGCGTCAGGCCCAGCTCCCGCGCGATCTCTCCGACCGTGCGCGCGCCCTCCGTCGCCACGTGCACCAGCACCGCGAGGTGGCGCGGGCCGAGCGGCGGGTCGCCGGCGAGGTGGCGCTCGAGCTCGACGGGGAGGCCGCGCCGCCGCCACAGCCGCCGCAGGACGTGGCGCAGCAGCCGGCGGAGCTCGTTCAGCTCCGGCGCTGTCGGCCGCGAACCGTTTACCGCGGGAATATGCGCCCTCCTATAACAGTTATCATGTGGTAATAGTTATGAGAAGCACGGGTTCAGGAGGAGGTGAGTCTAGAGATGCACGGACACCATCATCGACGGCGGTGTGGCGGCGGGCGGCACGGTCTCCGCTTCGACCGGCACGGCTTCCCCGCGCGCGAGGAGCTCGTCGAGCGGCTGCAGGCCTACCGCGAGCGGCTCGAGCGCGAGCTTGCGAACGTCAGCGACGTGATCGACCGCCTCGGCGGCGCCGCGGCCCCGCCGGAAGGCACGGCGGAGGTCTGACCCGCCGCGGCCCCCTGCGCCGGCCGCGCCTACGCCTCCCAGCGTAGGGCCGGCCCGGCGAGTCCCGGACGGCGCGCCCGTACGCGGGTGCGCCCGGCGGGGCTTAAGCGCGCGGGTTTCGGGACGGGGGTAACGCAGCCGCTGCGCCCGATCGCTCTGCAACCTCTCCATTCATCTATTCACAACGACGGGCGACTCCGCTACGCTCGGGCCATGGCGGCGACCCGGACGATCGACCTCAGGACAGCGGTGCCGGGGCCGCGCTCGCGCGAGATCCTCGAGCGCCTCCGCGCCAGCGTCGCCGCTCCGCTTGCGATCACGTTTCCGATCGCCGCGGCGGAGACGCGCGGCGCGACGATCACCGACGTCGACGGGAACGTCTTCATCGACTTCTCGGGCGGCGTCGGCTGCCTGAACGTCGGCCACTCGCACCCCCACGTTGTCCAGGCGGCGCAGGAGCAGCTCGAGCGTTTCTCCCACACCGATTTCACCGTCGTTCCCTACGAGGTCTACGCGACGCTTTCCGAGCGGCTGCTCGCGCTCGCGCCGTTCAGCGGGCCGGCCAAGGCCGCGTTCTTCAACTCGGGGGCGGAGGCGGTGGAGAACGCCGTCAAGTTCGCGCGCGCGTACACCGGGCGCAGCGCGGTCCTCGCGTTCGAGGGCGCGTTCCACGGGCGGACGGCGCTCGCCGTCGCGCTCACCTCGAAGGTGCACCCGTACAAGGCGGGCCTCGGCCCGTTCGCACCGGAGGTCTACCGCGTGCCGTTCCCGCGGTCGTTCCGCGGCCCGACCGCGGCCGAGGCGCTCGCCGCGCTCCGCCGCGCGCTGAAGACGGTCGTCGCCCCGGAGGAGGTCGCCTGCGTCGTCTTCGAGCCGGTGCAGGGCGAGGGCGGCTTCGTGCCGGCACCGCCCGAGTTCGTCCAGGGGCTGCGCGAGATCTGCGACGAGCACGGCATCGTGCTCGTGTGCGACGAGGTGCAGACCGGGTTCTGCCGGACCGGGCGGATGTTCGCGATCGAGCACTTCGGCGTGCAGCCGGACCTGATCACCGTCGCGAAGTCGATCGCGATGGGGATCCCGCTGTCGGGCGTGCTCGGGCGGGCGGAGATCATGGACGCGCCCGCGGAGGGCGGGGTCGGCGGCACGTACGTCGGCAACCCGGTCGCCCAGGCGGCGGCGCTCGCGGTGCTCGACGTGATCGAGGACGAGGGCCTGGTCGAGCGCGCGGGCGTGCTCGGCGAGACGATGCGTGCGCGGATGGAGTCGTGGCGCGTCCGCTTCCCGCAGGTGGCCGACGTTCGCGGACTCGGCGCGATGCTCGCGATCGAGCTGATGGACGGCGAGCAGCCGGCGCCCGAGCTCGCGTCGCGGGTCGTCGATGCGGCGCTGGAACGGGGGCTGCTCCTCCTCAAGGCGGGGGTCGACGGGAACTGCATCCGTGTGCTCGTCCCCCTCGTCATCTCCGACGCCGAGCTCGACGAGGCGCTCGACGTCTGGGAAGACGCGCTCGCGGCAACGCTTTAGTCGGCTCGAGCAGGGGGTACCCTCCCGCCGAGAATGGTCGGCGAGGTCCTGGCAGACCGATACGAGCTGGAGGAGCTCGTCGGAAGCGGCGGCATGTCGAGCGTGTTCCGGGCGCACGACCGCCTGCTCGACCGGAAGGTCGCGCTCAAGGTTCTCCACCAGCAGTACAGCGACGACGACGAGTACGTCGAGCGCTTCCGCCGCGAGGCCCGGTCGGTGGCGTCGCTCTCGCACCCGAACATCGTCACCGTCATCGACCGCGGCGATCACGAGGGGCGCCAGTTCATCGTCTTCGAGTACGTCGAGGGCGACAACCTGAAGCGGCTGATCGAACGGCGCGGCCCCGCGCCGGTCGCGACGGCGCTCGAGCTCGGAATCCAGATCGCGCGCGGGCTCTCGTTCGCGCACCAGCAGGGCCTCGTCCACCGCGACGTCAAGCCGCAGAACGTCCTGCTGAACGGCGACGGGCAGGCGAAGGTGACGGACTTCGGGATCGCGCGTTCCCTCGACGTCCAGCACGGGATGACGCAGACAGGCACCGTCCTCGGCACGTCCGACTACATCGCGCCGGAACAGGCGCAGGGGCAGCGGGTCGACGAGCACACCGACGTCTACTCGCTCGGCGTCGTCCTCTACGAGCTGCTGACGAACGAGGTGCCGTTCCCCGGCGAGAACTTCGTCGCCGTCGCGATGCGGCACATCAACGAGCCGCCGCCGCCGATCCGGGCCAAGCGCCCGGACGTGCCGCCGCGGGTCGAGGCGGCGATCCACACCGCGATGGCGAAGCGGCCCGAGGACCGGTTTCCGACGATGGCCGACTTCTGCCGCGAGCTCGAGGCGTGCCTCGCCGAGGTGCAGGGGACGCAGGTCGCCGCGCCGGTGCTCGCATCGCAGCCGACGACGGTCTCCCCCGCCGTCGCGCAGCCGCGGCGCAGGCGCGGCGTGTCGCCCTGGCCGCTCATCCTGCTGCTCGTCGCGCTGATCGCGATCGCCGCGGTGGTCGCGTTCCTGGTCCTGCACAGGCACGCCTCGTCGCACGCGAACGGCAGCCCGCCGCCGGCCGCCGGCGCGCCGATTCACCTGACGGCGGTCGCGCCCTACGACCCGCCGCCCGGCGACGGGCACGAGGACAACGCGGCGATCCCGAACGCGACGGACGGCAGCACGTCGACCGCGTGGTCGACCGAGCACTACTACAACCACCCGAGCCTCAACAAGCCCGGCGTCGGGCTCGTGCTCGACGCCGGGTCGAGCGTCCGTCTCGCGCAGATCGGCGTCACCACCGACACGCCCGGGTTCCAGGCGACGATCAAGGCAGGCGACTCGACGACCAGCTGCAGCACCGTCGTGTCGCCGTCCGCGACCGTCGACGGCACGCACGTCTTCCCGATCAGCGGCGGGCCGTACCGCTACTACATGATCTGGATCACGCGTCTCGGCGGCAACTACGACCACGCGGACGTCAACGACGTCCGCGCGCGCCGCGCAGCCTAGAAGCGCAGGCCCCGTCGGCGCTCGAAGCGCTCGACGGCGAGGTCGGCGAGGCGCTCGAGCAGCTCCGCGTAAGGAACGCCCGAGGCCTCGAACAGCCGCGCGTAGACGCTCGTCGCGGTAAAGCCCGGGATCGTGTTGAGCTCGTTGACGAGCACCTCGCCGTCGGCGCGCACGAACAGGTCGGCGCGCGCCATCCCTTCGCAGTCGGTGGCCACGAACGCCCGCACCGCCAGCTCCTGGGCACGCTCGAGCTGCTCCTCCGCGATCCGCGCCGGCACGACGAGCTCCATCTCGCCCTCGTCGTACTTCGCCTCGTAGTCGTACCACTCGTTGTGCGTGACGACGATCTCGCCGGGAAGCGAGGCCGTCGGCGTCAGGTTCCCGAGCACGCCGACCTCGACCTCGCTGCCCGCGACGAACCGTTCGACGAGCACCTTCTCGTCGTGCTCGAACGCGAGTGCGACCGCGGTGCGCAGCTCGCTCTCGTCGTGGGCCTTCGTGATCCCGACGCTCGAGCCGAGCCGCGCCGGCTTCACGAAGCACGGGTAGCCGAACGGGTTGCGCGGCTCGTCCCCGAGGCGCAGGGTGATGTTTTCCGTGACGGGGATGCCGTGGTCGCGCATCACCGACTTGAAGACGTCCTTGTCCATGCAGAGCGCCGACGCGAGCACGCCGGCGCCGACGTACGGCACGCCGGCGAGCTCGAGCAGCCCCTGCACCGTGCCGTCCTCGCCGAACGGGCCGTGCAGCACGGGAAAGACGACGTCGACGTCGGCGAGCGTCGTCGCCACCTCGCGTCCAGGCAGGCGCGCCAGCTCCGCGCCGCTTCCAGCCTCCGGCAGCCGGTTCGCGGCCGGGAGCGCCCACCGCCCCTCGCGGTCGATCTCGACCGGCACCACCTCGTTGCCCGCCGCCTCGAGCGCGGCGACCACGCTGCGGGCCGACGCGACGGAGATCGCGTTCTCGCTCGAGCGGCCGCCGAGGACGACGGCGATCCGCCGCGCCACGTCTAGCCGTTCGAGCCGGAAGCGCTCGACGTCGTCGTGGTGGCGGTCGTGGTCGTGCCGGTGCCGCCGCCGGGCGTGCCGTTCGAGAGCTGGCCGACGGTGATGATCACGACCTCGCCCGGATTCGCGTTTGCGTTCGGCCCCGGATCCTGGCTGAGCACGATGCCGTCCTCGCTCGGGTCGTTCACCGGCGTGTCGACGATCGCGACGCTGAAGCCGCTCGCCTTCAACGTCGCCTGCGCGACCGACTGCGTGTCGCCCTTCACGTTCGGAACCTGCGTCGTGCCCGGCCCCTTCGAGACGGACAGCGTCACCGTCGTCCCGTTCGGCACCGACTGGCCCGGGCTCGGCGTCTGGCTGACGACGGTGCCGATCGGCTGGTCGGACTGGATGTCGGTGCGCTGCACGGCGAACCCCTGGCCCTTGAGCGCGGACTGCGCGTTGAGGAACGGCTCGCCGCGCACGTCCGGAACCTGCACCGGCCGCGGTCCCTGCGACACGTTGATGTGCACCGTCGTCCCCTTCGGCACGCGGTCGCCCGCCGCCGGCTGCTGCGCCGTGACCGTGCCGGCGGGCGCGCCGGAGTAGACGGAGCGCACCTTCGGCGTGAGCTGCGCGGCGCCGATCGCCGCCACCGCGCTCGTCTCGTCCTCGCCCTTGACCGTCGGCACCGTCACCTGCTGCACGCCGGTCGACACCGTGATCACGACGACCGAGCCCTTGCCGACCTTGACGCCGCCGTTCGGATTCTGGTCGGCCACCTGCCCCTTCGGGACCGTGTCGCTGGGCGCGCTCACGACCTGCGGCTTCAGACCGGCGTTCCTGATCTGCAGCACGGCGAGCCGGCGCGCGAGGTACATCACCGTCGGGACGCCGACCTGCCGGTTCTGGTTCAGCTGCTCCTGGATCTTCGTGTAGAGGAACCACGCGCCGACGCCGGCGGCGACGATCAGCGCGAGCGCGAGCAGCCAGGGCCAGACCGACCGTCCGGGCGGCGGCTCCTCGTAGTCGTAGTACGGCGTCGGCGCGCGGTAGACAGGCGGCGCGGGCGGCGCCGCGACCGTGCGCGGCCGCTGCACCACCGTCTGCGCGGCGGCGATTCCCGCGCCGGCGAGCACCTGCGTCATCGCCTCCTCGGTCTCGCGCGACACCGCGACGCCGCGTGCCACGCGCGCGAGGTCGGCGTCCATCTCCTCGGCGGAGGCGTAGCGCTGCGCAGGGTCCTTCGCCAGCGCGCGCATGACGACGGCGTCGAGGTCGTGCGGCACCTCCGGTCGCAGCTCGGACGGCGGCTTCGGCACCTGCGACAGGTGCTTCATCGCGATCTCGACCGGCGTGTCGCCGGTGAACGGCACCTTCCCGGTCAGCATCTCGTAGAGGACGATCCCGAGCGAGTAGATGTCGGAGCGCGGGTCGACGGGGGCTCCGCGCGCCTGCTCGGGCGACAGGTACTGCGCCGTGCCGACGATCGAGCCCGCCTCCGTCATCTGCGACGCGCCGGAGCGGGCGATCCCGAAGTCGGTCACCTTGAGCCGGCCGTCGCCGCCGACGACGATGTTGTGCGGCTTGATGTCGCGGTGGACGATGCCGTTTCGGTGCGCGAACGCGAGCGCGCTCAGGATCTGGCGCGCGTAGTCGATCGCGATCGGGATGGGCGTCGGCCCGTTCCGGACCAGCAGCTCCTTGAGCGTCCGCCCGTCGAGGTACTCCATCGCGATGTAGTAGGTGCCCTCGGCGCGCCCGCGGTCGAAGATGGACACGATGTTCGGGTGGTTGAGGCCCGCGGCGCTCTGCGCCTCGCGCCGGAACCGCTCGACGAACTGCTCGTCCGACGCGTGCCGATCGTCGAGCAGCTTCAGTGCGACGCGCCGCCCGAGTTCCTGGTCCTCGGCCAGGTAGACGTCCGCCATCCCGCCCGACCCGAGCTTGCGCCTGATCACGTAGCGCTTGTCGAACGTGCGGTCGATGAGGGTGTCGGTCGTCGTCATGCGAGACCGGCTACCCCTTCGACGCGCCCGGGATCAACGCCTGCATCAGCTCCTTCGCGATCGGCGCCGCGACCGCCCCGCCGAAGCCGTGGTAGGAGTGCTCGACGACGACGGCGCCCGCGACTTTCGGGTCGTTCGCGGGGGCGAAGAAGATGAACCACGCGTCGTAGATGCCGGGGGCGCCGGTCTCGGCGGTGCCCGTCTTGCCCGCGACGCTGATCCCAGGGATCTGCGCGCTCGTGCCGGTGCCGCCGGTGACGACCGCCTGCATCATGCGGTTGAGCGTCGCGGCGGTCGCCGGCTTCATCGCGGTCTTCCAGACCTGGGGTTGCACCTTCACCACAGTGCCACCCCCGGGTGCCTCCACCTTCGCGACCAGGTGCGGGACCATCACCTTGCCGCCGTTCGCCACGGCGGCGGCGACGAGCGCCATCTGCAGCGGCGTCACGAGCAGCTTGTCCTGGCCGAAGGCCAGGCGGCCGGGGTCCATCTTCGAGGTATCGGTGAAGAACCGGTGGTGCGTGAAGTCGAACTCGCCGCTCGGCGAGACCTCGTCGGCGGGCAGCTCGATCGGCGGCCGCGAGTAGAAGCCGAAGTCCTTCGCCTGGTCGATCACGCGCTTCGCGCCCAGCGCCATGCCGATCTTGCAGAAGATCGCGTTGATCGAGTGCTGGTAGGCCTGGAGGAGGTCGACGTTGCCGTACTGCTCGGCCGTCTGGTCCGGGTTGAGCGCGTTCGACACCCGCTGGCCGTACTCCACGCAGTAGCCGGGGTCGTAGAACTGCGAGTTGACGTTGTAGACGCCGTCGTCGAGCCCTGCCGCCGCGGTCACGGTCTTGAACGTCGAGCCGGGCGGGTACAGACCCTCGGTCGCGCGGTCGAAGAGCGCCGACGACGACCCCGGGCACGCGTTCGGCGACTTGAGGATCTTCGCGTAGCCGGTCGCCGACTCGATCTGGTTCGGGTCGTAGCCCGGCGACGACGCCATCACGTACACCTGGCCCGTCTTCGGGTTCAGCACGACGGCGGCGCCGCACTTGCCGGCGAGCGCGTTCTGCGCGATCCGCTGCGCGTTCACGCGCAGGTTGAGCACGAGGTTGTTCCCCTGGATCGTCGCGCCCTTCAGGTTGTCGGCGAGCTTCGACCAGATCGTCTGCAGGTTCGCGTTCGACGCGGTCAGGTACGCGTTCTCCTGGCGCTCGATTCCGGCCCGCGAGCGGCCCTGCGTCGAGTAGCCGACCACCTGCGACGCGAAGTCGTGCAGCGGGTACTTCCGGAAGTAGAGTGTCTGGCCCGCGGCCTTTTGCGCGACGTTCGTCGCGATCACGGTCCCGTTGGACGCGTAGATCAGCCCGCGCTTGATCCGGAACTGCGCGACGCGCTGGATGGCGTTGTCCTGCTTCGCGGCGAGGCTCGGCGCCGCCCACACCTGCCAGTACGTGGTCGCGACGATCAGCGCCGCCAGCAGCAGCAGCGCGAAGATCGCGATGCGCGAGATCTGCCTGTTCATGTCGCGTTCGCGCGGTTCGAGACGAGGAGCAGGCCCGCGAGCAGCAGGAAGTTCGCCACCACCGACGAGCCGCCGTACGCGACGAACGGCAACGTGATCCCGGTAAGCGGAATCAGCCGCAGGATCCCGCCGACGATGATGAACGTCTGCAGTGCGAAGCCGAACGTTAGCCCGGCTGCGAGCAGCTTCGAGAACCCGTCGTCGGCCTGCAGCGCGATCTTCATGCCGCGGGCCACGAAGAGCATGAACACGAGCAGCAGCGCGGCCGCCCCGACGAGTCCGACCTCCTGCGCGATCGCCGAGTAGATGAAGTCGGAGTTGACCTCGGGGATCAGCGGATGGCCGTTCGCCGTGTCGAACGTCCCGCGCCCCAGGCCGGGGCCCAGGTAACCGCCGTTGGCGATCGAGTAGAGCGACTTGACGAGCTGGTAGCTCTCGCAGTCCTGCCGCAGCGCGAGCGTCCCGGTCTGCGGGCAGTACACCTTCGTCGTCGTCCACGGGTGGAGCCAGATCGTCACGCGCTCGCGGACGTGCGCGATCCGGTCGTACGCCCCGATGCTGCCGGCGACGAACAGCACCAGGCCGGCGAGCACGTAGGTGAGCCGCGCCGTCGCGACGTACAGCATCGCGAGGAAGATCCCGAAGTAGAGGAGGCCCGAGCCGAGGTCGTTCGACGACGCGAGCTCCAGCATGCACGCGCCCCAGATCACGAGCAGCGGGCCGAGGTCCTTGAGGCGCGCCTGCGCGAGCACCTCGCGCTTCTCGCGCAGGTACGCGGCGAGGAACACGATCAGGAAGATCTTCGCGAGCTCGCCCGGCTGGAACTGGTAGCCGCCGAGGTGCACCCACAGCCGCGCGCCGTTGACGGTCTCGCCGATGACGGGCAGCCGCGGCAGGAAGAGCAGCACGATCGCGCCGACGCCGAACAGGTACTTGTAGCTCTCGAGCACGCGGTAGTCCCGCCGCAGCCCGAACAGCGCGAGCGCGAACAGCACGACGCCGATCACGATCCAGAGCCCCTGCTTGAACGCGTCGCTGGGACCGAGGCGGTAGATCTCCGTCACGCCCACCGCGGTCAGCAGCGCCGCCATCGGCAGCAGGTACGGGTCGGCGTTCGGGACCGTGATGCGCGCCATCACGTGCGCTGCGACGTAGAGGCCGAAGAAGAAGAGCGCGTAGCTGAGCGAGCCCCAGTCGACCTCGGACGAGCGCGCGATGTAGACGGACGCGAAGCCGAGGGCCGTCAGCGCGCCGACGACGAGCAGGTAGGCGAGCTCGCGGTTCCGGTTCGAGAGTGTCAGCGCGCGAGCCCCTGCCAGACGAGGACGACGATCACGACGACGAGCGCCGCGATGACGAGCAGCGCCAGCAGCCTGCGCCCGACGCCCGCGTGCGCCGGCCGCTGCGACTCGCGCTCCGCGATCGCCGCCTGGATGTCGGCGGCCGGCACGACCATCGTGTCGACGGCGGTCGGCGGCGGCGGCGCGACGGCGTCCTCCGGGTGCAGCGTGTCCTCCTCCGCCACCTCGGCGACGGCGGCGTGCTCCTTCGTCTTCTCGTCCGGTTCCGCCGTCTGCGGCGAGTTACCCTCGACCAGCTCGAACAGGATCGCGGTGATGTTGTCGTCGCCGCCGGCCTGATTCGCCGCGCGGACGAGCGCGCGGGAGGCCGCCGCGAGGTCGCTTCGGTTCGCGACCAGGATGCGCTCGATCGCCTCGCCGGGAACCATGTCCGAGAGGCCGTCGGAGCAGATCAGGTAGAGGTCGCCCGGTTTCGCCTCCACCGAGAACGTGTCGACGTCGACGTCCGGGTCGGTGCCGAGCGCGCGGGTGATCACCGACCGCTGCGGGTGCACCTCCGCCGCCTGCGGCGACAGCTCGCCGCGGCGCACGAGCTCGGCGACGAGCGAATGGTCGTCCGTCAGCTGCTCGAGGCGCCCGTCGCGCAGGAGGTAGGCGCGCGAGTCGCCGACGTGCCCGAAGCTGACGGAGTCGCCCTCGACGAGCGCGACGGTCATGGTCGTCCCCATCCCCTCGGTCTCCGCGTCCGTTGAGGCGCGCTCGTGGACGCGGCGGTTCGCCTCCTGGATCGCGCGCGCGAGCGCACGCTCGCCGCCGCCGTCGGCGCCGCTCTCCGTCAGCGCGCCGGCGGCGAGCGCCGACGCGACCTCGCCGGCGCGCGCGCCGCCCATCCCGTCGGCGATCGCGAACAGCGGCGGCTGGAAGACGTAGGAGTCCTCGTTGTGCCGGCGCTTGCGGCCGGAGTCGGTGCGGACGTCCGCCTGTCCGACCCTCACGGCTCGAACCTCAGGTCGGTCTCGCCGACGCGCACCACGTCGCCCGGTGTCAGGCGGCGCTCCCTCGTCAGGCGGATGCCGTTCACGAACGTCCCGTTCGTCGAGCCGATGTCCTCGACCCAGACGCCGTCGCGCCGCGGCTCGATGCGCGCGTGGCGCGAGGAGGCGTACTCGTCCTGCGGGAGCGACACGTCGTTGTTCCGTCCGCGCCCGAGCGTGAGCGGGTGCGAGTCGATCGCGAACACGGCGCCCTCCTCGAGCGCGGGGCTCGAGAGCACGACGAGGCGCCCCAGCTCGCGCGCCGCCTGCGGGCCGACGAGCCCGGCAGCGGCCGCCTGCTGCGGCGCGAGGATCATCGACTCCTGCGGCAGGCGCAGGTCGCGAGCGGCCGAGCGGACGATCCGCCAGATGAACAGGTAGAGGAGGACGAGGAACGCGATCTTCAGGAAGAGGAGCGTCGTCTCGACCTGCGCCGACGCGACGGTCACTGCAGCTCCCGCGTGAAGGTGATCTTCGTCGAGCCGATCGTGAAGCGCGTGCCGTCCTCCAGCTTGAGCCGCTTGACGCGCTTGCCGCGCACCTCGACGCCGTTCGTCGAATCGAGGTCGATCAGCCAGTACGTCGCGCCTTCCTGCCGCAGCTCTGCGTGGCGCCGCGAGACGTTCGGGTCGGCGACCTGGATGTCGGCGTCCTTCGAGCGGCCGATCACGATCCGCCGCTTCGAGATCTCGTGCCGCTGTCCGTCCCAGGTCAGGACCGCGACCTCGCGCTGCAGCCCGAGGTCGACCGGCGAGGCGGGCTCGGTCGGCTGCGGCGCCGGCGCCGGCACGGGCGCCGCCGCCGGCTTGTAGACCATCGTGTGACCCGGCTCGACCTGGTGCTCGGGCCCCTCCTCGGCGCCGGCGCCCGACTGCACCATGCGCGTCGCGATCCCGAACACGCCGACGTCGAGATCCTCGTCCGTCTCGAGCTCGACGCGCGGCGGGGTCAGCAGGACGTAGTTCTCGCGGCGCGCGTGCTCGGCCAGGTACTCGGCGAGCTCGTCGCGCAGCTGCTGCTCGTACGTGGCGAACTGCTCGTGGTCGGGCGGCGAAAGATAGATCGTGTACTCGTTCGGGACGTAGACCCGCGACACCGACACCTGCCGGTGGTCGTCCATCTCCTTGACGAGCTTCCGCGCGAGCTCGACCGGCTGCACGTTCGTCCGGAACGCCCGCCCGAAGATGCCCTCGAAGAGCGACTCGAGCTTCGATTCGATGCTGCGCAGGACTGACATCGGCGGCGGCGGGGGAGTTCCCCTGCCGGAGAAGTTTATGTACGTCCCTCGAGCGCCATTCCGGCCGCGGTCAGCCACGCCGCGGCCACGAACGGCAGCACCGAGACATGCGGGGCGGCCAGCGCCGTCGCGGCGAGGAGCGCCGCGCCGAAGAACGCCGCCGGCCAGGGGCCGCGGCGGCGGACGTAGGGGACGGCGACGGCCGCGAGCGCCAGGACGACTGCCTCCGCCACCAGGGTCGGATGCGCGAGGAGCTGCCGCTCGAGCGCCGAGGCGACCGCCGTCGGCCGCCGGGAACCGACGATGCCGAGGCCGAGCGGGGGCATCGAGCCGTCGAACGGGAGCGGCACGCGCCGCAGGCCAGCGACGACCGCGGCGAGGAGGACCGCCGCCGCCGCATGCGCCGCGCGCCGGAGCCGGCCGCGCGCGGCCTGGGCGGCGACGGGCAGCAGCGGGAGCGCCGCGAGCGGCGCGAGCAGCGGCCCGACCGCGAGCAGCAGGCCGGCACGCGCGTCGTTCCATGTCAGCGCGAGCCACGCGGCGGCGAGCGCCGCGTAGAGCAGCGCGAGCCCGAGCGAGATGTTCGCCAGCGGGAAGAACGCGGCCGTCAGCGCGAACGCGAGCCCCGCGCGCGGCGCCGCGAAGCCGAGCAATGCGCCGCCGGCTGCGAGCCCGGCCGGCCAGCCCGCGGGGTAGAACGGCAGGCGCGCCGCCACCCAGCCGCACGCGATCCCCGAAAGCGCGGCGGGCAGCAGGCGCTCCGCGAGGACGGCCGCGCGCGGGCGCGGCGGCTCCGCGGGCTTCGAGCGCTTGCGGCGACGGCTCGGCAGCGAGCGGAGCTGCTGCGCGAGGCGCTCGGCCGACGGCCGCCGCTGCGGGTTCACGAGCAGCGCGCTCGCGACGACGTCGAGCAGCGGCTGCGGGAGGTCCGGTCGCAGCGTCTCGAGCGGCCGCGCGCCCGTCTGGATCCGGCGCGAGGTCTCGGCGAGGTCGCCGTGCCAGAACGGATGCTCTCCGGCGAGGCTCTCCCACAGCAGCACGCCGACCGCCCACACGTCGGCGGCAGGGGTCGCCGGGCGCCCGTGCAGGCGCTCCGGCGAGATGTACGCGAGCGTCCCCGGGATGTCGCCGAGCGCGGTGAGCGTGTCGAACTCCGCCATCTGCGCGAGCCCGAAGTCGAGCAGGCGGACGTCGATCTCGTCCGTCTCGGCGAGCAGGACGTTCGACGGCTTGACGTCGCGGTGGACGATCCCTCGCCCGTGCGCGTGTGCGAGCGCGTCGGCGATCTGCGCCGCGATCTCGAGCGCCGAGCGGTCGTCCACGGCGCCGGCGCGCATCGCCTCGCGCAGCGTGCGGCCCGGCACGTACTCGTACGTGATGTAGACGTGCGTCGGATCGCGTGCGAGCGACAGGATGCGCTGGCAGCGCGGGTGGCGCAGCGCCGCCGCCGCGCGCGCCTCGCGCTCCGCGCGGTGCCCGGACTTGCCCTCGCGCGCGACGATCTTCAGCGCGACGTCGAGACCGGTGCGCTCGTCGCGCGCCAGCCAAACGTGCCCCATCCCGCCGGACCCGAGCGGCCGCAGCGGCCGGTACCGGCCCAGGAAGAGGTCGTGTGCCGGTGCCGGCGAGGACACTCTGCATGGGTACTTCGTGCGCCGGACGAATCCTTTTCCGGCCGGTGAAGCGGGTAGATTCGGACTGAGTGGATCCCCGCGACGAGGACCTCGAGTTCGATTTCTTCGACGACGAGCCCGCGACGAGGGAGGCGCAGCCGGCGTCGTTCGCCGGGATGCGGCTGCCGCGCCGCGGCGGCAGCGGGGGCGGGCTCCGGCGCTCCGGAGCACCACCGGCGCTGCGCCGCCGCGTCGGCGGGCTGCTCGCGCTGACAGCGATCGCGGTCGTCGTGCTGCTCGCCTTCGGGCTGCTGATCAACTCCTGCGCCGCCACGTCGGCGCACGACCGCTACCAGAGCTACGCGTCGCAGGTGCAGCCGATCGCGAAGAGTTCGCAGGACGACGGAACCGCTGTGGCGAGCACGTTGATCCAGCCGGGGCTCAAGCCGTCGCAGCTCGCATCGAAGCTGCGCGGGATCGCGGCCACCGAGCAGCAGAACGTGAACGCGGCGCGCCGGATCGTGCCGCCCGGCCGGTTGCGCGCCGAGCACCAGGCGCTGATCGAGGCGCTCGAGCTGCGCGTCAGCGGGACGCAGGGGCTCGCGCAGGCGTTCGCCGCGAACCCGGCGTCGAAGGGGACGAACGAGGCGGCGCTGCTCGCGCAGCAGGCGCAGCGTCTGCTCGCCAGTGACGTCGTGTGGTCGGACCTGTTCCACGGCGCGACGAACAACGTGCTCGCGCAGCAGCACGTGACCGGCGTGCAGATGCCGCAGTCGACGTACGTCTCGAACCCCGAGCTGATCAGCCAGCACTCGATGTCGCTCGTGCTCGCGCGCCTCCGCGGCACCGCCGCGGGCGGGACCGTCAGCGGCCGGCACGGCACGAACATCGTCGAGACGAAGGTCGAGCCCGGCGGCGCCGTGCTCAGCGAGTCCACCCTGAACACGATTACGGCATCGCCCGCGTTGAAGTTCGTCGTCACGGTGCACGACGGCGGCGACTCCGAGGAGGTCGGGATCAAGGTGACGCTGACGATCCAGCAGCCGAACCCGATCGTGAAGACGGAAACGATCCAGGTGATCCAGCCTGGCCAGAACCAGTCGGTCACCTTCGCGAACCTGAACCCGACGATCGCGGTCCTGCACGACCGCGTCGACGTCAGCGTCGCCCCGGTCCCGCACGAGGCGGTGCTGTCGAACAACAAGGCGAGCTACCCGGTCATCTTCTCGCTCTCCTGAGCTTCGCGTGCACGTCAGCACGACAGTCGCGCTGATCGTGGCCGCCGCCGGCGTCGCCGTCGCGGCGGCTGCGCTCGGCCTCGCGTGGTGGAGCCTCGTCCGCGTGCGGCGCGTGCGGGAGGCGCAGCGGACGCTGATCGGCGGCGGCCGCAAGGATCTCGTCGACTTCGCGGTCGCTCTCCAGGGCCGGATCGACGACCTGCACCGCGCCGTCGACGAGATCGCGGCCGGGCTGGCGCGCGTCGATCGCCGCGTCGACGGCGTCATCTCGAACTCCTCGATCGTGCGCTACGACGCCTACGAGGACACGGGCGGTCACCAGTCGGCCTCGCTCGCGCTGCTCGACTCCGCGCGGACGGGCATCGTCGTGACGGCGATCCAGGGCCGCGACTACGCGCGCATCTACATGAAGGAGCTCGACCGCGGTCGCTCCTCCGTCGCGCTCAGCCCGGAGGAGCAGGACGCCGTCGAGCGCGCGATGGGCCGCGGCGCCTGACGCGCGCCGTCTCCCCGCCGCGGCCGGGCGCGGGCCAGGCGTGCGCGTCGCCGTCCTCGGGTACTCTCCGGCGAGGTGCAGCAGGTTCTCGTTCTCAATGCGAGTTACGAGCCGCTCAACGTGTGCTCGCTGCGCCGCGCGCACGTCCTCGTCTTCAAGGGGAAGGCGGAGGTCGTCGAGGAGCTCGACCGACCACTTCGCTCGGCCAGCAGCACGTACCGCTGGCCGCACGTCATCCGCCTGGTGCAGTACGTCCGCGTCCCGCGGATCGTCCAGCGCAAGATCTCGCGCCGCGCGCTCTTCGCACGCGACGGCTGGCGCTGCGTCTACTGCGGGACGTCGAACGGACGCCTGACGCTCGACCACGTCATCCCCCGCTCGAAGGGCGGCGACTCGAGCTGGGAGAACGTCGTCACCTCGTGCGCCCCGTGCAACCTGCGCAAGGGGAACCGGCTGCCGCACGAGGCCCAGATGGAGCTGTCGACGCGTCCGCGTCCGCCTGCCCCCGTCCTGTTCATCCGTCTCTCTACTCCGAAGATCCCCCAGCGCTGGGAGCAGTACCTCGGGCCGTACGCGTCGTCGACCGCAGCCGCGGCGTGACGTCCTAGTCCACCGGCGCGGGGGCGCGGCGGCGCAGGTAGGCGCGCGCCGGCGCAGGCGAGGCAGGCTCGCGCGCCTTGCGCTCGAGCGTCCACAGCGCGAGCGCGGCCAGCGGACCGAGCGTCCACGACCAGCTGTGCCCGTACGCACCGAGCAGCGCCGTCGCCGTGACGAGGACGAGGAGCGGGGCGCCGTGTCTCACCTACACCGAACGTTCGACGGGCAGCTCGGGATACTGCTCCCACTCGGACCACGAGCCGGGGTAGAGCCGGCCGTCCCGTCCTGCCAGGTGCAGCCGGTGCAGGACGACGCAGGCGGTGATGCCGGAGCCGCAGTACGCGACGACCTCCCCCTCAGGCAGGTGCGGAAGCTCGTCGTTCCAAGGCGCGTTGAGCGCGCCGGGAATGCGGCCCGGTACGCGGTCGACCGCGTTCGGCTCGCCGCGCCAGCGCATCGGGACGCGCGCGTCCACGACGACGAGGTCGGCGGCGCGCTCGAGCAGCTCGCGACGGCCGATCGTGTCGTCGCCGCGCTCGCGCGGGACGAACGCCCGCCGCTCGACCTCCTCGTCGCCGGTCGCGAGCGGCCCGCGCCACGCTGCGAGGTCGACGACGGCGCACGCATTGTGGCCGAAGTGGCGCAGCAGCCACCACAGACGCTCGGCGCCGCCCAGCGACCCGTACGCGACGACGAACACGCCGCCGTCGATCCCGGCGCGCGAGGCCGCCTCGGCGAACTGCGCCCTGTCCGGCAGCGGGTGCCGGCCCGACCTGCCCGGAGGCGCGGACAGGTCGCGGTCCACGTCGAGGAACGCCGCTCCCGGGATGTGCCCCTCGCGGTAGACGCGGCGGCCGAGCTCCGGGTCGTCCAGCGACCAGCGGCAGTCGACGAACGCGTAGCGCATCTGTGACATCGAACCACGCGGCGGCGTAGGACCGGCATGAAGCGACTTCTCCTTCTCACTGCAGCCGCGCTGGCCGTCGCCGCGCTCGCGGCTGCCGCCGCGGTCCTACGGCCCGGCGCGGCGCGCGGTGCGGCGGGTCCCGCGGGAACGGTGACGACGACCGGCCACGGGTCCGTGCACGCGGTTCCCGATCGCGCGCAGGTGTCGGCGGGCGTGCAGGCCGGGGCCGCGACTGCGGCCGACGCCCTCGCACGCGACTCGGAGCAGATGGCCAGAGTGATCGCCGCACTCCGCGCGGCCGGCGGCCGCGACCTGCAGACGCAGGAGGTGTTGCTGTGGCCGCGCACCGACGCCTCGGGCGCGGTCACCGGCTACGTCGCATCGAACTCCGTGACCGCGACCGCCGCGATCGCGCGTGCAGGAGCGCTGGTCGACGCCGCCGTCGGCGCCGGCGCGAACAACGTCGACGGCCCGTCGCTGACGGTCGCCGACACGGGCGCGCTCTACCGCGCCGCGCTCGCGAAGGCAGTTGCGGATGCGCGCGCCAAGGCAGAGGCGCTCGCCGCGGCCGGCGGATTCGCGGTCGGCAGCGTGACGCGCATCGCCGAGGGCGGCGCAGCGGAGCCGCTGCCGTTCGCCGCCCCGGCGTCGGCCGCGCGCTCGGGGGCGACGCCCGTCGTGCCCGGAATGCAGGACGTCACCGCCGACGTGAGTGTCTCGTTCGCCGTGCGGTGACGTCCATCTGCGCCTCGGTCGGCGCTCGTCACGCGAGCCTGAGCGTCAACCGCAGGGGCCGCTCGCAGCGGGCGCAGACGCTGCGGGCGGCGCCCTTGCGCTCGGCGATGTGCACGGGCAGCGGCTTCTCGCACGCGCACCACAGCGGTGTCGGCTCGTGCGGATCGGGTGTCTTCAACGCGTGGTCCATCACGACCATCCCTTCTCTCGTTCCGTGACTGGTGTCCCGCGGGGGAAGAGCTGCTAGCCGGCGACGGCGGGAGGGACGAAAGCGCCGGCTAGCACACGTTGAAGCGCGCGACGACGCTCGCCGGCATGGCGATGAGCTGGAGCTGCTTCGTCGTCGCGATCTGCATTCGATTCAGTATCCGTGCGCTGTCAAGGGCGGCGCAGCCCGGGAGCCGCCCCGGGGCCGCGCCGCCGTTCGCTCTACGCGGCGAGCGCGTCGAGCACCTCCGCCTCGGGTGCGGGGACCGTCGCGATCGTCCGGATGATGCGCCCCGCGATCTTGTACGGGTCGCCCATCGAGTTCGGACGACGGTCCTCGAGGTAGCCCCGGTGGCCGTTCTTGACGAAGCTGTGCGGGATGCGGATCGACGCGCCGCGGTTCGCGACGCCGTAGGTGAACTCGTCGATCGCCGCCGTCTCGTGCAGCCCGGTCAGGCGCATGTGGTTGTCGGGCCCGTAGACGGCGATGTGCTCCTCGCGCGCGTCGGCGAACGCCGCCATCAGCGCCTCGAAGTACGCCTCGCCCCCGATCTCGCGCATCGCCCTCGTCGAGAAGTTCGTGTGCATGCCCGACCCGTTCCAGTCGTGCTCGACGCCGAGCGGCTTCGGGTGCCAGTTGACATCGACGCGGTACTGCTCGCAGAGGCGCAGCAGCAGGTACCGGGCGATCCAGACCTCGTCGGCGGCGCGCTTCGACCCCTTGCCGAAGATCTGGAACTCCCACTGCCCCTTCGCCACCTCCGCGTTGACGCCCTCGAGGTTGATGCCGGCCTCGAGACAGAGGTCGATGTGCGCGTCCACGATCTCGCGCGCGACGTCGCCCGCGTTCTTGTAGCCGACGCCGCAGTAGTACTCGCCCTGCGGAGGGGGGAAGCCCTCGCGCGGGAAGCCGAGCGGCACCCCGTCGCGGTACAGGAAGTACTCCTGCTCGAAGCCGAACCACGTGTCCGCGTCGTCGTCGATCGCCGCGCGGCTGTTCGACGGGTGCGGCGTCCCGTCCGGCAGCAGCACCTCGCACATGACGAGCTTGGCGTTGCGGCGGGCCGGGTCGGGGAAGAGCGCGACCGGCTTGAGCAGACAGTCCGAGTCGTCGCCCTCGGCCTGCCGCGTCGAGCTGCCGTCGAAGCCCCACACGGGCAGGTCCTCGAGCCGCGGCTCGGCCGCGAACTCGACGATCTTCGTCTTGCTCCGGAGGTTCGGCGTCGGCTCGTACCCGTCGAGCCAGATGTATTCGAGCTTCACCTTCATCATTTCCTCGCCTTCGTCTCGCGTTGCGCCAACGAAAAAGGCCCCGCAACTCCACGAGTTGCGAGGCCCCATTGCCTCCGCGGGCGCCGCCGTCGGCGCTGTCCGCGTACCCGCACCGTAGCGGTTCGATCAGACGGACGCAACAGCGGCGTAGTCTTCGGGAGCCATGGACGGCGTCGTCTTCGTCGAGATCCCCTCCGGCGCACGGAACAAGTACGAGTGGGACGAGGAGCTGGGCGGGATCACCCTCGACCGCCGCCTGTTCACGTCGATGACGTATCCGGCCGACTACGGCTTCCTCGAGGGAACGCGCGCCGGGGACGGAGACCCGCTCGACGCGCTCGTCCTCGTCGGCGAGCCGACATTCCCCGGCTGCCGGATCCGCGTCCGCGCGGTCGGCGTCTTCCACATGGCCGACGAGAAGGGGCCCGACGAGAAGATCCTCTGCGTCCCGCTCAACGACCCGCAGTGGAGCGACATCTCGGACGTCCACGACGTGCCGGCGCCGCTCCGGAACGAGATCGAGCACTTCTTCCAGGTCTACAAGGATCTCGAGGGAAAGCCGACCGAGACGCGCGGGTTCGGCAACCGCAGCGAGGCGCAGAAAGTCATCGAAGCCGCGCGAGATCGTGCCGGATCGCGCACGTGACGTATAGGTACACATACGCAGGCGTATGAGTACCTGTACGCAACCGCGATTTGCGGTCGCGTCCGCTTTCGCCTAAGCTGACGCGAGCCATGTCCGGGATCACCAACGCAGACGTCACTCCGCGCCGCCGCTAGCGGCGTCAGTGCGTCTTCGTTCGGTCCTCTTTTCACGATCCCAAGGAGCATGGTGTGTCTTCGCAAGCAGCAGTTGCCGTTCATGACCTCGAGAAGGTCTTCAGCCGCCGCAAGGGTCTGCGGCGGCGGTCGCGCGCCGCGCTGAACGGCGTCACCTTTCAGATCGAGCGCGGCGAGTGCGTGGCGATCCTCGGCCAGAACGGCTCGGGGAAGTCGACGCTCGTCCGGCTGCTGTCGACCTTGCTCCTCCCGGACGGCGGCTCTGCGCGGATCTTCGGCTACGACGTCTTCAGGGAGGCGAGGAAGGTGCGGCGCCTGGTCAACCGCGTCTCCGTCGAGGCGAGCTTCTTCAAGAAGATGAGCGCGGCCGAGAACCTCTCGTACGCCGCGCGGTTCTACGGGATGACGCCGCGGCAGACGTCCGAGCGGATTCCCGTCATCCTCGAGCGCGTCGGCTTCCCGTCCAACCGCCGCGGCGAGGCGATGGAGCACCTGTCGCGCGGGATGCAGCAGAAGGTCGCGCTCGCGCGGGCGCTGCTCACGTCGCCGGTGCTGCTCCTCCTCGACGAGCCGACGACGGGGCTCGACCCGCGCTCGAAGGCGGAGGTGCAGGCGTTCATCCGTGAGATCCGCGCGTCGAACGACGCGACGATCCTGCTCTGCACGCACGACATGAAGGAGGCCGAGGAGCTCGCCGACCGCGTGGGGCTGCTCGATCGCGGCGAGCTGCTCTTCCTGGAGCCGCCGGACGCCGTGAAGCAGCGGTTCGACGTCGACACGCTCGAGGAGGCGTTCTTCGCCGCCACGGGCCGCTCGTTCGAGGACGAGAAGACGGAGGAGGACGAGGAGAGGGAGGTGTTCGCGTAATGGCGGTCGCCGACGTGACGCAGGGGTACACGCGCAGGCGGATCCTGCGCGACGAGCTGATCGGGCTGTACGGCGTCGTCGAGCGCAACGTCTACCTGACGCGCCGCTACCTGCTGTGGGACCTGGCGTTCCTGCTCTGGACCGTCGCGAATACGCTCACGATCGTCTTCATCGCGCGCGGCGTGCACCTGACGTCGGCGCAGCAGAACGCGCTCGAGACGAAGCTGCTCGTCGGCGGCGTGATCTGGGCGTTCCTCGGGATCATCTTCGAGATCGTCACCGAGACGGTCGCGTGGGAGCGCTGGGAGGGGACGATCGAGTACACGTTCATGGCGCCGGTCTCGCGGCCGGTGCACCTGATCGGGATGGGCGTCTATGCGGTGCTCTACGGCCTGCTCCGCGCCGCATGCGTCTTCTTCGCCGTCGTGCTCTTCATCGGCATCCACCTCCCGCACGCGAACTACGGGGCTGCGGTTGCGCTGCTCGCGATCGCATCGGTCTCGTTCATCGGCGTGGGGATGATGACGGCGGTGCTGCCGCTCGTCTCGCCGGAGAAGGGGACGCAGCTCGGGTTCGTCGCGCAGGGGGTGATGCTCGTCGTGTCCGGCGTCTACTACCCGGTCAGCGTGCTGCCGGCGTGGATGCAGTGGATCTCGAAGATCTCGCCGGCGACGTACGCGCTGCGTGGAAATCGCGCCCAGATCCTCGACGGCGCGGGCCTCGCATGGGCGGACGTGTGGCCGCTGCTCGTCATCGGCGTGCTCTCGATCCCCGTCGGGCTGCTCGTCTTCAAGGCTGGCGAGCGCTATGCGAAGCGGCACGGAAAGCTGAAGCGGTCCGGGTAGGAGCGTCGCGCGCCGGCGCTGTCGCTGCCGTAGGATCGGCGGCATGGCGATGATTGAGAGCAAGGACCGTGCGACCTCCGACCCGGCCGCCCGCAGGGACGTCCTGAAGCGGATGGACGAGGAGAACGTCGAGTACGTCCTCCTCTGGTTCACCGACATTGAGGGGCACCTGAAGAGCTTCGCGATCACGCCGTCGGAGCTCGAGGGCGCGCTCGACGACGGCATGGGCTTCGACGGCTCGTCGATCACCGGCTTCAACGCGATCGAGGAGTCCGACATGGTCGCGATCCCGGACCCGTCGACGTTCCGGCTGATGCCGTCGCGCGACGGCGCCGCGCGTGTGGCGCGGATGATCTGCGACGTCGTGAAGCCGGACGGGCAGCCGTACGAGGGCGACCCGCGCTACGTGCTTCGGCGCGCACTCGACCGGATGCAGTCGCTCGGGTTCGACACGTTCAACGTCGGGCCGGAGCTCGAGTACTTCCTCTTCCGCGACAACAGCGGCACCGAGACGCTCGACGAGGGAGGCTACTTCGCGATGACGGCGCTCGACGCCGCGACGGAGCTGCGCAACGAGACGATCAAGGCGCTCGAGTCGGTCGGGATCGCGATCGAGTACCACCACCACGAGGTCGCGCCGTCGCAGCACGAGATCGACATGCGCTACGCGTCCGCGCTCGAGATGGCCGACCAGACCGTCACCTACCGGCTGATCGTGAAGGAGGTCGCGGCCCAGAACGGCGCCTACGCGACCTTCATGCCGAAGCCGCTCTTCGGCGAGAACGGCTCCGGGATGCACACGCACATGTCGCTGTTCAAGGACGGCCGCAACCAGTTCTTCGCGGCCGACGACGAGCACCACCTCTCGCCCGTCGGGAAGCAGTTCATCGCCGGCCTCCTCCGTCATGCGCGCGAGATGTCCGCGGTGTTCGCGCAGTGGGTCAACTCGTACAAGCGCCTCGTACCGGGCTTTGAGGCGCCGGTCTACTGCGCCTGGTCACAGCGCAACCGCTCGGCGCTGATCCGCATCCCGCTGTACAAGCCCGGCTCGGAGCAGGCGACGCGCGCCGAGATTCGCTGCCCCGACCCGGCGTGCAACCCGTACCTCACCTTCGCGGCGCTCCTGCACGCCGGGCTCGAGGGAATCGAGCGCGGCTACGAGCTCGAGCCCCCGATGGACGCGAACCTCTACCACCTGACGGCCGAGGAACGGCGCGAGCGCGGGATCGTCTCGCTCCCGGAGTCGCTCGGCGAGGCGATCGACGAGTTCGGCCGCTCCGAGCTGATGCGGCGCGCCTTCGGCGACCACATCTTCGACGCCTACGTGCGCCTGAAGCGGAAGGAGTGGGACGAGTACCGGGTCCAGCTCTCCCGGTGGGAGCTCGACCGCTACCTGTCGACGCTGTAGCGCGCGACTAGAGGAAGGTGCGGATCGCCTCGCGGTCGACCCGGAGGCCGATCACGCGCGAGCCGTCGTCGATCTGCTCGATCGAGTCGGCCGGCACGATGCGGCGGCGGCGGGCGAGCCAGCCGGAGCGGACCGACAGCGCGTCGGGCTCCTCGGGCGACGTTCCGTACATCGGGCACTCGACGGTGCCGACCACGCGGCCCTTCGCGTCTGCGACGAGGAAGCCGGCGGTGCGGCGGAGATCGACTGCGAGTGCGCTCACCTCGCCGAACCTATTCCCCGCGTCTGATGAATTTCCCCCTGCCGCGGTAAAGCTTTTGTTAGTGCCATTTCCCCGACATCGCGAGCCACGCGAGCGCGAGGAGCGCGAGGTAGAAGGCGCTGACGCCGCCGAGGATGCGGCCGGCGGCGAGCTTCGCGGAACGCCGCCACCAGAACGCGACCGCGAGCGCGACGAGCAGCACGACGAGGCCGGCGTCGGCCACGGCGAAGCCGACGCCCAGCCAGGTCGGGTCGTGATGGCCCGACCAGCCTTCGTCGGAGTAGATCCACTGCGCTCCCGCGCGCATCACGACCCATCCCGGCACCGCGACCGCGAGCAGCACCGTGAACGGCGCGCGCACGAGCGCCGCCGGCGCCGCCGGGCGCGCCCAGGCGCCGGCCGCGAGCACGAGCACGGTCAGCATCGCGCCGAACAGCGTCATCGCGCCGAGGACGTGCAGGAAGAGCGGCCAGAACGGCCTGCTGAACGCCAGCGTCACGGCTTCCAGATCATGTCGACGAGGAGGAGCAGCGTCGCGGCTCCGGCGAGCCACGACAGCGCGTTTCCGCGCCGGTCGTGCAGGAGCGCCGTGAGCTCGTCGTTGGACGTGTCTCCTGCGGCGCCGAGCCGCTCCGCGAGCTCGCGCGCCTTCTCCTGGTGGCGGCCGCCCATCCCGCCGAGCGCGTTCAGGACGACCCACAGCACGAGCGCGGCGACCACCCAGAAGCTGCCGAGCTTCACGTTGCTGCGGTTGGCGACCAGCCACAGTCCGAAGACGAGCGTGAGGATCGTGCCCGCGAAGATCGGCGGCAGCGTGCGGCGGACGAGGCGGAGGTAGAGCGCGGCCTCGCTCGGGCGCTGCGCCCTCAGCGCCAGCGTGTTCAGGACGCCGGCCGCGACGGCGCCGCCGACGAGCAGGAACGCGCCCGTGATGTGGAACATCATGAGCCAGTCGAAGGTCGTCACGGCGCCGCGAGCGTACGCTTCTTCCCGGATGGACGCGCAGTCGAGGCATCTGCGGCTGCTGACGGACACGATCGAGGCCGTCAACTCGACGCTCGACCTCGAGGAGGTGCTCTCGCGCGTCGCGTCGCGCGTCGCCGACGCGCTCGAAGCCGACGCATGCTTCGTCTACCTGTACGACGAGCGCGCGGACGAGCTCGTCCTGCGCGCGACGCACGGTACGCGTGTCGACGAGATGACGCGCCGGCCGCGGATGCGGCCGGGCGAGGGGATCACCGGCTCGGCGGCCGCCGCGCGCGCGCCCGTGATGCTCGCCTCGCAGGCGCACCTCGACCCTCGCTTCAAGCACTTCCCCAACCTGCCCGAGGACGAGTACGAGTCGATCCTCGCGGTTCCGATCCTGACGCGCGACGGGACGCTCGAAGGGGCGCTCAACCTGCGCACGCGCCGCCCGCGCGCGTTCAGCGACGAGGAGGTCGACCTCCTGCTCGTGATCGCGACGCAGGTCGCGCAGTCGATCGAGCACGCGAAGCTCTACGCGGAGGCGCAGCGGCGGGTGGCCGAGCTCGAGGCGCTCGCGCGCATCTCCGAGGCGGTGTCGAACTCGCTCTACGTCGAGGAGTCGCTGGAGGCGATCGTCAAGACGACGATGGACGCGCTCCAGGCGACCGGCGCGGCGCTCGTCCTCGATGACGGGCGGATCGCGTGGCCGGAGGGTGTCGCCTCCGACCACGCGATCAGGCAGCCGCTGCGCTGGCGCGGCCGGCAGATCGGCGAGCTCGTCGCGGACCGCTCGACGCCGTTCACGGACGACGACTCGGAGCTGCTCGCGTCGATCGCGACGCACGCCGCGGTTGCGCTCGAGCACGGGCGCGCGGTCATGCGCGGGGTGCTGGCGCAGGAGATCCACCACCGGGTCAAGAACAACCTGCAGACGGTCGCGTCGCTGCTGCGGCTGCAGGCTCGGTCGGCGGACGGCGTCGACCCGCGCGAGGCGCTCGAGCACTCGGTCAACCGCATCCTCGCGATCGCGGCGGTGCACGAGCTGCTGACCGAACGGCGGGACGAGGACGTCGAGCTGGCCGACCTGATCGACCGGCTGCGCGCGATGCTCGTGCAGGGAGTCGGCGCGGGGAAGGCGGTGACGGCCGAGCTCGAGCCGGTGTCGCTTCCGGGCGCGCGCGCGACGGCGCTCGCCCTCGTCTTCGCGGAGCTGCTCCAGAACGCGCTCGAGCACGGCGGCGAGCGCGTGCGGGTCGAGCTCGCGCGGCGGAACGGGGAGGTCGTGCTCGCGATCGCCGACGACGGCGCCGGCGTCGCCGGGGACGCCGCGGCCGGCACGGGCCTGTCGATCGTGCGGGCGCTGGTGCGCGACGAGCTGCGCGGAACGCTCGAGCTGCGCGCGGACGGCGGCACCCGCGCCGAAGTCGTTTTCCCTGCGTAGCGCGCGAAGGGGTCAGAGCGGGGTCAGACCCGGGTCTGACCCCGCCCCGCGCCGCCGGCGCGGGGCGGCGGGCGGCGCCGTCGCGGCGTGCGAGGCTATGCGCGTGCGGATCTTGATCGCCGAAGACGAGACGATCATCCGGCTCGACCTGCGCGACCTGCTCGAGCGGTCCGGCCACGAGGTGGTCGCCGAGGCGCGCGACGGCGAGGAGGCCGTGGCGCTCGCCCGCGAGCATGCGCCCGACATCGCGATCATGGACGTGAAGATGCCGCGTCTCGACGGCATCGAGGCGGCGCGGCGCATCCTCGACGAGCGGCCGATCCCGATCGTGATGCTGACGGCCTACGGGCAGGAGGAGCTCGTCGGCCGCGCCGTCGAGGCCGGCGTCTTCGGCTACCTCGTCAAGCCGTTCCGCGAGCAGGACCTCGTGCCGGCGATCGCGACGGCGCGCGCGCGCCACGAGGAGCTCGCCGCCGTACGCGAGGAAGCCGAGTCGCTCGCGGAGGCGCTTGCCGCGCGCAAGGCGATCGAACGCGCGAAGGGTCTGCTGATGGAGAAGGAAGGCCTCAGCGAGCCGGAGGCGTTCGCGCGGCTGCGGCGGGCGAGCCAGCTGTCGGGCCGCCCGCTGAAGGTGATCGCGGAGGCCGTGATCGCTACGCTCGCCCAATGACCAGCACGCTGACGCCGCCGAAGGAGCGCGCCTCGCGCGGCTCGCGCTCAGGCACGGGCGGTGCGTGGAAGGTGATCGTCCTGAACGACGACCACAACACGTTCGAGGGAGTCGCGTTCGCGCTCGCCCAGACGATCCCGGGGGTCGACTACGACCGCGGGATGAAGCTCGCGAACCGGATCCACACGACCGGTCGGGCGATCGTATGGTCGGGTCACCGGGAGCCCGCCGAGCTGTACCACTCGCAGCTTGCGGCGTACGGGCTGACGATGGCGCCGCTCGAGCGGTGACGCATCCGAGCGTCGAGCTCCTCGAGCGTGCGTTCGCCGCGTTCGGTCGAGACGCGCTCGCGGTGGCGCGCTCGCTCGCCGACGACGTCGTCTGGCGCGTGCCGGGCGACACGGTCATGAGCGGCGAGTACCGCGGGCGCGACGATGTGCTGCGCTTCCTCCGCCGGACGCGCACGCAGTCGGCCGGCACGTACCGCACCGAGCTTCGGTACGTCGCGGCGTCGGGCGACTACGCCGTGGCCGTCTACCACGCGAAAGGCGAGCGGAACGGACGCACGCTCGACATCGAGCAGGCGCTCTTCTGCGAGATTCGCGGCGGGGTGATCGCCGACGTCACCGCCGTTCCCTTCGACTACCCCGCCTTCTCCGCGTTCTGGTCGTGAGCGAGAACCCGCGCCGGCTGAGGGTCGGCGTCCAGCTTCCGGAGGTGGAGCGCGTCGTCCGCCGCGACGAGCTCGCAGCGATCGCACGCGCCGCCGAGGCGAGCGGCTTCGACTCGCTCTGGGTCGGCGACCACCTGCTCTACCGCGGCGACGGCCGCGCCGAGCGCGGGCCGTGGGACTGCTGGTCGACTCTCGCGTGGCTGGCGGCGATCACGGGACGCGTCGAGCTCGGGCCGCTCGTCGCCTGCACCGCCTTCCATCCGCCGGGCGTCCTCGCACGCCAGGCAGCGGCGGTGGACGAGCTCTCCGGCGGGCGGCTCGTCCTCGGGCTCGGGGCGGGCTGGAACGTCGCCGAGTTCCGCGCGTTCGGCGTCCCGTTCGCGCAGCACGTCTCGCGTTTCGAGGAGGCGTTCGAGATCGTCCGGCGCCTGGTCGCCGGCGAGCGCGTGACGTTCCGCGGGCGCTTCCATGCGGTCGAAGACGCAGTGCTGCTGCCGCCGCCGAGGCGGACGCCGAAGCTGATGATCGGCGCGAACCGGCCGCGCATGCTCTCGATCGCGCTGCCGCACGTGGACGTGTGGAACACGTGGTTCACGCACTACGGCAACACCGTCGACGGCTTCGCGGCGCACAGCGCCGAGGTGAGCGTCGCCGCCGAGCGGGCCGGCCGCGACCCCACCGAGGTCGAGCGCAGCGCGTGCGTCCTCGTGCAGGTCGACGGCGGAGCCGGGGAGCGCGCTCGCGACGTCGCGGCGGTCGACGCCAGCGACCTGCGCGCGCATCTCGACGCGCTGGCGGATGCCGGCGCGGACGAGGCGATTCTCGTGCTCGACCCGATCACGGAGGAGTCGGTGCGCGCCGTAGGATCGAGCCTGTGATCGAGAAGCTGCCATTCGGTCGCACGGGTCACGAGAGCACGCGCACCATCTTCGGCGGTGCCGCGCTGATGTACGACCACGTGACACGCGACGGCGCCGACCGCGCGCTCGACCTGCTGCTGCGCTACGGCGTGAACCACGTGGATACCGCCGCCAGCTACGGCGACTCGGAGCTCTGGATCGCGGCGTGGCTGCAGCGGCACCGCGGGCGCTTCTTCGTCGCGACGAAGACCGGCGAGCGGACGGAGCGCGGAGCGCACGACGAGCTCCGCCGCTCGCTCGAGCGCCTCGGCGTCGACCACGTCGACCTCCTCCAGCTCCACAACCTCGTCGACCGCGACGAGTGGGAGACGGCGTTCTCCGACGACGGCGCGCTCGCCGCCGCCGTCGACGCGCGCGACGAGGGGCTCGTCCGCTTCATCGGCGTCACGGGCCACGGCCTCGACGCGCCGCGACGCCACCTCGAGAGCCTCGCGGCCTTCGACTTCGACTCCGTGTTGTTTCCGTACAACTACGCGCAGCTGCAGGACGAGCGCTACGCGGCGGACGTCGAGGAGCTCATCGCGCTGTGCGCGGAACGCAGCGTCGCTATGCAGACGATCAAGAGCCTGAGCAAGGGGCGGTGGCGCGGCGAGGAGCACCACGCCCAGCCGTGGTACGAGCCGCTGACCGACGAGGACGAGATCGCGGACGCCGTCGCGTGGACCTTGGCGCGGCCCGGCATCTTCCTGAACACGGTCAGCGATCTCTCCCTGCTGCCGCACGTCCTCGAGGCGGCCGCGGGCCGCGGCGCGCCGCCGAGCGACGAGCGCATGGTCGACCTGGGCATGCGGCCGCTGTTCGACGAAGCGAACCGCAGCTAGGCCGACGACTCGAAGAGCGCTTCCCAGCGCTCCAGCAGCGCGGCGAGATCCTCGCGCGCCGCGCGGTGCGCCTCGACGAGCGCGACGTCGCCCCAGTCCTCCGCGAGCTTCCGCTCGAGCTCCGCGACGCGCTCCTCGGCGCGTGCCACCTCCGCCTCGACGAGGTCGAGCGGCGTCGGCTTCGGGCGCCGCGGCCGCGCCGGCTTCTCCCGCTTCGGCTTTGGCGTCGGCGGCGGGGGCGGCGCGGCGTCGGCTTCCTGCGCCCGCACGTAGTCGGCCCACCCGCCGGCGTACGAGACGACGCGCCGGTCCTCGATCGCGAGCAGCCGCCCGGCGACCGCGTCGAGCAGCGCGCGGTCGTGCGAGACGAGCAGGACGGTTCCCGGAAACGCTTCGAGGGCGGCCTCGAGCGACTCGCGCGACTCGAGGTCGAGGTGGTTGGTCGGCTCGTCGAGGACGAGGAAGTTCGCCCCCGACGCGACGACGATCGCGAGCGCGAGTCGCCGCCGCTCGCCCCCCGACAGCGCCGCGACCGGCTTCTCGTGCTCGTCCCAGCCGGAGAAGAGGAAGCGGCCGAGCAGTGTCTGCGCCTCCGGCCGCTTGAGACCCGTGCCGGCGATTGCGGCTTCGAGCACCGACCCGCGCTCGTCGAGCTCCGACTCGTGCTGCGAGAAGTAGGCGGGAACGACGCCGTGGCCGAGCCGCAGGCGGCCGGCCGCCGGGTCGCGGCGGCCGAGCAGCGTCTCGAGCAGCGTCGTCTTGCCGGCGCCGTTCGGGCCGACCAGCGCGACGTGCTCGCCGCGCTCGAGCGCGAACGTCGCGTCGTCGAGGAGCTGCTTGTCGCCGGCGCGCACCTGGAGGCCCTCGGCGACGAGGACGTCGCGGCCGGAGCGGGCCGGCGCGAGGAACTCGAACCCGAGCGTGCGGCGCCGGTCGGCCGGTGCTTGCACGCGGTTCGCCTGGATCCGCTCGAGCTGCTTCAGCCGCGACTGCGCCTGCTTCGCCTTCGTCGCCTTGTAGCGGAAGCGCTCGACGAAACGCTCGAGGCGCGCGATCTGCTCCGCCTGGCGCTGCGCGGTCTTCGCCTGGTGCAGCGCGCGCGCAGCCTGCTCGCGCCGCCAGACGTGCCACGCGCCCGGGAAGTAGACCGACTTGCCGCCTTCGAGTTCGAGCACCGCCGTCGTCACCGCTTCGAGGAACCAGCGGTCGTGCGCGACCAGGATGACGGCCGCGTCGAGCGACCGCAGCGTCTCCTCGAGCCACTCGAGCGACTCGATGTCCAGGTGGTTCGTCGGCTCGTCGAGCAGCAGCAGGTCCGGCTGCGCGGCGAGCGTCCGCGCCAGCGAGGCGCGCGTCAGCTCGCCGCCCGAGAACGTCGAGAGCGGCCGGTCGAGGTCGTCGTCGCGGAAGCCGAGGCCGCGCACGATCGCGGCGGCGCGGTCGCGCCAGTCGTAGCCGCCGGCGTGCTCGAGCCGCGCTTGCGCCGAGGCGTACCGCGCCATCGTCTGCGCGCCGTGGTCGCCGCCCGCCATCGCCGCCTCGAGCCGCCGCAGCTCGTCCTCGGTCGCGGCGAGGTCGGCGGTCCCCGCGAGCACGTAGTCGCGCAGCGGCCGGCCGCTCTGCGACGGCGGACGCTGGTCGTGGAGCGCGACGCGCGCGCCCTTCTCCCAGTGCAGCTCGCCGCCGTCGAGCGACGTCTCGGCGGCGAGCGCGCGCAGGAGCGTCGTCTTGCCGGCCCCGTTCGGCCCGGCGAGCGCGAGGCGGTCGCGACGCTCGACCTTGAACGAGACGCCGTCGAAGAGGACGTCGCCGGACAGCTCCTTGCGGAGCGAGGAGGCGATGAGGACGGCCACGGGCTCAACCTAGCGGCGACCGGACCTGAAGAGATTCGGCCTTTCTGTCGAAAAGACCCGTGATGGGCCTCGGGCTGACAGGGCGGATCCTGATCGCCGCCGGCGTGGTGGTGGCGTTCCTGCTCGCCGAGTTCGCGCTCGTGATCGGCAGCTTCCACGCCGTGCGGCACGCGACGAGCCGGGAGCAGCATGCGGAGCAGGCGGTCGTCGCCGCCGAGCGTCTGGAGAAGCTCGTGCTCGACCTCGAGACGGGCGCGCGCGGCTATGTGATCACGCGCGACCCTGCGTTCCTGCAGCCGCTCGTGCAAGCCGAGCCGAAGCTCCCGCAGCAGTCGCGGGCGCTGCTCGCGGCCGCGCCGGGCCCGACGGCTCGCGCGATCGACCGGGCGTGGCGCGAGTACGAGCGCGGCTGGCTGCGCCCGCTGCTCGCGACGGTGAAGATCGATCCTGCTGCGGCCCGGACGCGCGTCGCGACCGGGGGCGGCAAGCGCCGCGTCGACCGGCTCCGTGCGCTCATCGACCCGCTGGTCGCGCGCGAGCTGGCGGCCGCGAACGCGGACCGCCGCGACGTCGCGAGCGCGCAGCACGAGGGCGTCGTCGTCGGGGCGAGCGGGATCGTGATCGCGATCGCCCTCTTCGTCGGCATCGTCGCCTACTTCCTGCGCGCCGCCGTCGCGCCGGTGCGGCGGATCGCCGCCGCGACGGAGGCGATCGGCCGCGGCGACCACGGCGTCCGCGTCGACCCTGGCGGCGCCGGCGAGGTCGGGCTGCTGGCGCGCGCGTTCAACGAGATGTCGGCGAGCCTCGAGCGGCAGCGCGCGTCGCTCGGCGAGCAGAACGCCGACCTCGAGCGGCTCGCGAACGTCCTGCGCGCCGTGCTCGACTCGACCGTCGACGGGATCCTGCTGAGCGACGCCGAGGGCAACATCCAGATCGCGAACCGCCCGATGGTGGCGCTGACGCGCGACCTCGGGATGAACTTCGACGGCACCGTCGTCGACCGGCTGCTGTCGATCGCCGACCGGATGTCGAACTCCGACGAGTTCCGCGCCGCGATGGAGCGGCTGCGCGACCCGCTCGCCGAGCCGACGTTCGACGAGTTCGAGGACGCCGTCTCCGGGCGCGTGTTCCAGGGCTTCACGTCGCCGGTGCACGACGACCGCGGCGGGTTCCTCGGCCGCATCTGGACGCTGCGGGAGGTGACGCAGCAGCGCGAGCTCGACCGGCTGAAGGACGAGTTCGTCGCGACGGTCTCGCACGAGCTGCGCACGCCGCTGACGTCGATGATGGGCTTCCTCGAGATGCTGCGCGAGGGCGAGGCCGGCGAGCTGACGGAGGAGCAGAAGCGGTTCCTCGCGATCGTGTACCGAAGCTCGGAGCGGTTGCAGCGCCTTGTCGGCGACCTGCTCTTCGTCGCCCGGCTCGACGCGAACGGCCTGCAGCTGCAGTACGCGCCCGTGGACGTGGCGGAGATCGTGCGCGAGACGGTCGAGTCGACGTCGGCGCTCGCCCGCACGCGCGAGATCGATCTGCGCGCGGAGCTCGACGACGTGCCGGAGGTGCCGGCCGACCGCGAGCGGCTCGCGCAGCTCGTCGGCAACCTCGTCTCCAACGCGCTCAAGTTCACGCCGGCCGGCGGCTGGGTGGCGGCGCGCGCCACGGCGCACAACGGCAGCGTCGTGCTCGAGGTCGAGGACAGCGGCATCGGCATCCCCTACGCCGAGCAGGCGCGCCTCTTCCAGCGCTTCTTCCGTTCGTCGACGGCGACCGAGCAGGCGATCCCGGGAACCGGTCTCGGGCTCGTGATCTCGAAGGCGATCGCGGAGGCGCACGGCGGCTCGATCAGCGTCCGTTCGCAGCCGGGGACGGGCACGGCGTTCCGCGTCGAGCTGCCGGCGCACCGCGACGGCGCCGTGCACGATGGGTGAGACTGCCGTGCGATGCGCGTCGCCTCGCTGGACATCGGCTCGTCGTCGGTGCGGGCCGTGGTCTACGGGGAGGACGGAGAGCCGGAGCCCGGCGACGCGCACACCGCCTACGACGACCTCGACGCCGACCGGCTCGTCGACGCGTGCCGCGCGGTCCTCGCGCAGGTCGGCGAGGCCGACGCACTCGCGATCTCGTGCTTCTGGCATTCGCTCGTCGCGGTCGACGCGCGCGACCGGCCGCTGACGACGGTCCTCACGTGGCGCGACCTCGCGGGCGGCGAGCCGCCGCAGCTCGACCCCGCGGACTACCACTGTCGCACGGGCTGCTTCCTCCATCCCGCCTACTGGCCCGCGAAGATCCTGCGCCTGCACGCCGACGGTGCGCGGCCGGCACGCTACTTCTCGTTCGGCGACTACCTGCTGCTGAAGCTGGCGGGCGAGACGCGCACCTCGATCTCGACCGCGAGCGGCACCGGCCTCTACGACCCGAACCGGCTCGCGTGGGACGAGGAGACGCTGGCGGCGGTCGGCGTCGACGCGGAGCAGCTGCCACCGGTCGACGACGCCCGGCTCGCGGGTGTCTTTCCCGCCCTCGGCGACGGCGCGTGCTCGAACCTCGGCGCCGGGTGCACGACGCGCGGGCGCGCCGCCGTCATGGTCGGCACCTCCGGTGCGCTCCGCGTCGTCTACGAGGCCGATCGCGCCGAGCCGCGGCCGGGCCTGTTCCTGTACCGGCTCGACGCTCAGCGCTTCTGCGAGGGCGGCGCGCTGTCCGACGGCGGCAACCTCCATGCCTGGCTCCTGCGCACGCTGCGCGACCTCGACGAGGGCGGCCTCGCCGAGCGCGAGGCTGCCGCGCACGGGCTGACGTTCCTGCCGTTTCTCGGCGGCGAGCGCTCGCTCGGCTGGGACGCCGGGCGGCGCGGCCTGATCGCAGGGCTCTCGTTCGCCACGACGCCGCTCGACGTCGCGCAGGCCGCGCTCGAGGCCGTCTGCTACCGCTTCGCGGCGGTGCTGGAGGCGCTCGGCGGGGTGGAGTCGGTGGTGGTCACGGGCGGCGCGCTGCTCGCGAACCCGGCGTGGACGCAGGTGCTCGCCGACGTGCTCGGCCGGCCGCTCGAGGTCTCGGCCGTGGGCGAGGCGTCGGCGCGCGGCGCCGCGGTCGCCGCGTTCGAGCGCCTCGGCGTCGACTTGCCGGCGCCCGGCGTCGACCGGACGGTCGAGCCGCGGCTCGAGCGCCTCGAAATCCACCGTGCCGCGATGGAAGAACAGGAGAAGGTGATGCGACTCGAGGAGGCGAGATGATCGGGATCGTCGGAGGCGGCCTGACGGCCGCGAAGGTCGTCGAGGGCTATCGCGACGCGGGAGGCCGCGAGCCGATCACGATCTGGTCGCAGGACCCGCACGGCCCGTACCACCGGCCGCCGCTCTCGAAGCGGCTGCTGCGCGGCGAGGCGCAGCCGGAGGACGCGCTCGTCCACGACCGCGGCTGGTACGAGGAGCGCGGCGTCGACCTGCGGCTCGGGGAGTCCGTCTCGTCGCTCGACGCGGTGCAGGCCGAGACGATCGTGCTCGCGACCGGCGCGCGGCCGCGCAAGCTCCCCGACGCGACGACGTTCCGGACGCTCGACGACGCGCTCGCCCTTCGTGAGCGCGCACAGGACGCGCAGACCGCGGTCGTCGTCGGCGGCAGCTTCATCGGCTGCGAGGTGACCGCGTCGCTGACGCAACTCGGCGTGCAGGTGACGCAGGTCGTGCGCGAGGAGGTGCTGTTCGCGCTCCTCGAGTGCCCGCCGCTCTCGGAGGCGCTGCACGCGACGTTCCGCGAGCACGGCGTCGACCTGCGCCTCGGCACGTCCGAGATCCCCGGCGGCGCCGACCTGTTCGTCGGCGGCATCGGCGTCGAGCCGAACGTCGAGCTCGCCCGTGAGGCGGGACTCGAGGTCCGGAACGGAGTCGTCGTCGACGAGCGGTTCGCGACCGCGCGCCCCGGCGTCTACGCCGCGGGCGACGTCGCGGAGTTCTACGACCCGGTGTTCCGGCGACACCGCCGGATCGAGCACTGGTCGAACGCGGCGTACCACGGGACGACGCTCGGACGCATCCTCGCCGGCGAAGACGCGCGCTACGACACGGTCTCCGCCTTCTTCTCCGAGGAGTTCGGGCGCAGCTTCCGCTACTTCGGCGACTCGACCGGCCACGACTCGACGGCGCTCGAGGGCGACTTCGGCGACGGCAAGGCCGTGTTCCGCTACCTGCGCGGCGGCCGGACGGTCGCGGCGACGTCCATGGGGCTCGACGAGGACGCCGAGTACGCGCTGAAGGAGGAGATCCGAGCGGGCGCGCGAGCCGCCGGTTAGTCGTTACGCTCGCGGGGAAGCGACCACCGGAGGGCCGTTGGCGAACACGGAGATCGAACAGCTCTCCATCGACACGATCCGCACGCTGTCGATGGACGCCGTCCAGAAGGCGAACGCCGGCCACCCCGGCACCGCGATGGCGCTCGCGCCGCTCGCGTACCTCCTCTACAGGGAGGTGCTGAACCACAATCCGGCGAGCCCGCAGTGGCCGAACCGCGACCGGTTCGTCCTGAGCGCCGGCCACGCGTGCATCCTCCAGTACTCGGCGCTGCACCTGTCGGGCTACAACCTCTCGCTCGAGGAGCTGAAGCGCTTCCGGCAGTGGCAGTCGGCGACGCCGGGGCATCCCGAGTTCCGGCACACGCCGGGCGTCGAGGTGACGACGGGCCCGCTCGGGCAGGGGTTCGCGAACGGCGTCGGGATGGCGTTCGCGGAGCGGTTCCTGGCGCAGACCTTCAACCGTCCGCACCACGAGATCGTCGACCACCGCGTCTACGCGATCTGCTCCGACGGCGACCTGATGGAGGGCGTCTCCTACGAGGCCGGCTCCCTTGCCGGGACGAATGGGCTCGGCAAGCTCGTCTACTTCTACGACGATAACCACATCACGATCGACGGCACGACGTGGATCTCGTTCACCGAGGACCGCTTCAAGCGGTTCGAGGCGCTCGGCTGGCACGTGCAGTCGGTCGACGATGCGAACGACCTCGACGCGCTGCGAGAGGCGATCCGGAGCGCGCAGGACGAGACCGGGCGGCCGTCGATGATCATCGTCCGTTCCCACATTGCGTTCGGCGCGCCGCGCGCCGTGGACACGGCGAAGGCGCACGGCAGCCCGCTCGGCGAGGAGGAGGTGCGCGCCGCGAAGGAGGCGCTCGGCTGGGATCCGGACGAGCACTTCCACGTGCCGCCCGAGGTGTACGAGCACATGAACGGCGTGGAGCGCGGCACCGAACTCGAGACGGAGTGGCAGCAGCGCTTCTCCGCCTGGTCGGCGGCGTTCCCGCGGGAGCGCGAACGGTGGGACGCGGCCTACGAGGGCCGCATCGGCGCCTGGACGCTGCCCGAGTTCGAGCCGGGCGAGTCGCTCGCGACGCGCGACGCCGGCAAGAAGGTGATGCAGGCGTTCAAGCACGCGGTGCCGACGATGGTCGGCGGCGCGGCCGACCTCGTCGAGTCGACGAAGACCGAGTTCGAGGGCGGCGGCCTCTTCTCCGACAGCTGGGCCGGGCGCAACATCGCGTTCGGCATCCGCGAGCACGCGATGGGATCGATCGTGAACGGCATCGGCGCCCACGGCGGCTGCGTCAAGCCGTACGGCTCGACGTTCCTCATCTTCAGCGACTACATGCGCCCGGCGGTGCGCCTGTCGGCGCTGATGGAGCTGCCGGTCGTCTGGGTGTGGACGCACGACTCCGTCGGGCTCGGCGAGGACGGTCCCACGCACCAGCCGGTCGAGACGTACGCGGCGCTGCGCGCGATCCCGAACCTGTGGTTCGTGCGCCCCGCCGACGCGAACGAGACGGCGTGGGCGTGGAAGGTCGCGCTCGAGCGCCGCGACGGCCCCGTCGCGCTGTCGCTGTCGCGCCAGAAGGTGCCGACGCTCGATCGCGCCGAGCTCGCCCCGGCCTCCGGTCTCGAGCGCGGTGCGTACACGCTCTGGGAGTCGGGTTCGCCCGAGGTGATCCTGATCGCCACCGGCGCCGAGGTCGGGCTCGCGCTCGAGGCGGCCCGGCGGCTCGCCGGCGACGGCACGAGCGCGCGCGTGGTGTCGATGCCGTGCTGGGAGCTGTTCGAGCAGCAGCCCGCGGAGTACCGCGACGAGGTGCTCCCGCCCGAGGTGCGCGCGCGGCTGTCGGTCGAGCCGGGCGTGGCGCTCGGATGGAAGCGCTGGGTCGGCGACCGCGGCGACTCGATCTCGCTGGAGCACTTCGGCGCCTCGGCGCCGGGGACAACCGTGCTGGAGCACTTCGGCTACAACCTCGACAACGTCGTCGCGCGCGCGACGGCGCTGCTGGAACGGGTCGCGTGACGGCGGCGGAGAAGGTGCGCGACTTCTTCCGGCTCGTCGCCCCAGGCTTCGTCATCGACGGCGAGCTGCCGTCCGTCCAGCTCGAGGGCGTCGAGGTGCGGCAGGACGGACACGCGATCGCGATGGTGCAGGCCGACGGTCGGACGCTGCCGATCCGCTTCACGTTCGACGAGGGCAAGATCGCGCGAGTCGAAGTTCTATGAAGGTGGCCGTCGCCTTCGACCACCGCGGCGTGCATCTGCGTGACGCGGTGCTCGAGGCGCTCGCGGCCCACGACGTGCTCGATTTCGGCACCGACAGCGACGCCGTCCGCATCGACTACCCGGACAAGGCGCGCGAGGTCGGCGAGGCGATCCAGCACGGCCGCGCGGAGCGCGCGGTGCTGGTCTGCGGTTCCGGCGTCGGCGCGGCGGTCGCGGCGTGCAAGATGACGGGGGTCCGCGCGGCGATCTGCCACGACGCCTACAGCGCCCACCAGGGCGTGGAGCACGACGACATGAACGTCCTGTGCCTCGGCTCGGAGATCGTCGGCCCCTCGCTCGCGCGGGAGCTCGTCGGAGCGTTCCTGCGGGCGCGGTTCGACGGCGGCGAGCGCTACGTCGCGCGCCTGATGAAAGTTGCCGACATGGAAAGGACGATGAAAGATGGCGAAGTCACGGCTTCATGAGCTGGCCGCGCGTGGCCAGGCTGTCTGGTTCGACACGCTCTCGCGCCAGCTCGTGCAGAGCGGCGAGCTGAAGCGGATGATGGACGAGGACGCGGTCACCGGCGTCACCTCGAACCCGACGATCTTCCAGAAGGCGCTGTCGAGCGGCGACGCCTACGACGCCGACATGAAGGAGCTGCTGTCGGAGACCGACGACCCGACGACGATCTTCTTCTCGCTCGCGCTCCAGGACATCCGCGGCGCCTGCGACGTGCTGATGCCGGCGTACGAGGCGTCGGACGGCCTTGACGGCTACGTCTCGATGGAGGTGGAGCCGGGCATCGCCTACGACACGGAGCGGTCGTTCGAGCAGGCGCGGTGGATCGCGCAGGAGGTCGACCGCCCGAATCTGTTCGTGAAGATCCCGGCGACGCGGCCGGGGCTGCCGGCGATCGAGGACTGCATCGCGCACGGCACGTCGATCAACATCACGCTGATCTTCTCGCTGGAGCGGTACAAGGCGGTCGTCGAGGCGTACCTGCGCGGGCTCGAGCGGCTGGTCGCGGCGGGCGGGGATCCGTCGAGCGTCGCGTCGGTCGCGTCGTTCTTCGTCTCGCGCGTCGACACCGAAGCCGACAAGCGCCTGGAGAAGCTCGGCCGCACCGACCTGCAGGGCAAGCTCGCGATCGCGAACGCAAGGCTCGCCTACCAGCACTACCTGCAGGCGTTCGCGGGGCCGCGCTGGGAGTTCCTCGAGAGCAAAGGCGCCCATCAGCAGCGCTGCCTCTGGGCGTCGACGTCGACGAAGAACCCCGCCTACCGCGACGTGATCTACGTCGAGGAGCTGATCGGCCCGGAGACGGTGAACACGATGCCGCTCGAGACGATCGAGGCGTTCCAGGATCACGGCGAGGTGCGCGGCGACACGGTGCTCGAGGGCGTCGACGAGGCGCGCGAGCTGCTGCGCAAGCTCGAGGAGGCCGGCGTCGACTACGACGACGTCACCGACACCCTCGAGGCCGAGGGCGTCCAGAAGTTCGCCGACTCGTTCGAGGAGATCGTCGACTCGATCCGGGCGAAGCGCGGCGCTCTCGCGGCTGCATGAGTCCGGCTGCGGTCGACGGAGCGGAGATCGTCGAGCGCGTCTGGGCGCGCGACGCGACGCTCTGGACCGGCACGGACGAGTCGAAGTGGCTCGGCTGGCTCGACGAGCCGGCGCGGATGCGCGACGACGTCGACCTGCTGCTGCAGTTCGCCGACTCCGTCGTCGACCGCGTCGACGACGTCGTGCTGCTCGGTATGGGCGGCTCGTCGCTTGCGCCGGAGGTGTTCAGGCGGACGTTCCGGCAGGAGACCTTCCACGTCCTCGACACGACGCACCCGCAGGCGATCCGCGACCTCGAGGGGCGCATCGACGTCGGCCGCACGCTGTTCGTGTCGGCGTCGAAGTCCGGCTCCACGCTCGAGACGCGGTCGCACACCGACTACTTCTGGGAGCGCACGGGGCACGCCGGCCATCTGTTCGCCGCGATCACCGACCCCGGCTCCGAGCTCGAGCAGCTTGCCCGCGAGCGGGAGTTCGCCGCTGTGTTCCCGGGCGAGCCGACGATCGGCGGCCGCTACTCGGCGCTGTCGCCGTTCGGGCTCGTCCCGGCTGCGCTGATGGGCGTCGACCTCGCACGGCTGCTCGACCGCACGCTCGAGATGGTGGAGGCGTGCCGGCTCGCCGCGGGCAACCCCGGCCTCGAGCTCGGCCTCTCGCTCGGCGAGGGCTGGCGCGAGGGCCGCGACAAGATCTGCATCGCGCCGAACCCGGGCGGCTTCGGCCTCTGGGTCGAGCAGCTGCTCGCGGAGTCCACGGGAAAGCAGGGCAAGGGGCTCGTGCCGGCGCCGGAGGAGCCTGCGGACGGCCCCGACCGGCAGGCGCAGGAGGTGCGCGTCAGCGGCGAGTACGAGCTCGGACAGGAGATGTTCCGCTGGGAGTTCGCCACCGCCGTCGCCGGCTCGATCCTCGGCATCGACCCGTTCGACCAGCCGGACGTGCAGTCGGCGAAGGACAAGACGAAGGAGGTGCTCGCCTCGGGCGAGCGGCCCGACCTGTCGCCTCAGGGCTCGCCCCAGGAGCTGTTCGCGCAGGCGCGGCCCGGCGACTACGTCTGCATCCAGGCGTTCGTCAACCCGACGCCGGAGAACGAGGAGCGCGTGCTCGCACTGGCCGCGCGGGCGCGCGAGGCGACCGGCTGCGTCGTCACCCACGGCTTCGGCCCGCGCTACCTGCACTCGACGGGGCAGCTGCACAAGGGCGGACCGCCCACCGGCCTCTTCCTGCAGGTCGTCGACGACACCGGCGAGGAGCTGCCGATCCCCGGCCAGCCGTTCGGCTTCGGTCGGCTCATTCACGCGCAGGCGGCAGGCGACTTCGCATCGCTGCAGGAGCGCGGCCGCCGCGTCGCGCGCATCCGACTCGAGGAGGTGTAGGCGTGGAGCTCGGCATGATCGGTCTCGGCCGCATGGGCGGCAACATGGCGGAGCGGCTGCGCGAGCACGGACACGACGTGAAGACGTACGACCCGAAGGTGGAGTCGACGGCGTCGACGCTGGCGGATCTGCGCGACCAGCTCGCGCCGCCGCGCACGTTCTGGATGATGGTGCCCGCCGGCAAGATCACCGAGGACACGTTCCAGCAGCTGCTGGGGCTGGCGGAGCCCGGCGACGTGATCGTGGACGGCGGTAACTCGAACTTCCGCGACTCCCAGCGCCGGTACCGCGAGGCGCGGGAGCGCGGCCTGTCGTTCGTCGACGCCGGCGTCTCGGGCGGCGTCTGGGGGCTGAGCGTCGGCTACTGCCTCATGGTCGGCGGCGACGACGACGCCGTCGCGCAGGTCGAGCCGGTCTTCCACGACCTCGCGCCGGAGGAGGGCTACGCGCACGTCGGCGGGTCGGGCGCCGGCCACTTCGTGAAGATGGTGCACAACGGCATCGAGTACGGGCTGATGCAGAGCTACGCCGAGGGCTTCGAGGTGATGAAGTCGTCGGAGTTCGACCTCGACCTGCACGAGATCTCCGGCATCTGGCGTTACGGGTCCGTCGTCCGCTCGTGGCTGCTCGAGCTGCTGCACGCCGCGTTCGAGAAGGAGGGCTCGCAGCTCGAGAAGATCCGCGGCTACGTGGAGGACTCCGGCGAGGGCCGGTGGACGATCGCCGAGGCGATCGCCGAGGACGTGCCTGTGCCGGTGATCACGGCGGCGCTGTTCGCGCGCTTCGCGTCGCGGCAGGAGGAGTCGTTCGCGGCGAAGGTCAACGCTGCGCTGCGCAACCAGTTCGGCGGGCACGCGGTTCAGGCGGTCGAGACCGCGCACGCGCAGACGCAGGATCCGCGCGCGTAGGTGATGGCGGTCGCCGAGCAGAACCCGCTGCTCGAGGGGCTGTCGCTCCGGCGGCGGCCCGACCCGTGCATCCTCGTCATCTTCGGCGCGTCCGGCGACCTCACGCAGAAGAAGCTGATCCCGGCGCTCTACGCGCTCGCGGTGCGCGGGCTGCTGCCCGAGCGCTTCGGGATCGTCGGCGCCGCTCGCACCGAGGAGTCCGACGACGAGTTCCGCGAGCGGATGAAGGAGGCGGTCAAGGAGCACGCGCGCGATCCGTTCGACGAGGAGACGTGGTCGAAGCTCGCCGACGGCATGCGCTACGTCACGCTCGACTTCGCCGACGACAAGGGCGAGGACGAGCTGCGCGACACGCTCAACGAGCTCGAGCAGGAGCGCGGCACCCAGGGCAACCGCGTCTACTACTTCGCGGTGCCGCCGAGCGCGATCGGAACGCTCGTCTCCGAGATCGCGGAGCGCCGCGGCGCCGAGGGCTGGATCAGGCTCATCATCGAGAAGCCGTTCGGTCACGACCTGCAGTCGGCGCGTGACCTGAACGCCGAGCTGCAGCAGCACTTCGCCGAGGACGAGGTCTTCCGCATCGACCACTACCTCGGCAAGGAGACGGTGCAGAACATGCTGGCGCTGCGGTTTGCGAACGGCATCTTCGAGCCGATCTGGAACCGGCAGTTCATCGACCACGTGCAGATCACCGTGGCCGAGTCGATCGGGATCGAGGCGCGCGCCGGCTACTACGAACAGGCGGGCGCGATCCGCGACATCTTCCAGAACCACCTGCTGCAGCTCGTCGCCGTGACGGCGATGGAGCCGCCGATCGACTTCACGGCCGATTCCGTGCGTAACGAGAAGGTCAAGGTGCTGAAGGCGATGCACACGCCGGGCCCGAAGCACGTCGTGCGCGGGCAGTACGGGCCGGGCTTCGTCGAGGGCGAGGAGGTGCGGGGCTATCGCGAGGAGGACGGCGTCGCGCCGCAGTCGATCACCGAGACGTTCGTGGCCGCGAAGCTCTTCGTCGACAACTGGCGCTGGGCGGACACGCCGTTCTACGTGCGCATGGGCAAGCGGCTCGCGCGGCGCGAGACGACGATCGCGATCCAGTTCAAGCGCGCGCCGCACCCGCCGTTCGAGGACGGAGGCGAGGGGCTGCGGCCGAACGTGCTGCTGATCCACGTGCAGCCGAACGAGGGGGTCTCGCTGGCGATCGGCGCGAAGGTCCCGGGCGCTGGCATGACGATCCGCACGGTGCACATGGACTTCCTCTACGGCGGCGCGTTCCGCGAGGGGCTGCCAGACGCGTACGAGCGGCTGATCCTCGACGCGATGCTCGGCGATGCCACCCTGTTCACGCGCTCGGACGAGATCGAGGAGCAGTGGGCGCTCGTGGACGCGATTGTCGCGTTCTGGAAGCGCGACCGGCCCTCGTTCCCGAACTACGCGGCGGGGAGCTGGGGCCCGGCCGCCTCCGACGAGCTGATTCATCGGGACGGCAGGTCGTGGCGCCGTCACTGATCGAGGACACCTGGACGGGTGAGGACGTCTCGATCGCGCAGATCGAGCGGGAGCTCGCACGGCTGCGCGATGCGACGTCTGAGGGCGGGTCGCAGCCGAACCTGAGGACGTCGGTGATGACGCACCTCGCGTGGGTGCCGCCGTCGTGGCTGGAGTTCGCCGAGTCGACGCTGCTCGGTATGGCCGAGCGTCACCCGTCGCGCACCATCATCATGGTGCCGCGCTCCGAGGAGCCGGACGGCCTCGACGCGCAGCTGTCGATTCGCTGCTTCCCGATCGGCGACCGCGCCGTCTGCGGCGAGGTGATCGAGCTCACGCTGCGCGGCAACCGCGCGGTGGCGCCGGCGTCGATCGTGGCCCCGCTGCTGATCTCCGACCTGCCGGTGTTCTGCCGCTGGCGCGGCGAGCCGCCGTTCGGCGCCGCCGAGTTCGAGCAGCTCGTCGGAGTCGCGGATCGTCTGGTCGTCGACTCGACGGAGTGGGAATCGCTGCCCGGCGCGTACGCGCGGCTGGCAGAGCTGTTCGAGCAGACGGCGGTGTCGGACATCGCGTGGGCGCGGACGGAGCGGTGGCGGGCTCTGCTGGCGTCGTTGTGGCCGGATGTCGCCGGGGTGCGCCGGCTGCGTGTCCACGGCACGTTGGCGCAGGGGCACCTGCTGGCGGGCTGGCTGCGCTCGCGGCTCGGGCACGAGGTGGAGCTGGAGGTCGACGAGCGCGAGCGCCTCGAGGGCATCGACCTCGACGGCAGCGCGGCGCCCTTCCCCCCCGGCGACCCGCCGCACCCGAGCGACGTCCTCTCCGCCGAGCTCGACCGCTTCACCCGCGACCCGATCTACGAGGCCGCCGCTCGGGCGGCGGCGACGTAAACCCGGGGGACTACTCAGGGGACAGGCACGTACCAGGTACGTGCCGGAACTCGAACGACATTCGACCAAGTGCGTGACGTTCTGCTCTTAGCGGTTGCGCGCCGGCCCCTCCTTCGGCACCGTCGTCGTGAGATGCCCCGGTCGCCGCGAGTGAATCTGCCCGGTCTCACGTACCACGCCTGGGCGCATTCGACATCGGGGACCACGTTATTTCGCGATGACGTCGACAAGGATGCGCTGTTGAGTCTCCTGCGCGAACAGGTGCGGCACAGCGGCTGGACCTGCCTTGCCTACGCGGTCATGTCGACGCACTACCACCTCTTGCTGCGTCTGGACGAAGCCACGCTGAGCAGCGGTTTCTTGCGGCTCAACCTTCGCTATGCCCGGTACTACAACAGGCGGTACGGCCGGCGCGGGCACGTGTTCGAGCGTCGATTCGAGACGCGAGTCGTCGAAGGGGAGGGCGACGAGCTCGAGACGGCGCGCTACATCGCCCTGAACCCTCCGCGCGCGAACATGTGCGGCTCACCCGAGGAGTACGGCTGGTCGTCATACGGCTCGATCATCGGTGTGTATCCGCGGGATCCGATCGTCGATCTCGACGCCGCCCTTGCACCCGTTGGCGGCTCTCGAGCGGCATACCGTAGGTTCGTCGAGGAGGGCGATCCGCGAGTACGGCGGGGCCAGGTACGTACCAGGCCCCGGAAGGGTCTCGTCACCGTTCGCGGCTGAGGAGGGCGACGACCTCGTCGTGGAGAAGACCGTTCGTCGTGACGAACGAGCAGCCGGGGAAAGGATCGTCGCTGTCGAAGGTCGAGCAGCGACCGCGCGCTTCCTCGACGATCAACTGCACCGGTACGTAGTCCCACACCTGCATGTACGCGCCGTCGCAGGCGACGTCGAGAGAGCCCTCCGCGACGAGGCAGTGTTGCCAGAAGTCTCCGAGCCCTCGATTCGACCACGCCCGCGCGACGATCGTCCGCCATCCGTCCGGCATTCGGCGCGCGGAGGTGCAGGACACCGCGCAATCCTCGATCCGTTCCACAGCCGAGACGGTGCACCGCGTTCCGTCGACGAACGCGCCGCCGCCTCGAATTGCCCACCACCGCCGCCCCAGGGCCGGGGCGGATGCCACGGCGACGTGCGTCGTCCCTTCGCGCTCGAGTGCGAGCAGCGTTGCCCAGATCGGCACCCCCCGCACGTAGGAGGTCGTGCCGTCGATCGGGTCGACGATCCAGCGAGACTCACCGCCGTCATCACCGCCCTCCTCGCCGAATACGCCCTCACTGCGGCCCGATGAAGCGATCAGCCGCCGCACCGTTTCCTCGGCCGCACGATCGGCGTCGGAGACCGGCGTCAGGTCGGGCTTTCTCTCGACTCGCAGATCGAGCGCTCGGAACCGCGCGAGCGTGACGGCATCCGCAGCGTCGGCGAGTCGGTGCGCGAACCGGAGATCCGACTCGAGGCTCACGTCGCGTCGCCGCTCGCCTGCATCCGCTCGAGCTCACGGCCCACGGCGAGCACGAGCCCGTCGTCTCCCGGCCTGCCGACGACCTGCAGCGAGCCCCCCGGCCACGGAAGTGCCAGCGCCGGCCAACCGAGGGCGTTAAAGGGAAACGTGAACCGTGTCATCGCTGCCCGAACCTCCACCTCCACTGCGTCCGCCGCCGGCACAGGGCACGACAGGGTCGGCGTGAGAAGCAGGTCGCATCCCTCGAGCAGCTCGAGCACCCGCTCGGCATAGGTCGCACGCGCCCGCACGGCCGCCTCGTACTCCCCGTCGTCCACGGCCAGGCAGCGCTCAATCTTGCCGCGGACGTTCTCGCCGTAGAGCTCGGCGTTCTCGGGATACAGATCGCGGTGCACGTCGCCGACTTCCCGCATGAATGCGGGCACGACCTCCTCGGCAGTCGGCATCTGGACCTTCGTCGTCGTCAGCCCGGCGGCGACGCCCCACGCGGACGCGAACGACAGATCCGCGAGCGCAATCTCCGGGACGCGAACCTCCGGCGTCAGCGCGGCCAGCAGCTCGATGCATCCGTCGACGCTGCGCGCCATCGGCCCGACGTGGTCGAAGCTGGGCGCGAGCGGAAAGATGCCCTCCGCGGAGACGAGTCCGAAGGTCGGCTTGAAGCCGACAACGCGGCAGCACGCCGCAGGGATCCTGATCGAGCCGCCGGTGTCGGTCCCGAGCGCGCCGTCCGCAAGCCCGGCCGCGAGCGCCGCTGCCGAGCCGCCGCTGGAGCCTCCTGCGGTCAGCTCCGGCGTGACCGGGTTCGGGACCGTGCCGTAGTGGAGGTTCTGCGAGGTGACGCCGTACGCGAACTCGTGCAGGTTCGCCTTGCCGACGTTCACCCAGCCTCCGGCCTCGAGCTGGGATACCGCCGGCGCCGTCGCCGCCGGCACGTGGTCGGCGAACAGCGCGGAGCCGTACGTCGTGCGAATACCGGCCGTGTCGAACAGATCCTTCACCGCCAGCCGCCTTCCCGGCGGAGCCGGCGCGAGCTCGGTGATCCAGATCCCGGCTAGCTCAGCCAGAGGTACACGTAGGCGACGCCGATCGTGCCCGCGAAGAGGATCCAGAAGAGCGCGAACAGCGACCAGCCCCAGATCATGTTCCGCCGCGCGAGCTCCGCCTCCGACGGCGCGTGCGCCGGATGCTCGGTGCGCGGCGGGATCGGCTCGGGAAGCGGCTCGCTCATCTAGACGACGGTGTCCAGCGCCATGGCGACGAACAGCAGCGCGAGGTAGAGCAGCGAGTAGTGGAACAGCTTCGCAGAGGCCGCGCGGCTCAGCGATCGTTGGAGAGCGAGCGCGTACCACGCGAACACGCCGCCGAGCAGCAGCGCTGCTACGACGTAGAGGGCGCCGAACATCCCGAACGCCGCGGGAGCAAGCGTGACTGCGACGAGCACGACGGTGTACCCGAGGATCTGCCGCGCTGTCGCGCGATCACCGCGTGTGACCGGCAGCATGGGCACGCCGGCGCGCGCGTAGTGCTCGCGCAGCATCAGCGCGAGTGCCCAGAAGTGCGGCGGCGTCCAGACGAAGACGATCGCGAACATTGCGAGCGCCGCCCAGCCCAGATGCCCCGTCGCGCCCGCAAAGCCGACGAGTGGCGGGACGGCGCCGGCCGCCCCGCCGATGACGATGTTCCGCGGCGTCGACCGCTTGAGCCAGCGGGTGTAGACCAGCACGTAGAACAGGTTTCCGGCGAGCGCGAGGAGTGCCGTCGGCAGGTTGACGAGCGCGTCGAGCAGGACGAACGACCCCGCGGAGAGCGCGAGTCCGAACTCGAGCGCACGCGTGGGCGCCAGGCGGCCCGATGCAACGGGACGGCTCTCGGTGCGGGAGCCCATCATCCGGTCGATGTCCCGGTCGAGGTAGTGGTTCAGCGCAGAGGCACCGCCGCAGGCGAGCGCGAGGCCGATCATCGTCGCGGCGAACGCGCCCCAGGCGGGCGCGCCGCCTGCACCGACGAACGCGCCGGCGCCCCCCGTCAGGAGGAGCAGCGACATGATCCGCGGCTTCGTCAGCGTGACGTAGTCCGTAAGAGTTGCCGACCGGTAAATGTTGTCGTTTGTTAACTGTTGTGCTTCGGGAACAGTTATCGAGCGGCGGAAGGCGAGTGCCGTCGCGTACACCGCGGCCGTGAACGCAAGCGTCGCGAACACGAGGTGCACGTCGCGGCCGATCAGGACGGCGGCCGCGCCGAAGAGGATGAGCGCAGCAACCGACGGGGCGAGCAACCGCCGCGCGGTCACCCAGGCCGTCGTGACGAGCGCGGCGAGCGGCGGCAGCGCCACCGCCGCCAGCAGGCGGTGCGCGGTCCCCCAGCCGGCCGCTCCCGACACGACGGCGAGCGCCGTTCCGGCCACCGCGGCCAGCGCCGTGGAGCGTCCCGGCCAGCCCATCAGAAGCCTCGCGTCTCCGCGAGCCGCCGCCGCAGGTCGCGCAGCGGCCGAGCGCTCGAGACGTACGGCACCGTGTCGAAGTTCCACGGCGGCGGCGGCGACGTCGTGTACCACTCGAGCGTGTCCGCCAGCCACGGGTCGTTCCCGGCGCGCCGGCCGACGCGCGCGGTGCGCACGACGTTCCAGAGGAACACGAGCATGCCGGCGGCCATGATGTACGAGCCGATCGAGGAGATCATGTTGTAGAGCTCCCACAGGCCGTGCTGGTGGTACGTGTAGACGCGGCGCGGCATCCCGAGCAGGCCGAGCATGTGCTGCGGGAAGAACGTCACGTTGAAGCCGATCAACACGAGCCAGAAGTGGAGCTTGCCGAGGCCCTCGTCGAGGATACGCCCGAACATCTTCGGATACCAGTAGTAGAAGCCGCCGAAGATCGCGAAGATCGAG
>DASRCL010000014.1:0-196376 GCA_035653115.1 Gaiellaceae bacterium
CCAGCACAGGGTCTCCCAGGTCTGGGACACCCAGGAGCATCTCGACGCATTCGGCGCGAAGCTCATGCCCATCCTCGCCGAGGTGGGCATTGATCCCGGCCAGCCGGAAACCGTCGAAGTGCACAACATCATCAAGCAGTAACCCGAGGCGCGGACCACGGCTCGACGAGTGCGACGGGGCCTCCCGCCGCACTCGAACATCCCCATTGGGCGCAAAGGTCGCCACTTCGTTTTGGAAGCAGTTCGAGGTGACCGCGGCCGGGGAGCAAACGGGCAGCAAACGCCCGGAACGGTTCGGCTCAACCACAGGATCGCTCCACGACGCGCCCGAAAGAACCGCATGAACAGAGCGGTGCCGTGCCCTCCGTCGTTCACCTTCGCGACCCTCGACGTGGCCTGTCACGCCGGAGGTCGCGGGTTCGAGTCCCGTCGCTCCCGTCTCTCCGTTTGCCCTGCAAACAGCGTCTTCCGTTGTCTGTCTAGGCGCAGAAGGCGAGATCGCGGGCAGCAAACGGGCAGCAACCCCGCGAGCGACGGGGCGCAGAAATCGCTGCAAACGCGGCTTTGCATGCTGTTTCAGTCCCGCGCCATGGGCGAGCGAGCTGCCCTGGTGTCGTGTTAGACAACATGACCTCCGGCGTGAGTCGCACGCCGCTCAGCGGTGGACGCGCACGCAGGGGCCTACGCCGTCTGCGCCGCGACCGGCCGCGAGGCCAGGTCGAGTCGGAAGTTAGTGGTGTCGCGCTCGTGGAAGCCGAGCGAATGGCGCGTTCGTCGACGTCGACGGGCCTCAAACAACTGAGCGACAGTCGCGGCCACCTGGCCAGCGACGCGCTGCTGCAGCTCGTCGGTGAGATCGTTCGCGCGAATCTCCGCCTATACGACGTGGCTCTGCGCTACGGCAGCGACGAGCTCGTCTGCGATGCCCAATCCCAGCGGCGCAGAGGCCAAGGTGCGCTTCGAGAAGATCGCCGCAGCTTTGACGGCCGACCCGGAGCACCGACCCACGGCCTCGCCGAGTCGGAGCCCACCGGCAGTCTCGAGGAGCTGATCGCCCGCGCGCCGACGCCAACCTGCTCGAAGCCCGCCGCTCCGCTTTAGCGCGAGCCAAGCGCGGCCGCCGCGGATCGTCTCAAAAGAGAGTACGATGGGTGTACTGACCCTGCGGTGCCAGGACACCGGCCGAGGCCCGACGACATCGATGCGCCACACAGCGCGCGAGATGAGGGACCGAGGCAAACAGAGTTCGACGCGCAGGGTCAGGTCTTTTTCAGCCCAGGATGATCGACCTCGCGTCGGAAGGACGTGGCCGTTGTGTCAACACGGACGGAGACCGAGCTCGTTCAGGAGATCGGTGCCGACTACGCAGTCAAGTACGGGTTTGCGAACCCGGATGAGGCCGGCGACTACTTCTTCAAGTCGGGCCGGGGGCTCTCGCACGAGGTCGTCGAGGCGATCGCTGAGCATAAGAACGAGCCGGACTGGATGCGGCAGGTGCGCCACCGGGCGCTTGACTACTTCTTCGCGCGGCCGCTGCCCACCTGGGGAGGAAACCTCACCGGCATCGACTTCGACAACATCTACTACTACATCAAGCCGACCGAGAGGCAGGCGGACTCTTGGGACGATCTCCCCGCCGACATCAAGGACACCTGGGACAAGCTGGGCATCCCGGAGGCGGAGAAGAAGTACCTCGCCGGGGTCGGGGCGCAGTACGAGAGCGAGGTCGTCTACCACAAGCTGCAGGAGAGCCTGACCGCGCAAGGAGTGCTCTTCCTCGACATGGACTCAGGCCTGCGCGAGCACGAGGAGATCGTCAAGCAGTACTTCGGCACGATCATCCCGTCGAACGACAACAAGTTCGCCGCCCTGAACACCGCAGTCTGGTCAGGCGGGTCGTTCATCTACGTGCCGCCGGGGGTTCGGATCGAGTTGCCGCTTCAGGCCTATTTCCGGATCAACGCCGAAAACATGGGCCAATTCGAGCGAACGATGATCATCGTCGACGAAGGCGCCTACGTTCATTACGTCGAGGGGCTGCACCGCGCCGATCTACTCAAGCGACTCGCTGCACTCGGCTGTCGTCGAGATCGTGGTCAAAAAGGGCGGTCGCTGCCGGTACACGACGATCCAGAACTGGTCGAGCAACGTCTACAACCTCGTCACCAAGCGCGCCGTGGCCTACGAGCGCGCGACGATGGAATGGGTCGATGGAAACCTCGGCTCGAAGCTCACGATGAAGTATCCGGCCGTCTGGCTGCTCGGCGAGCGCGCCCACGGCGAGGTGCTATCGATCGCCTTCGCCGGGCAGGGCCAGCATCAGGACGCGGGGGGGGAAGATCGTCCACCTCGCTCCGAACACAACCTCCCTGATCACCTCAAAGTCGATCTCCAAGGACGGCGGCCGCGCTGGGTACCGCGGGCTACTTGAGGTCGCGAAGGGCGCCACGAATGCCAAGTCGAAGGTCGTCTGCGACGCGTTGATCCTGGACGAGGAGTCCCGCTCAGACACGTATCCGTACATGCGGATCGACGAGAACCAGGTTGAAGTCGGCCACGAAGCGACCGTCTCGAAGATCGGGGACGAACAGCTCTTTTATCTGATGTCGCGCGGATTGTCTCAAGCCGAAGCCTCCGCGATGGTCGTCGCCGGCTTCGTCGAGCCGATCGTCAAAGAGCTCCCGCTGGAATATGCGATCGAGATGAACCGCCTCATTCAGATCCAAATGGAAGGCTCGGTCGGCTAGCAGAGGGTCTTCCGCTCCCGCAGTCGGCGCGACAGGGGCGCTCATGCGTCTCATCAATCAACGCCGCCGACAACCCGGGCGTTCGCCAGTACTGCCAACGCCGCTCCTTCGGGGCGGAATGATGCACGGCGGTCGTCCATCGGGGATGCGAGCGTTTTAGCGGCCGTCGGTGCGTCTATTTCTTACCGGTCGCCGTCAGCCGGAAGTTCTCAATCGTGAACTCGCCCCCGTTGACGCGGATCGTCTGTCCGATCTCGACGCCGCTCGTTGGGTCGATCGGGTGGTCGGGTTCCCAGTAGCCGACGTATTCGTCGTTGGCACGAATGACGGCGAAGCGGTAGCGGGCCATCACGGCGGGGCATACGCCGTCTACGGATTTCCGCGGCGCGGCGGTTATCCGCTAAATCCTTCCGAGCGCTCGTGTCGAGCGCTCGGGCACGCTGGGCGTTTTAGAAGCGAGCTGCGCCCCGTCGTGCTTCTCGCGCCCTCTGATGAGCGTCAACGTCCGTGACATCGGACTGAGCGCACGCCGGGCGCTGCGTGTACCGGGGCTCCGCTGAGCCCCGCGTGGGGTTACTGCCGCGCTGCCCGTTGGCGCGGGCGACGTCTTCTCGTTCGCCCGCACCCGATCACGGTCGACCTCAACGACTGCCGTGCGCCGGCCGCCGACGCCGCCCCAACTCGACCAGAACATCGGCGACAGCACGATCCCGATCGCACCAACGGCGATCAGGATGTCGCCGACGGTGTGGACGTTGAGCCGGAAGTCGAGACGTGCACCGCAACCGCGAGCACCGCCCCGAAGGCCACAACCGCGCCGACGCGCCGCTCGATCGGTGATGGGGACCGAGTATTAGTCGGTGATCGGTTCGACGACGAGGGTGTTGTTCCCCGGCGCGGAGGCGTCCGTTTGGACGTAGTCGCTCACTCGCCAGGGGCCGCCGCTGATCGCGGCTGCGCTCAGGAGCGTGCCTCGCTTCGGCTCGTCTGGGCCGGGGTGGGTGTAGGTGCCGATGACCTTGCCATTGAGGGAGCCGACGCGGACGGTGTAGGTCAAGCGCCCCACGGTCTGAGGGTACAGACTCGACCACGAAACACCTCCTGGCTGGGCGAATCGGAGTACCATGGGTGACGGAGTCGACGTGAGGCGGCCGCGTGGCATTCTCGCCCGGGCGTTGCTAGTTCATCTCACGCCTCCGCCATGCGGCTTCGGCCGTGGAATCGAGGTTGCACGATGACGATCAACAAACAAGAGGCTGACGCTATACAAGCGAACCTGACGAAGAGCATCGGCCAAACTCTCACCCGCGAAAGCCCCAACGCGGAGCTGCCGCGGTGGAAGCGTCGCTGGTGGAAAAAGGCCGACGCCGCCCGTCCCTAATGACCTCGTTCTAAGCGAGGACGGAACCGCCCAATTGGGCGCAGTCTCGTAAAGGCAGCGGCTAGTTTGCCGACAGATGCTCGGCACCGGTGACGGTGGCGCGTCGCCAGCTGGCTCCGACCGCCTTGGGTTCATCGCCAATGATCTTCCAGCGACGGCCGTAAAGGTCGACTCCTGCGCCGGCTTCTATGCCGGCGCCGGCCGTCTCGGGCGGTTCGGCGACGATCGCTTCGGTCATGAGGATCTTCTTCGCGATCGACGCAGCGTTCTGGAGCGCCGACCAGGCGACCATCGTCGAGTCGTCCCGCGTCAGGGCCGGCGGCCAGCACAACCTGCGATCACCACGCGGCTGCAGATTCATGAATGGCCTCCTAAAGGATTGGGCTCGGTGGTCGCCCGTCGACCCGCTGGGCCCCTTCGGGGCTACAGGCCTCTGCGTTTCCGACAGGTCGCTCACTCTTCGTGTTCGCCGCGGGCGTCCTGTGGAAGCGCCGTCTTCACCTTCCCAGCGGTCGGTGTGGTCGGCCGTCGCGGGCGGCTCCTGCTCGTCGTCGTCGCGCTGCGTCGGCTCCGACCGCGTGGCGTGCCCTGCACCGGATGCGCTGCCGAGCGCCGGCGCAGCGGCGCCGTCTGCAGGACGGCTGTCGACGTCGTTCCGGTACGACTCGTACGCCGCGAGCGCGTCGGAGTCGTGTCGCCTGCTGTCGGGGAAGAACCTGGCGCGGAATCCCTGCCAGTCGAGGCGTTCCTCGCCGAGACGCCAGAGGCTTGCCGGGGCCGGCTCATGGCGGATCGGCGCGTCGCGCGGATCGAACGGCCCGTGCTTTCGTGAATGCTCTATACGCACCCTGGCTCCCTTCCGGTGGCTGCCATTCCTGCTGCGTTCGCGGGCGAGTTAGCCACTGGAGAGTTGCGGACTGCCGGTTCGGCGCCGCCGGCGCCGCGTGCGTAGGCGGAAGACGACGCTCGTGACGATTCCCAGCAACCAGCCGAGCACGGCGCTCGCGAGGATGATCCAGACAAGGGAGGCGTGGCCACTGCCGGCAACCCAACTCAGTTTCACCTGGCGCGTGTTCGCGACCACTAGTGCAATCAGGACGGCCAGCAGCGCGACAGGACCGAACGCCAGGTGTTAGAGGCCCGTGCGGTGGCCGTGTCTACGGAGCCGTTCCCTGCGCGGCTCGACAGGTTCGGCGTGCCGCAATGCTTGCCTTGGCTGAGATTCGACTTGCATCGCTTCTCCTCTCGATGGTGCGGTGGTCATGTCGGGTTCGCCACCGGTTAGGTCGCAGTCGCCGCGATGCACTGAGCAGGACCGGCTCGCGCCGCCACAACTTCGTGCGCGACGAACGCGGCGAGCGCGCCTGAATCGAAGGGCTTTGTCCAGTACGCCAGCGCCCCGAGTGCGCCGGCTCGCTGTGCGTTCGCCTGCCCGACCTCGCCGCTGAGAAGGATCACCGGCATCCCGTGGGTTCGCTCGTCGCCGCGCAATCTCTCGGCGAACTGGAAGCCGTCGAGACCGGGCATCGTCACGTCGGTGAGGAGGAGATGCGGACGTTCGCGGCGTGCCTGCTCGAGCGCATCAAGGCCGTCTGCGGCTTCGAGCACCTGCAAGCCTTCGGCCGCGAGGTTCACCGCGCAGACCAGCCGCACCGAGGCGTCGTCATCGACGATCAGAGAGCCGTTGGCCTCTCTCCGGTTTCGTCCAAGACTCCATCTTTCGCCCCCTCCGGTAGACAGCTGCAGTCCCGACCGTTGGCCTTGGTCGGCGTTCGCCAAACCCGAAACCAACGGAAAGGCTCCGAGCCCCGCTGTGCCAAGAGACCCCATCGGATAAGCGAAGCGGTGTGATCGTGTTCAACTCAAACGTTCAGCTCGCAGAGTCGGCTTTCGCACCCATCGCCTGGGCGCTGCCCGTGCGGAACGCAGTACCACGCGGCCGCGCCTCGCGGCATAAAAGAAAAGGCGCCCTATCCGCGAGGGCGCCGATCCTCACCGATGCGCGCAGAGCTTGCCCGCGCGCGCTCCGATCTCGGTGGTGTAGCACGAATAGGTCCCCGCAACGCGCCGATCATCTTCCGACGACCGAAAGGCCTCAAACGGTGGACGCGCGCCATAGACCCCGGCCGCTACGTCGTCCAGGTCGACGAAAACGGTAAGCGCCACATTCCGCTCGGCAGAGCCGCGACGCAGCTGAAGCGATCCACAAGCCGCCCGACGCACTTACGTCAGCGATAGGACGTGATCATGGCGTCGAAGGACAAGAACTCGAAGAAGAACATCGAGAGGAAGCCCGCGCAGTAGACGCCGAAGCAAACGCGCCAGGCGAAGAGGGACAAAGAATTAGCCGCGCAAAGCAGCACCTGGTGAGCTGCGCCGCCAGGCGGCTGCGCCATAGCGGCTCAGCCGCCGGTCCACTCCCCATCCGCCACCACCTTGGCTGAGACCGTCGTGACTACGCGGTCGTCAGTTGCGGGAAACGATCTGAACTCCGAGGCCCGGTGGGAAGGGGTCCGGGGGCATAGAGGGGAGCGCGAGATGCATCCGCAGAGCTCGAATCCTTTCAAACCAGGCCAGTGTTCGCGCCGCCGGCGACCTCCGGCGATGCCGAGTGCATCACGTCGTGCGCGCTCGACGAGGGGCATCGTCTGTCCCGGTTGCCTGATCTTGCTGGAGATCGACGCTACGCCCGGCCGCGACTGAGTCGTGGCAGTCGTCGCGACAGAACCGGGGCGGAGACGCCAAGCGAGTTGGTTTGCGCGTCCTCGATCACGGAAGCGAGGCTTCTCCCGCAACGCCGGCTAGCCGCGCTCGTAACACACACGGCTATCGGTCGACGCGGCAGTACAACGTAACTGGGCTCGTCGTCTGCGGGTCGTCGCGTCCGACGGCTTCACTCGCCCACTCTGTCGTGCCGGCGGCGCCGACTCGTTCCACGGTCCAGGTTCCCGGTGAGACAGGGACGACCTCGCCGACCGTAAGCTCATGGTCGCTGAGCAGCGTCTGTTCTTCGACTGGCGCACCGGCGATCTCATCGACCGGGCCAAGTGGAACCAGCTTGTACCGATAGGCGGCCACTGCTAGCGAGGTTATCTCGCGCCACGCAGGGCCTGCGCTGGGTGCTTTTCAGTTCCCGGCGCGCTTTCTCCAGCTCGACCTGATCCGTTGGCGTCGACGTGGCCCCACGCGCGGTTTGCGGCACTGGGGAAGGGACACGTTGACGGCGTGGGCTCTCCGCCAAGACGAAAAGGGACGCTCGAGCGCCGTGACGCACGCGAAGGGGTTGCCCGCGAACTGCGGCACCGGTGAGCGAAATGGGCGGATTCGGTAGGCGATACAGCGCCTTCGATCACTTCCAGCAGCGGCATCGCTCGATCGGCTTTCCGCTCGCGGCGCTGCAGAAGTACGTAGACGATCAGGGCGGCTATCTCGCCGCGACGATCACCTACTACGGCTTCTTCGCCATCAGGCAGACGAATCGACCCTCTACCACCACTACCAGCTCAACTACACCCCACCCGACTCCGAACGCGGCCGCCGGCTCGCCCGCCGGTGACACCACGTCCCCGATGACTGATTCGCTACATAACAGCGACGCCGCGCGTGTGTAGGTCGTCAGTGATAGTTGAGAGCTCCGATCGGAGCATGTGTTTCTTGACAACTGGATATGGGCGGTACTGGGCCCGAACCAGTGACTTCCCTCGTGGGTGTTGTCGTTGAAGGAGCCTTCCCAGGCCGCCGAACCCTGCAGCTCCTCCTGAGTCCAGCCGTCCGCGACCTCGGCCACGAGCCACCACGTCGTCGATTTGGTAGTTGTGTTCGAGGAACTTTGGGGCGGCGATGAGGTTCGTCTCGCAGCCCTCGTATTCGATCTCGGTTCTTCTGAGGCGCTCGCTGATCTGAGTGAGTGTGTTGCGGATGCGCTCTTCCTCGGTCTTGAGACAGCGGGATGGCCTCGGCGTACTGGGCCTTGAGTAGCTTGTCCCGTTCGCCTAGAAGCCTCTGCTGGCGTCGGAGTAGCCGCTGCCGCTCGTCGGCTGCTTCCCTCGGACCGCTTCGAATTCAAGTCAGGGTTCGTTCGATGGCTTCGCGGAGCTCATCGCGGCCCCATGAAAGGCGGAGGTTGCTGTAGTCGCACGCTTTGGCGCCGGCTGAAGTCCCTCCGCCGGTCGCCCTCGACTGCTCTTCAGACGGCGCCGTCCGCCGGGCACCCGTAGCGCAACCGGCAAAGCACCCCCAGTGGTCGGCCGCGAGAAAAAAGACGACTCTCTCGTGTAGGGGCGTCAGCGTCGGTTCAGGAGCTGCTTCCAAACCATCCGCTTGCGAGGCATAGCGCTCCTACCGCGCCCGTAGATCTCACTGAAGGTGAGCGAGCAGTAGGGAAACCACGCGCGGTCGTCGTCGTTCGTCGTACTCCACACGTTGGTGCCGCCGGCAAGCGCTCTAGCTGCGGCACTAAGAAGCGGGCGCTCGCTCGCGAGGCTCTCGTCGCGCTCAACCTGCCTCGCCGTGACGGTGCCGCGGTTGGCGATCGCGAGCTCCACGAGCCGCGTCGCCGCCTGCTCAAAGGTCATCCGTCTCTCCCCTGCTAGACCGACATAGCTTAGAACAGCCCAGAGCCGCTCGCCCGACACCGCTAGTCGGTTGTATTTGGCGCGGAGGTGTCAGGATCGTCGAAGGCCTGTCTGGTCGCTTGCGGCGGGTCTTCGAGCCGTCCTGCACCTCCTCCCCGCAGGCGGCTCTTCCTTTTGCGGGAACCGGCTGTCAGTTTCGGCACGCGCCTGCTGGCAAGGAGCCAAGTTGGCGGCTCGGAACTTCCCTCGGGGTTGGCCCCCTTCTGGGGTGGTGTTGGCACCGAGCCGCCACACCGATATGCACGGCTTGCTTTTGGCTGCGCCTCGACGGCGCGCAGCTGACGCGCGTCTGTCCCGACTGGGCTCAGCTGCGCCAGCTGGTCAGACCATCGTACATATGCGCCATGGTCATCGACCGGAGGGTCGAGCTCACGGAGGGTCGGAAGGTACACAGCGCCGCCTCACCGGGCACCCGGCACCCCCGAGCGCGCTCGCGAAGTTCCGAGTCCCTCGGGGGCGCGGATCCCGACGCGAGGGTCTTCGCGGGCTTCTCGACGGGAATGCGTACCCGAACGGATCTCGGTCGCGCATGTTCGAAGGCTGGGATTCCGTCCTTCTCGCCGCAGGACCTGCGTCACCGACGCGCAGTCATAGTCGTCATGCGCGCCGTTTTTTCACGGCGCGTGCCCCCTCTGTGCCTTTCGCATCAGCGCCGCTTACGTGCCTTGGCCATCGCGTCGACGAGGAGGCGTTGTAACCGGCCTATGACCTCAAGGGCGTCATCGCGCTTTCGGGTCCGAGGCTCGCGGAGTAGTTCGCCACGCTGCCGCTCAAGATCTTTGAGTTCGTCCATCCGTTCTTCCGGGGTGTCGTCGTGCGTCACGGCTTATCCCTGCCCCCGTCCGCTCTTCGTTAGTCGCTTCGCCGTGCGCCCGTGGATGCTCGGTACACCGCAGCTACCGAATAATGGGAAAATCGGAAGGCGATGCGCGTCATACCCAGCCGCGCGGCGGGTGTGGGGGACGCACCGACGCGGTCGTGTCCTGCAGACGCACGGCCCATCTCCGTACCGCGGCGAGCCGTCGACGCTGCTGACCGCCCACACGCTCTCAGCGCCAGCGCATTGCCTTCCGGGGATCCCTTCACGACGGCGTCGTCAGTTTCGAGCAGATCGCCGGAGAGCAGACGCGCATCAACGTTCAGATGGACGTCGAAGGCGACTCAAGGGCCGAGAATGTCGCCGGTGATCTCCTCAACATCGTCAAGAACCAGGTGCGCGGCGACCTCGAGCGCTTCAAGCAGTTGATCGAGAACCGCGACGAGACGACGGGCGCCTACCGCGGAAAGGTGCATGAAGGCGAGGCTGAATAGAGCGAGCGACTGCGGCAACGCAGCGCGCATCGCGAGCCGGATCACCATTGCGGCCGACGACGAGTCACAGCCCGCGCAGGTCATGCCTCTCCAAGACGGCGAGCAAGAACGGGTTCTCGGTGGCGGCCGTGCGCGCGGGCGCCGCGATCGTCTACACGGTGCGCGACGTGCTCAGCTCGACCAGCTTCGGTCAGACCTCGTCGCTGCCGTGTCGCACGAGCTGCGGACGCCGCTCACCGGTGCGCTCGGCGCTGCTCAGACGCTCGAGGGCCACTACGCGGAGCTTTCGGACGCGCAGCGACGAATCCCCCTCTCGATGATCGACGAGCAGTCCCGAAGGCTCGAGAGGGTCATCGACCAAATCCTCCTCGCGAGCCAAATCGACAACAACGTCTTTCACGCGGCCGTGCAAAGCTTCGACTGCATTGAGGTTTTCGACGCGGTCGTTCGCGGAGTGAGCCCGGACGATCGCTCGCGCGTCGTCGTCGAGGCCACTCCTGGTTTCGCCGTCCGCGCCGACCTCGACCATCTGCGCGAGGTCGGGGCCAACCTCGTCGACAATGCACTCAAGTACTCGGCCGGATCGGGCAGGCTGGCGGCAGTCGAGCGGGAGACCGCGGTCAGGATCACTGTTTCCGACGACGGCCCCGGAATCCCGGAGGCCGATCGCGAGCGTGTATTCGAAAAGTTCTTCCGCCTCGACCCGGCACAGCGACGCGGCATCGGCGGGACCGGCCTCGGCCTCTATATCGCACGCGAGCTGACAGAGCGAATCTGAGGCAGGATCGGCCTACTAGAGGCTTTGATGTGATTCAGCGGCCGTCGTAGGCGGCGAGGGCGCGTGCTGGGCGGCCGCTGATTCTGTTGAGGAGCATGCCGAGGGTGAGGGCGAGGATTCGTTGCGCGATCCGGACGGCGAGCCTTGCTGGTGTGCGGGCGAGGTGACGTTCGAGCCGCATCTGCTGCTTGAGGTTGGAGAAGACGCTTTCGATCACCAGCCGGGTCGAGGCGAGAGCGCGTTCGCGGTCGAGGTTGGCGGCGGTTCGTGTCTTGTTCGGAGTCAGCAGCGTGGTGCCGGCGGCGGCCAGCCGGGCGGCGTAGTCGCGTCCCCAGAAGCCTTTGTCGGCGACGACGATCTGGGCCTGGGTGCCGGTCAGCAGGTCGGCGAGCGGTTCGTACTCCTTCTCGTTGGCCGGAACGATCGTGTAGCCGAGCGGCAACCCGGCGAGGTCGGTCAAGAGGACGAGCCGGACGCCGTAGACGAAGCGGTGGTGCGACTTGGCGAAGCCGTAGCGGGCAAAGCCGGCGAACTCGCTGTGCTGGTTGCAGCCGGGGTAGCTGGCGACATCGATCAGGGTGCCGTCGCTGAGACGTGCGCCGCCCCGGTCGAGCAGCCTCGCGAGTTGTTGCTGCACGATCGAGATCAACTCGACCAGGCCGCGCAACCGGCGGTTGTACTGCGACTGCTCGGGCAGATGCGGAAACCAGCCCGGCAACAGCCGACCGACCAAGCCGAGGAACTGCCTGTCCGAGCTGATTTCGATCGCCGCCTGCGCGACCGCCAGCGCAACCACTCCGCGTCGCTGATCAGCGGCTTCCGGCCGCCACGAACAGGGACCGGATACTCGTCAGCGAAGACGTACGCTGCAACAACAAGGGCTTCCAGATCGGTCGTCAACTCGAGCCTCCATCTCGAGGGGACACCTCTGGAAGCCCTTCTTCGCGCGCAAACGGCGGCTCCCTACCGGAACCCGCCGTTTCACATCAACCCTCTAGCACGCGTGCGGGGCACCTCATTGTTCCTCGACCTGCCGCGGGCCTCCGCGCCGGCTCCCCCATGACCGCACTCGACCCGCCCCGCGGTCTGCTAACGACCGCTTTGCCACCAAAGCGCGGGCCGAGCATTGCCGTTTGCCGTGCTCAAGGCACTGGAGTCGCGACCGCGGCGCCTCGTTCATTCAATTGAGTCGCCGCTCACGTGGTCCTCGTGGCCGAAGGCGATCCCGTTTCGATCGATCATGCAGGTGAGGCTCTTGTTGGCGCACCCGAGGATGCTCAGGGCCGTTCTTCATAAAGAGCGGTCACCCACATCTCGGGGTCTCTGCGGGCAGCAATTGGGCAGCAAACGCCCCTGAACGCGTCCGCTCAACGATGCGAGTCGCCCCGGAACAGCCCGGCAAGGCCGCATGAACAGAGCGGTGCCGTGCCCTCCGTCGTTCACCTTCGCGACCCTTGAATTGGCCTGTCACGCCGGAGGTCGCGGGTTCGAGTCCCGTCGCTCCCGCTCTCGAACGCCGCTGGCGGACGCTCTGCGCGAGTCGCCGCCGACGTGAGCTACCGCCCCGGCGGCGGCGCGACGACGTAGTCGAAGCGGAGCCTCCCCGCGGGGCCGCCGAGCTTGACGAGGTGGAAGTGCCACGTCGCGTAGCGCAGACGGACGGCCCCTCAGGGATCGGGGACGCGCGAAGCTGCGGCGCAGGTCCCTCGGGGCGAGGGTCAGCGGCGGCGGAGCAGGCGGGCCAGGTTGATGTCCCAGCCCCAGCCGAACGTCTTCGGCGTGAACAGACGCCGGTCCTTCGGGTTCCACCAGCGCTGCTTGGCACGCGCGAGCGTCGGCCGGCGCCAGTCGTACGGAACGCCGAGGAACGTCCCGGTCTTCTTCATGGACGAAGCGTATCGCTCAGAGGAAGCGGCGCCGCCGGCGCGCGTAGCGCGGGTGCCAGCCGCGCAGGTCGATCGTCGTCCCACGGCGCCGGCGCAGGAAGAGGAGCCGCGAGCGGCGCCGCTCGACGGGCTGCAGCACGCCGGCGAGCGACCCGAAGCCCACGACTCCTCTTTCGCCGCGGCCGCCCGCCGCTCCTGCCCGACGCGGCCGGGAGGGGCCGTGCGGCCCCTCCCGCGCGTCGGTTCGGTCGCTAGCGGCGGCCGATCGTGCCGGTGCCCGTCGGCGCGTGGCCGTTCGGGAGACCGACGTTGTCGGTGAAGACGTCCTCGTCGTGCGTGACGCCGTTCGCCGGGTACGGGTTCACGTTGCGCGTGTCCGACCAGATCGGGTGCGCGTCCGTGCCCTTGTTGATCGTCAGGCCGCTGTAGTCGCCGTTGAAGCCGCTCTGGATGCCGTCCGGCGGCGGGAACACCGGCGAGACGACCTTGAAGTCGAACGGCGTCGGCTGCTGCGACGGCGCGACCGCCCCCGTGATCGACGAGAGGCCCGTGCCGCCGGCGAGGACGTAGTCCGAGTTACCGGTGCCGACGCCGGGCTGGCACGTCGTCGAGGCGCCCGTGTTGATCACGCCGTTCTGGCCACACGGCGCGAAGCCGCCGGACGGGGTCGTGTTCTCGTTCGGAACGCGCTCCGTCCGGTAGTAGCTCACGCCGATCCGGTCGCCCTGCTGCGGGCTCTGGTCGGTCGCCGGGAAGTAGTGGTCGAGGCCGCGGTCCGGGTTCACCGTCCCGAGCTCGCTCCACGTGTGCCCGCCGTCCGTCGACTCGGCGAGCTGGATGTCGTACTCGCCGTTGCGGTAGTCCTGCCACGTCACGTAGACGTGGCCGTTCTGCGTGTTCTCCGTCGTGATCCGCGGATAGTCGTTCGTGCGGATGTACGCGCCGGGGATGCACTCCTCGGGCCCGCGGCCGAAGTCGCACTGCGGCTCGCCGGCGGTGATGTCGTCGCCGACCTTCACCGGCTGCCCGCAGTTCATCGTCGCCGTGCCCGCCGGGGAGCTGCCGCTCGGATGGCAAACGACGGCGAGCTGCTGCGCGTTCGGGTTCCCGGCCGGCGTGTTGCCGTTGTTGAACGCGACGACCAGGTCGCCGTTCGGCAGAACGACGGGGCTCGAGCCCTGGTCGAAGTTGCAGTCGTTCGCGTTCGCCGGGTTCTGCGTGAAGAAGTCGCCGAAGCTGCAGAGGCCCGGAGCGCTGCCGCTGATCTCCTGCGGCGTCGACCAGGTGTGGCCGTGGTCGGTCGACATCGAGCCGAAGATCGGCGACTCGCAGAACGCCGGTGCGACGTCCGACCCGCCGAGGCAGTCGGGGCCGAAGCGGAACACCGTCCACGTCACGTAGACGTTGTCGTGGTTCGGGCTCGACGCGTAGCGGTCGGCGGCGATCCACTCCTTGTCGTTGAAGATCAGCGGGCTGTTGTCCTCGTCCGGCAGGAAGTAGTGCCCGAGCTCGGGGATGTTGTAGTAGAACGAGCCCTTCGCGCCGTAAGGCGACTCGACGACGAAGACGGCGCTCGCGTTCGACGCGACGTCGAACGCGACACAGCTGAAGAACGCCCGCCCCTGCGAGTCGACGGCGTTCGTCGGGTCGCTCGCCGCGTCGTACGTGTGGAACGTGCCCGGGTCCTGGTTGATCGTGTTCTTGTTCGGGTTGTTCGCGTCCGGACCGTCGAGCTCCGGCGAGTTCAGGTGCTGCCTGAACGGCGGCAGCATGTCGCCCCAGTTGCGGCCGTTGTTCGTCGAGAAGTCGATCCCGCACTGGTTGAAGCCGACACGCGAGTCGTTCTGGCCGGCGACGATGTTGTTCGGGTCGGCCGCGTTGTAGGTGATGTCCTCCTCGGCCTGCCGCCGGTACGTGCAGTCCTGGTTCACGCGCTCGTTGCCGGCGCTGTCGCGGTTCCCGCAGCCGAGCGAGTGCGCCGGGCCGGCGCCGGTCGTGCTGCCGCCGCTGCCGGTGCCGTCGAGGCCGATGTCGCCGCTCGGCGTCGCGTCGGCGCCGGTTGCGCGCTCCTCGCAGCCCTGCACCTGCTGTTCGTCGCACACCGCCTGCTGCTCGGCGGTGATCGCCGCGCCGGAGACGAACGGCAGCGGACGCGACACCGTCGTCCCGTCCTTGCCCTTCGTCTTCACGACCGGCTGCTTGAGCTGGCCGAGCGCCACGCGCGCCAGCGTGTGCTCGTCGTTGCCGCTCACGGCCGTGCTCCCGCCGAGCAGCGACACCGCCGCCGCCACGACGACGGCGATCGCCAGGAGCACGAACGCCGAAGCTCGCTTCATCGTGATTCCCCCTTTCGATTCTCCCCGCCCCAAGTGTCGGGGGTGCCGAAGATATAACCGCCCCGCTCCGGACCGAAGCACATCGGGAGTACCATCTGGGGCATGAGGCGGGTCCTCCTCCTCATCGCCCTCCTCGCCTTCGCCGCCCCCGCGACGGGGGCGCGCGACAGGCCGACGCTCCGGGTGGTGACGCCGAAGCCGTTCGTCGTCGCCGGCCGTGCCTTCGCGCCGCACGAGCGCATCCGGCTGACGGTCGTCTCGGGCGGCTTCACGCGGACCGCGGTCGCCCGTTCCTCGTCGTCCGGCAGCTTCACCAGCAACCTCGGCACGGTGCCGGTCTCACGGTGCGAGCGCGCGTTCGTGCGCGCCCGCGGCGCGCTCGGCGACAGCGCGACGGCGCGCTATCCGGTGCAGCTGCCGCAGTGCATGCCCGCGTCCGCGCAGTGACGGCCCGGCCGCGCCGGCGATGCGCGGGTTCGCGAGCCCGTACGACAGGTCGACGAGCAGGTTCAGCACGACGATCGCGAGCGCCAGGAAGACGACGCTGCCGGCCACGAGCGGGACGTCGTCGCGCAGCGCCGCCTGGCGCAGCATGTTCCCGAGCCCGGGCAGGTCGAACACCGACTCGACGAAGACGACGCCCGCCAGCGAGGTTCCCGCGGTGATGCCGAGCATCGTCGAGAGCGGCAGAAGCACGTTGCGGAGCAGGTGCGCGCGCACGATCCGGAGCGGCCCGGCGCCCTTCGCGCGCGCGGTGCGGACGTAGTCCTCGCGCAGCTCCTCCACCACGAGCGCGCGCACCATCGTCGTGAACAGCGCCGCGTTGACGAGCCCGAAGGCGAGCCACGGCAGGACAAGGTGCGACGCCCAGCGCGCGAGCCCGTCGCAGCCGGTCGAGAGGTTCGAGATCGTGCAGTAGCCGCTCGCCGGCAGGACGTGCAGCTCGTGCCCGAAGACGTAGCTCAGCATCAGCGACAGCCAGACCGGGTGGACGGACAGCCCGAGCAGGACGAACACCGTCGCCGCCCGGTCGAGCAGCGAGCGCGGCCGCAGCGCGGCCAGCAGTCCGAGGGCCGTCGACACGACCAGCCAGACGACGAGCCCGCCGGCGACGAGCGAGAGCGTCACCGGCGCCGCCCCGAACAGGCGCGACGTGACGCGCTCCCGGTCGTCGAACGACGCGCCGAAGTCGCCGTGGCCGACGATCCGCCACACGTAGTGGGCGTATGCGCCGAGCAGCGAGCCGTGCAGCGCGGCATCGCGCGCGGCGCGGCGCGCGCCCACGTCGCGCGGCAGCGCGTGGAACGCGACGAACACGAACAGGGTGACGGCGAAGAACATCGCGACGGTGGAGCCGAGCCGTGCGATCGCGTACCTCGCCACGTGCCGACCCTACGCCGTCGCGGCGCCCGCGGTTTGGGCTCCCACCTCCGCCTGCAGCGCCGCGAGCAGGGCCGCGCCACGCGGCGTGCCGAGCCCGGTGCACGCATCCCAGCCGGGTCCCGCGGCATAGCCGCCGATGCGGCCCGTCGCGTCGTTGTCGCCCTGCGTCACGTCGCGGAACGCCTCGCGCGCCTGCGATCCGTAGATCAGCGGGTTGAGGTACCCGACGCTGCGGCCGAGCGCCGCGTTGATGCGCGCCGTCAGCCCCGCCCAGAGCGGCGAGACCGCGCTCGTCCCGCCGACGACGCCCCACTGCCCGCGGACGAGCACGCGGTAGCCCGTGCGCGGGTCGCCGTCGGCGGCGACGTCCGGCACGCCGCGGCCGGTGACGCCGCCGTCGACCGACGGCGGCACGTGCGCGTCCCGCTGCCAGTCCGGCAGCGGGAACATCGTGCTGACGCCGCCACCGGTCGCGCCGCCGCCGGTCGCCCGCGGCCCGTCGTTCCAGACGACCTCCGACGCGATCGCGCCGCCGGCGGCGCGCAGGGTCGTGCCGCCGCAGGCCACGACGTGCGGGCTCGCGGCAGGGAAGTCGACGTGCGCCCTCCCGTCGTCGAGCTCGTCGGCGGAACCGTCGTCGCCGGAGGCGACGAAGATCGAGACGCCGAGCGCCGCCGCCTCCGCGAACGTCTCGTCCACCGCGCGCACCGCCTGCTCGGTCCAGAGGTCGTTCCCTTCGGGCCAGCCCCAGCTGATCGAGATGATCGACGGGCGGTGGTGCGGGTCGTGCACCGCCGTCGAGATCACGTCGACCCAGCCTCGCTCGGTGAACGGCGCGAAGTAGAGGACGATCGTCGCCTGGGGCGCGAGCGCGGCGGCGATCTCGGCGTCCAGCATCACCTCGGCGTCGGGCGTCTCACCCGTCGGGTCGGGCGGCGTCGGCGAGTTGGCGACGCCGTCCACCGACACGAACCGCACGACGTTCCTCGGCAGGCCGAGCGCGGCGAGGTACGCGTCCAAATCGTGCTGGAGCAGGCCGCCGCCGAACTCGACGATCCCGATCGTCTCGCCCTTGCCGGTGCCCGGCGGGAAGTCGTACAGCTGCGCGAGCTGGAGCGGCGTGAACCAGGACGGCGTCGCGGCCGCGCGGGCCGGATGCGCGTCGTCGTCGGGCCGGAAGATGTTGTGGGGCCGCGCCTGGCGGCGGTCGTCGAAGCCGAAGACGCCGACCACGGCGTCGGCGATCTCGGCCGGGACTCGCAGCTCGCCGGTGCGCCCGCGGTACGTGCCGTACGGGTACTCGAACGTGCCGAGCTCGGTGCCGAACGCGGCGGCGAGCGCCCGCACCGTCCCGGCGATCGCGACGGTGCGGCGCACCTCGTCGCTGCCGAGGACGTCGAAGCCGGCGCCGCTCGCCCACCGCCGCACGCGCTCGACGTCGCCGCGCGCCGCGGCGTAGCGCTCGGCGAACTCCTCGCGGCTGATCGGCTCCCCCGGGTCGAGCGCCGGCGCGTCGGGCCGGCGGCGCAGGCGGAGCGTCAGCTCGAGCCGCTCATCCGGGTCGACGCCGCCGACCAGCCGCGCGCCCTCGGCTGGGACGCGCGCGCTCTGCGGCAGCGCACGCAGCGTCGCCGGGTCGATGTGGTCGTCGTGCTGCGGCATGGCGTTCTCCTCTCGGTCGCGGTGCCGCAGCAGCCGCCAACGATACGCCTCCGGCCGGTGCGGATCCAGCCGCTACCGGCGGCGGCGCTCGCGGTTCACCCGCCGAGGTAGGGCGCCCAGGCGGTGAGGTCGACGTCGCCCGGCGCCGGCAGGTCGTCCCGGAGGCAGATCGCCTCCGCGAGCAGTGCGTTCTCCTGCGACTGCAGCCACCGCTCGAACTCGTCGTCGCGCGCGAAGCGGCCGAGGACGTTGCGCGCGACGACCGCCTGGTTCGCGGGCGGCAGCGCGTACAGCGCGAGCGCCGGGCCTAGCGGGCGCACGGTGAACCTGCCGTCGATCGTGTCGATCGCCTTGCGCCGTCCGGCGGGCAGAGTGAAGACCTGCTCGGGCGCGATCGTCTCGACGGCGAAGCCGCGGAACGCGTCCCCGAGCCACGGCGCCTCGACGTCGACCGACACGAGCCGCACCCGCGTCGCCGCGTAGGTCGTTTCGAAGTCGGCGATCTCGCGCGCCGTCGGCGGCGGCGGGCGGAACCGCTCCTCGACGCGCTCACGCGCGATCCGGTCCGCGACGGCGGCGCGCGCGTCGGCGAGCGTGAGGTGCGAGGCGGCGAGCGCCGCCAGGTAGCGGGCGCGGCTGCCGCCGAAGTGGACGCGGACGAGCGCGCGCTCGGCGGCCAGCACCGTCTGCGGGTCGACCGGCTCGTCCGTCCGCAGCACGACGCGCTCGAGGAGCGCGGTGGCGGCCGAGGCTCGGTCGCCGGTGAGCGCGGCCGTGCGCGCGACGTCGGCCGTCCTGATCGAGGCCGACCCGAAGCTGCAGCGGACACCGGGCGGCAGGATGATCTGGCCCTCCGTCAGCGAGGTGTCGAAGTCGGGGCCGGCCACCGCCGGTGCGTCGCAGAGGCGGTGGTCGCGCGTCCACAGGTAGACGCACGCCGCGGCCGGTTTGTCCGGGTCGTTGCCGGCGGCCGAGAAGCTCGGCCACCCCCACGACCAGATCCCCTCGATCCGGGTCTCCTTCGCGACCTGTCTCGCGGCGAGCGCCTCGAGCTTGACGAACTCGAACCACGCGGCGCTCGGCTCGAGCCCCTCGCGCCCACCTTCTCCCGGCGCCGACTGGAACTGCAGCTCGAGCGCGATCCGGCTCGTCGGGATCCCGATCTGCGTGAAGTGGGCGACGAGCCCGCGCATCCCGCTCCGCATCGCGCGGCTCGCGCGCACCGGCCCCTCCGCGTAGAGCCCCTTCGTGCCCGGCGAGGTGAAGTAGACCTGGCGCACGAGGATCGACGCCTGCGCCGTCTCGCGCCACCACGTCGCCGCGTCGCCTCCGGTGTACGGCGGGTTCGCGATCGTCAGCGCCGTCGTCGCGCCGAGCGCGTCCAGGTCCTGCAGCAGCGCGAGCACGTTCGCGCGGTACTGGGCGTTCGTCGGGCTCCACGGCGTCTGGGTCTGCGCGCCGAAGAGCTCGTTCTCCGCGATCAGCGGCGTCGCACAGCCCGTCACCTGCTGCGCGTACGCGAACTCGGCCTTCGCCTTCGCGGCGATCGTCGACGGGTCGGCGGGGTTCGAGGTGTTGCCGACCCGGTCGTTCAGGTGCAGGTCGAAGAAGACCGTCGCCGCACCCGCCTGACGCATCTGCGCGGGCAGCACGGTGCCCGACGACACCGCGAGCACCATTCCGGGCTTCGGGACGATCGGCGCGTCGTGTCCGGCGTAGTCGACCCACAGCGGCGTCGTCGCCGGCAGCCCGCAGGCGCTCGGCGCCGCGTGCGGGGGCGCCGACGTGAGCGCGAGCGCCGCCGCGGCGGCGGCGAGCAGGGCGCCGACCCTCCTCATGCTCGGTTCAGGGTAGTCGGCGGCCCACCCGGTCACGGGTGACGCCGGCAGGCCCGGTCGCGCCGACGAGCTGGAGCGCGTTCAGCACCTCGGCGCGCAGCAGCTCGAGCACGCGCCGCGCACCGTCCTCGCCGCCGACGACGAGCCCCCAGAGCGGCGCGCGCCCCGCGAGCACGGCGCGCGCGCCGAGCCCAAGCGCCTTCACGACGTCGGTGCCGCGGCGGACGCCGCCGTCGACCAGCACCTCGACGCGCCCGTCGACGGCCTCGACCACCTCCGGCAGCGCGTCGATCGTGGCGGACACGCCGTCGAGCTGCCGGCCGCCGTGGTTCGAGACGACGACGCCCGCCGCGCCGTGCTCGCAGGCGAGCCGCGCATCCTCCGCGGTCAGCACGCCCTTCACGAGCAGCGGCACGGCGGTCTGGGCCGCGAGCCGCTCGACGTCGTGCCACGTGAGCGACGGCGAGATCATGTCGAAGACCTCCTTCGGCGTGACGCCGCCGCGCCGGATCGACGCGACCTCGATCTCAGGCGGGATCTGGAACGCGCTGCGCACGTCGCGCTCGCGGTTGCCGCGCACCGGCGCGTCGATCGTGAGCACGAGCGCCGTGAAGCCCGACTCGCGCGCCTGCGCGACGAGCTCGCGCGTCACCCCGTCGTCGCGGAAGACGTAGAGCTGGAACCAGCGCGCGCCGCCGACCTCGGCGACCTGCGCGGGCGTCGAGGTCGCGAGCGTCGACAGCGTCATGATCGTCCCGGCCGCGCGCGCCGCGCGCGCCATCGCGACCTCGCCGTCCGGGTGCGCGACGCGCTGGAACGCCACGGGCGCGACGACGACGGGCAGCGTGATCTCGTGGCCGAGCACGGTCGTCGCGGTGGTGCACGTCTCGACGTCGACGAGCATCCGGGGTCGCAGGATCCACCGCTGGAACGCCTCGACGTTGTCGCGCAGGGTGAGCTCGTCGCCCGCGCCGCCCGCGTAGTACCCGTGCGCGCCCGGCTCGAGCCGCTGCGCCGCGAGCCGCTCGTAGTCCCAGACGTTGAGCGGCTCCATCGGGGCTAGCGGCGCCGGCCGAACCAGGCGCCCCGCTCCGCCCGCGGCGGCGCGGGGTCCTCGCCGAGCGCCCGCGCGCCGGCACGCAGGTCCTCGGGCTTCAGGCACTTGAGCTCGTCGTGCGTCAGCCGGTCGACGTCGCCGGCCCCGAGCCTCAGCGCCTGGGCGTTCAGCGCCTGCTCGAACAGCGTGCGGGCGAAGCGCGCGTTTCCGAACGACTCGTCGCGCTCCGCGTTCGCGAAGATGCCGCGCAGCGCCTCCTCGGCGCCGTCGCCGAGCGTGTACTCCGCCTCGCCGGCGAACCGGCCGAAGATCTCGACGAGCTCGTCGGTGGAGTAGTCGGGAAACGTGATCTCGCGCGAGAACCGCGAGCGGAGGCCCGGATTCGACTCGAGGAAGCGGCGCATCAGCCGCGGATAGCCGGCGACGATCACGACGAGCCGGTGGCGGTTGTCCTCCATGCGCTTGAGCAGCGTCTCGATCGCCTCGTCGCCGAAGTCGAGCCGCTCGCTCTCGCGCGCCAGCGAGTACGCCTCGTCGACGAACAGCACGCCGTCCAGTGCGCGGCGGATCACACGCTCCGTCTTGACCGCTGTCAGCCCGACGTACTGGCCGACGAGCCCGGCGCGGTCGACCTCGACGAGGTGGCCGCGCCGCAGCAGCCCCATGGAGCGGTACATCTGCGCCAGCAGGCGGGCGACGGTCGTCTTACCGGTGCCCGGGTTGCCGAGGAAGACGAGGTGCTGCGTCGTCGCCACCTCCGGCAGCCCCGCCTCCTTGCGCCGGGCCTGCACGCGCAGGAAGGCGACGAGCGCCCGCACCTGCTCCTTGACGGACTCGAGCCCCGGCAGCGCGTCCAGCTCGTCCAGCAGCTCCTCGAGCGGCCGCGCCGGCTCCTGCCGGCGCAGCGCCTCGATGTCCAGCTCCTCGCCGATCTGCGTGCGGAGCTGGTCGCCCAGCGCCTTCAGCGACTCAAGCGGGTTCGGCACGGCCTGGACCGTACCGGTTGGCCCCGTCCTGGCTCTGAGCCAGGACACGGCCCGAGGAGACGAGGGTTCGGCCGCCCCGGCACGTGCTATAGTTAACGAGGTTAATGGTTCAGGTGGCGAACGACCCGACGACGATGGCGAACCGGCTGCGTCCTGTGCTCCTCCGGCTCGCGCGCGAGCTGCGGCGCGAGATCCACTCGCTCGGCGTCACCGGCGGCCAGGTCAGCCTGCTCGTCCAGATCAAGAAGCGGCCGGGGATCACGGCCTCCGAGCTCGCCGACCTGGAACGCATCTCCGCGCCGGGCATGTCGGGCCACATCGTGCGGCTCGAGGCGGCCGGCCTGATCGAGCGGACGCGCGCCGTCGACCGCCGGCGCATCGGACTCACCGTCACCGACGCCGGCGACAAGGTTCTGACGACCGTCCGGAAGCGGCGCACCGCCTGGCTCACGAAGCGCCTGCAGGAGCTCGACGACGCCTCGCGCGACGCGCTGCAGGCCGCGCTGCCGGCGCTCGAGAAGCTGATGGAGGCGCAGGAGCGGTGACGCTGCTCAGGGTCGCGTCCGCGCGGACCTTCGCGTCGCTCCGCAACCACTACAACTACCGCCTCTTCTTCGCCGGCCAGCTGACGTCGGTGGCGGGCACGTGGATGCAGAACATCGCGCTCGCGTGGCTGGTCGTCGACCTCGCGCCGCACTGGAAGGGGCTCGCGCTCGGCCTGCTGACGATGTGCCGGTTCGGGCCGTACACGCTGCTCGGGCTCTTCGCGGGCGTCGTCACCGACCGCTTCGACAACCGCCGCACCGTCGTGATCACGCAGTCGGCGCAGATGCTGCTCTCGGGCGCGCTGGCTGCTATCACGCTGCTCGGCCACGTGCAGCTTTGGCAGGTGTACGCGATCGCCGCACTGCTCGGCGTCGCGATCGTGTTCGACTCGCCGTCGCGGCAGAACCTGACGTTCCAGATGGTCGGCCGCGACGAGCTGCCGAACGCGGTGGCGCTCAACTCGAGCCTGTTCAACACGGCCCGCATCTTCGGTCCTGCGCTGGCCGGCGTCCTGATCGCGGCGTTCGGCGTCGGCTGGTGCTTCGCGATCAACGCGGCGAGCTTCCTGGCGGTGCTCGCCGGCCTGCTCGCGATGCGCCTCCAGGAGCTGTATCCGCTCGCCGACCGCCGCCGGCCGACGCTGCTCAAGGGGACGCGCGAGGGGCTCGCCTACGCGCGCCGCAATCGGTCGATCCTCGTGCTGATCACGATGGTCGCCGTCTTCTCGTCCTTCTGCTTCAACTTCAACATCCTGCTGCCGCTGCTCGCGAAGTCGACGCTCCATGCCGGCCCGCGCACGTTCGGCGTCATCTCCGCATGCTTCGGGGCGGGCGCACTCGTCGGCGCGCTCTCGGCGGCGGCGATCGCGAAGGCCCGCTGGCGGACGATGTTCGCGGGCGCGGCGGGGTTCGGCCTGTGCGAGCTGCTGCTCGCGCCCGTACACGCCGTCGCGCTCGCGGGCGCGCTCCTCTTCGTCTGCGGCGTCTTCTTCACGAGCTACACGGCGAACTCGAACGCGGCGATCCAGCTCGCGAGCCCCGACCACCTCCGCGGCCGCGTGCTCGGGCTCTACTACTACGCGTGGAACGGCCTCGCGCCGCTCGGCGCGCTCGTCGTCGGCTGGCTCTGCGACGTCGGCGGGACCGAACTGGCGCTCGCCGCGGGCGGCGCGACGACACTCGCGATGGTCGCCGGCGGTGCGGCCGCCGTCGACCGCGGCCGCCGCCGCCCGCCGACGCGCCGGCGGCCGGTCGAGGCGGAGCCGGCGGCTGAGCAGCTCGCGGCGTGACCTCGTCGACAGTCGTATAGTCGTCGTTTCAATCCCGTAACAGCCGGAGAAGGGGGTTTCGGGAATGGCGCAGGTCGCATTCGAGCGGGTCTCGAAGATCTACCCGGACGGGACGCGCGCGGTGAACGACGTGACCCTCGACATCCGCGACGGCGAGTTCATGGTCCTCGTCGGTCCCTCCGGCTGCGGCAAGACGACGGCGCTGCGCATGGTCGCCGGCCTCGAGGAGATCTCCGAGGGCGTCCTGCGGATCGGCGACCGCGTCGTCAACCACGTCCCCTCGCGCGACCGCGACATCGCGATGGTGTTCCAGAGCTACGCGCTCTACCCGCACCTGTCCGTCTACGAGAACATCGCCTTCGGCCTGCGCCTGAAGAAGATGGACAAGAAGGAGATCGACCAGCGCGTCCAGCGTGCGGCGAAGCTGCTTGGGCTCGACGACTTCCTGAAGCGCAAGCCGCGCGCCCTGTCGGGCGGGCAGCGGCAGCGCGTCGCGATGGGCCGCGCGATCGTCCGCGAGCCGAAGGCGTTCCTGATGGACGAGCCGCTCTCGAACCTCGACGCGAAGCTGCGCGTCCAGATGCGCGCGGAGATCGCGAAGCTGCAGAACGACCTCGGCGTCACGACCATCTACGTCACGCACGACCAGGTCGAGGCGATGACGATGGGCGACCGCGTCGCCGTGATGCGCAAAGGCGAGCTGCAGCAGGTCGACGACCCGCAGACGCTCTACGACCGTCCCGTCAACCTCTTCGTCGGCGGGTTCATCGGCAGCCCCGCGATGAACATGCTCGACGCGACGATCGAGGGGTCGAACGGCGACCTCCGCGCGAAGATCGGCGACCAGGCGATCGCGCTCGGCGCGGAGACGCTGCGCAACCGGCCCGCGCTCGCCGGGTACGTGGGGAAGAAGGTGATCATCGGGATCCGGCCCGAGGACCTCGAGGACGCGGCGCTCGAGCCCGGTGCACCCGACGGCCGCACGCTCATCGGGCGGCTCGAGCTGCGCGAGGCGCTGGGCTCCGAGATCATGGCGCACTTCGCGATCAAGGGCACGCGCGCCGAGACGGAAGAGGTGCGCGAGCTGGCGCGCGACGCCGGTGCGCCGGAGGCGACCGGCAGCGGCGCGCAGATCGGCGTGGCCGAGGACGAGGCCGTCGTCGTCGGCAGGTTCGGCGCGCGCTCGCGCATCCGCGTCGGCGACGAGGTGCGAGCGGTCGTCGACACGCGCGCCCTGCATTTCTTCGATCCGTCAACGGGAGAAGGCATCTACGAAACCGCGAAAGGAGAGCAATGAGGCCAACGTTGGGGTCGGCGGCGGTGCTCGTCGCCGTCGTCGCAGTCGCCGCAGGCTGCGGCAGCAACAAGAGCGCGTCGGGAACGAAGAGCGGGGTCGCGGGCGCGCAGAAGACGGTCGTCAACAAGGCGGTCTCGGGGACGATCACGTTCGACGGGATCTGGACCGGGTCGGAGGCGACCGACTTCGGCGACGTGATCAAGGCCTTCAACAAGGTCTATCCGAAGGTCAAGGTCAAGTACAACCCGCTCGGCAACAACCTCACGACCGTCCTGTCGACGGCGATCACCGGCGGCCATCCGCCCGACATGGCGGACATCGCGCAGCCGGGCTACGTCAAGCAGCTCGTCTCGCAGGGCAAGTTGAAGCCGATCACGTACGCGAAGGGCGCGATCGGCGCCAACTTCGGCAAGTCGTGGCAGCAGCTCGGCACGTTCAACGGCAAGCTGTACGCGCTTGTCTTCAAGGCGAGCAACAAGTCGCTGCTCTGGTACAACGTGCCGGTCTTCCACCAGGCGGGCGTGACGCCGCCGAAGACGTGGAAGCAGCTGCTCCGCGACGCGACCACGATCAAGGCGTCCGGCGTGCCTCCCTACTCGATCGGCGGCGCCGACGGCTGGACGCTCACCGACCTGTTCGAGAACATCTACCTGCGCACGTTCGGCGTCGCGAAGTACAACGCGCTCGCGGCGCACAAGATCAAGTGGACCGACCCGAGCGTGAAGACGGCGCTGCTCGAGATGCAGAAGATCCTCTTGCAGCCGGGCTACCTCGCCGGCGGCACGAGCGGCGCACTGCAGTACACGTTCAACGACTCGGTCACGAACGCGTTCTCGAACCCGCCGAAGGCGGCGATGGTGTTCGAGGGCGACTTCGTCTCCGGCGTGATCCTTTCGTCGACGAAGGCGAAGCCCGGCAGTGGCTTCAACGTCGTGCCGTTCCCGGCGATCACCCCCGGTCCCGACGCGACCGCGGTGGAGATCTCCGGCGACCTGTTCGTCACCTTCCGGGACAACCCGGCGATCGAGGCGTTCGTGAAGTTCCTCGCGACGCCGCAGGCCGCGGCCGCGTGGGCGAAGCACGGCGGGTTCGCGACGGGCAACCACAACCTCAGCCCGAGCGTGTTCCCGGACGCGATCGACCGCGCGAACCAGAAGGCGGTCGGCGCCGCGAAGGCGGTCGTCTTCGACATGTCGGACGAGCAGCCCGCGTCGTTCGGCTCGACGACGGGTCAGGGCGAGTGGGGCCTGTTCCAGAAGTTCCTGAGCAACCCCGCCGACTACACGCCGATCCAGATCCAGCTCGAGAAGGCGGCGGAAGCGGCGTACAAGAAGGGCAAGTAGCGCGTTGAGCGGAAGCTCGGGCGGAATCGCGGTGGAGCCGCCGGTCCAGGCGGCTCCACCCCCGAGCGCACAGCCGAGACGGTTCGGGCGCTACGCGTCGGGCGCGCTGTTCCTCGCGCCCGCGCTGTTCGTGCTCGCCGTGTGGATCGTCTACCCGGCGATCTACACGATCGTCCGCAGCTTCTTCGGCCAGCAGGGCTACATCGGAACCTGGGTCGGGATCGACAACTACAAGCGGCTGTTCACGACACACACGCTGCTGATCGCAATCCGCAACAACGCGATCTGGGTCGCCGTGGTGCCCGCGCTGGTGACGGCGTTCGGGCTGATCTTCGCGGTGCTGACCGAGCGGGTGCGTTGGTCGGTCGCGTTCAAGACGGTCGTCTTCCTGCCGATGGCGATCTCCGCGTTCGCGACCGGCGTGACGTGGCGGATCATGTATCAGCAGGATCCGAGCCTGGGGGCGATCAACGCGCTCGGCAGGTCGATCCACGACGCGTTCTCGCCGCCCGGCGTGCTGTCGTCGGCCACGCCGTCGACGGCGAACGTCGCGCCCGATCACGGCGGCCTCGTCCTGAAGACGCCGCTCCATCCCGGCGGGGTCGCGCTGATCGGGCTGACGGGTATCCCCCCGACCGACCTGCCGAGCGGGGCGAAGCAGGCAGTCACGCCGCCGCCGAAGGGCGGGGACATCGTCGGCACCGTCTGGCGCGACTTCAAGCCGGGCGGCGGCGTGCCGGGCAAGGTCGAGCAGGGCGAGCTGGGCATTCCCGGCGTCACCGTGCAGCTGCAGCAGAACGGCAGGACGGTGCAGTCGACCAAGACGAACGCGGCCGGCGCCTTCGACTTCAGCGGCCTCAAGCCCGGCACGTACCAGGCGGGGGTCGGCGCGTCGACGTTCGCGCAGGCCTGGGGCGGCTACGCGTGGCTCGGGCCGAGCCTGATCATCCCGTCGCTCCTGATCGCCTACATCTGGATCTGGGCCGGCTTCGCGATGGTCGTGATCGCGGCCGGGCTGTCGGCGATGCCGCGCGACGTGCTCGAGGCGGCACGCACCGACGGCGCGTCCGAATGGCAGGTGTTCAGGCGGGTGACGGTGCCGCTGCTCTGGCCGGTGATCAGCGTCGTCTTCGTCACGATGATCATCAACGTCCTGAAGGTGTTCGACATCGTGCTCGCGCTCGCACCGGAGTCGGTGCAGGCGGACGCGAACGTCATCGCGCTCGCGATGTGGCGCACGGCGTTCAGCGGCGTCAACGACTTCGGCACCGGTTCCGCGATCGCGGTGTTCCTGTTCCTGCTCGTCATCCCGGTGCTCGCGCTCAACATCAAGCGCTTCAAGGCGGAGGCCTCCTAGTGGCGGCGACCGCCACCGCACCCGTCGTCATCCCGCGGCCGCACGACGGCACGGCCGCGCGGGTGCTGCGCTTCGTCGCGCGCGCGCCGGTCCACGTCGTCCTCGTCGTGCTCGGGCTGCTCTGGCTCGTGCCGACGTTCGGGCTCTTTATCACGTCGATCCTGCCGCAGTCGGAGCTCGCTTCGCACGGCTGGTGGGTGATCTTCTCGAAGCCGAGCGTCGCGACGTGGTCGAACTACAACGCGATGTTCCACAACAGCGGTCTGACGACGGCGCTCAAGACGACGGCCGAGATCGCGGTCGGCAACACGCTGATCGTCATCGTCATCGGCGCCCTCGCCGGCTATGCGTTCGCGTGGCTCGACTTCCCCGGCCGGGACTGGCTGTTCATCGGCGTGATCGGGCTGCTCGTCGTGCCGCTGCAGATGGCGCTCATCCCGATGTTCAAGCTCTACGACACGTTCGGGCTGTTCGACACGGCGCTCGGGATCATCCTGTTCCACGCCGCGTTCGGGCTGCCGTTCGCGATCTTCCTGCTGCGCAACTTCTTCGCCGGCCTGCCGAAGGACATCCTCGAGTCGGCGCGGATCGACGGCGCCTCGGAGGTGCGCATCTTCCTGCGCCTGATCCTCCCGCTCGGGCTGCCGGCGATCGCGTCGCTCGGGATCTTCCAGTTCCTCTGGACGTGGAACGACCTGATCGTCGCGCTGACGTTCGGCCAGACCGTGCAGCCGATCACGGTCTGGATCTTCGGGCAGCTGCGCGAGTTCGGCACGTCGATCGACGTGATCGCACCCGCGTCGTTCATCTCGCTGGTGATCCCGCTCGCGGTCTTCTTCGCCTTCCAGCGCTACTTCGTGCAGGGGCTGCTGGCCGGCTCCGTCAAGTAGCGGCTACCGTCGGCGTATGCGCTGCGCCATCGTCGGCAGCGGGCTCGCGGCGTTGGCCGCCCACGCGACGCTGCGGCACGCCGGCGTTCCCGCGGAAGAGATCGCCGTCTTCGGCACGCACGAGGACCCGACGGACGTGTGGCGCGTGCGCGCGGCGTCGATCCGGCAGCAGCGCATGCGCTCCGAGTCGGACGGACACCTCGCGCCGGCGGCGTTCCCGGGGCTGGCGGTGCGCGAGGCGGCGCGGCGGCGGATGGTGCGGCCGCTGCTCGAGACCGCCGCGAGCCGCTATCACCCGACGGTCGGCGACTTCCTTGCGCACGCCGGGCGGGTGGCCGAGCGATGCGGCTGGGCGGCGTCGTTCCGGCGCGCGCGGGTGGCGCGCGTGGCCGCGGTCGAGGGCGGCTTCGAGCTCGACGGCGAGGGGCCGTTCGCGCACGTGCTCGTCGCGACGGGCCACCCGGGGTTGTACCGGCCGCGCGAGTACCCGCACGCCGTCCACGCGTACGAGCCACACGAGTACGCGGCGAGGGTCGCCGTCGTCGGCGCCGGGATGGCGGCGGCGACGGAGTGGCTGAACGCGCTCGCCGCCGGCAGCGAGGTGGTCTCCATCCGGCGGCGCGAGCCGGTTCGGCGGCCGCTCAACGTCCCGCGGCCGCTGTTCACGAAGCGCGGCCTCCCCGCCTTCCACCGCCTCCCGCCCGAACGCCGCGCGTCGTTCCTTCGCGCCATCGACCAACCGTCGTATCCCCCCGGCCGCGCGTGGGACGACCCGCTCGAACGAGCCATGGCCGAGGGGCGCTTTTCGGGGTCTGACCCGGGTCAGACCCCGTCCCGCGAGGTGCAGGTGATCTGCGCCACGGGGTTCCTGCGCGGGTGGCAGCACGACATGCTCCTTTCGGCCATCGTCCGCGACCACGACCTCCCCACCCACGGACGCTGGATCGTGCTCGACGCCGACGGCTCCGTGCCCGCGCTCACCGACGCCCGGCGCACGCTCGCCCTTGCCGGCGTCGCCGCCCAGTGGGCGTTTCCCGCAGCCGACACAATCGCGGGCGCGAAGTACGTCGCCCGCGCCTTCGCCCGCCGCGTATGTCGTACACGCTGAGGGGACGGATCGAGACGCGGCTCGCCGCGTCGCTGCCGGCGCTCGCGCTCGCGCTCGCACTGCACCGGTGGTGGGCGGTCGAGCTCGTCGCGCTGATGCTCGTCGTCGGCGTGCTACTCGACACGTGCGTCTACCACCGGGCGCTCGCCTACCAGCCCGCGTGGGCGGCGCTGCCGCTCGGCGCGCTCGAGCTGGCGCTCGTCTACGGGCTGATGCGAGCACTCGAGATCGCCGCGCCGCTGGGCTGGGCGCTCGCGCTCTACGGCAGCGCGTGGCTGTCGGCGCAGCTCTGCGCGCACGCGCTGTTCCCACGGCTGCGGCTCGAGTACGCCCAGTCGGGAGGGGAGCTCGGCGCGGCGGGCGCCGCGACGGCGGCGGCCGTCGCGCTCGCGGTCGCCGGCGGGCTCGGCGCCGACTACGCGGTACGGCCTCCGACGGTGCACCTGCACGGGACGGTGCGCGGGCCGCTCGTGATCCGGCACGCGGAGACGCTGACCGGCGGCGTCGTGCTCGGCGGCATCCGGGTGCGCGCGAACGGCGTCCGGATCGAGCACGTCACCGTCGTCGGAGGCGACGACGCGATCGACGTGGAGCACGCGCAGCACGTCGTGATCGACGACGTCCGCCTGATCCATTTCCGCTACGACGGGATCCGCGTGCTCGACGCTGGTGTGATGATCCACGACTGCTCTGTGAGCGCACCGCGCACGGCGCTCGCCACCGGCGTCCTGATCGCGTACTCGATGGGCCGGCCGATGAGCATGGTCGACGGCTGCACCATCGTCGGCACGCGCGAGGGGATCTCGACGCACTCCTCGATGGTCGACGTGACGGACAACCACGTCGTCGGCACGACCGCGCGGGCGATCTCGCTGTCGGAGATGTCGATGGACAGCGCGAGCGGCAACCGCGTCGAGGGCGCGAAGGGAATCGGGATCGTCTGCATGGACCATTCGGTCTGCGAGATCCACCACAACACGATCGCCGGGGCCGAAGCCGACGGCGTGGACGACCCGAGCCGCGCCGGCGTCGCGATCGAGTCGTACTTCTACGCGCAGGCGCGCGTGTCGCACAACACCGTGATCGCCAGCCCCGGCGGCGTCCGCGCGCTCGACGAGTCGGTCATCACACGATGACCGCGCCGCAGTTCGCGCTGGTCGCGCGTACGGGCCACCCCGACTTCCTCGACCTGCCGTGGAGCGCGCCGCTCGAGGAGTGGCGGTCGGAGCGGATCGTGACCCTGATCCGCGGCATCTCGCGCCACGTCGTGCGCTTCGTGGAGTACGACGGCGCGCTCTACGCGCTCAAGGAGCTGCCGGCGCGGCCGGCGCGGCGCGAGTGGACGCTGCTGCGGCGGCTCGAGGACCAGGGACTTCCCGTCGTCGAGGCAGTCGCGCTCGTCACCGAGCGGGGCGGCGAGCTGGACCCGATCCTCATAACGAAGCACCTCGAGTACTCACTGCCGTATCGCGTGCTGTTCACGGGCCAGGCGATCCCCGACCTGCGCACCCACCTCCTGAACGCGCTCGTCGAGCTGCTCGCGCGTCTGCACCTGCGCGGCTTCTTCTGGGGCGACTGCTCGCTCTCGAACGCGCTCTTCCGCCGCGACGCGGGCGCGCTGTCGGCGTACCTCGTCGACGCGGAGACCGGCGAGCTGCACGGGACGCTCTCCGACGGGCAGCGCGAGTACGACCTCGACATCGCGCAGACGAACATCGTGGGCGAGCTGCTCGACGTCGACGCGGAGGTCGGACTGCCGCCGGGCCTCGACCCCGACGAGCTCGGAGCGGAGATCGTCGCCCGCTACCGCGCACTCTGGTGCGAGCTGACGCGCGAGGAGACGTTCGGGGCGAGCGAGCGCTACAGGCTCGACGAGCGGCTGCGCCGCCTCAACGCGCTCGGCTTCGACGTCGAGGAGGTCCGCCTGGCGGCGACGCCGAAGGGCTACAGGCTGACGCTCGACCCGCACGTGGTCGAGCCCGGCCACCACCGGCACCGCCTCCTGCGGCTGACGGGGCTCGACGCGCAGGAGCGGCAGGCGCGGCGGATGCTCAACGACATCGCGCGCTTCCGCGACGCGCTCTCGCGGCGTGAGAAGCGGAGCATTCCGGAGACGGTCGCCGCGGCCCGCTGGCGCGACGAGGTGTTCGAGCCGACGGTCGCCGCCGTCCCGCCCGACCTGTTCAGCCGCCTGCCCGCCGCCGAGATCTTCCACCAGGTGCTCGAGCACCGCTGGTTCCTGTCCGAGCGCGCCGGCGAGGACGTCGGCATCGAGGAGGCGCTGCGCTCGTATCTCGAGAGCGAGCTGCCGGCGTGGCCGCCGGAGCGCATCGTGCTCGAGCAGCCCGGCTGAGCGGTCGCAGGCGAACGCGAAGGGTCCCGCTGCTCTACCGTGTCGAGCCCGTGCGCGTCCTGCAGTGGCTGCTCGCGATCGTGCTCGCGTTCGCGCTCGTGCTGACGATCGCTTCGACCATCTTCGACGTCGTCACCTCGGATGCGAACGTTCCGGTGCAGCGGCTGTGGCACGGAAAGTTCGTGCGCGCGGACGGCGTCCTGACCGCCTACCGCAGCTGGGGCGACCGCGGGACGCCGATCGTGCTCGTCGGCGGCTTTCTCGAGCCGTCGTGGGTGTGGGACCGTGTCGCGCCCCTGCTCGCGCGCGCCGGCCACCGCGTCTACGCGCTCGACCTGACGGGGTTCGGCTACAGCGAGCGTAGGGGGCCGTACACGCTCGCCGGCTGGGCCGACCAGGTCGCAGGCTTCGAGCGCGCGCTCGGCCTGCGGAACCCGATCGTCGTCGGACACTCGCTCGGCGCCGCCGTCGCGCTCGAGGAGGCCCGCCGCGGCTACGCGCGCGAGGCGGTGCTGCTCGACGGCGACGCGCTGCGGAGCGGCGGCGTCCCCGGCTGGCTGCGCACCGTCGCGGCGTACTCGCCGTTCTTCACGACGGCGTTCCGGCTGCTGCCGCGCTGGAGCTGGCTCGTGCGGCGCGTCCTCAGGAACGCCTACGGGCCGGCCGACCCTCCGCTCGACGCGCGCTCGCTGCGGCTCTGGACGGATCAGTTCGAGGCGCGTGGCGCGCGCGGCGCCTTTCGCTCGATCCTGCAGAACGGCATCGCCGGCTTCACGCCAGCCGAGCTGCGGCGGTTGCACGTGAAGGCCGTGGTCGTGTGGGGCGCGGACGACCGCGTGGACTCGCCGGCGGCGGGGCGCCAGACGGCGCGGGACCTGCACGCGGGCTTCGTCTCGATCCCCCACGCAGGACACCTGTCGATGCTGACGGCGCCGAACTCCGTAGCCGTCGCGATCGCGCCGTAGCCCTTACGTCCTGCCGCGCGCCTTCGCCTGCTCGACGGCGGCGTTGGGCTCGCGCACCGGGTCGCCGTGGCCCGGGAGCAGCACCTCGGCGCCCGTCCCGACGAGCCGGTCGAGCGCCGCGAAGGCGCCGTCGGTGTCGGCGTTCAGCGGGCCCGGCAGGAGCTGCGCGCCGCGTCTGCCGGTGAGCGGGTTCAGCGTGCAGATCGCGTCGCCCGCGAATAGCGCGCCGAAACCGAGGAAGACGCAGTGGCCCGGGGTGTGCCCCGGCGTGTGGATCGGACGGAGCCGCCCCGGCACGGGCAGCTCCCCGTCGTCGGAGAAGGTGCTGACCTCGCCGATCGGGCGCGGCGTCATCGCGCCCGTGCGCGCCGCTTCGATCGTCAGCCGGTACGCCATCGGGTAGCGGAGGTAGGGCAGCATCGAGCGGTCGCGCGCGCCGAACGCGCGACCCATCGTCGCCAGCTCCTCGTCGGCTCGGTGCACGTAGACGGGCACGTCGAGCTCGGTCCGCAGCTGCTCCGCGAAGCCGACGTGGTCGGCGTGCGCGTGCGTCAGGACGACCGCCCGCACGTCGGTGAGGCGTCGGCCGAGCTCCCGCAGCCCCGGCCCGAGCTGCGGCCGGTACGCCGGAAAGGCCGCGTCGACGATGGTGACGCCGTCGTCGTCGGCCACGAGGAACCAGTTGACGAGTTCCGTGCCGCAGCGCACGACGTTGTCGTTGATCCGTACGACGATCGGGGCCGTCACGGACGCAGATGGTTGCCGCGAGCGCGCGGCCCCAAACGCCGACCGGCCGCGGCGCGATACTTGCGCCCGTGGCGCACAGCGTCGGCCTGCGGATCGACCACGAGCTCCCCGTCGGCAACGTCGACATCAAGGTGATCGTCGACCAGGACGGGGAGCGGCTCGGCCAGCTCAAGATCAGCCGCGGCTCGGTCGACTGGAAGCCGGGGCGCGCGAAGCGCACGTGGTCGCTCGAGTGGGAACGCTTCGACGCGCTGATGCGCGAGTTCGGCCACCCGCCGCGCTGAGACGTTACGCAGCGAGCTCGGCCGTGCAGAAGGCGGAGCGGCGAGCGCCGACCGGGATCTGGCTGAGGCACTCGGGGCACTCGCGCGTCGGCGACAGCACCTCCGGCTCCGTCCGCCGGTGCGCCATCAGCGCGTTGACCGGTACGCCAGGTTGGCGAAGTTCGGCTTGCCGCCGATCGCCGCGATCAGCGGCGTGATCAGATCGGAGACGAGCGCCGTCACGACCGCGGCGACCGTCAGATGATCGTCCCCTCCCACGGAGCGAGCCGGTTCCCGGCGTACGTCCGCGGCCGGCCGCTCATGTTGAGGACGCAGATCCTGTCGCCGCGCTCGTACGCCCAGACCCCGGCGGGAGCATCGAGCGTCGCGTAGCCGCGGCCGGGCCCACGCCGGGCGCCGGATCAGGTCGCGCGTGTACGCGACCAGGTCGACGGCGTCCTGCCGCGGCACCTCGCCGTCGGCGAGCGCGATCTCGTCGCCCTGGTAGAGGATCGCGACGCCCGGGAGCGTGAGCAGCAGGAAGAGCGCCGCGCGGTGCTTCCGTTCGTCGCCGCACGCCCAGCGCGTCGCCATGCGCGGGTGGTCGTGGTTCGAGCCGAGCCAGACGCCTTCGCGGCCGGGCGGCAGATGCGCCAGCGTCTGCTCGACGATCGGGCGCAGCCGGTCGAGGGCGAAGTCCGCGCGCACGAACGGGAAGTTCTGCGCCAGGTCGAGGTGCTGCCAGTACGGGTACAGGCGCGCGGACGTCGTCGTTCCACCAATCGAGGTCGGGCTGCTGCGGCGTGAACTGGTGCAGGTACCAGCGGCGGCGGGTGCCGTCGTACGCCCAGGCGGAGCCGCCGGTGAAGACGGACGTCCAGTCGTTCGGGATCCGGTCGGCCCAGACGTAGCGCTCGGGCGCCTCGGCGAACCAGGGGTGACGGCTCGAGGTGTGGTTCGGGACGAGATCGAGCCAGACGTCGATGCCGCGCGCGCGCGCGTCGGCGAGCAGCGCGTCGTAGTCCGCGAGCGTGCCGTAGTCGCTCGCAACGGCGAGGTAGTCGGCGACGTCGTAGCCCCAGTCGACGTTCGGGCTCGGGTGCACCGGCGACAGCCAGATCGCGTCGACGCCGAGTGACGAAAGATGGTCGAGCTTCGACCGGGCGCGCGGACGGCGCTACGCGATCGACCAGGTGTCGCCCGAGCCGACGAGCGCCTGCAGGTCGGCCGCGCCCGCGGCATTGTCGAGCTGCGCCTGGACGAGCTCGTCGTAGGAGTCCCGCTGGACGTCGCGGAAGACGCCGAGGGGAATCGCGCCGTCCTTCTCCCACGTCACCTGGCTGAGCGCGAACGCGGTTGCCAGGTCGGTTTCGTCGTGGACGATCCCGGTCTCGCCGAACGGCTTGCCGTGCTCGAGGTACGTGCGCGCGTCCTTGTCCTCGCGGATGTAGTCGAACTCGCCGTCGTTGTAGATGTTGCAGTTCTGGAAGATCTCGACGAACGCCGCCCCGCGATGTGCGGCCGTCCTGCGCAGCACGTCCGTCAGCCCCGGCCGGTCGACGTCGAGCGCGCGCGCCACGAACGTCGCCCCGGCGCCGAGCGCGACCGAGAGCGGGTTGAACGGGTAGTCGACGCTTCCGAGCGGCGTCGACCCGGTCACCTTCCCCTGGTCGCTCGTCGGCGAGTACTGCCCCTTCGTCAACCCGTAGATCCGGTTGTTGAACAGCAGGATCTTGATGTTCACGTTGCGGCGCAGCGCGTGGATGAGGTGGTTGCCGCCGATCGAGAGCGCGTCGCCGTCGCCCGAGACGACCCACACCGAGAGATCGCGGCGCGTGACGGCGAGGCCCGTCGCGATCGCCGGCGCGCGCCCGTGGATCGAGTGCATCCCGTACGTCTGCATGTAGTAGGGGAAGCGCGCGGCGCAGCCGATGCCCGAGACGAAGACGATCTTCTCCTTCGGCACGCCGAGCTCCGGCATGAAGCTCTGCAGCGCGGCAAGGATCGCGTAGTCGCCGCAGCCTGGGCACCAGCGCACCTCCTGGTCGGACTTGAAGTCCTTCGCCGTCAGCTTCAGCTCGCTCACAGCAGCGCCTCCACCGCCGCCTCGATCTCGCTCGCCTTGAACGGTTTGCCGGTGACGCGGTTGTAGCCGACCGCGTCGACGAGGTAGCGCGCACGGATCAGCTGGAGCAGCTGACCGAGGTTCATCTCCGGCACCAGCACGCGCTCGTAGCTGTGCAGCAGGTCGCCGAGGTTGGACGGGAACGGGTTCAGCCAGCGCAGGTGGGCGTGCGCGACAGCGCGGCCGCCGGCGCGGATGCGCCGCACGCCGGCGTGGACCGGCCCGTACGTCCCGCCCCAGCTCAGGACGAGCACGTCGGCGCCCTCCTGGTGGTCGACCTCGACGGGCGGCACCTCGATGCCGGCGACCTTCTGTGCGCGCAGCTGCGTCATCAGGTCGTGGTTGTCGGGGTCGTAGGAGACGTTGCCGGTCTCGTTCGCCTTCTCGAGGCCGCCGATCCGGTGCTCGAGGCGGGGCGTGCCGGGGATCGCCCACGGCCGCGCGAGCGTCTCGGGGTCGCGCTTGTACGGCAGGAACGGCGCGTCGCCGTCCGCTTCGGCGAAGCCGGCGTGGATCGGCTCGAGCGACGACACGTCCGGGATCCGCCACGGCTCGGCGCCGTTCGCGAGGTACGCGTCGCTCAGCAGGTAGACGGGAGTGCGGTAGCGGATCGCGACGCGCGCCGCCTCGATCGCGGCGTAGAAGCAGTCGCCCGGCGTCGACGGCGCGATCACGGGGACGGGCGACTCGGAGTTGCGCCCGAACAGCACCATCAGGAGGTCGCCCTGCTCGGGCTTCGTCGGCATCCCGGTCGACGGACCCGCGCGCTGCACGTCGACGATCACGAGCGGCAGCTCGAGCGTGACGGCAAGGCCGACGGTCTCGGACTTCAGCACGACGCCGGGCCCGGCCGAGGTGGTCACGCCGAGCGCGCCGCCGAACGACGCGCCGAGCGCGGCGCCGGCCGCGGCGATCTCGTCCTCGGCCTGGAACGTGCGGACGCCGAACGCCTTGTGCTTCGCGAGCTCTTCGAGGATCGACGAGGCCGGCGTGATCGGGTAGGCGCCGAGGAAGAGCGGCAGTCGGCTCAGCCTCGCGGCGGCGATGAGCCCGTACGACAACGCGGTGTTGCCGGTGATCTGTCGGTAGAGACCCGGAGGCAGCTTCGCCGGCTTGACCTCGTACTGGACCGCGAACGCCTCCGACGTCTCGCCGAAGTGGTAGCCGGTGTTGAACGCTTTCACGTTCGCCTCCACCAGCTCCGGGCGCTTCGCGAACTTCGCGCGCAGGAAGTCGAGCGTCGACTCGACGGGCCGTCCGTAGAGCCATGACATCAGCCCGAGCGCGAACATGTTCTTCGCGCGCTCGGCTTCGCGCGCGGTGACCCCCTCCACCTCCTTCAGCGCGCCGACGGTCATCGACGTCAGCGGCACGGCGTGCACCTGATAGTCGCCGAGCGTGCCGTCCTCGAGCGGGCTTGCGTCGTATCCGGCCTTCTTCAGGTTGCGGTCGTTGAACGCGTCGGTGTCGACGATGATCGTTCCGCCCTTCGGCAGGTCGCGGAGGTTCGCCTTCAGCGCGGCGGGATTCATCGCGACGAGCACGTCCGGCCGGTCGCCCGGCGTGAGGATGTCGTGGTCCGCGAAGTGCAGCTGGAACCCGGACACGCCGGGCAGCGAGCCCGCCGGCGCCCGGATCTCCGCGGGGAAGTCGGGGAACGTCGCCAGGTCGTTGCCCGACAGCGCCGTCTCCGAGGTGAAGCGGCCGCCGGTCAGCTGCATCCCGTCGCCGGAATCCCCGGCGAACCTGATCACGACCGATTCGAGCTGCTCTACCGGCTTCGCCACGGCCGGTTCGAGGCTAGCACCCCCGCCAGAGCGCTCCCGAGCCCCCAGAGCACGGTGTACGTGAGCAGCAGGAACCCGCCGAACGCGACGGCGAACGCGATCAGCTCGTGGTTGCCGAGCGGCGCGTCGAGGCGCGTCAGCGCGAGTCGCCAGAGGACTCCCGGCCGGTGGAGGTGCACGAAGTCGGTCAGCACGTACGGGGCGTTCGGCAGGAAGAGCAGCCACGCCAGGCCGAGCGCGACGAGCTCGAGCGGCGGCCGGCGCCGCGCGTACGCGACGGCCAGTGCGGCCGCCAGCGCGAGCGGTATCCATGCGAGGAGGAGGTTCCAGACGAGGTAGCCCGACCCGTCGCCGACGACGCGCGTCCGCATGACGACCAGCCCGACGCACCACACCGAGGCGCCGGCGAGGCCGGCGAGCGGAAGCAGGATCCGCTCCTTCATCGGAAGCCAGGGTACTCCGCTAGGTGCGCGACGCGCCTCCGCCGGCCGGGCGGTCCGGGACCGCGACGGCTTCGTCTTCGCCGCTGCCGCGGAAGCGGCGGGCCCGAGCGGGAGGAGCCTCGTCGCGAGGCTCCTCCCGAAGCTCTCCCGCCGCTACGCGGCGATCAGCTCGCGCTCTGCGCGCAGCCAGTTCGCAAGCGGCTCGCCACCCTCCGCGAGGTGGATGAAGTACGCGCGCTCGGCGATGTGATCCCAGCTCGGTGCGGCCGTCTTCGTCTTCGTCGTGCGGCGGGTCGTCTTCTTCACCGCCGGCTTCTTCGTCGCAGCGGCGGCCTCGGCGGCCTTTCTCGGCATTGCCGACCTCCTTCGGTCGTCGCGGTTGTCGCCGAGACCCTTCGCACGCCGGCTCGCGACTCCTCTTTCGCCGGTCCCGCGCGGCTACGCGGCCGCTTCGGCGGCCGAGCGCTCGTCGCGCTGCGGCGGGATCGCGTCGCCCGCGCGCGCGTGGGTGCGCAGCGGCACCTCGCGCAGGAGCCACGTCAGCAGGAACGCGAGGAACGAGACGCCTGCCGCGGTCAGGAAGACAGGGTGCAACGCGGCCGCGTACGCGTCGACCACGGCTGCGTGGATCGCCTGCGGCAGGCGGCGGATCCCCGCCGGGTTGATCGTCCTCGCGATGTGCGCGCCCGCCGGCAGCCGCGCCGCGAGGTCGGCGTGCAGCCCGTTCGCGAAGATCGTGCCGAAGAGCGCGACGCCGATCGACCCGCCGATCTGCCTGAACAGCGTCGAGCCGCTCGTCGCGACGCCCATCACCGCCGGGTCGACCGCGTTTTGGACCGCGAGGATCAGCACCTGCATGACCATTCCGAGCCCGAGCCCGAGCACGAGTGCGTATGCGGCGGCGACGGCGGTGCCGGTGCCGACCTCGAGCCGCGAGAGCAGGAACATCCCGACCGTCATCACCGCCGTGCCGGCGATCGGGAAGAACCGATAGCGACCCAGCCGCGAGATCAGCTGTCCGCTCGTGATCGACGAGATGAGGACGCCTGCCATCAGCGGCGTCAGCTCGAGGCCGGACTTCGTCGGGCTCGCCCCCTTCGTCACCTGCAGGTACAGCGGGAGGTACGTGACGGCGCCGAAGAGCGCGAAACCGACGATGAAGCCGACGACGCTCGTGACCGAGAAGGTGTGGTTGCGGAACAGCGACAGCGGCAGGATCGGCTCGGCGGCGCGGCTCTCGACCAGGACGAAGACGGGGACGAGCATGAGGCTGAGCACGAGCAGCGCGACCATCTGCGGCGACCCCCACGCCCACGTCGTGCCGCCGAGGCTGGTGAACAGGATCACCGAGGTCAGCGCCGCCGCGAGGAGCGCGGCGCCGCCGTAGTCCATCCGGTGGTGACGGCGCGCCGCCCGAGGGTGGAACGCGATCGCGATCATCGTCAGCGCGGCCGCACCGACCGGCACGTTGACGTAGAAGATCCAGCGCCAGCTCAGGTTGTCGACGAAGAACCCGCCGAGGAGCGGCCCGACCACCGTCGACACGCCGAAGACGCCGCCGAAGTAGCCCTGGTACTTCCCCCGCTCGCGGGGCGGGATGATGTCGCCGACGACGGCGAGCGTCACCACCATCAGGCCGCCTGCGCCGAGCCCCTGCAGCGCGCGGAACGCGATCAGCTGCGTCATGCTCTGCGCGAGACCGCACAGCATCGAGCCTGCGAGGAAGATCAGGATCGCGGCCTGCAGCACCTTCTTGCGGCCGTAGAGGTCGCCGAGCTTCCCGTACAGAGGCCCGGCGACCGTTGACGCGAGCAGGTACGCCGTGACGACCCACGACAGGTGCGCGAGGCCGCCCAGGTCGCCCACGATCGTCGGCAGCGCCGTCGAGACGATCGTCTGATCGAGCGCCGCGAGGAGCAGCACCAGCATCAGCGCCGGGAAGATCAGCCGGATCCTCGGTGCGTGCACGGTGGTGCCGGTCACTCTGGCCGTTACACTAGCAACAGTACGAAACTATTGCCGTCTGTAACTATCTGTCGCCGACTATGAGCGCGAGTTCCGCTGACCACTCCGACGCCCGCCGGATCCTGGGCGAGCTGAGCAGGCTGATCCGCCACCTGACGCGCGTCACGGGCGGGCCCGACGAGGGACCATCGATGACCTCGACGCAGCGGCTCGCCCTCTTCGAGCTCGCCGAGTCCGGGCCGCTGCGACTGAACGACCTCGCGGAGCGCATGGGGACGTCCCCGCCGACCGCAAGCCGCGCCGTCGACGCGCTGGTCGAGCTCGGGCTCGTGGAGCGCGTCACCGACCCCGCCGATCGCCGTGCAGTTCGGATCGACGTCACCGACGCGGGCCGTGCACGCTTCGACGATCGCCAGGCGCGCGTGACGGATGCTGTCGCACCGGCGCTCGCGGCGCTCACGCGCGCCGAGCGGCAGCAGCTCGCAGACCTGCTCGCGCGCCTCCGGCAGCGGCTCGAGCCGTAGCACGTCGTCGCCGGCGCTGCGGGCCTTCCCGCGCGCACGCGACTCATCCGTCGGCGTGCTTGAGCGCCGACTCGCGTCGCTGCGCCTCCGCGAGCGTGAGCCTGCCGCTGCAGACGGCCGCGTTCAGCTGGTTTTCGATTCGGTCCACCTCCGCCGCGCGCGGGTACGGCTCCGGCCACAGGTTGCGCGGGTCGGTCGGGTTGCCGCCGAGCTCGAGGCTGATGAGATGGTCCTCCTGGTACGCCGACGGCGGCCCTCGCAGCCCGTACTGGTGCAGGCCGATCAGCTTCAGGTGATTCGTGTACTCGACCGGCGGGCGCACCGTCTTCGTCCAGCCGCGCCGGCAGATCGTCGAGGCGATCGTCGCCTGCGTCACGTCGGGGTCGAGGACGCCTGGCGTCAGACGCCAGCTGGCGCGGACGGACGCGCGTAGGGGCGGCGCGTGCCGTCGCCGCACCGCGACCACGAGCAGCGCCGCGACGAGCGCCAGCACGACGAACTCGAAGAGCGGGATACGCATGCGACGAGCGTGCAGACGGCGGCCGCGGCGCGCAATTGTCCGTCACGCAAACGTTGCACTTTCGGCGCCGTCTCGCTGCAACAGACGTGGCCCGACGGCAGACGCTCCTGCGAGCGCCCACACCACGACGGCAATCCAAGGCACGCCGATGATGTCCGTCTGCAGCCCGAGGAACAGCACCGCTGCGAACACGGCGCAGAGCCAGGGCAGCCGGCGCAGCCGCCAGAGGAGCGCGAGCGACCACGCGACGAACACGAGCGCGCCCGCGAGCCCGACCTCGACGCCGAGCTCCGTGTAGGTCGACTCGCCGGCCTTGACCTTCACGCCGGTGCGCTCGGCGGTCACGCCGCTGTTGCCCAGCCCGTATCCCCAGGGGTGGTGCAAGACCGTGCGAGCGCCGGCACGGAGGCTGGATGCGTGCTCGGTGAGCGACGAGTCTCGGGCGCTCGTCGCGTCGTTCGTCGCCGGCGCCGACGCTCGCGCGTTCTTCTCCTGCTCGATCTGCTCCTGCTTCGTGAAGCGCGTACGCGGGCCGAAGTGGGTGTACTCCTTCACGAACGCGACGGAGACGACCGCGACGACGATCGCGAGCGCGAGGGGAAACGGCGCCCGTCGAAGCAGCGCGATGACGAGCAGACCCAGCACGAGCGCGATCAGCGCTGCGCGTGTGTGCGTCCACAGGAGAGCCGCGAACACGAGCAGCGCGACGGCCGGCGCCCACCTCCGCGCGCGCAGCGGAAGCACGAGCAGCGCGACGACGAGGAGGTACCCGGTCGCGAGCGGAGAGAGGAAGGTCGAGGTCAGCCTCCGGAAGATCACGTTGTTGCCCGCGTTGTAGATGAAGTTCTCGGGCAGCCCCGACAGGCCGAAGTAGTGGAGACCAAGCTGGTCGCGGAACCACCCCGCCGCTTCGTGCCGCCAGAATGTGAGCGGCACGAGGTACACGTCGAGCAGCCCGAACGCTGCGACGCCGGCGGCGGTCCAGGCGATCGTCCGGCAGACGCGCGACGTCTCGAGGCCGCTCGCCCAGAGACCGCGGCCGAGGAAGTACGCCTCCACGGGCAACAGGTCGTGGCGAAGTGCGTACAGCACTCCCTTGTGCGTCGCGCCGCCGCCCAGTAGGTGCTGCGGGACGACGGCGTAGACGACAAGGAACGCGGTGAACAGGAGCGCGAGCCGGTCGACGAGCGAGAACGCGATCGCACCGCGGCGGCCGCTCCACGCGAGGACGAGCGCCACCACGAGCAGCACGTCCTTCCACGCCGCGACCGCGGACAGCGCGTTGCCGCGCACGCCCCATCGCCACAGCTGCGCCATCACGAGGTTGTGCAGCGCCAGTCCGACCACCAGCACGTGCAGCGCCCACGTCGTGCGGCGCCACGTCATTGCGGCCCGACGGCGATCAGCGTCATGCCGCTGTTGACTACACGGACGCTGTAAGGAAACAGCGACCGCAGGTCTCGCGGGCCGAGCGGCTCGAGCACGTCGTCGAAGCCGCGCGCCCGCACGACCCGGTCGCGCGCACGCTGCGGCAGCCAGTGCGCGAACGGCACCAGCGTGTGCACCTCGAGCGGGAAGTACCTGTTCGGCGTCGTGACGAAGACGCGACGCGCGACGCGGCACAGCTCGTGCACGAACCGGCGCTGCCCCTCTCGTCCACCGCGCACGTGCTCGACGACGGCGTTCGAGAAGCCGATGTCGAACGCGCCGTCGGCGAACGGGAGATCGCGACCGTCTGCGCGCACGGCGTGCACGCGCGGAAACGCGGCCGAGAAACGGTCGAGCTCGGTGTTGCCGACTGCGGTGATTCGCTCCGGCCACGGGTAGAGCGCCTCGAAGAAGTTGTCGGACGAGCCGTCGCCGAACGGCGCGTTCGTCACGCCGACGTCGACGACGGTCGTCTCCGGCCCCGGTGCGAGCAGGTCCATGAACAACTGCAGCTTCCGCTCGCGGCTTCGAAGCGAGACGCGGGACGCGACGCGGCGAAGCACCGGCTGAGCGTAACCGTAGGATCGGCAGCGTGATCCGCGCCGTGCTCAGACCGCGGGGGCCGTACTCGCTGCGCGAGTCGGGCGTGCTCGCGTCCGACGCGACGAGGGTCGTCGCGGGGGGGAGCTATCGCGCGACGGTCCGCGCCGACGGCCGGCTCGAGCGGGTGCACGCGGTCCAGCGAGCCGACGGCGCCATCGTGGTCTCGGCCGACGGCGAGGCCGGCGTCGAGCACGTCCGCTCCGCGCTCGGCCTGGAAGACGACCACTCCGAGTTCCTGCGCAGATTCGCGCGTGACCCGCTCCTCGGCGAGACGCTGCGCCGAATCCGCGGGCTGCGGCCCGTTCGCACGGCGACGGTGGCGCACGCGCTGCTGCGCGCCGTCGCCGGCCAGCTGATCCTGGCGAAGCGCGCGCGGCAGATCGAGCGGAGCGTGATCCGTGCGACGACACCGGCGCACGGCGGCCTGCACTCGGCGCCGACGTGCGCGGAGCTGGGGCGGCTCGCGCCTGCGCAGCTGACGGGGCTCGGACTGGGCGCGCGCCGCGCCGCGGCCCTCGTCCGCCTCTGCCGGAGCGTCGAGCTCGAGCGGCTCAAGCGCTGCGACGGCTCGGCCGCAGCCGCCCGGCTGCTGCGCGAGCGCGGGCTCGGCCCCTGGTCGGTCGGCGTCGTCTGCCTCGAGGGACTCGGCCGGTACGACCATGGGCTTGCCCGTGACCTCGGGCTCGTCAAGCTGCTGTCGGCGCTGCGCGGCAGATGGGTCGAGCCGCACGAGACGGACGAGCTGCTCGCGCCGTACGGCGAGTGGGCCGGCCTCGCGAGCGTCTACCTCCTCGCCGGCTTCCGTCGTGGTTTCGTACCCTTGGCCGATGCCGCCGCCTGACCTGCACGTTTCGGACGACCCCGCCGGCGCGGTGGCGCAACTGCTCGCCGACCAGGCGCGCCGCGGCGGCTCGATCGTCCTCACCGGCGGCTCGACGCCCGGCGAGGCCTACGAGCAGGCGTCGCGGCTCGAGTCGGACTGGCACGAGGTGACGCTCTGGTGGGGCGACGAGCGGTGCGTACCGCCCGACGACGAGAACTCGAACTACGGGCTCGCGAAGCGGACGCTGCTCGACCGCCTGCAGCGGCCGCCGCGGGAGGTGCACCGGATCCGCGGCGAGGCGGATCCCGAGCAGGCGGCGGCGGAGCTCGACGCGGCGCTCGCCGGCGCGGAGCTCGACGTCATGCTGCTCGGGCTCGGGCCGGACGGCCACATGGCGTCCCTCTTCCCGGGGTCGCCGCAGCTGCAGGTGACAGACCGCCGCGCGGTGAGCGGGCCACCGGGGCTCGAGCCGTGGATCGAGCGGGTGACGATGACCGTGCCGGTCATCCAAGCGGCGAAGCGCATCGTCTTCCTGGTCAGCGGCGAGGCGAAGGCGGACGCCGTCGCCCGCGCGTTCGGCGGTGAGGTCACGCCGGAGGTGCCCGCCAGCCTGAGCCGCCGCGCGCCGGTTCCGGTCGAGGTCTTCCTGGACCCGGCCGCAGCGGCCAAGATAGGGGCGTGACCAGCCCGCACCCGCAGGACGAGATCCGCGACGTCCTCCAGATCGAGCGGCCGGAGCAGCTGAAGGCGCTCGGCCACCCGCTGCGGCTGAAGGTGCTGCAGGTGCTCGGCGAGTCACAGCAGCCGCTCACGAACCGCGAGCTCGCCGGCCGGCTCTCCGTCGACCCCGGCCACCTCCACTTCCACGTGCGGATGCTGCACCGCGCGGGACTGATCGAGCGCGCGCCGGCCGCCGGCCGCGAGAAGCCGTACCGCCCCGTCGCGAAGCACCTCAAGGTCGGCGCCGACATCCGCGCGACAGGGCTCGCGAGCGAGCTGCAGGGCGCGCAGCTGCGCGAGATGCAGCGCGGCTTCGAGCTGCATGCCGCGCGCGGCGAATTCCGCAGCGCGCAGATCCACGCGCGCATCGCCGTCGAGACGCTGCGCAGCCTGCTCAACGAGCTCGTGACGAGGATCGCCGAGCTGGAGGACGACGCGGAACCGCAGCAGACGGTGACCGTCGCCTTCCATCCGGCGATCGAGCACGGCGAGACGACGTAGCTCAGGGAAGCACGTCGCTCGCGGGGAGCGGCGCATGGAGTCCGCGCCGGCGCGCGAGCTCGTGCAGCACGAGCGCGGTGTCGGCGACGCGGACGTCCTCGAGGAATGCGTCCCGTGTCTCGAAGCTCGCGACGACGGAACACAAAGCTTCGACGTAGGCCGCGAGGTCGGCTGCGGCGATTGCCGCGAGCGCGTCGGCGACGTCTTCTGGGAAGTCGTCGCGCTCGCGGAGCCTGGCCGCCAGGGTGCGCGCGTCGTCGTCGCGGCCGGCCGCGAGCAGCGCGAGCGTCGCGGCGTAACGCCCGATCGCCGATTCCGCCGCTTCGGCGCCAAGGTCGAGCGTCCAGCGCGCGAGCTCGCCGGCCGCCTCGTCGTCTCCGGCCAGCAGCGAGGCCTTCAGCGCACCGAGCGGCCGGCCCCAGGCGTCGGGCGGAGCGCCTGCGTCCCAGCTCGAACGCCAGTCGGCCGCCGCGCAGCGCAGCCAGTCCTGCGCCGCCCCGTCGTAGGCCATCAGCAGGGCGAGCCCGGCGGCGTAGGCGACGTTGCCGCGCCGGACGAGCCCGCGCTCGTCGAGGTCGCCGTACGCGGCCGCGTAGCGCGCTCGCTTCTGGTCGGCGAAGGAAATCCAGTCCATCGCGTTACGTTGTAGTCGAGGTATGCAGACTCGGTTTCACGGCCTGACGTTCGTCACCGATCCCGGCTACGTGTTCACGCCGCGGACGACGACCGAGCGCCTGGTCGACGCAGCGCTCGCGCGGGCCGGCGGCGGGGCGACCCGGATCGCGGACGTCGGCACGGGTTCCGGGGCAATCGCGATCGCGATCGCCCTGCGAGCGCCGGCGGTGGACGTGTGGGCGAGCGACACCTGCGCGCGCGCACTCGAGGTGGCGTCGCTGAACGCGGCGCGGCTGGGGGCGCAGGTGCACCTCGTCAAGGGAGACCTCCTCGACGGCCTGCCGCGGAACCTCGACCTCGTCGTGGCGAACCTGCCCTACCTCGCGCCCGGCGCGCCGGGGTACGAGGGCGAGCCGCCGGCGGCCGTCTTCTCGAGCGGCGACGGGCTCGACCATTACCGGCGGCTGATCGACGCCGCCGCCGACCACCTGGCGCCTGCGGGCGCCGTGATCGTGCAGTTCGACGGCGAGGTCTTCGAAGCGGAGCGGCGCGAGCTCCCGGGGCTCCGCGCCCGCCTGGAGGCGCTCGCGGCGACAGCCGCCTGACGCTGGCCCGCGGCGCCTCCGCGTCGCCGCGCGTTGTCCAGTTCGGCCCCGTCCTGGCTCTGAGCCAGGACGGGGCTCCGCAGGACGCGTCCGTCGAAGCCATGGCGCGCCGCGGAGCCGCCTCCCGTGGCGCACGTATGCCGCTTTCGGCCACGGCCGGGCTCTGAGCCAGGTCACGACCCGTTCGGACAGCGGCGGCTGCGGATAGATTCGCGCCGTGGCGAAGGACGACTGGCGGCTGCGGATCGAATTTGCCGAGTCGGAGCGCAGCGGGCTGCTGTCGCAGCTCGTCGGCTGGAGCCCGCGCGACGCGCGCGAGCTCGCGCAGGAGCTGAAGGACCGCCGGCTCGCCGTCACCGAGGACGGCGGCACCGTCTTCGTCTACGCGGGCTCGGCGTTCGAGGCCGAGCGCGCCCGCGGCGTGCTCGAGCACGAGCTCGAGCAACTCGGCGAGCGGCCGCGGCGGATCGCGCTCGAGCACTGGCTGGAGGCGGAGGGGCGGTGGGACGACGAGCCGCCCGGCTCGGACCTCGACGACGAGGTGCTCGCCCACGGCTATGCGCCGTGGGAGGTGCGTGTCGAGCTGCGCGACCATCGCGCCGCGCGGAAGCTCGCTGAGCAGCTCGAGACGGAGGGGTACGGCGTCGTCCGCCGCTGGACGTACGTGATCGCCGGCTGCGCGACGCGCAAGCAGGCGGACGAGCTGGCGCGGCGCGTGCACGGCGAGGTCGAGCCCGGCGGCGACCTCGTCTACGAGACCGCGCCGCACAACCCGTGGGCGATCTTCGGCGGCATGGCCGACGTCGGCGGGCCGATCTGAGCCGCCGCCTGCCGGCCTCGCCGTCCGCCGCCGGATCGGCTATGGTTCGCAGTGCGCTTGCTCGAGCCGTTTGATGCGAGCGCGCACCCTTTGAGAAGGCGACACCGAGGGCGTCGCCGCACGCATTGGCAGACACGACTACGCACTCTCCGACCGAGTCGGAGGACGCGACCGCCCTGAAGGTGGACGCCCTCCGCGCCGAAGCCTGGGCCGGCGAGCCGTTCCTGCGGCCCGACGACGACCCGGGGGCCGTCCTCGCGCCCGGTACGGCCCGTCGCCGCGCCCTCGACGACGCGCTCGCCGAGATCGCGTCCGGTGAGCCGGCGCCCTCTGCGGCGTGGAAGGTCCGGTACGCGCTCATGCTCGGCCTCGAGCGCGTCCTCTCGGAGAAGCCGCCGCGGCTCGCGTCCGGCGCCGAGCTGCGCCGACACCAGGTCGACGCGCTCGCCGGCATGCTCACCGAGCTGATCGCGGCCGTCCAGAAGTCGGAGAACGGGAACGGCAACGGACATGCGGAGGAGCCGCCGGAAGACGACGACGAGCCCGAGGACGAGCTCCAGCTCGCGAGCGGAACCGCCGACGACGAACCCGAGCCCGTCTCGGCCGAGGAGGATCCCGGCGCCGTCCGCCGCTACCGCTTCCGCCATCCGACGGCGTCCGGGAAGACGATCGCCGCCGCCGGCTTCGTGGAGGCGGCGCGCACGATGGGCGTCCTGATCCTCACGCACCGCCGCCTGCTCGTCGACCAGTTCCGGCGCGAGCTGACCGACCACGGGTACCGCGACCGCCTGATCGAGCCGATCCTCGCAGGCCACACGGCGAAGCGGCCGCCGAACCCGATCACGATCCAGACGTACGCGTGGTTCGCACGCCACGTCGACGAGCTCGCTCGCGACGCGTACCAGCTCGTGATCTGCGACGAGGCTCACACCGCGCTCGGCGAGAAGACCTCGGCGGCGATCCGCCACCTCGACGAGCCGATCTACGTCGGCATGACCGCGACCGAGGAGCTGATCGCGAAGCAGGTCTCCGACGTCTTCCCCGCCTCGGTCGACGACCTTCCGCTCGCCGACGCCGCGCGCCGCGGGCTCATCGCACCGCTCCGCTGCCTGCGCGTGCCACCGGTCGCGGCGATCAACCAGGTCCCGATCGTCGGCGGCGACTTCGAGGAGCGCGCGCTGGCGCAGGCGCTCGACCACGAGGCGCTCAACATGGCCGCCGCGACGCTGTACCGCGAACGCTTCGGAGACACGCCGGGCGTCGTCTACGCCGCCGGCGTCGACCACGCCTACCACCTGGCGACGGCATTCCGCGCCGCTGGGATCAAGGCCGAGGCCGTGTCCGGGCGGACGCCGCCGGTGAAGCTCGCCGAGATCCTCGCCGCCTACGAGCGCGGCGAGATCGACGTGCTGATCAACGCGATGCTGCTTGCCGAAGGCTGGAACTCGCCGCGCGCCACCGTGATCATGCACCTCGCGCCGACGGCGTCGAAGCGCGTGTACCAGCAGCGCATCGGCCGCATCATGCGCATCCACCCGCGCAAGGAAGCCGGCATCGTCGTCGACTTCACGCCGAAGGCGGCGACGCACAACGAGCGCGTCGTCTCGCTGCACTCGCTGCTCGACGCCGACTTCTACCGCGAAGGCGCACGCGTCACCCCGGCGCCGCGTCGGCGGATGCAGCGCCGCGCGCGCCGGAAGCTGACGCCTGCGCCGTGGCTCGTCCCCGTCACACCCGACGTGCTCCGGCGCAAGATGGTGATCGCGCGGGAGTGGCAGCGCATCGACCCGAAGTACCTCGACGAGGACGAGCAGGAGTTCTGGGGCGAGATCGCGGGACGGCAGCTGCGGTTCGACGAGCGCGCGGCGTTCGTCGAGAAGCTGACGGCACGCGGCGCTTCCAAGCGCGCGATGGAGCGGTTCCTGTCCACGTGCGCCGCGCAGAACCCGAACCGGCGCCTGCGCCTGATCGCGCTCGCCGACCGCGTCTCGATGCGGATCGAGCGTGCGGACTTCGACGACCTCGTCACGCTGGTGACGCAGGCGCCGCCGTGGGAGAAGGATCGCGCCGCGGGGGTCCGCACGCTGCTGCGTGCGATCGCCGAGGGCAAGCCCGACGCGCCCGATCAAATTCTCGCGCGCTGGACGTGGCGGCTGTCGCGCGCCGTCCGCAAGCAACTCGACCGCAAGGCGTCGCAGGAATACCCGGACGCGAAGCGGCTGCTCGGCGCGCTCGCGAACTCGCGCGGCCACCGTCACGAGGAGAACGCGGCGAAGCTCGTCAACGCCGCGCTCGAGATGCCGCGCGAGGTCGCGGCCGCGCTGCTCGCCTCCGCCGAGGGCTATACGCCCCGCGCGACGCAGCTGATCGACGCGGCGCGCGAGCGCCTTGGCAGCATCCAGGAGGTAGCCGGCTGGATCGCCGAGAACCTGCCGCAGCCGAAGACCGGCCCGTCCCGGTCGCGCAAGCGGCGGCGCCGGAAGAAGAAGGCCGCCGTCGCCGCGCCGGACACGCAGGTGCAGCAGACCGCGGAGACGGCGTCCGCGGCCGCCGAGCCGGAACCGTCGACGACGCCCGCGGCGGACGAACAGCCGCCGGCGAAGAAGCGCCGACGCCGGCGGCGGAAGCCGGGCGGCGAGCAGGCGCAGGCGCCCGACGAATCCGCCGACGCGGCAGCCGAGGCGACACCCGCCGACGAAGCGGCCTAGGCGGCGGCGCGCGCGCCGCGCAACACTTCAGGGCGGTGAACCGCCTGGATCTCCCCGCCGAATGACCGGTCGAGAGGCGAGGCGATGATCGTGCTGATCGCAATCGGGCTGGCCGCCGGCGTCGGCACGGCGCTGACGCCGTGCGTGTTGCCCGTGCTGCCGGCCCTGCTCGCCGGCGGCGCCTCGGGGCGGAAGCCGCTCCGCATCATCGCCGGGCTCGTGCTCAGCTTCAGCGTCTTCACGCTCTTCGCGAGCTGGCTGCTCTCGACGCTCGGGTTGCCGCAGGATCTCCTGCGGAACCTCGCGATCGCGTTCCTGTTCCTGATGGCGGTCGTGCTGCTCCTGCCGCCGGCCGCGCTCGCCGTCGAACGCGCGCTCGCCTTCTTCTCGCGACTACGGCCTGCGAACGGCGGCGGCGGCTTCGTCCTCGGCGTCTCCCTCGGCCTCGTATTCGTCCCCTGCGCGGGCCCGTTCCTCGCAGCGATCACGACGGCGGCGGCGCGTCACCACTTCGGCGCCCGGACGATCGCCGCGACGCTCGCCTACGCCGTCGGCGCGGCGATCCCGATGTCGATCATCGCGCGCGGCGGACGGGAAGCGGCGGCGCGAATCCGGGCGAGCGCGGGGGCGGTACGCGCGACGTCGGGGTTCCTCGTCGCCGTCGTCGCACTCGGCCTCGTCTTCCATCTCGACGACCGGCTCACGAACGTCTCGGCGCCGTGGACGTCGTGGCTGCAGCGGCACGTGGAGGCGACCGCCTCGGCCCGGCGGCAACTCGCGAAGGTGAGCGGCGAGCACACGACGCTACGCGCGCGCGCCTCCTCGAGCGGGCTCCCCGACTACGGCCAGGCACCGCCGATCCGCGCCGACGGCGCGTGGATCAACTCGAAGCCGCTGACGCTGCGGCAGCTGCACGGGAAGGTGGTGCTGCTCGACTTCTGGACATACTCGTGCATCAACTGCCTGCGCACGATCCCGCACCTGCGCGCGTGGTGGAACGCGTACCGCAAGGACGGCCTCGTGATCGTCGGCGTGCATACGCCGGAATTCGCATTCGAACACGTGACGTCCAACGTCCGCGCGGCCGTCAAGCGCCTCGGCGTGACGTGGCCGGTCGTCCAGGACAACCGCTACCGCACGTGGGACAACTACGGAAACGAGTACTGGCCGGCCGAGTACCTGATCGACCGCAACGGCGACGTGCGCGAGACGACCGTCGGCGAGACGGACTACGCGCAGACGGAACGCACGATCCGCCGCCTGCTGGGCGTCGCCGGACCGACGACGCACGTGCCCAACCGGACGCCGAACGAGGTCACCACGCCCGAGACGTACCTCGGCTGGGCGCGCCTCGCCGACTACGTCGGCACCGACATCCACCAGAGCGTGTTCGGGCCGTACACGCCGCCGAAGCGCCTGCCCGAGAACGACGTCTCCTACGGCGGCACGTGGAAGGTCGGCCCGCAGCAGGTCGTCGCCGGCCGCGGCGCCGAGATCCTCCTGCACTTCCACGCGAAGGACGTCTACATCGTGCTCGGCGGGCACGGGACCGTGCACGTCACGCTCGACGGGCGGCCGGCTGGCAGGCTGCACGTCGAGGCCGACCGCCTCTACACCGTCCGCTCGTCGAACGCCGTCGGTGACGGGCTGCTACAGCTCCGGTTCACGCCGGGCGTGCAGGCCTACTCGTTCACGTTCGGGTAGCCGCGGAACTGCACGCTGCGCAGGCTCCGGCTCCTCGGGACGTGCCCGCTTTGGCGGCGCAAGGTGCCCCAGGCCTCCTCCCCGCGACGAGCGTAACGCGAAAAGCGTGCCGTGTCCGCCACGGTACGCGAACGATTCCGTAAAGCCGCGACGCGGCCGCCGCACCCGCCGCCACGCGCGCCGCCGCCACTCCGCCGCGCGTGCGCACCCGGAGCCGGACCGCGAACCGGACGGCTGCGCGCGAGCGCTACTGGCCGCGGGCGACGTCGCCGCCGCCGCCGTTCTCGCGCTCGCGGAGGAAGCGCGTCAGCTCCGCCGCGATCGCGTCGCCCGTCGGCAGGTCGGCGGCGTCGGCGATCTCGTCGACCCGCCGCTCGAGCTCCTCCACGTACTGCGCCGTCTCGTCGTCGGCGGCGACGGCCTCGCTCACCTGCCTGGCGTACGCGTCGGCTGCGTCGTCGAGCTCGGTCGTGTCGAGATCGGCGTCGAGCAGTTGCGCGAGCCGGTCGACGAGCGCTTTCGCCGCACGCGGCGACGGCGTCAGCGACACGTAGTGCGGCACCGCCGCCCACAGGCTCGCGGAGGGCAGCCCTGCACGCCCGCACGCGTCGTGCAGGACTCCGACGATCCCGGTGGGGCCTTCGTACCGCGACGCCTGCAGGTTGAGCCGCTCGATCAGCTCTGGGTCGGTGGCACTTCCCGTGACAGGCGCGGGCCGCGTGTGCGGCACGTCCGCGAGCAGCGAGCCGAGCGTGATCACGAGCTCGACGCCGAACTCCCCGGCAAGCCGCGTCACGTGCTCGGTGAACGTCCGCCAGCGCAGGTTCGGCTCGACGCCGAGCAGGATGATCGCGTCGCAGCGCCCACCCGGCAGCGGCGCGTGCAGGAAGGTGTTCTCGGGCCAGTCGATCCGCCGCTGGTAGCCGTCGACGAGCGAGACCGTCGGCCGCGCAACCTGGAAGTCGTAGAAGTTCTCGGCGTCGATCGACGCGAACTCGCGCGCGGCGCATGCCTGCGCGAGGAACGCGCCCGCGAGCGACGCGCCCTGACCGCCGTCGTTCCAGCCGCGAAACGCGGTGATCAGCACCGGCCGCTCGAGCGCGGGGCGCTCGTCGATGCGCAGCTCGTCCATCGACTCAGTCTAGATGTCGGCCGGTCGCCAGAGCCGGATCGCGAACGCGCTGACCGCTGCCCAGACGGTGGCGGCAAGCGTGACGTGCACGAGCACGAGCCACCACGGAAGCTGGGTCCGGTACTGGATCTCGCCGACCGCCATCTGCGCGGCGAGCAGCGCGAGCACCACGAGCGCCGCGCGCACGTGCGTCGCGAACCGGTTGCGCCAGAGCCAGAGCAGCGCGACGGCGAACGACACGCCGAACACCGCCGTCGCTCGCACGTGCCAGTAGACCGCCGGCTGGAACGACCACAGCCGCCGCACGACGGTGCTGCCGGGATGCGGTCCAGCCGCGGTCGCAAGCGTGCCGCTGACGACGAGCACGACCGCGGCGAGCCAGACGAGCGTGCCGCCGAGCGCGACCCACCGCGGCACCCTCGCGCGCGGACGCGCCGCCACCTCCACCCACAGCCAGACGCCGAGTGTCAGCACGAGCAGCGAGAGCAGGAAGTGCGTCAGCACGAGGTACGGGTTGAGGTGGTAGTGCACCGTCAGCGCGCCGAGCGGCGCCTGCAGGAACGTCCCGACGAAGGTCGCGAATGCGAGCCGACGCAGGCGCGGCGGCAGGCGTGCCAGCAGCGCTGCGACGAACGTCGCGAGCGTGACGAACACGGTGATCGCGGCGACGACGCGGTTGCCGAACTCGACGTACGAGTGGTAACCCTGCGCCGGCAGGAGATCTCCCGGCTCGCAGCCCGGCCAGTGGCGGCAGCCGAGGCCGGAGCCCGTCAGCCGCACCGTCGCCCCGGTGGCGACGATCAGGACCAGGAAGACCGCGTTCACGAGCGCGATCTTGCGGAAGGCGTCGAGCGAGAGCACCACGCCGCGCGGCGGCGCGAGCGACTGCGCTCCGGCGTTCACGCGGCCACTGTAGCCGTCCCGCGGGCGGCGCCTCGATCTGCTAAACTAACGCTCACGTCAAGATGAAGTTTCTCGCGACACGCCGTCACTCCCCGCACTACAAGTGGTGGGTCCTCTCCTGCACCAGCCTGGGGATGCTGCTCGCGACCGTCAACTCCGGCACGCTGATCATCGCGCTGCCCGACCTCGAGCGCCACCTGCACACGACGATCCTGGAGCTCGTCTGGGTGATCCTCGTCTACATGATCGTCTCGACCGTCCTCGTGCTGACGGCGGGACGGCTCTCCGACCTCTTCGGCCGCAAGACCGCGTTCGTGCTCGGGTTCGTCGTGTTCGCGCTCGCGTCGCTCGGCGCGGGCTTCGCCGGCAGCGACACCGTGCTCATCCTGTCGCGGATCCTGCAGGGCATCGGGGGCGCATTCCTGTTCGCGAACGCCGCGGCGCTCGTGACCGACGCCTTCCCGAAGAAGGAGCTCGGGCTGGCGATGGGGACGAACACGATGGTCGCGGCGATCGGCCTCGTGATCGGCCCGGTGCTCGGCGGCGCGCTCGTCGCGATCGCGTGGCCGTGGGTCTTCTGGTTCAACGTTCCGTTCGCCCTGATCGGCGCCGCGTGGGGCCTGCTCGTGCTGGAGGAGCGCTCCGGCCGGAGCGGTGAGCGCGGCCTCGACCTCGCCGGGGTGACGACGTACGTCGTCGGGCTCACCGGACTCGTGCTCGCGCTGTCGAAGGGCGGGCTGTCCGGCTGGAGCGACTGGCTCGTCATCGGCGGCCTGGCGGCCGCCGTCGTCCTGCTGCCGCTGTTCGTCCTCATCGAACGCCGCGGAACGGCGCCGATGCTCGACCTCTCGCTCTTCCGCGACCGCCTCTTCGGCGCGGCGGCGGCCGCCGCGTTCCTGAACGGGCTCTCTCGGTTCGCGTTGATGTTCCTGTTCGTCTTCTACTTCCAGGGACCGCAGGGGCAGTCGCCTATCATGGCCGGCCTCGAGCTCGCGCCGATGGCGATCGGGATGCTCGTCGCGTCGCCGCTCGCCGGCATCGTCGCCGACCGGCACGGGTCGCGGTCGCTCGCCGCGGGCGGCATGGTGGTGACAGCCGTGGGGCTTGGCGGGATGACGATGCTGCAGGCGCACACGCCGTACGCGTGGAGCGCGCTCTGGCTCGCGCTCGTCGGGATCGGCTCGGGCATGTTCAACAGCCCGAACACGGCCGCGATGATGGGCGTCGTCCCCGTGCACCGCCGCGGCGTCGCCGCCGGCGCGCGCGTCATGCTGCAGAACACCGGCGCCGTGATCTCGATCGCGTTCGTGATGGCGATCGTGACCGCCGCCGTGCCGAAGCTCGTCCTCTTCAAGATCTTCTCCGGACTCGCGTCGGGCCTCTCGACGAGTCAGATGCAGCCGTTCATCTCCAACATGCACATGGCGCTCTTGGTGCTCGCCGCCATCTCGGTCGTCGGCGCCTTCATCTCGCTGCTGCGGCCGGCGCACGTGCGGGAGGCGGACGAGCCGGTCGAGCTGCTGGAGGCTGCGTGACCACGTCGACGGGCAGGCTGCGGATCGGCGAGGCCGCCGAGCGTAGCGGCGTCACGCCGCGGACGATCCGCTACTACGAGGAGCTCGGACTGCTGCCGTCGGGCGCGCGGTCGCGCGGACAGCACCGCCTGTACACCGAGGACGACGTCGAGCGGCTGCGCGAGCTGACGCGCCTCCGCGACCTGCTCGGGCTGTCGCTCGAGGAGCTGCGCTCGATGATCGTCGCGGAGGACGTCCGCGCGGAGATCCGGCAGCGATTCAACGAGACGGAGTCGCCGGAGGAGCGCGCGCGGCTCCTCGACCAGGCGCTTGAGATCGCGGACACGCAGCTCGGGCTCGTGCGGCGGCGCCTCGCCGCGCTGCGGGAGCTCGAGAGCGAGATCGTCGACCGCCGCAGGCGGATCCAGCGCAGACGACGCGAGCTCGGGCCGAGCTGACTCAGAGCAGCGCGACGCCGCCGCCAGCGACGACCCGGCCGACCCGCGTCAGGAACAGCCCGCGTCGCGCGAACTCCGCCTCGAGCGCCGGCCCCTTGTCCTTCGGCAGCGCCACGAGCAGCCCGCCCGCGGTTTGCGGGTCGTACGCGAGCTCGACCAGCTCGGGCGCCGCGTCGCCGACCTCGGCGGCGGCGTAGGCGCGGTTGTTCCGCGTCCCCGCCGTCGTGACGCCGGCGCGCGCGGCTTCGAGCGCGCCCGTCAGCGCGGGCAGCCGGGCGGCCTCGAGCTCGATCCGGACGCCGCTGCGAGTCGCCATCTCGTGAGCGTGACCGAGCAGGCCGAAGCCGGTGACGTCGGTGACCGCATTCGGCGAGAACGGACGCAGCGCATCGGCGGCGTCGCGGTTGAGCATCCGCATCCAGCGGATGGCCTCGCGCGCGTCGCCCTGCCCCCGCTTCGCAGCGCCGAGCACGAGCGCTGTCCCGAGCGGCTTCGTCAGGTAGAGCGCGTCCCCGGCGCGCGCGTTCGCCTTCCGCCACAGTCCGTCGGGCGCGACCGTCCCGACGACGGCCAACCCGTACTTCGGCTCCGCGTCCCGGATCGTGTGACCGCCCGCGAGGATCGCGCCCGCCTCGCGCACCTGTGCATCGGCCCCGTCGAAGATCGCGCGCACCGTCTCCGTCGACAGCTCCTCCGGCAACGCCGCGACGGAGAGCGCGAGCAGCGGCTGCCCGCCCATCGCGAACACGTCGTTGAGCGCGTTCCCCGCCGCGATCGCGCCGAAGTCAGCCGGGTCGTCGACGATCGGCGGGAAGAAGTCGATCGTGAACACGAGCGCGCGCTCGTCGTCCAGCCTGTACACGGCCGCGTCGTCGGCCGGGTCGAGCCCCACGAGCAGGTTGGCAGCCTCTGCCGGGACGAAACCGCGCAGCAGCTCCTCCAGCCGGGCCGCCGAGTACTTCGCCGCACACCCGCCGGCCGCGGCGAGATCCGTCAGCTTCACCGCCGTCCCGTCCGCGCGCGATCCCATGTGATGTATGAGTACCCATACATCACCCCTGACGTATGGGTACCCATCCGTCAGGCGGCCGACCGCAGTCGATGGCCGCGCAAAGGACGACGGCGGCCGGTGGCCGCCGTCGTCCCGGGGAGAGGAACGTCGTACGGCGCGCACCTTCGCGGCTGCACCGGGGAGTCCTCTAGGCTCGGAGGGGTGCCGAGCGCACTGGTCACGGGAGGCTCGTCCGGCATCGGCCTCGCGATCGCGCGCATGCTCCGCGACGACGGGTACGAGCTCACGCTCGTCTCGCGGACGCGCGAGAAGGTCGAGGCGGCGGCGGCCGAGCTCGGTGCGCACGCGCTCGCCGCGGACATGAGCCGGGAGGAGGACTGCACACGCGTCGTGGCCGACCATGCCGCGCGCTTCGGCGGCCTGGACGTGCTCGTCAACTCCGCCGGGCTCGGCATCGCCGGGACGGTCGAGGCGGCGCAGACGAAGCACATCGACCTGCAGCTCGGCGTGAACCTGCGCGGGCTGCTGCTCGTCACGCGCGAGGCGATCCCGCTCCTCAAGCGGTCGCGCGGCTGGGTCGTGAACGTCGCCTCGATCGCGGGAACGACCGCGACGCCCGGGCTCGCCGTCTACGGCGCCACGAAGGCGGCGGTGATCGCCGTGACGCGCTCGCAGAACGCCGAGCTCGAGGAGGCCGGCGTGCGCGCGATCGCCCTCTGCCCCGGATTCGTCGATACGCCGATGGCCGCCTGGTCCGGCCTCGCGGCGGACGAGATGATCCAGCCGCAGGATTGCGCCGAGGTCGTTCGCATGTGCCTGAGGCTGTCGCCGCGCGCGCGCATCCCGCAGGTGGTGATCGAGCGCGTCGGCTCGCGGGACGCCGCGGCGTAACGGCCGCATGTCGCGCCGCGGCACGCTGCTCTTCGCGGCGATGTGCGTCATCTGGGGCGTCCCGTACCTGATGATCCGCGTCGCAGTGCGGGAGCTCGCTCCGGTGACGCTCGTCTGCCTGCGGACGGCGATCGCGGCGCTGATCCTGCTTCCCGTCGCCGCCGCGCGCGGCGAGCTGCGCCCGCTCGCACGCCGGTGGGCGGCGGTCGTCGTGTTCAGCGCAATCGAGATCGGCGTGCCCTGGCTCCTGCTCGCCCGCGCCGAGACGAAGCTCACGAGCTCCCTCACCGGGCTTCTGGTCGCGGCCGTGCCGCTCGTCGGCGCGGTCGTGACGGCCGCGACGGGCGCGCGCGAGCGGCACGGCGCCCGTCGCTGGCTCGGCTTGGTCGTCGGCCTCGCCGGCGTGGCGGCGCTCGTGGGGCTCGACCTCCACGGCGCCGCGGTCGTGCCGCTCGTCGAGCTGGCCGTCGTCGCGGTCGGCTACGCCGTCGGCCCGATCATCCTCGCGCGCCGACTCGCAGACGCGCCTCCGACCGGCGTCGTCGCGGCCTCGCTGACGGTGGCGGCGATCGCATACGCCCCCTTCGCGGCGTTCTCGCTGCCGCCGGCGCTGCCGGAGGCGAGCGTGGTCTGGTCGGTCTTCGGCCTCGCCGTCCTGTGCACGGCCGTCGCGTTCCTCTTGTTCTTCGCGCTCATCGCCGAGGTCGGGCCGGTGCGGGCGACGGTCATCACCTACGTCAACCCTGCCGTCGCCGCCGTGCTCGGGGTCAGCGTGCTCGGCGAGTCGTTCACGGGCGGGATGGCGGTCGGGTTCGTGCTGGTCCTCGCCGGATCCGTGCTGGCGACGGCGCCGAGCCGCGAAGCGGCCGGCCGGAGCGCTAGAGGCCTCCCGGAGTCCGCATGATCCGCCACACCATGTAGACGGCCAGCACGCACGCGACGCAGAAGCCGGCGAGCGCGACGGCGTGGCTGACGCGCGCCATCAGCGCGGAGGCCACGAGCAGCGCCGCGATGATCAGGGCGGAGCCGACGCGGTTCGCCGTCGAGCGCAGCAGGTGCTCGAAGTCCTCGAGCTCCACGGGTGCGATGCCGACCTTCAGCTGGCCCGTCTCGACCTTCTCGACCAGCTGCGCGACGCGGCGCGGCATCCGCATCAGCGGTTGCAGCTGCGTGAACGTGAACGCCATCAGCTGGCTCGGCTCGAGCCGCCGCTCCGCCTCCTCGGCCATCACCGACCAGCCCTCGCGGCGGATCAGCGCGACCGGGTCGAGCCCCGGCTCGAGCGTGCGCGCGATCTCCTCCGCCTGCGACAGCGTCTTCCCGACGAGCGCGAAGGACGTCGGCAGCGAGATGCCGTGCTGCAGGCACAGGCGCTGCAGGTCGGCGAGGCCCTCACCCGTCTTGATCCCGGCGAGCGGCCGGTGCTGGTAGCGGGGCAGCTTACGCCGCAGGTCGTGCACGAATCCCGCCTCGTCCGACTCGGCGTCGGTCAACGCGAGCGACAGGATCAGGTCGGCGACGTCGTCGGCCCGGTTCTGCGCCACCGCCAGCAGGAGCAGCGCGAGCGACGCCCTCGTGTCGTCGTCGAGGCGCCCGATCAGCCCGAAGTCGAGCAGCGCCAGGCGCCCGTCCGGGGTGATCAGCACGTTGCCGCGGTGCGGGTCTGCGTGGTAGAGGCCCGCGACCGTCACCTGTCGTACGTACGCGCTGAAGAACTGCTGCGCCAGATGCGTCGCGCGCTCCTCGTCGAGCCCGTGCTCCGCCGACACCTTCTGTCCCTCGACGCGTTCGAGCACGAGCACCTGCTCGGTGACGAACGGGTGCACGACCCGCGGGACGAAGAGATCGTCGCGGTAGTCGTCGACGACGCCCGCTATGAGCTCGGCGTTGTACGCCTCCTCGACGAAGTCGAGCTCGGCGAGCAGGTGCTGCTCGAGCTCCTCCGTCAGCGCGTCGAGCTGCAGCAGCCGCGCGGTGCCCGACCGGCGCTCGGCCAGCCGCGCCGTGCGCCGCAGCAGCTCGAGGTCGAGGCGAACCTGCTCGACCACCCCCGGCCTGCGCACCTTGACCACGACCGCGCGGCCGTCCTTCATCAACGCCGCGTGGATCTGCGCAATCGAGGCCGACGCGAGCGGCTCGTCGTCGATCGACGCGAAGTGCTCGAGCCCGATCTCCCGCTCGATCACGTCGCGGAGCGGCGCGAACGGCAGCGCGGGGACGTCGTCGACCAGCTTCCCGAGCTCGTCGATGTACGCGTCGGGCAGCAGGTCCGGCCGCGACGAGAGCAGCTGCCCGAGCTTGACGAACGTCGTGCCGAGGTCCTCGAGCGCTTCCCGGAACCGCACCGCGCTCTCGCGGCTCGCCGGGCGGTCGCCGACGACGCCGAACTCCCGCAGCACCCGCAGCAGGTGCGCACGCCGGGCGACACGCGTCACCTCGAGCGCGCGCGAGACCTTCCCCTGCTCCGCCATCGCCGCTCGATCTGCCCGCGTCGCCACCGCTGGAAACGGTCGCCGCGGCTCAGCTGCGCGGCTCAGCCGTGCATCGCACGCGGCCCGACCGCAAGCCTCGCTCACCTGTTGCCGGACGCGGCGACGGGGCGCCTCGACGGCTGCGATCGGCGGCGAGAACGCGACGCGCACCGGCGCCGCGAGAGACCTCGAACGCGCTGCCGGCTCCCCACCTGAAGCGCGTACCGAACTACGGGCGATCTACAGCGGTCCGTCGAAGAAGCCGAGGCCCGGATGATGACCGGGGAAGACCGGCCAATGGCCGGACCAGCCGCCCACGACGGCAGCAGCGACCGACACGGCGACGAGCACGACTCCCTTCCGACGGTGGTGAAGGAGGCGTGCCGCGATCTTCGTTGCCACAGTGAACACCTCCTTTCGCCTAGAACCGGAAGTCCTGCAGGGCTTCGGCCGCACGGCGGTACAGCGCGGCCGCGCGCCGCTCGTCGCCACGCCGGGTCGCCAGGTCTCCCTGCGCGATCCACGCGGCTGCACGATGCGACGCCGAGGAAAGTTGCGCGAGTGCGTCTTCGGCGGCGGTCAGCGCCGTCTCGGCCTCGTCGTAGCGACCCTGCTCGAGGAGCGCCTTGCCGAGCACGAGGCGTGCGTTGCCGACCTCGGCCGTCAGGTCCTCGCGGTCGCCCATGATCTCGAGCGCGTGCAGCGCCTGCTCCTCGGCGCGCTGCGCGTCGCCGGTGCGGAGGTGCACCTGGGCCAGCGACGACACGGCGGTGGCCGCGTCCTCCAGCCGGTCGACCTCGATGGCGACCGAGAACGCGTGCTTCAGGTGCTCGACCGCCTGCTCCGGCTTGCCGAGCAGGAACTCGATGCCGCCGAGGTTGTTCAGCAGGCGCGCGACGTTCGCGCGGTCGGCGAGCTCCTCGTACTGCGCCTTCGCCTTCTCGGCGTACGACCGCGCGAGCACCCAGTGCCCGTCGCGCTCGGCGAGCACCGACGCCTGGAAGTACGCCTGACCGAGCGCACGCGCGTCGTGCATCGCCTCGGCGAGCTCGAGCGCGCGCTCCACGTCCTCGCGCGCCGCCTCGAAGTCGCGCTGGCGGCGGTAGCAGACGGAGCGTCCGGCGAAGATGTTGAGCCGGAGCTGGTCGCACGGGAGGCCCGACCGTTCCGCGAGCGCCAGGGCCTCGTTGAACAGTCCGACGGCGGTCGAGATGCTCGAGAGCATGTACCGGCACACGCCGAGCCGGTACAGCACCTCGGCGCGGTCGAGGTCGGTGAAGTCGTCGCGCTCGACGAGCGCGCGCGACTCGGCGAGCAGTGCCAGGGCGCCGCGCACGTCGCCGGTGTGGGCGCGCGCCATCGCCTCGCCGTTCAGCACCCGCACGTGCAGCTCCGTCGCGCCGGTGCCGAGCACCGCGGGGAGCGCCTGGCCGTACTCGCTCAGGGCGGCCTCGAAGTCGTGGTCCTGCAGGAGCGCGTCGGCGCGCGCGAGGATCGCCTCGGCGCGCGCGCGCTCGTCGGCCGAGACGCCGGTCGCGAGGAAGCCGGCGTCGACGCCGAGACGCAGGGCGAGCCACTCGACCGTCTCGGCGGTCGGGCGCGTCTTGCCGCGCTCGATCTGGGAGATGTACTCCTTGGAGAAGCGGTTGCCGGCGAGGTCCGTCTGCGTCAGGCCGGCCGCGACGCGCAGCTGGCGGAGGCGCTCGCCCAGGCGCTGGGCGGCGGCGGCGGGCCGTGTGCGCGCGGGCGCGGCGGTGGCGGAACTCGCTCGTGCGGCGCGAGGAGTCATTGCCCGCGCAGCATGACGAATACTTGACTTGGGCGCAATCCCTCGTTCGGGACATGTCCCCCGAAAGGGGGAGCAGAGCCGAAAAACGGGTGAAGCAGGATGACCCGATTTCACTTGACCGAGCTACTTGACACGGCCGGAGGGGCCTCGTAAGGTGAGGCCACCTTGCACGCGGCTTGACGCCAGGTCGGGTGCAAGAGCACGGGACAGCCAGAGGCGATCCCTCCGAGACACATCGGCCGAGCCGCAGGGTCGACACTCGGAGCCGCCCAGCCGGCGCCCCGCCTGACCAGGGAGAGCCCCGGGTGCCGCAGCCGGGGCTCTTCTGTTTACTCCTCAGGCGTCGCCCGCGTCGGCGAGCATCCAAGCCCGCCGCGCGGCGCGGACGCGGGCGAGGTCGCCGGCGAGGACGCCGCCGAGCCGGCCGTCCATCGTGGCGAGCAGCCCGCCCGCGATGAAGATCCACGCTTCCGCCTTCGCGTCGCGGTCCCCGTGCACGATGCCGCGCTTCTGGCCGGCCCTGATCAGATCCGCGAAGAAGTCGCGCACCTCGCGCACCTGCGCCCGCAGCTTCGCCGCGATCACCTCGTCCTCGGCCTCGGTCAGGCCCTGGATCCACAGGTCGACGAGGCGGATCGGCTGCCGCGCCGCCATGTACTGGTCGGCGACCGCGCCGAGGCAGCGGTCCGGATCCTTCTCGATCGCGCGCTCCGCCGCCGCGCGGAACTCGTCCCACGCCGCATCGAGGCAGGCCAGGTAGAGGTCGCGCTTCGAGCCGAAGTGGCGGTAGAGGATCGGCTCGGAGATCCCGGCCGCGCGTGCGATCTCGGCCGTCGTCGCGCCGCGGTAGCTCGAGCGCGAGAAGACGCGGCAGGCGGTGTCGAGCACCGCGCGGCGCCGCGCCTCCGCCGGCAGCCGCTGCTTCACGGACGCCTGCGTCATGCGGGATCCGGAAGCGCGGCGGGCTCGTGGTGCGGGTGCTCGATCTTCCGGACGGCGAGCACCGCCACGGCGGCGCCAGCCAGGCAGAGGAGCGCTCCCACGCGCAGCGCGTCGTGGAAGCCCGTCAGGTAGTGCGTCGCCGAGCCGACGATCGCCCCCATCACGGCGATGCCGAGGGAGCCGCCGACCTGCCGCGACGAGTTGAGCACGGCGGAGCCGACGCCCGCCTTGTCGATCGCGACGGCGCTCATCGCCGCCGCCGTGAGCGGCGTCATCGTCGAGCCCATCCCGGCCCCGCCGATCAGCAGCCCGGGCAGGATCTTCCAGAAGCTCTCGTGCGCGCCGAGCTGCGTGTAGTAGAAGAGCATCGCGGCGAGCAGCGTCATCCCGCCGCCGACGAGCCAGCGCGAGCCGACGCGGTCGGTGAGCGCGCCGGCGCGCGGCGCGATCAGGATGATCAGGAGCGTCATGGGCAGGAAGCTCGCGCCGGCCTGCACGGGCGAGTAGCCGACGACCTGCTGCATGTAGATCGAGACGTAGAAGAACGTCCCGAACATCGCGAGGCCGACGAAGAGCATCGACCCGTTCGCACCGCCGAACGTGCGGTTGCGGAACAGCGACAGGTCGAGCATCGGGATCCGCTGGTGCCGCTCGAGCAGCACGAACGCCGCAGCGGCCACGGCGGCGACGGCGAACGAGCCGAGGATCTGCCACGACGTCCACCCGTAGCTGTTCGCCTCGATGAACGCGAACGTCAGCGCGAACAGCCCGATCCCCGACGTGACGAGGCCGGGCAGGTCGAGCCGCTGCTCGTGCGACGTGTCGCGCGTCTCGTCGATCAGGATCGGCGCCGTCACGAGACCGATGGCGCCCACCGGCACGTTGACGAAGAAGATCCACTTCCAGCTGCCGTGCTCGACGAGGAGGCCGCCGATCAGCGGCCCGATCGCGAGCGCGAGCGCCGAGACGCCGGCCCAGATGCCGATTGCCTTTCCGCGCTCGCGCGGCGGGAACGTCGCCGTCACAATCGACAGCGTCGACGGGTTCATCAGCGCGCCGCCGAGGCCCTGCACGACGCGTGCGGCGATCAGGAAGCCGCCACTCGTCGCGAGCCCGCAGGCGAGGCTCGCGAGCGTGAAGACGACGAGGCCGCTCATGAAGACGAGCCGCCGGCCGAGATAGTCCGCGAGCTTGCCGCCGGTGAGCATGAATGCCGCGAAGGTGAGCGCGTAGCCGGCGACGATCCACTCGAGCTGCGAGAGCGACATGCCGAGCGACCGCCGCATCGCGGGCAGCGCGACGTTCACCACCGTGTTGTCGAGCATGATCATGAACAGCCCGACGGAGACGGCCGCGAGCGTCCACCACTTCTTGTTCTCGTGCGTCACGAGACGCTGTCTCATCCGGTCACCCCCGGTGCTCGAAGTTAGTGCTCGCTAAGTTAGCAGACGCTAACGCACCGGCGCGCTCCGACAGCGCGGCAGGCGGAACGCCCGTACGCTTGGCGCCGTGAGCGAGGTGGTCTGGCGGCCCGACGAGGCGACTGTCGAGCACGCGAACGCGACGCGCCTCGTCCGCCGCGCGGGGGTGCGCGACTACGCGGAGCTGCTCCGGCGCTCGCAGGACGAGCCGTCGTGGTTCTGGCCGCTCGCAGTCGAGGACATGGGGCTCGAGTTCTCGAAGCCCTGGGAGCGCGTCTTCGACGACTCGCGCGGACCCGAGTGGACGACGTGGTTCGTCGGCGGCGAGCTCTCGATCGCCGATAACTGCGTGCACCGCTGGGCGCGACGCGAGCCGGCGCGCCTCGCGGCCGTGGGGCTCCGCGAGGACGGGTCGCGGCGGGAGGTGACGTTCGCCGAGCTCTCGCGCGACGTGACGCGGCTCGCCGAGCGGCTCGCGTCGCTCGGCGTCGGCCGCGGCGACCGCGTCGCGATCTTCCTGCCGATGTCGCCGGACGTCGCCGTCGCATCCCACGCGATCGCGCACCTCGGCGCCGTCCAGGTGCCCGTGTTCTCGGGGTTCGCGGCGCCGGCCGTCGCGCAGCGGCTGCAGGCGAGCGAGGCGAAGGTCGTGATCACGCAGCGCGAGTCGTCGCGCCGCGGCAAGGTCGTGCCGATGCTGGCGATCCTCGAGGAGGCGCTACGGGAGTCGCCGAGCGTCGAGCACGTCGTGCTCGCGCCGTTCGAGCTCGACGACCTGCCGGGCGAGCTGCCCGCGCTGCAGGTCGAGTCGGAGGCGCCGTACCTGCTCACCTATACGTCGGGCACGACCGGCAAGCCGAAGGGCGTGGTGCACGTGCAGGGCGGGTTCCTCGTCTCGATCGCGCGAGAGGTCGCCTACCAGGCAGACGTCCATCCGGGCGACGTCGTGCACTTCGCCACCGACATGGGGTGGATCATGGGACCCTGGACGGTCGTCGGCGTCGGCGCGCTCGGCGGGACGATCGCGTTCGCCGAAGGGGCGCCGGACTGGCCGACGCCGCACCGCATCTGGCGGATCGTCGAGCAGGAGCGGGTCACGTCGCTCGGCGTGTCGCCGACGCTCGTGTGCGCCCTGCTGCCGCACGGAGCACCGGACTCGGATCTCTCGAGCCTGCGCACGTTCGTGACGACGGGGGAGCCGTGGAACCCGGAGCCGTACCGGTGGCTGTTCGAGGAGGTCGGCGGGTCGCGCGTTCCGGTCATCAACTGCTCGGGCGGGACGGAGGTCGGCGCCTGCTTCCTCTCGCCGACCCCCGTTCAGCCGATCAAGGCGTGCTCGCTCGGCGGCCCCGCGCTCGGGATGGCGATGGACGTCGTCGACGAGACGGGCGCCTCGCTCGTCGGGACGGGCGAGGTCGGCGAGCTCGTCTGCCGGAAGCCCTTCCCCGGCATGACGCGCGGCTTCTGGCGCGACCCGCAGAAGTACGTCGAGACGTACTGGTCGCGCATCCCGGGCGTCTGGGTGCACGGCGACTGGGCGTCCGTCGACGCCGACGGCTACTGGTTCCTGCACGGCCGCTCGGACGACACGATGAACATCGCGGGCAAGCGGATCGGCCCGGCGGAGTACGAGTCGGCCGCCGTCGCGCACCCGGCCGTACGCGAGGCGGCGGCGATCGGGGTGCCGCACGAGGTGAAGGGAGAGACGGCGTGGATCTTCGCCGCGCTGCTGCCGGACGCGCAGGCGACGGAGGCGGAGGTGGCGGCGCACGTCGCCGGTGTGCTCGGCAAGGCGTTCAAGCCCGACCGCGTGTTTTTCGTCGACGCCCTCCCGAAGACGCGCTCGGCGAAGATCGTGCGGCGCGCGCTGCGCGCGACGGCGCTCGGACAGGATCCGGGCGACCTGTCGTCGCTCGAGAACCCGGAGTCGCTCGAGGCGATCGCGGCCGCCGTTGCCTGACGCGTGCACGACCGCCGCGCGCCCGCGTCCGTGAGCCGCGTCTTCCGCGCGCAGCGGCCGGTCCGCCTCTCCGACACGGACGCGAGCGGGCGGCTGCGGCTCGACGCCGTCGCGCGCTACCTGCAGGACGTCGCCTCCGACGACTGGGTCGACGCCGGCTTCGAGTCGCACGCCCACGTCTGGGTCGTGCGCAAGACCTGGGTCGAGGTCGCGTCGCCGTTCGCCGGCGACGAGCGGGTGGAGCTCGCGACGTGGTGCAGCGGCGTCGCCGGCACGTCGGCCGCGCGACGCTCCACCGTCGCCGGCGACCGCGGCGGCCGCATCGAAGCGGAGAGCGTGTGGATCCATCTCGACCGGTCGCTGCGGCCGCTGCGCCTGCCGCGCGAGTTCCACGAGGTGTACGGCGCGAGCGCCGCCGGCGGCGAGGTCCCGACGCGGTTCACGCTGCCCCCGCCGCCCGAGCTGCCCGGCGAGCCGTGGGCGCTGCGGGCGACGGACGTCGACCGGCTCGGGCACGTCAACAACGCCGTCTTCTGGATCCCCGTCGAGGAGCGCTTCGGCGCGCGCGTCCGTCGCGCACGGCTCGAGTACCGCAAGCCGGTCGACCTCTCGGACGACGTGCGCGTCGTCGCGACCGAGAACGCGCTCTGGCTGACCGTCGAGGGGGAGGTGCGGTCGGCGGCCGCGCTCGAATGAGCCGCTGTCGAATGCGGCGAGACTCACTGCCGCCGCGGCTCGACCCAGACGGCGCGGCCGACGCCGAGCAGCTCGCCGGTTTCGTCGAAGAGCGCGGTGCCCGCGCCGTGCTTGCGTCCGTCGGAGCCGAGCGGCCAGCCGACGACGACGCAGCGCTCACCTGCCTGCGGCACGCGCTGCACGCGCACGGCGAGCCGGCCGAGCACGACGACCCCGCGGCGTCCCGGGACGCCGGTGGCGTACGCGCCGGGGCAGTCGAGCGCCGCCCAGACGAACTCGCGCCCGACCGTGTCCGCCGCGACCGTCCAGCTCGCCGCGACCACGTCGCGCCCCGCGACCGGGCGCGCGAAGATGCGCAGGCCGTCGCCGCCGCGCTCGCGCCCGCAGACGAAGCAGTGTGGGAACGGCGAGTGCGGGTCCGGTGCCTCCGCGGCTCGTGCATCCGTCCACGCGACCGGTGCCGGCGCCGTGCGCTCGACGGTCGCGGGCCGCACCTCGGCGACGAGCGTCTCGCCGTCCCACACGCGGCCCTCGTCGTCGCGCTCGAGCGGCGTCTCGAGCGGCGGCGGCCGCCGCAGCGTCACCTCGGCCTCCGCGCCGCCGGCGAAGACGCCGCAGCAGTACCCGCCGTTGCCGCTGTCGTCCGGCCCGCAGAAGCGGCGCGCGATCACGACGGCCATACTGCGCCGCAGTATGCGCGCCGACCGCCTGCGCTGGCTCCTGATCGCGCTCCTCGCGCTCGCGGCGGCGATCAGCGTCGTGGCGAACAAGTCCCGTTCGGTCGTCGTCGGCTGGATCGGCTTCGCCGTGTTCCTCGGAGCAGTCGCCCTGTTCGTCGCGTGGCGTCGCGCCGCGCTCGACGAGCGCCGGCGCCGGCTCGGCGCGCGGGCAGCGGGAGCGCCGACTGCGGCGGACGGCAACGCTGCTACCGTCGCGCGCGGAGGCACGGGCGACGATGAGGCTCGCACTCGCGCAGATCGATAGCGTCGTCGGCGACGTCGACGGAAACGCCGCACGCGTCGTCGAGTGGCTCGAACGCGCGCAGGCGGCGAACGCCGACCTCGTGCTGTTTCCGGAGCTCGTCGTCACCGGCTATCCGCCCGAGGACCTGCTGCTGCGCCCCGGGTTCGTGCGCGCCGCGCGACGTGCGGTCGACGAGATCGCACGAGCGACGCGCGGCGTGACCGCGCTCGTCGGCGCGCCGCACCTCGACACGGATCTCTTCAACGCGTGCTTCGTCCTCGCCCACGGCGAGATTCGATGCGTCTACCGCAAGCGCTTCCTGCCGAACTACGGGGTCTTCGACGAGGACCGCTACTTCGCGCCCGGCAACGACCTCTTCCTGCTGCGCTTCGGGGAGGTGCTCGTCGGCCCGACGATCTGCGAGGACGTCTGGCAGCCCGGGCCGCCGGCGACCGACCTCGCGCTCGCCGGCGCGCAGCTCGTCGCGAACATCTCCGCGTCGCCGTTCCACGTCGGCAAGGACCGCGAGCGCGAGCAGATGCTGCAGGTGCGGGCGCGCGACAACTCGTGCTTCTTCGCGCTCTGCAACGCGGTCGGCGGCCAGGACGAGCTGATCTTCGACGGCAACTCCGTGGTGCTCGACGACGAGGGAGAGGTGCTCGCCCGGGCGGCCGGCTTCGAGGAGGAGCTGCTCGTCGTCGACGTCGACCCGGTGGCGTCCGTCGGGCGCAGGCTGCGCGACGTGCGCCGTCGCGCGCTCGCGCGCGAGCGGACGGAGCTGCGCGTGCGGGAGGTCGAGCTCGCACCGCCGCGCACGCAGGCGGACAAAAGCCCGCCGCGGCTCGCGGAGCAGCACGACGACCTCGAGCAGATGCGGCTGGCGCTCGAGCTCGGCCTGCGCGACTACGTCGCCAAGAACGGCTTCGGCGACGTGGTCGTCGGCCTGTCGGGCGGCATCGACTCGGCGCTCACCGCCGCCCTCTCCGCCGAGGCGCTGGGCCCGGAGCGCGTGCACGGCGTGTCGATGCCGTCGCGCTACTCGTCGCAGGGCACCCGCGCCGACGCGCGCCGCCTCGCCGAGTCGCTCGGCATCGACTTCCGCGAGATCTCGATCGAGCCGATGGTCGAGGCGTACGCGCACGCGCTCGCGCCCGCGTTCGCCGGCCGCGAGCCGGACCTGACCGAGGAAAACTTGCAGGCGCGGATCCGCGGCACGCTGCTGATGGCGCTCTCGAACAAGTTCGGCTGGCTCGTCCTCGCCACGGGCAACAAGTCGGAGCTGTCGGTGGGCTACTCGACCCTCTACGGCGACCTCGCCGGCGGCTTCGCGCTGATCAAGGACGTCTACAAGACGGACGTCTTCCGCCTCGCCCGCCGGCTGAACGAGCGCGCGGGGCGCGAGCTCGTCCCGCAGTCGATCATCGACCGCGCGCCGAGCGCGGAGCTGCGCGCCGACCAGCTCGACGAGGACTCGCTGCCGCCCTACCCCAAGCTCGACCGGGTGCTCGAGGCGTACGTCGAGCTCGACCGCTCGCGCGACGAGCTGTCGCAGGACGGGTTCGACGCGGACGTCGTCGAGCGCGCGATCGCGATGGTCGACCGCGCCGAGTACAAGCGCCGCCAGGCACCGCCCGGAGTCAAGCTGCGGCCGAAGGCGTTCGGCCGCGACCGCCGGACGCCGATCACCAACAGGTGGCCCGGATGACTGCGCGCCGGGCGGGCGCCCGTGTCAGTGCACGAGCCGCTGCAGGACGACGCCGAGAACCGGTAGCGCCATCGTCAGCGCGTAGCTGATCCAGCCGACGACGACCAGCTTCGGGCGCGTCGGCTGCTCGCCGCCCGCGCGCACCTCCGCCTGCACGCGCGGCCCGAGCACGAAGTTGTGCAGGTAGCTGACGACGAGGAGGCACGCGAACGCGGCGACCTTCGCCCAGAGGACGACCTGGAACGCGGCTCGATGCTGCCAGTCGTGGGCGGCGAGCGCGACGCCCGTCAGGCCCGCGACGAGCAGCGCTCCGTACCCGACCGGCCGCCACCTGAGGCCGAGCGCCCGCATCGCGAGCCCGCGCGGAGCGCCCTGCAGCTCGCGGATCGCGGGGACGCCGACGAACACGAGCGCCGTCGAACCGCCGAACCAGATGCCGGCGGCGACGAGGTGCACCGCGACGAGGACGCCCTCCACCGCGAGGAGGGTAATCGCGGGCGGCGGCGTCGCCGCCGCCCGTGGTCCCCCGACCGCTCCTTTCTCAGTCGACCGGCGCGACCGCGCCGTGCGGCGCGGCAGGCCGCGCCGTCGCCGCACGCGCGAGCACGATCGCGGCCCACACGAGCACGCCGCCGATCCCCCACGCGATCAGCGAGTAGCTCGTGAACGTCGGCTTGAAGAACATGTCGAACACGATCAGGTACAGCAGCGAGAGCTCGAGCCGCGAGATCACAGTCAGCCGCGCGGCGCGACGCTGCGCCTCGTCGACCCGGCCCTCGGCCATCGCGCGTCCGAGCCGCTTGCCCTCCGGCTCGAAGTAGCCGACGCCGGTCGCGAACGCGATCCCGAACAGCGCGAGCGCGATCACGACCCAGTCGTCGCCGAAGCTCCAGGCGTCGACGACCATGCCGACCCCGCACACGAGCACCGCCAGCGAAGCGGGCGTCAGCACGTTCTTGCCGATCCAGGCCATGTCGCGCGCGAACGCCTTCATCCCCTCCGGGCCGCGCGTACGCGCGCGCAGCGCGACGAACTGGAGCATCGTCGCGCCGCCCAGCCAGATCATCGCGGCGGCGACGTGCACGAACAGCATTCCGTCGTAGAACGTCATGGCGCCAGCCTCGCGGAACGGGTGCCGCGAGTCGTCGGCCGCGCTGACGATCAGAGGTCGTTCTCGCGGATGATCTCGACGAGGTTCGGCGGCGCGAAGTGGTCGCGCGACGCGAGCAGCTCGTCCGTCGTCCACCAGCGCGCGTCGACGACGCCCTCCGGCTCCAGGTCGACCGTCGCCGCCGGCTCGTGCGCGTCGACGCGAACCAGGTAGGTCGTGTTGTGCTGACGGAAGAGCCGTCCGCCGTAGGCGAACTCGCCGACGTGCTCGAAGAGCTTCCGCCCGAGTTCGAACTCGTGCAGCCCGATCTCCTCGCGGAGCTCGCGGCGAAGCGCGTCCTCGTGGCCCTCGCCCGCGTCGACGCCGCCGCCGGGCGTCGACCACCACGAGGCGTCGCCGAGGGGCCGGCGGAACTGCACGAGCAGCACCCGGTGCTCACGGTCGCAAACGAGCGCGCGCACCGCCTCGCGCTCGACGGGCTCGAGCCAGTCGTGCAGCGCACGAAACCAGCGCAACCGCTCGTCGTACGGGACGGCGGCGTTCGCAGGGGAGGTCGACGGCAGGACGAACAACCCCGAGCGCACGAGCACCCGCACCTGCGGGCCGAGCTGGGGCCGCTCCCCGAACACCCCCCGGAACGCCTCCTTGCCGACGAACGCGAGGGCACACGGGCGCAGCTCGCGGGCGACGGTCTCGAGCCGCGCGTAGTCGAAGTCGCCGCGGCGCAGGTCGCCCGACCCCGGCGTCGTGCGGTAGGCCGCGTTCGTGACGCCGTAGCCGAGCGCGAGCAGCTCGAACTGCTCGCGCGGCTCGAGCAACCGCGGCGTGAAGCCCGCGTCGTGGAGGAGCCGCCAGAAGTCGTTGCGCGGGTTCGCGAAGTGCGCCGCCTCGGCCGCGGACACGCGGCCGGGGTTGATGCCGCAGAACACGCACCGGAGGTTCGGCGCGAGGACGTCCGGGACTGCGCTAGCTGCGGCGCGCACGCGGGCGGCAGCGTGGCATGCGCTGCGTCCACGTCGCCGTGCAGACCCACGAGCTCGGAAGCGGCGGCGGCGGCTTGCGCCGGGTCGACACCGGCTGCGGCCGGCGGCGCTGCGTCCAGGTGCGGCAGGCGCGCGTCACGCCGCCTCCGCCTCGGGGCCGCGCTCGTCGAGCCGCTCCTCGAACCGCCGCCTCAGGCGCTCGCCGCGGGCGAGCCGCGAGTCGCTCGGCAGCCGTACGACCGTGACCCGTTCGCCGCGCGGGCCGCCGTAGCAGCGCGCGTAGCACTCGGCCTCGGAGAGCGGCCTGAGCCTCACGCGCCGCAGGTTAGGACCGCGGTCGGACGGAGCCGAGAGCTAGGGTTGGCCGGCCGTGGCGACCGTCAAGCCGAAGGTGCTCGAGTACCACGTCGAGCTCGACGGCGCCGGGCGCATGACGATCCCCGGCGGAGGCCAGATCGTGCCGCCGGCCGGCTGGTCGGCCGACCACCTGCTGCTCGCCGCGCTCGTCCGCTGCTCGATCGACAGCCTCGCCTACCACGCGCGGCGCACCGGCAGCTCGCTCGAGGCGACCGGCTCGGCGCACGGCAGGATCACGAAGACCGGCGAGGACGGCCGCTACCGGTTCGTCCACATCGACGTTCGCATCGACGCGCGGCTGACGCCGCGGGCAGACGACGTCGACGCGCTCGTCGCGAAGGCGGAGCGCGACTGCTTCGTCGGCGCGTCCTTGCTGGTGAAGCCGGAGTACCAGTGGCGGCTGTCCTGACGGTGGAGCAGGTGCGGGAGCGCTTCACGGCGCTGCAGCAGCCGCTCGCCTTCTTCGACGGCCCCGGTGGGACGCAGGTGCCCGACTCCGTCGTCGAGGCGATCGCCGACTACCTCACCGATTCGAACGCGAACACGGGTGGCGACTTCGAGACGTCGCGCGAGACGGACGCGTTGATCACCACCGCCCGGACCACCGCCGCCGAGTTCCTGAACGCGACCGTCGACGAGGTCGTGTTCGGCGCCAACATGACGACGCTCAACTTCGCGTTGTCACGCGCTGCCGCGCGCAACTGGCAGGCGGGCGACGAGGTCGTCTGCACGAAGCTCGACCACGACGGCAACGTCTCGCCGTGGCTCGAGCTGGCGCACGACAAGGGGTTGACGGTCCGGTTGGCGGAGATCGACGACGAATGCCGGCTCGACGTCGGCCACCTGCGCTCGCTGCTGACCGATCGCACGAAGGTGGTCGCGTTCCCGTGGGCGTCGAACGCCGTCGGCACGCTCACGCCCGTCGCCGACGTCGCAAGCGCCGCGCACGAGGCCGGCGCGCTCGCGTGGGTCGACGCCGTCCACTACGGGCCGCACGGCGCGATCGACGTGCGGGCCGCCGGCGCGGACGTGCTGCTCTGCTCGCCGTACAAGTTCTTCGGGCCGCACCTCGGCCTCGCCTTCGGCCGCCGCGAGCTGCTCGAGTCGTGGCGGCCGTACAAGGTGCGGCCGGCGGACGACCACCCCGTCGGCCACCGCTACGAGACCGGGACGGTGCCGCACGAGCTGCTCGCCGGTTTCGTCGCGGCGGTCGACTACCTGCGCGAGGTCGGCTGGGGATTCATCACCTCACACGAGCGCGAGCTGGGGCAGCGGTTCCTCGACGGGCTGCCGCACGCCTGGACGCTGCACGGCGTCCGCTCGATGGACGGACGCGTGCCGACGTTCGCGCTCACGCACGCCGCGCTCGCTCCGCAGGAGGCGGCGGCGCGGCTCGGCAGCCGCGGCTTCGCCGTCTGGGCCGGCAACTACTACGCGCTCGAGATCATGAAGCGCCTCGATCTCCCGGACGGCGCCGTCCGCGTCGGCATCGTCCACTACAACACGCGCGACGAGGTCGACCGGCTGCTCGCGGCGCTCGCGGATCTCTAAAGGCTCTGAGTCGCCACCTGGTACGCCGTCCCGACGGCGCGCCCGGAGGTGACGATCAGCATCACGTGCGTGCGCTCGCGTGCGTTGCGGAAGCTCGTGACGAAGAGCTGCACGTGCCCGCGGTCGCGCATGACCCGCGCGACGCGGCGGCCCTTCGGACCGCCGACGACGAGCGTCGCCGCCGGGTTCGGCCCCGCGACGGCGGCGACGCCGACGCCGATCCCCTCCGCCGTCTCCGGCACCCGGATCGGGATGTAGTGCGTCGACAACCCGCGCACCACGCACGGGCGCGTCCGCACAGGCGTGGGCGTCGCGGCGATCGAGTAGAGCGGGGCCGGCTCGTACCCCGCGCGGTAGATGTCGTACGAGAAGCGGGTGTACGCGTCGTAGAGGCTGCCGTGCGCGTACCGGTGCAGCACCTCGTCGAGCGGCTGCAGACCGAGGCCGATCGCCCTGTGCACCTTCGTGTAGCCGTAGAGCCGGCCGAAGTACTGCGAGACGACGTTGCCGCCGAGACCGAACAGGAACCGCCAGAACAGCGCGCCGCCGTAGCAGTGGATGCAGCCCCGGCCCTGGTCGAACACCGACCGCCACGGCTGCGACAGCCACGCGTCCAAGTACTGGAACGTGGCGCGGTCGACGATCTGCGGGTAGACGTACGTCTGCATGGCGAGCGCGCTGCCTTCCGCCGCCCAGGCGGGGATCCGCCCGCTCGGGACGTACGCGTTCTGGAAGAGGTGGAAGAGCTCGTGCGCGACGGTCTGCTGCAGGCTGCCGTGCGTGGCGACGTGCGCCATGTCGAGCTGGTTGTCGACGACCATGAACGCGCCGCCCTGCGCGCGCGCCGTCGGGAACGTCTCGCCGTAGACGCCGGGCGGCAGCGCCTTGACGTAGATGTCGACCCTGGAGTCCGGGCCGCCCGTGTCGGGCAGCGGTGCGTGGAAGCCGTTGTGCGCGTACCACAGCCACGCCTTGTTCGCCGCGGCGGCGAGCTTCTCGACGTAGTTCGGGACGCCGTCGTGGTCGTCGTCCCGCATGAACCGCGGGTGGTCGGGGCCGGTGCGCGTGTAGTGGACGACGACGAACGGCGACGCGACGAGCCGTTCCGGCCCGTCCCCGCCGGTGTACGTCGGCCGCGGGACGAGGTGCGCGCCGGCCGAGGCCGACGCGGTCACTGCCAGCGCGAGCAGCGCCGCGGCGGCCGCACGGCGCACGACGGTCACCGGGACGTGTCCTCCGGCGGGTACGCGGCGCCCGCGGCCTCGGCCCACGGCGAGCCGGCCGTGCGGCGGATCGGATCCGGGTCGATCCCGCGCGCGGCCGCGGTCGCGAGCACGAGCAGGTGGAAGTAGACGATGTCGACGACGGGGTGCACGGTCGGCAGCACGGTGACCTCGGCGCCGAGCGTCCGCAGCGCGCGGGCGGCGTCGTGTGCGCGCTCCGCCGCACGCCCCTCGCCCTCCAGGACGTACGCGCGCGCCCCGGGCTCGACCGCCGCCAGGTAGCCGTGCAGCAGCTGCTCCGTCTCGAACGCCTCGGCGGCGGTCCAGACGCCTTCGCGCAGCTTGAGGACCGCCTCCTGCGCCGTCGGCCAGTCGCGGCCGGCGCCGGCGACGAGGACGCGGTCGGCGTCGCAAGGCTCGACCTCCTGCTCGAGGGCCGCGGCGACCTCGTCGGCGAGCCAGGCGACCTCGTTGCCGCGCAGCGCCTCGAGCGCCGCGACGGCGCAGGTGTAGCTCGCGGTGTGGCACCACGACCGCTCGACCTCGGGCGTGCAGACGACCACCTCGCTCGCGAGCTCGGCGAGCGGCGAGTGCCGCTTCCCCGTCACGAGCCACACCTCGCCCTCGAATGCGCGCGCGGCCTCCACCGTGAGCGGCGTCTCGCCCTCGTGCGACACGCAGACCAGGACGTCGGCGTGCGGTGGGCGCAGGACGGCCTCGAGCGCCTGGACCGCCTCGCCGCCGGTCTGTGCCGCGTGGAACGAGGTGCCGCAGCCGGTGTGGACGACGCGCGCGGCGTCCGGCAGTCGCGCGTCGACGCGAAGCGCACGGAGCCAGTCGGGCTGCGCGCGGACGGCCCGTTCGGTCTCGCCGGCCATGGTGCTCCACGTCTATACCATCGCCGCGGTGACCGTCCGCGCGTTCCTCTTCGACTTCGACGGCCTCGTCGTCGACACCGAGACCGCGTCCCGTGCCGGCTGGCAGTGGCTCTACCGCGAGCACGGGCACGAGCTGCCGCCCGAGAAGTGGGCGCTGATGGTCGGCACCGTCGACGGATGGGACATCTGGGGGCACCTGGAGGAGCTCGTCGGCGCGCCGCTCGACCGCCCGTACTGGAACGAGCGGCGGTACGCGCACGAGCTCACGCTGCTCGAGGCGGAAGAGCTGCGGCCGGGGATCGCCGAGTACCTCGACTTCGCGCGCCGCCGCGGGCTCAAGCGTGCGATCGTCTCGAGCGCGTCGCGTCCGTGGATCGACATGCACCTCGAGCGGCTCGAGCGCGCGGTCGGCTGGGACGCGATCGTGAGCGCGGACCACGATCCCGAGCGCGCGAAGCCGCGCCCCACGCTGTACCTCGAGGCGCTCGAGCGCCTCGGCGTCGAGGCGGGCGAGGCGGTCGCGTTCGAGGACTCGCCGAACGGCGCCGCGGCGGCGGCCGCTGCCGGCGTCTACGTCGTCGGGATCCCGAACGACGTCACGCGCGACCTCGGCCTCGCAGAGCACGCGGACGTCGTGCTCGACTCGCTCGCCGACGTCGCACCGGACGACCTGCTCGCCCGCCTGCGGGAGAAGGAGGCGATCGCACGATGAGCGTGTACCAGCGCGAGACGCTGTCGAACGGCCTGCGCGTGCTCACGGCGCCGCTCGACCACGCGCAGTCGGTCGCGTGCTACGTGATGCTCGCCGCGGGCTCGCGCTACGAGGACGCGTCGAATCGCGGCATCGCACACTTCTCGGAGCACATGTTCTTCAAGGGCACGAAGCGGCGGCCGTCGGCGCGCGACCTGTCGATGGAGGTGGACGGGATCGGCGGCGAGTTCAACGCGTTCACCTCGAAGGAGTACACCGCGTACTACATCCGCTGCGCGGGCGAGCAGCGCGACAAGGCGCTGGACGTGCTCGTCGACATGCTCCGCAACTCGAAGTTCGACGCGGACGAGCTCGAGCGCGAGAAGAGCGTGATCATCGAGGAGATGAACATGTACTTCGACACGCCGCGCGACTACGTCGGCAGCGTCTACGAGGAGCTCCTGTTCGGGTCGAATCCGCTCGGCTGGGAGACGCTGGGCACGCGCGACACGATCCGCGCGGCGACGCGCGACACGTTCATGGACTACCTCCACCGCTGGTACACGCCGCGGCGGATGGTCGTCGGCGTCGCCGGCATGGTCGGCGACGACCTGGTCCCGCGCCTGGAGGAGCTGGTCGGCGACATGTCGGGGAACGGCGCGGGCGCGCCGGCGGCGGTCGAGGTTCCGCACGTCGAGACACCGCAGGTGCGTATCCACCGCAAGGACTCGGACCAGGCGAACGTGTGCCTGGGCGTACCGTCGTACCCGCTCGACCACCCCGACCGGTACGTGCTGCAGCTGCTCGGGACGGTGCTCGGGACCGGGATGTCGTCGCGCCTCTTCCTCGAGGTGCGCGAGCGGCGCGGTCTCGCCTACTACGTCTACGCGCTCAACCAGTCGTACACCGACACCGGCACGCTCGTCGCGCAGGCCGGCGTCGACCTGAACCGCGCCGTCGAGGCGGTGCAGGTGATCGGGCAGGAGTTCCGCAAGCTCGCCGAGGAGCCGGTGCCCGCGGACGAGCTGGAGAAGGCGCGCGCGCTCGCGAAGGGCCGCTTCGTGCTGCAGACGGAGAGCCCGAACGGGCTCATGCTCTGGGGGTTGCGCCGAGAAGTGCTCGAGGGCGAGGCGACCGAGCCCGAGGAGCTGCTCGCCGGGCTCGACGCCGTCACCGCGGACGACCTCCAGCGCGTCGCGCGCGAGCTCGTCGAGGGCGAGGGGATGCGCCTCGCGGTCATCGGGCCGTTCGACGACCCGGCGCCGTTCGAAGCCGCGCTGTCCTGAACACGGCGGGCCGCGTCAGCGCCAGAACGAGCGCACGCCGTCGAAGTCGCCGGTGCGCACCGGCACGACGCGCACCTCGCTGGCCGAGTTCGGCGACTCGATCATCAGGCCGCCGCCGACGTACATCGCGACGTGCCCGACGACCGGATGCTCGTAGAAGAGCAGGTCGCCCGGCTGCATCGTCTGCAACCTCACGGGGCGGCCGGCCGCGAACTGCGCGTCGGCGTCGCGCGGGATCGTGATCCCGAGCGCGCGGTAGACGGCCCACGTCAGCCCGGAGCAGTCGTAGCCCCACGCCGAGAGGCCGCCCCACAGGTAGTGCAGGCCGAGGAACCGCTCCGCGGTCCGCACCAGCTCGGCGCGGGTGTGCGGCAGCGGCTTGACCGCGCTGCTGTCGATCCAGGAGGCGCCGAACGGCGTCTCGACCCGAACGACGCGACCGAGCCGCCGCTCGACCGGCAGCTCGGTGCCGAAGCTGACCTCGGTGCCGTTCGACAGCCTCGCGGTGCGCGCCGTGACGATCGCCGCGGGGCGACCCGGAAGCGCGGCGAAGCGCAGCTGCCACGTGCGGACCCAGCCGGGATAGCCGCGGGGGTCGAGCGGCGATGGCTGGTCGGGGATCGCGATCTTCGTCCAGCCGCCGCGCCGGTAGAGCACGCGCACCTGCTCGCCGTACAGCGCCTGCGTCGGCATGTGGCCGACGAGCGCGAGCCGCTGCGCGTACGAGACCGCAGGCGTCGGCCACAGGTGCGGGTCGAGCGGCAGATGGCCGGTATCCGGCGCCGCCCAGACGTTCGCGACCGGGACGCGCACGGTCGCGACACGCGCGTTCGCGGGAGCGTGCGCGAGGCTGTGGCCTGCGAGGGCCGCGGCGAGCGCCAGCGCGACGAGCACGCGCCCAGGTTAGAGACTCTCGACCGCCGTGCCGGAGGTCGAGGGGGAGGACGGGTCGCCCTCCCCCCGTCGGCTAAGCGTCTTCCTTCGCGGCCTCCGCCTGGCCGCGCGTGCGGATCTCCTCGACGACCGTCGGGTCGGCGAGCGTCGTCGTGTCGCCGAGCGGACGGTTCTCGGCGACGTCGCGCAGCAGGCGGCGCATGATCTTGCCCGAGCGCGTCTTGGGCAGCTCCGGCGTGAACACGATGTTCGCCGGCTTCGCGATCGGGCCGATCTTCCGCGCCACGTGGTTGCGCAGCTCCTCGAGCTTGTCGACGGAGCCGTCCGCGCCGCCCTTGAGCGTGACGAACGCGACGATCGCCTGCCCGGTCGTCGGGTCGCTGCGGGCGGCGACCGCGGCCTCCGCGACCTCCTGGTGGTCGACGAGCGCCGACTCGACCTCGATCGTCGAGATGCGGTGGCCGGAGACGTTCATCACGTCGTCGACCCGGCCGAGGAGCCAGAAGTCGCCGTCCTCGTCGACGCGGCAGCCGTCGCCGGCGAAATAGACGTCGCCGTACTTCGACCAGTACGTCTCGCGATACCGCTCGTCGTCGCCGTAGATGCCGCGCAGCATCGACGGCCACGGCCGGCGCAGCACGAGGTAGCCGCCGCCGCCGGGGCCGACCTCCTCGCCCGCCTCGTTGTAGACCGCCGCGTCGACGCCCGGGAACGGCTTGGTCGCCGAGCCCGGCTTCAGCGTCGTCACGCCCGGCAACGGGGTGATCATGATCGCACCCGTCTCGGTCTGCCACCACGTGTCGACGACGGGGCAGCGCCCGCCGCCGACGTGCTCGTGGTACCAGACCCACGCCTCCGGGTTGATCGGCTCGCCGACCGACCCGAGCAGGCGCAGCGACGAGAGGTCGTGCTTCTCCGCGTGCTCCGGCCCCCACTTCATGTGCGAGCGGATCGCCGTCGGCGCCGTGTAGAGGATCGTCACGCCGTAGCGCTCGACGATCGACCACCAACGGTCCTTGTCGGGGAAGTCGGGCGTCCCCTCGTACATCACCGAGGTGGCGCCGTTGCACAGCGGCCCGTAGACGATGTAGCTGTGTCCGGTGATCCAGCCGACGTCGGCTGCGCACCAGTACACGTCGCGGTCGGGCTTGAGGTCGAAGACGTACCAGTGGGTGGTCGCGCAGCCGACCAGGTAGCCGCCGGTCGTGTGCGCGATCCCCTTCGGCTTCGCCGTCGTACCCGACGTGTACATGAGGAACAGCAGGTCCTCGCTGTCCATCGGCTCCGGCGGGCACGACTCGGGGTCGTCGGAGCCGCGGACGTCGTGGTACCAGACGTCGCGGCCCTCCGTCATCGGAACGTCGTTGCCGGTGCGCCGGACGACGAGCGCCTTCTTGACGCCGGGAGCGTCGGCCATCGCGTCGTCGGCGATCTGCTTCAGCGGGACCGTCGTGCCGCGCCGCCACGCCTCGTCCTGCGTGATCAGCACCTCGCAGCCCATGTCGTTCATGCGCGCCGAGAGCGAGTCGGCCGAGAAGCCGCCGAAGACGACCGTGTGCGGGGCGCCGAGGCGCGTGCACGCGAGCATCGCGATCGGCAGCTCGGGGACCATCCCCATATAGATCGCGACGGCGGTGCCCTTCCGGACGCCGAGCTCCTTCAGGGCGTTCGCGAACGCGACCACCTCGCGCTGCAGATCCGCGTACGTGATGTCGCGGCGGTCGCCGTCCGGCTCGCCCTCCCAGTGGAACGCGACCTTCGTCCCCTTGCCCGCCTCGACGTGGCGGTCGACGCAGTTGTAGGAGACGTTGAGCTTGCCGCCGAGGTACCACTTCGCGAACGGCAGGTTCCACTCGTACAGCTGCGTGTACGGCTCGAACCACGTCACGCGCTCCTTCGCCTCGCGCTCCCAGAACGCCTCGAAGTCGACGTCGTAGATGTCGGCCTTGGCGTTGGCGTCGCGCGCGAACTCCTCGGGCGGCGGGTAGCGCCGCTCCTCGAGGAGCATCGTCTCGATCGACGCCTGATGCTGTTGGGTGGCCATCGTCTAGACGTCCCGCCTGCGTGGCATCGGGGACTGGGGAGCGGCCGGCCACAGCGGTGCGCCGACCGGGAGGACGATCCGCTGCGGCGCCATGTTGTTCGCGACCCCCGCGGCCGACGCGTACCACGCGACGGCAGCGGTGACGACGCCGCACCAGCCGCCGGCGTGCAGCCACCAGGTGTGGCCGTTGTGCGAGAGCACGAAGAAGCCGATCACCAGCACGATCTCGGTGATCTCGAGCGTCAGGAACACGAGGAACACCGCGGCCGACACGCGCAGGCTGTTGAGGAGCATGTACGTGTTGAAGACCGCGAACGCGAACAGGTACCACGCGAGCGCGTTGGTCAGGTCACCGCCGTGGAACCCGGCGGTGAACTTCGTCGTCCCGGCGAGGATCACGAAGATCCCGAGGCCCATCCAGAACCCGCCGTACGTGGAGAACGCGGTCGCGCCGAACACGTTGCGGTTGCGGAACTCCCACATCCCCGCGAGGAACTGCGCGAGGCCGCCGTAGAAGAGCGCCGGCCCGACCCAGATCAGGTCCGGGATGAACGACGCGTTGTGGCCGCTCAGCAGGAACGTCGTGAGCGCGAAGCCCGCGAGCCCCAGCGGTGCAGGATCGGCGACAGGCACCGGCTCGACGATGGTTCGGGTCGTCGCCGGCTCCACGACTGCTGCCATGCTTCCCCCCTTCTCGCCCGCGTCCAAGCGGGGCGCTAGAACGGAGACCGATGTGGCGGGAAGCCTAAACGATCGTTGCGCGCCGCAACCTACGGCTCGAGGTCGTACGGGTACGTCGTGAGGTTCTCGTGTCCGTCCTCCGTGACGAGCACGAGGTCCTCCAGCCGCACGCCGCCGTACCCGCGGCGATAGGCGCCCGGCTCCAGGGTGACGACGTCGCCCGGCCGCAGCTCGTCCTTCGACCCGAGCCCCAGCCCCGGCGCCTCGTGCACCTCGAGCCCGACCCCGTGGCCGAGGCCGTGGAAGAAGCCGTCGCCGAGCGGCACGCCCGGCTCCTTGGTGCGCTGCGTCGGCTCGCCGGCCGCCTCGAAGACGTCGCACGCGGCGTCGTAGATCGCGCGGCCGTTGGCGCCGGGCGCCACTTCCGCGAGCGTCCGCTCGAGCGCCTCCCGGCAGAGCGCGTGCCAGCGCCGCACGTCCGCGGGCACCTCGCCGACGACGAACGTGCGCGTCATGTCGCAGAAGACGAACGACCGCGCGTCGCGCGGCCACACGTCGATCACGATCGGCACCCCGGCCTCGATCGGTCCCGAGCCCATCTCGTGGCCCATGGCGCCCTGCGCGCCGGGCGCGACGATGAAGTCGTCGAAGACCGCCCCGTTCGCGACGAAGGCGCCCCCGATCGCGGATTTGAGGCGCTCGACCGTGAGCGGCTCTCCGTCGACCACGAGCCCGGCGCCGTTCCGCGTCGCGCGGCGCAGCAGGTCGCGTGCGGCGTCCATGCCGGCTTCGGCGGCGCGCTGTGCCCGCCGCATCCCCTCGAGCTGCGCCGCCGTCTTGACGCGCCGGCGGTCGTCGAAGTGCGCGGCGTCGACGTCGAGCTCGACGCCGCGCTCGCGCAGCGCGTCCGCGAGCCAGACCGGGAAGGTGTGCGGCACCGTCGCCCGCTTCACCCCGAGCGTCTCGAGCGCACGCAGGACGACGCCGCGCTCCACCTCGCGCGGCGCGAGCCCCTGCCCGCGCAGCTCGTCGAACCCGAACTCCTCGTACGGGTGCACCTCGAAGCCGCCGACCTCCGCGAGCCTTCCGGCCTCGAGCGACGAGGCGACGACGTGGCGCGTGCCGTCGCGCTCCACGTAGAGGAACGGGTCAGGCACGCCGAGCGGGACCTCGTGCCGCAGCTCCGGCGAGCGGAAGCTGTCGGCGTAGATCAGCGCGTCGGGCACGGGACGCACCATAACTAGACTCCGGCCCCGTGGACGCCGTCGCCCGTGCGGAGCAGCTGGTCGAGCGCTGGAGCGACGAGCTGCGCGCGCTCGTCCCGGCCGGCGCCGACATCTTCGACGTGCACACGCACCTCGGCCACGACATCGACGGCATGGTCGGCGACTACGACCAGCTCGAGGACAGCATGCGCCGCTTCGGCATCTCGCGCGCGTTCGTGTTCTGCCTCGACGAGCCCGACCGCCATCCGGCGTTCGGCAAGGCGAACGACCGCACGCTCGCGTTCGCGGCCCGCTCCGGCGGGCGCCTGATCCCGTTCGTCCGCCTCGACCTCAACGAGTCGCCGCTCGAGGAGGCGCGGCGCTGTCTCGACGCGGGGGCGCGCGGGATCAAGCTCCACCCGCGCGCGCAGCGCTTCACCGCCACCGACGAGCGGCTCGGGCCGGTGTTCGAGCTCGCGGCCGAGCGGCGGGTCCCGATCCTGATCCACGGCGGCCGGGGGCTGCCGCCGATCGCCGAGGGGCTGCGCGCGCTCGTCGACCGCTACCCGCAGGCGACGCTGATCATCGCGCACGCGGGCATCGCCGACCTGGCCGCCCTGGCGCGCTGCATGGCGGGGCGGAAGGGCGTGCTGTTCGACACGTCGACGTGGAGCCCCGTCGACCTCCTCGACTTCTACCGCCAGGTGCCGCCCGAGCAGGTCGTCTACGCGAGCGACTACCCGTACGGCCAGCAGCCGGGCTCGCTGCTGATCGCGCTCAAGACCGCGCGCTTCGCCGGCTACTCGGAGGCGCAGCTCCGAGCCCTGCTGGGCGAGACGGCGAACGCCCTCGCCGACGGGCGCGACCTGCCGGAGCCGACGCAGCCGATCGGGCCGGAGCGCTACGTGCAGCCGATGCAGTTCGCGCGGATCCACCAGTACCTGTCGATGACGACGCCGCTCCTGTGGGCACGCCAGCCCGACACCGCCGGGATGCTCGGGCTCGCGATCAACACGTGCGGAGAGCGCAACGGCCACGCCGACGCGGCCGACCGGATCCGCGAGCTGCTCGAGACGGCGCGGGACGTGTGGTCGTCGGTGCCGGAGATCGAGGACGAGGTGCAGCAGCGGCTGACGACGCGGCTCGTACAGCGGCTCATCCACCTCGCCGACATCGAGGTGGTGACCGCGGCCGCGTGACGACGCTCACCGTCAACGGGCACGACTACGACGTGCACGGCGAGGTGGGGACGACGCTCGCCGAGGCGCTGCGCGACGAGCTCTCGCTCACGGGGACGAAGGTCGCGTGCGGCGAGGGCCACTGCGGGGCCTGCACGGTGCTCGTCGACGGCGCACCGATGCTCGCGTGCATCACGCTCGTGCACGCGCTCGACGGCGCGCGGATCACCACCATCGAGGGGCTGCGCGACCACCCGATGGTCGACGCCTTCGTGCGCGCCGACGCGCTGCAGTGCGGGTTCTGCACGCCCGGCCAGATCGTGAGCGCCGTCGCGCTCGTCGACGGCACTCCGGAGCCGACGAGCGAGGAGATCCGGCACGCGATGGCGGGCAACCTGTGCCGCTGCGGCGCGTACCCGAAGATCGAGGAGGCGATTCGCACGTGGCGCGGCTGATCCGCACCGAGAAGGAGGTCGAGGGCCGCTACGAGGAGGTCTGGCTGGTCGTCGAGGAGGACTCCCTCGACCAGTGGCCGCCCGGGCCCCGCGAGATCGTCGGCCGGCCTGCGCCGCGCCTCGACGGGCACGAGCGCGCGCGCGGCGAGGCCGTCTACACCGCCGACCTGAAGCTGCCCGGGATGCTGCACGCGGCGATGCTGCGCTGCCCGTACGCGCACGCCCGCGTCGCGCGGATCGACCTCGCGCCCGCGCTCGCGCAGCCTGGCGTGCACGCCGCGATCGGCCCGGGCGACATCGAGCAGCTCGCCGAGGAGTGCGGGTTCGAGGGCGCGCCGGTCGCGGCCGTCTGCGCCGACACGTTTGCGCAGGCGCGTGCGGCGGTCGCCGCGATCGACGTGGAGTGGGAGGAGCTCGAGGCCGTGCTGGACCCGCACGAGGCGGTTGCGCGCGGGCTGACGATCGGCGAGCCGCGCGTCAAGGAGCGCGGCGACTACGAGCGCGGCCTGGCCGAGGCGGACGTGGTCGTGGAGGGCGAATACCGCACGCAGGTCGTGCTGCACAACCCGCTCGAGACGCACCAGGCGGTCGTGCGGTGGCTCGGCGACACGCTCGAGGTCTACATCTCGACGCAGTTCATCTGGGGCGTCCGCGACGAGGTGGCCGAGAAGCTCGGCCTCCCGCGCGACAAGGTGCGCGTCGTGTGCCACTACATGGGCGGCGGGTTCGGCGCCAAGGGCGGCGCCGACGACCACACGTTCGTCGCCGCCGAGCTGGCCCGGCGCACGCGGCGCCCGGTGAAGTGCTCGCTCACGCGGCGCGAGGAGAACCTCGTCAGCGGCAACCGCAACGCGACGATCCAGCGGCTGACGATCGGCGCGCGCGCGGACGGAAAGCTGACGGCGCTCGGCGGCGAGTACGTGAACGCCGTCGGCTGGGACGGCTGGTCGTCGCCGACCGAGGGTCCGATGAACCTGCTCTACGCCTGCCCGAACGTCCGCACGACCACCGTCGGCGCTCGGATCAACCAGCCGCCGATGAAGGCGTTCCGCGCGCCCGGCTTCGTCGAGGGGACGTTCGGCCTCGAGTCGCTGCTCGACGTGCTGGCCGCGAAGCTCGGCATCGACCCGCTCGAGCTGCGCCGGCTCAACCACGCCGACCACGACGCCGACCAGGGGCGCGAGTTCAGCGGCAAGAACCTGCTCGAGTGCTACCGCCGCGCCGAGCCACACTGGGAACGGCGGCACGAGGTGCGCGCGCGCTCGACGGCGGCCGTCAAGCGCGGCGTCGGGATGGCGTCGCAGATCTGGTACGGCGGCGGCGGCCCGCCGTCGTACGCGTGGGTGCGCATCGGATCGGACGGGCGCGCGACGGTCGTGACCGCGATGCAGGACATCGGCACGGGCACGCGCACCGCGATGGCGATGATCGCCGCGGAGGAGCTCGGGATCCCGCTCGAGGACGTAACGGTGTCGCTCGGCGACTCGGCGCGCGGCCCGTTCGCGTCGATCTCCGCGGGCTCCTCGACGACGCCGTCGATGGGGCCCGCTGTGCGCGCCGCCGCGGCCGACGCGCGGCGGCAGGTCGACGAGATCGCGGAGCAGCTCGGCAAGCGCGGCGCGCCGGCGCGCGAGGTCGTGTCGGTGCTCGAGGACGCGCAGATTCTCGGCAAGGGCGCGCGCGGCCCCAACCCGACGGGGATGCAGGTGCTGACCTTCGGCGTGCAGGTGGCGGAGGTGGCAGTCGACGTCGAGACGGGCGAGGTGTGGGTCGAGCGCATCGCGGCGGTGCACGACGTCGGCCGCGTCATCAACCCGCTCGGCGCGTCGTCGCAGATCGAGGGCGGGATCGTCCAGGGGCTGGGCCACACGCTGTCGGAGCACCGGCTGCACGACCCGGCGAGCGGCCGGATCCTCACGCAGACGCTCGACACGTACAAGCTGCCGACGATCGCCGACGTCCCCGAGATCGTCAGCGAGCTCGTCGACGAGCCGGACTCGCACCTGACGAACCTCGGGTCGAAGGGGCTCGGCGAGCCGCCGATCGTGCCGGTCGCCGCGGCGATCGCGAACGCGATCCGCGACGCGACGGGTGCGGAGGTGCACTCGCTCCCGATCGACCGCGCCGAGATGCTGCGCGCGCTGCGCGAGGCTGAAGCGCGCGAGCGCGCGCGGGAGACGCATGGAGCTGCGGCGCGCGTCTAGCCGCGACGAGCGCGTCGACGGCGGCGCGCTCGTGCTCGCGGGCGGGACGGAGCTCGTGCCGCTGTTGCGGAGCGGGCTCGTGCATGCAGACGAGCTCGTCGACATCCGCGGCGTCGTGCCGCGCGGGATCTCGGACGGTGCGATCGGCGCCGCGGCGACGCTCGCCGAGCTCGAGTGCGACCCGCAGGTGCCGGAGGCGCTGCGCGAGGCGTGCCGCCTCGCCGCGAGCCCGCAGCTGCGCAACGCAGGCACGCTCGGCGGGAACCTCCTGCAGGCGACGCGCTGCTGGTACTGGCGGCTCGGCTGGGCGTGCAGGCTTCACGGCGGAGCGGAGTGCTTCGCGCGCGACGGCGAGCACCGCGAGCACGCGATCTTCGCGAACGGCTTCTGCGCGTCCGCGCACCCGTCCGACGTGGCGGCGGCGCTGCTCGCGCTGGACGCGACGCTGCTGACGAACCGCCGCTCGCTGCCGGTTGCCGAGCTGTACCGGCTGCCGACGGAGGACGACCGGCGGACGACGACGCTCGCGCCGGGGGAGCTGATCCTGGAGGTGCGCGTGCCGGAATGCGACCGCTCGACGTACCTGAAGGCGATGGGCCGCAAGCGCTGGGCCTTCCCGCTCGTCGGCGTCGCGGGTGCGCGCGTCGGCGGCGAGGTTCGCGTCGCGCTCGCGGGCGTGGCGCCGGTGCCGTGGCTGCTCGAGGACGGCTTCGAGAGCGCGACGCCGCTGCCGGACAACGCGTACAAGCTCGACGTCGCCCGCGCCCTCGTCGCGCGGGTGCGCACGGCGCTCGCGTAGCCGATGGGGCGGGCGCTCCCGCTCCTGCTCCTCGCCGCCGTCGCAGCCGCAGGGTGCGGCGCGAGCAGGCGCACGCCGGCGACGGCTGCTGCGCGGCACGCGACGGCGAGCGGCTGCGCGGCCGTGTCGGCGCCGCCGGCGCAGCAGCGGACGGCGCCGAAGCCGACCCGCCGGCTCGACCCGGCGAAGACGTACGACGTCACGCTGCGGACGAGCTGCGGCAGCTTCACGGTCCGTCTCGCGGTGACGACGTCGCCCGCGGCCACGGCGTCCTTCGTCGCGCTCGTGCGCCGCGGCTTCTTCGACCGCACGATCTTCCACCGAATCGTTCCCGGCTTCGTCGTCCAGGGCGGCGACCCCACGGCCACCGGCACGGGCGGCCCGGGCTACACGACCGTCGACCGGCCGCCGCGGTCGACGCGCTACACGCTCGGCGTCGTTGCGATGGCGAAGACGGCCGCGCAGCCTGCCGGAACGAGCGGAAGCCAGTTCTTCGTCGTCACCGCCCGCAACGCCGGGCTGCCGCCGGAGTACGCGGTGCTCGGCAGGGTCGTGCGGGGGCTCGCCGTCGTCGAACGGATCGGCCGCTTCGGCGACCCAGCCTCGCTCACGGGCGCGCCGACGCGGATCGTCGAGATCGAGCGGGCGACCGTCGCCGTGCGCTGATGGTCGCGGCGGTCGTCCTCGCCGCGGGCGCGTCCTCGCGCTACGGCGGGATCAAGCAGCTCGAGCTCCTGCCGGCGGTGCTCGCGGCGCTGCGCAAGGCGCGCGGCATCGGCGACGTCGTCGTCGTCGAGGGAGCACATCCGCTCGAGGCCGCGGGCGCGCGCGTCGTCCGCTGCGACGACTGGGCGCGCGGCCCCGGCGCGTCGCTGCGCGCGGCGCTCGCTGCGCTCGGGCCGGAGGTGACGCACGCTCTGGTCGTCCTCGCGGACGGGCCGGCCCTCGACCCGCGCGCGGTCGAGCGGCTCGCCGCGCGACGCCACGACGCACCCGTCCTCGCCGCCAGCTACGACGGCACGCGCAGCCACCCGGTCGTGCTCGCCCGCGCGGCCTGGAGCGAGATCCCGGACGAGGGCGCGCGCGCGCTCGAGGCGGTGCTCGTCGACACGTCCGACCTGCGCCCTCCAGGGGACATCGACGTCCGCCGATAGGGATCGCATAGCGAGAGTCGAAGGAGAACCATCCGCGATGCTCGACGTCGCCCACCCGCTCGACGCCGTCCCGCAGCACTCGCCGCTCGCCGCCGCACGCGAGCGCCGCGACCTGACGGTCAAGCAGGTCGCGTTCCGGAGCGGCCTCGGCGAGCAGGAGATCGAGTGGCTGGAGGACGGACGCCTCTACCGGTTTCCCTCGCAGAACGCGGCGATCCTCGCGGCCGTGGTCTACGCGACGGCGCTCGGGATCGACCGCTTCGAGGCGCGCCGGCTCGCCGGGCTGCCGGTGACGGGCGCGATCCGCGTCAACGCCCGCGCGCGGCTCGTCGTCGTCGGCGCACTCGCCGCGCTGCTGTCGGCGGTGGTCGTGATGGTGATGTCGCCCGGCCTGCAGGTGACGCGCACCCGCACCGTCCAGGCGATCCCGAACGCGACGCTGCCGCCGCCCTGGAAGCTGCAGATCAGCGTCGAGAACGGAAACGGGGACATCGACTGGACGCGCCAGGTCGCGAGCCGCATCGGCGCGATGGGCTACACGATCGTCAAGGTCGGCCGCGCCGACCGCTTCACCTATCCCCGCACCGTCGTCTACTACGGCGCCGGCGGCTACGACGTCGCGCTCCGACTCGCGCGCCAGCTCGGAGTCGGCACCGCCGAGGCGCCCGGGCTCACGTCACGCGAGCTGCTGGTCGTCGTGGGCCCGCGCACCGTGACCGGCGCCTAGACAGCCCAGCGGGGGGAGAACCGTGCTCCCCCGTTCAATGCAGCGGCAGCTCGTCTTCGCGGGGCGCCCCGTCAAATTCGTCATGACCAGAAGTGGTCATGACGATCCGCGAGCTGCCGGACGACGGCAGCAGACGCGAGCGGCGGCTTTGCCGACGCTCGCTCGGCACGAAGCGCAAAATGTCGGAGAGGGGGCCAACGGGGGGAGAACCGAAGGTGCTCCCCCGTTCAATGCAGGGGCGTGCGCAGCGCGGCGAGCTTTCGCGGGGCGCGCCGTCAAATCGTCATGACCAGAAGTGGTCATGACGATCCGCGAGCTGCCGGACGACGGCAGCAGACGCGAGCGGCAGCTTTGCCGACGCTCGCTCGGCACGAAGCGCAAGATGTCGGAGAGGGGGCCAACGGGGGAGAACCGAAGGTGCTCCCCCGTTCAGTGCAGGGGCGTGCGCAGCGCGGCGAGCTTCGCCTTCAGCTCGGGCGGCATCGGCTCGGCGGCGGCGATGCGCACGTAGTGGCGTAGCCGTTCCTCGAACCGGTAGCGCTTCGCGCACCAGCGGCACTCGTCGAGGTGCCGTTCGGCCTCGGCTACCTCGTGGTCGGAGAGGACGCCGTCGAGATACGGCTGCATCATCTCCTCGCACTTCTCGCACCAGTCGATCACGTCGTTACCGCCTCGTCGGCGAGGTTCTTCTTCAGGATACGCCTGCCGCGGTGCAAACGCGACATGACGGTGCCGATCGGGATGTCGAGGATCTGCGCGGCGTCGGCGTAGGAGAACTCCCCGATGTCGACGAGGACGATCACGTCGCGGAAGTCGTGCGGGACGTCGGCGAGGGCGTCGACGATCGAATCCTGGCTGAGCCGCTCGAGCACCCGCTCCTCGTCCGGGTTCTCCTCCGCGACCTGCGCTTCCAGCTTGTTGTAGAGGAAGTAGTCGCCGGCCTCCGAGTCGAGGGACGTCGTCTGCGGCGCGCGCTGCTGGCGGCGGCCGCGGTCGATGTTCAGGTTCGTCAGGATCCGGAGCAGCCAGGCGCGCAGGTTCGTCCCCGGCGTGAACTGCCGCCAGGAGCGGAAGGCGCGCTCGTACGTCTGCTGGACGAGATCCTCCGCTTCCTCGCGCGAGGAGACGAGGCGCCGCGCCACCCGGTACACCTGATCCGACAACTCGAGCGCCTCCTCCTCGAAGCGAACGCGCGCGCGCGCCTCCTCGGCGAGCCTGCGTGTTTCGGCGGTCGTCGGAGCGCTCTCTGCCATCCGAAAACCACCCTAGCAACGGCTTGAACGATTGCTTCACCGGCGCGATTCCCGGGTATGGCGGACGCATGACCAGTCCAGGCACGACCACGTATGAGGGCAAGGAGGTCGTCACGAGCGACGACCACAGCCTCGGCACCGTGCAGGCGCAGCGCGGCGAGTTCGTCCTGATCAAGACGGGTGGGCTGCTGAAGCACACGCACGCGATCCCGCTCGAGTTCCTGCACGAGGAGGGCGGCGTGCTGCGGACGACGCTGTCGAAGGAGCTCGTGAACGAGTCGCCGCGCGTCAGCGACGACGACGTCGACGTCGCCGCGGTGCGCAGGCACTACGGCCTCGACGTCCCGACGGTCACCGACCCGGATCCCGACGGCGTCGAGAACGCCGAGACAGTGGGACTCCGCGAGGGCGCCGATCCCGCCCCGGCGCAGCGGCTCGGGACGCTCGGCGGCGCCGGCGACCCGACGATCGAGCGCTCGGCCGACTTCGACGCCGCGCGCATCGAGCATTCGAACTCCGCCGATCCGGGCTGGATGCCGGGCGGCGTCGTCGGCCACCACACGCCGATGGACGACCGCGTCGACGAGCTCGAGTAGCCGGACTAGAAAGCGAGCTGCTCGCGGAAGCCGCCGCGAGCCAGCGCCTCGACGAGCGCATCCCGGGAGGTGCGCTCGTCGTCGTAGACGAGCTGCACCTGCCCCATCAGATTCGCGTTCGCCGACTGCAGGCCGTCATGGCCCTCGAGCGCGGACGCGAGGCGCAGCACGCAGCGCTCGCAGCGGATGCCGCTCACCTGCAGCGTCTCGTTCACCGTCGCCACGGACGCTCAGGCTAGCGTCCGGGCGACGACGTCCGCCGCGGCGTCGAACGCCGACTCCCTCTGCAGCTGCAGGTCGGCCTCGCACGCGGCCGGGTCGAGACGCCCGAGCGCCGCGTCGCCGCCGAGGTCGCGCGCGGCGGGCCGGACGAGCTCGAGCAGTTCGGCGCCCAGCTCCGACGCGCGTGCCACCCGCGCGCCGTCGGGATGCAGGAGCTCCGCACGCGGGCCGAATCGAGCCGCTGCCCAGCGGTTCTGCACGTAGTCGCCGCGGCCGTGGTCGCCGAGCAAGCGGCGGTTCTGCGGCAGCGCGCCCGCGAGCGCCGTCGCGCAGAGCGCCTGCAGGAGCGCGGTGAACGCCGCCGACAGCCGCACGTCCGTCGGCTGGTCCGGGATGCGCACCTCGAGCGTGCCGAGGCGCGGGTGCGGCCGGACATCCCACCAGATCCGCGTGTACTCCTGCGTCACGCCAAGGTCGACGAGGCGCTCGACCCACGCCTCCCACTCCCCGTACGAGGCGAACGCGGGCGGCGCCCCGGCGCGCGGCAGCTCCGCGAGCACCGGGGCGCGGTTCGACGCCATGCCGGTGAGCTCGCCGGCGAACCACGGCGAGTTCGCCGACAGCGCGAGCACGACCGGCAGCCACGGCAGGACCGCCTCCAGGCAGCGCCAGCAGTCGTCGGCGGACGGCATACCGACGTGGACGTGCAGGCCCTGTACGCCCTGCCGCCGCACGGAGATGCCGCCGTAGCCGACGAACGTCACGTATCGCTCCTCCTTGACGATCGGCTGCGCCTCGGGACGGGCGAACGGGTGCGCGGCCGCCGCGGCGACGACGAGGCCGTGCTCCCGGGCCGCCTCGGCGGCGGCGCGCCGCAGCGCCGGCAGCGCAGATTCGACGTCGGTCACCGCCGCGCAGACGTCGGTGTTCGTCTCGAAGACGGACGCGAACAGCTCGGTCTTGAGCGAGCCGGGCAGCGCACGGCCGGCGGACGCCGCGAGGATCTTGTCCACGGCCGCGACCTGGTCGAGCGTCTGCGCGTCGAGGATCATCAGCTCCTCCTCGACGCCGAGCGAGAACGGCGGCGACTCGCCGAACCGCTGCTCGATCAAGCGTCTACGCCTGCTTCACGCCGTGCACGGGCCGCCCCGCGGCGATCCACGCGTAGTACGACGCGCTCGGGCCGTACTCGGAGCGGTAGCCCACCACGTGCGGGTTGCGTCCCACGTCGCGGGCGCGCGCGGCGTGCCGCAACAGGTTCGGGTCGTCGAGCTCCTGCCACACGAGGATGAGATGCGCGGCCGTCATGAAGTCCGCGACGAAGCCGCACCCGGCCGCCGGGCACGGGAACGGGTCGGTGCGCACGCAGAACCAGCCGTCGTGGTCGCCACCGGAGTCGTCCTGCCAGAGCTGCTCGTCGTCGACGGCAGCCGCCGACTCCTCCAGCACGATCTGCCCCCGCTCCACGCGCACAAGGTAGCGATGAAGAACGCGTTAAGAAGCTGCGCGCCCGACCGCGCGCGATCGGCCGCGGCCCGGGCAGGCAAGCGGGCCGCGACCGATCCATCCGGGCTCTCGGGCGAGAGCCCGAGCGTTCACGTCACACGACGCTACTGCGGGGCGTTTCCGAGCGTCACGGTGACGTTCGTCTTCTTGCCGTGGCGGTAGAGCTGCAGCTGCACCTTGTCGCCGGGCTTGTGCGCGGCGACCACGTCCCGCAGCTGCTCGTAGGTCGAGACCTGCTTGCCGTCGACGGCGACGATGAGGTCGCCGCCGAGCTGGTAGGTCTCGCCCCCCACCACGACCTGTGTCGTCCCCGGCCTGATGCCGGCCTTGTCGGCGCCGCTGCCGGCCTGCACGTCGCGCACGAGCAGTCCGTGCGACGCCGGAAGGTTGAAGAGCTGCGCGAGTTGCGGCGTCACCTGGTCGACGCCGATCCCGAGGAACGCGTGCTCGACCTTCCCGTTCTTCAGGATCTGCGCCGCGACGTTGGCGACGGTGTTGATGGGGATCGCGAAGCCGATGCCGAGGTTGCCCTGCTGGCCGGTGTTCCCGGTGGAGATCTGAGACGTCACGCCGATCACGCGGCCGTCGGCGTCGAGCAGCGGCCCGCCCGAGTTCCCGTGGTTGATCGCAGCGTCGGTCTGGATCGCGTGGTCGATCGTCTGAACGTTGTTCGGCGCCTCGATCTGCCGCTGAACCGCGCTGACGATGCCGGCCGTGAGCGTGCGCGTGTAGCCGAACGGATTCCCGATCGCGTACACGGTGTCGCCAGGCTGGACGGTGTCCGAGTCGCCGAGCGGCAGCGGCGTCAGCGCACGTGCGTGCGCGTCGATCTTCAGGACGGCGACGTCCGTCGACGGGTCCTTGCCGATCACCTTCGCCGGCAGCTGGTCCTGGCCGGAGAACGAGACCTGCACCTTCGTCGCGCCGGCGATCACGTGCTCGTTCGTGATGATGTGGCCCGCCTTGTCGAGCACGAACCCGGAGCCGAGCGACTCCTCGGTCTGCGTCGTCGGCGGGAAGAGGTTGAACGGGTCGGCGGGCGTCTTCGTCACCGACGTCGCCGTGATCTGCACCACCCCCGGCGCGTCCTGCCGGTAGACCTGCTCGGGGGTCAGGCCGCCGCGCAGGGTGCGCACCTGCGAGACGTCGCGCACCGGCTGCGTGACCTGCTGGACGGTCGTGTGCGTCCCGAGCTTCCCGAACAGGGCCGCGCCGCCGAGCGCCAGCGCACCGCCCACCACGGCGGTGGCCAGCAGCTCGGCGGCCCGAAGGGGGAGGGTTGTGCGACCCATCGGGGCGCGTTATAGCCCCGCCGTGTGTTCAGACGTCGGAATCGCCGATTAACGACGGATTAAGCGGAAGACCGCGCTGGCTTACAGAGGTGACGCGCACCTGACGCTCAGCGCATGGTCACGGCGAAGAGCCCGCCGATCACGGCGGTGCCGAACGTCAGCCAAGCGATGTAGTCGCCGACGTGACCGCTGTGCGCCGCGCGGAGCGGCTGCAACGCGCTCGCGAGCGCGCTCGAGACGGCGCGCGGGAGGTGTGCGCGGTAGAGCGACGCGTAGCCGACGACGAACGAGCCGACGAGCGTGACGACCGACCAGACGACGCTCGACGTCGTCGTGTGCCAGTGCTCGGGCTGCACGGGCGCCGCGCCGTGGTGGTCGAGCACGACCGCCAGATAGCTCGCGGTGTCGGTGAACGAGTGCGCCGCCTCCATCGCGCGTTCGGCGAGCGGCGTGATCGCGCCGACGGCCAGCCCGCCGAGCGCGAGCCCGAGCGCGATCGTCCGCATGAAGACGATGCGCGGCCGCTCCCGCGGCGTCGGGCTCTCCCGCGGCTCGTCGGACAGCAGCGGATCCTCCGCGTCGCCGATGCCGAGGAAGACGCGCGCTCCGGCACGGAGGATGGCGCTCGTCGAGCCGATCGTCGCGAACGCCAGCACGATCGGCACCCACCAGTAGTGTTCCGCGCCGGCCGCGTCCTCGATCAGCGCGTGCGCCGTGAACGTGCCGAGGAACGGCGGGCTCGCGAGCGCGAGCGCGCCGACGAGCCAGGCGACGGCGGTCACGCGGAGGTCGCGGCCGTAGCCGCGCAGGAGCAGCTCGTCGATCTCCCCCTTCGTCACGAGCAGGATGCCGCCGGCCAGGAAGAGCGCGCCCTTCGCGAACGCGTGCGCCACGACGTAGACCGCCGCGCCGGCGAGGGCGTCGGGCGACAGCAGCGCGACGCCGATCAGGAAGCACCCGGCGTGCGTGATCGTCGAGTAGGCGAGCAGCCGCTTCAAATGGCGCTGCATCCCGCACATCACCGCCCCGACGACGGCCGTCACCGTCCCCACTCCGAGCAGGACGTCGCGCGTCGGGTTCGCGAACTGCCCGAGCACCGAGGCGAAGTCGACCCAGTAGATCCGCGCGACGGCGTAGATCCCGAGCTCGACCATCACGCCCGAGAAGAGCACGCACACCGGCGCGGGCGCCGTCGCGTGCGCGTCGGCGAGCCAGAAGTGGAACGGCACCATCGCCGCCTTGACGAGGAACCCGCACGTGATCAGCGTGAACGCGACGATCGCGAGCCCGTCGTGGCGACCGTCCGCGGTGAGGCGGCGGCCGATCTCCGCGAGGTTGAGCGAGCCCGTCCGCCCGTAGAGCAGCGAGATGCCGAGCAGGACGAGGAACGCGCCGATCGTGTTCGAGACCGCGAAGTTGAAGGCGCCCTGCAGCGGGCTCGGCTCCTCGACCTTGTACGCCGTCAGCGCGAACGCCGCGACGCTCATCAGCTCGAAGAACACGAACATGTTGAAGATGTCGCCGGTGAGGGCGAAGCCGCACATCGCGCCGCCGAACGCGAGCATCAGGACGAGGTAGAGGTAGTGCTCGTCCTCGACGTAGCGCCACGAGTACAGGAGTGACGCGAAGAGCAGGACGGCGACGAGGAGCGCGAGACCGATCCCGATGCGGTCCGAGGCGAACGCGATCCCGAGGGGGTAGCTGCCGCTGCGCGGCCGCCAGCCGCCGAACCAGTACGTGAGCAGGCGAATTCCGACCCGCACGACGAGCACCGCGCCGAGCGCCACCGGTACCGCGGCGGCGCCGAACGCGACCCAGTCGTCGAGGCGGTTCGGCATCCACCTCCCGCCGAGCGCGAGGAGCGCCGCGACGAGCAGCGGTACCGCGACGAGGATCGGCAGCAGCGTCGTCATCCCTTGAGGCCCGTCATCTCGGCCGGGTCGAGCGAGCCGTGGTGCTCGTACGCCTTGAGCGCGAACGCGAGCAGCACCGCGGAGACGGCGACCGCGACGACGATGTCCGTCAGCGTAAGCGACTGGACGATCGGGTCCGTGACGACGCGGCTCGACGGGATGTCGGCGTACACCGGCGCGGTGCCGTGGTTCTTGTAGCCGATCGCGAGCAGCAGGATGTACGTCGCCGACTGGCAGACGCTGACGCAGACGACCATGTGGATGACGTTGCGGCTCGTGACGATGCCGAACAGGCCGCAGCCGAACACGAACGCGCAGAGCAGGTAGGGCAGGATGCTCATCGGACCCGGGCGCGCCCGTAGCGGGCGGCCATGTCCTCCTTCAGGTACTCGCCGAACAGCACGAGGAACCCGCCCGCGACGGCGAGCGCGGACGACCAGTTGACGAGGATCGCGCTGCCGCCGGAGCTGAGCCGCCCAAAGACGCCGAGCTCCATGAAGTTTTGCAGGAACGCGAGGCCGAACCCGAACGAGATCAGGCCGAGGCCGACGTACGCGCCGGCGCCGAACGCCTCGATCGGCTCCGCGAGCGACGTCGGCACCAGCCGGTGGTACGCGTGGTACTCGACCGCGAGGAAGACGAGTGCGAACGACGCCGCGAGCACGACGCCGCCCTGGAATCCGCCGCCCGGGGTGATGAAGCCGTGCGCGACGACGTTCAGCCCGAGCACGAAGACGACCGCGACGGCGGCCGCCCCGACGCCCCGCGACGCGTCGCTGCGGACGGCGTCGACGATGTCGGACGTCTGCGACTCGCGCGTCTCGCGCAGCAGCAACGCGGCCGCCGACGCCGCCGCGAACAGGAGCAGCTCCTCCCCCATCGTGTCGAAGCCGCGGTAGTCGAACACGACGGCCGTCACCGCGTTCGCCATGTGACGCTGCGACTGCACGACGTGCGTGACGATGTCGCCGTACGGGCCCGGGTAGTGCCCGAACGGCGGCAGCCCGGTCAGCGCCCACACGACGAGGAACCCGAGGCCGCCCGCCGAGGCGAGGAAGAGCGCCGTGCGGGCGGTGCGGCTCACGGGCGTCCTCGCTTCCTGAGGCCGCGCACGCGCGCGATCGCGCCGACGAGCACGAGCGGATACGCGATCCCGCTGACGACGAGCGCGGAGAGCGCGACGTCCGGCGCCTGGAAGACGAGGAACAGGACGACGAGCGCGAACCCGTACAGCGAGAAGAGCGCCGCCTGACGGATGAGGTCGCGCGCGAGGACGACGGCGAGCGCGGCCGCCGCCGTGAACAGGATCGCGACGTACTGCAGCGGCTCTACAGCTCCACCTCCCGCGTCTCGCGCTGACGCGCCACGCGAGCGATCGCGTGCGAGAGCACGTTGTTCAGGAAGAACAGCGCGAGCGCGACGAAGAGCGCGTTCCACACCGGGTTCGTGTAGGGGTGCGGCTGCCGGATCGCCACGGCAGCGAGGAGCAGGAACGGCGCGAGCGCGGTCGACGCGCCGGAGTAGTGCAGCCGGTCGTAGACGGTCGCGGACACGAACAGGCCGAGGACGCACAGCAGCTCGAGCAGGACCACCAGCACGAGCAGGACGTCCACGACCACCGACCTCATGTCCGCTCCGGCGCCGGCAAAGCCGGCGCGTGCGCTCCTGGATCGGCTCGGTCGACCCGACACCTCATGGATCGAGCTCCCGCTCGAAGAACCGGACGAAGACCATCGTGCCGGCGAACGTGAGCACGGCGGCGACGACGGAGAGGATCGTGTACGCGGAGCGGTGGAAGCCCTGCGCGAGCAGCGAGAGCGCGAGCGTGAAGATCGTGCCCGCGACCTGCAGCGTCGGCAGCAGGTCGAGCCGCGTCGGCGCGACGGCCGCGTACACGATCAGCGGCAGCTCGAGCACGAGCAGCGCCGTCGCTGCCCACAGGAAGACGTTCACAGCACCGTCTTCCCGGTGATCACGTCGGTGCGAAGCACGTGCATCGTCGCCTTGCCGTCCGCGTAGTCGAGGACGACCGAGTTCGCGTAGCCGTTCGCGAGCGCGACCCCCCACAGGCGCTGCCAGCGCCCGCGGGCGCCGCCGCGGACGGGGAAGTCGACGTCGACCCAGGTGCCGAGGACGCGGCGGCGGGCGGCGAGGGCGCGGCCGAGCTCGAACGCGACGACGCCGACGTCCAGCAGGATCAGCCCGGGCGCCTTCCAGACCTTCGCCAGGGTGAGCGCGTCGACCTCGAACTCGAGCAGCCGCCGGCTGCGCAGAATCTCGGCGACCACGGCGCCGGCCGCCGCGGCGGCGAGTCCCGCGTAGAGCTCGGTGCTCTGGATCGTCCCGACGAGCACGGCCCAGACCACGAAGAGCACGGCGAACCAGCCGACCAGCGACGTCGCTCGACGCACAGGCGGCGCTTTCCCCCGCAGCCGTGAGAAAATCACCTTGCGATGGAACACGACTACCGCGCGGCGGCCGAGTTCCGGGCGGTGCTCCGGCAGTTCCTGAAGCGCAGCGAGGATTGCGCCCGCAAGTACGGCCTGACACCGCGCCAGTACCTCCTCCTCCTGCAGATCGGCGGCTCGGGCGACGGCACCGCCACGGTCTCGGAGCTGGTCGACCGCCTCGCCCTGGCCCAGAGCGCGGTGACGGAGCTCGTGCAGCGGGCCGAGCAGGCGGGGCTCGTCGCCCGCACGCCCTCGACCACCGACGGCCGGGTGGTGCACCTCTCGCTGACCGCGCAGGGCCAGACGAAGCTCGCGACCGTCCACGCCGCGCTCGGCGCGGAACGGCACGAGCTGCGCAGGGCGATCGACGGGCTGCCCGACTGAGCACGCCTATCGCCTCGCGATATGTTTCCTCGCCCGCGGCGGCCGGTATGAGACGCGGGCAGATGGGCTTCACGAAGCTGCTCGAGTCCTGGCCCGTCGTCCGCCAGCTCACGGAGGGCGACCCGCTGGGGCTCGGGAAGGCGGCGCAGTCGCCGAAGTCGAGGAACCTGCGCCCGCGGATCGAGCAGGCAGACCACGTCGCGCAGTCGGTGTGCCCGTTCTGCGCCGTGGGCTGCGCGCAGCTCGTCTACGTCAAGGGCGGCGAGGTGATCCAGGTCGAGGGAGACCCGGCGAGCCCGATCTCGCGGGGCCGCCTCTGCCCGAAGGGCGCGGCGACGAAGAACATGCACGCGGGGCAGCTGCGCGAGTACAAGGTCAAGTACCGGCGCCCGTACGGGACGCAGTGGGAGGAGCTCGAGCTCGACCGGGCGATGGACATGATCGTCGACCGGATCATCCGGACGCGCCACGAGCACTGGCAGGAGAAGACGCCCGAAGGCGACCCCGCGAAGCGCACGCTCGCGATCGCGAACCTCGGCGGCGCGACGCTCGACAACGAAGAGAACTACCTGATCAAGAAGCTGCTGACGGCGCTCGGCATCGTCCAGGTCGAGAACCAGGCGCGCATATGACACAGCTCGACGGTCCCCAGTCTGGGGACCTCGTTCGGGCGCGGCGGCGCCACCGACTACCAGCAGGACCTCATGAACTCGGACTGCATCGTGATCATGGGGTCGAACATGGCCGAGAACCACCCGGTGGGCTTCCAGTGGGTGATGGAGGCCCGCGAGCGGGGCGCGCACGTGATCCACGTCGATCCGCGCTTCACGCGTACGAGCGCGATGGCGACCAGACACGTCGGCATCCGCGCGGGGTCGGACATCGCGTTCCTCGGCGGGATCGTCAACTACATCCTCGAGCACGACCGCTGGTTCCACGACTACGTCCTGCGCTACACGAACGCGCCGGTGATCATCGACGAGCGCTACGAGGACACCGAGGACAACGACGGGCTCTTCTCGGGCTGGGATCCGGAGAAGGGCCGGTACGACGTCACGACCTGGCAGTACGCGGGCACGCAGGTGCACGGCGCTGCGGGCGAACGCGAGGAGGGCTTCCAGCCGTCGCAGACGCGCGGCGAGCAGGCCGGGCACGGCGGCCACGGCGGCGCGCTGAGCCACGGCAACCCGCCGGAGCGCGACGAGTCCCTCCAGCACCCGCACTGCGTCTTCCAGATCCTGAAGCGCCACTACGCACGCTACACGCCGGAGTTCGTCGCGGAGACGTGCGGCTGCTCCGTCGAGGAGTTCCTCCACGTCGCGCAGACGCTCTGCGACAACTCGGACCGCGACCACACGAGCGCGTTCGTCTACGCGGTCGGCTGGACGCAGCACACGGTCGGCGTCCAGTACATCCGCACGGCGGCGATCATCCAGCTCCTGCTCGGGAACGTCGGCCGTCCGGGGGGCGGGATCATGGCGCTCCGCGGCCATGCGTCGATCCAGGGCTCGACCGACATCCCGACGCTCTACAACATCCTGCCCGGCTACCTGACGATGCCGCACACCGAGCACTACGGCGGCCTGGACGCGTACGTGGACATGACGACCGCGCCCGGCGGCTGGTGGGGCAAGGCGGAGGCGTACATCGTCTCGCTGCTCAAGGCGTGGTGGGGCGCCGCGGCGACGAAGGAGAACGAGTTCTGCTTCTCGTACCTGCCGCGGATCGACATGGACAACTCGAACTACTGGACCGTCGGCCAGATGCTCGAGGGCAACGTCAAGGGCTACCTCGTCGTCGGCGAGAACCCGGCCGTCGGCTCCGCGAACGGGAAGGCGCAGCGGCTCGGGCTCGCGAAGCTGGAGTGGCTCGTCGTCCGCGACCTCGTGGAGACGGAGACTGCGGCGTTCTGGTACGACAGCCCGGAGATCGAGTCGGGCGAGCTGCGCACGGAGGAGATCGGGACGGAGGTCTTCTTCATGCCGGCGGCCGACCACCTCGAGAAGGACGGCTCCTTCACGAACACGCAGCGGCTGCTGCAGTGGCACTTCCGCGCCGTCGAGCCGAAGGAGGACTGCCGCTCCGAGCTGTGGTTCTACTTCCACCTCGGCAAGAAGATCCGGCAGAAGCTCAAGTCCTCGCAGGACCCGAAGGACCTGCCGATCCTGGACCTGACGTGGGAGTACCCGACCTCGGGGCAGATCGAGGAGCCGTCGGCCGAGGCGGTGCTCGCGGAGATCAACGGCTGGGACGACAAGGGCCAGTCGCTCGCGGGCTACAAGCTGCTGAAGGAGGACGGCTCGACGGCCTGCGGCTGCTGGATCTACTGCGGCGTGTTCGCGGACGGGATCAACCAGGCCGCGCGCAAGAAGCCGCACTGGGAGCAGAACTACACGGCGCTGCAGTGGGCGTGGGCGTGGCCGGCGAACCGCCGCCTGCTCTACAACCGCGCGTCGGCCGACCCCGACGGCAACCCGTGGTCGGAGCGCAAGAAGCTCGTCTGGTGGGACGCCGAGCAGAAGAAGTGGACGGGCACCGACACGCCCGACTTCGACGAGGAGAAGCCGCCCGACTACGTGCCGCCCGACGACGCGACCGGCCCGGACGCGATCCGGGGCGACCACCCGTTCATCATGCAGGCGGACGGCCTCGGCTGGATCTACGCGCCGCAGGGACTCGTCGACGGGCCGCTGCCGACCCACTACGAGCCGCACGAGTCGCCGTTCGGCAACAGGCTGTACCGCCAGCGTTCGAATCCCCGACGGCAGCGGAACGACCTGCCGGAGGACCCGTACAACCCCGTCGCCGACGAGGGCGGCAGCGACGTCTACCCCTACGTCGTCACCACCTACCGGCTCACGGAGCACCACACCGCCGGCGGGATGACGCGGTTCACGAACTACCTGGCGGAGCTGCAGCCGGCGATGTTCGTCGAGGTGCACCCAGAGCTCGCGCGCGAGCGCGGCCTGACGCACGGCGGCTGGGCGACGATCGTCACCGCGCGCTCCGCGATCGAGGCGCGCGTGCTCGTCACCGATCGCGTCCGCCCGGTGAAGATGGGCGACCGGCTCGTGCACCAGGTCGGGCTGCCGTACCACTGGGGGCAGCGCGGACTCACCACGGGCGGCGCCGCGAACGACCTTGCGCACATGGCGCTCGACCCGAACGTGCACATCCAGGAGGTGAAGGCGTTCACGTGCGACATCCGCCCCGGCCGGCGGCCGCGCGGCGCGAAGCTGACGCAGTTCGTCGCCGAGCTGCGCGAGCGCGCGTACGCCGCGCGCAGCGGCGCCGAGCTCCCCGAGCCGGCCGACACCGTCGACACGACGAGGGACGAATGAGCGCGCTGGCGCAACCGGCCGGCGCGCCGGCCGCCTGGCCCGACACCTACGGCGACGAGGCGAAGCCCCGCATGGGCTTCTTCACGGACACGTCGATCTGCATCGGGTGCAAGGCGTGCGAGGTGGCGTGCAAGGAGTGGAACCTGATTCCCGAGGACGGCCTCGTCTGGACCGGCGAGAGCTACGACAACACGTCGAACCTGAACGCGAACACGTGGCGGCACGTCGCGTTCATCGAGCAGCGCAAGCCGCTCAAGCTCACCGACGACGCCGCCGAGCTCGAGAGCGCCGCGCAGCCGGAGCCGCTGCGGTGGCTGATGGAGTCGGACGTCTGCAAGCACTGCACTCACGCCGGGTGCCTCGACGTCTGTCCCACGGGCGCGCTCTTCCGCACCGAGTTCGGCACCGTCGTCGTGCAGGAGGACGTCTGCAACGGCTGCGGGTACTGCGTGCCGGCATGCCCGTTCGGCGTCCTCGACAAGCGGGACCTGCCGCGCTCGCCCGACGACGCGCCGCTCGCGCTGCCGCTCCTCGGCAAGAAGGAGGACGGGCGCGTCTGGAAGTGCACGCTCTGCTACGACCGGCTGAAGGGCGGCCACGAGCCGGCGTGCGCGAAGGCCTGTCCGACCGACTCGATCCAGTTCGGGGAGCTCGACGAGCTGCGCGAGCGCGCCGAGAAGCGCCTGCGGAAGCTGCAGGCCGAGCGCTGGAACGGCGCGCGGCTGTACGGCCACGACCCCGACGACGGGGTCGGCGGCTTCGGCGCGTTCTTCCTGCTGCTCGACGAACCCGAGGTGTACGGCCTGCCGCCCGACCCGGTCGTGCCGACCGCGCACCTCCCCCGCCTGTGGAAGTCGACCGCGCTCGCGGCGACGGCGATGTTCGTCGGCATCGCGGCCGCGTTCGTCGGAGGACGGACGTGACGGACCGCAAGCCGATCAAGGAAGGGAAGGCGCTCGAGAACGGCAAGCCCGCGGGCACGACGTCGTGGGACGGCTCGATCACCGAGCTCGGGACGACGATGGAGTCGTACTACGGCCGGCCGGTCGTGAAGGAGCCGGTCTGGCAGCCGGAGATCCCGTTCTACTTCTGGACCGGCGGGATCGCGGGCGCGTCGTCGGTGCTGCACGGCGTCGCGCGCGTCGCGCGCAACGACACGCTCGCGAAGCGCTGCCTCTACGTCGGCACGGCGTTCGACCTGGCGTCGCCGCTGCTCCTCGTCTCCGACCTCGGCCGGCCGGAGCGGTTCCTCCACATGCTCCGCATGTTCAAGGTGACCTCGCCGATGAGCGTCGGCAGCTGGATCCTGCTGCTCTCGGGCGGCGCGTCCACGACCGCGGCCGTCCTGGAGCTGCTCGGCGTCCTCAGGCCGCTCAAGTGGGCGGGCGAGGTCGTGTCGTTCCTGTCGGGGCCGCCGCTCGCGACGTACACCGGCGCGCTCGTCGCGAACACGTCGATCCCCGTCTGGAGCGAGGCGCGCGACGAGCTGCCGTGGGTGTTCGGACTGAGCGCCGCGGCCAGCGCGGGCGCGGCGGCCGCGATCGTGACGCCGACGGACTCAGCGGGCCCGGCGCGGCGGACGGCGGTCTACGGCGTCCTCGCCGAGCTCGGGCTCGTCGAGTACATGGAGCGGAAGCTCGGCTTCGTCGGCGAGGTCTACAAGAAGGGCGAGGCCGGCCGGTACGGCAGGATCTCGAAGCTCTGCACCGCCGCCGGGGCCGCGCTGCTCGCGCGCGCGGGCGCGCGGAGCCAGGCGGCGGCGGTCGCCGGCGGCGCGCTCGTGCTCGCCGGCGAGCTCGCGCTGCGCTGGTCGGTCTTCAAGGCGGGGTTTCAGTCTGCGCGCGACCCCCGCTACACCGTGCTCCCGCAGAAGGAGCGCATACGCCAACGAGGAGGAGGCGCCCGATGAGCATGTCGGAGGAGCGGCGGGCGGCACCGTCGGTGCCCGGTCTGTTCGGGTTCGCGCCGGCGACGTTCCGAGGGACAGTGACGTGAGCGCGATCCCGGGCAAGGCGCCCGCCGTCAAGCTGCCGCCGCAGGTGGAGTCCGCGCGTGACCTGCTGCTCGAGGAGCTCGCCAAGCTGCTGACGGTCGAGGAGACGCTCGTCAAGCTCGTCCTGCCGCAGCTCGTGCAGGAGATCCAGGACGACGAGCTGAAGCAGGCGGTGCAGCAGCACCTCGAGGAGACGCGCGGGCACGTCGGGCGCGTCAAGGACGTGTTCGGTGCGCTCGGCGCCACGCCGCGCGGCGCACCGGCGCTCGGCCTGGACGGGCTGCGCGGGGAGCGCGACTCGAACGTCGACAAGGTCGTGCCCGCGCTTCGCGGCGGCGTCAACTGTTCTGCCGCGATGGGCGCGGAGCACTACGAGATCAACGCGTACGAAGCTGCGATCCGGCTCGCCGAGGCAATCGGCGAGCCGGACGCGGCCGGCCCGCTGCGCGAGAACCTGCGCGAGGAGGTCGCGGCGCTCGAGAAGCTCGCCCAGCACGCGGACCGACTGGCGAGGCTGGCGGTGGAGCAGCGGACGCCGGACAGCTGACGGCGGCGCCCGGCGCGGGCTACCCGCCCTCCTGCACCTGCTTCTGGCGCTGCTGCTCCTGCGTCTGCTCCTCGATCGCCTGCTGCGGCGGGTTCGTCCGCGGCGCGTCGCGGCGGACGCGACCCGTCTCCGCGTCCTGCTCGCCGACGTAGTTCGGCCCGCCGGGCGGCTTGCCGCTCTCGGGGATCGGAAGCGGCTGCGGCGGCGCGGGCGCACGCGGCGCCTGCAGCAGCGCCTCCCCCACCTCGTCGATCCGCAGGTACTCCTTGTCCGGGAGCGCCCGCAGCTGCGCCGCCGCCTTCGGATCCTCGCGGGCGGCGTAGTCGACCAGCACGTCGCGCGTCGCCGGCAGCGGCACGCCCTCGAGCACGACCTGGATCTCCGCCGCGCGCTGCGCGTCCACACGGACGCGATTCCCGACGCCGCGATCCCGCGAAACACGCGACGGCTCCGTCACGACCTCCTACGCGAGGAGTCGCGTCTCGAGCCGCTCCTCGCCGCCGCGGGTCACGCGGTAGGCGGCGGCGCCGTCGCGGCTCGACACGACCTCGGCGATCTCCGTGCCGACGTAGTGGATCGCCGCGCCGTCGTCCGCCGCGACGCCCTCGGGGAAGCCGTCGTCGATCAGCTCGCGATAGCGGGGCCGCCGTCGTTCCTCGCCGTCGTAGTGGGGGCAGGCGCTGCCCGCCAGGAACCCGAGGCACTGCATCCCTTCGAGCTGCGGCCCGAACGAGTCGGTCACGCCGGCCTCGAACCAGCAGATCATCCCGGCGCTCGCGCCCCAGAGGACGACGCCGCTCTCCCACGCCTCGCGCATCAAACGGTCGATCCCGTGGACGCGCCAGATCGCGAGCATGTTCGCGGTGTTGCCTCCGCTGACGCAGATGCCGTCCTGCTCGAGCACGACGTCGCGCAGGTCGCGCGGCGGCCACGGAAACGTGCGCAGGTGCGACAGCTCGGCGCGGCGGCCGAACGAGTCGTGGAAGCGCGCGAACCCCTCGGCGTCGTCGGCGATCGCGGTCGGCACGTAGAGCAGCCGCGGCCGCTCCTTTCCGATCGTCTCCAGCACGTAGTCGTGGAGCACCGACGTCTGCTCGGGCGTGTCGCCGCCGCCGCCGAGCCCGATGATGTGCCGCTCCATCGCCAGCGCCCGAGTTTACGGCCTTGCCGGCCCGGTAAACGGTCGCCGGCCGTGGAAGTCGGGTACTGGCTGTCGTCGGAGGAGCACGGGCCGAAGGACCTCGTCGCGAACGCGCGCCTCGCGGAGGAGGCGGGTTTCGAGCATCTGCTCATCTCGGACCACATCCATCCCTGGGTCGACGTCCAGGGCCACAGCCCGTTCGTGTGGGGCGTGATCGGCGCGATCGGAGAGGCGACCGGGCGGATCCGCCTCGGGACGGCGGTGACGTGCCCGCTGATCCGCATCCATCCGGCGATCGTCGCGCACGCGGCGGCGACCGCGCAGCAGCTGATGGACGGACGCTTCTTCCTCGGTGTCGGCACCGGCGAGAACCTGAACGAGCACGTGCTCGGCGACCGCTGGCCGCGTCCCGACGAGCGCCTCGAGATGCTCGAGGAGGCGATCGAGATCATCCGCAAGCTGCTGCAGGGAGACTACGAGACGTATCGCGGCAAGCACTACACCGTCGAGCAGCTGAAGATCTACGACGCGCCCGACGAGCCGCCGCCGATCGTCGTCGCCGCGGCCGCGCCGAGCGCCGCCCACGTCGCCGCGCGCCTCGGCGACGGCTACATGAACACGTCGGCCGACGAGGACGTGATGAAGGAGTACGAGCAGGCGGGCGGCAAGGGGCCGCGCTACGGCAAGGTCACCGGCTGCTTCTCGCCGACGGAGGAGACGGCTCGGAAGATCGCGAAGGACCGCAGCCCGAACACGGCGATGGGCGGCTCCCTGTCGCAGGAGCTCGCGCTGCCGCGCGACTTCGAGGCGGTGGCGGAGCTCGTTCGCGAGGACGACCTCGACGGTGCGCTCGTCCTGGGCGACGCCCCGGCGCAGTGGCGCGAGAAGATCGACGAGTTCGAGCGGGCGGGCTTCACGCACGTGTGCCTGCACGACGTCTCGACGAACCAGGAGCAGTTCATCGAGTTCGCGAAGCAGTTCATCTCGTAGATGGGCGCTCCCGAGCCCGAGGAGATCTACGAGCGAACACGACTCGAGGGACGCCGCAGGCTCGAGCGGCCGCTGCTCGAGCTCGTGTCCACCGCGATGGCGGCGGGTTTCGACATCCTCGCCGGCGTCGTCGTCCTCACGCTGCTGACGTCGCAGCTCGAGCACCACTGGGGCAAGCACGCCGCGCACGTCTTCGGCTCGCTCGGCTTCGGGATCGGCTTCGTCTTCCTCGTCGTCGGACGCGGCGAGCTGTTCACCGAGAACTTCCTCGTGCCGCTCGCGGGCCTCGACGGCAAGGAGCGGAACGCCTGGTGGAAGGTCGGGGAGCTATGGACCGTGTCGCCGCTGTTCAACATCCTCGCGGGCGGCGTCCTCGGCGTGCTGCTGACCGTGCACAGCGTCCTGCCGTACGGCACCGGCGGCAGCGCGCGCCAGCTCGCCGAGACGGTCTACGCGAACGGCTGGCTCGCGCTGTTCGTGAGCGCCCTCTTCGCCGGCGCGCTGATCACCGCCATGACGTGGTTCGTCGAGGGCCAGGAGAGCCAGATGGTGCGGGTCGTCGTCGCGTGGATCGCCGGCGCGATCCTCGCGCTCGGCAGCTTCGACCACGTGATCGTGGTGACGCTCGAGCTGATCTTCGGCATCCGCTACGGCGCGCACGTGCCGTGGAGCTTCGTCGTCGAGAACTTCTTTGTCGCCGCTGGCGGCAACATGCTGGGCGGGATCGGCCTCGTGACGCTCAACCGCTTCACGCAGGCACGTGCCGGAGGGCGCGGCCGGAGCCAGAGCTCGTCTGGTTGAATCGAGGCGATGGCCTCGCGCTCGAAGCTCACCGTCGGAGACCGCTCCTACCAGGTCTACCGGCTGGACGAGCTGCAGGCGAACCACGACGTCGCGCGTCTTCCGTACACGCTGCGCGTCCTGCTCGAGAACGTGTTGCGGAACGGCGACGAGGCGGACGTCGACGCGATCGCGCGCTGGGACGCGAAGGCGGAGCCGTCGAACGAGATCTCGTTCATGCCGTCGCGTGTGCTGATGCAGGACCTGACCGGCGTCCCGGCGGTCGTCGACCTCGCGGCGATGCGCGACGCGATGGCGGAGCTCGGCGGCGACCCGGCGCGGATCAACCCGCTGATCCCGGCCGAGCTCGTGATCGACCACTCGGTGCAGGTGGACGCGTTCGCGTCGCGCCTCGCGTTCGAGCGGAACGTCGAGCTCGAGTTCGAGCGGAACCGCGAGCGCTACCTCTTCCTGCGCTGGGGCCAGAAGGCGTTCAGCGGGTTCGCGGTGGTCCCGCCTGGGACCGGGATCTGCCACCAGGTGAACCTCGAGTACCTCGCGCGCGTCGTCGAGGAGCGGGACGGCGTGGCGTTCCCCGACACGCTCGTCGGCACCGACTCGCACACGACGATGGTGAACGGGCTCGGCGTCCTCGGCTGGGGCGTCGGCGGGATCGAGGCGGAGGCGGCGATGCTCGGGCAGCCGCTCTCGATGCTCGTCCCGCAGGTCGTCGGCTTCAAGCTGAGCGGCCGCCTGCACGAGGGCGCGACCGCGACCGACCTCGTCCTGACGGTGACGGAGATCCTCCGCAAGACGGGCGTGGTCGGGAAGTTCGTCGAGTACTTCGGCGAGGGGCTGGCGGCGCTGCCGCTCGCCGACCGCGCGACGATCGGGAACATGTCGCCGGAGTACGGCGCGACGTGCGGCTTCTTTCCCGTCGACGACGTGACGCTCGACTACCTGAGGCTGACGGGACGGAGCGCGGAGCGGATCGCGCTGGTCGAGGCGTACTGCAAGGAGAACATGCTCTGGCACGACGCGGCGGAGCCGCCGACGTACTCGCAGGTCGTCGAGCTCGACCTCGGCGACGTCGAGCCGTCGCTCGCCGGGCCGCGCCGCCCGCAGGACCGCGTGCCGCTCGCCCGCGCCAAGGACGCGTTCCTCGAGGCGCTCGGCTCGTTCGGCGTCGACTACGCGAACGGCTCGCACGACCGTGCCGTCGCCGACACCTTTCCCGCCTCGGACCCGACGACGGAGCAGCAGCCCGGCGGCGACCCGGAACCGGTGCCGGACGCCGCGCCGGTGGCGACGGCGGAGCGGCCGCAGCCGCGGCGCGTCCCCGTCCGCGGCGCCGGCTACGAGCTCGGGCACGGCTCGGTCGTGATCGCCGCGATCACCTCGTGCACCAACACGTCGAACCCGCAGGTGATGGTCGCCGCGGGCCTGCTCGCGCGCAACGCGGTCAGGCGGGGGCTGCGGCGGCGGCCGTGGGTGAAGTCGTCGCTCGCGCCGGGCTCGAAGGTCGTGACGCGCTACTACGAGCAGGCGGGGCTCCAGGAGCCGCTGGACGAGCTCGGGTTCAACGTCGTGGGCTACGGCTGCACCACGTGCATCGGCAACTCGGGCCCGCTTGCGCAGGAGATCTCCGAGGCGATCGCCGGCGGCGACCTCGTCGTCTGCTCTGTCCTGTCGGGGAACCGCAACTTCGAGGCGCGCATCCACCCCGAGGTGAAGGCGAACTACCTGGCGTCGCCGCCGCTCGTCGTCGCCTACGCGCTCGCGGGGCGCATGGACATCGACTTCGACGCCGAGCCCATCGGGACCGGGGTCGACAGCGAGCCGGTCTACCTACGGGACATCTGGCCGTCCGCGCAGGAGGTCGGCGACGTCATCGCCGCCTCGGTGCGCGCGGAGCAGTTCGCCGAGACCTACCGCGACGTCTTCACCGGCGACGACGCGTGGCGGTCGCTGCCGGTGCCGGAGGGCGAGCTCTTCGCCTGGCAGGACGAGTCGACGTACGTGCGCCGCCCCCCCTACTTCGACGGGATGCCGCGCGAGCCCGAAGTGGTGCGCGACGTCGAGGGCGCGCGCGTGCTGGTCTGGCTCGGCGACTCGGTCACGACCGACCACATCTCGCCGGCGGGCGCGATCCGACCGGACTCCCCCGCCGGCAGCTATCTGATCGAGCACGCCGTGGAGCGCAAGGACTTCAACTCGTACGGCGCGCGGCGCGGCAACCACGAGGTGATGGTGCGGGGGACGTTCGCGAACGTGCGGCTGCGAAACAGGCTCGTGCCCGGCTCGGAGGGGACGTGGACCGTGCACGTGCCCTCGGGCGAGGAGATGACGATCTACGACGCGTCGCAGCGCTACCTCGCCGAGGGGACGCCGCTCCTCGTGCTCGCCGGCAAGGAGTACGGCTCCGGCTCTTCGCGCGACTGGGCGGCGAAGGGGCCGAGCCTGCTCGGCGTCCGGGCCGTGATCGCGGAGTCGTACGAGCGCATCCACCGCTCGAACCTGCTGATGATGGGCGTGCTCCCGCTGCAGTTCGCGGAGGGCCAGTCCGCCGACGCGCTCGGGCTGACGGGTCGCGAGACGTACTCGATCACCGGCGTCGATGACGCGAACGCGTCGGAGGTCACCGTCCGCGCCGACGAGCAGCAGTTCCGCGCCCGCGTGCGCCTCGACACGCCACGCGAGCGCGAGTACCTGCGCCACGGCGGGATCCTGCCGTTCGTCCTGCGGCGCCTCCTCTCGACGTAGTCGCCACGGGCCCGCCCCGCGGCGCAAGACGACGCTGCCACGCGCGCTCGCCGAGGCGCTCGACCTCCCCGCTCGTGGCGCTTTCGTCACAACCCTGGGGTCTGACCCGGGTCTGACCCCTCGATCGCGGTCCGATGCGTTTCCGACTTCCGGGCGCGGGTACGCCGTCGCCGGGAGATGACGGCCCGGGTCCGACATCGGGGGCGACTCGCGCTGCCCGCGGGGCTGCTCGCCCTCGTGCTCACGGGCTGCGACGAGCAGCAGGACGCGCTCGCACCGCGCAGCCACGCGGCGAAGGACATCGCGTCGCTGTTCTGGTGGATGATGGGCGTGGCGTGGTTCGGGCTCGCGATCGTGGTCGCGCTGATGGTCGTCGCGTGGCGCAAGGCGCACCGCCGGCCGGGCCACGAGCCGAAGGAGGGCGAGGCGTTCGCGTTCAAGGTCGTGATCGGCGCCGGGATCGTTTTCCCGATCGCCCTGATCGCGACGCTGTTCGTGATCGGCGACATCTTCGTCATCGGCACCACGCAGGCGCCCGCGCGCGGCGCGACGCAGCTCACGGTCGACGTGATCGGCCACCAGTGGTGGTGGGAGGTGCGCTACCCCGGCACGAGCGCCGTCACCGCGAACGAGATCCACATACCCGTGCGCACGCCGGTGCGCGTCCAGGTCAGCACGGCCGACGTGATCCACAGCTTCTGGGTGCCGCGCCTGAACCGCACGATCGACACGATCCCAGGCAAGACGAACGCGATCGAGCTCTACGCGGACGCGGTCGGCCGCTACCGCGGCCAGTGCGACGAGTTCTGCGGCCTGCAGCACGCGCACATGTCGTTCTACGTCTTCGCCGACCCGCCGGCCGTGTTCCAGCGCTGGTTGCGTGACCAGGAGAAGCCGGCCGCCGCCACCCGGTCGGCCGGGGCGACGCTCTTCGCGCAGGCGTCGTGCGCGAACTGCCACGCGATCCGGGGGACGAGCGCGTCGGGGTACGTCGGACCCGACCTGACGCACGTCGCGAGCCGCACGACGCTCGCGTCGCTGACGATCCCGAACGACCGCAACGACCTGGTGCGCTGGATCACGCATGCGCAGGAGGTCAAGCCCGGCAACCAGATGCCGGACATCCGCCTGACGAACGCGCAGGTGCAGACGCTCGCGACCTACCTGGAGAGCCTCAGGTAATGGCGATCGCGACGCCTCCGACTCCGGCCGCGGCCGAGCGCATGGAGCTGCTCGCGAAGATGTGGGAAGGGCGGCCCGGCGTCCTCGGCTGGTTCACGACCACCGACCACAAGAAGATCGGGCTCCTCTACTTCTGGACGACGCTCGTCTTCTTCGCCGCCGGCGGCGCCGAGGCGCTGATCATGCGCACGCAGCTCGCGCAGCCGAACGAGAAGCTCGTCTCGCCGAACACCTACGACGAGCTGTTCTCGATGCACGGGATCACGATGATCTTCTTCTTCATCATCCCGATGACGACGGGCGCGTTCGGCAACTACCTGCTCCCGTTGATGCTCGGCGCGCGCGACATGGCGTTCCCGCGCATGAACGCGCTCAGCTACTGGATCTTTCTCGCGTCGGGGATCTTCCTGTACACGAGCCTCGCGCTCGGCGTCGCGCCGAACGCGGGGTGGTTCGACTACGTGCCGCTCGCGAGCCGCCAGTACGACCCCGGCCGGAACATCGACTTCTACTGCCTCGGGATCATCTTCAACAGCATCTCGTCGACGCTCACTGCGGCGCAGTTCATCGTGACGATCTTCAAGTCGCGCGCGCCCGGGATGTCGTTCAACCGCATGCCGCTCTTCTGCTTCGCGATGCTGGCGGCGGCGGGCGGACTGCTGTTCGCGCTCCCGCTGCTGTCGGCCGACACGATCTTCCTGTTCCTCGACCGGAACATCGGAACACACTTCTACGACATCGCGCGCGGCGGCTCGGCGTACCTCTGGCAGCACCTGTTCTGGATGTTCGGGCACCCGGAGGTGTACATCCTGATCGTGCCCGCGTTCGGGATCGCGACGGAGATCATCCCGGCGTTCACGCAGCGGCGCGTCGCGGCGTTCCCGCTCGTCGCCATCGCCGAGCTGCTCGTCGTCTTCATCGGCTTCGGCGTATGGGCGCACCACATGTACGCCACCGGCATCCCGACGATCACCGCGATCTTCTTCGGCTCGGCGACGGCGATGGTGGTGATCCCGTCGACGATCCAGGTGTTTGCGTGGTGCATGACGATGGTCCTCGGCACCGCCCGATTCGGCACACCCCTGCTCTTCATCGCGGGCTTCATCTTCATGTTCGTGATCGGCGGCCTGAGCGGGATCATGTTCGTCGCGATCCCGTTCGACCAGCAGGTCACGGACACGTACTTCATCATCGCGCATTTCCACTACATCATCTTCGGCGCCGCCGTCTTCCCGATCTTCGGCGGCATGTACTACTGGTTCCCGAAGGTGACGGGGAAGCTCTACTACGAGCTGCCCGGCCAGATCAGCTTCTGGATCCTCTTCGTCGGCACGAACCTCCTGTTCTTCCCGATGCACATCGTCGGGCTGCTCGGCATGCCGCGCCGGCAGTACACGTACCCCTCCGGGATGGGGTGGTCGGGCTACAACCTCGTCGAGACGATCGGCGGCTACATCACGGCGGCCGGGATCATCCTGCTGATCGGGAACCTCGTCGTCAGCTACTTCCGGGGCGCGCCCGCAGGGCCTGACCCGTGGCACGGCGCGACGCTCGAGTGGACGACGTCGTCGCCTCCGCCGCCGTACAACTACGCCGTCATCCCGAAGGTGTCGAGCGCGTACCCGAACTGGGACGAGGCAGACCGCGCCGAGGACCGCGCGAAGCTCGCCGAAGGCACGTTCGTCCTGATGGACGGCCACGAACAGGTCGCGGTCACGCCCGTCGACGGGACGTTCGACGAGGTCGTCGAGATGCCGCACGACTCGCCGTGGCCGCCGCTGCTCGCGCTCAGCCTGCTGCTCGTGTTCTTCATGCTCGTCCTGCACAAGTACGGCGCCGCCGGGATCTTCGCCGTCGGCACGGTGCTCACGCTGTTCGGCTGGCACTCGAAGGAGCCGCAGGAGGCATGACCGGCGCACCGGAGCGTGCGCGGTGAGCGGCGGCGACTACGTCGCCGGCGGGCGGCGCCTCGGCGACGTCCCGCGCACGACCGCGGCGACCGGACCGGCGGCCGTGCGGCGCGCGATCCGGCGGCGGACGAGCCCGTCCGCGGCCTGGTGGGGGATCCTGATGGTGATCGCCAGCGAGGGCGTCCTCTTCGCAGCGATGATCGGGACGTTCTTCTACCTGCGCTTCAACAACGTGCACTGGCCGTTGCCCGGCGACCCGGAGCCGAAGGTGATCCTGCCGATCGTGCTCGTCGCGATCCTCAGCACGACGAGCGTGCTGATGCAGCTCGCGTGGCGCGCCGCGCGCGCGGGCGCCCTCGGCCTGGTGCGGGTGTTCCTCGTCGTCGCGCTCGTCGTGCAGTCCGGCTACTTCGCCTACGAGGCGACGGACTTCGGCCACGAGCTCAGGGCCACGCCGATCGACCGCGACGCGTACACGTCGATCCACTACACGCTGCTCGGCGCAGACCACGCGCACGTCTTCCTCGGGATCCTGTTCAACGTCTGGCTGCTCTGGAAGTTCGCCCGCGGCATCACCACCTACCGCGCGAACGCGCTGCAGGCGATCACGTGGTACTGGCACTTCGTCAACATCCTCACGTGGGTCGTGGTCGGGACGATCACGTCGGCGGCCGTCGGATGACCTGGCGCCGCCTTTCCGTCCTGCAGTGGCTCGGCCTGCTGGTCGGCGCCCTCGCGTTCACGCTCGCGCACCTGTCGGGCATCGGCATCACACAGGCCGAGTGCAACGCCGCCGGAACCCGCTGGGGGCTCTCGCACACCGCGTGGGAGGCGACGGTGCTGGGGATCGCGCTCGGCTGCGTCGTCTTCGCCGAGATCTGCGCGGTGCTCGTCTTCCTGCACACCCGCGGCTTCGAGTTCGGCGACGGCCCGCCCGAGGAAGGCGTGAGGGGCGAGCGCCGCCCGACGCGGATCCACTTCTTCAGCGCCGCGTCGGTGGCGGCGAACGCGATCTTCCTGATGATCGTCGCCCTCGACGCGGCGGGAAACCTGGCCAACGTCGCCTGCCGGCAGAGCTGATGATGCGCGCGCTCGCAGCCGCCGCCGTCCTGGCGCTCGTGCTCGCCGCGACGGCGCGCGCGGCTCTGCCCGGCTCGCTCGTCAAGCAGGGGGAGCATCTCTACGGCCAGTACTGCGTCGCCTGCCACGGCATGAACGGCAGCGGCGTCGTGTCCGGCAAGGAGATCGGCGCCGGGCCGAACCGCGACCAGACGCAGCAGCGGATCGTCGCACCGGCGCTGCGCGGCGTTGGTGCGCTGGCGGCCGACTTCTACCTGCGCACCGGCTACATGCCGCTGCAGCGGCTCGGGCTGCAGCCGCGGCGCTCCCGCGTGCTCTTCTCCGACCGGCAGATCCGCGCGCTCGTGGCCTACGTCGCGTCGCTCGCCCCCGGGCCCGGGATCCCGCACCCGCACCCCGAGCGCGGAAGCGTCAGCAAGGGACTGCACCTCTTCACCGACCACTGCGCCGGGTGCCATCAGGTCGTCGCCGAGGGCGGGTACGTGACGGGCGCGGTGCCGCCGCCGCTCGGGGACGCGACGTCGACGCAGATCGCAGAAGCCGTCCGGATCGGGCCGAACGTGATGCCGCGCTTCTCGCCGAAGGCGATCAGCAATGCCCAACTCGACTCGATCATCAGGTACGTGCAGTACGCGAAGCACCCGGACGACCGCGGCGGCTGGGCGCTCGGCCACATCGGGCCGTTGCCGGAAGGGCTCGTCGCCTGGCTGATCGCGGGCGTCGTGCTCGTGTTCACGTGCATGGTGATCGGAAAGCGGCTGACGAGTGAGTAAGGCGAAGGACCTGCTCGTCTCGGGCCTCGTTCTGCTCGTCGGACGCGGCCGGCCGCGTCCGCCGGCGGAGGAGCGGGTCGTCCCGGAGGCCCCCGCACGGCCGGGCTGGGAGCTCGTGGCACTCGCCCTGCTCGGGCTCGGCGCGCTCTGCGCGGTCATGTTCCCCGTCACCTACGGCTTCAACTGGCCGCACCCGACGCAGCTGATGGGTGCGTCCCTCGGGCTCGCGTTCGTCTTCATCGGCGCGGCGCTGGTGGTGACGGCGAAGCACCTGATCGTGACGGAGGAGCTCGAGGACGACTACCCGCCGGACGAGCATCCGGAGGAGCAGGAGCTGCTCGTGCAGGTCGTGCACGAGAGCGGCGACCGGCTGACGCGCCGCCGCCTGTTCGTGCTCGGGCTCGGCGGCGCCTTCGGCGCGCTCGGCGTCGCCCTCGTCACGCCGTTGGCGTCGCTCGGCCCGGTGCTGCGCATCGCGCCGATGTTCGAGTCACCGTGGCGGCGCGGCCGGCGCCTCGTCGACGAGAACGACCGCCCGTGGAAAGCGAGCGACATCGAGGAGAAGGACTTCTACACCGCGTTCCCGGAGGGCGCCGACAAGGAGGACCTCGCGTCGGCGGTCGTGCTCGTCCGCCTGCCGAAGGGGCGCTTCGACCTGCCGCCCGCGCTCGCGCACTACCCGGCCGACGGCATCGTGGCGTACTCGAAGATCTGCACCCACGCCGGCTGCGCGATCTCGCTCTACCGCGCGCCGATGTTCCAGCCCGACGAGGAGAAGCCGGCGCTCGTCTGCCCGTGCCACTACTCGACGTTCGACCCCGCCGACGGCGGCACCGTCCTCTTCGGCCCCGCCGGCCGGAAGCTGCCGATGCTGCCGCTTACGATCGACGGCAAGGGCTACCTGCGCGCCGCCGGGAACTTCGACGAGTCCGTCGGCCCGTCGTGGTGGGGTGTCCGCAACAGGAAGCCGCGCAACGCATGATCCGCAAGCTCGTCAGGTTCCTCGACCAGCGCACGGGCGACGCGCCGCTGCTGCGCAAGGCGCTGCGCTACCTGTTCCCGGACCACTGGTCGTTCCTGCTCGGCGAGGTGGCGCTCTACTGCTTCGTGATCCTCGTCGCGACCGGCACCTACCTCGCGCTCTTCTACACCGACTCGACGAAGCAGATCACCTACCACGGCCCGTACCTGCCCCTGCGCGGGCAGCGGATGAGCGAGGCGTACCACTCGGTGCTCGACATCTCGACGACGGTCCGCGCGGGGCTCCTGATCCGGCAGACGCACCACTGGGCGGCCGACGTGTTCGTCGTCGCGATCCTCCTGCACCTGATGCGCGTGTTCTTCACCGGCGCGTACCGCAAGCCGCGCGAGCTGACCTACCTGCTCGGCCTCTCGATCCTCGGCATCTCGCTGCTCGAGGGGTACCTCGGCTACTCGCTCGCAGACGACCTGCTGTCGGGGATGGGCCTCGCGATCGGGTACGCGGTCGCGATCTCGATCCCGTTCGTCGGAGCGAACCTCGGCGAGCTGATCTGGCACGGACGCTTCCCGGGAACGGACGCGTTCTTCTCGAGGATGTACATCGCGCACGTCTTCATCATCCCCGGCATCATCGGAGCGCTGCTGCTCGGCCACCTGTCGCTCGTCGCGCTCAAGCACCACACGCAGTTCAAAACGGGACCGCGCGCGACGGAGCGGAAGATCGTCGGCGTGCCGACCTACCCGGGGCAGACGCCGCGCTCGCTCGGGCTGTTCATGATCACCGCCGGCGTGCTCTTCCTGCTCGGCGGGCTCGCGCAGATCAACCCGATCTGGCTCTGGGGGCCGTACCACACCTACCTCTCGACGAACGGCGCGCAGCCGGACTGGTATCTCGGCTGGCTGATCGGCGCGCTGCGCCTCGTGCCCGGTTTCGACCTGGTGATCGGACGCTACACGCTCGTGCCGAACCCGTTCTGGGGCGGCGCGCTGTTCCCGCTCGTCGTCTTCGCGTTCCTCGGCTTCTGGCCCGCGATCGAGCGACGCTTCATCACCCACGACTACGGCTACCACAACCTCCTGGATCGGCCGCGCGACGCGCCGCTGCGCACCGCGATCGGGCTCGGCGTCTTCACGTGGGTCGCGCTGATCTTCGTCGCCGGCGGCCTCGACCGCGTGCAGGTGACCTTCGACCTCTCCTATACCGCCGCGATCTGGGCGTTCCGCGTCGCGATCTGGATCGCGCCGCTCGTCGTCGGCTTCGGCGCGTACCGCGTCTGCATCGAGCTGCAGCGCGGCGAGCAGGCGGAGCGCGCACGCAAGCGCGCCGAGCAGCGCGCGAAGGCGCTGACGGAGCTCGAGGTGGTCGACTAGCCGCCGATGCTGACGGTGCTGCAGGAGAAGCTCGCGGAGGCGCACGGGCTCGCGATCGCCGCGACGACGCTGACGAAGAAGGTCGAGGCGATCGTCCACGAGCCGTCGCTCGCGGGCGAGCTGCGCGGGATGCGCGCCGACGCCGAGGAGGCGCGCGCCCGCTGCCTCGTCGTCGAGGAGAAGCTGCCGCCGGAGCTCGCGGAGGAGCTGCGCGCGCATGCGAACACGACGCACGAGAAGGCGTCGGACCTCCTCGGGGCGTGGTTCAAGGCGGGCACGGGGCCGCTGCGCGCCTGGAACTTCCTCGCGATGGGCGAGGCGGGCGAGGTGGCGACGTGGTCGCAGCTGGCGACGCTTGCGGCCCGCGCGGGCGACGACGACGCGTGCGAGCTCGCCGCGTGGGGCCTGCTCGTGCAGCAGCGGCACCTCGAGACCGCGCTCGCCGGCGCGGTCGTGCTGGCCGCCCAGTTCGACCCGATCGGTCCGCGCTGGGGCTGAGCCGGTAGACGAGGTGGCATGGTCGCCGCCGCTCTCGCAGCCGCCGGGTGGGCGCGCGCGACGGCGGCCCCCCGTGTATTGTCCTAGGCAATGCATAGGCGGATTACGCGAGCAGCCTTTCTGGCGGCCGGCGCGGCGGCAGCGGTGCCGGCGCTCGCCCGCTCGGCCGCGCCCGACCTCGACCTCGCATGGCTGCGCCTGCTGACCGCCGCCGAGCTGCTCGCGATCGACTTCTACGGCCGCACGGCGGCGACGGCGGCGATTCCCGCACGGCAGCTCCTCGCCGACGAGCGCGCCCATTACCACGCCCTGGCCCAGCTGCTCACGCGTGCCGGCGCGACCCCCGCGACCGCCGCCGACATCGACTTCTCCTACCCGCGCCGCCCGCACGCCGAGCTCGCGCTCCGCATCGAGCGGCTCATGCTCGGCGCCTACGTCGGCGCCGCCGTCTCACTGCAGACCCCCGAGCTGCGTCTCGCCGTCACGCAGGTCGCCGCCAACGAGGCACAGCACGTCGCCGTCTGGTCGCGACTCGAGGGACGCGGGCCGGTCGGGCCTGCCTTCGCGCCCGCGCTGACGATCGCGGCGGCCTCGAACGCGCTGGCGGAGTTCGAGAGCTGATGGCGAAGGAGGTCTACAGCGCGAGCGAGGCCGCGCAGGCGCTCGGGATCAGCCTCGACACGCTGCGCCGCTGGGACCGCGAGGGGCGCATCGCCGTCGAGCGCGACGGCGCGAACCGGCGGATCGTCCGCGCCGCGGAGCTCGACCGCCTGCTCGGGCGCGACAGCGCGCACCTCACGGCCCGCAACCGCTTTCCGGGGACGGTCACGGAGGTGAAGGTCGACGGCCTGATGGCGCAGGTCGAGCTGCTGGTGACCGCCCCGGTGCGCGTCGTCGCGCTCGTCACGCGCGACGCCGTCGAGGAGCTCGGCCTGCGGCCCGGTGCGAGCGCGACGGCCATCGTCAAGTCGACGTCCGTGATGGTGGAACGCTGATGCGCCGGCTCGCGCTGCTCGCGGCCGTCGCGGCGCTGGTCGCCGTAGGGACGGCGGAGGCCGCCGGCCGTACGCCGCTGACCGTCTACGCGGCGTCCTCGCTCACGAACGTCTTCCCGCAGATCGACGCGCAGGAGCACTACTCGTTCGCCGGCTCGAACACGCTCGCGGCGCAGATCGAACAGGGCGCGCCCGCCGACGTCTTCGCCTCGGCGAACATGGCGATCCCGCTGCAGCTGTACGCGAAGGGGCTCGTGACCAAGCCGGTCGTCTTCACGCGCAACGCGCTCGTCCTGATCGTGCCGGCGTCGAACCCGGCGGCGATCCACTCGGTCTACGACCTGCGCCGCCCCGGGATCAGACTGGTCGTCGCCGCGCCCACGGTGCCGGTCGGCGCATACACGCTGCAGGTCCTGCAGAACATGGCGCTGACGTCGGTCCTCTCGAACGTCGTCAGCCGCGAGGCTGACGTGCGCGACGTGCTCGCCAAGGTCGCGCTCGGCGAGGCCGACGCCGGCTTCGTGTACTCGACGGACGCGCGGACGGCGCAGGGACGCGTGCGCGTGATCCGCATCCCGGCCTGGGCACAGCCGAAGGTGCAGTACGGCGTGTGCGTCGTCAAGGCGAGCGCGCACCGCGCGCAGGCGCAGGCGTGGGTGGCGAGGCTGCTCGGCAGGCAGGCGCAGGCGAAGCTCCTCGCCGCGGGGTTCCTGCCGCGCGCGAAGCGATGAGCCGGGGAGTGTTCGCCGCGGCGCTGGTCGTCGCAACGCTCGCGGCGCTCGGATTCCTCGTGCTGCCGGTGGTCGCGATCTTCACGCACGTCTCGCCGCTCACGCTCGCGTCGCAGCTGACGAACCCGGTCGTCGACGACGCGCTGCGCGTCAGCGCGATCACCTCGCTGGAGGCGCAGGCGCTCGTTCTCCTGGTCGGGACACCGGCCGCGTACCTGCTGGCGCGGCGTCGCTTCCGTGGGCGTGCCCTGCTCGTCGCGCTCGTGGAGCTGCCGCTCGTCCTGCCGCCCGCGGTCGCGGGAATCGGGCTGCTCGTCGCATTCGGCCGCTTCGGGCTCCTCGGCACCGGGCTGCCGTTCACGCAGCTTGCGGTGACGGTCGCGGTCGCGTTCGTCTCCGGGCCGCTCTACCTGCGTTCGGCGATCGCCGCCTTCGAGGCAGTCGACGAACGCCTTCTCGACGCGGCGCGCACGCTCGGCGCCGGTCCGGCCCGCCGCTTCCTCCGTGTCGCGCTGCCGCTCGCCGGCGGCGGCCTCGCCGCGGGGGAGGCGCTCGCGCTCGCGCGCGGGCTGGGCGAGTTCGGCGCGACGATCATGTTCGCCGGCTCGCTGCAGAAGGTGACGCAGACGCTCCCGCTCGCCATCTACGCCGAGTTCGACGTGAACTTCGACGTGACGCTCGCGATCAGCGCGCTGCTCGTGCTGATCAGCGCAGCGATCCTCCTGTCCCTCAAGCTCGCGAGCGCATGGACGCTCTCGCTGCGTCGTTCAGGCTTCCGCTTCGCGCCTTCGACGTCGACGTAGCGCTCGCCGTCGACGACACGCTGGCGCTCGTCGGCCCGTCCGGCGCCGGCAAGACGTCGGTGCTGCGCGCGCTCGCGGGACTGACGCGTCCCGCCGCCGGCACGATCGCGCTCGGCGCGGAGGTGTGGTTCGGCGAGGGCGTCGACGTTCCCGCGGAGCGCCGCCGCGTCGGGCTCGTGTTCCAGGAATACGCGCTCTTCCCGCACCTGAGCGTCGCCGCCAACGTGGCCTTCGGCGCCGCCGACCGCAGCGAGGTGCGGTCGCTGCTCGACCGCCTCGGGGTCGCGGCGCTCGCGGGGGCGCGTCCCGACGAGCTGTCGGGCGGCGAGCGCCAGCGCGTCGCGCTCGCGCGTGCGCTGGCGCGCCGTCCGAAGCTCCTCCTCCTCGACGAGCCCCTGAGCGCGCTCGACCCGCATACGCGCGACGGCGTGCGCGGCGACCTGCGCGCGACGCTGCGCGAGTCCGGGGTGCCGGCGCTCGTCGTGACGCACGACTTCGTCGACGCCGCGGCCCTCGCGGACCGGATCGGCGTAATGGACGCCGGCGAGGTCGTCCAGCTCGGCACGGCCGAGGAGCTCATCCGGGCGCCGTCGTCGGCGTTCGTCGCCCGCTTCGCCGGCGGCAACGTGCTGCGCGGCCGTGCACGGCGAAACGGCGGCCTGACGGCGGTCGAGCTCGCCGACTGCAGCGTCGTCTGGTCGACGGACGAGGCCGAAGGCGACGTCGCGGCCGTCGTCTTCCCGTGGGACGTCACGCTCGCCCGTACGCTCCCCGACGACTCGGCGCAGAACCATTTGCGCGCGGAGGTTGCGAGCGTCGTTCCGGTCGCGAACCGGGTACGCGTCACCGTCGGCGCCGTCACGGCCGAGATCACGGCCGAGTCGGCCGCGCGCCTCGGCGTACGCGAGCGCGAGGCGCTGGTCGCGAGCTGGAAGGCGACGGCGACGCGACTCGTCGCTGTCTAACCTCCGTCCACGTGAGCCAGGACACGCCGAGCTGGGGCATCGAGCCGGTGCCCGACCGCCTGCGCGTGCTCGGCTCCTTCGACGGCTTCCTGCTCTGGGCGAACCTGTCGGTGTCGCTGCTCGTGATCGTGGCCGGTGCGTTCCTCGTCCTGCCCGCGAGTCAGGGCGGGCTCGCGATGGGGCTGCCGGAGGCCGTCGGGGCCACGGTCGCGGCGGCGGTCGTCGGCAACCTCCTGCTCGCGGTGGGCGGCCTGATCGGCGCCGACGCGCGCGTGCCCACGATGGTGCTGATGCGCGCGCCGCTCGGCCGGCGCGGCTCGTACCTGCCGACGGGGCTCAACGTCCTGCAGTGCCTCGGCTGGTCGATCTTCGAGTTGATCGTGATCGCGACCGGCGCGAGCGCCCTGTCGCAGCAGGTCTTCGGCTGGAGCGGGCTTCCGTTCTGGAAGATCCTGTTCGGCGTCGTCGCGACGATCCTGGCGTTCCTCGGCCCGGTCGGCTTCGTGCGCAAGTACGTGCGCAAGTTCGAGGCGTGGCTCGTCACCGCCTCGCTGCTCTACCTCTGCTGGTGGGCGCTCTACCGCCAGCATCCGGTGCGGCTGTGGCACGAGCGCGGCGCGCACGCGTTCTGGCCCGGCTTCGACCTCGTGCTCGCGTCGATCATCAGCTGGACGCCGCTGGTGGCGGACTACACGCGCTTCTCCCGCCGCAACCGCGACGGGTTCTGGGGCGCCGGGCTCGGCTACTTCGTCCCCACGATCCCGCTCTACGTGCTCGGCGCGGTGATCGCGATGTCGCGCCACATCAGTGCGGCGCCCGCGCTGCTGACCGCTGTCGCAGCGGGCGGCGCCGCCAGCGTGCTCGCGCTGCTCGCGCTGACCGTCGACGAGAGCGACGAGGCGTTCGCGAACGTCTACTCGACGGCGGTCAGCCTGCAGAACCTGCTCCCGCGCGTGCCGCAGCGGCTGCTGATCGGATCCGTCGCGGCCGTCGCGACGATCGGGGCGCTGCTCGTCGACCTGCGCAACTACCAGCCGTTCCTGTACCTGCTCGGCTCGTTCTTCGTCCCGCTGTTCGCGGTGCTGCTCGCCGACTGGCTGTTCGCCGGACGCTCGTACGCGCGCAACGACGTCTTCGCCGCCCCGGCGGCGCGCGTCGAGATGCTCTCCGCGTGGCTGGTCGGGTTCTGCCTCTACCAATGGCTCTCGCCGCAGGGGCCGAGCTGGTGGACGAAGCTCGTCGCGTACGCGCATCCGCACGCCTCTCCATGGGGCGGCGCGTCGCTGCCGAGCTTCGCGGCGTCGTTCGCGGTCGCCGCGCTCGCGCGTGCGGCCGCACGCCGGTTCGTGCTGGCGAGCGCGTGATCGCGCTCGTCGGGAACGTCTCGCGCGACGCCCAGCCCGGAGAGCCGGCGCACGTCGGCGGCGGCGCCTACCACGGGGCACGCGCGCTGCGGCTCCTGCGCGTGCCGGCGCGCGTCGTCGTGCGTTGCGCGGCTGCGGACCGCGAGCAGCTCCTGCCGCCCCTCGCGCGCCTCGGCACGCCGGTGCGCTACGTCGCCGGCACTTCGACCGCCGCCTTCTCGTTTGCCTACGAGGGCGAGCGCCGTCGGATGCGGATCGACGCGCTCGGCGACGCCTGGGCTCCCGCCGACCTGCCCGCGCTGCCTGTTCGCTGGGCCCACGTCGCGGCGCTCGCGCGGCACGAGTTTCCCGGGCCGACGCTGGCCGCCCTCGCACGGCGCTGCCGCGTCTCGCTGGACGGCCAGGGGCTCGTGCGCGTGCCGCAGGTCGGCCCGCTTCGCCTCGACGACGACTTCGACCGCGACGTGCTGCGGCACGTCTGGGTGCTGAAGCTCGCCGAGGAGGAGGCGGAGGTGGTCGGCGACCTCGACGCGCTCCGGGTGCGCGAGGTCGTCGTCACGCGCGGCTCGCGCGGCGCGACGCTCCGGTGGGCCGGGCGCGTCGAGGACGTGCCGTGCGCCGCCGTCGCGGCGGATCCCACCGGCGCGGGCGACGCGTTCGCGACGGCGTACGTCGTCGCACGCAACGCGGGCTTCACGCCGCCGGGTGCGGCGCGTCGCGCGACCGCGGTCGTGGCCGCGGTGCTGCGCGGATGATCGCCGTCGCCGACACTGCCGCCGGCACCTTCGCCGTCGACCTCGAGACGGAGGAGGTCGAGCCGTGGAGCGGCGACCTCGACCTTCCCGCGCCGCCCGCGCTGAACCTGCCGCGGGTCGTCGCCGCCGCCGCAGCCGGGTCGACGGTCGTCGCGATCGTCGCCGCGAAGCCGCCCATGCTCGTCTCGCACGACGGCGGCGCGACCTGGCGCGAGTCCGGCCGCGGCCTGCCGCCGGGGCGCGCGGTCGCGGTCTCGACCGAGAACCCGGACGCGATCGTCTACGCGGGGCGCAACCGGCTGTACGTGTCGCGCGACGGCGGCGTCTTCTGGACCGCGCTCGCGCCCGAGCTGCCCGAGATCCGCGCTGTCGCGCTGTAGCGGCGGTCAGGGAAGGACGAACTCGCCGCGCGCGACGGTGACGGCGGAGCCGCCCACGGCGACCCGCTCGAGCGCGTCGGCCGCTCCGTGCGCCTCGGCGTACAGGACCGACGGCCGGCCGATCTCCGCTCCCTGGTGGATCTCGATCCGCTCGCCGAACGCGACGCGCCGATGCCGCGCGAGGTGGACGGCGAGCGGTCCCGCGGCGGAGCCGGTGGCCGCGTCCTCGGGGACGCCTGCGGCCGGCGCGAACATGCGCGTCTTCCAGTGCCCGTCGTCGGGGGCGAAGCAGCTGACGCCGTCGGACGTCGCGCGCGCGAGCGCCGCGAAGTCGGGCTGCAGGCGCGCGACCTCTCCCGCCGAGCCGAGCGCGACGAACGCGTGGCCGGGGCCGAGGTCGTAGCGCTCGACCGGCAGCAGCGACCGCTCGACGCCGACCGCCGCGAGGATCGCGTCCGCGCGCTCGGCCGGCGCCCAGCTTGGCAGCGGCTGCTCCATCAGCCCGAAGACGATCCGCGAGCCCTCTCGCTGCAGCTCGACCGGGACGACGCCGGCTCCCGTCTCGAGGTTCACGACCACCCGCTGCAGCGGCGCGCCGAGCACGAACGCCGACCCGAGCGTCGGGTGGCCGGCGAACGGCAGCTCGACCGCGGGCGTGAAGATACGGATGCGGACGTCGGCGTCGGCGCGCGTCGGCGGCAGCACGAAGACCGTCTCGGCGAAGTTCATCTCCTTCGCGAGCGCCTGCATCGTCAGCTCGTCGAGGTCGCGCGCGTCCGTGAAAACCGCAAGCTGGTTGCCGGCGAGCGGCACCTCGGTGAAGACGTCGCAGACGACGTAGCGGAACCGGCGCACCGAGCCGAGGCTACCGGTCCTTCGGCGAGCGGTCGCCCGGCGGCGCGCCGCCGCGCCGCGCGAGAATCCGGCGGTGCGGATCTGCCTGATGCTCGAAGGCCAGGAGGGGATCGACTGGCCGCAGTGGGTCGCGCTCGCCCGGGCGGCCGAGGACGCCGGCCTCGACGGGCTCTTCCGCTCCGACCACTACCGCTCGATCGGCCGCGGCGAGCCCGCGGGCGCGCTGGATGCGTGGGCGACGCTGGCGGGGCTCGCCGCCGTCACGTCGCGCCTGCGTCTGGGGACGATGGTCTCGCCCGTCACCTTCCGGCCTCCGTCGGTGCTCGCGAAGAACGTGGTGACCGTCGACCACGTCTCGGGCGGCCGTGCGGAGCTCGGCATCGGCGCGGGCTGGTACGAAGCCGAGCACGAGACGTACGGGTTCCCGTTCCCGCCCGACCGCCAGCGCCTCGACGAGCTCGACCGGCAGCTCGCCGAGATCACGCGGCAGTGGACCGAGGCGGACGACGTGTGGCCGAAGCCGGTGCAGCAGCCGCGCCCGCCGATCGTCGTCGGCGGCTCGGCGAAGCCGCGCACGGTGCGCGCCGCCGTCCGCCATGCGGACGAGTACAACACGGTCTTCCCGACGGTCGACGAGGCGTACGAGCGGAAGCGGATCGTCGACGAAGCCGCGAGCGCGGCCGGGCGCGACCCCCTGCGCTTCTCGATCATGACGGGCTGCCTCGTGGGAAGCGACCGCGCCGACGTCGACAGACGCCTCGAGCGGTTCCGGGGGGTCGTCGGCCGCGACGCGCCGCCTCTCTGCGGCACGGTCGAGGAGGTCGCCGACCGGCTGCGCGCCTACGAGGCCGCGGGCGTCGAGCGCGCCATGCTCCAGCATCTCGTGCACGAGGACGTCGAGATGGTCGCGCTGCTGGGCGACCTCGCAGCGCAACTACGCTGACCGCGTGCGGGTGTTCGTCGTGCGTCACGCCGAGGCCGCGCCCGGCGAGCCGGACGAGCTGCGGCCGTTGACGGCTGCGGGCCGCGCCGCCGCGCGGTCGCTCGCGACGCGCCTCGCCGGCTCGCAGGTCGGCAGCGTCGTCACGTCGCCGCTCCTGCGCGCGCGCGAGACGGGCGAGGCGATCGCGGCGGCGGCCGGCGTCGCGGCCGAGGTGGACGAGCGGCTCGCGCCCGGCGCCGACGCGGACGCGCTCCGCGCGGCGGTCGCGGGACGCGCCGAGCCCGTCGTCGCCGTCGGTCACCAGCCGGACTGCGGCGAGATCGTCCTCGCGCTGACGGGCCGCGAGCGCCGCTTCGCGCCCGCGGACGTCGCGGAGGTCGAGCTCTGAGCGCGGTCCTCGTCCGCGGCCTTCGCAAGACGTACGGCGAGCACGAGGCGCTGAAGGGAATCGACTTCGAGATCGAGCCCGGCGAGGTGTTCGGCCTGCTCGGCCCGAACGGCGCGGGGAAGACGACGACGGTCGAGATCCTCGAGGGATACCGGCGCCGCGACGCGGGCGAGGTCGAGGTGCTCGGCGTCGACCCGCAGCGCGCGGGACGCGACTGGCGCGAGCGGCTCGGCGTCGTGCTGCAGTCGTCGTCGCTCTACCCGGGGTTGACGGTGCACGAGAGCCTGCGGGTGTTCGCCGGCTACTACGCCTCGCCGCGCGACCCCGACGAGGTGATGAGCATCGTCGGCCTGGAGGAGAAGCGCGACGCACGCGTTCGCACGCTGTCCGGCGGCCAGCAGCGCCGCCTCGACCTCGGGCTCGCGCTGATCGGCGACCCCGAGCTGATCTTCCTCGACGAGCCCACCACCGGCTTCGACCCGGGGGCGCGGCGCGCGGCGTGGGACACCGTGCGCGGCCTGCGCGAGCTCGGCAAGACGATCCTGCTGACGACCCACTACCTCGACGAGGCGGAGCAGCTCGCCGACCGCGTCGCCGTGCTGCGCGACGGCGCGATCGTGCGCGCCGGCTCGCCTTCGGAGTTGACCGGCGGGACCGTCGAGACGGAGATCCGGTTCCGGCGCAACGGCAGCGAGCACGTCGAGCGGACGCTGACGCCGACGAAGCGCCTCCACGAGCTGACGGCGGATGCGCTCGCGCGCGGCGAGGAGCTCGAGGCGCTCGAGGTGCGCCGTCCGACGCTCGAGGACGTCTACCTGGAGCTCACGGGCGAATGAGGCTGTTCGCGCACGAGCTGCGGACGGAGCAGCTGCTCTTCTGGCGCAACCGCGAGGCCGCGTTCTTCACGTTCTTCCTGCCGATCATCTTCTTCCTGATCTTCGGCTCGATCTACGGCAACAACCGGATCACCGGCATCCGCGGTGCGGCGTTCCTCGAGGCGGGGATGATCGGCTACGGCGTCGCGTCGACGACGTTCGCCGGCCTCGCGATCACGATGACGATCCGCCGGGAGAGCGGCGTGCTGAAGCGGATCCGCGCGACGCCGCTGCCGCCTGCGACCTATCTCGTCGCGGTGCTCGCGTCGACGTTCGTCGTGTTCCTGATCGAGTCCGCGCTGATCATCGCGATCGGACGGCTGCTCTTCTCGGTGGCGCTGCCCGACCGCGTCGGGTCGCTGCTCGTCGCGCTCGTGCTGGGCGCAGCGTGCTTCGCCGCGATGGGGCTCGGCATGACGGCGCTCGTCCGCTCCGCGGAAGGGTCCTCGGCGGTCGTGAACTTCGTCTACCTGCCGATGGCGATCGTCTCCGGCACGTTCTTCTCCCCGCAGCACTACCCGGCGTTCCTGCGCGCGATCGCCGACGTGCTGCCGCTCACGTACTTCACGAAGCTGACGCGGGACGTGATGGTACGCCACCACCACCTGTGGTCGGACGGCGGCGCGATCGCCGTCGTGCTCCTCTGGGGCGCCCTCGGCCTCGCCGGCGCGATCCGCGGCTTCCGCTGGCAGCCGCGCGAAGGGTGAGCAACCGAATCGGGGCCGGATTCGTTGTGCTGCAGATGGACTACGAGCCTACGATGGCATTCGTCGTCGAGCGGCAGGAGCCGCCCGGGATCGAGGTGCGCGTGAACTTCGGCGTCTTCGCGGGACGCGCGGCCACGCCCGCGGAGATCGACCGCCTCGCCGAGTGGCTCCTCGACGAGGTCGGCGAGGTGTCGATCATCGCGGAGGAGCGGCACGAGATCGACGCGCACGTGGAGGCTGCCGTGCACCTGGTGCGGATCGAGGTCGCGCCGGACCGCGTGCCTGCCGAGCCGGAGCAGCGGCGGGAGCTCGAGCAGCGCATCCGCGACCGCGCCGAGCACTGGGCGCGCCTCTGCGTGGCCGAGCGCCACGCCGACGTCGCCGACGCCTTCTAGAGCGAAAGCGCCCGCTCGACCGCGTCCAGCGTGCGCGCCGCCTGGCGCTTCGCGACCGCGTCCAGCCCGTGCCCGGCGAACCGCCCGAGGATGCCGGACAGGCGCAGCTCGGTGCGCCACCGCATCAGCGTCGAGTCGCCGTCGCGCTGCAGGTCGAACCACGACGTGACGTCGGCGCCGCCGCCGTGCGCGTGCAGCGCCGCATGCTCCGGCTCGCGGCGCTCGAGCACCTCGAACGAGATCGTCACGCTCGGTGCTAGCGGCAGCGGCGGCTTGACCTTCGCGCGCCAGTGGTCGCGGTCGACGACCGCGTGGCTGCGAACGGCGGGGATCGCCGACGCGATCACGTCGGGATCCGTGAGCACGGAAAAGACGCGCTCAGGCGGCGCCGCGAAGCGCCGCTCCCCTTCGACGACCGTCATCGCCGCGGAAGGTTACGCGCTACGTGGTGAGGGTCACCTTCGACAGTCCGAGCGGCGCGTCCAGGTCGACGCCGCGCAGCCGCGCGAGTCGCAGCGCCGCGAGCTGGCCGGGGACGACGGCGACCAGCGGACTGAGCCACTCGGGGACGCCCGGATCGAGCGGCAGCGCCACCTCGCCGCGCGCGAGCGCGCTCTGGGCGTCCGAGATGACGACGAAGCGCGCCCCACGGCGCGCGACCTCGTCGATCGCCTGCTCGAGCTGGGCGAGGGCCGGCCCGCTCGGCGCGACCGCGATCACGGGCCAGCCCGCGGAGATCGCCGCGACGGGCCCGTGCATCAGGTCGGCGGCGGAAAACGGCTCGAACAGCAGGCCGGACAGCTCGCGGATCTTCAGCGCGATCTCGAACGCCGTGCAGTAGTTGATCCCGCGCGAGACGACGGTGCCGCCGCCGATGTCGCCGAGGCGCCCGATCGCGTCCGACTCCTCCCACGACCGCTCGATCTGCCGCGCGAGCTGCGCGGGCACGTGCGCCAGCTCGTCACGCGCGGCACGGTCGTCCGTGAGGACCGAGAACAGCAGCGCGACGGCGCCGAGCGAGTTGACGTACGTCTTCGTCGCGGCGACCGCGCGCTCGTCGCCCGCCTCCAGCTTCAGCACGCCGTCGGCGAGCCGGCCGAGCGGCGACCCCGGCGTGTTCGTGAGGGCGACCGTCGGCCTTCCCTGGCGGCGAGCCTCGGCCAGCACCTCGACGACGTCGGGCGACTCGCCCGACTGCGAGATGCCGATCACGAGCGCGCCGTCGAGCCGCGGCGGCTGGTGGTAGAGCGTGAAGAGCGACGGCGTCGCGAACGACACGGGCACGCGGTGCGCGCGGCCGAGCAGGTACTGCGCGTAGCGTGCTGCGTTCGACGAGCTCCCGCGCGATGCGATCAGCACGTAGTCGACGTCCTCGCGGCGGAACAGCTCCGCGACCCGCTCCGCGTACGAGCGCTGCTGGTCGAGCAGACGCGCGAGCGCCTCCGGCTGCTCGCGCAGCTCTCGCTCCAGGTTCGTGCTCATGCCGGCACCAGCGCGAGCACGTCCGCGAGCGCGTCGAGCGCGACGCGCCCGCCGCCGTACGTAGCGACGTATCCGCGCGCGGCGGCGGGACGCCAGACGGGCAGGCCGAGCTCGACGACGACCGCACCGCGTCGATCCGCCGCCTCGCGGATCCACGGGTGCCGGTGCGCGTCGCGAACGAGGTAGACGTCGGCCTCCGGAACCGGCTCGCGCTCACGGACGACGATCGGCGCAAGCGCATCCGCCGGCTCGCCGGCGGCGATGTTCGCCTGCGGCCGAAGCTCGACCACGCGCGGCGGCGAGCGGAACGAGAGGTCGCCTTCGACGAGCAGAGCGCGGCGCGCGACGGCGCGCGCCGTGTCGTCGACGGCGCCGGCGGGCGTCGGCTGCGCTGCCCAGCGCGCGAGCCGGCGGACGCGCTCCGCGGCCTCCGCCAGCCGGCTCTCGTCGACCCGCGCCGCCAGCGCCGCCCGGATCGCAGCCACCGCCCCCTCACCGACGTCGTGGCCGACACAGAGGGCGTCCACGCCCGCGGCGATCGCTCGCGCCGCCGCCTCCTCGAGGCCGACTCCGGCGCTCACGCCCTTCATCTCGAGCGCGTCGGCGACGACCACGCCCTCGTAGCCGAGCTCCGCGCGCAGGAGCTCGTGCACGACGCGCCGGTTCAGCGTCGCGGGCTCGTCCCCGTACCCCGGCAGGCGAACGTGCGCGGTCATGATCGAGCGGACGCCTGCGTCGATCGCGGCCCGGAAGGGCGGCAGCCCCGCGAGCGGGTCGCCCTGCACGGTGGGGAGCTCGCGGTGGGAATCCTCCGCCGTCGCGCCGTGGCCGGGGAAGTGCTTGGCGCACGCGGCCACGCCGCGGCGCTGCGTCGCGCGCACGTGGGCGGCGACGTGACGCGCGACGAGCTTCTCGTCGCCGCCGAAGGACCGGGTGCCGATGACCGGGTTGTCGGGCCGGTTGACGTCCGCGACCGGCGCCAGGTTCCAGTTGACGCCCGCGAGGGCGAGCTCGTCGGCGACCGCGCCCGCGACGCGCTCCGTGGCGCCGACGTCGTCGACGACGCCGAGCGCGGCCGCCGAGGGATGGGGGCTGCCCTCGCGCCAGTGGAGCCGGGTGACGTCGCCGCCCTCCTCGTCGAGCGCGAGCAGCACGTCGCCGCGCTCGCCGCGCAACTCCTCGCAGAGTGCACGCAGCGCTCCGTGCTCCGGCACGTTGTCCGCGAACAGGACGATGCCGCCGCCGCCGTCCGCGACGAACCGCCTCACCCAGTCGGGCGCACGCGCGCCCGGGAAGCTCGGCAGCAGGCACGCGGCGGCCTGGCGCTCGCGACCGGTCATCCGCGCACGGCGCCGGCCGTCAAGCCGAATGCAATGCGCCGCTGGACGAGCAGGAAGAACACGACCACCGGAATCGCCGTCAACGTCGACGCCGCCATCAACGCGCCGTAGTCGGTGTGGCGGCTCGAGCCGAGGAAGTACGACAGCCAGACCGTGATCGTCTGCTTCGACTGGTCGTTGAGCAGGATGCGCGCGAAGATGTACTCGTTCCACGTCGTGATGAACGCGAAGACGGACGTGGCGACCAGCCCCGGAGCCATCAGCGGGAGCAGGATCTTCAGGAACACGCCGAGCCGGGTCGAGCCGTCGACCATAGCCGCCTCCTCGAGCTCGCGCGGGATCCCGATCAGGAACCCCCGCAGCGTCCACACGCAGAACGGCAGCACGAACGTCAGGTACGTGATCACGAGGCCGGTCAGCGCGTTCGACTCGTGGTAGCGCGCGAGCACGACGTAGAGCGGGATGACGAGACCCGCCTGCGGCAGCATCTGGATGCCGATGATCAGCACGACGACGGCCTTGCGGCCGCCGAAGCGATAGCGCGCGAGCGCGACCGCCGCGAGGAACGCGAGCACGATCGAGATCGACACGCTCGCAAGCACGACGACGAGGCTGTTCTTCACGTCGGTCCAGAAGTACGGCCGGTGCATCGCGTCGCGAAAGTGCTGCAGCGTCGGGTGCAGCGGCAGCCACGACGGGGTGAGGCTGACGATCTCGTCGTTCGACTTGAACGCGGTCGTCACCATCCAGAAGACGGGAAAGACCATCACCGCGAAGACGGCGACGCCGACCGCGTCCCAGGCGAGCTGCCTCCGTGCCCGGCGCCGCCTCATGCGGTCGCCTCGCCGATGCGCACCATCCGCCTGACGTAGACGACGCTGAGAACCGCCACGATCGCGAGCATCAGGATCGAGATCGCCGCGCCGCGGCCGAAGTCGCTCTTGAAGTAGCCCTCCTCGAACAGGTAGACGCTCATCAGGTAGTTGGCGGGGCCGATCCGCGACTGGCCGATCAGCAGGTACGGCTGCGTGAAGACGCCGAAGTCCCAGATGATCGAGAGGCTCGTCAGGATCAGGATGATCGGGCGCAGGATCGGCAGCGTGATGTCCCGGAAGATCATCCACGAGCGGGCGCCGTCGACCTCCGCCGCCTCGAGCAGGTCGCCGGGCACCTGCGCGAGGCCGGCGTAGAGCGTGATCACGACGAACGGCAACGCGCCCCAGACGATCAGCGACGTCACCATCGCGAGCTGCGACGTCGTCGACGCGTACCAGTCGTGCTGCATGTAGTTGCCGACGTGCAGCTTCGTCAGCGCATAGTTGAGGACGCCGTTCTCGAAGTTGGTCATCCAGTACCAGACCTGAACCGCCACGACGACGGGCATCGACCAGACAAGGACGAGCCCGGAGCTGAGCAGCACCCGCACCGGCGTGCGCACGCGCGCGAGCAGCAGTGCGATCGCCATGCCGAGAACCATCGTGAGCGCGACGTTCACCGCCGTGAACACGACCGTGCGCAGGAGCGTGTGCCAGAACACCTGGTCGTGTAGGACGGAGCGGAAGTTGCGCAGCCCGACCGGGATGCCCTTGTGCTGGATCAGCTCGAACAGCCCGTACTGCTCGGTCGACAGCCGGACGAGCCAGTAGACCGGGTAGCCGAGCACCGCGCCGATCACCGCCGCGACGGGCGCGATCAGCGCGTACGGCACCCCGGCGCGGGCAGCGCGGGCGAGCGAGGGACGCCGCCGCCGGGACGTCGCGAGCAGCGTCCCGGCGGCGGCCGCCGTCTGGCTCCCGTCGCTCACGCGGCTACGGCTGGTTCAGCACCGAGGCGATGTTGTCGCTCGCGGACTGCGCCGCCTGCTTGACGGACAGTTTTCCGGTGAGGATCTGCGCGAGCATGTTGCGCAGGATGTTGCCGTTCTCGACGTCGACCCAGTGCTTCGCCGTCGGGACGAACCAGCTCCGAGACGCGGCGCGCTCGTTGACGCTGTTGCCGAGCAGGTTCGTGGCGTTCGGGATGTTCCCCTTCGCCTGCAGCCCCTTCTCGATCTGGGTGCTCGTGAAGTCCCGGATCCAGTCGGTCGCGAGTGCCTTGTTCTGGCTCGTGACCGGAACGGCGAGGTCGGAGCCGCCGAGAAAGCCGGGCAGCGCCTGCCCCGCGACGTGGCCGGGCATGACGAACTGCTTCGTCAGCGATGCGTACTTCTTGCCGACGCAGCACGTGAACCAGCTCGGCCCTTCGATCGACGCGGCGAGCCCCTGCGCGTACACGTCGTACGGGTTCGGGTGAGCCTCGTCGGTCGTCTTGCTCGCCCGCGAGACGGCGTTCCAGAAGTTCTTGTACGCGGTCAGGCCCGCGATCGACTGCTTCGAGGCGAGGAGGCCCTTCCACTTGCCGCTGACCTGGGTCGCGATCCCGCCGCCGTAGTCGAAGACGAACCCCATCGCGAAGTACCAGTCGGTGCCCGCGATGTAGAGCGGCGAGAAACCCTTCTTCTTGTTGTGCGCGAACAGCCTCTTCGCGTCGGCCACGTACTGAGCCGTCGAGGTCGGCAGCTTCTTGATGCCCGCCTTCGAGAAGAGGTCGGTGCGGTACGTGATGACGCGCGAGCCGGCGTAGTACGGGACGCCGTACGTCTTGCCGCCGTACCGGGCCGATGCGGCGAGGCCCTTGAGCCAGTTCGCGGAGTTGTCGAACGTGCTCTTCGCGGAGCTCAGGTCGGCGAACGCCCCGGCCGCCATGTACTTCGTCATCTCGGTGTTCCCCATCTCGATCACGTCCGGGCCGCCGCCGCCCGCGAGCGCGGCGTCGAACTTCTGCAGGTGGTCGCCCCAGTTCTGGTACTGGACGTTCACCTTGACGCCGGGGTGCGCCGACTGGAACTGCTGGTTCGCCGCCGCGACCAGATCCGGCCAGCTGTTCTGGGCGTCGACCTGCAGCCACACCGTGATGCTCGCTGCAGAGGCCTTGCGCGTCGCGCCCGAGGTCGTCGTCGCGACGGCGGCCGAGACGGCGGCGACGAGGCAGAGCGCGAGGATGATGCGTCTCTTCATGGATGCCCCCAGGGATCAGGCGGGCCTGTCGCATAGGCGCCCGGCGCCGCTCGGTTGGTACTGACCACTTGCCACTGCTGCGGATGGTCTCACAGTTCCGCCCAAGATGTCAATACCACACCGAGCCGGCGCGGCCCACTTGTTCAGACCAGTGACCGAAGCGCGATCGGCGTCGCCTCGAGCGGCTGGGTCGGCCGCCCGCCGACGCCGAGCTCGGTGACGATGCGGTAGCGGTCGCCGCGGTACGTCGAGCTCGTGAACTCGACGACGTCGCCCGCCGCGGAGCGCGTCACGCGCTCGAAGAGGAGCGCGGGCGAGTGCAGCGGCACGCCGAGCGCCTGCGACTCCTCCTCGTTCGTCACGGTCGGCTCGACCGTCTGTGTGCCGCCGACGATCGTGATGCCGTAGCGCTCTGCGAGCAGCTCGTAGAACGAGTGACGCTCGAGATCCTCGCCCGTCAGGCCCGGCACCAGCCCGGCACGCACGTGCAGGAGCTCGATCGCCATCGGCTCCCGGTCGGCGAGCCGCAGGCGCTTGACGGCGACGACGTCCTCGGACGGGGAGACGTGGAGGATGCGGCCGAGGCGCGCGCCGGCGGGGACGAGGCGGAGGTCGATGGTGCGGCTGCCCGGCGTCAGCCCGCGTTCGCGCATGTCGTCGCTGAACGACGTGATGTCCATGCCCTTCGCAACCTTCGGCTCGGCGACGAACGTGCCGGCGCCGCGGCGGCGCACGAGGTAGCCCTCGCGCACGAGCTCGTCCAACGCCGCGCGCACCGTCAGCCGCGAGACGCCGAGATCGATCCCGAGCTGCCGCTCCGAGGGAATCGCGTCGCCCGCGCCGAGCGACTCGATCAGCTCGAGCACGCGCTCGCGCGTCTCGCGCTGCTTCGTCACCGCACGCCGGCGAGCTCGCGCGCCGGATCGACGCGCATGCCCGTCTCGGGGTCGAAGAAGTGCAGGCGCGCGGTGTTGACGGCGAGGCGGATCTCGGCGCCGACGCGCGCTCGCGTGCGCGGGTCGACGCGGGCCGAGAAGAGCGCGCGGTCGGGGACGAGCAGCGCCGTCTCGTCCGTCGCCTCCAGCACCTCCGTCGCGCGCGGGGGCGCGTCGACCGAGAACAGAACGTGGACGTCGGCGCCGAGCTCCTCGAGCACCTCGACGCGGGCTGCGATCGTCGGGCCGGCGGGCGCGAACGCCGCGTCCTGGAAGCTTTCGGGGCGGATGCCAAGGACGACGCGACCGGCCGGATGCGGCGCGTCGAGCGGCACGCTGAACTGGCCGAACCGCACCTCGCCGTCCTCGACCGTCGCGTCGACGAGGTTCATGCCCGGCGACCCGGTGAACGCGGCGATGAAGACGTCGCGCGGCCGCTCGTACAACCGCTGCGGCCGGTCGACCTGCAGCAGGCGTCCGTCGCGCATGACGGCGACCCGCTGCCCGAGCGTCATCGCCTCCGTCTGGTCGTGCGTCACATACACGGTGGTGACGCCGAGCCGCTGGTGCAGCTGCGCGAGCGACGCGCGCATGCCGACGCGCAGCTGCGCGTCCAGGTTCGAGAGCGGTTCGTCGAGCAGGAACGCCTGCGGCTGGCGCACGATCGCTCGGCCCATGGCAACGCGCTGGCGCTGTCCGCCCGAGAGCTGCGCCGGCTTGCGGTCGAGCAGGTCTGACAGCCCGAGCATGGCTGCGACCTCGTCGACGCGGGCCGCGACGTCCGCCTTCGGCGCCCGCCGCGCCTTCAGCCCGTAGCCCAGGTTCTGGCGGACGGTCATGTGCGGGTAGAGCGCGTAGCTCTGGAACACCATCGCGATGTCGCGGCTACGCGGCGCCAGGTCGGTGACGTCGCGGCCGCCGATGCCGATCGTCCCGGCGGTCGACTCTTCGAGCCCGGCGATCATCCGCAGCAGCGTCGACTTTCCGCAGCCCGACGGACCGACGAGCACGAGGAACTCGCCGTCGGCGATCTCGAGCGACACGTCGTCGACGGCTGTGACGGCGCCGAACGACTTCGTCACGTGGTCGAGCCGGATCGACGCCATGGCACGATGGTATAGACCACCTCTGCCGCTGACAAGCCTCCGCCGCTTCGAGTCTCGGCGACTGGTATTGACCAGGCGCCGAACCACTTCTACACTGGCGCGATGAGACTGGGGGTAGCGGGGGCGGTCGTCGACGGCGGGATCGTCCCCGGCGACGTGGAGGTCGCGGACGGCCTCGTGCAGCGGGTCGGCCTCGGCCGCGGCGGACGCGGCCTCGCCGTCCACGGCTTCGTCGACCTGCAGGTGAACGGGTTCGGCGGCGTCGACTTCCTCGACGCGGACGCCGCCGGTTACCGCCGGGCGGGCGAGGCGCTGCTCGAGTCGGGCGTGACGGCGTACCTGCCGACGCTGATCACGAGCCCGGAGGAGCGCGTGCTGGCGGCGATGGCCGAGGTCCCGCTCGACGACCGCCGGCCGCGGATCCTCGGCATGCACCTCGAGGGGCCGTTCCTCTCGCCCAGGCGGCTCGGCACGCACGCGGCCGAGGCGCGCCGCGACCCGGATCTCGAGCTGCTCGAGCGGCTGCTCGAGGCAGGGCCGGTGCGGCTGATGACGCTGGCGCCGGAGCTTCCGGGCGCGGACCTCGTCGTCGACCGGCTCGTCGAGCGGGGCGTCGCCGTGTCGCTCGGGCACTCGGATGCCACCGCCGCCCAGGCGAACGCCGCCTTCGACCGCGGCGCGCGGGCGGTGACGCACCTCTTCAACGCGATGCGGCCGCTCCGCCACCGCGACCCGGGGATCGTCGGGGCGGCGCTCGCACGCCCCGACGTGGTCGTCTCGCTGATCGTCGACGGGATCCACCTGGCGCCGGAGACGGTGCGTCTGGTGTGGAACGCCGCCGCCGGCCGGGTCGCGCTCGTCACCGACGCGATCACGGCCGCGGGCGCGGCCGCCGGCGCGTACAGCTTCGCGAGCCTCGACGTGCAGGTGCACGACGGCGCGGTGCGCGGCCCCGACGGTGTGCTCGCGGGAAGCGTGCTCACGATGGTCGAGGCGGTGCGCAACCTGCACACGCTCGGCGTGCCGCTCGAGGCCGCCGTCGCGGCGGCGACGACCACTCCCGCGCGCGTGCTCGGCGACCCCGATCTCGGCCGGCTCGCGCCGGGCCTGCCCGCCGACGTGGTCGTCCTCGACGATGCGCTGGAGGTCGAGCGCGTGCTCGTCGCGGGCGAGGTCCGCGTCGCCGTCTGACCCGCGACGCGTTCGCGGGGCGCGCCGCGACGCGCGGAGTCGCGCCTCGCGCCTGATCCACCCACGACGTCGAGCTCGGCGAAGACGCGCAGGCCCCGGCGGCGGCTCCTCCGCGCTCGCAGCGTCACCGTGTGCAGCACCAGGCTCGTCGCGTGCGCGAGCGCGACGAGCATCACGGACGCCTCGACCCGCCCAGCAACGGCCTCGTGGGTGCCGCCGGAAGTGCCATCTCGCCATGGGGGCGCGCCTCCATCTTTTGCCGCGCGGTCTCCCACCGCAGGCCGCGCGGTGGCGCGGCGCCCTGGAGTCGGCGCCGGCGGCGATACGCTGGCGACCAGCCCCCGTAGCTCAGTGGATAGAGCAGCGGTTTCCTAAACCGCGTGCGGCCGTTCGATCCGGCCCGGGGGCATCCCGTTCTGCCACTTCATCGGGAAAGGACGCGCGAACCTGGCGCTTGGTGAACTGCTGGCCCGGCGGCGCCGCAGCCGCTTGCGAGCGCCCGCGCCTTCTACGCGCGCGTTCGAGCACGGCCTTGGGTCGCGCGCGTCGACCGCGTGTTCACCGCCATGACTGCTGCGTGAGGTCGGCGCGGCTCGACCACGGCCGAGCGCATCCGCGGCTTGCGCCGGCGTTCGCGAGTGCACCCTGAGGAAACCGGATATACGAGGTCTGTGCCCCGCCTAACGACAAGCGCCCGGCGTCGCGTCGACACCCCGTTGACGAGTGACCGCTGGAGCGATTATCGGCCGACCACCGTTAACGAATGGGCGAAGCTCACAGTTCTGTTGGCCTTCGCGGTCGGTGGCCTGGTGTTGGCGCTGCTCTTCACGCCGTCGTGAGCGAGACACTGGGCTGGCAAGTGTTCGCAACTGACACCTGAGCGGGTAGACCGAGCCAGTTCATCGCCTGACCCTTGCCGCTGTGGTTTTAGCGGTCGCCGGGTGCACGATCAACGACCCGACCGAGAGCACGTTTTCCGCTCGGTTCCGGAACGATCTCGGGTACGACGCAAGGATCGGTTCGTGCTCGGACGAGACGACCTGTCGCGGCAGTCTTCACTACAACGACCTGATCAAGCAGGGCCGTAGGGTCAGCGAGAACATCGCGACGAACGGCTATGTCCAACCGTTCCGGATAGCGACGGTTGGAGGTCGCGTTTTGGGATGCCTTTTCCTCGTCGCGACGCATTACAAGCGAAACCTCGTCATCCCGCTTACACGCATGACGCCCTGCGCCGCCCGACACGTCATCGACGTCGGCTAGGAAGTCGGCTGGGCCACCGTTGCGTTACGACGCCTGACGGAACGGAGCGAGAACGGCGGTTCGCGTGCCGCCGTCGGGCCCGGACTCCGTCATCTAGCTAAACGCTTTCCAGAGGCTGCATGGCAGGTTCGTCACGTCACCATCATCTGATGCACGTCGTAGTAGGTGATCGTCGGCTCGCCAACATCAGGCGCAACCGCTTGGCGCGACGGTCTCACCTTCTGCTCCGTCCACTGCTCCGCCTGCTCTCGCGAATCCCACACTTCAATTACACGGATCTTCCCGTCCTCGCCCTGGGCGGCGATATGAACGCGGCCCCCGGGAGGCGGGTTGTCTGGCCCGACGCCGACGCGCTCTCGCACCTGGTCGTACTGCTCCGGCGTTGCACCCGTCTCGATGATGCGACAGATCGCCATCACTTTCTCCTTCCAGGGTTTACGCGACGGCCGATTCTCCGCCTCGGGCACGGGCACGTCAAGGAAACCGAGGGTGCGGGTGGCGGCCTTTGGCCCGACGAAGGAAGGGCCGCGAATCGAAAAGCGCCTCCCGCTCTCGGCTGAGCGACCGCCTTCACGCGTGATCGGCGTGCCCGGCTATCGGGGCCGTTGCGCGGTCCGTGTTCCGGGTGAGTAAACCGCTCGCACGGTTTGGTGGGTTGCTGGATCTGTGGGGCGGGACGGAGTGGCGGACGAAGATGGCTGGATCCGCGCGACGACGCCACCAGGAAGTCGTCGCGCGATGCGGGGCCGGGCCGGACACCGACCACGCGTGCCCGGCCCGGGAATGTGTCGCGAATTCAGATCGTGCCGGCCGCGAGTTCGCTCCCGCAGTAGCGGCACTTAGTGGCCGCGACGGGAAGGTCCTCGGAAAGGCAGTAGGGGCAGGTCTGTGCGGGCGGCGCGTCCCCGAAGACCGTCACGCCACGGCGCGCTTGGTAGGCGCGGTATGGCACGACGATGAGGAAGTAGATGACCGCCATGAAGATGATGAAGTAGATGACAGCTGCGATGAACGCTCCGATGTTCACGAGCTGGCCATGGACATGGAATCCAAGCCCGGTGCTGCCGCCGGCCCCGGCCGCGTTGACGAGTGGCGTGATGATGTTGTCGGTGAACGCTTTGATCAGGGTGCTGAACGCCAATGCGATCACCAGGCCGACGGCGATCACAATGATGTCGCCTTGCATCAGGAAGCTCTTGAAACCGCTGATCAGACCGACGGGCCGTTGCGGCCTCATCTCGGGTGTGGAGACCATGCACGACCTCCTGTTATGAGTGTGAGCAAACGAAGTGGACTACGGACCGGTGTCTCCGCGATCGCCTCCGACTGCATTGCCAACGGCGCGCGAGGATCATCGACGAGAAGCCTAAATCGGTTTCTCTACGGCTTGAAGACGTGTTTTGCTTCGAAGCTCTCGGTCGGCGGCGGGCCGTTCTCCACCATCGCCGCAGGAAGAGCCTGCTGCACGGCCGGCATCAACCGCTCGTCTCGGAAGCGGTTGAAGTCGTCTTCCGACTCCCATACGCTTACCGACTGCCAGCGGCCACCTTCGATCTCACCGGCGGCGTGGTAGATCAGACCGGGTGGCGCTTCGTCGCCGATCGCCTGCTGGACGCGTTCGTAGTCGCCCCACTTCGCTTCCGTCGACTTCTGAATCTGCACCCACGGCATCGCGCTCCTCCTTGTCCTTCGGGCGCTCGATCATACGCCTTCCGCCTCACCGGCCCTGCGGCGAGCCGAAGCTCGAGGCGTCAGGGCGAATTTCGTCGCTCTGCTGCGTCGTGAGCTTGGAGGGGTTCCGCGACCGAACAACCTGATGGCGGTCGTGGACGCCGCCGTCACGTGTCACGTGAGAGCCGACGCGACATAAGGCTCCTATGGACGTCGACCGCCGCCGCCTCCGAGACGAGCTGCGCACCGCGGTAGCCGGTGACGTCCGGTTCGACGTCAAGCACCGCGCGCTGTACGCGCACGACGCGTCGAACTACCGCCAGGTGCCGATCGGCGTCGTGATGCCGCGGACGATCGACGACGTCGTCACGGTTCACGCGATCTGTCGCGAGCATGGAGCGCCGATCCTGCCGCGCGGCGCCGGCACGAGCCTCTCCGGCGAGACAGTCAATGAAGCCGTCGTCGTCGACTGCTCGCGCTATCTGACGCGCATCGAAGACCCGGACACCGAACGCCGCCTCATATCCGCGCAACCCGGCGCGATCAACGCCGACGTCGACGCGCGCGCCGGTGAGGTCGGCCTGACGTTCGCACCCGATCCGTCGACGCACGGCTACTGCACGATCGGCGGGAACTTGGGCAACAACTCCTGCGGCATGCATTCCGTCCAGGCCTCGTTCGACGGCGACGGCGCGCGCACCTCCGACAACGTGCACTCGCTCGAGATCCTCACGTATCGCGGGCAGCGGCTGCGTGTCTCTCGCGGCAGTATCGAAGGTGAGGGTGCCGCCGAGATAACGCGTGCGCTCGTGGCGTTGCGCGACGAGCTGGCGCCGCTTGTCCGCGAACGCTTCGTCGACATCCCGCGCCGCGTTTCGGGCTACAACCTGGACGAGCTTCTGCCCGAGAAAGGCTTCAACGTCGCACGCGCGCTTGTCGGAACCGAAGGCACGTGCGTCACGGTTCTCGAGGCGACGCTGCAGTTGCTGCCGCGCTACCCGGTGCGATCGCTGCTCGCGCTCGGCTATCAGGATCACTTCGCCGCCGCTGACGCCGTCCCGGCCGTCCTCGCGTGCGGGCCGTTGACCGGGCTCGAAGGCTTCGACCGCCAATTCGCGGACGAGCAGCAGGCGGAGGCACTGAGCCCCGGCCTGATGTCGCTGCTGCCGCGCGGCGAGGGCTGGCTTTTCGCCGAGTTCGGCGCGGCGAGCGCCGAGGAGGCGCACGCAAAGGCGGAACAGGCGCTCGCGTCACTGACGGGCTCCGCTGCACCGGTCGACTGGGCGATCGATGACGATGTGCGCACGCAGCGCGAACTCGCTGAGGCGCGGGAGGTCGGGCTAGCTTCGGCGTCGTTCCCGCCCGGTCGCCGCGACCGACACACCGGCTGGGAGGACGCCGCCGTTCCGCCGGAGCGGCTCGGCGACTATCTGCGCGGGCTGTACGAGCTGCTCGCGCGGCACGGCTACACGACGTCGCTCTATGGCCACTTCGGCCAGGGATGCGTCCACACCCGCATCGATTTTCAATTCGACCGCCCGGCGGGCCGGCGCACCTTCCGGACGTTCGTCGAGGAAGCAGCCGACCTCGTCGTCTCGCTCGGCGGCTCGTTGTCGGGCGAGCACGGCGACGGCCAGGCGCTCGCCGAACTGCTGCCGCGCATGTACGGTGCCGACCTCGTCGACGGGTTTCGCCGGTTCAAGTCGATCTGGGACCCGGACTGGAAGATGAACCCAGGGAAGGTCGTCGCACCAAACGCGCTCGACGACGACCTCAAGTACGCCGCGCCGTTGCAGCGTCCGCAGGTCGAGTTCGCGTACCCGCGCGACGGCGGCGAGTTCGTGCACGCCGTGACGCGCTGCGTCGGAGTTGGACGCTGCCGGAAATCGCAAGGGCAAGACGTAATGTGTCCCAGCTACATCGTAACGCGCGAGGAGGAGCACAGCACGCGCGGGCGCGCACGGCTGCTCTACGAGATGCTGAACGGCGAGCTCGTGACGGACGGCTGGCGGTCGTCGGAGGTCGAGGAAGCGCTCGATCTCTGTCTTTCGTGCAAGGGCTGCACGCACGACTGCCCGGCCGGCGTCGACATGCCGACGCTAAAGGCGGAGTTTCTCGCGCACCGATACCGCCGCCGGCTTCGTCCGCGGCACGCGTACGCGCTCGGGCTGATCGACAAAGTCGCGCACGTGGCGTCGCTCGAGCCGGACCTCGTCAACCTGCTTGGTGCGACACCCCCGTTCGCGCAGGCATTGAAGCTTGCCGCCGGCCTTACGCAGCGGCGCCCCCTGCCGAGGTTCGCTCCGCTGACGTTCCGCAGCTGGTTTGCGTCTCGGCCCCCGTCGAAGCACGGCCGGCGCGTGCTGCTCTGGCCCGACACGTTCACGAATGCGTTCTACCCGGAAGTGGGCGTCGCCGCCGTCGAACTGCTGGAGCAGGCCGGCTACCAGGTGGTTCTGCCACGGAGCCGGGTGTGCTGCGGCCGGCCGCTCTACGACTACGGGATGCTGCACCTCGCGCGTCGCTATCTCGAACGCTGCCTCGCCACGCTCGAGCCCGAGCTGTCACGCGGCACGCCGATCGTCGGCCTCGAGCCGAGCTGCACGGCCGTCCTGAAGGACGAGCTCTTGAAGCTGCTCCCCGAGGATCGGCGCGCGCGCCAGGTGGTCGAATCCACGCATCACTTCGCAGAGTTCCTCGTGCGTGGCGAGGTGGAGCTGCCGCGACGCACGGAGCGCGCGCTGCTCTGGGGTCATTGTCACCAGAAGGCGACCGGTGGCATCGGTCCCGACCAGCAAGTGCTCGAAGCAGCGGGCATGTCGGTCGACCTGGTGACAGGGGGCTGCTGCGGCCTCGCCGGGTCGTGGGGTTTCGAGCGCGACCACTACGGGACGTCGGTCGCGTGCGGCGAACACGCGCTGCTGCCCGCGGTGCGCGAGAGCGCCGGTGTGCCCGTGATCGCGAACGGCTTCTCGTGCCGCACGCAGATCGAGCAGGAGACGGGACGACGCGCAATCCATCTCGCGCAGGCACTCGTCCCAACCGCAAAAACCCCGGAGCCCACGCCCGGGCGGCGAGCCGCGCGCGCGGCTGCGGCCACGCTGCCGGTGGGCGTCGCGCTCGCCGCGGGCGGGAAGCTCTCGCTCGGGTCTGCCCAGTGGATCCGCAGGAGGTCGATGACGCCGTGGCGGCGGTAGTACTGGAGCGTGGGCGGTCGTAGCGGGACGGGAACCGAGACTCTCGCTCGCCTGGCCGAGCGTCTCGCGAACCTCGACCGTGCCGCGAATCGTTTACTGGCTGATGATCCCCGCTTCGGGTCATGCGTGGTCGTGACGGTTGCGCTGCGCGATTCGTCGGACCGGTGCTTCTTCTAACGCCACCCATGCGTGCGCACGTCCGATGCGGTTCATGAACACGAGGAGGTAGGAATGCCTGTTTGGGCTTGGGTCCTCATTGCGGTCGTAATCATCGTTATCGCGGCCGCGGCGGCCTGGCGGGCTGTTGCAGCGCGACGAACGCAGTCGCTTCAACAGCGGTTCGGTCCCGAGTACGACCGGCTCGAAGCAGAGACCGGCGATCGGCGGGCCGCCGAGGCCGAACTCGCAGCTCGCGAGCAGCGGCGAGAGCAGTTGAATATTCGTCCGCTCGCGCCCGAGGCGCGCGCCCGCTTCGCGCAGCGGTGGGAGACGGTGCAGGCTCAGTTCGTCGATTCGCCGCCGGCGGCGATCGCCGCGGCCGACAGCCTCGTCACCAACGTGATGGCGGAACGAGGCTATCCGATGGAAGACTTCGATCAGCGGGCGGCGGACATCTCTGTCGATCATCCCGCCGTCGTCGAGAGCTACCGAAAGGCGCACGATCTGTCGACGCGGGCGCAGCGTGGGGAGGCGACGACCGAGGATCTGCGTCAAGCAATGCAGAATTACCGCTCGCTGTTCGACGAGCTTCTCGGCGGCGGCGCGGATGAGCCCGTCGCGCGCGACGCGCAAACGACTGCAGGCGAGGAAACGGAACGCGGAAGGAGGACGCGCACATGAGCTCTGATCGCGAACTGTCAACCGACGATCTTGCGGCGCGGCAAACGAGCGACGATGTCCCCGAGGCTGAAGATCCGGAGCGGCTTGCCCCTGGCGCGGGCAGCGCCGGCCCCGAGGCCGCCATCGCCGACGCCACCGAACCGCAAGACGACCGTTATCCGACCGCGGCGGAGGCAGGCTCGAGCGCGGCAGCGTTGCGGGCCGGCAACGCGACGAGGCCGCCTGAGGACGATTCGGCGCAGGACCCGTCGATGGCGCCGCTGCTGTCGCCCGAGGACGCGCAGATCTACCGTGACCAGTGGACAAGCGTGCAGGGCCAGTTCGTCGACCAGCCGCGCGACGCCGTCCGGGAAGCCGACCGCCTCGTCGCCGACCTCATGCAGCGGCTGGCCGGGCAATTTTCACAGACGCGGCAGCGGCTCGAACAGCAATGGGACGGTGACGAGAACGTCTCGACTGAGGACCTGCGCGTGGCAATGACGCGCTACCGCTCGTTCTTCGAGCGGCTGCTCGCCGCCTGAACCCGTCCGCACGCTCGGGGCTTCCCACACGATGCGGGAGCCCCGAGTCGGCGGTCGACGTCGCTCATTGGCGAGGGGGCAGGCCCGGGACCGCACTCCCGGGCCTGCCGGGGAGGGCGAGGCCTGCGGATGCTCTGCCGAGCCTGCGGCGCGTCGGCCGAGAGCGGCTGACCTCGCCTCGCTCGTATTCGCCGGCGCGGCCGTAGTCCTCTCGTTGATCGGCGGTTCAACGGGTGCTGGTTGGGGTCGGCCTGGGTGCGGGTACAGGGCGTTGTCGAAGCGCGGGATGCGGAAGGAGGAGGGGGTCGGGGTTGCCGGAGCGGTGGCTGCTTGATCGCAAAGTCGAGGGTCGGTCGTTGCGGGTGGCGCGGAGCGGCCGCGGCTATCTGGTCGAGTGCGACGGGTTTCGCGCGCGCGGGCGGACGTTGATGCCGCTGCTGGAAGACCTTTTCGGACGCTCGTCGCGGATCGCAGTGTGGCTCGCGATCGAGGCGTTAGAGGCCGACGCGGACCAGGCGCTGACGCGCGACCGCGACTCCGCCGGCTAGCCGGTTCGACCGATCGTGCTGCGGGGAAGCAAGCGCGTTGTGGCCACTCGTGAAGAGCGGCTTGCGCAGACCGAGCAGGTGGAGTCGACGGACCTGCGCTCCTCGAGTTGGTTGGTCGACGTGGTCCCGAGCGCTACGTATTGACGGCCCACGCGATTGCGGCGACGGCCGCAGCGATCAAACGGCCGCCGCGATACGGGTGGCGGCTGCGAGCGGCTTTGTCGTCAAAGGCTTCACTCGCCGGCTGTGTCCCGGTGGGTCTTTCAGGGGTTCACGTTAGGTCGGCCGGCCTATACCTATTCGGTTCGAGAATGGGAACCATGCGCTGGTGCAGCAAGCGCCGCGGATCCTGGTCGTGGACGACGACGCCTCGGTTCGGGCTCTCCTGCGATCTCTGATTGAGGCCGCGGGCTACCTGGTGGCGGGAGAGGCGGCGAACGGGGCCGAGGGGGTCGAGCTGTATGCGCGGCTCGATCCGGATGCGGTGACGATGGATTTGGAGATGCCGGTGATGGACGGGGTGGCCGCGACGCGCGAGATCTGCGCGTGTGGCTGCTGCCCGGTCGTGGTCGTTAGCGGATCTCAGTCGAGCGAGAACATCGGTGCGGCGATGGCCGCAGGTGCGCGCTGGCATGTCGCGAAACGTGACGTGGTCGCCCAGCTTGTACCGGTGCTCGACGCGCTCCTCCGTCCCGAGCGATCGCCCTCGTGATGTCCCTTCTTGCGGGCCCGCCGTCAGTCGGCGTGGCCTGGTGCGAGGAGCAGTCGATGATCCTCGCGGATGGCCGTGTACTCGGCCACGGAGTGGAGCGCGAACTCTTGGCAGTCTGCAGCGCCGCATTCGCACTGGAACGGCACGCGAGCCCCCGAGTCCTCGAAGTGATGCCGAACAGCCGACGCTGCGACCCGGTCGTTCAACGACACAACCAGAGAACGACGCTCCTCGCGCTCGACGTGGACCCCGGGCCTGCGTCCGTAGTCGCTCTCTCTCACGGAGCTCACACCGTTTCAACGGTCAGCCGCGAGGCCTGACGGACGTGAGCTAACGGCGGTTTCCTTTTCGGTTCGACTGCGCGCCGTTCTGGGTACGTTCGGAGCAGAGGATGGAGCAGGAGGCGCTAGAACGGATGGCGACCGAGGCGCGCGAGCGAGCGCGTCTCGCACACGACGCTGCACTGCGCGCGCGAACCCGTGTGGCCGAGTTGTCTGGTCGTCGCGGCCGGGTCGATGTGGGTGGTCGTCCGATGGAGGCGGTTGAGCGGCGAATCCTGGCGGAGGAGCGGCTGGCGCAAATTCAGGTCAGTCTTGGTGAGGCGCGGCGTCGCAGCGCGAACGCGCACGAACGCGCCGCCCGTGTCGATGCCGCCGTCGGGAAAGATGCCGATGCCGCACATCATCACGAGGCCGCCGACCGAGACCGCCAACTGAACGACTCGGCAGCACCGATCGGATAGGCCGCATCCGCCTGGCTGATACCTACGCTCATCAACGGTGAGGGTGGTGCGCGCCGCGAAGGGGAACGGCTAGCCTCGAAGCACAATCTCTCGCCGCCGATGGCCGACGACCGCCTTCCGTTCGACGCCCTGGTTGCACGTGCCCGAGTCGCGGCAGCGCGGTCACGTGAACTGGTGGACGAAGCAGCCGCCCTGCTCGCCGCGGACGTACGTGCCGCTCGACGGCCGGTTTGTTGCGCCTGGTGTGGTCGGGTCAACGTGGCGGGAGCCTGGCGCGGCGGCAACAGCGTCCCGCCGTTCTTCAAGGCGCGCCGCGACCCGGGCTCTGTCTCGCACGGAATCTGCGACGACTGCGCCGCCCGGCTGAAAGCGACCGGTCGCAGCCACTGATGTCCGGTTTAGTGCCGTCAGAGCTGCTGACGTACGCCAGGTTCGGATTCCAGCCGAGCGAGTTGCTCGCTATAGCTGCCGAACGCGGCGTTCGCGGGGCCGCGGCGGAAGAGGGGGAGGACGTCGCGCCGGCGTGCATCTTCGAGCGCGAGCGCCGTCCCGCCGTACATCGAGAGCGCCGCGAGCGCGATGCCGCACCAGCCCGACGCGGTCGACCACGCGTGTGAGCCGCCGATCTCGTAGTACCCGAAGAGCACCATCCTGGCGCAGGCGATGCCGAGCAGGAGCGTGAAGAACGGCTTCCCCGCAGTCGCCAGCAGGGCGATCAGCAAGACCGCCGTCGCGAACCCGAAGAGGTAGATCGCCTCCGTCGTGCTCTTCGCTGCGGGCGCCGCGGTGTAGTCAGCCCAGCCGAGCGAGACCCACGACGCGGCGAAGAGCCCGAGCGTCGTCCCCGACAGCGTGTCCCGGGCAAGGAACGCCAAGACGGTCGCCAGCAGTTCGAGTGGGAACACGAAGGTGAAGAGGAACTGCCCGACGTGCTTCTCCTCGTCCAGCGGGATCCACCCGATCGCGAGCCCCGCGAGCAGCAGCATCCCGATCCCAAAGGCGAAGAACCCGAGCGGGAGGCCGCTGCCGATCGGCCGGAGCACGATCCGCGTATGGTCGACCTGCCGGTTCCCGTCGCCGCTCACGCCCTCCGCCTCACCACTTGGATCTGCCCAGGGCGCGCTCGCCACGGATCCGCCGCCGCTGCCGATGCGGCCGCCGGGCATTTGACACACGCGCGTCGGGCGCGGCGAAGCCCGTTCGTCATCTGCTGCGTCTCACCGACCGCACGTACGGAGAAACGTCGAGCCGTTCGTGCGGCGGTCGGAGACAGAAGCGGAACGAGAATCGAGATTCGTCCAGAGCCGTGGCTCGGGCCGTGTCGACGTTGTTATCGGCTCGCGAGAGCGGTGACGCAGGCGTTCGCGGCCTTGGCGTGGTCGCTGACAGCGTCCCAGACGAAGGCGCCCATCAAGTCGTGCTGCTTGGCGTAGTCGCTGAAGGGTTTGCAGCCGCGGCGTGGTTCGCCGTAGTCGTCGACGTCGATCCCGACGACCATCTTCGAGTAGGGGACGCCCTGGCTGTGCGTCACCCGTACATCCGACGCGAGCGTAGCGAGGTCGTTGCCGTAAGTCATCAGGTTGAACTGATCGATCCGGGTCGCGTAGGGCGCCATCCATGCGCCTTGCCAGTTCGTGATGACGTCCTCTGACAGCCACAGTGGCTTACCTGCGCGTGATGTGGCTGCGTGGGCGGCGGCGGCGATCGCTTCGACGCAGCTCGTTTGCTGCTCAGACGGCGGTCCTTGCGAGGCCCAGAGGGCGTTCTCGATGTCGATGTCGATCCCGTCGAAGCCGTTAGTAACCGCGTAGCTGACGAGGTTGAGGACGAATTGGGCGCGGTTGCCTTTGTCACAGGCGTACTGCCACTTCTGGTCGTCCGAGCCGCCGATCGCAATCATCGCCTGGACGTGGTGCGCGTGTGCGGCTGCGACCCACTTCGCGACATTGACGCCTTGCAGATTGCTGGTGTCGAGACCGGGGCCGTCCTCGGTCGCGAGCGAGAACAGGTCAGCCTGCGTTAGCTTCGACCACGGCATGTTCGGCGAGCGATCCCACCCGAGGTCGAAGCTCATCACCGTCTGGCCCGCGGTCGTTTTCGACCCTCGGTAGCTGATGTAGCCGCTCGCTCCCGAAACAGGCCGCCAACGCACTGGGGCCCTCGAGGTTGCGTTCCCCCTCAGCTCGAGCTGTGGCTTCGGCAACCCGCGATCAGGTCGCTTCGCCGCCTGCAAACCTGAGACGTCGCAGCAGATGATCCCCGCCGCCAACGCAAGCATCACGCTGAGCCGCATCGCCATGGCGGAACTCACAGTAGGCCCCTCTGGGCACGCGCGCCAGAGGCCGCCGCCGCCTCCGACTAAGTGGAGCGACGCACGCGATTTTGAGCGTCGACCTGAAGACGCGCGACCTGAGCCGAGGCGAGGAGCGTCGCTCGCCGTTCGGCGGAGAGTTGCCTCGCGATCGCGCGCATGACGCGCAGAGCGTCGGCGTGGCGCCCGGCCAGCTCGTAGGTGCGCCAGAGTTGGGCGGGGTTCCCGTAAACCTCGGCGGCCGCGACGGCGCGGGCGAGCTGCGCCTCGGCTTCGGGTTCTCGGTCGAGCAGCCGTAGGGCGCGGGTGCGGACGCGACCGGCCTTGACGACGTTGCGGATCGCGCGCTTGCTGGCTGCGGCTGCCAGGCAGTGGTCGGCGCGTTCGAGTGCTACTTCGGGGTCTCCTCGCGCGAGCGCGAGTTCGCCGAGGGCGACTTCCATGTGCTGGGTGTAACGCCACTTCATGAACTCCTCACCCCAAACCCCGGTGCGCCGCGAGCCCTCCTCGACTTCGCGCAGAAGGCGCTCGGCCTCATTCCATGCGCCCTGCTCGAGTGCGATGTCGGCCAAGTTGAGTGCCGCGTTGCGGATGATCTCGGGGTCGCCGACCGTGAGCGCCTCGTCGTACCCCTGCCGGTTGTAGAGCGTGGCTGACGCCCAGTTACAGATGTCCATGTATGCCCACCCGAGCGAGTTGAGGAGACGGCAGCGGTAGATACGCTCGCCGAGCCGCTCGCAGATGGCGAGCGCCTCCTCAAATGTCGCGATCGCTTCCTCGTAGCGGCCGGCGCCCGTGAGTGCCATGCCTTGGGTCCATAGGTTGGCGACGACGGCAATCGGGGCGCCGGCCGCGCGTCCATGAGCGGCGCCGGCCGCCAGCGTCTCGACCGCGACCGCTTCGGCGCCAGCCCAGTGGTTGAGGAGGCCGTCCCAATAGTCGACAAAGGCTTCCGAGGTGCCGTCGTCGAGCTGCGGCAGCAACTCACGAATCGTCGCGAGCGACTCGGCGGCGGCGTCGATTTCGCCTGTGACGCCCTGGATGAACGAAATGGTGAGCAGACTGCCTGCGATCAGCGGTGCGGCAGCGAGTTGCTCGCCGGTCGCGTGGGCGGCGAGTGCGTCTTCCCGCGACTCCTCAAAGTGGTGGTTCCAGAACTGCGCGAACGAACGATGGTAAAGCGCGGTCGCAAGCTGCACGCGATCGCCGAGCCGCTCCGCAACGCGCAACATGCCGCTCCAGGCATCGACCGCGGCCGCCCAGTCGCTCGTGCCCTCGAGCGCGGCCCCGAGCGAGCCGTAAAGGGCGAGCAGCTCCTCGTCGGTCGGGTTCGCGCGGTCGGTTATCGCCTCGGCGCGTCGGAAGAAATCGACCGCTTCGACCGCCGCGAACGCGCTGAACGCCTTCTTGCCCGAGCGCAGGAGATAGTCAAATGCCTGGCGCCACTGCTCGCCACGCTCGGCGTGAAACGCGATCAGCTCGACGTGCTCGGCGAGACGGTCGGCATAGAGCTCTTCGATTGCCGCGGCGACCACGCAGTGGAGTTCGCGCCTGCGCTCGAGCAACAGGCTCCGGTATGCGACGTCATGCGTGAGCGCGTGTTTGAACATGTACGCGAGCTCCGGGTAGAGCGAGCGCTCGTAAATCAGCTCGACCGCCTTCAGCCGCCGCAGCGTCTCCTCGCTGCGACGCTCGAGCTCCGCCGTGCGCTCCAACAGGCGTACCGTGAATTCGCGCCCGATCACCGATGCGGTCTGCAGCGCACGCTTCGGCTCGTCCTCCAGCCGGTCAAGCCGCGCCATCAGGACGCCCTCGACGGTATCCGGGACGGTGATCTCCTCGAGCGGGCGCGCGAGCTGGTAGCTGCCGTTTGTGCGCGCAAGCGCGCCGCTCTCGAGCAGCGACCGCACGACTTCCTCGACGAAGAACGGGTTGCCCTCGGTCTTCGCCAGCACGACCTCCTCGAGCTCGGCCGGCAGCGACCCGTGCCCGAGCACGCTCGCCGCAAGCGAGGCCGACGCTGAATCCGACAATGTCCCGAGGTCGAGCTGTGTCAGGAACGAGCGCGCGCCGAACGGATGCTCCCAACCGGAACGGAAGGTGACGACGAGCAGGATCCTCGAGTGCGGAACGCTGTCGGCGAGGTACGAGATGAATTCGAGCGACGCCTGGTCAGCCCAATGCAAGTCTTCGACGACGAGCACATGAGGGCGTGCAGCGGCACGGCGCAGAAGCTCCGCGCGCAGCACCTCAAGCGTCCGCGCCTTGCGAAGAAGCGGATCCATCTTCGCGACCTCGTCGCCTGGATCGAGCCCCAGCAGAAGGCGCAGGAACGGCCGCGCCTCGTCATCAAGCAGCGCCACCTTCGCCTCGAGCTCGTCATCGGAATCGGATTCCTCGACGCCGAGCGCCTCCTTCAACAGATCGACGATCGGCAGGTACGGGATGCCGCTCCCGTACGAGACGCCCCGTCCGGTCAGCCACGCCACGTCTTGCCCGCGGGCGGCCCGCAGCTCGTACAGGAGCCGTGACTTGCCGATGCCCGCGTCCCCACGCAGCATCACCATCTGGCCGCGGCCGAAGCGTGCGTCCTCGAGACGCGTCTCCAGCATCGCCAGCTCGTGCTCGCGTCCGACGAACGGCGCCAACCCGCGTTCGGCCGCGACCTCCACGCGCGTCCGCCCCCGGCTCGGCCGAACCACCTCATACACATTGACCGGCTCGTCCTTCCCTTTCACCTCGCGCGCGCCGAGATCGCGCACGACTACTTGTCCCTGCACGAGCCGGTACGTGTTCTCAGAAATGACCACCGCACCCGGCTCCGCCAGCGCCTGCATGCGCGCGGCGAGGTTGACCGTGTCTCCAACGGCGAGATAGTCCATCGTTAGGTCGACGCCCACGGAGCCAACGACAACGAGACCGCTGTTCAGACCGACACGCACCCTGAAATCGATCCCGCGCGTCTGCTCGACCTCCTGTCGATAGCGCGCGAGCGATTCCTGGATGCCGAGGCCAGCGAGCACCGCACGCAACGCATGATCCTCGTGCGAGAGTGGCGCGCCAAACAGCGCGAGCATCCCGTCGCCCAAGAATTGCGAAACCGTGCCTTCGTACCGGTGCACCTCGGTCAGCATCTGGTCGAAGCAGCGGCGCATCACCGAATGCACCTCTTCCGGGTCGAGCGCCGAGGACATCCGCGTGAAGCCCGCCACGTCGGCAAACAGCACGGTGATCTGCTTCCGCTCGCCCTCGAGGCGGCGGCTGCCAGCGCGAATCCTCGCCGCAAGGTCTGGGGGCGTATACGCGACCGGTGCGGGTTCCTCCTCAATCCGGATGCCGCACGCTGCGCAGAACCGGCTCCCAGCTGAACTCTCAACCCCGCAAGCCGCGCAGCGAACCGACGCGCGTACTCCACACGACGCACAGAACCGCGCGCCTTCGCTCAGCGCCGCGCCGCAGGCTTGGCACGCTGCCACGCACTAACCCTAGGTCGCACCCTGGGCGGTCACAAGGGGACAGCCGCGCCGACGCCACCTTCTGCGCCGGACGGCTCGGCTCGAGGGGGGAAGAGCCCGGCTCGGCGCCGTCCGAAGATCGCGCAGGGCCGGACCCGTCCCAGCGTCGCCGGCGACGTGCCGCCGCGGCGCTCCTCCGTCTTTGTCACATGATCAGGAGCTGCGCATCGCTTTCTCGGCGAGGCTGAGATGCATCCTCAGCATCGGCAGGTCCTTCTGCGCCTCGCGTTTCACGTCCGAGTTCGAGCCGAGCTTGATCTCGTCCGTCGTCTCCTGGATGTCCTGCTGGTGGTCCTTGACTTCGAGCGTCGAGTACCAGCGATCGAACTGCTTGCCGGAGAACGACGCGACGACCTGCAGCTCCCACTGCTCCGACGGGGTCGGGCTGTTCTCGAGCGTGACGTTCAGCTTCGCCGCGAGCTTCTTCGCATCGCTCAGCGACTTCGAATGGTCCTTCACCAGTCGCTGCGCGAGCGCCTTCACGCTCGCCGACTGACCTCGTTGAAGCGCGAGCTTGCCGCCCTGAATCTCGAACAGGTCTCCCTGCGCCGATGTCTTCAGCCACGTCTGATCCTGCCCCGACACGCTCGCCGACGGCGACTGACGCTCGCGCGCGAACGCCGCCGCAACCAGACCCGTCGCAAGCACCCCCGCGACCAGACCCACCGTGATCAACCGGCTCACCATCTTGGCTCTCCTTCCGCTACTGGACAGCCGACCGGTCCCCGCCCTGCCGCTGATCAATCCCCAGCTACCACAAAGGAACCTTCACACTCCGGATCCTCACCAGCGGAGCCGTATTTGAGCGCATTGACACAGCTACCGCGTGTGGTGTAGGGACCGCTCGGGGGACCGCGGACGCGGCCGGCCGGCGGCGTCCCATTCGGGGAGGGAGGACGCAATGCGGAAAGGGATGCGGGTCCCGTTGGTCGGGATCCTCGCGCTCGTCGTCGCGGCCGCGACGTTCGGCGCCGCAGCGGGCCGGGCGTCGGCTGCAAGCGCGGGAACGACGGTCGTGCGCCACCACCACACGGCGGGGGTGAGCCGACACGGAAGCGTGCGCAGGCTGACGCCGGCGGCGCACCGGCTCGTGCTCCGCGCGATGCGGCAGACGACCGCCGCGAGCAGCACGCAGTTCGTCTGCCTACCTGCAGCGGCGAGCTCGAACTCGGCGGCCGCGCAGTCGTGCACGATCACCGCGCCTGCAGGCGTATGCATCGAGGTGAGCTCGAACCCGAGCGTGACGCAGTCGTGCACGTTCACACAGTCGAGCGCCACACGGTCGAACATCGCCGTGGCGATTCAGGTGATCGACCAGCGAGACACCGGCCAGATCGGCTCGAAGCAGCAGACGGGCAGCCAGACGGTGACGACCACCCAGGGCAACGCGTCGGGCTCGAACTTCAACTGGACGACGCAGATCGTCAAGCAGTTCCTCGGCCACGGAGCCGACCAGTCGGACTCAGAGCTCTCGCAGCAACAGAAGGCCGACGCGCAGCAGGAGCTCGCCGGAACGCCCGCCGACCTGACGAGCCTGATCCAGGGGCTCGCCCCGGGCGAGCTCGCCCAGGAGAACGCGCTGCCGGCGACGCTTCCGTTGCCGACCGCGTCGCCGGTCTCGCAACAGCAGCAGAGCCAGCAGACGGTGACGGTGTGCCAGGGCTCGACCGCCGACTGTCACAGCCAGGCGGGGATGACCGGCAACAACGTCAGCGGCGTCTACCAGTCGCTGCGGCAGTGGGAGTGGGCGAACAACGCACCGTCGATAGACCAGCAGCAGAACAGCAGTCCGGGGACGTGTACGACGAGCGGGTCGGCGACGCTGAACATGTGCGCCAATGTCTCGCAGACGACGACGGGCGGCAAGAACCTGAGCGGCCTCTTCGAGGCGTACCGGCAGTTCCAGCGGGCGCTGCACACGCTCGCCGGCGACCAGATCCAGGACGCGCCGACGTCGTTCGACGCCGGCGGGCTCGGGCATGACGTCTCGCAGACCAGCGTCGTCGCGGACCCGACGGGGCCGCAGCGAAACTGGATCGTGACGGGGCAGCTCGCGCGGCAGGACCAGAACGCGACGGACACCGGTGCGTTGACGCAGTCGCAGGACCCGCACGTCGACAAGGGCCCCGCCTCGACGCAGACGGGAACGACCCACGACACGTGGCACGGCTTGATCTACGCGACTCAGTCCCAGCTGGCGAACGGGCAGTTCGCGAGCCCGGCCGACCAGTTCCAGCGGCTGACCTACGACGGCGTCTCGACCGGCGACATCGTCGCCACCGTCACGGGCACCGAGAACGGCAGCACGAACACCGAGCAGTGCACGCCCGGAGACACGGGCGACGTCTGCCACGCCGAGGTCGACTGTGCGTCCGTCGTACCCGGGGCGCCGCCGCTCGGCGGGGCAGAGACCCTGGCGGCACCCGGCTGCACGGGCTTCGCCGAATCGGGTCCACCGCAGCAGGGCGGCGGGTAGGCGTCAGCCAACCGCGGGCGCTCGATCCTCGTCGAGCGCCCGCAGGTCGGCGTCGATCAGGTCGATCAGCGTCCGCGCGCCCATGCGGGCGAAGGCGCCGCGGGCGCGCTCGAGCTCGACGCGCGCGCCCGCGACGTCGCCGAACGTGCGCAGGGCGCGGCCGAGCGCGAGTCGCGTCTCGCCGAGCTGCGTCGGCATGTTCAGGTCCTCCAGCAGCCTGAGCGCCTCGGCGAACGCCGCTCCCGCGGCGGTCGCCTCGCCGGCCGCGGTGGCGACGGAGGCCTCGGCGAGCAGCAGCTCCGTGCGCGCGTAGACGTCCTCCTCGGGGAGGTTCCGAGCAGCGAACGCGGCGAGCTCGCGCGCCTCGTCCAGCCGGTCGAGCGCGACCAGCGCCTCGACGAGGTACCGATAGACCTGGATCACGATCCACCCGCCGATCTCGAGCGCCGTCGGCAGTGCACGGCGCAGGTGCCGCTCGGCGGTCGCCGCGTCGTCCTCGAGCAGCGCGAACGCGGCCAGCCAGACCAGGTTCTGCACGAGGAAGTAGCTGTCGCCCGTGCGCTCGAGCCACTCGGCCGCCTGGAGCGCGAGGCGGTTTCCGGTCGCAGGGTCGCCCAGGTAGTACTTCATCGCGGCGAGCCACGCCGTCGCCTCGGCCTCCACCGTGTGGCTGCCCATCGCCCGTGCGCCGGACAGGCAGCGCTCGAGCTCTGCCTCGGCCTCGGCGAGGCGCCCGAGGTTCATGAGCAGGGCGGCCGTACGCAACCGCCCTTCGGCGAGCAGCGCCGGGCGGCCGATCCGCTCGGCGATCGCGACGGCGGCGCCGAGATCGTCCAGCGCCGCGTCCGCCTCGCCGTCCGAGTTTGCCCGGAGCGCCGCGAGGACGAAGCGCGACCGCACGCCGAGCGTCGGATCCTCGGCGACGTCGCACAGCTCGCGCGACTCGACCAGCCGGGCGCGCGCGTCGGCCACGCGGCCCTGGCGACGGTCGACCTCCGCGAGCGCGATGAGCACCGCGCACCGAAGCTCCTGTCGTCCGAGCTCGTGCGCGAGGCGCTCGGCCTGGACGAGGTCTTCGCACGCACCCTTCAGCTCCCCGAGCGCAGTCCGGATCGTCGCCCGCCGGAGCAGGAGCTCCGGCACCAGCGTACGCTCCGCTCCCGCGACCTCCTGCGCGCGGTCGTAGTACCGCTCCGCCTCCCTCAGGCCGCCGAGCCGCTCCGCCTTCTCGGCTGCGCGCGTCAGCGCCCGGATCGCCTCCGCCACCGGCGGCGGGGCCGGCGGCCGCGCCACCTCGGCGGCGAGACGGCACGCCTGCTCGAGATGCCAGGCGACGAGCTCGACGAACTCGTCGACCGTGCCCGGCAACGCCCGCAGCCACTCCGAGAAGCGGACGTGCATCGGAATGCGGTGGCCCTTCGGCATCTGCCGGTAGGCGACGTCGCGAATCAGGATGTGCTTGAACGCGTACTCGTCCTCGCCGGCGACGGAGCTCGCCGGGTTCGCGCGGACGAAGTCACGGCGGTCGAGCACCGCGACCGCCTCGCGGATCGACTCGTCCACGGCCGTCCGCCCACCGACGTACGCGACGGCGCCGGGCCAGAACACCTGGCCGACGACCGACGCATGCTGCGCCACCTCCTTCTCGCGCGGCGTGAGCTGGTCGAGGCGCGCCGCGACGAGCGCCTGCAGGTTGGTCGGCACCGCGAGCGTCTCGTCGTCCCCACCGCCCCATCCCGCGTCGGAGAGGCTGCCGCGCTCGACCAGCGTCCGCACGAGCTCCTCGAGAAACAGCGGGTTCCCGCCCGCCACCTCGAGCACGTTCGCGGCCGCCGGATGCTCCACGGTCGCGGCGCTTCCGACGAGGCGGGCGAGCAGGCTGCGCCCGTCCTCGTCGCGGAGCGGCTCGAGGTCGACCGACGTGCCGAGGGCGAGGAACTCGGCGTGGTCCTGGGCGAACTCGGGCCGGGCCGAGCAGGCGACGAGGATCGGCGCGTCGGCGTCATCCGACGCGAGGAACCGGATCAGCTTGAGGAGCGTCGGCTCGGCCCAGTGGACGTCCTCGACGACGATCAGCAGCGGCGTTCGCGCCGACAACAGCTGCAGCGTCCGGCGGATGCCCCAGTGCAGCTCGTCCTGTCCGATCTCACCCGTCGAGTAGGTGCCCCGCGGCGTCGTGGGCGACCCGATCAGCGCGGCCAGCGCGGCGGCGATGCTTCGCAGCTCGTCGCGGTTCGACGTCGGCAGCGCGTCCAGCAACGCGCCGAGCTTCGCCGCGTCGGTCTCGGCGGAGTCGCTCTGCAGGATCCCGGCGGCCGACTTCAGGATCTCCGTGACCGGCCAGTACGTGATGCCCTCGCCGTAAGGGAGGCAGCGCGAGACGTACGCGCGGCCGTCCGCACGCGCACGCGCGGCGACCTCCGCCAGGAGCCGGGTCTTCCCCATACCGGGGGCGCCGACCACGGTGGCGACGCGCGCGCGTCTGTCTCGCAGCGCCGCCTGCCATTCCCCGGCGAGCGTGGTGAGCTCCGCCTCGCGCCCGACGAGCGGCAGCCGGCGGGTCGGGCGCCGCGTCGCGGCGTCGCGCACGCTGCGCGCCACCCACACCGGGACGGGCTCCGCCTTCCCCTTCGCCGCGATCGGCTCCGCCGCGTCGTACTCGACGGCCGCCGCCGTCAGCTCGTGCGTGAGCTCGCCGACGAGGATCCCGTCCGTCGGCGCCGCCGACTGGATCCGGGCGGCGGTGTTGACGATGTCGCCCGCAGCCATCCAGTCGCCGTCGCCGGGCTTCGCGTCGAGCATCACCAGTGCCTCGCCGGTGTGCACACCGACGCGCACGTGCAGGTCGAGCCAGTCGTCCTCGCGGTTCAGCTCCGCGATCGCCTCGAGCAGCGCGAACGCTGCGCGCACGGCACGCTCCGCATCGTCCTCGTGCGCGACCGGCGCGCCGAAGAGGGCGAAGACGGCGTCGCCGATGAACTTCTCGACCGTCCCGCCGAACCGCTCGAGCTCCGCCCGTGCGCGCGCGTGGTACGGCGCGAGCATCGCGCGCACGTCCTCGGGGTCGAGCGTCTCGGCGCGGGCGGTCGAGCCGACGACGTCGACGAAGACGCCGGTGACGAGCTTCCGCTCCTGCCTCGGTTCCGCGGCGGGCGGCGGCGGCTCGGCCGCCAGCGGGCTGCCGCACGCGAGGCAGAACTTCGCGATCGGCGGGTTCTCCTGGCGACAGCTGCCACAAGCGGCCATCGATCGAGTCTACGACGATCGTTTGCGGCCTACGACCCGCCGAGCGGGCATGCTTCGCCGTGCGCGCCGCCGACGATGGCGGCGAGAGTCAGCCGTTCGACCGCAGGTCGAGGATCGCGCTGCAGTCGACGGTTCCCGCCTCGACTGCCGCGATCGCGGCGCGGACGGCGCCGTCCGACGGCTTTGGGGTTCCGTCCGCCCACAGCAGCCCTGACTGCCAGCCCGGGCGCTGGTGGTCGTCGATCAGCTCGAAGTTGAAGAACGCGCCCACGTACGGCTGGCAGTAGGCGAGCTCGATCGCCGTGGAGAGCTGCGTCGCCTGGTCCGGCGGCGGCGCGTCGCCGCCGGCGGCCGCGGCGGCGCCGGCGGCGGGGATCGCCTTCACGTCCGTCTCGGTCCCGGTGTAGAGGTGGCGCTTCTCCGGCGGAATCTGCGTCTGAAAGCCGTCCTCGAGGTACCAGATCCGCGTGGCCCCCTGCCCGGGCAGCGGCTGCGCCGTGCCGCCGAACGCCTGGCCCAGCACGGCGACGAGCTGGTCGTAGTCGCCCTCGTCGATCGAGCCGTTCGTGTGCGTCGCCCACGGCGGCTCGGTCGAGGTCTCCGGATACGCGTTGTGACCGAACGTGTCGAGGATCGGCCGGCTGCGGCCGCTCGCGCGGTAGGCGGCGCCGAGCGCGAGCAGGAAGCGCGCCGGCTGCTGGTGCGGCGCCGTCGAGTCGATCACGTCGACGCTGCGGCGCGCGGCGTGCAGCATGTCCCAGCAGCGTGCGAGCAGGCGCTCGTACGCCGCCGCCCCGCCGCGGGGCCAGAACGTGGGGTTGTTCGCCTCGTTCCAGATCACGACGTCCTGGATCGGGATCCGCTGCACCACGTGGCGCACGAACGTGCAGTAGTCGAGCTGGTCGCGCGCCGAGAGGGGCGCGTCGGCCGCGCGGCCGTCGACGGACAGCACGATCCGCTGGCCGAGCTCGATCGCGAGCGCGACGCGGTGCAGCCACACCTGCTGACGGCGCTGCGGGATCGTGTCGCCGCGGCGCCAAGCGATCGTCACGCGCACCGCGCGCAAGCCGAGCGAGCGCTCGGCGGCGACCAAACCGTTCGGCCGCGTCAGCCAGCGCAGCGTGTCGTCGTCGACTCCGACGAGGAAGGTGCGGGTGGATCCGTCGGCGGCGGAGCGGGACGCGCAGAGCCCGAGCACCAGCACGCACAACGCCAATCCGACAGCGGCTCGCACTCGGGCAAACAGATCACGGGTCGACGCACGTGTCCACGGGTCGACGGTCTAGAACCGGCCCGCGAGTCCGGCCAGGCCAGCGCGCTTACGGAGCGGGAGGCGGTGCCGTGCCGTACGCGATGTTGAAGCCGGCGGTGTCGAGCGCCGACGGCGTCGAGACCGTGAGCCCGTTCTGGACCATCGTGATCGACGTCAGGCCGGTCGCGCTGCCGCCCGCGACGCCGAGGTTCGTGAACGACACCGTCGGCGTGTAGGCCGCGAGCGCCTCGACGGCGCCGGTCGAGGCGTCCGTCGGCGCCTCGACAACCCACTCCGCGGAGCTTCCGTCGCCGCCGTACGACTCGGTCGTGGAGAAACCGTGACCGGTCGTCGTGTCGGTGAGCGCGAGCTTCCACGTCGCGCCCGTCACCTGTTGCAGGCTCACGGTGATCACGTCCCCCGGCGCGACCGGCAGCGAGAAGTACTTCGGCAGCGCGGGCAGGTTCTCGGTCCACGCGCGCACCTCGACGAGGTTTGTCAACGGGTCGTAGCTCTCGTCGATGCCCGACTGGAGCAGCGACGACTCGCTGAATCCGTCGACGCCGATCCATTCGGCGGTGTCGGCGGCCGCCGGCGAGCGGTAGAGGTTCGGGACGTTGAACGCGCCGGCGACGCCGGTGAACGGGCCGCCGGTGGCGACATACCCCGACCAGTTCGGCGAGTACGCGGCCGTCGCCGTCGGCGTTGCCGCGACGGGCGACGGGGCCGCCGCGGGTGCCGGCGCCGGAGTCGGCGCCGGGGTCGGGCTCGGTGCGGGAGCCGGCGCCGGTGCGGGTGCGGGCGCGGCCGTCGTGCAGCGCGGCGAGCCGAGGCCCTGCGTGTAGAGCGAGCCGGACTGCAGCCACGCCGCCATTCGTCCCGCGCAGGTCGTCCTGCCGGCCGTGAACGTGTACGCGCAGACGACGCGGCCGGTGGACGTGCGGTAGCAGGCGCCGATCGCGACGCTGCCGCCCCCGACCGCGTGTGCGATCCGCGTGCGGATCGCCTGGCGCGCCGCCGGAAGGCTCAGACCGCCGCGCGCCTGCGCAGCGGCAGCCGCCGAGGCCGCCACGAAGCACACGATCGCAAGGACCCCCGCCCGCCGCACCGACGCAGTGTGGAGGCGAGGCAGCGGATGTCAATCACTCGGACGAGGCTCCCTCGTCGCCGGAGCGGTCAGTCCGCGAGCGGGATGATCGCGCGCACCGTCGTGCCGATCCCGGACGGGCTGTGCAGGTCGAGACGCCCGCCGATCGCCTCGACGCGGTCGACGAGCCCCTGCAGCCCGGACCCGGCGGCGATCGACGCCCCGCCCGCGCCGTCGTCGACGACCTGCAGCACGACCGCCCCCTCGGCGATTCGCGCCGACAGCGTCACTGCGCGCGCCTGCGCGTACTTCGCCGCGTTCGTGAGCGCCTCCGCCGCGACGTAGTACGCCGCTGCCTCGACGGGCGCCGGCAGCCGCCCGGTCACCTCGCATTGCAGCGTCACCGGCAGGGCCGACCGCACCACGAGCGCGCGCAACGCGGGCTCGAGTCCGCGATCGCTGAGGATCGCCGGGTGCAGCCCGCGCGCGAGGTCGCGCAGCTCCTCCATCGCGTTCGACAGCTCCTCGGCCGCCGCCGCCAGCAGGTCGCGCGCACGGTCGAAGTCCTGGTCGAGCAGCGAGATCGCGAATCGAAGCGACGTGGAGACGGCGACCAGCCGCTGCTGCGCGCCGTCGTGCAGGTTGCGTTCGAGCCGCCGGCGCGCCTCGTCGCCCTCGCGCACGATCCGGGCGCGCGAGTCGCGTAGCGCGCGCTGCGCGCGGTCGTTGCCGATCGACTGCGCAGCAACGTCCGCGAACGCGCGGAGCCTCGTCGCGGCGTCGGCGGGGAACGGATCGTCCGCGGCCCGTTCCGCCACCAGCGCACCGCGCAGCACCGCGTTCGTGATCAGCGGCGCCGCGACCTGCGCGACACGGCCGACGCTGCTGCTCGCCACGCCCGTCTCGAGCGCGTCGATCATCGCATCACCCGGCCTGCCGTGCAGGACGGTGCCGGGCGGACGCGGCGCGCGCGCACCGGCGGTCCACGCCCGCACGACGACCACCTCGTCGAGCACGCCCTCCCAGCGGACGATCGTGACGGCGTGGGCGTCGAGCAGGCGGCCGACGTCCTGCGTCAGCTCCGCGAGCACCTCGGACGGCGGCCGTCCGGCGGCGACGAGCGTCGCGAGCCGGCGCAGCGCCGACTGCTCGTCGAGCAGACGGGCCATCTGGCGGCGCGCGTCCGCATTCTCGATCGCCTGAGCGAGCAGCGTGGCGAAGTCGGCGAGGTGGTTCTCGGCGCCGATCGGGAACGGCGGCCGGCCGGCGTTCCGCGACGCCGTCACGACGCCCCACGTCCGGCCGCGCACGTGCACCGGCGCACCGATCGACGCGCCGAGCCCGAGCTCGCGCCAGCGGTCGCGCGCGAACGCGGTGCGGAAGTCGTCGCTCGAGTCGACGCGTGCCGGCGCTCCGGCCTCCACGACCCGCACGCTGATCGTGTCTCCGCCGTACGTGTAGACGCGCGCACCTCCGCGCCGCCGGCCGTCGCGATCCCACGTGCCGACGACCTCGAGCGTTGCGCCGTCCCAGCGCAGCGCGTTCGCAAAATCGGCGTCGAAGAGGCCGCCCAGCTCGGCGGCGATCGCCTGCACGATCTCGACCTCGTCCGCGCCGGCCGCGACGAGCGTGGCGAGCCGGCGCAGCGACTCCTGCTCGCGCGCGAACCGCCGCTGGTCGGTCACGTCGCGGACGAATGCGGCGACGTCGTCCGCGCCGAGCGGCACGACGCGCGCCTCGAACCGCCGCTGCTCGCCGCTCGCCAGCGTACGCAGCTCGTACTCGACCGTACGCGCTGCGCCGGCGGAGAGCGCGTCGCCCACCGCGGCGAGCAGCGGCCCGGCGGCGTCGGCGGGCAGGAGCTCGTCGACCCTCGACCCGACGAGCTCCTCCGCGGGCGTGGCGAGGCTCGAGATGTCGCCGACGACGTCGAGATAGGTCCCGTCGGCCGCCAGCCGGAAGACGAGGTCCGGAATCGCCGCGAGCAGCGCCGGCCGCGGCGCGTCGTCGACGACCCCGTCCACGCTGAACAGTGTGACACCCTTCGGTCCGCTTGCGAGACAGCGGCCGGCCACGCCTTTCGGCCAGTTCACCGCGCGACCGCCCGTGGCGAGACTCAGACCGCGTGCTGACGTATCTCGCGCAGGCCGGCTACACCGAGACGATCGAGACGTACCTCGAGACGTGGGGGCGCGACCTGCGACCGGAAGTCGCGGTCGTCACGTACTCCGAGCTCTTCGCCGGCCGGCCGCTGACGGCGAGCGCCGTGGTCTTCGCCGACTTGGAGCGGCTCGGCCGCGGCGAGCGTTCCCTCGCGGAGCGCGTCTGGCAGGAGCTCGCGGCCCTCCCGGCGCCGCCGCGTCTGCTCAACCGCCCCGCGCGGTGGCTCACGCGGGTCGAGCTGCTCGACGCACTGGTGAAACGGGGGCTCAACGACTTCCGCGCAGTTCCGCTCCGCGACGCGCCCGGCCGCGTCCGCTACCCGGTCTTCGTCCGCCACCGCAGCGAGCACTGGGGCGCACTCACCGGGCTGCTCGCCGACCGGCGTGCGCTCGAGCGGCAGGTCGCCCGCGCGTACCTCGGCGGATCGCTCGACGAGCGGCTCGCGGTCGAATTCTGCGACACGGCCGGCGCCGACGGCCGCTATCGCAAGTACTCCGCGTTCGTGGTCGGCGACGCGATCGTGCCGCGCCACCTCATCTTCGACCGCCACTGGGAGCTGAAGGTGCCGCGCATCGTCGACGCCGCGGCGATCGGCGAGGAGCGGGCGTATCTGGAGGCGAACCCGCACGCGGCCGTGCTGCGCGAGGTCGCCGCGCTCGCGGGGGTCGAGTACGGCCGGTTCGACTACGGCGTCGCGGACGGGCGCGTGCAGGTCTGGGAGGTGAACACGAACCCGGTCGTGATGATGCACCCGCAGGCGTACGCGCCCCGGCATCTCGCGAACCAGGAGTGGTTCGCGGAGCGGATCGCGCGCGTGTTCGCCGCGCTCGCGCGCGGGCCGCAGGTCGAGTACGCGTGGAGCGGTGCGCGCCCGGCGGACGCTCCCGCACGCGCGCCTCGGTCGCCGTGGCGGCGCGCCTCGCGCTCGCCGCTCGCACGCGCAGGGCTACGCGTCGCGGCGGAGGTCGTGCGGCCGCTCGTCGTCCGCCGGCTCCAGCATGCCGGCACCCGGCGCGTCGAGCAGGTACTCGATCGTCAGGTTGTCGAACAGGGCTGACCCGCTCGACACGAACACCGAGCGCCGCGGCGGGAGGCGCGGGGTCCGCAGCAGGTCGAGCAGCGTCGGCGGCGGCGCGGCCAGGAGTCCCGCCGCCTCCCACGCACGCAGGTCGCCCACCTCGCGCGCGTCCGCGCAGTCGGCGTAGACGGCGGCCTCCTGCGTCCAATCCGGCGCCAGCTCGTGCTGCCCCACCGCGTCGGCGCCCATGCTCACCACGCACCGCGCCCGGGTGTCGGCGGGCGCGAGGAGGACGGTGCGCGACGTCGTCGCGAGCACGACGGCATCCGCATCGGCGACCGCCGCGGCGAACGGGCGCGCGCCGGCGGCGACGCCGCCGCTGCGAAGGGCGGCGACGAGCGCGTCGGCGCGCCCGGGCGAGCCGTCGGTGACGACGAGCCGCAGGTCCTCGGACGCCGCGGAGAGGTAGAGCGCGCCGTAGAAGGCGACGCGCCCGGCGCCGACGAGCGCGACCGAGCGCGCCGCGGGCGCAAGCAGGTCGACGGCGAGCGCAGCGCAGGCGCCGGTCCGCGCCGACGAGAGGACACAGGCGTCGAAGAGGTGGGTGACGAAGTTCTCGAGCGGATGCAGGCGCACAGCGCGGCCGACGGTGATCTGGTCGGGCACCACCTCGCCGCGCAGGTTCGTGCCCACGACCTTCACGGTCTTCACGGCGTCGCGGCCGCTGCCGGTCACGCACGGCATCACGCGAAAGTCCCCGTCACCGTCGGAGAAGATCGTCTTCGGCGACAGCTCGAGCCGCCGCTCGCCCGCCGCGATCTCCGCCAGACGCGCACGAAGGTGCCGCAGGTACCCCGCGGGGTCGGCGGTGAGCGCGCGGTGCACCGCCCAGTCGCCGACGTGTACGCACGGCTCGTCGTGCACGCGCAGGACGCGCGCCACCTCCGGCCCGTCCCACCCGTCCGAGACGGCCCGAAGCGCGCGGTGAGCGATCTGCACCACGGCGCTCATCGTCGCGGGCCCGAGCTGCGATCTCCACTGGCCGATCGGGTGGCCCGCGCCGCTCGACAACGGAGTCGCGGTCGTGTGAACGGCGGATGAGCGCGGCAGGCGAGCGAGCCCCGCCTACGGGTACAACCGGGCCGTGGGAGAGCCGACGCTCGTCGAGGCGACCGAGCCGCAGCGGCCGCCGTTCGTCCGCCGCTTCAACCCCGACGGCAACGAGCGCCTCACTGCGGCGCTCGGGCTGGTGCTCGTCGCGCTCACGGTCGTCGAGCTGGCGACGCTCCTGCTCGGGCTGCAGTCGACGCTGCACCTGCACGTGTTCGTCGGCCTCGTCCTGCTGCCGCCGATCACGTTCAAGCTCGCGAGCGTCGGCTGGCGGTTCACCCGCTACTACACGCGCAACCAGGCCTACCGGCTCAGGGGCGCGCCGCAGCTCTTCATGCGGCTGCTCGCGCCGCTGCTGGTCGCCGCGACGCTGGTTCTCTTCGGCAGCGGCGTCGCGATGGGCGTCGTCCACGGCGGCGCGCTGCAGCTCGCGCGCCGCCTGCACGGGCCGGCGGCGTTCGTCTGGACGCTGCTCCTCGGCGTGCACGTGCTCGTCTACGCGCCGCGCGCCCTGCGCGCGATCGGCGGCGACGTGCGCGCTCGGACACGCCGAGCCGTCGCAGGGTCGCGGCTGCGCGCCGCCGTGGTCGCGGTTGCCGTCGTCTGCGGACTCGCGGCGGGGTTCGCGACGCTGCCGGTGCAGCACGTCTGGCTGCACCTGCCGCCGCACCGCGACGGCCACGGGCGCTGGAACTCGGCGCATTCGCCGCACCGACGTCCGAGGTAGAACGTCGACGTCCTAGCTGAATCGCAGCGCCATGCCGTGCGGAAGCGCGAGCACCGGGCACGTCAGCAGCTCGATCAGGTACTGCGCGGCGGCGCTGAGCGCGACGCGGCCCGCCGGCGTGCCGGGCTTCGAGCCGAGGACGACGAGCCCCGCGCGCGTGTCGGCGCGCGGCACGACGGTCGCGCCGAGCTGCGACGCGAGCGCCTCGGCCGTCTCCCGCGGCCCGAGATCTGCGTCGTCGGCGACGACGGCGACCGTGTCGACGGCGACGCCGCGCCGCTCGCGCAGCCCGGCCGGCGCGAGCCCCACCGCCACCGGGCCGCCCTCCAGCAGCCATGCCGCCGACGTCCCGGGGACGATGCGCCCGGGCGCGGTGCGGTACTCGGACCCGAACACGATCAGGTCGGCGCCCTCGCGCTCGGCCAGGTCGCGCAGCCCGAGCGGCGTCGAGGCGCTGACGACGACGTGCTGCGGCACGTCGGGGTCGCCGAGCCAGTCGGCGCCGGCCGCGAGCAGCCGGTTCGCCTCGCGCGCCGCCTCGTGCTCGCGCGCGGGATCCTCCTCGCGGTGGTGGCGGACGTAGGCGAGCAGGAGCGACGCGCCCGCGCGCGCCAGGACCCTGGCGAGCGCGAGCGCGTCGGTGTCGTTCTCCGTTCCGTCGTAGGAGACGACGATCCTGGTCGCCATCAGCCGGCGGCGGGCTCCGGCGTTGCGACGGGCGCGCGCGGCGGTGCGCCGTGCGAGCCGAGGGACGGGACGTCGGAGGGATACACCTCGTGGCCGTGGACCGCGATGTCCCCCGTCTCCATCTCGGCCTCCGTCATCCGCAGCGGAATCAGCAAGCCGACCAGCCGCAGCAGCACGAACGTCCCGCCCGCCGAGAACAGGATCACCCACGCTCCCGCGAGGAGCTGCAGCTCGAGCAGGTGCAGGCTCCCCACGGCGGAGAAGCTCGGCGTGCTCCCGAGGCCGAGGTACACGACCATGTGCGAGTCGGCGAAGAGGCCGGTCAGCAGCCCGCCCGCCAGGCCCGCGAACCCGTGCGTGTAGATGACGCCGAGCGTGTCGTCGACGGTGCGGAACGGACGCACGCGGCTTAGGTAGTTGTAGGCGAGGTACACCACCGACGAGCCGATCGCGCCGATGGCGATCGCGCCATACCCGTTGACGAAGCCCGCCGCCGGCGTGATCGCGACGAGGCCGACGATCATTCCGTTGACGCTCCCGATCAGCGACGGCTTCCGTCCCGTCGTGTAGTCCCAGACGACCCAGACGAGGAACGCGACGGCGGTCGCCACGTTCGTGTTCAGGATCGCCGCGGCCGCGTCCGCGCCGGCGTAGTAGGGGTCGCCGCCGTTGAAGCCGTTCCAGCCCAGCCAGAGCAGCCCCGCACCCGCCGCGACCATCAGGAGGTTGTTCGGCGCGTCGATCTCGCGGTCGCGCGCGAGGCGCGGTCCGATCACCGCGGCGGCGACGAAGCCCGAGACGCCTGCCGACAGGTGGATGACGTAGCCGCCGGAGTAGTCGACCGTCCCCTGCTGCGCGAACCAGCCGCCGCCCCAGATGAGGAACGCGTTCACGACGTAGATGCACGTCGTCCAGAGCGGCACGAAGAGCAGCCACGCCTTGAAGTTCACGCGGCCGAGCACCGAGCCCAGCATCAGGATCGGCGTGATCGCAGCGAACACGAACTGGAAGTAGACGAGCGTCGACTGCGAGAAGTGGAACGGAGGGCCGGTCGTGATCAGCGGGATCGCCGCCCGCCCCTCCTCGGCCGCGTGGTCGAGCACCGCGCCCGGCTGCCCGACGAAGTTGGCGAGGAAGCCGTGCGCCGACAGGCCGTGCCACGGGTGGCCGAACGCCATCTCGAACGCCCACAGCACCCACACGACCAGCACGAGCCCGAACGCTGCGAACGACAGCATCATGCTGTTGACCGACCAGCGCTTCTGCATGACGCCGCCGTAGAGCACGACCAGGCCCGGGACGCTCATCAACCCGACGAGCGTCGCCGCCGTCATCTGCCAGGCGTTGTCGCCTGGGTTCAACCAGTGGGGATACGGCGCCCACGCCGCCGCCAACAGACCCATCTGTCGTCTCCTCTCCTGAAGTCCGAGGGTGCGCGGCTGCGTCGCCGTCGATCCCGTCCACCCGCGTCGGCGGAGAGGCCGCGGAGGATAGACGATGCTGCGGCGGGCGTACATTCGGCGCGTGCCGGTCGAGGGGCAGTTGCACCGCATCCGGACGCCGCTCGCGCGGCGGGAGCGGCTGCTGCTCGCGGCGGCGGTCGCGGCGGGAGTTGTCGCAGTTGTCGTCGCGACCGTCGTCTACGCGACGCAAAGCCACGTGCGCGGGCGCGGCTGCGTCGTCTTCTCGGTCCCGTCGACGATGGGCGGCGCCACGCTGCGCGAGTGCGGCCCGGCCGCGCGCCGCTTCTGCCGCACGCAGGGGACGACGAACGCGCAGTTCGCGGCTGCATGCCGCAGCGCCGGCCTCGCGGTGCGGCCGTGAGCCTAGGAGCGCGGGCTCGTCTCGGCCGCGAGCCGGGCCGGCTCCCCCTCGTGCTTCTCGACCGCGATCCAGCCGTCGCCGACCGCGACCACCGTCTCGACGTCTGGCACCTCGTGCCCGGGCACGACCACGAACCGGCGGTCGTTCCGGCGGATCTCCTCGTAGGCGGCCGGCTCGATGCCGATCTGGTCGTGGCAGGAGAGCTCGCCGCACTCGCAGACGACGTGGATGCGGCCGTCGCCGAGCTCCGCGATGCCGTGGTTGACGTCCCGGATGCGCTCGTTGACCTCGCGGAAGACGGCCTCGTTGAGCCCGACCCGGCGTGCGCGCTCGTCCATCGCCGACGAGCCTACCGCGGCGGTGCCGTCGGCGCCGGTCGACACACTGGCTCGACGATGCGTATCGCGCTCGCCCTCTGCGTCGCGTCCGCTGCGGTCGCGGCCGCGGCGCCGGCGGCCACCGGGCCGACCGCGACCGCCGCGCCGAGCGTGAGCGGAACGCTGCAGCAGGGCGCGAAGCTGACCGGAACGCCCGGCAACTGGCTCGGCAGCGGCACGATCGGCTACGCCTACCAGTGGTACCGCTGCGACGCGCGCGGCGCGCACTGCAACTCGATCCACGGTGCGACCACCTCCACGTACACGGAGGTCGCGCGGGACGTCGGCCGCACGATCGGCCTGACCGTCCGCGCGACCGACGGCACCGGCACCACGTCCGCGTACGCGTCCCTCGCGGGCCCCGTCGCGCCGGCCCGGGCGGCGCTCGCGGCCCGGCGGCAACCGGCGCTGGTCGGTAGCGCGGTCACCGGGAAGACGCTGACCGCGGCAGCCGCGACGTGGACGCGGACCGCGACACCCGCGCGCTACGGATGGCTGCGCTGCAACGCGAACGGCCGCGCGTGCGTGGCGATCGCCGGCGCGATCGCGCCGTCGTACGTGCTTGACGCCGCCGACGTCGGCCACGTCGTCGTCGCGACGGAGACGGCGTCGGCCGCGGGCGCGACGCGCAGCGTCCTCAGCATCGGGAGCGCGCCGGTTCGTGCGCGGCCCGGACCCGTCGACGCGGTGACGCCGACCGTCTCCGGCGAGCTGCAGCAGGGACGGAAGCTGACCGCGGCTCCGGGGACGTGGATCGGGACCGGCGCGATTGCCTACGCGTACCAGTGGTATCGCTGCGACGCGACCGGCGGGCACTGCAGCGCGATCGGCGGCGCGACGGCGGCGACGTACACGCCGGGCGCGAAGGACACGGGCGCGACGATCGGGCTGACGGTCACCGCGACGGACGCGACCGGGAAGACGCCGGCGTACGCGTCGCTCGCGGGGCCGATCGCCGGACCGCACGCGCGGCTCGTCGCCACGTCCCAGCCCGCGCTCACCGGCACGGCAGCCGTCGACGGCGAGCTCGCCGTCGGCGCGCCGACGTGGAGCCGGCCCGTCGCCGCCTCGACGACCGACTGGCTCCGCTGCAACGCGAACGGACGCGCGTGCGCGCCGATCGCAGGCGCGACGGGCGGCAGCTATGCGCCGACTGCCGCCGACGCAGGGCGTCGCCTCGTCGCGCGCATCGTCGCGACCGCCGGCGCGGCGCGGCAGACCACGCTCTCGCTCGAGAGCGCGATCGTCGCAACTTGACATGCGGACGCCGCAGCGCGCAGAGTGCCGCGGTGGGGGACGTCGGGAAGATCCTGGAGGTCAAGGGCTCCGACGTCGTGCGGATCGACGGCGAGTCGACCGTCATCGACGCCGTCCGCACGATGGTCGACGCCAACGTCGGCGCGATCCTCGTCACCGGAGCAGACGGCCGGATCGAGGGCATCTTCACCGAGCGCGACTACCTGCGGCGCGTCGCGGTCGAGGGGCGCGATCAGCGCGAGACGGCGGTGAGCGAGGTGATGACGCGGGAGGTGATCGTCGTCACGCCCGACACGAGCGTCGAGGAGGCGATGGCGCTGATGACGGACCGGCGCATCCGCCACGCGCCGGTGGTCGTCGACGGCGAGCTGCTCGGGCTGATCTCGATCGGCGACCTGGTGAAGCTCCAGTCGCAGCAGCAGGACTACAAGATCCGCTACCTGACCGAGTACATCAGCGCGGGTTAGTCCAGCCCGCGATGACGGCCACGCACGTCGACGCGGCGACCGGCAACCTCGTCGCGGGCGGCAGGGAGATCTTCCCGCTCGGTCTGTCGGACCCGCCGCCGTTCGCGAGCACCGCGCCGGAGTCGGGCCGGCCCGCGTTCGCCGAGCTCGCGGCGGCCGGCGTCACCTTCGTCCGCAACTACACCGTCTGGCGCGAGGCCGCAGCCGCGGAGCAGCTCGCGGCGGTGGTGCAGGAGCTCGACGCCGCGAGCGCGCACGGCTTGCAGGTGTGGCTCGCGCTGGCCGGGGTCGACGACGACCTGAGCCGCGTCGCGCTCCTCGACCGCGTCGTCGATGCCGTCAAGGCGCACCCCGGTCTCGGCGCCTGGAAAGGCGCCGACGAGCCGGCGCACTCGCGGCTGCCCGTCCCGGGCCTGGTCGCCGTCTACGACCACGTCCGCGCGCGCGACCCGGACCATCCATTCGCGATCATCGAGGCGCCGCGCGACCCGCCGCCGGCGCCCGGCGCGCCGGACCGCCCGCTGACCGTCACGGCCGTGCGGCAGTACGCGGCCGCCTGCGACGTGCACGGCGTCGACATCTACCCGATCCCGCCCGGGCTCCACGCCGGCGGGCCGCCGACGAACACGGACATCAGCGTCGTCGGGGACGTCACGCGGATCCTCGCCGCCGCGACCCAGCGCAGGGCGATCTGGACGACGCTGCAGATCGCGTGGAGCGGCGTCCTCCCGCCCGAGCACCGGCTCGTCTTCCCGACGCTGCAGCAGGCGCGGTTCATGGCGTACGACGCGATCGTCGCCGGGGCGCGCGGCCTCTTCTGGTTCGGCGGCCACCTACCCGGCGCGATGAACGCGCGCGACCGGGCGCTCGGCTGGAACTGGACGTACTGGGAGCGCGTCCAGCGCACGCTGCTGGAGGAGCTCAGCGGGCCGCTGCACCGCCGCGCGCTCGTCGCGCCGTCGTCGCCGATCCACGTGACGCCCGACGCCGCCGACGTCGCCGTCACCGTGCGCGAGGACGCCGACGCCGTCTACGTCGTCGCCGTGCGCAGGAGCGCCAACGCGACGGGGCTTGTCCACTTCCGCGGCCTGCCGGCCGGCGTCTCCGCGGGGACGGTGCTCGCGCACGGTCCCGGCAACCCGGCGCGCGAGGTGTCCGTCGCCGGCGGCGCGTTCACCGACCCGAGCCCGTACGAGCCGCACAACGCGCGCGTCTACCGCTTCGCGCGAGCGGGCTGAACGTTCGAGGACTACTCGGGGCGGTCGTCGCCCGGCCGCATGCGGTACACGATGCGTCCGCGCCCGAGGTCGTACGCCGAGAGCTCGATGCGGACGCGGTCGCCGGGGTTCATCCGGATGCGAAACCGCCGCATCTTGCCCGCGGTATAGCCGAGCGTCTCGTGACCGTTGTCGAGCTTGATGCGGAACATGCCGTTCCGCAGCGCCTCGACGATCTCGCCGGTCATCTCGACCTTCTCTTCCTTCTGCGCTATGGCTGCCTCCTTTCGTGTGCGTTCGAGAATCGGTGGCGGGCCGGGGCCCGCCACCTGCGACGTCCTGCCTAGCCGACGATGGAGACGTTGGCGGCCTGAGGGCCCTTCTCGCCCTGCTGCGCCTCGTACTCGACCTTCGCCCCCTCGTCGAGGGTCTTGTAGCCCGCGCCCTGGATCGCGCTGAAGTGGACGAAGAGATCCTTCCCTCCCTCGTCGGGGGTGATGAACCCATAGCCCTTCTCAGCGTTGAACCACTTGACGGTTCCGGTTGCCATTTCTTCCTTCACCTCCTTGCCAAGTTCGTGAACGGGCAAGGAGGTGCGGCGCACCGTCCAGACTCGCTCAAGTACTGCGCGGGATTGTACCCCCGCCGCGCGGCGATCGTGTCGAGCCGGCACGCGCGCGCCGCACGTCGGCGAGCAGACGCTGCAGCTCGTCGGCCACGACCGGCCGCGTCACCGCCCGTCGGCCGGCGCCTTGGCGGCCGCGTCGGTCGCGAGGCGGAGCACGCGCAGCGCTCCGGCCGTGTCGCCGGCGGCCTCGAGAACGTCGGCATAGCGACGCCCTGCTTCGATCGCGTAGGGCTTGCCGTGCTCGACGAGAAGCTCGAGGCCGCGCTCGAAGAGCATGCGTCCGCGCTCGTCGTCGTCGGCCGCGAGGAAGACCTCCGCGAGCGTCGTGAACGCGCGGCCGCGATCGCCGGGAGAGAGCGCGTCCGCGTACTCGAGCGCGCGCGAGCCCGCGCGCGCGGCGTCGCGCACCCGGCCGACGAGCACGAGCGCCCGCGCCTCCTCGATCGCGAACTTCGCGGCCACACCGTCGGTCGCGTCCGTCCCGATCAGCGAGCGGCCGCGCTCCAGCAGCTCGAGTGCCCGCTCGCCGTTGCCGCCCTCGATCTCGATGTACGCGAGCATGTGGTACGCCATCCCGATGTAGGTCGTGTGCTCCGTCCGCTCGAGGATGTCGAGCGCGCGGCGCGCGTACCGTGCCGCGATCTGCGGGTTGCCCTGCGCGCTGTGCAGTCGCGCCTGCGACCAGAACACGCGCGCGGTGGTGATCGGATCCTGCAGCTCGTCGGCGATCCTGATCGTCGCCGCGAGGGCGGTGCCGGCCTCGCCGAAGTTCCCGTTGTCGATCAGCGCGTTCGCGAGCAGCATCGCGAATCGCAGCTCCTCGACCATCGCCTTCGCGGCCCGCGCCTCTTCGAGCGCGTCGGTCAGCAGCGCGATCGCCGACTCGCGGGCGCCGGTGGCCGCGTAGGCACGCGCAAGCGTGTCGACCAGACCGGGGGCGGCGAGCGCACGGCCGCCGTTCCGGTCGAACGCCTTCCGCAGGACGTCGATCGCCTCTGCGTACCGTTCGCGCTTGAAGGCGATCTGCCCGAGCCCCGCGAGCGCGGTCGCCTGTGCCGGGTCGCCGGGCGCGAGGCGCGTGCGCAGGAGCCGCTCGGCCTCCTCGAGGTCGCCGAGGCGCAGCGCGACGTCGGCCTCGACCAGTTCGGTCGGCTCGGCGGCCGCCGACTCGACGCCGGTCGCGAGCCAGCGCGGCGAGACGGAGAGCCGCGTCGCGAGCTCGTTGATCATCTGAAGTGAAGGGACGCGCGCCCCGGCCTCGAGGCGCGAGATGTAGGCGGCCGTGCAGCCGGGGAAGGAGAGCTGGCGCTGGGAGAGCCCGGCGCGCTCCCGGGCCTGGCGCAGCCTGAGGCCGAGTTGCGCAGGCGCGTCGATATGGGAGGTGATCGAACGGGGCATGGACGGAAGTGTAGTGCGCTGTCGGCGCGCGCGTTGACTTGCGACATGTTAGTTGCCTAGGCAACTTGCGGCCCGGCGGATGCGTGCCCGACAATGCCGCGGCGCCCCCGGGGGCTGGCAACCGACCATCGAAGAAGCGAAGGAGCCAGCCCAACATGCGGTATCTCTGCTCGCGCCATCTTGCAGCCTTTGCAGCTCTGGCGACGCTGATCACCTCCGCCGCGCTCGTCGGCGACGGCATCTTCTGGCCATAGCACTCGGCTGAGCCGGGCCCTCGCCGCGGGATGCGCCGGGCGGTGGTGCGCATCCCGCGGCCTCCACCTTCTGGGGGACGCGCGTCGTGCGGTTCGCGCTTTACGTACGCCACGTGATCCGCCGCCGCATCACGCTGCTCGCCGTGCTCGGATTCGCCTGCGCAGCCGGAACGGCCGGCGCCGCCTCGCCGGACTGGGCGGCCGCACAGATCCGCGAGGTGACGAAGATCGGTGTCCTCGGCACCTCGCCTGCCACGTTCGCACCGCAGGCGCCGCTCACGCAGGGGCAGCTCGCCTCGGCGGTCGCCGCCGTCGACTCGGTGCTGCACCCGCCGGCACCGCCTGCGCCGAAGGCAGCTCCGATCGTCGTTCTCTCGTCGATCCCGGCGAGCGCGACCGTCGCCGGCGACCTGAGCTGGCAGGTCGATGCGAAGAATCTTGCGCTCGACCGCGTCGACTTCGCAGTGGACGGCGTCGGCGTCGAGACGCAGGGCGCCGAGCCGTTCGTGCACCAGCTCGACACGACGCAGCTCGCCGACGGCGTGCACACGCTCGCCGTGCAGGTGACGGCGGCGGACGGGCGCACGGCGGTCGCGAGCTGGAAGGTGACGGTCGCGAACGCGCCGGGCGCCGTGCTCACGCCGCTCAGCGGGCTGGCGACCGTGCCGGTGGTGAAGCGCGTCGCCGCGCCGACCGCGACCAGCGCGGGCGTCGAGCAGCGCGCGGCGAGCGGAGCCGCGGTTCTCTACCACGCGACGGCGCCCGCGCAGCCCGTCACGATCAAGCAGCTCGACGCCGCGCTCGTCGCGTATCTCGGGCTCGCAGGCGCCGCGCGCGAGATCCAGTCGACGCTGCAGCAGGCCAGACTGAACCCGCCGCCGCAGACGGGAACGGAGGCTGTCGCGCGCATGCTCGACCTGCGCCTCAACCATCCCGCGAGCCAGGACTTCCTCGAGCTCCTCCCGAACCAGCCCGCGACCCGCGCCGAGGCCGCCTACTCCTTCGCGCAGCTGCTCCATCTCGACGCGACGTCGGTGCAGGCCGTGCAGCAGGCGGCCGACACGTTCACGCTGCCGGCCTTCACGCCGTGGCAGCGCACGATCCTGACGACGGCGATCCACTACGTCGGCTACCCGTACGTCTGGGGCGGGACGAGCCCGACGGCGGAGGTCGACTTCGGCGTGCAGGCGCCCGGCGGGTTCGACTGCTCCGGATTCGTCTGGCGCGTCTACAAGCTCACGCCGTACGCGGGCGAAGGGAACCTGGCGTCCGTGCTGCGCGGGCGGACGACGTACCAGATGAGCGGCGAGGTTCCGCGCTCCCGTCGCATCCCGGCGACGAAGCTGCAGCCGGCCGACGTCATGTTCTTCGGCGCGAACGGACCCCATTCGCAGCCGTCGGTCGTCGACCACACAGCGCTCTACCTCGGCAACGGCTGGTTCGTGCAGTCGAGCGACGAGGGCGTGACGCTGCTGCCGTTCTCCGGTTGGTATACGCGGACGTTCGCGTGGGCACGCCGCCCGCTGCACGAAGCCGGACTCGAGTAGGCCGTTCATCTTCTCGTCATGCGCGTCGATTCGGCGCCGTAATGGGAGGGCTATAGGGTGGGGCGGTGCATTCCCAGACTCAGACGCAATTGGATCGCTTCGCGATCGGCTTCGACCGGCGCGACCGCGAGCGGCTGCACGGGCTGTGGGACGCGATCATCGACGCGGAGCAGTGGTCCGAAGGCGCGATGACGCGTGCCTTCGAGGAGGCATGGGGCGCGACGAACGGCCTCGAGGCGGTGGCGTTCAACGGCTGGACGGGCGCAGCGCTCGCCGCGCTCGAGTGGGCCGAGGTGCGCGGCCGCACCGTTCTGTGCCCGTCGAACACGTTCATGGCGACGCCGCTCGCTGCGCTGCACGCGGGCGCACGCGTCGAGTTCGTCGACTGCAACCGCGAAGACCTCTGCATGTCGTTCGACGACCTCCGGCGAAAGGTCGCCGAACACAGGCCGCGCGCCGTGATCCTCGTCCACATCGGCGGACATCTCGCGTTCGACAGCGAGCGCATCGCCGAGCTCTGCGCTGCCGAAGGAATCGTGCTGATCGAGGACTGCGCGCACGCGCACGGAGCCCGCTGGAACGGGCGCCGCGCGGGCACGTTCGGCGACGTCGGAGTCTGGTCGTTCGCGCCGACGAAGACCGTGTCGACCGGCGAGGGCGGGATGCTCGTGTCGCGTCACGACGAGGCGATCGAGTTCGCGCGCGCGTTCCGCAACTACGGGAAGCCGCACTACGCGGTGCGCGGCCTCAACTTCCGCATGAACGAGTTCACGGCGGCCGTCGGTCTCGTCCAGGCCGAGCGGATGGACGAGATCGCGGCGTGGAAGAACGCCGCGGCGCGCGAGCACCTCGACCCGCTGCACCCGGCGCGCGTCGAGCTCCCGGACGGGATGGTCTCCGGCCTCTACAAGTACATCGTCTTCGAGCCGATCGAACGCTCGACCGGGAAGGTCTACGACGAGCCGTGCCACCGGATCCTCGGGCACGCGGTCGACCTTCTGAACACCGACTGGGTCGCGACGAACCACTGGTGCGTCCCGCTCTACTACCGGCCGGCGCCGGCCGAGGAGGCGATGCGATGAGAGTGCTCGTGACCGGCGGCGCGGGCTTCATCGGGTCGCACGTCGTCGATCGGCTCCGGGTGCGAGGGCACGAGCCGCGCATCTTCGACCTCGTCGAGTCGCCGCACCATCCGCGCCGCGAGGTCGAGACGGTTCTCGGTGATCTCTGCGACCCGGACGCGGTCGCGCGTGCGGTCGGCGGCTGCGACGCCGTCGTCCACCTCGCGGCGCTCGCCGACGTCGACGAGGTGGAGCGCGACCCGGCCCGCGCAGATCGCGTCAACGTGCGTGGGACGCAGACGCTGCTCGACGGCGTCCGCGCCGCCGGCACCGGCCGCTTCGTCTACGCGAGCACGATCTGGGTGTACGGCGACGCGGCGGGGCCGAAGGCGGTCGACGAGGACGCGCCCCTCGCGCTGCCGAAGCACTTCTACACGGCGACGAAGATCGCCGGCGAGATGTACACCGCGTCGTACGGCGAGCTGTACGGGCTCGAGCACACGATTCTCCGCTTCGGCATCCCGTACGGGCCGCGGTCGCGGCCGACGGCGGTCGTGGCGGCGTTCACCGCGCGTGCGCTCGCCGGGCAGCCGTTGACGATCGCAGGGGACGGCACGCAGTCGCGGCGGTTCGTCTACGTCGAGGACCTGGCCGACGGGGTCGTCGCCGCGCTCGCCCCGGCGGCCGCCGATCGCATCTACAACCTGGTCGGCCACGAGAACACGAGCGTCCGCGCGATCGCGCGAACGGTGCGTGCGGTCGTGGGCGACGTGCCGATCGTCCATGTCGAGGGCCGCTCCGGCGACCTCCGCGGCGGCAACGTCTCCGGCGCGCGCGCGCTCCACGAGCTCGGGTGGGAGCCGACGACGCCGTTCGCCGACGGGGTGCGCCGCTACGTCGAGTGGGTGACGGAATCGGCGGGCACGCCGAGCGTCGCGATCGCCTCGAGCAGCGACGGTACCGCGTAGGCGGTCTTCCGCCACGAGCCGCGGGCGCCGTAGGCATCCGAGTCGTGCAGCAGCACGACGTCGCCCGTCCGCAGCCCGGCGGCGGCGCGCCGCGCGATCGACGCCGCCGACGCGCGCCGCTCCCAGTCGCGCCCCCACCGCGACCAGAGCAGCGGCCGCAGGCCGAGCCGGCGCACGATCCGGAGCGCGCCCGAGCTGTAGACGCCGTAGGGCGCACGGTGCAGCACCGGGTCGGCGCCCGTCGCCGCGCGGATCGACTCGAGCGCGCGCGCCAGATCGAGCTCGACCGCGGGCGGCGGCCGTCTGAGCAGCAGCGTGTGCCGGTCGCAGTGCACGCCGATCTCGTGCCCGGCGTCGGCGACCGCGCGCGCCACGTCCGGATGCGCGCGTACCTGCTCGCCGACGAGGAAGAACGTCGCGCGGGCGCCGAAACGTGCGAGCTCCTCGAGCACCGCCGGCGTCCCCTGCGGATGCGGCCCGTCGTCGAAGGTCAGCGCCACGACCGGCCGGTCGAGGCGCCGGTCGATGCGCAGGCGCGCGGCCAGCGCCGGCAGGTGAGCCGCGGGCGCGGGCAGGAACCACGTCATGCGAGCGACAGCACGAGCGACGCGGCCGACGGCAGGGACGCGAGATCGAGCCCGGGCGGCCGCCTCTCCGCGAGCGCGCGGCACAGAGCCTGGCGCAGCTCGCGCCGCGTGGTCGCGACGTCCGCGATCCCGTGGCGCAGGAACGCAGCGTTGTGCGCGCGGATGTGCCCGCGCCCCCACCCGTACGAGATCGTCGGGCACCCCCGGACGTACGCCTCGTAGACCGTCAGTCCGCCGGTCGAGTGCACGAGCGCGTCGGCGGCTGCGAGCCAGTCGCCGATCTCGTCGGTGAAGCCGAGCACGCGCACGCGCGGCTCGTCTGCGAAGCGGAGCTCGAGCGCGCGGCGCACGCGCTCGTTGCGGCCGCAGAGACACGCGACGAGCACGACCTCGGGCAGCTCGAGCGCGGCGGCGGCGGCGGTGCCGAGGTCGCCCACGCCCCAACCTCCGCCCGAGACGACGACGACCTTGCCGTCGGCGGGAAGGCCGAGCGCGGCGCGCGCGTCGCCGCCCGCGCGCGGGTGCAGGAACTCGGGCCGCGTCAACCCGTGCACCGCCTCCACGCGTGCGTCGTGGCCCGCGACCTCGCGCACCTCGTCGTACGACTCGGGATGGATGACGAGGTTGAGGTCGATGCCGGGCGCCGTCCAGTAGTGCATCATCGCGAGGTCGGTGATCGCCGCGACGACCGGCACGTCGAGACGCCCGCTGCGGCGAAGCCCCGCCAGCACCTCCGTGGTCATCGGGTACACCGACACGACGACGTCGGGACGCACGGACCGCACCAGCCGCAGGACGCCGCGCGTCCCGACGAGCCGGACGAGCATTTGCGTCACGCGCCGCGTCGGCGCGAAGCCGACGAAGAGCCAGAACGACGCGTCCCACAGCCACTGCAGGCGGTGGAAAACGACGCCGGGCGCCTGCTCGTTGACGAGCACGAACGCACGGCCCATCGCGCGCAGCCCGTCCTCCACCACCACCTCGACGTCGGGCGCCTCGGCGCGCAGCTGGTCGGAGAGCGTCCGCGCCGGCAGGTCGTGCCCTTCCCCGACGCTTGCCGTGAGGACGAGCACGCGCGCCACGGCGCGCAGTCTGCCTACGCGGCGAGAACGGCCGCGACCTTGTCGACGAGCTGCTGCGGCGTGAACGGCTTCTGGATGAACGGCCCCTCGGCCGCGGCGTCGGTGTAGCCCGAGGTGTAGAGGACGCGCATGCCCGGCAGCGCGGACTCGATCCGCGAGGCGAGCTCGAACGCGTCCATCTCCGGCATCACGACGTCAGTGACGACGAGGTCGATCTCCTCGCCGCCGCGCACGAGCTCGAGCGCGTCGGCGGGCGTCGCCGCCGCGAGGACGCGGTAGCCGGCGCCTTCGAGGGAGAGGGTGATGACGTCGCGCACGACGTCCTGGTCGTCGACGACGAGTACTGTCTGGGACACGTTTCGAGGATCGCAACCGCGCCGCGGCCGCGGGATCCCCGAAACGGGTGGAGGCCGACCACCCGGCGTCCGTTCATACGTGTTTCCTACTGGTGCGCGGTCGCGAGCGGCGGCCAGTGCGGGTCGATGTCCGGGTCGCCGAGCTGCCCGTACGGCGTGCAGCGTGGCGGCACGCGCAGCAGCTGCCGGTCCGCCTGGAGCAGCTCGTCGACGCGCCGGTTGAGCGGCACGGCCTCGCGCCAGCGCAGCCGCACTCTCCGGCCGAGCGCGATCAGTGCGCGCGGCGGCAGCGCCCGCTTCGAGCGGACGACGAAGTACGCGCCGGCGACCTCGCGGAACGTCACGTCGTGCTCCGCCGCGAACCGGTCGCCGGCGGCGACCACCTCGGGCGGCGAGGCGGCGTAGAAGACCCACAGCCCGTGGCGCGGCGGCCCGCCGCGTCGCAGGAACGGGAGCGCGCGCAAGCACGCGTCGTCGTCGACGACCTCGAGCCCGGGCACACGCAGGGCGAGGTAATGGTCGAGGATGTTCGCCGGGTGACCGTAGTCGAACGACGAGAAGATCGCGCCGCTCGTGCCCGTCGTGCCGAACAGCACCGCACCGCGGTCGCCGGCCGCCACCGCGTGCGTGATCGCGTCGAGGTGAATCCCGCGCTGCTGGCGCAGGTGGCTCAGGTCGTAGTGCGCCTCGACCGCGGCGAGGCCGGCGACGAGCACGGCGAGCGTGAGCACGCGCAGTCCGCCGGACCAGCGCGCGATCTCGAGCAGCGCGACGAGGACGAGGACGAGAAACGCCGGCGTCACCGGGATCATGTAGCGATCGAAGAAGAGCGCGGAATCGCCGCTCGCGGGCACGAACGTGAAGAACAGCACCGGCATCGCGACGGTGATCGCGCAGAACGCCAGCGGCCGCCAGCGCCGCCGCGCCGCGAGCACGGCGACGCCCGCGGCCGCGGTGACGGTGAAGTAGTTGAGGTCGTGTCCGCCCGGCGCGACGAAGTGCAGCGCGTCCTCCCACACCGGCCGGCCGCTGAACGTCCGTCCGCGCGTCGGGCCGCCGACGCCGTAGCGGTCGCCGAGCACGTGGAGCGTCTTCACGTAGTACGGCACGAACGTCACGAGCAGCGCGACGACGCCGGGCCACACCTCGCGCACGAGCACGCGCCACGACCGAGGCGCGTAGACCACGGCTGCGGCGAACGCGGTGAGCACGTACAGCGGCGCCGTCGGATGGACGAGCACGGACAGGCCGAGCACCGCTCCCGCCGCGATCCACCAGGCGCGCGAACCCGTGCGCGCGGCGTGCAGCGCGACGAGCGTTCCCCACATCAGCCAGGCGAAGAGCATCGTGTGCGGACGCCCGAACGTCGCATAGAGCACCGGGATCGGCGAGAGCGCGAACAGGATCGCGACGCCCGCCGCTCCCTCCTCCCCGATGAGCGTGCGCGCGACGAGCGCCGCGCCGGCGATGCCGACGCAGCCGAAGGCGATCGACGGCGCCCGCAGCGCGGGCAGCCCGGGCCACCAGCGAAGCAGGAAATGCTCGAGCCAGAAGTGGAGGGGGCCGCCGCCTCGCTGGCTCGAGACGATGTGGAACACGTGCGCGAACGAGAACTGCGCGACGCGGAGCGTCAGCTCCTCGTCGACGTTGAGCGGGGTCCACCAGATCGTCTCGACGGATGCCGCGACGTACAGCGCCGCGGCGGCGGCGACCGCGGCCGGGAGAAGAAGGCGCCGCCTACTCAGGGCGCGACGCCGCGAGCGCTTTCATCTCGGGCGTCTCGGGCGCCTCGCGGTACGGATGCTCGTCCTCCACGTGCGTCTCGTGGTAGACGCTCTCCGCGTTCACGGCCCAGATGTCGTGATGCGCGCCCTCGAGCATGTTCTCGACCGCGCGCATCGCGGTCAGCATCGAGTGGTCAGAGTTGTTGTAGCGGTGCAGCCCGTTCCGCCCGACCTGCTGCAGGTTCTCGATGCCGTCGAGCCAGCCGCGGATCACCGCGACGCGCCCCGCGTAGTCCGCGTCGTAGATCGGATACGCCTTCGGCACGCGAATCGCGTATCCGCGCTCGACCTTCGAGCGCGGCGCGAGCCGCAGCTCCTCCAGCTCGCCCGCCGCGAGCTCGACGAGGTCGTCGTCAGCCATCGACCAGAGCTCGTCCCCGGCGAAGCAGAAGTACTCCATCCCGACGCACGCCTTGTCGGGATCGGGGACCATCCACGGCGACCACGAGCGAAAGTTCTGAATGCGGCCGACGCGCACGCTCGGCTCGTGGATGTAGATCCAGTTGTCCGGGAACAGGTCCTCGCCGTCGACGACGAGCGCCACGGTCAGGAAGTCGCGGTAGCGCAGCCCTTCGGCTGCGTCGACGACCTCGCGCGGCGGCTTCGGCCTCGTCATGCGGACGACCTCGCGCAGCGGCAGCGACGAGATGACGTGCTCCGGCAGCGCATACGACACGCCGCCTGCCTCGACCTCGACGACGCGCGAGCCGGCGACCTCGATGCGCTCGACCGGCGCCTGCAGCACGACCTCGCCGCCCTGCTCCTCGATCGCGCGCGTCATCGCGTCCCACATCTGCCCCGGGCCGAAGCGCGGGTAGTTGAACTCGGAGATGAGGCTCTTGACCTTGTTCCCCTTGTTGCCGAAGAACGCGGCCTTCGCGGCCGAGAAGAACGAGAGCCCCTTGATCCGCTGCGCCGCCCACTCCGCGCGGATCTCCGACGCTGGGACGCCCCAGACCTTCTCGTTGTAGCTCTTGAAGAAGAGCTCGAACAACCGCCTGCCGAACCGGTTCGTGACCCAGTCCTCGAGCGAGGCGTCGACCTTGTTGCGCCGCGCGGCGGCGCGCGTGTAGGAGGCGAGACAGCGCGTGAGCTCGACGGGCCCGAGCTTCCTGATCACGTCCGGTCCGCGCAGCGGGTAGTCGAGGTAGCGGCGGTTCCAGTAGATGCGCGACATGCGCGGACGCAGCAGGAACTCGTCCCCGAGCACCTCGTGCCAGAGGTCGTCGACCTCCTTCGCCTTCGTGAAGAAGCGGTGGCCGCCGAGGTCGAAGCGGTAGCCGTCGCGCTCGACCGTCTTCGCGAGCCCGCCGACCTGGTCGTCGGCCTCGAGCACGACCACGTCCTTGCCGGCGCGCTCGAGCAGGTAGCCGGCGGTCAGCCCGGCGGGTCCGGCGCCGAGGACGAGCGTCGTGGGAGCTGAGTCGACCGCCATGGAGCGAGGATCGGCCGGGCGCGGCCACGGCCGGAGCGAAGGTTAGCGGAGCTTTCGATACACGAACGCCTGAAGCGGCTTGAAGTAGTTGCGCTTGAGGGCGATCTCGTCCGGGGTCACGTGGCCTACCAGCCGCAGGTTCGGGTCGTGCGAGAGCAGGTTCGTCCAGTCCTCGGACTTCTGCCAGACGAGGCGCGTCCACTTCGCCTCCCAGGCGCGGTAGTCGCGGAACACCGGCGTGACGACGACGAACTCGTTGCCCGGCCGCACGGTCGCGAGCAGCGCGTCGAGCGTCGGCCGCACCTTCGCCGCGCGCAAGCGCTCGACGGCGTCGTACCAGTCGAACACCTGCGGGTCTGCGACCGGCCCCATCGTCGTCGCGTAGCGGAGGTGCTGGCCGACGGCGTACTTGCCGAGGTAGTAGCGGAGCACCGGCACCTGCTCGGGGTGCGTCGAGATGATCAGCTCGCTCCCGTGCACCACCGTCGCGAGGCGCGCCGCGACACCGCGCGCGTTCTCCTTGTCGTCGTGCATCGTGAACCCCCACCAGAGGACGAAGACGGCGACGAGGGCGACGGCGCCGAAGCGGCGGCCGCGCACGATCGCCGCCGCCGCGAGGAGCAGGACGGGTGCGAAGACGACGGCGAAGTAGCGCGTCGCCCAGGCGGGATTGAACTGCGACTCGATCCAGGCGCCGGCGACGGTCACGGCGACGAGCAGGAAGAGCGCACGCTCGGTCCGGCGCGCCGTCGCATAGAGGCCGCCGGCCGCCGCGACCACGATCGGCACGAACGGCGCATCTCCGCCGAGCACCGCGCCCGGCGCCGTCAGCATCTCGTGGAGGCTCGGCACCGTCGACCACGGCGCGCCGGTGTGGCGCACCTGCGCGAACAGCGTCGGCAGCCAGGGCGCGTACAGCGCGGCGACCCCCGCCGCGACGGCCGCGAAGCGTCGCCAGGCGTCGCGGGCGCAGACGAGTGTCGCCGCGGCGACGGCGACGCACAGGAACAGCGCCCAGTTGTGCGCGTACACCATCAGCGCGAGCGTCGGGACGAGCGCGACGCACCACGCGCGGCTGCCGCGCAGAATCCCCTTCACGTAGGCGACCACCATCACGAGCGACAGGAACGCCTCCATCGAGTACATCCGCGTTTCCTGGCCGTAGTACGTGAGGTACGGATCCGCCGCCGCGAGCAGCGCGGCGACGACCCCCGTCCGGCGGTCGAAGACGCTGCGGCCGGCGGCGTAGGCGCCCGGGATGCAGGCGAGCGCGAAGAGCAGCGAGAGGGCGTGCGTCGAGCGTTCGCTGTCGCCGAAGACGCGAATCCAGAGCCCGAGCAGCAGGTAGTACGCGGGCGGCGACCCGTCCTGGCGCAGCACGTGCGGGATCGACGTCCAGTGGTGGTGCGCGATCCCGACGGAGATTCCCTCGTCGATCCAGAAGCCGGCGTTCAGCTGCACCGTGCGCAGCGCGAGCGAACCCGCGAGCAGCGCCGCGACGAGCGTCAGGTCGGCCCAGCGCCACGTCAGGAACCCGTCGAGCGCGCGCCGTGCGTCGTGCGGGCGCAGCCCGGCCCGGCGAGGGCGCGCGACGTCGACGCCTTCCACGCGGCGACGGTACCAGCCTCGGCGATTCCGGGCTCGTGGCGGTGCGACGGGCCGCCGGCGTCGGGCAGCCTAAACTCGCGCCGTGGCGGAGGAGCGCGACCCGCGGACGGTGTGGGCCGGGTCGGAGCGCGTCGCGTTCGGATCCTCGCCGCGGGAGCGGGACGTGCGCGCCACGCTGCTCGCGCTCGCCGAGCGGGCGCCGGCGGAGGCGGACGTCGACCGCTACGGCGGCGGCACGCTGGCGGAGCGGCTCGAAGCGCGGGTCGCCGACCTGCTCGGGAAGGAGGCCGCGGTCTGGATGCCGTCGGGGACGATGGCGCAGCAGATCGCGCTGCGGATCCACGCGCGCCGGCGCGGCCTCGACGCGATCGCCTTCCATCCGCACTGCCACCTGGACACGCACGAGGAGCGCGGGTACGAGTGGCTGCACGGCCTGCACGCGGTCCACGTCGCCGACCGGACGAGGCTGGTGACCGCGGAGGACGTCGCCGGGCTGCGCGAGCCGGTCGCAGCGCTGCTCCTCGAGCTCCCGCAGCGCGACCTGGGCGGGCGCCTGCCGGACTGGGACGACCTCGCGGAGACCTGCAAGGCGGCCCGAGACCGCGGCGCCGCCGTCCACCTGGACGGCGCGCGGCTCTGGCAGTGCGGCCCGTTTTACGACCGTCCCCTGCACGAGATCGCCGCGCTCTTCGACAGCGTGTACGTCTCCTTCTACAAGGACCTCGGCGCGCCGGCCGGCTGCGCCCTCGCCGGCACGCGCGCTCTCGTCGACGAGGCGCGCGTGTGGCAGATCCGGCACGGCGGCCGGCTGTTCACGGCGTACCCGTACCTGCTCGCCGCGGAGCGCGGACTGGACGAGGTGCTTCCGCGGATGCCGGACTACGTCGAGCGGGCGCGCGAGCTCGCCACGGCGCTGGCGTCGCTCGACGACGTCCGCGTCCTGCCCGACCCGCCGCAGACGGCGATGTTCCACGTGCGCGTCGCGCGCCCGCTCGACGCGTTCCGGACGGCGGCCTTCGACCTGGCGGAGGAGACCGGCGTCTGGATCGGCGCGAACGTGCAGGCGACGGACGACCCCACCGTGCAGGCGGCCGAGCTCACCGTCGGCGAGGCCTCGTTCGCGGTCGCCGTCGACGAGGTCCGCGCGCTGTGGGCAGATGCGCTCAGCCGCTCGGAAGCGGCGTGAGCGTCACCACCGTCCGCCGCCCGTCGGCGTCGTACACGACGTCGACGCTGTCGTGCTTGCGATACGTCCCCGCGACGCCGAGGAACAGCGACAGCCAGCGCCAGAAGCCGAGCCTGCCCTCCTGCGCGAGCGAGCGGCGGAACACGAGCTGTGTGCCGACGCGTTCGAAGTCGACGCCGTGCTTCTGCAACACGCCGTTCACGAACACCTGGAAGTCGCCGGTCACGCCCGCCGGCAGCTCTACGCAGCTCCGTTCCACGCGCCTCTATACGATGCCAGCTCGGGTGCGCCGGACACTGCTCGTCACGCTCGCCGTCGCCGCTGTCGCGCTCGCGACGGCGGCAGTTGCGTCCGCGGGCAACGCCGGTTTCCTGCCGGGCGAGGCGCACTCGCCGAATGCGCACCGCATCCAGTCCGCCTTCATCTTCGTGTCGATCTTCACGGGCGCGATCTTCGTGCTGGTCGAGGGCGCGCTGATCGTCTTCGCCGTGAAGTACCGGCGCGGACGCCGGCCGCGCGCCGCCGACGGACCGCAGATCCACGGCGCCACGCGCCTCGAGGTCATCTGGACGGTGGTGCCGGTCCTGATCCTCGCGGCGATCGGCGCCTTCGTCTTCTACAAGCTCCCCGGCATCGCGAACGCGCCGAAGGCCGCGGCCGCCGACGAGACGACGATCCAGATCGAGGGCCACCAGTTCTACTGGCTGTTCCGGTACCCGAACGGGGCCGTGTCGATCAACCGCATGATCGCGCCGGCGAACGAGGTCGTGCACGAGGACGTCGTCGGCATCAAGTCGGACGTCAACCACTCGTGGTGGGTGCCGGACTTCGGCGGCAAGTACGACGCCATCCCCGGCAAGGTGAACAAGACCTGGTTCGAGGCGCCGGTCGGCGTGTACGTCGCGCGCTGCGCGGAGCTGTGCGGAATCCAGCACGCGCAGATGAGCGGCTGGGTCGTCGTCGTCCCGCCGGCCGAATACCAGAAGTTCATCCAGAACCGCCTCGCGAACGCGCACGGCCCGCAGCTCGGGCAGGAGGAATGGCAGGGCGTCTGCGAGCGCTGCCATCAGCTCGGCCACGCCTACATCGGCCCGGCGCTGCAGGGCAACACGCTGCTCGCGGACCGCAAGGGAATCGAGACGCTGCTGCGGAACGGGCAGGGCCAGATGCCCGCGGTCGGCAAGACGTGGACGGGCGCGCAGATCGACGCGCTCGTCTCGTACACGAAGCGGTTCGCGAAGGCCGGAGGCGCCTAGTGGCCGTCAACGTCGAGGCTGCACCCGCGTACCCCGACTGGCGCCGGGGCCGCGTCGCGTCGTGGCTGACGACGGTCGACCACAAGCGGATCGGGATCCTCTACATCTGGACGTGCCTCGCCTTCTTCGCCGCCGGCGGGATCCTCGCGCTGCTGATCCGTTCGCAGCTGATCGTCCCCGACAACCACTTCCTGACGAAGAACTCGTACAACGAGGTCGTCACGATCCACGGTACGACGATGATCTTCCTCGTCATCGTCCCGATCCTCGCCGGGTTCGGCAACTACCTCGTGCCGCTGATGATCGGCGCGCGCGACATGGCGTTCCCGCGCCTGAACGCGCTGTCGTACTGGCTGTTCGCGCTCGGCGGCGTCGTGCTCTTCCTGAGCTTCTTCGCGAGCGGGGGCGCGGCGCGCACCGGCTGGACGGCCTACGTCCCGCTGTCGACGCTGCACGCGCCCGGCCACGGCCAGGACCTCTGGATCCTGAGCCTGCACATCCTCACCATCTCGTCGCTCGTCGGCGCGATCAACTTCATCGTCACCGTGCACAACATGCGCACCGCCGGCATGTCGTGGATGCGGATGCCGCTCTTCGTGTGGGCCGTCGTCACGTACGCGTGGCTGCTCGTGATCGTGCTGCCGGTGTTCGCCGCCGGACTGACGATGGTGCTGCTCGACCGCCAGGTCGGCACGCATTTCTTCGATCCGTCACACGGCGGCAGCCCGATCCTGTACCAGCACGTCTTCTGGTTCTTCGGGCATCCAGAGGTCTACATCATGATCCTGCCCGCGATGGGGATGATCTCGGAGATCCTCCCCGTCTTCTCGCGCAAGCCGATCTTCGGGTACAAGGCCGTCGCGATCTCGACGGCCGGCATCGCGTTCTACTCGCTGCTCGTGTGGGCGCACCACATGTTCGCGGTCGGGATGCCGATCGGGCTCGACATCTTCTTCATGCTCAGCTCGATGATCATCGCCATCCCGACCGGCGTGAAGATCTTCAACTGGCTCGCGACGATCTGGCGCGGAAACATCTCGTTCGACACGCCGATGCTCTGGGCGCTCGGCTTCATCGGCGTGTTCACGATCGGTGGTCTGTCGGGGATCTTCCTCGCGTCCTTCCCGATCGACTGGCAGGTCACGGACACGTACTTCGTCGTCGCGCACCTGCACTACGTGCTCTTCGGCGGTTCGATCTTCGCGATCTTCGGCGGCCTCTACTACTGGTACCCGAAGATGTTCGGCCGGACGCTCGACGAGGGCCTCGGCAAGCTGCACTTCTGGCTCGTGCTGGTCGGGTTCAACCTGACGTTCTTCCCGCAGCACATGCTCGGACTGCTCGGGATGCCGCGCCGCATCTACACGTACCACCCGCACGGCCTCTGGGAGGTCTACAACATGGTCTCGTCGATCGGCTCGTACGTGATGGCGGCCGGGATGCTGGTCTTCGTCGCGAACGTGATCAAGACAGCCCGCGTCGGCGCCCGCGCCGGCAACGATCCGTGGCTCGCCGACACGCTCGAGTGGTACACGACCTCGCCGCCGCCGGCCTGGAACTTCGACACCGTCCCGTACGTGACGAGCTCACGACCGCTGCGCGACCTGCGGCGCCGCCTCGCGGAGACGCGAGGGTTCTAGAATCGCTCCGATGGGCACCTTCGCCCGGCTCACCGCTCTCGCCGCCGTCGGCGGCACGGGCCTCGCGGTCGTCTCCGGCGCCGCGCAGTGGCAGACGGCGCACCGGGTGCTCGCCGCGCTCGCCCTGCCGCCGCTCGCCGCGCTCGTCGCGACGGCATGGGTCGCTCGGCGCCGCCTGCTTCCGCTCGCCCTCGCCTCGCTGGTCCTCTTCGGGCTCGCCGCGCTGCTGGTCGGACGCGACGTGCACCTCGCGCTCGCCGCCCTCGCCTTCGCGTCGACCGCGGCCCTCGCGGCGGCGACCTTCCGCGGCGAGCGGGCCGACGGCCCGTGGCGCGACTACGTGACGCTCACCAAGCCGCGCATCATGTCGCTGCTGCTCCTGACGGGCGGCGCCGGCGTGGTCGTCGGCGCCGGCGGCGCTCCCTCGCTCCGGACGTTCGCGCTGACGATGCTCGGCCTCGCGTTCGCGTGCGGCGGCGCGTCGGCCCTCAACCACTACCTCGACCGCGACATCGACCCGCTGATGGGCGCGCGCACCGCGAACCGGCCGGTGGCGTCGGGCCGCGTGCCGGCACCGCGGGCGCTCGAGTTCGGCCTCGCGCTGTCGGCGTTCTCGTTCGTGCTGCTGGACGCGCTCGTCAACCTGCCGACGGCGCTGCTCGCGCTGGCCGGAAACCTCTTCTACGTGCTCGTCTACACCCGCTGGCTGAAGCGGTCGACGCCCCAGAACATTGTCATCGGCGGCGCCGCCGGCGCCGTGCCGCCGCTCGTCGGCTACGCCGGCGCGTCCGGCCACCTCGGGTGGGCGGCGCTCGCGATGTTCGCGATCGTGTTCGTCTGGACGCCGCCGCACTTCTGGGCGCTCGCGCTGATGATCAAGGACCACTACGCACGCGCGAACGTGCCGATGCTCCCGGTTGCGCGCGGCGACCGCGAGACGGCCCGGCAGATCGTCCGCTACACGCTCGTGCTCGTCGCCGTCACGCTCGCGCCGGCGGCGCTCGGCGTCTTCGGCCTGGCGTACGCCGTCGCGGCGTTCGCGCTCGGCGCGCTCTTCGCGTGGTACGCGCTCGAGCTGCGACGCACGATGGAGCGCCGCGCCGCCGTGAAGCTCTTCCACTATTCGTTGCTCTACCTCGCGCTGCTCTTCGTCGCGATGGCGGTCGACACACTCCTCTAGATGGCCGAGCCGCTCCCCGAGCCGCCTCCGCCGCGCACGTTCGTCGACCCGGTCGAGGCAGAGCGCGAACTCGCGCGCCGGAACGTCGCGTGGGGCTTGGCCCTCTTCGGGCTGTTCCTGGTGCTCTTCGCCGGCACGTTCGGCATCGCGTTCATCTACCTCTGGCTCTCCTGACGGCGGCCCGACGCCTGCCCCCAGGTGGCGCCGGACCGCTCCCAGCGCATTCGTCCCGTGGAGGGAATCTGGATCACGAAGCTCGAGGGCGCGCCGGCGCGGCGGCTCGCGGTCAAGGATCTGTTCGACACCGCCGGCATCCGCACGACCTACGGCTCCGCCGTCTTCGCCGAGCACCTGCCGTCGGAGACCGCTCCCGCGGTCGCGGCGCTCGAGGCGGCGGGCTGGACGAACGTCGGCAAGGCGAACCTGCACGAGTTCGCCTACGGCGTCACGTCGCAGAACCTGCACTACGGCGTCGTGCCGAACCCGCTCGCCCCTGGCCGCACGGCCGGCGGGTCGAGCGGAGGATCCGCGGCCGCGATCGTCGCCGGCGAGGCGGAGGCCGCGCTCGGCACCGACAGCGGCGGCTCGATCCGGATCCCGGCCGCGTGCTGCGGCATCGCGGGGCTGAAGCCGACGTACGGGCTCGTCCCGACCGAGGGCGTGTTCCCGCTCGCGCCGTCGTTCGACCACGTCGGGCCGATGGCCGCCGACGTGCGCGGCTGCGTCGAGCTGATGCGCGTCCTCGCCCCCGGAGTCCACGTGCCGAGCCCGGACGACGTGCGCGTCGCGGTCGCGTGGGCGGAGCTCTGCGAACCGCTCGTGCGGGCGCGCGTGGAGGCAGCGGCGGCGACCGTCGGAGCCACGGCGATCTCGTTCCCCGACGCGGATGAGGTCGGCCCGGCGTTCATGGCGGAGGTCGCCGACGTCCACCGCGACCTCTACGCGGAGAACGCGGAGCTCTACGGCGAGAACATCCGCGGCAAGGTCGAGCGGTGCCTCGCGGTGACCGACGCCGAGCGCGCCGACGCCGAGCGCGCACGAGAGCAGCTGCGGACAGACGCGGAGGCGGCGCTCGACGGGTACGACCTCCTGCTCGCTCCCACGCTGGCGTTCGTCGCGCCGCCGGCCGACGTCGACGAGCCGGCGACGCGCAGCGCCTTCGTGCGCTTCACGTTTCCCTTCAACGCCCTCGGCTGGCCGGCGCTCGCGCTCCCGGCGGGCGAGGCGGAGGGCGGGTTGCCGGCGTCGGTGCAGGTGGTCGGGCGTGCCGGCGACGACGGGCTCGTCCTCGCCCTCGGGCTCGCGCTCGAGGCGGCGCTCAAGCCCTGACGCGGGCCTGCCGACTAAAGGGCGGAGATGCTCCGCATCGTCGTCATCGGCGCGGCCGCGCTGACGCTTGCTCCTGCGGCGCTCGCGCGCACCGCCCAGGTCGGGGCGACGCCGTCCGCCGCGGCGCCGAGCGGGCTGCGCGCCTTCCTGCTCACGCCGAAGGAGGCGCCGCTCCAGTACTACCCGCGTACCCCGTCGTTCACGTGGAACCCGGTCGCGCGCCGCGGCGGCACGTACGACTTCCAGCTCGCGACGAGCATGACCTTCGCCGACGCGTCGCTGCTCGACGACGAGACGGGCCTCAAGGTGCCGGCCGTCGCGCCCGCCGAGCAGCTGCCGTGGATGACGGGTGTGCCGTACGCGCTGTGGGCGCACGTGCGGTGGGAGTCGGCGAACCACAAGGTGGTCACGCCGTGGAGCCGGCCGTTCGGGTTCAACATGCGCTGGCTCGACTCCGACTACCCGCAGCAGGAATCGGCTCCCGAGGGGTTGATCCGCTGGAAGCCGATCGAGGGCGCGACCGGCTACCAGGTGCTGTATCCGGATCTCGAGGGCAAGAACTCCTTCACGACGACCACGAATGTCGCGGACGAGCGCGAGTTCTTCACGTTCCACAGCGCGCTCGGCTACCAGGTCGTCCACTGGCGCGTTCGCGCGATCCGCTACATCTCGTCGACGACGCTGCCGAACGGGTTGACGGCGTCGAAGTACGGTCCGTGGAGCCCGGTGTTCACGACGGTCAACCTGCCGCAGCCGCTCGGGACGCTGACGCCGACCGCGACGGTGTCCGATGTGTGGGATCACGCCGGACAGGCGGCGCGGCCGCACGAGCTGACGCCCGGGTTCGCGTGGAATCCCGCGACGACGCCGGTCGATCCGCTCGTCGGCAGCGTCGGCTCGCCGCTCTACCGGGTCTACGTCTTCACCGACAACCACTGCGTCAACCCGATCTTCACCGGGTCAGTCGTCGGCTCGCCGGCGTTCGCCCCGCGGACAACCGGCGGCCCGTTCAACCTCCCGCAGAGCACGCAGGACCTCGGGAACTGGACCGGCGCGAACGGGATCCGCACGTTCACCGACGGCGGCAGCGAGGGCAGCGCGATCGACGCGACCGGCGCGAAGGTGACGGCGAACGAGGCGGTGGCAGGCGCCGACGGCCAGGCGGCCGTCGACCTCGGCGACTCGGGCTGGCCGACGGGCCGCTTCTACTGGACGGTCGTGCCGGTCGAGGCGGAGGCGACGAACGTCACCGCACCCGCGCCCGGCTCGAGTCAGGCGCCGCAGTCGTACTCGCTCCAGTACCAGGACACGCAGGTGCCGCAGGACCAGTGCGAGAACGGCCTCGGCATGAGCTTCGGCAAGGTCTCGCAGCCGGTCGTGACGAGCGGGGCGACGCCTTACGTCTCGGGCGTCGGCACGGACGGGCGCATGATCGCGTCAGCTGCGAAGACGCCCGTCGTGCACGACTCGCCGCTCGTCGCGTGGCAGCCGGCGGTGGGCGCCACGAGCTACGAGATCCAGCTGTCGAGGACGCGCTATCCGTGGCGGACGGCGTGGGACAAGGTCACGACGGCCACCGCGTACGTCCTCCCGCTTGGGACGAACGACGTCGGCACGTGGTGGTACCGGGTGCGCGGCATCGACCCGTCGCTGCCGAAGGGCGCGCAGACGATGACGTGGTCGACGGCGGTCTCGGTGCGCATCAGCGGCGACCGGTTCGTCGTCGTCGAGAAGTAGGCGCCGGCCGAAGCTAGGGTTGCGGCGCGTGGCCGACGACCTCGCGTTCGCCCACTCGCTCGCAGACGCCGCGGACGCGATCACGACGGCGCGGTTCCGGGCGCGCGACCTGCGCGTCGACACGAAGCCGGATCTGACCCCGGTGTCCGAGGCAGACCGGGCTGCGGAGGAGGCGATCCGCGCGGCGGTGCGCGCGTCGCGACGCGGCGAGGGCGTCTTCGGCGAGGAGTTCGGCGACGACGGCGGGGACGCGCGCTGGATCGTCGATCCGATCGACGGGACGACGAACTACGTTCGCGGCGTCCCCGTGTGGGCGACGCTCCTCGCGCTCGAGCGGGACGGCGAGGTGGTGGCGGGGCTCGTGTCGGCGCCCGCGCTCGGCCGGCGCTGGTGGGCGGAGCGGGGCGGCGGCGCGTGGGCGGCTGACGCGGGACGCGGCGGTGTGGTTCGCGCGGGCGGTGCGGGCGGTCCTTCCGGCGGCGGCGTCGCTGCGGCTCTGGCGGGCGGCGGCGCGGAAGCGGGCGGCACGCGGTGTCGGGTGTCCCGCGTCGCGCGGATCGAGGACGCCGCCGTCTCGACGACCTGGGCGCGGCGGATGCCGCCCGGCTGGGCGGAGATCATGGCGCGCGCGTGGTCGAACCGCGGCCTCGGCGACTTCTGGCAGCACTGCCTCGTCGCCGAAGGTGCGCTCGACGTCGGCTGCGACGCGGTGGTGATGGAGTGGGACTACGCGGCGGTGCGGCTGATCGTCGAGGAGGCAGGTGGCCGCTGCACGACCTTCGACGGCGCCCCGCCCCACCCGGGCGCGAGCCTCGTCACGACGAACGGGCTCCTGCACGAGGCGGTGGTGGCGCTCCTCCGGGGTCAGACCCGGGTCTGACCCCGACGCACGCGCACGTCGGCCTCGCGGAGGTAGATGCCGTACCGGCGGCGCGCCTCGTCGAGGTCCTCGCCGAACTCGGCGAGCGACACCTCCGGATCGACGATGGGATCGGGAGGCAGCAGCCCCATCGTCGCGCCGAAGTCACACCACACATGGTCTTCCGGACGCTTGCATGCCTTGGCCCGAAGGGCGTTCAGGTGGATGTAGCGCAGCGCCTCGAAGCGGTGCGCGGCGCTCTCGATCAGCACCGCACGGTAGCGGCGTTCGAAGAACGCGCCCCGCCGGCCGTGCTCGCGGTTGTAGTAGGCGGCGTAGCGGCTGTTGAGGCGCTGGAAACCGCTGCTCAGCGTCGGTTTTTCGAGACGGATGAGGAGGTGGTAGTGCGTCCGCATGAGCGCGTAGCCGAGGCAGACCCAGGAACTGCGCGCCATCTCCTCCCGGAGGTAGCGCAGGAACGTCTCGCAGTCACGGGCGCGGGGGAAGATCGGCGTCGACCCGATGCCGTGCTGCGTGACGTGGAAGGTCTGGCCGGGGAACTGCATCCGCGGAGCGCGTGCCACTCGGCGAGCGTGCCCACCGGCGCCCGGCAGCGCAACGGCGAGGGACGCATTGTCACGCTTTCGGCACATTCCTGGGGTCTGACCCGGGTCTGACCCGGGTCTGACCCCGGCTCCCGCGCCGCGCCCGCGCGCCGGATCAGGCCCCGGTGGCGGCGCGGACGGCCGCCTCGTAGACGCCGTCGCGGCCGAAGCGGTCGAGCTGCGCGCTGAGGACGTCGCTGGCGTTCGGCGGCCGTCCCGGCGGGAACGGCGCCGGGCGGCCGTCGAGGTCGATGCCCTCGAGCCGCTCCTGCTCGTCGAGCTCGAGGCGCACGTCGTGACCGAGCCGCGCACGCAGCCACCCCGCGAGCAGATGCCCCTGCGCCGCCGTCCCGTGCACGCGCAGCTCGCGCACGGACGCGATCTCCGGCCACAGCGAAGCGAGCAGCGACCGCCAGCGCTCCGTCCGGTCCCAGGCGATGTCCGACACCGCGACGCGGTCGAACCACTCCGCGAGCCGGGCGTACGGCGCGGGCAGCCCCTCCCACTCCGTCGAGTCGACGACGAGCCGGTCGACGATCCCGAGCAGCTGCTCGAGCTCCCCGGAGTCCCACCACGGCTCGCCGCGCCAGCGCATGAACACCGGCAGGTCGGAGATGAGCAGCGGCAGGACGATCGACGCCGGCGCGTGCGCTCGCTCACCGCGCAGAGTGAGCTCGACGACCTCGCCGCAGATCGCGCGGTCGCCGATCGGGAAGCAGCGCAGCGACACGAGCGCGTCCAGCCCGTCCGGCTCGTCCGGGCGCGGGACGAGCAGCAGCGTGCGCGACGGATGCCGCTCGGCCATTCCCGCGAGGGTCTCCTCCGCCTGGTGCTGCCACGCCGGCGGCACCCACGCGATGTGCGTCATCACCGACGTCCGCAGGTTCGGCTGCGCGCCCTCCCGCGCCGACTCGTAGCGCAGCCGCGCCAGCTCGCGCTCGATCTGCGCGATCGTCACGTCCTCGCCGCTCCAGTCGTCCTGGATCGGGGCGTTCAGTGCCTGCGCCACGACCGGCCGTCCCGGTGGAGCAGCTCGTCCGACGCCGCCGGCCCCCACGTGCCCGCCGCGTAGTTCGGAAACGACGGGTTGTCGCGCCGCCACGGGGCGACGATCGCGTCGACGAGCGCCCACTGCTCCTCGATCTCGTCGGAGCGCGTGAAGAGCGTCGCGTCGCCGAGCATCGCGTCGAGGATCAGCCGCTCGTACGCGTCCGGCAGCCCTTCGCGGAACGCGCCGCCGTAGAGGAAGTCCATGTGCACCGTCCGGATCGTCATGCCGGCGCCCGGAACCTTCGCGCCGATCGCGAGCGAGATGCCCTCGTTCGGCTGCACGTGGATGAGCAGGACGTTCGGCCGCAGCCCCTCCGCCGCGCCGTCCTCGAACGGCGGGTGCGGCGCGCGCTTGAACTGGATCGCGATCGTGGTCTCGCGCCGCGCGAGCCGCTTCCCCATCCGCACGTAGAACGGCGTGTCCGCCCAGCGCCAGTTGTCGACGTACAGCTTCGCCGCGACGAACGTCTCCGTCATCGACCCGGGCGCGACGCCGTCCTCCTCGCGGTAGCCGCGCACCTCCTGTCCCTCGATGTACCCCGGGCCGTACTGCCCGCGCACGACGCTCTTCGGCCCCGGCGTGTGCAGCGCCTTCAGCACCTTCACCTTCTCGTTCCGGACCGAGTCGGCGGTGAAGTCGATCGGCGGCTCCATCGCCGTGATCGCCACCAGCTGCAGCAGGTGGTTCTGGAAGATGTCGCGGATCGCGCCCGCGCGCTCGTAGTAGCCGGCGCGCTGCTCGATCCCGATCGACTCGGCGACGGTGATCTGCACGTGGTCGATGAACTGCCGGTTCCAGATCGGCTCGAAGATGCCGTTCGCGAACCGCAGCGCCAGCATGTTCTGCACCGTCTCCTTGCCGAGGTAGTGGTCGATGCGGAAGATCTCGCGCTCGTCGAAATGCTCGCTGATCAGCTCGTTCAGCTCGCGCGCCGACTCGAGGTCGTGCCCGAACGGCTTCTCGATGATGAGACGCGTCGAGCCGTTGCCGTTGCGGCGCTCGGCGACCTCGCGCACGAGCGGCCCGATCGCGGCGGGCGG
>DASRCL010000015.1:0-246796 GCA_035653115.1 Gaiellaceae bacterium
AGAGGTAGTTGACGCTCGTCGCCGCCGCCGGCGCCCCGGCGTAGCGGGCGAGGATCCCGGCCGGGCCGACGGTGAGCGCGGCCGTGACCGTCCCGGAACCGTCCGTCTCCAGCGCGTCGCCGAGCAGGAACCGCGTCGTCGCCGCCGTCGTCGCGCTCGCCCGCTGGTAGTGCGCCGTCACGATGCTGGCGGCGAGTCCCGTGCCGTAGAGCGCGAACTCGTCGATCCGGCCGCCGAACGGAAACGACGCCGGGCTCACGCTGGTGCTGCCCGTCGGCGCAAGCGGCGCCAACGTCGACGTGCCCTTGCTGACCGCGTTCACGTACAACGTCCAGGTGCCGGCCGTGCTGCGGCTCGCGACGACGTGGTACCAGCTGTTCGCCGTCGCCGTCCCGCCGCTGACCGCGCCACAGCTGACACCGCCCAGCAGCAACTCGATCGTGCTGCCGCCGCCGCAGGAGCCATTGCCGACTGCGATCCCATACCCGTTCGTGCCCGGCGTGCCGTTGTAAGCGACGATCTGCTGCGCGCTCGTCCCACCGCCCCAGTAAAACCACGTCTCGATCGCCATACCCGCCGTCGCCGCGCTCACAACCGGCCGCGTCACCGTTCCCGTCGAACCGTTGAACGACGCGGCCGTATCCGGTTCGGTCGTCACCGCCCCAGGCTGGCCGAGCGTCACGCCGCCGGCGTACGTGCCGGGCAACGTGTTGTCGCTCGAGTCGTACGCCGTCGTGCCCGCAGCATCGTCGAGCCGCCAGTAGACGGCCGGCGCGACCTGCAGAATCTGACCGCTGTAACGGACGGTTCCGACGCGCTGCACGAGATCGCCTGCCGCGTCGTAGGTGTACGCGATCTGCGTTCCCCGCACGACGCCGCCGCTGTTTCGCCCGCGGCCGTCCCAGGTGAGCGTGTCGGGACCGTGGACCGTCATGTTGCCGTCGCCGTCGTACGTGAACGACTCGCTCTGACCGTTAAGCGTGCGGCTCGTCAGCTCGTCGACCCCTGGAGTCGTGCCAGGCGTGTACGCGTAGGTGCTTTCCGGCGAGGAGCCGCCGCAGGCCGGCGCGCCGCCGCTCGCGGCGTAATACGTGTTCGCGCGGTCGGAGTCCAGGTCGTAGCAGTAGCGGCGCGCGCTGCCGTCGCCGAATGTCACGGAGTCGAGCCGACCCACCCCGTCGTAGGTGTAGGAGGTTGTTCCGGTCGCCAGGCTGCCACCGGAGCGCGTCTCGCTGGCGCGCTGGCCATCCGGCTCGTAGGTGTAGCTGTAGTCGGAGAGTGCATTCGCGTCGGTCGGCGCGCTCGACGGAGGCGTCGAGAACGACCCGTGCCTGTTCAGGGTGTCCTGCAGCCACCCGTTCGCGAGGTAGTCGTTCCAGCTGAACGTCGTGTTCGGGTAGGTCGTCGCCTTCAGCCGCCCGTCGGCGTCGTAGAAGAACGACCAGCTGTGGCCAGCCGGGTCGGTCAGGCTCGCCAGCTCGTCCGCGGCGTCGTACGCGTAAGTGCTGTTGTAGACGGAGGGCGCGGTCGCGAGCGGCGACGTCGCGATCCGCCGCATCGTGACGTTGCCGTCTGCGTCGTAGACGTTCTCCTGCTCTGCCCCGAAGGAGTCCACGCGGTCGATTAACTGGCCGCCCTCGTTGTACGTGTACGTGAGCGTGCCGGCGGCGTTCGTCGCGCTCAGGACCTGTCCTGTGGGGTCGTAGGCGTAGGTCGTTGCACTCGCCTCGCCGGGGGCCTTCGTCGAGGTGAGGTTGCCTTCGCCGTCATAGGTGTTGCAGGTCGTGCCTACAGCCTTCGTCACCCCGAGCGCACGGCCAGCAGCGTCGTACACGAACGTGCTGCCCGTGAGGCCGTGCGGCACCTCGGACTGCAACAGTCCGAGCTGGTTGACAGCGGTGCCGCCGCAAGCCGCGGGCGGTGCCGCCGTCTGACCGGCGGTGTAGTAGGCATAGAACGTCGAGTAGGTGCTGTCGGCGCTGCCCGCCAGCGTCCCGTTCGATTGCAGGCGGCCGACGTTCCCCTTCGGCATCGTCTTCTTCACGACGCGGCCGTAACTGTCGTACTCGAAGCTCGTCACCATGCTCGAGCCGCCGCTGGTCGCGAGCTCGTAGTCCGGCTCGCGCGCTCCCGGAACGGCGTAATGCGCGAACGCGACGTTCGCCGCGCCGCCGTTCGAATCCGGCGGCGTCACTATCGACGTCTGGTTGAGCCACTCCGGCAGGAGCGCCGACGAGCCGACGATGCTGAGCGCAGTGCAGGTCGAGCCGCTCTCTAGCTTCACGCTCGCTGTTCCCGTGGTCTCGTGATAGTCGACGACGATCTGGTGGCGACCGCCTGTCAGGTTGATCGGCGCCGCGCAGTACGGCGCGCTCGTCGTCTGGCCCGTCCAATCGTTCACGACCTCCGCGCCGTCGACGAAGACGCGGGTGCCGCCGTCGGCAACCGTCGCGAAGACGTAGCTGCCTGCGCTCACGCTGATCGCGCCCGACCACCGGATGGAGAAGTTCGTCGTCTGGCCGCCAAGCGCCGGCGGGGCCGTTCCGCCCCAGTTGCTGGAGTCGATGTTGGCGTCGGTCTGAACAGCCGCGGGGTAACCGGAAAGGTCGGAGACCGGGTAGTACCTCGCTTGCAGGCCCTGCAGCGGTGTTCCGGGCGCCGTCGCCGTTCCGACGTTCGTTTCGTCGTAGCGGTAAGTCGTCACCGGGCGTGCAAGCGGACCCGTCCCGTCCGGGTCGGGCCCGGTGACTGTCAAGAGCGCGTGGGTGAACGTGTCGTAGGTGTAGTCGCTCGGGTTCCCTGCGCCGTCTTCGGTCCAATTCAGGAGGTCGAGCTTGTCGTAGGCATAAAGCTGAAAGTTCTGGTTGCTGCTCGATGTCTGCAGCGGACTGTCGATCTCGAGCGGATGCGCGAGGTTGTCGTAGAAGACGCGCGCGACCTGGGGTGACGGCTGGCCGTACTGGCTCGGTGAAGCGATCGTCGTGCAGCCCGCAAGCGACGGCTGCGCGAACCCGTGCGCGGCAACCGGACTGTGCAGGGTCGCGCCCGGGCACGTTCCCGGATAGTAGGTGAACCCCCATGTTCGCGTGAGCGTGGAGGGGCTGTAGTCGCGGTTGCGAACGGCGTCGCTGATCGTGGCGACCTGTCCCGCCCCCGGGCTGGTGTACGTAATCGCGAGGGCATGATTGGTCAAATAGCCCCCGCTTGCATGGCCGGGGTCGAGGTCGTCTGCGTTCTGGATGGAGTTCGGCCGATTGGTCGCGTCGTATCCGATGCGCAGCAGGTTGCGGGTTCCGTCGTTCACGGTCGCGAGATTGCCGGTCGCCCCGTTCTGCCCGACGTACTGCCACGTTTTGCCGTCCGGACCGGTGATACAGAGGAGCGCGCCGCTGCACGCACCAGTTGAACGTCAGCGAGGCCAGCGTTTGCCAGTTGCCGCTCCCGTCCCGGCCTTCGGCCGTGATCGACGTCAACTTGCCGCTTGAGAATGAGTAGACGAGCTTCGCCTGGCCGTTCGCCGAGAACACCTCCGCTTGTGTGAGCGGAGCGACCCCCGTCGTGGCATCCGGCGCGCCGTATTGGTACGTCGAACCATTCGGATCGGAAAGCAGGAACGCGGTCGAAGACCCGCTGCCCGACCGCGTCAACACCGAGTCGTCGCCCGGCTCCGACTCGTATGTATCGGAACCCGCGACGTGCCCGTACCACTCCGAGCTGCCGTCTGCTTCGACGCGTTCGACCGCGTCGAAGCCACCGGCCGCCGCGCCGAAGACGCTGTGGTCGATGAGCCTCGCGGGGGCTCCGGAGTCGTCAGCGAAGGTCCACGAGCCAGCGCCCGCTGCGACCGGGAATATGCTCGCCCGCGTGTCGAGGAGGTTGTAGGTGAAAGACGCGCCCAGCGTCCCGGCCGCCGTCGGGAACGCCGGGCCGGGGATGCTCAGAACGAGGTTCCCCGTCGCCTCGTTGACAGCCAGGTCGCCCCCATTCCACATCGGCCAGTACGCCTGTGTCCCGAGCTTGGGGAGAGAAACGCGGAAGGAAGAAGGAGCACTCAGCGGCGACAGATCATTGCCTTCCGCGCGCGACACGTAGTCGCGTGTCTGCACGCACCAGTAGTACGTCGTGCCGTCGCTCAAGTAGTTCGACGGAACGGTGAACGTGCCGGTTTCGGGCTGCCAGCCCGACGAGATGACGGGCGTGCCCGAGCAATCGGACGTTGTCGTAACGGTGAACTGATAGCCCAACATCTCACCTTCCGGATCTGTCCCGTTGGCGGTCAGGACTGGGGCGGTGGTCGGAATCGTCGTTCCGCTAGCCGGCATGGCCAGAGTGGGCGTATTCGGGTCCTGGTCGACGTAGAAGGTGTAGGTCGCGGACGGCGAGCTCGACGCCCCCTTCGCATCGGTCGCGACCGCTGACCAGCTGTACGTCCCGGACGGCAGCGCCGACGGAAGGAACACGCTCGAGTCTGCGCCGCTGATCACCGTGGGCCCGGTGAGGGTCTCGTAGACAGAGCCGTTGCGGTAGATCGTGTAGGCGATCGACCCGTTGTCGCCATCGGGGTCGCTGTACTTGTAGGTGAACGAATCGCCGGCTTTCCCGTCGAGGTAGCTGTTCGGTGCCGGGACCTGGTCCTGTGAGGGCGTGTACGGTGGGTTGTTCGGAGGCGGCGGGGGAGCGGTGACCGTGATCGCGTTGGACGACGCGCTGCTGCACATCGAGGTGTCGCTTCCGTTGCATTCGGTGACCGAGACGGCAATCGCCTGCCCGACCTCACCGGACGTCGTCACGTAGGTCGACCCTGTTTGTCCTGCGATCGGGCTTCCGTTGTCAAGCCACTGATACCCGGAGAACGTGGCTGTCCCGCAGTTCGGCGACCACGTCCCGTTCGAGGTGACGGTCAGCGTACTGCCCGCCTGGCTGGAGCCGGAGATCGACGGCGCGAGGGTGTTGCCTGGTGCGCCGGGCGTGCAGTACGGCTGCACCTTGCCGGGCGGGAGGGTTGAGGCGGCGGACGTGGAAGACGCCGCATTGCCTGCGCCGCCCACGTCCAGAACAGTCGCGCCGGCGAGGGGGCACGCGAAGAGCGCAAGCAAAGAAGCGCCGAACGACAGGCGCCAAGCGTTCGAGCGATATCGCACGGTTTCCGACCTTTCGCTTGATGACCCCGTCGGAACCGCCGCATTGCCCGACGAACACACTGAACCTATCTCTTGTCACCACGAGTATCTACGCTCATCGCCGTGGCGTTCAGGTTAAGGTCAGGTGCCGTTAGGGACTTGTACTCTGGGGCAACTTCGCCGCGCCGCTGTCTCCGGCTATTCACACAGTCCTAACGGCCGTAAAGTGCGCGGATGCCCACGGCGACTGTGATCGGCGCCGGCGTGTTCGGGGCGTCGACGGCGCGCGAACTGACGCTGCGCGGCTGGGACGTGACGCTCGTCGAGCAGTACGCGCCGGGAACGGTGCGGTCCGGTTCGGGCGGCGATACGCGCCTGCTGCGGATGGCGCACGGCGAGGTCGCGTGGTACGCGGACAGCGCGTGGCGCGCGCGGTCACTCTGGCTCGAGCTGCAGGAGGAGACCGGCGTCCGCATCTTCGAGCCGGTCGGGGTGGCGTGGTTCGCGCAGCGCGCCGGCGGGTTCGAGGAGCGCAGCCGCCCGGTCCTCGACGAGCTCGGCGTTCCGAACGAGTGGCTCGCGCCGGACGACGCGCGGCGGCTCTTCCCGTCGCTCGGAGTCGACGACCTGCACGGGGTGCTGTTCGAGCCGGACGCCGGCGTGCTGCAGGCGCGGCGCGCGACGCAGCTGCTCGTCGAGGACGGCGAGCGCCGCGGCCTCTCGTTCCGGCCCGGACGCGTCGCGCCCGCCGACGACCCGGGCGGCGACGTCGTCGTCTGGGCGTGCGGGTCGTGGCTGCACAAGCTGTTCCCGGATGCGTTCGAAGCCAGGATCTCGCGGCGCGACGTCTTCTTCTTCGGCGGCGACGCGTCCTGGCGCGGCACGCCCGGGTTCTGCGACTACGACGCTCCGTTCTACGGCCACGGCGAGCTGCTCGGGCTCGGGATCAAGATCGCGCCCGACGTCCCGGGCGACGAGGTCGACCCCGACACGGTCGAGCGCGTGCCGAAGCCGGAGCTCGAGCGGCTGGCGCGCGACTACGCCGCGCGTCGATTCCCCGCGCTCGCGGACGCGCCGGTCGTCGGGACGCGCGTCTGCCAGTACGACCTGACGAGCGACACGCACTTCGTCTTCGCGCAGCATCCGGAGCGGAGCTCGTGGTGGCTGCTCGGCGGCGGCTCGGGCCACGGCTTCAAGCACGGTCCCGCGCTCGCGCAGTACGTCGCCGACTGCGTCGAGGGACGACGAGCGCCCGAGCCGTTCCACGCGCTCGGCGAGCGCGTCGGCGACGCCGGCCTGCGCACCGCCGCCAGCGGGTAGGCGATCGCCGCGCCGGACGAACGCCGCGGCGACCGCCGAGGCTCAGCTGCCGCTGCGCACCCGCACCGCCGCTGGTGAAACCGCCCGGCGACCGGGCGGGATCTGGGTTACAACGGGTCCGTCGTGTCGAAGAGAGGGCTCTTGCTCGCGGCGACGCTCGCGCTCGCCTGGGCGCCGCTCGCGCAAGCGGCGCACGCCGACCCGAACCCGGTGCGGCGGCCGCCGGTCACCCACGTCTACGGAGACGGCAGCTACACGCCCGCGAGCCGCGGGCTGCAGTCGATCAGGTACGTCGTCATCCACGTCACCGACGGCGGCACGCTCGACGGCAACGTCTGGTGGCTGTCGGGCAGCCACTCGCACGCCTCCGCGCACTACGTCGTCTCGCGCCTCGGCCAGATCGTCCAGCTCGTGAACCTGTCGGACATCGCCTGGCACGCCGGCAACTGGAAGATGAACAAGGAGTCGATCGGGATCGAGCACGTCGGCGACACCTACGACCCGACGGGATTCACGACGTCCGAGTACGTCGCGTCCGCCCACCTCGTCGCCTGGCTCGTGCGCCGCTACTCGATCCCCGTCGACCGGCAGCACATCATCGGGCACGACCAGGTGCCGACGCCGGGCCACCCCGGCGAGTTCGGCGGCGCCGACCACCACACCGACCCGGGCCCGTACTGGCGGTGGGGCTACTACATGAACCTCGTCCGCCGTTTCGCCTTCCCCGAGCGCTACGCGCTGCGGGTGCGAATCACGTCGCTCGCCGACGAGGAGACGCTCTCGGGGATCGTGCCGTGGCGGATCGCGGTCACCGGCGGGAACGTGCGGCGCGTCGACTTCCTCGTCGACGACCGCCTCGTGTGGCGCGACGCGCACGCGCCGTTCCGGTTCGCCGGCGGCCGCGGCTGGAACACGACGCAGATTGCGAACGGCGCGCACACGCTGACGGTGCGCGTTGTCGGCAGGTACGGCCGCGCCGCGCAGCGGATCGGGATCAGCGTCCGCAACCGCGCCTTCGTCGTGACGACGTCCGCGTTGCGGTCGTGGCAACGGGTGAAGGGCGTCGTCCGCATCCACGCGAACGTGAACGGCGCCCGCACGACCGGCATCGGCTTCTACGTCGACGGCAAGATCGTGAGCCGCGACCGGCGGCCGCCGTACGCCCTGCGCTGGAACACGCACAGGGTCGCCGACGGGGCACACCGGATCACGGTCGCGGCGGTTGCCGTCGACGGCCGCGTCGCTCGCCGCACGCTCGTCCTCGTCGTGAAGAACCGGCCGGCCCGCAAGCCGAGGTCGCAGCCGAGACCCGCGGCGAGACCGGGGCCGGCGCCGAAGCCGAAGCCGAAGCCGAAGCCGAGACCGTCGCTGCCGCCGCCTGCCGTCACCGCCGAGAACGTCGCCGACGGCCAGACCCTCTCCGGCACGTTCACCTGGCGCGTCCACACCACCGGACCGGTTGCGAAGGTCGAGTTCCTCGTCGACGGCATCGTCGTCGCGACGGCGGCGCGCGAGCCGTGGAGCACGGCGTGGGACACGACGACGGTCGCGGACGGCGCGCACGCGCTCGAGGTGCGCGCGCTGACGCCGGCCGGCGCCGCCGCCTCGGCGACCGTCACCGTCACCGTGCAGCAGCCGGCGCCTCCGCCGCCGCCGAGCACGACGACGCAGTAGACGACGCGGCTCGGCGCGTCGCCGCGCCGGGTGCTTCTGCGAGGATCGGGGCCCTGTCGACGGAAACGCGCAACCGCCTGGTCCTCGCGGCGGCCATCCTCGGCTCCGTGATCGTGTTCGTCGACTCGACGGTCGTGAACGTCGCGCTCCCGGCGATCCAGCGCAGCCTTGGCGGCGGACTCGCGCTGCAGCAATGGGTCGTCGACGCGTACCTGCTGACGCTCGGCTCGCTCCTCCTCGTCGGCGGCTCGCTCGGCGACCTGTTCGGCGCGCGACGGGTCTTCCTGCTCGGGATCGTCGCCTTCGGCCTGACCTCCGTCCTCTGCGCGCTCGCCCCCGACGGGCCCGCCCTGATCGCCGCGCGCGGCGTCCAGGGCGTGACCGGCGCCGTCCTCACTCCCGCCGGGCTGGCGGTGATCGCGACGACGTTCACGGGCGAGGCGCGCGGCGCCGCGATCGGCGCGTGGACGGCGTGGACGGGCATTGCGTTCGTTATCGGCCCGCTCGTCGGCGGCTGGCTCGTCACCCACGCCTCCTGGCGCTGGGTGTTCGTGATCAACGTGCCGGTCGCCGCCGCCACCGCCGCGCTCGTCGCGTACGCGGTGCCGCACCGGGCGCGCACGGGTCCGCGCCCGCGGGTCGACGCCGTCGGGGCGGCGCTCTGCGTCCTCGGCCTCGGCGGACCCGTGTTCGCGTTGATCGAGGAGCCGCGGCGCGGCGCGCTCGACCCGTTGATCGCCGCTCCGTTCGTCGCGGGCGTCCTCCTGCTGGCGGCGTTCGTCGCCTGGGAGCGGCGCCACCCGCAGCCGATGCTGCCGCTGCGCCTCTTCGGACGCAGGAACTTCTCGTTCGCGAACCTCGAGACGCTGACCGTCTACGCCGGCCTGTCGACGCTGACGTTCTTCGTCGTCCTGTTCGTGCAGCAGCTCGCCGGCTACTCGGCGCTGCAGAGCGGGATGGCGCTGCTGCCGATCACGCTCGTCATGTTCGTGCTCTCGCCGCGCGTCGGACGTCTGTCGATGCGCCTCGGCCCGCGCCTGTTCATGGGCGTCGGACCGCTCGTCGCCGCCGCTTCGCTGCTCGCGCTCGCGCGCCTCCGGCCCGGATTCTCGTACTGGACGGAGATGCTGCCGCCGCTGCTCGGTTTCTCGGTCGGCCTCTCGCTGATCGTGGCGCCGCTGACGGCGACGGTGCTCGCCGACGCGGGCGAGACCGACTCGGGGATCGCGAGCGGCGTCAACAACGCCGTCGCGCGCGTCGCCGGGCTGCTCGGAATCGCCGTCGTCGGCGCGGCCGCCTCGGGACCGCACAACAAGCTCGACCTGCCCGGCTACCGCCTGGCGATGGCGATCACGGCGGCGTTGATCGGGGCCGGCGGCGTCATCGGCCTCGCCGGTATCCGCAACCCGCCGCGCGCCCCGGAGGCCGCGTGAGCGGCGCCGCCGAGATCCTCTTCGACCACGTGACGAAGCGCTACGCCGGTCGCGACGCCGCGGCCGTCGACGACCTCACGCTCGAGATCCCGGCCGGGACGTTCTGCGTCCTCGTCGGTCCCTCCGGCGGCGGGAAGACCACCGCGCTCAAGATGGTGAACCGGCTGGTTCCCTACGACTCCGGCGACATCCGCATCGACGGGCGCAGCGTCCGCGACCTCCCGGTGACGGAGCTGCGCCGCGGCATCGGCTACGTGATCCAGCAAGTGGGGCTGTTCCCGCACATGTCGGTCGGAGACAACATCGCGACCGTCCCGCGCCTGCTCGGGTGGGAGCGGCGCCGGATCCGCGCCCGCGTCGACGAGCTGCTCGCGCTCGTCGGGCTCGAGCCGACGGACGCGAAGCGCTACCCCGCGCAGCTCTCCGGCGGGCAGCGGCAGCGGGTCGGGCTCGCGCGCGCGCTGGCGGCCGACCCGCCGCTGCTGCTCATGGATGAGCCGTTCGGGGCGCTCGACCCGATCACACGCGTCCGGCTGCAGCGCGAGCTGAAGCGGCTGCACCACGAGGTGAACAAGACGGTGATCTTCGTCACGCACGACGTCGACGAGGCGATCCTGATGGGCGACCGCATCGCGATCCTGCGGCAGGGCGGCGTGCTCGCGCAGTACGCCACGCCCGACGAACTGCTCGCGCGCCCGGCGGACGAGTTCGTCGCGCAGTTCGTCGGCGAGGACCGTGCGCTGCGACGCCTCGCGCTGCGGACGCTCGGCGACTGCGAGCTGCACCCCGTTTCCGACGGCGACGCGGCGCCGCGCGCCGACCACGCGACCACGCTCAGGAACGCGGTGTCGCTGATGCTCGAGGCGGGCAGCGACCGCCTGCTCGTCACCGACGGCGAGCGCGTCCTCGGCGTGTTCCGCCTCGCCGACGCCGGAGCGCTGCTGTGAGGACGGCGAGCGGCCCCGTCATCCCCAACTTCGGGCACGGCAGCTCCTGCGTGACCGGCGACCACTGGTTCTGCTGGGACTGGGTGCGCGCGCACTGGAACGACACGCTGGAGCCGGCGCTGCGCCAGCACGTCGAGCTCACGCTGATCGCGGTCGGGGTCGGCTTCGTCCTCTCGTTCGCGCTCGCGCTCCTGGCACACCGCTTCCGCCGCACCGAGAACGCGATCGGCGTCGTCGCGGCGCTGGTCTACACGATCCCGAGCATCGCGCTGTTCCAGATCCTGCTCCCGTTCACCGGGATCGACTGGTGGACGATCGAGATCGCGCTCGTCGCGTACACGCTCGTCATCCTCTTCCCGAACATCGTCGCCGGGCTGCGCTCGGCGCCCGACGAGGTGCTGGAGGCGGCGCGCGGGATGGGGTTGACGCAGCGCCAGATCCTCTGGCGCGTCGAGCTGCCGCTCGCGGTGCCGGCGATCATCGGCGGGCTGCGGATCGCCGTCGTCTCGACGGTCGCGATCACGACGATCGCGGCGCTCGTCCTGCCGGACGGCCTCGGCAAGCCGATCACGGACGCGCTCAGCGACCCGACCCCGTTCAAGACGGAGATCTACTCGGCGGGCGCGCTCGCCGTCGCGCTCGCGCTGTCGCTCGACGCGGTGCTCGTCGTCGTGCGGCACGTCGCCGCGCCGTGGAGGCGCGCATGACGCTGCTGGCGGACGCGACGAACCTGCACACCTTCGTCGAGGCGTTCCGGTTCATCGGACACAACCCCGCCTTCCTCGCGCAGAAGGCGCTCGAGCAACTCGAGCTTGCCGGTGCGGCGCTCGGCGTCGCGGCCGCGGTTGCGCTGCCGCTCGGCGTCGTGCTCGGACACCTCCGCCGCGGCTCGGGCATCGCGATCGGGGCGTCGATCTTCGGCCGCGCGCTGCCGAGCCTCGTCCTGATCGCGACCTTCCTCACCCTCCTCGGCATCGGCTTCGTCAACAACATGGTCGCGCTCGCCGTGCTCGGCAGCGGGCCGCTGCTCACGAACGCCTACGACGGCGTCGCCGGCGTCGAACGCGACGTCGTCGAGGCGGCGCGCGGGATGGGGATGACGGGCGCGCAGATCGTGCGCCGCGTCGAGCTGCCGCTCGCGCTGCCGCTGCTCTTCACCGGGATCCGGGTGGCTGCGGTGACGATCGTCGCGACGGCGCCGATCGCGGCGGTCGCGGGCGGCGGCGGCCTCGGCGACGTGATCGTGAACCAGGCCAGCTACCGGCTCTCAGGCGTGCTCGGCGCCTCGATGTGCGTGATGGCGCTGTCCGCGCTCGTGTTCCTCGGGCTGCGCGGCGTCCAGGCCGCCGTGACGCCCAGGGGTGTCCGACGTACTAGGGTCGTGGGGACCCCCCGAGGAAAGGAGCCAGCGTGATCCGCAAGCACACCCGCCGGGCCGCCAAGGCGGCCTTCGCGATCTCGCTCGGAGTCGCGATCGTCATCGGCTTGCTCGCGGCGGCCTTCGCCGCGCCCGCGAGATCCGCCGCCCCGACGATCGTGATGGCGACGAAGAACTTCCCCGAGGAATACATCCTCGGCGCGCTCTACCAGCAGGCCCTGCAGGCGAAAGGCTTCACCGTCGTGAACAAGGGCAGCCTCGGCTCGACCGAGCTGATCCAGACGTCGCTCACGAGCGGGAAGATCAACTTCTACCCGGAGTACACCGGCGTGATCGTGCAGGACGTCTTCCACCACGCGACGTCACCCAAGACGGCGTCGGCGACGTACCGGCTCGCGAAGAAGCTCGAGGCAGGGAAGGGCTTCACGCTGCTCGCCCCCACGCCGTTCTACGACACCGACGTGCTGGCGGTGACGAACGCGACCGCGTCCAAGTACGGCCTGAAGTCGATCGGCGACCTGAAGAAGGTCGGCAGCTTCAAGCTCGGCGGCTTCCCCGAGTGCAAGACGCGCAACACGTGCTTCCTCGGCTACACGAAGCAGTACGGGCTGACGAAGGCGCAGTTCGTCCCGCTGGGCACCATCTCCGGCTACGCGGCGCTCGACGCGGGCAAGGTCCTGGCGGCCGACGTCTTCTCGACCGACCCGCCGCTGGCGAAGCCGTCGAAGTACACGGTGCTGAATGACCCGAAGCACGTCACCGGGTTCCAGAACGTCGCGCCGATCGTCAAGACGTCGCTCGCGCAGCAGCTCGGCTCGAAGTTCACCAAGACGGTGAACGCCGTGTCCGCCAAGCTCACGCTGCCGGCGATCATCGCGATGAACAAGGCGGTCGAGGTCGACAAGCAGTCGCCGGCGGCCGTCGCGAAGGCGTTCCTGAAGGCGAACCATCTCGCGTAAGCGGATCGTCGTCCTCGGCGGAGGGGTCGCCGGCGAGCACTTCGTCGGCGCCCTCCGCCGGCTCGACCGCGAGTCGGAGGTGACCGTGGTGGAGCGCAGGCTCGTCGGGGGCGAGTGCTCCTACTGGGCGTGCATGCCGACGAAGACGATGCTGCGCGCGCCGGAGCTGCTCGCGTCGGCGCGGCGCTCCGGCGGGGCGATCGCCGGCGGAGCGCTCGACGCGCAGCGGATCTTCGCGTGGCGCGACGTCGTCGCGGAGCGCGACGACGCGCCGCAGGTCGACTGGCTCGCCTCGCAGGACGCCGCGCTCGTGCGCGGCGACGGGGTCGTCCCCGAGCCCGGGCTCGTCCGCGTCGGCGACCTCGAGCTCGAGTACGACCGGCTCGTCGTCGCGACGGGGTCGTCGCCGGCGATCCCGCCCGTCGACGGCCTCGCCGAGTCGCCCTACTGGACGAACGTCGACGCGACGGAGGCGGTCGAGGTTCCGGCGCGTCTCGTCGTCCTCGGGGCGGGTCCGGTCGGCTGCGAGCTCGCGCAGTTCTTCGCGCGCGTGGGCTCGCGCGTCACGCTCGTGCAGGGCGACGACCGCATCCTCTCGCGTATCGACGCCGACGCGGCCGCCGTCGTCGCGGACGCGCTGGCGGAGGACGGCGTGGACATCCTGCTCTCCGCACGCGCCGAACGCGTCGCGAGCGGCAGCCTGTCCCTCGCGGACGGCACCCGGCTCGACTTCGACCGGCTGCTTGTCGCCACCGGGCGGAAGCCGAACGTCGAGGGTCTCGAGGCGCTCGGCCTGCAGGTCACGCGCCGCGGCGTCGAGGTCGACGAGAAGCTGCGCGCGGGCGAGGGCGTCTGGGCGATCGGCGACGTGAACGGGATCGCCCCGTTCACGCACGTCGGCAAGTACCACGCCCGCATCGTCGCCTACGACATGGCCGGACGCGACGTGCGCGCCGACCACCGCGCGATCCCGGCGACGATCTTCACCGACCCGCAGGTGGCGGTCGTCGGCGACACGAGCGGCGGCGCCTCGGCGCGCTGGGAGCTGCCCGCGATCCCGAGGCTGTCGACGTACGAGCGGCCGAAACGCGACGGGTTCGTGAAGGTCGTGGCCGATCCGGAACGCCGCGTCTTGACGGGCGCGGTCGCCGTGGGGCCCGAGGCCGGCGAGTGGCTCCAGCAGCTGACGCTCGCGATCCGCGCCGAGACGCCGGTCGAGACGCTCCTCGACGTCATCCAGCCGTACCCGACGTTCAGCGAGGGAGTCTTCCTCGCGCTGCGCGAGCTGAACCTCGATCTTTAGCGGAACGGCGACTGGGCACAAACGCGAGCATGGGCATCCTGAAGCGCATCAACCGCTGGCTCGCGCCGGCGGCCGTCGCGCAGGCGACGAGCAACACGTCGTCCGGCGCGCCCGCCGAAGGCGCGACGAGCAGCACCGTCGGCGTCAAGGCGTCGTTGGGCGAGGTCGAGGCCGAGACCGCGGCCGAGACGCCCGACGAGCGCCCGCCCGCCTGAACCGTGCAGCGCGGCGGGCCGCGGCGGGGCGCCGCGGCCCGCTCCGCGCTCAGAGCGCCGGCGGCCCGGAGAACGACGCGTTCGAGCTCGACGAGCCGGAGTCGGGGCAGTGGTGCGTCCCGCTCGGCGTCGTCGTCTTCGGCGTCGTCGTGGTCGGCGTCGTCGACGACGGCGCCGTGGTCGTGCCTCCGGAGGCGGCCCAGGCGACACCCGTGCCAACCGCCGCGGCTGCCGCTGCGACGGCGAGGAAATGACGGACTCGCATGTAACGACCTCCTGTTCGCTCGAGTCGAGCTAAGCACCGCCGCCTAAGGAACGTCGAAGGAAACGCTGTGAGGCTGCTGCGACCCGTGCGCGGCGCACGCGCTCAGCCGTCTCCGAGCGCGTCCGCGAGCGCGCGCACGAGCAGCTCGACGTGCTCGTCGCCGAAGACGAGCGGCGGACGGATCTTCAGCACGTCGTCGTGCGCTCCCGTGCGGCCGACCAGCACGCCCCCGCGACGCAGCGACTCCACGACCGCGTTCGTGCGCTCGGACGACTCGAGCTGCACGCCGACGAGCAGGCCGAGCGCGCGCACGTCGACGACCGCCGGATGCGTGAGCGCCGCGATCCGCGCCCGCAGCTCATCGCCCACGCGGCCGGCGTGCGCGACGAGGCGCTCGTCCTCGATCGCGTCCAGGACGGCGAGCGCCGCCCGCGCCGCGACCGGGTTGCCGCCGAACGTGCTGAACACCCGCTGCGCGAACGCGAAGCGCTCGACGAGCTCGCTTCGCGTGACCAGCGCCGCCACCGGATAGCCGTTGCCCATCGGCTTGCCGAGCGTGACGACGTCCGGCGTGACGCCGAGGTGCGCGAACGCCCAGAGGTGACCGCCGCTGCGTCCGTAGCCGACCTGCACCTCGTCGGCCACGAACAGCCCGCCGGCCTCGTGCGTCGCGCGCACGAGCGCCTGCAGCGCGGCCTTCGGCGGCGGGAGGATCCCGTCGCTCGTCAGGCCCGCGTCGAGGAAGGTTGCGGCGAGCGGACGGCGCGCCGCCGCGGCCTCGACCTCCGCCGCGTCGAGCGCGGGCGAGACCCGCGCGACGTGCGGCGGCTCGTAGCCGGCGGGCCACTCCTCCGGCGAGAGGTCGGCGACCGCGGCCGTCAGGCCGTGGTAGGCGTGGTGGGTGACGAGCGCGCCGTCGTTCCGCGTCACGCCGCGCGCGAGCCGCCATGCGAGGTCGTTCGCCTCGCTCCCAGAGTTGACGAGCATCACGGCGTCGAGCCCGCTGCCCGCGGGCATCGTCGCGAGCAGCCGTTCGGCCAGCTCGACGAGCGGCTCGTACAGGTAGCGAGCGTGCGTGTTCAGCATGCGGGTCTGGCGGACGACTGCCTCGCTGACGCGCGGATGGCAGTGGCCGACGACGGGCACGTTGTTGTACGCGTCGAGCAGGCGGCGGCCATCGGCGCCGACGAGCCAGACGCCCTCGGCGCGCAGCGCGTGCACGGGCTCCTCGTACGTGAGCCGCGTGAGCAGGGCGCCGACCGTGCGGGCGCGGCGCCGTGCGAGCTCCCCGGTCGCCGTGGGCGACGGGGAGGCGCCGAGCTCCCGCGCGAAGCGGTCGCCGCCGAGCTCCCCGAACAGCTCGAGCAGCCGCCACGAGTCGTCGTCCCACGACTGGATGTACGCGGCGTTCTCGGGATAGCGCGCGACGCGCCACGCGCTGATCACGACGATCGCGGCGAGCCGGGCCAGCACGAGGTCGCCGAGCACGTCGAGCTCGAGCGGCTCGAGCGGCAGGCGCGACGCATAGCCGTCGACCGCGAGCCGCGCGACGCGAAAGACGTCGGCCGGGCGGCCGCGCATCAGCGACGCGAGCCCGATCGCGAAGTCGCCGACGTGGGCGGAGTGGGTGACGTCGCCGAAGTCGACGATGCCGGTGATGCGTCCGGCGTCGTCGAAGAGCACGTTGTCGACGTTCAGGTCGCCGTGGACGACGTGCGCGCGCAGCCGGCGCCACCGCGGCGCGACGTTCTCCTCGAACCGGTCGAGCACCGCCGTGACGAGCGCGCGGCGCTCGACGTCCCCGACGGCAGCCGCCAGCGGCCGCAGCTTCGCGGCCTGCGCAGGGTCCCACAGCAGCCCGCGGCCGGCCGCGGGATGGAAGAACGACCGCAGCGCGAGGTTGAGGCGCGCGTGCGTCGCCGCGTAGTCGCGCACGGCGCGGTCCGGCAGCGGGGCCGCGGGCTCGCGCCCGTGCAACCGCTCGAACAGCCGCAGGTGGTGCGTCCCCGCCGGCCCGCGCACCGTCGTCCGAAACGCTGCGAGCCCCGGCTCGTCCGAGACGGAGAGCGGGCGCGCGACGGGAAGCTCCGGGTCGACCTCCGCCACGTGCAGGATCGCCGCCGCCTCGAGGTCGAGCGTCGCCGCGTCCTCCCCGAGGTTCGAGATCTTGACGACGACGGACGAGCCGCGCCCCTCGACGAGGAACGTCTGGTCGCGCTCGCTGCCGAGGTTCGTGGCGACGCCGTCGACACCGGCTACGTCCGCGGCGATGCGCGCGACGTCGTCGGCCGAGAAGCTCGGCGGCGTCGCCTCGAGGACGCTCACGCGTAGACGTCCACGCCGTGGTGCTCCTGGATGCTGTTGCCGCCGTCGACGACGAGCGACTGTCCCGTGACGTAGCTCGACTCGTCCGCGCAGCAGAACGCGACGAGCGCCGCGACCTCGGCGGGCGTGCCAGGCCGCCCGAGGGGCGTGTACCGCCCGGCCTCGAGCTCGTCCGGCTCCGACGACGCCGTCTCGATCCAGCCCGGCGCGACCGAGTTGCACGTGATCCCGTCGCGGCCGTGCTCGACGGCGATCGTCCGCATCAGCGCGTCGAGCGCCCCCTTCGCCGCCGCATACGCCGCCGAGCCGGGCGCGGTGACGAGCGGCCCCGTCACCGACGAGACCATCACGATCCGGCCGTGCCGGCGTGCGCGCATGTCCGGAAGGACCGCCTGCGTCAGGTGGAACGCGGTCGTGAACGTGATGCGAAGCTGGCGCTCGAGCGCCGCCGGCGTGAGCTCGGCGAACCACGCGGAGCCGTCGTCGACGCCGGTCTGCGTCATCCCGGCGCAGTTCACGAGCGCGTCGACCGGGCCGTTCGCCGCGCGCGCGGCCGTGGCGAGCGCGACTGCCTGCTCGCGCTCGGCGAGGTCGGCGACGAAGCCGAACGCGTCGAGCTCGCGCGCAGGGTCGTGGATGCGGTCGGTCGTCGAGCTGATCGACACGCGTGCCCCGAGCGCCGCGAGCAGACACGCGCACGCGAATCCGATGCCCCGCTCGCTGCCGGCGCCGCTGACGAGCGCGTGTCGGCCGCCGAGCACGAACGGACGCCTCAATCGACCTGCCAGTGCTCGACCGTGTGCTCGCGGTCGACGAGGAAACGGTCGTCCTCCGGGTAGAAGACGGCGCGCTCGACGTCGTCGCCGGCGAATGCCCGCACCGCGTCGAGCGACTCCCAGAACGAGAGCGTGACGAACTCGGTGCGGCCGCCGTCGTCGCGCCTGAGGATCCACGCGCCGAGGTTGCCGGGCGTCGCGCGGTACGCGGCGATTCCCGTCGCGCGGACGTAGTCGGCGTACGCGCCCGCGTCCTCGCTGCACGTCCACCCGCGCCACGTCCTCGCGATCACCGGCGGAACACTAGGCGTCAGGGAAGCTTCTCGCCGACGACTCGGGCGGCGCCGAGCGAGCCGAGCAGGAAGAACGCCGCGAGGCCGGCGAACCACGACGAGATCTCGCGCCGCTCCGGCTTCTTCGCGACGCTCGAGCTCAGGTGCTTGTAGACGGAGTCCACCTCGTCCGCGGACTGTGCGCGGTACGTCTGCCCGCCGGTCGCGTGCGCGATCGCCGCGAGCGTGACGGGGTCCGGCTTGACGGGGAAGCTGCCAAAGCCGTAGCCGCCGAACGGGCCCCCGCCGAGCGAGCCGCCGAGCCCGTTCCCGAACGTCAGCCGCCCGTGGTCCGTGCCGAGCGCGATCGTGAACACCCGCAGCCCGGCCTCGCGTGCGAGCGCCGCGCCTTGCAGCGGCGACAGCGTCCCCCGCGTCTGCGCGCCGTCGGAGAGCAGCACGATCGCCCCGGGCAGGTAGCCGTCCTTGCCGCGCGGCACGTGCGCGAGGGCGGAGCGGGCGACCTTGACGGCGACGGCGAGCCCGTCGCCGATCGCCGTCCCGGACTCCGGTTCGAGGAAGCTGATCCCGAGGCGCAGCTCGTCGCGATCGGTCGTCGGGAGCACGAGCACGTCGGGCGTGGTGCTGAACGAGACGAGGCCGACCTTCACCTGCTTCGGCAGCTTGTCGGCGAACACGTCCATCGCGTGCTGCGCGGCGCCGAGCCGCGTCGGCTTCACGTCGGCGGCCCGCATCGACCCGGAGACGTCCACGAGCAAGACGATCGTCGCCCGGTTCGTCGACACCTCGACATCCGCGCGAGGGCGCGCGAGGGCCGTCGACGCGCACGCGAGCGCGAGCAGGAAGAGCGCGAGCGGCAGCCACCGCCACGGGCGCCGGCGCGCCGTCGCGACCGCGGCCAGCACGTCGAGGTTCGTGAACGCGACCGCGTAGCGCGCACGGCGCCGGTCGACCCACCACGCGAACGCCGCCGCGAGCGGGACAACGAGGAGCACGAGCAGCAGAAGCGGCCACGCGAACGTCACGGCGCGCACCCCGCTCCCACCTGCACGACGGCGTGCGCGTCCACCGACAGACCGTCCGTCGCCGCGGCGGTGGCGACGACCTGCTTACGCAGCACGACCTTCGAGACGTCGACCAGCGTGCCGCTCTGCAGGAGCGGCGGCTTCTTGACGCGGAACGCGAGCACGGTCCACGAGCCGACGAGCTGCTCGGACGGCTTGCATGCGATGCGGGCGACGCGCACCTGTCCGGGGCCGACGACGGCGATGCGCGCCCGGTACTCCGGCGACGGGCCGGGCCGCGTGATGCGCGCCGAGACCGTCGAGCGGCCGCCGCCGCCCTGGACCGGGATGCAGCCGATCAGCGGCTGGAACGCCTGCGGTCGCGGCGACACCGACACGCCACGGAAGAGCGCGGCGGTGCTCGTCGTCGTCCCGGGCTGCACCGGCGAGCCGAGGCGGCCGACGAACTCGACGCGCACGTCGGAGGACGTCGCCTGCGCGTCGAGCCCGCCGACGACTCCGCGACCGCTGGGGCACGACAAGAGATACTCGGCCGTTCCGTGCGGGGGCAGGTACACCCACGGCCCCGGGACGTGGATGCACTGGGTGATGCCACGGCACTCGTTCGTCGCGCCGCCGCTCGGGGCGAGCGCCGCGGCGCACGCCAGCGCCGCGACGAGCGCTGCGAGGCCGACCTTCACACGAGTCTCCTGAACCAGACGCCCGAGAGCACGCCGCCGGCGAGCATGAACACGAGCCCGCCGGCCGCGGCGAGCGCCGCGACGTCGACCAGCTTCCGGTGGTGGCCGATGCGCGAGCCGAGACCGGCAAGCGTCGCGCGCACGTCGACGGACGTCCCGGTGAACGTCCGTCCGCCGCTCGTCCGCGCGATCTGCTGCAGCGACTGCGGCTCGACCGGCACGTCGATCTGCTCCTTGTACCCACCCTTCAGCTGCTGCACGACGACGCCGTTCGGCGTGCCCAGCGCGACTGCAACGACCGGGATCCCGAAGTGGCGGGCGAGCAGCCCTGCCTGCGGCGGCGTCAGCCGGCCGGCGGTCTGGCCGCCGTCGGACAGCAGGACGATCGTCGCAGGCGGCCGCTTCCCCTTCGCCTGCCCGCGTACGGAGCGCGCCACCTGCACCGCATGCGCGACGGCGTCGGCGAGCGCTGTCCCCTGCGGGCCCGCGCGCAGCCCGGCGACGAGCGCCTGGACGCGCGTCCGGTCGCGCGTCGGCGGCGCCAGCACGGCGGAGTGGTCCGAGAAGACGACGAGCGCTGCTCGGTAGCCTCGCGGCAGCGACTGCAGGAAGCGGTCGGCGATCTGCTTCGCGCGGCCGAGCCGCGTGGGCGGCGCGTCGTTCGCGAGCATCGAGCCGGACTCGTCGACGACGAGCACGAGCGTCGCGTTCTGGTCCGAGACGCGCACGTGCGTCCGCGGCCGCGCGAACCCGACGAGCAGGAGCGCGACCCCGACGAGTAGCAGCGCCGTCGGCAGCAGGCGCTTCAGCGGCGACGGCCGTTCCGCCATGTTGGGCAGCAGCGCCGGGGACGACCAGCGGGCGACGCGCCGCTCGCGGCGCCCCTCGAGCCACAGCCATCCGGCCGCGGCGGCGGGGACGAGCAGCAGCAGGAGCAGCAGCAGCGGCGACCCGAAGGTCAACGCGCGCGCCTCCCGGTGCGCAGGAACGCGGCCAGCGGCCGCAGCCAGTCGCCCTCCGTCGAGAGCACGACGTGGCGGACACCGGCGCCGGAGAGCGCGGCCCCGAGCGCACGCCGCTCGTCCGCCGCCGCCGTCCTGTACCGCTCGCGCAGGCGCCGGTCGCCGGTGTCGACCTTCAGCTGGCGCCCGGTCTCCGGGTCGACGAGCCGCAGCACTCCGACGTCCGCGAGCTCCTGCTCGCGCGGGTCGCGGATCTCGACGGCGAGCACCGTATGGCGGCCGGCGAGGCGCAGGAGCGGCGGCCGCCAGTCCGGCGGCCCGCGAAAGTCGGAGACGACGATCACGAGCGCGCGCTGCCGCGCGACGCGGTCCGTCAGCTCGAGCGCGTCGCGCAGCCGCGCCGATCCCCCCGCCGGAAGGTTGCGTAGGAGCGCGAGCGTGTCGAGGAGCGCGCGGCGTCCCTGCCGCGGCCGCTCGACCACGGGCGCCGTGCCGAACGCGACCGCCCCGAGGCGGTTGCCGCGGCGCGTCGCGGCGTACCCGACGGCGACGGCGACCCCCTCGGCCACGTCCGCCTTGCGGCGGTCGGCGGTGCCGAAGCTCATCGAGGCCGACGCGTCGAGGACGAGCCAGGTGACGAGCACGCGCTCCGCGAGCTCGACGCGCACGTGCGGCTCGCCCGTGCGCGCGGTCACGTTCCACTCGATCCGGCGCACGTCGTCTCCCGGCTCGTACGGCCGCACCTGCCACAGCTCGCTGCCGACGCCCGCGAAGGCCGAGCGGTAGTCGCCCGCCAGCAGGCCGTCGACGCGCCGCCCTACGCTGAGCTCGAGTGCGCGCAGCGACGCGCTCGAGAGCGGCCCCGGACCGGGATGCGCGGGGGTCCGCGTCGGTGCGAGCGGATCCGTCGCCGTCGCGGTCACGCCGCGCGCGTGCGCCCGAGGTCGATGTTCGGCATCGGCACCGCCTTCAGGACGGCGTCGAGGATCGTGTCCGGCTGCACCTCCTCCGCGAGCGCGCGGTACGAGAGCACGAGGCGGTGGCGGAACGCGTCGCGCACGAGCGCCTCGAGGTCGCCCGGGACGACGTAGTCGCGACCGCGCAGCAGGGCGAGCGCGCGGCCGGCGTTGACGAGGCTGATCGGGCCGCGCGGACTCGCGCCGAACGAGACGTAGTCGGCGACCTCCTCGAGCCCGTGCTCGCGCGGCCGGCGCGTCGCGGCCGCGACGTCGACCGTCCAGCTGATCAGCGCCGGGTCGACGTAGACCTGAGCCGCCTGCGCCTGCAGCTCCTTGAGCTCGTCGAGCGACAGCACCTGCTCCAGGTCGGGCGGCGGCTCGAGCGAGCGGGCGACGACGGTCAGCTCCTCGTCGTGCGCCGGGTAGTCGACGAGCACCTTGAGCATGAAGCGGTCGATCTGCGCTTCCGGCAGCGGGTACGTGCCCTCGGATTCGATCGGGTTCTGCGTCGCGAGGACGAGGAACGGGTTCGGCACCGCGAACGTCTGGTGCCCGATCGTGACCTGCCGCTCCTGCATCACCTCGAGCAGCGCCGACTGCACCTTCGCCGGCGCGCGGTTGATCTCGTCGGCGAGCAGGAAGTTGCAGAACACCGGCCCGAGCTCGGTGTCGAACTGCGTCCGGTCCGGCCGGTAGACGCGCGTGCCGACGAGGTCGGACGGCACGAGGTCCGGCGTGAACTGCACGCGGTGGAACGTCCCGCCGAGCACGGCGGCCGTCGTCTTGATCGTCAGCGTCTTCGCGAGGCCGGGCACGCCCTCGATCAGGACGTGTCCGCCGGCGAGGAGCGCGACGAGCACGCGCTCGAGCATCTCCTCCTGGCCGGCGATCACCCGGCGGATCTCGAACAGGGCCTGCTCGAGCCTGCCTCCTACGTTCTCCACCTCTCGCCTCCTCGTCGAGTGCCCCTAAGGATGCCTCCGCCGCCTAAGAAGTTCGTATTAAGCCGCTCGTCCGGATGAGCGCCTCCCGCCACGCGGCGCGCAGACCCGCCGCCTCGTCGCGCGTCATCGCGGGCTCGTACACCGCCCCCACCCGCACACGCGCGCCGCGCCCGCAGGCCAGCGCGGCCGCGCCGAGCGCGGTCGTCTCCCGCTCCGCGGCGACCTCGACCGGCACGCCGAGCAGGTCGGCCTGCAGCTGCATGAGGAAGCCGTTTGCGCTCGCGCCGCCGTCGGCGTGCAGCACGCGCGGCCGCTCCGGGAGCGCGTCGACGACGTCGGCCACCTGGTGCGCGATCCCCTCCAGCGCGGCCCGCACGAGGTGCGCGCGCGTCGTCCCGCGCGTCAGGCCGCTGATCAGGCCGCGGGCGTCCGCGTCCCACCAGGGCGAGCCGAGCCCGGCCAGCGCCGGCACGAAGACGACGCCGCCGCTCGAGTCGACGCTGCGTGCGAGGTGCTCCGTCTCGCCGGCCGCCGCGACGAGGCCGAGACCGTCGCGCAGCCACTGGACGGCCGCGCCGCTGACGAGGACGGCGCCCTCGAGCGCGTACCCGTCCGCCGCGGCCGTGCGCAGCAGACCGTGCGGCGGCGGCGAGCAATCGTCGCCCGAGTGGACGAGCACGAAGCTGCCGGTGCCGTAGGTCGCCTTACCGTCGCCGGCGGCACGGCAGCCCTGCCCGTACAGCGCCGCCTGCTGGTCACCCGCGATGCCGCGGATCCGCACCGGCCGTCCGAGCAGCTCGCCCTCGCCGAGGTCCGCCGCCGACGGGACGATCTCCGGCAGCAGCGCCCGGTCGACACCGAAGAGCTCGAGCAGCTCGTCGTCCCAGTCGAGCGTGCGGATGTCGACCAGCAGCGTGCGCGAGGCGTTCGTCACGTCGACGACGTGCCGCTCGCCGCCCGTCAGCTTCCACACGAGCCAGCTGTCGACGGTGCCGAACGCGAGGCCGTCCCGGCGGTGCGCGCGCAGCAGCCACTCGAGCTTCGTCGCGCTGAAGTACGGGTCCGGCACGAGACCTGTCCTCGCGCGGATCAGCTCCGGGTCGAGCTCGGCGCAGCGCGCCGCCGTGCGGCGGTCCTGCCAAACGAGCGCGGGCGCGACAGCCTCGCCGGTCGCGCGGTTCCAGAGCAGCGTCGTCTCGCGCTGGTTCGCGATCGCGACGACGTCCGGCTCGCCGCCGGCCTCGCGCGCAGCCGCGAGCACGCTTGCCCAGATCTCCTCCGGCTCGTGCTCGACCCAGCCGGGCTGCGGGAAGTGCTGCGGCAGCTCGGCGTAGCCGCGCGCGTGCACCTGCAGGTCGTGGTCGACGAGCAGGCACGTCGTGCCCGTCGTGCCCTGGTCGACGGCGAGGATCAACTGTGACGGTCGACGAACGCGAGCACGCGGCGCCACGCGTCGTCCGACGCCTCGGCGAACTCCTCCTGCTTGCGGTCGAAGAAGCTGTGCGGCGCGCCGTCGTACGTGACGACCTCGTGCTCGACGCCCGCCTCGTCGAGCGCCCGGTCGAACGCGGCGTTGTCCTCGGCGGTGATGTTCTGGTCGGCGCCCGCCTGCAGCGCGAGAATCGGGCACTCGATCTCGTGCACGCGCGCGAGGACGCTCGGGCCGCCCCGGTCGCGGGTCGGCGAGCCGTAGAACCCGACCGCGCCGGCGAGCCCGTGCCCCGACGCGGCGGCGACCCAGGAGGCGCGGCCGCCGAAGCAGAAGCCGACGCTGAAGATCCGCTCCGCGCCCGCCTCGCGCAGCCGTGCGATCGCAGCGGCGGCGTCCGCCTGCACGTTCGCGTCCGTCGTCTGCTCGACGTGCGGCATGTACTCGAAGTCGTCGCCGCGCTCGGCCACGCCCGCGGTGCGGCCGAAGTAGTCGAAGGCGATCGCGGCATAGCCGCGCTCGGCGAACCGCAGCGCGAGCTCCTCGTAGAAGCGGTAGAGGCCGCGCACGTCCGGGAAGATCACGATGCCTGCCTTGGGCGCGTCGTCCGGCGCCGCGAGGAAGGCGGCGAAATCGGCGCCGTCGGCCGAGGCCAGCGTGAGGTGGTCGTGCGAGACAGCTGCGCCGGACACGACGGCGACCGGCGGCGCGGAGTCGAGGTCGAAGCACATCCGCGCGACGCTAGCCGCTCACACCGGCCTGCGTTCGTCGTAGCGCGGCAGGCCGTCGTCCGGGATCGGCTCCCACTGCGCCGCGTATGCGACGAACTGGCGGAACTGCGGGCGGATCCCGGGGTCGTCGTCGAGCGTCCCGAGCCGGACGCCGTACGCGCCGCTCTCCGGGTTGCGACTCCAGAGCGCGCTGCCGCACACGCTGCAGAAACACTTCGCCCAGCCGTCCTCCGGCTGCCACTCGCGCACGAGCTCCTCGCCCTGCGTCACCCGCAGCGCGCCCGGCGGGACGCTGCCGTTGGCCGAGGCGGCGGTGCCCGTCCGCCGCTGGCAGCGGGTGCAGTGGCAGTACGAGGCGGCGACGAGCGGCTCGGTCAGCTCGTAGCGCACGCCCCCGCAGAGGCAGCCGCCGCGCAGCGCTTCGTCCGGCATCTGTCGAGCGTAGTCGATCGCGCAGGTAATCTCGGCGCGGGGTCGATCGGGTGGCGTCCTACGAATACGAGCTGCGGCAGGGCGACTCCGTCGTCGCGACGGGGCGCATTCAGCTGGACGAGCGGCCCGCGCCGGGCGACGAGCTCGAGCTCGGGCGCGAGCGCGTCCGCGTCGAGGACGTGCTGCCGACGCGCGGCGGCGAGCGCCTGATCCTCGAACGCGGCTGACTTCAATACGGCAGCGCGATGCCGCTCACGTCGACCCCGAGCGACTTGGCGAGGCGGACGCCGTTCTCGAGGTCGTCCTTCAGCATGCGGATGTCCGTCTCGCGCATCAGCGCGCCGATGAACTCGCGCGCCTTCGGACGCCACAGCGCGTGCTGCGCGAACAGCGGCAGCATGCGGTTCGCCGCGGCGACCAGCTGGCTCTTCACGTTCTTCCCGGCCCCCTCGAGCAGCACCCGCTCGTACGCCATCCCGGCGCCGTGGTGGATGCCGTCGTCGATCGCGAGGCGGTTACAGAGGTCCTCGAGCACGGTCCCCCGCGACGAGCGCGCGATCATCCGGAAGCGCGGGATGATCAGCCGCTCGTAGAAGACCTGCATCAGGAAGACCTTCTCCTCCAGCGTGTCGGCGTCGAGCGTCATGTGCGCGAGCTGGTCGAGGTACGGGTCGCGCTCGGCCATCCCGCCGGCCTCCTCGATCAGCTTGAGCCACGCCTCGGTGTGGCGCGACTCGTCCTGCACCATCGTCGTGTAGTAGAGCTTCGCCTCGCGGTCCGGCGCGATCGCGAACAGCTGCGTCGCCATCTCGACCGCGAGCTCGTCGGCCTGCAGCTGCTGCGTCACGACCGACCGCCACAGGTCCCGCCGCCGCGCCAGCTTCTGCGGCGTCCCCTTGTACTCCGGGATCGGGGGCAACTCGCCCCACGGCAGGTCCTTCACCTGCCACTCCGCCCGCTTCGCGAGCTCGTAGAAGCGGTAGACGCCGTTCAGGTCGCGCCGCTGCGTCCCCTCGGGCGCCTCCGCGTGCTCGGCGAGCTCCACGTGCGCAGCGTAACGCCAGCGAACTGTAAGGGAGCCCTTACACCGGTTGCTACGGTGCGTCCGTGTCCGACGAGCTCCTCTGCGACGACGTCCGCCGCCGCCGCTTTGCGCAGACCTGGGGCGCGTGGATCTTCGCCGTGGTCGTGGTCGCCGCGCTCGTCGGCGGCGTCGTCTACGCCTCGCGCGGACCCGCCGACCCGGCGACCGCGCCCACCACGGCGTCGCATGCGGTCGTGGTCGCGAACAGCGCGATCATCGTCTTCCGCGAGGGGCTCGAGGCGGTGCTCATCTTCGCCGCCGTCACCGCCTCGCTGCGCGGCCTGCGCCGACCGGTCGCGGCGGGGGCGGCGGTCGCGTTCGCGGCGAGCGTGGCGACGTGGTTCGTCGCGCAGGGCGTGCTCGCGCAGTTCTCCCGCTACGGCAACGAGCTGCAGGCGGTGACCGGGCTGGTCGCGATCGCGGTGCTGCTGCTCGTGATGAACTGGTTCTTCCACAAGGTCTACTGGACGAAGTGGATCGGCAAGCGCAACGCCCAGCGCAAGCGCGTCCTCGCCGGAGGCTTCGTCGGCGGCCAGGTGCTGGGACTCGTCGCGCTCGGCTTCTCGAGCGTGTACCGGGAGGGCTTCGAGGTCGTGCTCTTCCTCCAGAACCTGCAGCTGCAGGCCGGCTCGCGCACCGTGCTGGAAGGCGTCTCGATCGGGCTGGCCGCAACGGTCGCCGTCGGGATCGCGACCTTCGCGCTGCAGCAGAAGCTGCCGTACAGGCGGATGCTCGTCGCGACGGGGATCCTGCTCGGCCTCGTGCTCGTCGTGATGGTGGGCGGCAGCGCGCGGACGCTGCAGCAGGTGGGCTGGCTGTCGACGACGCCGGTCGGCGTTCGCTTCCCCGGCTGGTGGGCGCGGTGGTTCGAGCTCGTGCCCACGTGGGAGACGGTGGGCGCGCAGGCGCTCGCCGCGGGCGTCGTCGTCGGCTCGTACGTCGCCGCGGAGTGGCTCAAGGTGCGGCGCCCGCGCCGGCGCGGCGAGCAGCCGGCGGCACGCTCCCTCGAGACGCCGTCCGCCGCCGGCGCTTGAATACGCCCGCGTTTCAGCGACCACACCGACCAGGGGGAGAGTTTCGATGCCCATGAACCAGACGCAGTTCGCGGACGCCGTCGCCGAGCGCGCCGGCATGACGCGCGCCGAGGCGAAGCGCGCGCTGACCGCGCTCGAGGAAGTCGTCCTCGAGCAGATCAACAACGCCGAGAAGGTGAAGATCGGCAACCTCGTGCAGCTCACCGTGCGCGTGAAGCCCGCGACGAAGGCGCGCCCCGGCCGCAACCCGGCCACCGGCGAGGAGATCACGATCGCGGCGAAGCCCGCGTCGGTCGACGTCCGCGCGCGCGCGCTCGCGAAGACGAAGCAGGCCCTGCCCTCGCTGCAGAAGGCGAAGAAGCGCCTCGGCGTCTGAGCCGCTCGACAGCCCGTCCCCGGAAGGCCAGGCGCGCGCCTGGCCTTCCGTTTCTCCGGGCGTCGGCGAGGGGCGGCGGCGCGTACCATCCCGGCGTGGCGTACGACGAGGAGCTCGCGGCCCGGATCAGGAAGCTGGTCGCGGGCGAGCGCGCGGTGACCGAGAAGCGGATGTTCGGAGGGCTCGCGTTCCTCGTCGACGGGAACATGGCGGTCGCCGCGAGCGGGCAGGGGGGCCTGCTCGTGCGCGTCGATCCCGACGAGTCGGAGCGGCTCGTCGCGGACGGCCGCGCGAGCTACATGGAGATGCGCGGCCGCTCGATGCCGGGCTGGCTGCGCGTCGGCGCGGAGCACGTGCGCTCGGCGTCCGAGCTCCGCAGGTGGGTCGACCGCGGTGTCGCGTTCGCGCGCACGCTCCCGCCGAAGCGGTGAACGGCGCGGGCCGGTAGAACGGACGTGGCTCGCCGCAGGAACGACTCGGATCCCGACCTGATCGCGCTGGTCGCGCGCGGACGGCGCCGGCGGCGCGCGCGCAACGGCCGCACGACGAAGCGGCGCTCGCGGCTGTCGCGCGCGCTCTTCGCGCTCGTCGTCACGCTGGTCGCGATCGCGGCCGCCGCCGTCGTCACCGCCGCCGTCGCCCCGAGCGTCATCGCCTCGCAGTGCGACCTGAAGTCGCTGCGCCCGATCAGCATCGGCACCAACTCGTTCCTCACCGCGGACGACGGCTCGTTCCTGGGCACGATCCCGGCCGAGCAGAACCGCCAGGAGCTGACGCTCGCACAGATGTCGCCGTGGCTGCCGAAGGCGACGGTGGCGATCGAAGACAGGCGCTTCTGGGAGCACGGCGCGCTCGACTACACCGGCATCGCACGCGCGGTGATCGCCGACATCAAGTCCGGCCGGCCGGTCCAGGGCGCGTCGACGCTGACGCAGCAGCTCGCCGAGAACCTCTACATCGGAAAGCGCTCCGAGACGCTCTCGCGGAAGATCAAGGAGGCGTGCCTCGCGATCAAGCTCGCGCAGCGCCTGTCGAAGCGGCAGATCCTCGACGAGTACCTGAACGTCGTCTACTACGGCAACCAGGCATACGGCGTCGCCGCCGCCGCGCAGACGTACTTCTCCAAACGCGCCTCGCAGCTGAGCGTCGTGCAGGCCGCGCTGATCGCCGGGCTGCCGCAGGCGCCGTCGATCTACGACCCGTTCCACGATCCGCAGGCGGCGGTGGCGCGCCGAAACGAGGTGCTGCACGCGATGCTCGTCAACCACGACCTGACCTACGCAGCGTGGCGATGGGCGCACCGGCAGCCGCTGCGGCTCACGCCCGGCACGCTCTACAAGACGATTCACGAGCCGTACTTCTTCGGCTACGTCGACCAGCAGCTCGTCGCGCAGTACGGGCAACGTCTCGTCGAAGGCGGCGGCCTGCGCGTGTCGACGACGATCGACCCGCGCCTGCAGCGGCTCGCGGACGGTGCGATCCGCGGCGTCCTGCGGCAGAAGGACGATCCGGCGAGTGCGCTCGTTGCGATCGACCCGCGGAACGGGAAGGTGCGCGCGATGGCCGTGTACGTGCCGAGCGGCGAGCGGTTGCAGTTCAACCTCGCGTCGCAGGGGCACCGGCAGGCGGGCAGCGCGTTCAAGCCGTTCACGCTCGCGGCCGCGCTCGAGCACGGCATCTCGCTCTACTCGTACTACAACGGCCCGCCCGAGCTCACGATCACCGACCGCCGCTGCATGACCGGCTTCAACCAGTACTGGGACGTCCACAACAACGCGGACGAGGCGGCGGGGACGATGAACCTGATCGACGCCACCGCCAACTCGGTGAACACGATCTTCGCGCAGCTCGTCACGCAGGTCGGCCCGCCGGCGGTCGTCCGCATGGCGCACCGCCTCGGGATCCAGTCGGTGCTGAAGCCGTACTGCTCGATCACGCTCGGCACGCAGGCCGTCAGCCCGCTCGAGATGACGAACGCGTACGCGACGCTCGCCGACCACGGCATCCGACACGACGCGCGCGCGGTCGAGTCGGTGCGAACGGCGTCGGGCAAGATCGTGCCGTACCCGACGCCGAAGCCACACGAGGCCGTCTCGTCGCAGATCGCGGACGAGGTCACGTACGCGCTCGAGGCCGTCACGCAGAAGGGGACCGGCATCGCCGCGGGGATCGGCCGTCCGATCGCCGGCAAGACCGGCACGGCCGAGAGCTACGTCGACGCGTGGTTCTGCGGCTACGTGCCGCAGCTGACGACGTGCGTGTGGGTGGGGTACCCGCACCGCGAGGTGCAGATGAACTACGTCGAAGGCTACGCGCCGGTGTACGGCGGGACGATCCCGGCGGTCATCTGGCACGACTTCATGAGCGCCGCGCTCGCGAACGCGCCCGTCGAGAACTTCGTCACACCGACGATCGCGCAGCCCTACTACATGACGACCCAGTCGTACTACACCACGACGCAGTCCTACTACACGCCGACGCAGCCGTCGTACACGACGACGCAGTCGTCCACGCAGCCGGCCACGACGACGACGCGGTAGTCACCCGAGGTCGCGCACGGCCGCGCGTGCCCGCGCGGCGCGCACCGCGCGCGCGAGCGTCTCGAGGTCGTACGCGCCGTAGTAGCGGCGGCCGTTGACGAAGAACGTCGGCGTCCCCGAGACGCCGCTCAGGTCGGCGCCGTCGACGTCCTCGGCGATCCGCGCGGCGCCGACGTGCCGCTCGAGGTCGGCGGCGAACCGCACCGGGTCAAGTCCGAGCTCGCGCGCGTACCGAAGCAGGTCGTCGCGCTCGAGCGCGTCCTGGTTCGCGAGCAGCACGTCGTACAGCTCCCAGAACCGCCCCTGCTTCGCCGCCGCCTCCGACGCCTCGCCCGCCGCCTGCGCGTGCGGGTGCACGTCGTTCAGCGGCAGGTGCCGCCAGACGTAGCGCACGTCGTCGCCGAAGTCGCGCAGCAGCTCCCGGATCGCGGGCTCCGCGCGGCCGCAGTAGGGACACTCGAAGTCGCCGTACTCGACGAGCGTCACCGGCGCGTCCTCCGGGCCGCGGACGTGGTCGCGCTCCGGGTCGACGTCGGCCGCGAGGTCGAGGAGAGGCTCGGCCGCGCCGACGAGCGCGCGCAGCCGCAGCGGCCTCGGCAGCAGCTGCGTCCCCTTGAACAGGAGCCAGGTCGCAGCGGATGCGACCGACCCGGCGGCGAGGATGCCGACCTTCGCCTCGGCGAGCTGCTCCCCGCGGAACGCGAGCTCCGCGACGAGCAGCGAGACCGTGAACCCGATGCCCGCGATCGCGCCGCCGCCCGCGAGCGTGGCCCAGCCGACCGGCGGCCGCACACGTCCGCGCGTGGCGGCGGCGACGAGCGCCGCTGAGCCGACGATCCCGAGCGGCTTGCCGACGACGTAGCCGACGAGGATCCCGAGCGTGATCGTCGACGCGAACGCGCGGCCGAGGAACCCGCCGCCGACGTGCACGCCGGCGTTCGCGAGCGCGAACAGCGGCACGACCAGGTAGCTCGTCCACGGGTGCCAGAGCTCCTGCAGGCGCTCGTTCGGCGACAGCGCGCTCGACAGCCCGGCGCGCGCGGAGCGCGCGAGCTCCGGCGTCGGCTGCTCGCGGAAGCGGCGGAAGAGCACCGTCGCCCGCTCGAGGTCCGAGCGCGCGACCGGCCGCGCGTACGTCAGCAGCCCGACGACGAGCCCGACGACGATCGGGTCGACGCCGGAGCGGGAGAACGCGTACCAGGCCGCGACGCCGAGCACGAGGTACAGCACCGGGCGCGGGAATCGCAGGAACGCTGCGACGGCGACGAGCGCCAGGAACGCCACCCCGACGAGCAGCGAGCCCCCGTGTACCGTCGCTGCGTAGACCGTCGCGATCACCACGAGGGCGGCGACGTCGTCGACGACGGAGAACGTGAGCATGAACGCGCGCAGCCGCAGCGGAAACCGGCGCCCGACGAGCGCGAGCATGCCGAGCGCGAACGCCGTGTCGGTCGACATCGCGACGCCCCAGCCGTGCAGCGACGGCCTCCCCGCGTTGAAGGCGACGTAGACCAGGATCGGAGCGGCCATCCCGCCGAGCCCGGCCGCCAGCGGAAGCGTGAGCCGCCGGCGCTCGCGCAGCTCGCCGAGGTCGAACTCGCGGCGCGCCTCGAGGCCGACGACGAGGAAGAAGAACGTCATCAGGCCGGCGTTGATCCAGTAGCGGAGCGTGTGCGCTAGGGCGCGCGTTCCGAGGTGGAACGACAGCGTCGTGTTCCAGACGCGTTCGTACGACGCCGGATCCGCGTTTGCCCATGCGAGCGCGGCGACGGCGCCCGCGAGCAGGAAGGCGGCGCTCCCGGTCTCGGTGCGCAGGAAGCTGCGGAGCGGCGTCTCGAGCGCGCGCACCCAGGCGGTGCGGCCGGAGTACGGCGCCTCCTGTGCGACGGTCGCCGCCATCGCGGGCTGCTAGAGGCTTGCTTTGGAATGCCGCGCGCCCAATTCCACACCAAGTCTCTAGTTCGCGACCGGGTCGGCGGCGGCCGCGGCGCGCGCGGCGACGTCCGGGTCGTCGACCGGAGTCGGCTCGATCCCCGCGGCCGCGTAGGCGTCGGCCTGGTCGAGCGTCTCGTGCTCGAGCAGTGCCGACGCAAGCGCGTCGAGCTTCGGCCGGTTCTCGCGCAGCAGTAGCTCGACCTCCTCGTGCGCCGCCGTCACGATGCGGCGCACCTCCTCGTCGATCAAGCGCTGCGTCTCGGGCGACACCTCCGCGGCACCGGGAAGCAGCGGCCCCTGCCCGTCCTGCGGGATGACGGTGATCGTCCCGATCTCGCGGCTCATCCCCCACCGCCCGACCATCTGGCGCGCGATCTGTGTGAGCTGCTGGAAGTCGGACTCGGCGCCGGTCGTCAGGTCGCCGAAGACGGTCTCCTCGGCGACGCGACCGCCGAGCGCGACCTTGATCTTGGCGAGCAGCTCCTGCTCGGAGTAGTTGAAGCGGTCGGCGTCCGGCGCGCTGAACGTGACGCCGAGCGCGAGCCCGCGCGGGATGATCGAGATCTTGCGCACGGGGTCGGCGCCGGGCGTGAGCATGCCGACGATCGCGTGGCCGCCTTCGTGGTACGCGGTACGCCGGCGGTCGCGCTCGCTCATCATCACCTGGCGCTCGGCGCCGAGCACGATCCGTTCGAGCGAGTCGGTGAAGTCGGCCTCCGTCACCTGCTCGTGCCCGCGTCGCGCCGCCAGCAGCGCGGCCTCGTTCACGAGGTTGGCGAGGTCGGCGCCCACCATTCCGGGCGTCGACGACGCGATCGCGCGCAGGTCGACGTCGGCGGCGAGCGGGACCGAGCGAACGTGCACCCTCAGGATCGCCTCGCGCCCCGCGCGGTCTGGCGGCTGGACGGCGACACGCCGGTCGAAGCGTCCCGGCCGCAGCAGCGCCTGGTCGAGCACGTCCGGGCGGTTCGTCGCGGCGATGACGATCACGCCGGTCGTCGCGTCGAACCCGTCCATCTCGGTGAGGATCTGGTTGAGCGTCTGCTCGCGCTCGTCGTTGCCGCCGCTGAAACCGGCGACGCCCGACGTGCGGGAGCGGCCGATCGCGTCGAGCTCGTCGATGAAGATGATCGACGGCGCCGACTCCTTCGCCTTCGCGAACAGGTCGCGCACCCGCGACGCGCCGACGCCGACGATCGCCTCGACGAACTCCGACGCAGCCATCGAGAAGAACGGCACGCCCGCCTCGCCGGCGACCGCCCGCGCGAGCAGCGTCTTGCCGGTGCCCGGCGGGCCTGACAGCAGCACGCCGTGCGGGACGCGCGCGCCGAGCCGGCGGTACTTCTCCGGGTTGCGCAGGAAGTCGACGACCTCCGACAGCTCCTGCTTCGCCTCCTCGATCCCGGCGACGTCCGCGAACGTGACGCTGTTGCCGCTCGGCTGGTAGAGGCGCGCCCGCGAGCGTCCGAACGACCCGAGCATGCTCTGCACCCCGCCGGCACGGCGGCTCGCCCAGACGATCAGCGCCACGAAGAGGATCGTCGGGCCGAATCCGAAGAGCAGGTTCTCCCACCACGGCGGGCCGGTGTCGAGCGGCTCCGCGTTCACGACGACGCCCTTCCGCTGCAGGAGCTGCGAGAGCGCGTTCGTGTCGGCGAACGTCGGGATCTCGGTGCTGAAACGCTTCGACTTCGGCGAGCCGGCGTAGCTCTCGGCGTGCGAGAAGGTCCCCTGCACGGTCGTCCCCTTCGACGTGATCGACGCGACGTTCCCGGAGCGCACCTGCTGCAGGAAGAAGGGGCTGTACGGGACGCGCACGCGCGGCGCCGCCTTCGTCTCCCGCGACGCGACGTAGTAGTTGAGGATCAGCAGGCCGACGATCCACGCGATCCACCAGCCCCAGCGGAAGCGCGGGCGCTGCGGCGTCGGCAGGCGGGGCCCGCGCGGGTTCGGAGCGACGCTCACCCGGCGATCATGCCACCGCACGCACGGGCCTCGGCGGCGCCCGGGCCGGCTGCCACACTCACGAGACGGTGCCTGCGTCGCTCCAATCGGCACGGTGATCGCGGACTTCCGGCGCGTCGGCGACCTGCCGCCGTACGTCTTCGCGAGCGTCGACCAGCTGAAGCGCGAGCTGCGCCGCGCGGGACGCGACGTCGTCGACCTCGGCTTCGGCAACCCCGACATCCGCTCGCCGGAGGCGGCGGTGGCGAAGCTCGGCGAGGCGGCCGCGCTCGCCCGCAACCACCGCTACTCGGCGAGCCGCGGGATCGAGCAGCTGCGGCGCGCCGTCGCCGAGCGGTACGCAAGCCGCTTCGGTGTGCAGCTCGACCCGGAGACCGAGGTCGTGAACACGATCGGCGCGAAGGAGGGGCTCGCACACCTGATGTGGGTGCTGGTGGAGGCGGGCGACCGCGTCGTCGTCCCCACCCCGGCGTACCCGATCCACCGCGTCGCGCCGCGGCTCGCAGGCGCGGAGGTGGTCGCTCCGCCCGCCTCCGCCGGCGTGGACGCGGTCGAGGAAGCCGCGCGCCGGTGCCGGCCGCGCGCCGTCGTCGTCTCGTACCCGCACAACCCGACGACCGCGGTCGCGACTCCTGCGGAGCTGCAGCGTCTCGTCGACCTCGCCCGCGAGCTCGAGTTCCTGCTCGTGCACGACTTCGCCTACGCCGACGTCGCGTTCGACGGTCACGAGCCGCCGTCGGTGCTCGCAGCCGAGGGCGCGCACGAGTGCGCGGTCGAGCTGTACAGCCTGACGAAGTCGTTCTCGATGGCGGGCTGGCGCGTCGGATTCGTCGTCCGGCAACGCGGCGGCCGTCGGCGCTCTAGCCAAGCTCAAGTCGTATCTCGACTACGGCACGTTCCAGCCGATCCAGATCGCGGCGACGGTCACGCTTCGCGAGGCGGCGGAGTACCCGGACGAGGTGCGCGAGATCTACCGGCGCCGCCGCAACGTCCTGATCGGCGGGCTCGCGCGCGCCGGGTGGCCGGTCGAGCCGCCGCGCGGGACGATGTTCGTCTGGGCGCCGATCCCCGAGCCGTTTCGCGCGCGCGGATCGCTCGAGTTCGCGCTCGACCTGGCACGGCGAGCCGACGTCGCCGTCAGTCCCGGGATCGGCTTCGGCGAGGGCGGCGACGGCCACGTCCGCTTCGCGCTCGTCGAGAACGAGCACCGGATCCGCCAGGCGACCCGGTCGATCCGGCGGCTCCTCGCGGGCGCCTAACGCGCGCCGCGGCTCAGGGCGCGCGCGCGGTCGAGCAGCGCACCCTCGGCCGCCTGCTCGCGCTCGCGCGCGGCGGTGTTCCAGGCGCGCTGGTCGTCCAGCGCCGCCTGGACGCGGTCGAGCAGCGCCTCGAGCGCCGCCTGCGACGAGCCGCCGGTCTGCCGACGCGCCTCGGCGCACGCGGCGGGGTCGAGCGCGTCGTGCAGCACCTCCTCGTCGAGTTCGACCCGCTCGCCCGCCGTCGCCTCCGCCGCCGCCGCGAGCCGCGCGGGCGTCAGCGCCGACGGCTGCGCGCCCGCGTCGACGAGGTCCCGCACCGCGCGACCGACGACCTTGTGCGCCGAGCGGTAGTCGAGCCGGCCGGACAGCGCGAGCACGTCGGCCACGTCCGCCGCCGTCACGAAGCTCGTGCGCGCGATCTGGTCGAAGCGCTCGACTCGCACCTCGAGCCCGTCGAGGACGGACGCCGTCAGCCGCGCGACCGCGACCGCCTCGTCGAGCGCCCGCGGCACCGTCCCGTTCAGGAGATGGAAGTGATCCGTCCGCGCCGAACCGGTGTGCAGCGCGACGAGCGACGCCGCCAGGTCGCCGGCCGCCTGCGCGGCCTGGGCGCGAATCGCCGCGAGCGCGTACGGGTTCTTCTTCTGCGGCATGAGCGCGCTCGCGCGCGAGTGTGCGTCGGCGAGCTCGACCAGCCCGAACTCCTGGCTCGCGTAGATCTCGAAGTCCTGCGCGAGCTGGCTCTGGTGCGTCGCGGCGATCGCGAGCGTCGCGAGCAGCTCGACGTAGACGTCCGCCTGCCACGCCGCGTCCTTCGCGTGCTCGACGAGGCCGTCGCAGCCGAGCAGCTCCGCGAGGCGCGCGCGGTCGAGCGGCCACCGCGACCCCGCGCTGCCGCCGGCGCCGGCGACGCTCGTTCCGAGCGCGGCGTGCGCCGAGCGCGCGCGATCCGCGTCGCGGAGAGCGGGAAACGCGTACGCGAGCAGCAGGTGTCCGACGGTCGTCGGCTGCGCCGGCTGGAGGTACGTGTAGTCGGCGGCCAGCGCCTGCCTCGTCTCGCGTGCGTGCCGTGCGAGCGCGTCGACCTGGTCTGCGGACGCGCCCTGCAGCGCGCGCACGTGCGCGCGCGCCGTCAAGCGGAGCGCGACGCGGAACGCCTCGCGGCGCGGCCGCCCTGCGCTCAGCCAGCCGGCCGCGGCGCGGCCGACGCGCCGCTCGAGCTCGGCCTCGCGCGCGTTGAAGGCGTCGCCGACTGCCGGGTCCCAGGGAAACGACGCGGGCGGGATCTCGTGCAGCTCGAGGAGGCCCGCGAGAAGCCGCGCGCCGACGTCGCCGGCCACGCCGCCGCCCTCGACGAGCGCGACCGCGTGCGCCAGGTCGGCGAGCGACAGGCCCCGCGCGAGCCGCGGTCCGTGCTCCGCCTCGTGCGCATACGCCGCCGACACGAGCTCAACCGCCGCCGCGTCGCGCAGGCGGCCGCCGCGCCCGAGCTCCTCCGTCTCCGCCACGTCGCAGAGGTTAGAGGCGCGCGCGACGTCGAGCGGACCGCCGCCCGACGCGTCAGTCGAGGTCGCCGTCGCGAAGCACGAACGGCATCGCGAGCAGGACGGCACAGGAGACGAACCGCATCGGCCACGCGAACGGCGTCACGCCGGCGCAGAACGACGCAGCGCGCGTACACGGCGTCGTCCGACAGCGCGGCCACCGGCGCGACCGGGCCACTGCGCGAGGCCCGCAAAGCAGGCCTTCCCGGAGTAGCGGGGGCAGGATTTGAACCTGCGACCTCCGGGTTATGAGCCCGGCGAGCTACCTGACTGCTCCACCCCGCGTCGCGGCGGCGATTGTACCACCCTCCGCCTCTCTACGATGGCCGCGGGATGGCCCCTCACGGACAGCCGGACGCGCCGCCTCGGGCGGCGACCGCACGCTGATGCGCGTCGCCGCGGTCGACCTCGGGACGAACGCGACGCGGTTGCTCGTCGCGGACGTCGAGGACGGCGCCGTGGCGGACGTCGTCCGCCGGACGCGCATTACGCGGCTCGGGGAGGGCGTCGACGCGCGCCGGCGGCTGCTGCCGACGGCGGTCGCGCGCGTGCGCAACGTGCTCGCGGACTACCGGCGCGAAGCGGAGCAGCTCGGCGCCGAGCGGGTGCTCGCGGTCGCGACGAGCGCCGTGCGCGACAGCGAGAACGGCGAGGCGTTCCTCGGCGAGGTCGAGTGGTCGTACGGGTTCGCGACGCGGCTGCTGTCCGGCGACGACGAGGCGGCGCTGACGCTTCGCGGCGTCGGCCCGCTCGACGACGAGACGGTGGTGATCGACGTCGGCGGCGGCTCGACCGAGCTGATCGCGGACGGCTTCCGCACGAGCCTCGACGTCGGCAGCGTCCGCCTGACGGAGCGGTTCGGGACGGATCTCGCATCTGCGGCCGCGCACGTCGACGCGCTCCTGCCGGACCTCCGCGCGGCCCGCCTGCTCGGGGTCGACGGGACGACGGCCGAGGTGGTGCACCTCGCCGGCACGCCGAGCGTGACGCCGGAGCAGGTCGACGAGGTGCTCTCGTGGAGCGGGCAGGCGAGCGAGGAGGAGCGCCGCGCCCGGCTGCTCGAGCCCGACCGGGCGCCGACGATCGCGGCCGGCGCGGTCGTCCTCCGGTCGGCGCTCCGCAAGCTGCAGGCACGGCGCGTGGAACGGAGCCCGCGCGACCTCCTGACGGGCGCGGCGCTGCTGGCCGCCTCGCTGCCGGCGCCGCCGGAGGGCGCCGCGCCGCCCGGCGCCTACACCTGCTGCTGAGAGTTACTTGCGCCCGCAAGGTTTAGCCGCTACGATCGTTGCGCAATCAAGAATTGTGCGTGGAAAGCGATCAGGAGGAGGAACGACATGAGCACGATCGAGCAGACCGAGCAGGGCATTCCGACGGGGACGTGGCGGGCCGACACGGTGCACTCGCGCGTCGCGTTCGAGGTCCCGTACGCCGTCGCGACGTTCAGCGGCGAGGTGCCTGACTTCGAGGCCGCGCTCGCCGACGGCAAGCTGACCGGCGCGGCGCGGATCGCGAGCATCCAGGTGAAGGAGGAGAACCTCCAGGCGCACCTGCTCTCGCCCGAGTTCTTCGACGCCGAGCGGCACCCGGAGGTGTCCTTCGAGTCGAACAGCATCACCCGCGACGGCGACAGCGTCACCGTCGACGGCACGATCACGATCAAGGGGATCACGAAGCCCGCGACGCTTACCGGCCTCGCCACCGGCCCGGCGATCGACCACTTCGGCGCGCACCGCTTCGGCCTGACGCTGTCGACCACGATCGACCGCACCGAGTTCGGGATGAAGTGGAACATGCCGTTGCCGAACGGCGAGCCCGCGCTCTCGAACGAGGTCACGCTCAAGGCGGACCTGACGCTCGTCGAGCAGCAGGCGGAGGCGTAGGCGGTTGCGCATCCTCGCCGTCAGCGGGTCGCTCCGCTCCGGGTCGTACAACACGGGCCTCCTGCGCGCGCTGCGCGAGGAGGCCCCCGACGGCGTCGACGTCGAGCTGTGGGACGGGCTGAAGGAGATCCCGCCCTACGACGCGGACGACGACGTCGTCCCGGGGCCGCCGGCGGTCGAGGCGTTCCGCGAGCTCGTGCGGGAGGTCGACGCCGTGTTCTTCGCGACGCCGGAGTACAACTCGTCCGTTCCCGGCGCGCTCAAGAACGCGCTCGACTGGGCGAGCCGTCCGCTCGCGACCAACGCCTTCCGCAACAAGCCGGTGGCGGTCGTGAGTTCCAGCGCGGGCGCGTTCGGCGCCGTCTGGTCCGCGGCCGAGCTGCGCAAGGTGCTCGGAGCGATGGGCGCGCGCGTCGCCGAGGCGGAGCTCGCCGTCGGCCACGCGGCGGAGAAGTTCGACGACGACGGCAACCTCGTCGACGACGAGGTGCGCCAGGGGCTGCGCGACGCGCTGCAGGTGCTGCTCGCGGAGGCGCAGCCGGCCGCGGTCGCCGCGTAGCGCTAGAGGTCGACGGCGCTCTCGTCCGGCGGCTCGTCTTCCGCCAGGCGGCGCTGCACGACCGCGCGCGAGAGCACGCCGACGAGCTTCTCGTGCTCCACCACGGGCACGCGTTCGTAGTCGTGCTCCTCGAGGAACGCAAACGCGTCGTCGAGCGGCATCGCCGAGTCGAGCGTCGCGTTCGGACGCTCGGCGATCTCGCGCAGCGGCGTCTCCGGCGGGTTGCGACCGGCTGCGACGACCTCGCGCACGAGCGTCTTCCGCGTGACGACGCCGACGAGCCGGCCGCCGTCCGCCGTCACGAGCACGGCGCGCACCTCGGGTCGCGCGAGCGCCTCGCCCGCGTCCTGCGCCGTGGCCGTCGCGTCGAGCGCGAGCGGCTCCGGCACCATCGCGTCGCGCACCAGCTGCGTCATGGGTAGACGCCGCGGGCTTCCAGGGCCGCGGACACCTCGCGGATCGCGGCGACGAGCGCGGCGTCGCGGAGGGCGACCTCACGCTCCTGCGCGACCCGCCACACGCGGTCGAACGCGTCGGACATCTTGTCGGCGAGGCGCCTCCTGATCTCGTCGCGGTCCCAGAACAGGCGGCCGAGGTCCTGCACCCACTCGAAGTAGGAGACGGTGACGCCGCCCGCGTTCGTGAGGATGTCGGGGAGCACTGGGATCCCGCGCTCCGCGAGGATCCGGTCGCCCTCGATCGACGTCGGACCGTTCGCGCCCTCCGCGACGAGCCGGCAGCGCAGGTTGCCGGCGTTCGCACCGGTGATCTGGTCCTCGCGCGCCGCGAGCACGAGGATGTCGCACGGCAGCTCGAGCATCAGCTCGTTCGTCACGTGCTCGACGCCGCCCTCGAAGCCCTCGAGCGAGCCGTGCTCGGCGACGTGCGCGTGCAGCGTCGGGACGTCGAGGCCGTTCTCGGCGTGGACGCCGCCCGAGAGGTCGGAGACGGCGATCACCTTCGCGCCCTTGTCGTGCAGCTCGGTGGCGGCGATCCCTCCGACGTTTCCGAAGCCCTGCACGATGCAGCGCTGCTCGCGCAGGTCCCACCCGAGCCGCTGGCACGCGCGCTCGACGACCATCACGATGCCTGCGCCGGTCGCCTCGTGCCGGAAGACGGAGCCGCCGATCGCGATCGGCTTCCCCGTCACGATCTCCGGCACGGCGTACCCCTTCTGCATCGAGTACGTGTCCATCATCCACGCCATCGTCTGCTCGTTCGTCGCCATGTCGGGCGCGGGGATGTCGAGCTGCGGGCCGATGAACGGCGCGAGCTCCGCGGTGAACCGGCGGGTGATGCGCGCCACCTCGTTCATCGACAGGTCGCGGGGGTTGCAGCGCACGCCGCCCTTCGCGCCGCCGTACGGCAGGCGCAGCAGCGCGCACTTCCACGTCATCCACATCGCGAGCGCGGCGCACTCGCCGAGGTCGACGCCCGGGTCGTAGCGCACGCCGCCCTTCGTCGGCCCGAGCACGGACGAGTGCTGGACGCGGTAGGCGGGAAACGACGCGTACGAACCGTCGTCCATCCGCACGGGCAGCGTCAGGATGACGGCTCGCTCGGGATGCCGCAGGCGCTGGGCGACGAAGTCGGGGATCTCCGCCAGCTCGAGCGCCTGCTCGAGCTGCGTCGCCGCCTGCCGGTAGAGCGGCGTGTCCCACTCGAGCGCGGGCGCCGGCTGGGCGACCTTGGCCACGGCGCGCAGCGTACTCATCTGGGTCCGATCCGGCCGGAGGATGGGCCGTCGGACCCATTGCGGAACGGCGGGCTCGCGCCGATCCTGTCGGCGTGAGGAACGCGGAGCTCGCGCCTGCCTTCTGCGTCGCGCTCGCCGTCGAGCTCGCGCACCTGCGCTGGATCGTGCTGACGCAGTGGAAGTGCCGCACCTGCAGGGAGCCGCACATCGACTGCGCCTGCAAGCCGGCGTGGGTCCGGTACTTCCTGTAGCCGCACCGCGCTCGCAACGCGGGCGGGTGCGCGACGCGCGCGTCGGCCCCTATCCCGGCGCTACTCGTACGAGAGCGCGGCCAGCACGTCCAGCTTTCCGGCTCGCCGCGCCGGCAGCACCGCCGCGACGACGCCGACGATCAGGCTGACGACGACGAACGTCACGAGCGACGGCACCGGCACCGTCAGGGTGAGCCCGTACGAGCTGAGCCCGCCCGCGGCGAGCGCCGCCAGGCCGATGCCGACCGGCAGGCCGAGCGCGGCGCCGAGGAGCGACGTGATCATCGCCTCGTGGCGGATCATCCGGCGCGCCTGCCGCCGCGTCATCCCGACCGCACGCAGCATGCCGATCTCGCGGGTGCGCTCGAAGACCGCGAGCGCGAGCGTGTTGACGATCCCGAACAGGCTGACGACGACGCTGAGCGCGAGCAGCACGTAGATCAGGTTCAGCATCGTCGCGAGCCAGCTCGACTGCGAGGCGGCGAAACCGTCGCGCGTCTCCGCCTTCAGGATCTGGTCGCGGCCGTACACCGCCGCCAGCGCTTTCGTCGCACCGGCCGAGACTCCACCCGCGACGTCGACGAACGCGTACACGTCGCGCGGACGCGGCAGCGTGCGGTCGAAGGTCGCGAGCGGGACGACCAGGGAACCGAACAGCGAATCGAGCTTCGGCGAGCGGAAGACACCGACGGCCGTGAAGCGAGTCGCGCGGCCGTCGGGGCCGCGGAAGGTGAACGTTGTCCCGACGTGGATGTGGTGGGCGCGCGCGAACCGGTCCTTCACGATCGCCTCGTCGCCGTGCAGCGACCGCAGCGGCGCTCCGTCGATCTGGAGGTGGACGACGCGCCCGATCGTCGTGGGGTCGACGCCGTCGATGCCGGCGTCCGCCGAGTCGACGCGGCCCTCGTCGCCGCGGACGTGCGAGATCAGCCGCACGCCCGGCACATGTGCCGCCGCGTCCGCCTCGCTCGGCGCGAACGGGTTGTGGTTCGACGTCGAGACGACGTAGTCGGCCGTCACCTGGCTCTTCCACGCCTGCTCGTCGGCGTTCCGCAGCGCGCGCCCGAACAGCGCGACGAACGAGACGAGCGCGATCCCGATCATCAACGCCGCCGCGGTCGCCGCGGTGCGGCCCGGGTTGCGCGCGACGTTGAAGGCGGCGAGCTTCCCGGAGGCGCGCCCGAGGCGGGCGAACGGCACGCCGAGCACGCGGACGAACGGACGCACGAGCCGCGAGAAGATCGCCGCGAGCGCGACGAACATCGTCAGGAAGCCGCCGACGAGCACCAGGACGCGCATGCCGGTGGCAACGCCGTGCGCGAAGAAGCCGTACCCGAGCAGAACCGCGGCGACCGACCCGAGGACGGTCGCGACGGTCGGCCCGGTCCTGCCCCCGCGTGCCTGCGCGGCCGCGGCCCCCTCGCGCACGGCCGAGATCGCAGGCACGCGGGTCGCCCGCACCGCCGGCACGAGGCCGGCGACGACGGTCAGCACCGTCCCCATCAGCAGCGGGACGACGATCGTCCGGGTCGCGATCGGCAGCCCGGCCTCGGGCAGCGACAGCCCGAGCGAGCCGAAGAGCGCGCTGAGCCCCTTCGCGAGCCCGATACCGGCGCCGAGCCCGGCGACGGCGGCGAGCATGCCGATCAGCAGCGCCTCGAGCACCACCGACACGAGCACCTGCCGGCGCGACGCGCCGAGCGTGCGCAGCGTCGCCAGCTCGCGCGTGCGCTGCGCGACGGTGATCGAGAGCGTGTTGAAGATGACGAAGCTGCCGACGAACAGCGCGACGAGCCCGAAGCCGACGAGGAACCAGCGGATGAACTTGACGAAGCCCGCGACGTCCTTCTCGTCCTTCGCGGCCTGCGCGGCACCGGTCCGCACCTGGGCGTCGGCCGGGGTGACGGCTCGCAGCTCGTCGACGAGCCGCGCCGGCGGCACGCCCTTCTTCGCGGCGACGGCGATCTGCAGGTAGCGGCCCGGGAGGTGGAACAGCTTCTGCGCCCACGGCAGGTCGAAGATCGCGAACGTCGCGCCGCCGAGCGAGTCGAGGCCGCCGTAGCGGGCGATGCCGACGACCCGCACGGCCACGACGCCGGCGTCCACGGAGACCTTCGTCTCGTCGCCGACGCGGAAGCCGTACTTGCGCGCGAAGTCGTTGTCGACGACGACCTCGCCGGGGCGTGACGCCCAGCGGCCGGCGACGAGGTTCATCGGGTTGAAGCGCGCGGCGGACGGGTCGATCCCGACGCCGAACGACGGGTTGTTGCCGCGGACGACCTTACCGTGCTTGTCGTAGAGGTTCGCGTTGAGGACGCCGCCGCTCATGTCGCTGAGGATCCCCGCTGCGTCGGCGACGTCGGGCAGCGCGCGCACGCGCTGCAGCAGCGAGGCCGGCACCGCGGCCGCACCGGACGTCGACGAGCTCACGAGCCGCTTCCCGCTGATGACCGCGTCCGTGTGGCGGTACGCCGACGCGAAGACGTTGTGGAAGGCCTTCTGGATCGAGTCGGTGAGGACGAACGAGCCGCTGACCATCGCGACGCCGAGCACGATCGCGAGCGCGGTCAGCGCGGCGCGCAGCTTGCGGCCGAGCAGCCCCTTGACGGCGACCGTCGTCATCGCGCCGCGACCTCGCGCAGCGCGTCGATGATCTCGGAGGAGCTCGAGCGGCCGACCTCGCGCACGACGCGGCCGTCGGCGAGGAACAGCACGCGGTCGGCGATCGCCGCGGCGTTCGCGTCGTGCGTGACCATGATCGTCGTCTGCCCGTAGCCGTCGACGGCGGCGCGCATGACGGCGAGGATGTCGGCCGAGGTCGCGGAGTCGAGGTTGCCGGTCGGCTCGTCGGCGAACAGCACCGACGGCCGCGGCAGGAGCGCGCGCGCGATCGCGACGCGCTGCTGCTGCCCGCCCGACATCTCCGAAGGGCGGTGTCGGCGGCGGTCTGCGAGGCCGACCCGCTCGAGCACCGTCCCGAGCCAGGCGGCGTCGACCGCGCAGCCGGCGATGCGCAGCGGGAGCGTGACGTTCTCCTCGGCCGTCAGCATCGGCAGCAGGTTGAAGAACTGGAAGACGAACCCGATGTGCCGTCGGCGGAGCTTCGTCAGCTCGTTGTCGGACATGCGCGTGATCTCGCGGCCGGCGACGCTGACCGAGCCGGAGGTCGGCCGGTCGAGCCCGGCGAGGATGTGCATCAGCGTCGACTTGCCGGAGCCGGACGGGCCCATCACGGCGACGAGCTCGCCGTCGCTCACGCGGAGCGAGACGCCGCGGAGCGCGTCGACGGCCGTGTCCCCCTCGCCGTAGCGGCGGGTGACGGCGGACGCCTCGACGATTGCGGCGCCGGTCGCGCCCGCACGTGCCGCGGCCTGTTCGTGCTCGAGAAGTGCGGACATATCGGGCTCTCCTTCGCTCATCGGATGTCGCCCCGGAGCCTCGCCGCCGCGACCCGGCAGCACATCGGCCCGCGGCCGGATCCGCGTCGTCCTCAGGGATGATTTCGCCGTCGTGAGCCGGGAGGACGCCGCCGTCGCGGTCCGGCGGTACGTTGGATCCGTGCAGAGGATCTGGAGGCGCCTGCGCGGCGACCTCGTGGACGCCGGGATCATCGCGCTCGGCTGGGGCGCGATCGCGGAAGCGGCGGCTCGCAGCGACGTCGACCGGGCGGTCCAGGTGCCGGTCGCGGTCTTCCTGGCCCTCCCGCTGCTGCTGCGCCGGCGGTGGCCCGTGCCGGCGACGTCGCTCCCGTTCGTCGCCGCCGCGGCAGCGGCGGCACTCGATCCGCGGGGCACGAACCGCCTCGACGTCTTCTTCTTCTGCGTCGTCGTGGCGCAGATCGCGACCGGGGCGATCCGCGACCGCGAGCTCGCGGTCGGCGCGGGCGCCGCGAACCTCGCGATCGCCGGGTTCGTCCAGAGCCGCTTCCCGCACACGAAGGCGAGCGACTACTTCTGGCTCGTCCTCTTCTTCGGCGGGTCGTGGATCGTCGGGCGTGCGCTCACGATCCGCGCGCAGCAGAACCGCGAGATGCGGGAGCGCGTCGCGACGGCGGAACGCGAGCGCGAGCTCGCGGCCGAGCGGGCCGCCGGCGAGGAGCGGGCGCGCATCGCACGCGAGCTGCACGACGTCGTTGCGCACTCCGTGTCGGTGATGGTCGTCCAGGCCTCGGGCGTCCGGCGCCTGCTCCGCGACGACCAGGAGCGCGAGCGTGAGGCGCTGCTCTCGGTCGAGCGGACAGGCCGGCAGGCGCTGAGCGAGATGCGGCGGATGCTCGGAGTGATGCGAACGGGCGAGGAGAGCGCGGCGCTCGCGCCGCAACCGGGGCTGCAGAACCTCGACAAGCTCGTCGCGCAGGTGGAACAGGCGGGGCTGCCGGTGACGCTCCGGATCGAGGGAGAGCGCCCGGAGCTGTCGCCCGGGATCGACCTGTCGGCCTACCGGATCGTCCAGGAGGGGCTGACGAACGCGCTCAAGCACTCGAAGGGCGCACGCGCGGAGGTGCTGATCCGCTACGGCGACGACGGCCTGCACCTCGAGATCACCGACGACGGCACCGCGGAGGCGAACGGCGACGGGCTCGGACACGGCCTCGTCGGGATGCGCGAACGCGTCGCGCTCTACGGCGGCACGCTCGAGGCCGGCCCGCGCGAGGGCGGAGGGTTCGTGCTGCGTGCCGACCTGCCGGTGGAGGCGCGCTCGTGATCCGCATCCTGCTCGCCGACGACCAGGCGCTCGTGCGCGCCGGCTTCCGGATGATCCTCGACGCCGAGCCCGAGATGGAGGTCGTCGGCGAGGCGGCGGACGGACGGGAGGCGGTCGACCGGACCCGGTCGCTCCGGCCCGACGTCGTGCTGATGGATATCCGCATGCCGGAGCTCGACGGGCTCGAGGCGACGCGTCGCATCCTCTCCGTGCCCGACGACGGCGCGCCGAAGATCCTCATGCTGACGACGTTCGACCTCGACGAGTACGTGTACGAAGCGCTGCGCGCGGGCGCGAGCGGCTTCCTGCTCAAGGACACGCCGCCCGAGCAGCTCGTCAACGCGATCGAGGTCGTCGCGCAGGGCGAGGCGCTCCTGTCGCCGTCGATCACGCGGCGCGTCATCTCGGAGTTCGTGAAGGGCACGGGACCGCGTCCGCAGGCACAGTTCCCGCGGCTGCAGGACCTGACCGCGCGGGAGCTCGAGGTGCTGACGCTGATCGCGCGCGGCCTGTCGAACGCGGAGATCGCGAAGACGCTGTACGTCTCCGAGACGACGGTGAAGACGCACGTCGCGCGAATCCTGATGAAGCTCGGCCTGCGCGACCGGGTGCAGGCGGTGGTGCTCGCCTACGAGTCGGGCGTCGTCCAGCCGGGCGACAACGCCGACGCGTAACTCGTCCTTCCGGATTACGCGCGAATCACCCGCCGCGCCGAGCGAAGATCGGCCTCGGCGCCGACGAAATGCCGGCGCCGATGACCGAGCCTTTCTCTCGACACCACTCGACAGGAAGGCGGAGGACATGATTCGCGCAGGAGATTCGATCGTCAATCCGGTGACGGGCGAGCGGCTCGTGTTCGAGCTCACCTCGCGCGACACTGACGGTGCGTACACGCTGTTCGACACGTTCGTCGAGCCGAGCGGCGCCGTCGCGGCCGCACACGTCCATCCGTTCCAGACGGAGACGTTCACCGTGGTGCAGGGCCGCCTCGGCGTGCGGCGCGGCCGCGAGACGCTCGAGCTCGAGCCGGGCGAGGTCGCCGTCATCGAGCCGGGGACGCCGCACAAGTTCTGGAACGCCGGCGACGAGACGCTGCAGTTCCGGGCCGAGGTCCGCCCCGCGCTGCTGTTCGAGTCGCTGATCGAGACGATGTTCACGCTCGCCTCCGAGGGCCGGACGAACCGGAAGGGGATGCCGTCGCCGCTACGGCTGGCCGTGATCGCGAACCACCACTTCGACGTCGTGCGGCTGCCAGTGGTCCCGCACGTCCTGCAGAAGCTCGCGCTCGTGCCGGGCGCGCTGCTCGGGCGCGCGATCGGCTTCCAGCCGACGTACGAGCAGGTCGCCGGAGTGCCGGCGCTCGCGTGACGGCGCCGCGGTGCTCGAACTGACAACGGGGTCGGACCGAAGTCGGTCCGACCCCGAGACCTAGCCGTACGGGGACCTACCTAGCCCTGCGGGGATTTCGTTCACGAGGCGCCGGAACTACACTCGGTCGGTTCTTACCGTCTGCGGCACGGGGGCCTCCAAATCGCACAGCCACGTCAACACGTTCTGCGGCGCACGCTGATCGGCGGCTACCGCGTCGCCGACGTCGAGGTCGTGATCGGCGAACTGACGGTGCTGAACGCGCACCTCGAGTCCGAGCTCGCGAAGGCGCGCGAACGGCTCGCCGCCGCCGAGGACGAGATTCGAGAACTGCGTGCGCGGATCGCCGAGGCGAGGACGCACGACGCCACCCTCGCCGAAGCCGCCGCGAACCTCGCGCGCGTCCGCGACGACGCCCAGCGCCGCGCGGAGGAGATCGTCGAAGCTGCTCGCGCGGACGCGGACGCGTTGCGCGCGCAGGCGCGGGCGGAGGTCGAAGACGCGCGCGCGCAGGTCGAAGAGCTGCTGAAGCTCCGCCGCACGCTCGGCCGCAACATGCGCTCGCTCGTCGCGGAGGTCGAGCAGGTCGTCGCGCGCGTCGACGCGCCCGGGCCGCAGCCGCCCGCGCCGGGCGCGGGAGCGGCACACACGGCCGAGCCGAGCTCCGCCGCCGACGTGCGCTCCGCGCCGGAGGCGCAGGAACGGCGCGAGGAGGACGGACTCTTCGACCGGCAGATCGAGCTCGACGCCGGACCGTTCACCGACTTCGCGTCGCTCTCGGCGTTCGAGCGCGCGCTCGCGTCGCTGCCGAAGGTCGAGGACGTCTACATCCGGCGGTTCGAGGGCGACCGCGCAACGATCGACGTCACGCTTGCCGAGCCGACGCCGCTCCTCGACGACATGACGGAGCGGCTGCCGTACCGCCTCGACGTGCAGTCGGCCGTACCCGATCGGATCTCGCTGACGGTCTCCTCGGCGGCGTGACGTGACAGAAAGCGAGCTCCTCCAGCAGCTCCCGCCCGCTCTCTTCGACGGGGAGGAGACGCGGCGCGCGGCGCTGGCGGCGCTGCTCGACGTGCTCCGCTCGCGGCCGGGCGAGCGGCCCGAGGACGTGCTCCTCGACCTCCGGCTGGTCGACGACCGCGACCTCGCGGTGTCGCTCGCGCTGCGCGGTGACCGTCCGTTCCAGGGGCTGCGCGGGTTCGAGCCCGACCACCGGCTCTTCCTCTACCTCCCGCTCCACCTCGCGCAGCGCGAGCGCGTCGTCCCGCTCGTGCTCGTCGGCGGCACGCTCACGGTCGCGTCGGCGTACCTCGACCCGGACCTCGGGTCGGTGCGCGAGCGCTTCCCGAACCTGCGGCTCGAGCTCGTCGTCTCGCCTCGGGCGGAAGTGCTCGAGGCGCTGCAGCGCGTCGGCTTCGCCTGAGCGGCCGGACGAGAACGAACGACCGTCTCGAGCGCCGGGCCGGGTTCGCCCCTCAAGCGCGCCGCTCGCGGCGCCGATAACGCCCCTGCGATGGGCGAGAGCTTCACCCGCACCTGGCGCGGCTACCGCCCGGCGGACGTCGACGCCGCGATTGCGCGCAGCACGCTCCGCATCGAGCAGCTCGAGCACGAGCTCGAAGCCGCGGCCGCCGGCACGACCGCGATGCAGGTGGAGATCCGCGACCTGCACGCGCGCGTGGACGCGGCGCGCGAGCGCGAGCAGTCGCTCCTGCGGTCGCTGACCGACCTGCGGGAGCGACGCGAGGAGTGGGAGCGCGAGGCCGCCGCCCGTGCACGACACGTGCTGCTCGACGCCGAGGAGCGAGCGGCGGCGCTGAAGAGCGAGGGCATCCGGCAGGTCGGCGAGCTCCAGCGACAGGTCGAGCAGCTGCTCGGCATGCGCACCGGCCTCACGCTCGCGATGCAGCGGCTGAGCGAGGACATCGCGGCCGCGATGGCACGCCTCGCGGCCTCGCCGGCGACGGCCATCGACCGGACGGTCGAGGACCAGGTCGACCGCTGGGCCGAGCAGCGGGCCGAGTACTAGCCGACCCGCAGCGGGACTGGCCGCGACCAGACGACGTTGCACGGCCCGCCGCCGTGCAGCGGGAAGCACGTGCCGACGCCCGCGATGCGCCCGGAGACGGCGACCCAGTAGCGGCCGGGCGCAAGCGACCGCTTCGTCCGGTAGCGCACGAGCCCCGTTCCCGCGCTCGGCAGCCACTCGGCGTCGGCGACGAACCTCGCGGGAAAGCCGGCTGCGCCGAGCCGCGGCGACGTCGACACCTCGACCCGGTACGGAAGCTCGCTCCGGTCGAACCGGGCCGTGACGAGAACGTGCGCGCGGAGCGCGGACACGCGCACGATCTGCGGCGGCGCGCCGAGAACCGCGGCCGCCGGCACGGCGACGACCAGCGCCGCGACGGCGCCGGCGACGAGGGCCCGCGCGGTCACGGCGCGATCGTAGCCGGTGCTCAGCCGCCGTAGCCGCCGCCCCCGCCGCCGCCCGATGCCTTGTGCTTCTTCACCGCGGCGCCGGCCGGCGAGACCGCCCACCAGAGCCCGCCGGAGGCGTTCACGCCCTCGCCGCTCGTCTGCCCCGGCTTCTTGTCGCCGACGTAGCGGTAGAGCGGATGCCCGGCGTACGTGACCTGCAGCGTCCCGTCCCGGCGCTTCGTCGTGCCGAGCAGCGCGGCCTTGACGCCGACGCCCGCCACCCGCCGGCTCGTCGTCGTCAGCGGCGGCCAGTAGGTGGCGCACGTCCCGTAGCACACGCTCCTGGACGGCTTGTCGGGCGCGAAGAGGTAGAGCGTGCGGCCGTGCGCGTCGACGAGTATCCGGCCGAGCGACGTCGTGCGGACCTGGACCTGCGGCGCGCCGGTCGCGCGTCCGGCGGCGACGAGACCGCCCGCGAGCGCGGCGACGGCGGCCGCGACGAGCAGCCGCCGGGCGACTGCGCGTGCGTTGCTGGACATGGGGCTCCTCCTCGTATGGGGTTCTGCCCCGTGATACGCGCGCCGGGCGCGCGCGGATTCTCGTGTCAGCCGAGGCGCTCGCGGATCAGCGGCAGCACGTCCTCCGGCTCGGGGTAGCGCCCGAGCATCGACTTCGTGAAGACGAGCTCGCCGTCGACGTGGACGTCGAAGATCCCGCCGGTGCCGGTGACGAGCTCGACTGCGTGCACGTCGTGCTCGAACTCCTCGAGAATCCGCGCGGCCAGACTGGTCGCGTTCGGCCGCGCGCTTCAGGGAACGCAGTACTCGATGCGGACGACGGGCCCCTGCGCCACGCGTCGATCGTAGCGACCGCGACTTCGCGGGCGCTGCCGCCGGCACGCTCGTCTACCTTCTCGGCATGCGCCTCCTGCGAGCGGTCAGCCGTGCGGTCGAGCGATTCAATCGCTGGTTCGGAACGACGGCGGCGGCGAGCTCCTCGCTGCACGCCGACCGCGTCGGAACGTACGTCGACCCGGCCGCGCTGCAGATGCTCACGTCCGAGATGGAGCGCGGCGCGGCGGGCGACGAACAGGCGCGCTGACGACCGCGTTCAGCGGACCGCGAGTACGACGCCGTCGAGCCCGAGCACCTCGTTCCAGCCCACCGGGACGCGTGGGGCGACTTTAGGCGCGACGGCCGCGGCGACCAGGACGTCCCGCCCGCGCGTGTACGCGACCACTCCCTCGCCGAGGTCGACCGGGTCGTACGCGCCGGCGAACGCTGCGGCGCGCTCCGTGCGCAGCGCAAGCGTCTTCCACGTCAGGTGGAGCTTCGCGGTCCGTTCGTCCGGCGCGGCGCCGGCCTGCAGCGCGGCGAGCGCGGTGTGCCGCGCCTCCCAGTCGACGGGGCGCCGGTTGTCGGGGTCGACGAGCGAGAGGTCCTCGAGCTCGTCGCCGCGGTAGACGTCGGGCACGCCGGGCGCCGTCAGCTTGACGAGCAGCTGGGCGAGCGCGAGGCGGCGCCCGAGCGACCGCACCCGCTCGAGCAGCGGGTCGGCGAGGAGCAGCTCCTGTGCGCGCCGGGCGTACTCCTGCACCGCGCGCTCGTGCTCCTCGTCGGGCGTCAGCCAGTTCGACGTGACCTTGCCCTCGCGCAGCGCCTTCTCGAGGTAGCCGTCGAGCCGGTCCTTCTCGATGGGCGCCGCACCGAGGATCGTCTGGTACACGAGCAGCTCCTCGCGCTTGTCGTCGAGGCCGCCGAGGCGCTCGCTCCAGGCGCAGGCCCGCTCCGCCCACTCGTCGGCGAACCACGACAGCGCGACGAGGCGCGCACGCACGTCCGGCGAGCGCTTCGTGTCGTGCGTGTACGTCGTCAGCAGGTGGAGCGGGAACCGCTCGGCGCGCTTCGCGTTTGCCTCGTGGAACTCGTCGACCGTCATCCCGAACCGGCCGGGGTTCCCTCCGACCTCGTTCAGCGCGGCGAGCCTGAAGTAGCGGTAGAAGGCGGTGTCCTCGACGCCCTTCGCCATCACCGGGCCCGTCGTCTGCTGGAACCGGGTGACGAACTCCTCGTACCCCGGCGCCTCGAGGAGCAGGATCCGGCGCAGCTCCTCGGAGACGTTCGCGCGCAGGACCTCGACCCGATCCTGCTCCTCGACGACCCCGCTCCACGGCTGCACGTACGTGCGGTAGACGTGGAACGACGCGAGCGCGACCGACAGGTTTTCGACCTCGACCTCTTGGTGCAGCCTGCGCAGCTCCGGCTCGAAGATGTTGACGGCGACCTCGAGCTTCGACAGCGCGGCGATGTCCTCGTACCGGCGCGTGTCGCCGGTGAACTCGCCGTAGAACGTCGTGAACGCGTCCTCCGCGCTGCGGTCGACGCAGATCGCCATCACGTCGTTCAGGAACTCGTACCCCGTCGTCCCTTCGACCGGCCAGTCGCGCAGCTCTTCGCCCGGCTCGAGGATCTTCTCCGCCCACACGTGCTCGACGCCGGCCTCGCGCAGCCGTTCGAAGTACTCGGCGGGGTTCGCGAGCCCGTCGGGATGGTCGACGCGCACACCGTCGACGAGGCGCGAACGCACGAGCTCGACGACCTTCGCGTGCGTCGCCCAGAAGACCTCCCAGTCCTCCTGCTTCACGCCGCCGAGGTCGCCGATGTCGAAGAACCGGCGGTGGAAGCCGGTGCGCAGGTCGACGTCGAAGAACATCTCGCGCAGCCGCAGGTCGCGCCAGAACGGGTTCTCGTCGACAGCCGCCATGTGGTTCGGGACGATGTCGAGCACGACGCCGAGCCCGCTGGTCGCGAGCTTGCGGAACTCGTCCTCGCCGCCGAGATCGTCCGAGATGCGGCGCGGGTCGACGACGTCGTAGCCGTGCTGCGAGCCCGCGCGCGCCTGCAGCGACGGGGACAGGTAGAGGTGCGAGACGCCGAGGTCGCGCAGGTACGGGACGAGCTTTCGCGCCTCCGCGAACCCGAGCTCCGGCGTCAGCTGCAACCGGTACGTGGCGCGGAACTCGGGAGCGCTAGCCACGGCGCAGCACGACGACCGAGCGCGCCTCGACGTGGATCTCCGCGCCCGGCGTCAGGCGGTCCGCGTCGACGCGTCCCGTCGCGAGCGCGAGCTCCCACCGCGCCCCGAAGCGCCGCGCCGGCAGCCGGAACGAGATGTCCTCGTAGTGGGCGTTGAACAGCAGCAGGAACGAGTCGTCCCGCACCGGCTCGCCGCGCCGCGTCTGCGAGTCGAGCTCCTCTCCGTTGAGGAAGACGCCGATCGCGCGCGCCTCCATGTTGTCCCAGTCGCGCCGCGTCATCCGACGGCCGTCCGGCCGCATCCACCAGACGTCGGGCAGCCGCTCGCCGGTCCCGTCGAAGAAGCTCGTGCGCCGGAACACCGGGTGGTCACGGCGCAGCGCGATCAACCGGCGGACGAACTCGGTCAGCTCCGCGTCGGCGGCGGCCCACTCGAACCACGAGATCTCGTTGTCCTGGCACCAGGCGTTGTTGTTGCCGCGCTGCGTCCGTCCGAACTCGTCGCCGCCGAGCAGCATCGGCACGCCCTGCGACAGGAGCAGCGTCGTGAGGAAGTTGCGCTGCTGGCGCGCCCGAAGCGCTCGGATTCCGCCGTCGTCCGTCGGCCCCTCCGCGCCGCAGTTCCAGGAGCGGTTGTCGTCCGTGCCGTCGCGGTTGTCCTCGCCGTTCGCCTCGTTGTGCTTGTCGTTGTAGGACACAAGGTCGGCGAGCGTAAACCCGTCGTGTGCGGTGACGAAGTTGATCGACGCGAAGGGCCGGCGGCCGTCGGTCTCGTACAGGTCGGCCGAACCTCCGAAGCGCGACGCGAACTCGGCGACCGACGCCTGGCCGCGCCAGAAGTCGCGCATCACGTCGCGGTAGATGCCGTTCCACTCCGACCAGAGGATCGGGAAGTTCCCGACCTGGTATCCGCCCGGCCCGACGTCCCACGGCTCCGCGATCAGCTTCACCTGGGAGAGGATCGGGTCCTGGTGGATGATGTCGAAGAACGCCGACAAACGGTCGACGTCGTAGAACTCGCGCGCGAGCGCCGACGCCAGGTCGAAGCGGAACCCGTCGACGTGACACTCGGTTACGAAGTAGCGCAGCGAGTCCATGATCAGCCGGAGCACGGTCGGATGGACCGGGTTCAGCGTGTTGCCGGTGCCCGTGTAGTCGGTGTAGTAGCGAGGCCGCTCCGGCTCGAGCCGGTAGTAGCTCTGGTTGTCGACGCCGCGGAAGCTGAGCATCGGGCCCAGGTGGTTGCCCTCGGCGGTGTGGTTGTAGACGACGTCGAGGATCACCTCGATCCCGGCGCGGTGCAGCGCCTTGACCATCCCCTTGAACTCGCGCACCTGGTCGCCGGTGGCCGCGTACAGCGAGTGCGGCGCGAGGTAGCCGATCGTCGAGTAGCCCCAGTAGTTCGTGAGGCCGCGGTCGCGCAGGAACCCCTCGTCGATGATGTGGTGCACGGGCAGCAGCTCGACGGCCGTCACGCCCAGCGACTTCAGGTACGCGACCGACGGGTCGCTTGCCAGCCCGCCGTACGTGCCGCGCAGGTCGTCACGGACGTCCTCGCGCAGCTTCGTGAAGCCCTTGACGTGCACCTCGTAGATGACCGTCTCGTTCCACGGCGTGCGCGGCCGCACCCAGTCGTCGTCCTCCCAGTCGAACGACGGGTCGACGACGATGCTCTTCGGCATCGCGGGCGCCGAGTCGGTCTCGTCCATCGTCAGGTCGGCGTCCGGGTCGAGCGACGGCGGATACGGGAGCACGTTCGCGGCGTCCCAGTCGACCGCGCCCCCGATCGCCTTCGCATAGGGATCGATCAGCAGCTTGTGCGGGTTGAAGCGGCGGCCCGCAAGCGGGTCGTACGGCCCGTGCACGCGGTACCCGTACGACTGCCCCGGCCCGACGCCCGGCACGTAGCAGTGCCAGTTGAAGGCGGTCCGCTCGCGCATCTCGACGCGCTCCTCGCCGCCGTTCTCGTCGAACAGGCAGAGCTCGACGCGTTCGGCGTTCTCAGAGAAGACCGAGAAGTTCGTGCCCTCTCCGTCCCAGTGCGGGCCGAGCGGGAACGGATCGCCCGGCCACACCTGCCGCTGCGGGGCACTCACGTGTGGAGGTGTACCGTTTTCGCGTCGAGGTCTGCGACGAGAGTCGCCCGGCCGCGGCGCATCGTCAGGACGCGGCCGTCGACGCGCACCTCGAGCTCGCGCGGAAGCTCGCGCCGCAGCCGGAGCAGCTCGGCGTAGAACGGATCAGGCGGCGGGTGCGCGATCCGCGAGCGCTCGAACGTCGCGCGGTCCTGCGGGTCCGGCACCTCGGCGCCCGAGAAGGCGGTGAACGCCTCGAACTCCTTCTTCCGCCCCTCGCGGGTCGCTTCGGCGATCGCCGGGTCGACGTGGTCGGTGAAGAACTGGAACGGCGCGTCCTCGTCGTGTTCCTCGCCCATGAAGAGCAGCGGCGTGTTGAGCGAGAACAGCACGACGGCCAGCGCGACGCGGTGGGCGTCGGCCGGCAAACGGTCGCCGACCGCGCGGTTGCCGACCTGGTCGTGGTTCTGCGCGGCCACGACGAACCGCTCCGGCTGCGGACGCGTCAGCTCCCGCACGAGCCCGTCGGGCGTCCCGTAGTCGCGGTAATAGCCTTCGCGCTCGCCGGTGAGGAGGACGTGCAGCTCGTGGTGGAGGTTGTCGAGCCACATCGCGTCGTGACCCCACTCCTCGACGGGGCGGAAGTCCGCGGGGCCCATCTCGCTGATCAGGAGCCCGTCGACGCGCTCGCGCAGCTCGCGCAGCACGTGCGTCTGCGAGTCGTCGTAGATCGCGTGCACGGCGTCGAGCCGGAGGCCGTCGATCCCGTACTCCCGCGTCCACATCAGCGCGTTGCCGATCGCCCACTCGCGTACGGCCGGCTGCGCGTAGTCGAGCGCGTCGCCCCAGAACGTGTGGTGCCGGTCCGTGAAGTACGGACCGAACTCCGCGATCGCGTCGCCGCCCGGGCCGATGTGGTTGTAGACGACGTCGAGGATCACGCCGAGCCCCGCGCCGTGCGCCGCGTCGACCAAACGCGCGAGCCCGTCGGGGCCGCCGTACGCGGGGTGCGGCGCGTAGACGTACACGCCGTCGTAGCCCCAGCCGCGCTCGCCGGGAAACGTCGCGACCGGCATCAGCTCGATCGCCGTGACGCCGAGCTTGCGCAGGCCGTCGAGGTACGGGATGACTCCGTCGAAGGTGCCCGCGTCGCTGAACGTGCCGACGTGCAGCTCATAGATCACGAGCTCGTCGAGGGGAAGGTCGGGCCCGGGCCGCACGTCGAACCGCGCGGTGTCGACGACGCGCGAGGGCCCGCGGATGCCCTCGGGCTGGAAGCGCGAGCAGGGATCGGGTAGCTCCCGCTCGCCGTCCAGAACGAGCAGGTAGTCGTCGCCCGGCGCGAGCGGCACCGTCGCGGCGAAGACGCCGTCACCCTGGTCCTCGAGCGGATGGCCGCCGCCATCGGCGCGCACGGCGACCCCGCGCGCGTTGGGCGCCCAGACGCGTACCTCGGTTCCGCCGCCTTCGAGCGGAACGGCCCCGAAGGGCCGCTGCCAGACCTGGATGGACATTCCCGCGACACGTACCCCCGCCGCTAACGACAAACCATCCGCGTGCCGATAGCGCCGACGTGGTGACGTTTGCGCCTGTCGCTGCGCCGATTCCGTCCGACGAGCCAGAACGGCTCGCAGACCTCCGCGCGTACAACATCCTCGACAGCGACCCCGAGCCCGAGTTCGATGCGATCGCGCGCCTTGCGGCGCTCGTCTGCGGGACGCCGATGGCGCGCGTCAACTTCGTCGACCGCGACCGCCAGTGGACGAAGGCCACGTATGCGATGGAGCGGGACGAGACCCCGCGCGAGGTCGCGTTCTGCTCGCACACGATCGTCACGCCCGACGGCTGGATGGTCGTCGAGGACGCGCTCGAGGATCCGCGCTTCTCGCGCAATCCGCTCGTGCTCGACGACCCGCACATCCGCTTCTACGCCGGCGCGACGATCGAGTCGCGCGACCGCCGTCCGCTCGGCTCGGTGTGCGTGATCGACTCGCGGCCGCGCTCGATCGGCGACGAGCAGCGTCACGCTCTCGAAGAGCTCAGCCGGCTCGGGACGACGCAGCTCGAGCTCCGCCGGCTGCTCGCCGACGAGCGCCGGCTCGTCGAGGACCTGCGCGACCTCGACCGTCAGCGCGCCGAGTTCACCGCGGCGGTCGCCCACGACTTCCGGACGCCGCTCACCTCCATCAAGGGGTACGCCGAGCTGCTGCGGCACGGCGCGATCGAGCCGGCGGTCGCGCTCGACACCGTCGACCGCGCCGCCGAGCGGCTGCTCGAGCTCGTCGACGATCTCGGCGGCACCACAACCGCGCCCGCACGCGATCTCGTCGACGTCGGGTCGCTCGTCGATGCGGCGGTGTCGCTCGTCCGGCCTGCAGCCGAGGGCAAGGGCGTCGAGCTGTCGTCGCACGTTGCGCGCGCAGAGGTCGTCGGCGACGCGCACCGGCTCTCGCAGGTGATCGAGAACCTCGTCGGGAACGCGGTGAAGTACACGCCGCACGGATCGGTCGCCGCCTCGGTGCGTACGGACGGCGAGACGGTCACGCTCGAAGTCGCCGACACGGGTGTCGGCATCCCACGCGACGAGCTGCCGCGCCTCTTCGACCGCTACTACCGCGCGTCGACGTCGGCGGCGTTCGCCGGCACGGGGCTCGGGCTCGCGACGGTGCGCGCGATCGTGGACGCGCACGGCGGCTCGGTGCAGATCGAGAGCGACGTCGGCCGCGGCACGACGGTGCGCGTCATGCTGCCCGCGGCGTAAGCCGCACGTAAAACAACCGCCGCGTTCACTCGTTCGAGGCGCACCCCGTGCGAGTCGGTGCCGATGTTGAGCGCATGAAGAAGACCATCGCCCTGCTCGCTGCGGCCGTGCTTGTCGTCGCAGCGGGCGCAGTCTCCGCCCGCGCCGACGGCGACCCCGTCGCGGCGGCGAAGGCGGACGTGCAGCAGCTCGTCACGGACGCGACGGCGCTGCACAGCACGGTGGTGGCGGATGCGCAGAAGATCACCGCCGACGCGCAGTCGCTGCAGGGAACGACGGATGTCGAGGCGGCGCGGGAGACGCTGAAGGCCGACGTGCAGAAGCTGCGCGCCGACCGTCAGCAGCTCGTCCCGCCGGTGCTGGCCGACTGGAAGCAGCTCCGGACCGACCTCGAGGCCGTCCGAGCGGCACACGCCGGCACGGCCGACCTCCGCTCGACGCTCGAGCAGGCGCGCGAGACGCTCCGACAGGAGCGGGAGGACGTGCGCACGGCGCTCGAAGCGGCGCGGCAGGCCATGCGCGCGCTCCGCCAGAGCCTCGCGTCGAAGTAGGGAAGACGCGTCCACCGCGCGAGGGGCCGGCCCCGGCCGGCCCCGTCCGTCCGCTCCTAAGGGAGCGTCTCCGAGCGGAGCCAGACGACGCCGAGCGGCGGCAACGTGAGCTCGACGGAGTACGGCTGCTCGTTCCACGGCCGCTCCTCGGCCTCGACCGCCCCCATGTTTCCGACGCCGGAGCCGCCGTAGAACGCCGAGTCGGTGTTCAGCAGCTCGACCCAACGGCCGCCGCGCGGCACGCCCACGCGGTAGCGCTCACGCGGGACCGGCGAGAAGTTCGCGACGCACACGAGCTCGCGCTCGCCGTCCTGCGACAGACGCAGGAACGCGAGCGCGTTGTTCATGGCGTCGTTGGGTTCGAGCCACCGGAAGCCCTCGTGCGAGAAGTCGAGCTCCCACAGCGCCGGCTCGTCGCGGTAGATCGCGTTCAGGTCGCGGATCAGGTCCCGGACGCCCGCGTGCTCGGCGTGCTCGAGCAGCCACCACGGCACCTCGCCCTGCTCCGACCACTCCCACGGCGTCGCGATCTCGCTGCCCATGAACAGCAGCTTCTTGCCGGGATGCGCCCACATGTACCCATACAGCGCGCGTAGGTTCGCGAGCTGCTGCCACCGGTCGCCGGGCATCTTCGACAGCAGCGCCCCCTTACCGTGCACGACCTCGTCGTGCGAGAGCGGGAGGATGAAGTTCTCGTTCCACGCGTAAACGAGCGAGAACGTCAGCTCGTGGTGGTGGAAGCGCCGGTGGATCGGGTCCTTCTGGAAGTACGAGAGGGTGTCGTGCATCCACCCCATGTTCCACTTGAACCCGAAGCCGAGGCCGCCGACGTACGTCGGGCGCGAGACGCCGGGCCACGCCGTCGACTCCTCCGCGGCCGAGATGACGCCCGGTTCGCGCGCGTGCACGAGCTCGTTGAGCTCCTTCAGGAACGCAACCGCGTCGAGATCCTCGCGGCCGCCGAACGCGTTCGGAACCCATTCGCCTTCCCGGCGCGAGTAGTCGAGGTACAGCATCGACGCGACTGCGTCGACGCGAATACCGTCGGCGTGGTACTCGCGCAGCCAGAACAGCGCGTTCGCGAGCAGGAAGTTCCGCACCTCGCTGCGGCCGAGGTTGAAGACGAGCGTCCCCCAGTCGGGGTGCGCACCGCGCCGCGGGTCCTCGTGCTCGTACAGCGCGGTTCCGTCGAAGCGCGCCAGCGCCCATTCGTCGCGCGGGAAGTGCGCCGGCACCCAGTCGAGGATGACTCCGATGCCGGCCGCGTGCATGTGGTCGACGAAGTAGCGGAAGTCGTCGGGCGAGCCCATGCTCGCGAGCGGCGCGTAGTACCCCGTCACCTGGTAGCCCCACGAGCCCGAGAACGGGTGGTGCATCGCAGGGAGCAGCTCGACGTGCGTGAACCCGAGGTCCCTGACGTAGGGGGCGAGCTGGTCCGCCAGGTCCCGCCATCCGAGCCCCTTGCGCCACGAGGGCGCGTGCACCTCGTAGATCGTCAACGGTCGCTCGAGCGGCTCGTGCGCGCGCCGCCGTTCGATCCAGTCCGCGTCCAGCCACTCGTACTGCGACTCGAAGACGACGGAGGCGGTCTTCGGCGGCGGCTCGGCCTCGAAGGCGACCGGATCCGCCTTCTCGCGCCCGTCGAGGTGGTACTTGTAGCGCTGCCCGACGCGCGCAGCCTCGACGACGCCTTCCCAGATTCCGGTCGAGTCGACGGGCGCAAGCGGATCCGCGGCGGAGCTCCAGTCGTTGAAGTCGCCGACCACGCTGACGTAGCGCGCGTTCGGCGCCCAGACGGCGAAGCGGACGCCGTTCTCGGTCGGATGCGCTCCCAGCTTGCGGTAGAGCTCCTCGTGCCGGCCGGCCCGCGCGAGCCAGATGTCGAGCTCGCCGAATGCGCTCGCCCGTGCCTGCGTCACGCCCTCGACCTCCTCTCGAGGCCCGGCGCGCGGGTCACACCGGCACCTCCTGCGCCAGCATGCGCTCGATCCCCGCGACCGGGATCTTCACCCAGTCCGGGCGGTTGTTCAGCTCGTAGCGCAGCTCGTAGACCGCCTTCTCGAGCTCGAACACGCCGAGCAGCTTCTCCATCCCGCTCCCGGACGGAATCAGCGACGGCTCGATCGACGAGCGGTAGCCGTCGAGGAACTCCTGGCGCGCACGGTGCTCCCAGCCCTCCGGCGGCTCGATCCCGCGCAACAGCTCGCTCGCCGAGGCGGCGTACGCGAACGAGCGCAGCATCCCGGCGACGTCGCGGAGCGGGCTGCGCTTCCGGCGGCGTTCGGGAAGCGAGCGTGCGGGCTCGCCCTCGAAGTCGAGGATGACCCAGTCGCGCTGCGCCCACAGCGTCTGGCCGAGGTGGAAGTCGCCGTGGTGGCGGATGACGCGTCCGATCGAACCGAGCTGCGTCAGCATCCGCAGGCGCTCCCGCACCTCCTCGCCGCGGCCTCTGATCGGCGCCACCACCGGGTCGTCGTCCGGCAGCTCGAGGAACGCCGACTCGATCTCGTCGTCGATCGTCGCCGCGAGCAGCCCGAGCGACTCGGCCGACGGCTGCTCCGGGCAGAAGCTGGCGTCGGACGGATCCGAGGCGAGGAGCGTGTGCATCTCGCCGGTCACGACCCCGAGGCGGTGCAGGCTCGCGAGGAACCCTTCCGGGTCGCTGTCCATCGTGTCGAGCGCGCGATCCCAGCCGTCGACGCCGCCCGCCACATAGCGCTGCAGGATGCCGAGCGTCGCGTCCATCGGCGGGCCGGTGTACGCGTACCAGCCGGCGAGCTGCGCGATGTTCCCGAACTCGCGCGCGGTCAGGAACCGCAGCAGCTCCAGCTCGGGGTTGATCCCCGGCTCGAGCCGGCGGAAGACCTTCAGGATCAGCTCGTCGTCGAACACAACCGAGGTGTTCGACTGCTCGGCCGCGACGACGCGCGCGTCACGCAGCTCCTGGCCGATGCCGGCAAACCCTTCGGCGGGCGCGAACTCGACGATCCCCTCGCGGCCCGGAAGCTTCGCCCCCCCGCGCATCATGTGGACGAGCTCGCGCGCCTGCCGCGGGTCGTTGAGCGCGTCGAAGCCGCCGTCGGTGAGCAGCTGGTACGTCTCGTGCGTGCCGGTGTCGAAGCCGACCGCGATCAGCTGGAGCTCGAGCGTCGGCTCCGAGTCGCGCAGGCGGACGCAGTCGACGACGCGCGCGCTTGTCACCGTACGCGTCTTCGACCCGAACCACCGCTGGCCCGTCACGAACTCGATCAGCGCGCGCTCGTCCGTCATTCCCGCTCGTCCTTCCGCAATTGGAACCAGAAGAACCCTCGCGGCCCGAGAGTCAGCAGATACGGCAGGTCGCCGATGCGCGGAAACGCCGTCTGGCCGAACATCTCGACCGGCGTCCAGCCGTTCCAGCGCGACAGGTCGAGCTGGACCGCCTGCGCCGAGCGCGCGACGTTGTGGACGCAGAGCACGGTGTCGTCCTCGTAGCGGCGGACGTGCGCGAAGATGCGCGGGTTCTCGGGACGCAGCGCCTCGTACGTGCCGAGCCCGAACACGGGATGCTGCTTGCGCAGCGCGATCAGCCGGCGCAGCCAGCGCAGGAGCGAGTGCGGCTGGCGCAGCTGCGCCTCGACGTTGACGGCCTGGTAGCCGTACACCGGGTCCATCAGCGGCGGCAGGTATAGCTGCGCGAAGTCGGAGCGCGAGAAGCCGCCGTTCCGGTCGCCCGTCCACTGCATCGGCGTCCGGACGCCGTCGCGGTCGCCGAGGAAGATGTTGTCCCCCATGCCGATCTCGTCCCCGTAGTAGAGGACCGGCGAACCCGGGAGCGAGAACAGCATCGCGTGCATCAGCTCGATCTCGTCGCGCCCGTTGTCGAGCAGCGGCGCCAACCTGCGGCGGATGCCGAGGTTGAGCTTCATCCGCGGGTCCTTCGCGTACTCCGCGTACATGTAGTCCCGCTCCTCGTCGGTGACCATCTCGAGCGTCAGCTCGTCGTGGTTGCGCAGGAAGAGCCCCCACTGTGCCGAGTCGGGGATCGGCGGCGTCCGCTCGAGGATCTCGATGATCGGCAGCGCGTCCTCGCGACGCACCGCCATGAACATGCGCGGCATCACCGGGAAGTGGAACGCCATGTGGCACTCGTCGCCCTCGCCGAAGTACTCCACGACGTCCTCCGGCCACTGGTTCGCCTCCGCGAGCAGCACGCGATCCTGGTAGCGCGCGTCGACCTCCGAGCGCACCCGCTTCAGGAACGCGTGCGTCTCGGGCAGGTTCTCGCCGTTGGTTCCGTCGCGCTCGTACAGGTACGGGACCGCGTCGAGGCGGAAGCCGTCCAGGCCGATGTCGAGCCAGAAGCGCAGGACGTTCAGCATCTGCTCCTGCACCTCGGGGTTGTCGTAGTTCAGGTCCGGCTGGTGCGAGAAGAACCGGTGCCAGTAGTACTGGCCGCGGACCGGATCCCACGTCCAGTTCGACGGCTCGCTGTCGAGGAAGATGATGCGCGCCTCGCCCCAACGCGTGTCGTCGTCGCTCCAGACGTACCAGTCCCCGTACGGGCCGTCCGGCTCCGACCTGCTCGCCTGGAACCACGGGTGGTCGCTCGAGGTGTGGTTCATGACGAGGTCGGCGATCACGCGCAGCCCGCGCTGGTGGGCCTGCTCGATGAAGTACGTGAAGTCCTCGATCGTCCCGTAGTCGGGATGGATCGAGAAGAAGTCCGAGATGTCGTAGCCGCCGTCGCGCAGCGGCGACGGGTAGAACGGCAGCAACCAGATGCAGTCGACGCCGATCTCCTGCAGGTAGTCGAGCTTGTCGGCGAGACCGCGGAAGTCGCCCGACCCGTCGTCGTTGCCGTCGAAGAAGGCCCGCAGGTAGACCTCGTAGAAGACAGCCGTCTTGAACCAGAGCGGCTCGCGCTCGAACCAGTGGCCGGGGTCGCCGGCGACGGTCGGCCTCGGCTGGCGGCGCGGCGCCGCACCGCGGTCGCGGGAGACAGCGGTCACCGCACGACCTTGACGACGTGCGACTTGCCGCGGTCGAGCGCGACGTAGTTCCGCCCGGCGCGCCACGTGAACGTCGTGTCCGTCAGCAGCTCGTGCGCGTCGAACGCCGGCGGGTAGCCGAGCGCGACCGGGATCACGCACACGCCCTCCTGCCGGTTGAAGGGGTCGATGTTGACGACGACGACGACGTCGTCCTTGGCGTACGCGACGAGCTGGTCGTTCTCGGTCTCGAGCCAGCGGATGTTGTCGACGACCTGCAGCGCCGGCTCGGCGCGGCGGATCTCGTTCAGCCGCCGCACCAGCGGAAGCAGCGGCCCGTCGAGCCTTCTTGCCTTGACCTCGTACTTCTCGGAGTCGAGGTACTCCTCCGACCCGGGGCGCACCGGGACGTTCTCGAAGGCCTCGAACCCCGAGTAGATCCCGTACGACGGCGAGATCGTCGCCGCGAGGACGAGTCGCGCTTCGAACGCGGGCGGACCGCCGATCTGGAGGTACTCGTGCAGGATGTCGGGCGTGTTCACGAACGCGTTCGAGCGGTAGAACGACGACCAGGCGACGAGCTCCGACACGTACTCGACCAGCTCAGCCTTCGTGTTCTTCCACGTGAAGTACGTGTAGCTCTGGGCAAAGCCGAGCTTCGCCAGCGTCGTCATCATCGCCGGCCGCGTGAACGCCTCGGCGAGGAAGATCACGTCCGGGTGCCTTGCGCGCACCTCGCGGATCAGCCACTCCCAGAACGGCACGGGCTTCGTGTGCGGGTTGTCGACGCGGAAGACCGTGACGCCGCGGTCGACCCAGCCGAGCACCACGTCGAGCAGCGCCTGCCAGAGCCCGCGCCAGTCGTCGGATTCGAAGTTGACGTTGTAGATGTCCTGGTAGCGCTTCGGCGGGTTCTCGGCGTACTTGAGCGTCCCGTCGGGGCGCCGGTTGAACCATTCGGGATGCTGCTCGAGCCACGGGTGGTCGGGCGAGCACTGGATGGCGAAGTCGAGCGCGATCTCGACGCCGGCTTCCTTCGCCGCGGCGACCAGTGCGTCGAAGTCCTTCCAGCTGCCGAGGCCGGGGTCGATCGCGTCGTGCCCGCCGAGCTCGCTGCCGATCGCCCACGGCGAGCCGACGTCACCGGGCTTGGCCCGCTCGGCGTTGTTGCGTCCCTTGCGGTTCGTGACGCCGATCGGGTGGATCGGCGGCAGGTAGACGACGTCGAACCCGAGCTCCGCCAGCTCCGGCAGGACGGCGGCGACGCCGCGGAAGCCGCCCCACGAGCGCGGGAACAGCTCGTACCAGGCGCCGAAACGCGCGAGCGGTCGGTCGACGTCCACCTCGAAGACGAGCGACTGCACCTCGCCGTGCCGGTCGTTGGAGGTCGCGGCGAGACCTTGCTCGACCGTCAGCTCGTCCCGTCCGAGCAGGACCGCCCCCTCCGACAGCTCGCCCGTGAGATCCGCCTGGCCCGCCTCGACCTTGCGCCGGACCTCGCTCTGCCACGTCGCGACCCGGTCCGTCCACGCCACGATCCAGAACTGCCAGCGGCCGGGGCGGTCGGGCACGAAGGAGCCGCCCCACCGGTCGTTGCCGAAGTCGACCAGCGGCTCGTCGCGCCACTTCCTCTCGCCCGGCGCGCGCACGCGGACCGCGCCGCCGATTACGTCGTGGCCGTCCTTGAACACCGTCGCGTAGACCTCGACTCGCTGGCCGACGGTGCGCTTGACCGCGTAGCGGCCGCAGTCGACGATCGGCTCGACCGCCTGGATCTGGATCCGCGCACGGGGTTGCTTGCTGGTGGGAAGGGGCACGTCCGCTCAGATTCTCGTCCAGCCGAGTCTCCTAAACGCATGAACCTGCAGCGCGCATCAGGCATCCTGCTCCACCCCACCTCGCTGCCGAACGGGGTGCTCGACGAGCACGCGTACCGATTCGTCGACTGGCTCGCCGCCGCGGGGCAGCGCTGGTGGCAGGTGTTGCCGCTCGGGCCGCCGGAGGGCCGGACGCAGTCGCCGTACATGTCGCCCTCGGCGTTCGCCGGGTCGCCCGAGCTCGTCGCGAACCGTCGCGCGCGAGTCTCGCGCGCGGACGCCGAGGAGTTCCGCGCCCGCAACGCCTACTGGATCGACGACTGGGTAGCGTGGGCCGGCGCGAACGGCGGCGGCGACCTCCGCGACCAGGTGCGCTTCGAGCGCGAGTGGCGCGCGCTGCGCGACTACGCGGGGCACCGCGGCGTGCGTCTCTTCGGGGACATCCCGATCTACGTCGCGCACGGCGGCGCCGACCACTACGCGCATCCGGAGCTCTTCCGGAAGGGCGTCGTCGCCGGCGTGCCGCCCGACGCGTTCTCGAGGACGGGGCAGCTGTGGGGCAACCCGCTCTACGACTGGCGCGCGATGCGCGTCGACGGCTACCGGTGGTGGATCGAGCGCCTTCGGCGCACGTTCGCGCTCGTCGACCTGACGCGCATCGACCACTTCCGCGGGTTCGTCGCGTACTGGGCCGTGCCGGCAGGGAACCGGACTGCGACGCGGGGCCGGTGGCTGCGCGGGCCGGGGGCGCGGCTGTTCGACGCCGTGCGGATCGCGCTCGGCTCCCTCCCGGTGGTGGCGGAGGACCTCGGTCTCATCACCGAGCCGGTCGTGCGCCTGCGGCGCGAGCTCGGGCTGCCGGGGATGGTGGTGCTGCAATTCGCGCTCGGCGGCGACCCGTCCAACCCGCACCTGCCCGCAAACCACGAGGAGCAGTCGGTCGTCTACACCGGAACGCACGACAACGACACCACGGTCGGGTGGTGGAACTCGCTCTCGCGCGCCGAACGCGAGTCGACCGGGCTCGACCCGTCCGATCCCGCGTGGTCGTTGATCGAGGTCGCGTGGAGCTCGCGGGCCGCGCTCGCGGTCGCGCCGCTGCAGGACGTGCTCCGGCTCGGCAGCGAGGCGCGCATGAACCTCCCCGGAACGGACGAGGGGAACTGGCGCTGGCGCTTCGAGCCGCGGGACCTGACGGACGAGCTCGCCCGCGACCTGCGCCGGCTCACGGAGGGGCAGGGTCGAGCAGGGGCGGCGGGTCGCTCGGGGTCTGACCCGGGTCTGACCCCACGGCTACGCGTGCGCTCCGCCGGATGCGGCGCCGAACTCGCATCGCAGCTCGGTTCGCGGCGTCGCGGGGTCTGATCCGGGTCTGACCCCACCCGCGGCGCCACGCCGCGCGCCGCCCGCCCTGCGGCGGCCGCGTGCCGCGGCACCGCCGCCGCGGCACGGGTCGCCGATGCCGGGGGAGGGAGTCGAACCCCCACGCCCGTGGGCCGCCGGTTTTAAGCCGGCTGCGTCTACCAGTTCCGCCACCCCGGCCGCGCGGGCGCAGCGTACTGCTACTGCGTCTGCGGACCCATCCCGGGCTGGTCGTACTGCAGCGGGATCCCCTCGGGCCCGTGCCCGCGGAAGGCGTTGCGGAAGGTCGTGAACGCGCTCTTCGTCGCGGCGTTCCAGCGCGGGCAGATGGCGAGGTGGCCTTGGCCGTAGTAGCCGTTGCGCCCGTAGTCGGCGGGGTTGCCCGTCCAGGCGCTGATCGCGATCTTCGAGCCGAGCTTCGGATACGGCGTCCCGACCACGCCCGTCGACTGCTCGTCGTAGAATGCGTGCAGCGCCTCGACCGTCGACCCCGGCACCTTCGACCCCCACCAGAGGATGACGCCGCCGTGCTCCTCGTTGTGGACGACCTTGCGCGGGTTGATCGGCTGCGTGTAGAAGCCCCAGACCGCCCAGTACGGGTAGTGCTGGCCGTTCGACGGCGGATCCGTGTTCCAGTGGTCGTTAGCCGTGAGGCTGTTGACGTGGATGCCCTGCCCAGGCGGGACGTACGCCTTCACCGTCCGGTAGCTGCACCCCGCCTTCGCCATCGCGGCCGCGACGTTCTTGCCGCTCGACGAGCCGCCGCCGAGCGCGATCACGAGCACGACGACGATCAGGCCGAGGAAGCCCGCCGCGGCGACGGCGTACAAGATGTTTCGATGTCGGCGGCCGAGGTCGTCGCCGCCGCCGGCGCGCCGCGGCCCGCCCGGCCGCTGCTGCGGCGCCTGCACCTTGCGCGGCGGGTTCGGAACCTTCGGTTTCCTCGCCAAAGCTGCACCATTCAAGCGGAAACGGCCATGGACTCGCCGAAGAACGCCGCGACCGCGGCGGGATCCTCGACGATCGGGCAGCGCGGCAGCGCCGCGAGGAACGCCCGGCCGTAGCCGCGGGTGCGCAGCCGTGGGTCGAGGATCGCGACGACGCCGCGGTCGCCGTGGCCCCGGATCAGCCGCCCGAATCCCTGCCGGAGCTGCAGCATCGCCGCCGGGAGCGCGTAGTCGCGGAACCAGTCGCCGCCGGCGCGGTCGACCGCCTCGCAGCGCGCCTCGTGCAACGGGTCGCCCGGCGCCGAGAACGGCAGCTTGTCGATGACGAGCAGCGAGAGCGAGTCCCCCGGGACGTCGACGCCCTGCCAGAACGTCGACGTCGCGAGCAGGACGGAGCCGACGTCCTCGCGGAACCGCTCCAGCAGCCGCTCGCGCGGCGCCTCACCCTGCACGAGGACGTCGTAGGGAACGCGGTCGCGGACGCGCTCGCGGTACCGGTCGAGGGCGCGGTAGCTCGATGTGAGCACGAGCGCGCGCCCCTCCGACAGCGCGAGCAGCGACACGATCTCGTCGGCCGCTCTGTCGAGGAACGCCTCACTGCGCGGATCGGGCAGCGCGCGCGGCAGGTAGAGCAACGCCTGCGACACGAAGTCGTACGGCGACCCCACGACAGCCTCGCGGGCGGCGTCGAGACCGAGGCGCCGGCGCACGAAGCGTGCGTCTTCGCCGGTCGTCAACGTCGCCGAGACGAGCACCGCCGTCGGGCCGTCCTCCCACAGCCGCTCGCGCAGCTCGTCGGAGACGTCGACCGGCGCCCACGCGAGCGCATCCGGCTCCGCCCACACGACGCGCCCGAGCTCGTCCGGATCGAGGCACGCCTCCGCCTGCCCAACGAGCGCGAGCGCGCGGCGCGAGAGCGCGTCGAGCTCCTCGCCCTCGCCGTGCAGCGCCGTCGCGAGGTCGCCGAGCGCGTCGACGAGCACCAGCGCCGGCTCCACCGGCGGCTCGCGCACGCGCCTCCGCCCCGACGGAGGCGCGACGGCGCGGAGCAGCCACTCGCCCGCCCGCTCGACGCGGTCGAGCGCACGTGCGGGCGCCGGCCGTTCCGCCTCCCGGCATGCGCGCTCGACGTCGAGCGCGAGCCGTCGAAGCGCGTGGCGCGAGACGCGCCCGCCGAGCCACGCCGCCGCCGACTCCTCCAGTCGGTGCGCCTCGTCGAAGACGACCGCGTCGTGCTCCGGAAGGACGCTCCCGCCGGAGGCGACGTCCGCGAAGTAGAGCGCGTGGTTGACGACGACGAGGTCGGCCTCGGATGCACGCCCGCGCGCCGCCTCGGCGAAGCACGCCGAGACGAACGGGCAGCGCCTGCCCGAGCAGCGGTCGGCGCCGACCGCCAGCTCCGCCCACAGCTCGTCGGACGGCTCGACGTCCAGCTCCCCGCGGTCGCCCGTCTCCGTCGCGTCGAGCCACGGCTGCATCGCCTCCCACGCCCGCGCGTCGCGTCCGCCGGCGAGCAGGAACGGCTGGAATCCCTGGAGCTGCCGTCGGCAGAGGTAGTTCTGGCGACCCTTGAGGACGGCGACGCGCACCTCGCGTCCGACGACGCACGCCACGACCGGCACGTCCTTCACGAGCAGCTGCTCCTGGAGCGCCTTCGTCGCGGTGGCGACGACGACGCGGAGCCCCGACTCGAGCGCCGGGACGAGATACGCGAGGCTCTTGCCGACACCCGTCCCCGCCTCCGCAAGGAGGTGCTCGGCGCGCGCGAGGGCGCGTTCGACGGCGGCGGCGAGCGCCGCCTGCTCGGGGCGCGGCTCGTACTCGGGTAGCGCGTGCGCGAGTGCGCCGCCGGGGCCGAAGACGCGATCCATCTCCGGCCCCAGCGTACGCGAGCGAACGGACGTTCGGGCTACGTCCCCTGCAGGACGCAGCGGGAGCTGGCGTTGCTCCACTCCTGCTGCAGGAAGTAGTGGTTGCCGTTGATCGTCTGGTTGTACTCGGCGCCGGACGGCCCGCTGACTGCGCCGAAGTTCCAGGCGCACTTGTCGCCGTCCTCGTAGCCCCTGCGGTCGTACCAGGCGTTCCCGAGTTCGTCGGTAATCGTCTCGTTGTGCTCGTGGCTCGTGACGTTGATCGTGGCGTCCGCGTCGTCGCCGTTCGGGTGCTGGCCGGCGTCACAGGCGGACGGAACTGTGTCCGCGTACGGCATGTTCGCGTACAGGTACGTCGACCCACCGCTCGAGAAGTTGCTGTGGTAGGCGCAATAGCTCGAGAACGCGCAGCTCGAGCTGGAGTAGCAGCTGCCGATCCCCTTCGCGGTGAACATGAAGAACTCGGTGGTCCCGTTCGCCGCCCACCCGTTGGCGGCCGCGACCTTCGCGACCTCCGAGCGGATCTGCGCGTCGCTCAGGCAGACGCTCGTGTACGAGTCGGAGCATCCGCTCGCCGGCAGCGGGTCGGCGTCGAGGGCGGAGCCGCCGAACGACGAGCTGTAGGCGATGTGCTGGCCGCTGCCGTTGTAGTACTGCGTCGAGGCGTAGTAGACGTTGCTCGTCTTGCCGTTGTCGGCGGCGACGTCGCCGAAGAACCGGTTGATCAGCGACTCGTACTTCGCGCTGACGGAGTAACCAGGCGGGACCCAGTAGATCGCGTACACCTTGTTCGTCAGCTCGACCGGGCCGCCGTGGTAGACGAGGTTGCCGCCGCTGCCGCCGCCTCCGGCGTTGTGGCTCGCGGCGACGGACGGGACGATGCCGAGGATGTCGCCGGACCTGCCGGCGGGGTTGCCGGGGGACGGCGGATCCGCGATCGCGGCGCCGGCGAGGACGGCGGCGGCGACGCACGCGAGGGCGGCGTACCCGAGGACACTGCGCACAGAAGACCCCCTTGTGTTCGACGGACGACTGTCCGGCTGACCCTAGGGCGCACGTCGGATCCGGTCAATAGGGATCCGCTCCGGCCGCGCGGAGCGAGTCCGTCCGACCCGGTCTCTACTGTCTGTCGGCTCAATGGCTGTCGGACTCCTCATCCTCGGGCTCGTGGTCGGCGCGGCCGCCGTCTACGGGTGGGCGCGCGCCGAGCTGCGCCGCCGCGACGAGCTGGTGACGCGCGAGCGCGCAGCCGCCGACGAGAGGCTTCGGCTCGTCGAGCAGAACGCGGCCGTCTGGGAGGAGCGCGTGAAGGCGGCGACCGGCGAGGTGCTGACCAAGAGCCAGTCGTCCCTGCTCGAGCTCGCCGAGGCGCGGCTCGCGCCGATCAAGGAGACCCTCTCCAAGTTCGAGATGCAGGCGCGCGCCCTCGAGGAGCGACGGCTGAGCGACGTCTCGAAGATCGCGGAGCAGCTCCGCAGCGTCGCCGAGGGACAGGAGAAGCTGCGCGCGGAAACTGGCGGCCTCGTCACGGCACTGCGCGCGCCGCACGTGCGCGGCCGGTGGGGCGAGGTGCAGCTGAAGCGCGTCGTCGAGCTCGCCGGGATGCTCGAGCACTGCGACTTCCGGACGCAGGAGTCGGCGCGCGACGACGAGGGCAACCTGCTCCGTCCCGACCTCGTCGTGAAGCTGCCGGGCGGCAAGTCGATCGTCGTCGACGCGAAGGTCCCGATCGACGCCTATCTCGACGCCGTCAACTGCGACGACGCCGACCTGAAGCGGACGCACCTCGCGCGCCACGCGGCGCAGCTGCGCGACCACATCGGGAAGCTCGGACAGAAGCGGTACTGGCGGCAGTTCGACCCGTCGCCGGACTTCGTCGTGATGTTCGTCGACGAGGGGCTGTACCGTGCCGCGCTCGACCAGGACGGGTCGCTGCTCGAGGCGGGCGCCGAGGCCGGCGTCGTGATCGCTTCGCCCGCGACGCTGATCGCCCTGCTGCGCACGGTGGCGCACACCTGGCAGCAGGAGACGGTCGCCGAGAGCGCGCGGCAGATCTCGGGCCTCGGCCGTGAGCTCTACGAGCGCCTCGGCGTCTACGCGAAGCACTTCGCCAGGGTCGGGACGAATCTCGACCGCGCGGTCGGCGCGTACAACGAGGCCGTCAGCTCGTTCGAGACGAGGCTGCTCGTGACGGCGCGGAAGTTCCCGGACCACGGCATCCCGGGCGACGACCTGCCGCAGCCGACGCAGATCGAGCGCAAGCCGACGGCGGTCGTCGCGCCGGAGCTCGTCGCGCTACCGCAGCCCGACGCCGACGCTGCGTAGCGCCCGCGCACGGGGCCGCGAGAAGCTAGAACCGCAGCAGCGCCGCGATCCCGGAGACGTCGCCGAGCGCGCCCGTCCCGAGACGGACGACGCTGCCGCCGTTCGCGAGCACCTGGTGGATCGCCAGGTCGACCGCGTCCGGAACCGCCTCGAGCTTCGTCCCGTCGAGCGGGCAGGAGCCGCCGTCGGCGGAGGCACGGCCGCACTCGGGGCAGTTCCACGCCTCGCGCTGCGCGGACTCGTCGACGAGCAGAACCGAGACGCGCGCGTCGGACGCGGCGTCGAGCACCTGCTTCCACCCGGCCGCCGAGCGTTCGCCGCGGCCGTGCGCCTCGCGCCAGCGTTCGAGCGCCGCCTCCTCGTCCCGCGCCCGCGCCTCGTCGAGCATTGGCCGGACGGCCTCGAGCAGCTCTGCGGGCCCCGCGTGCGCCTCGGCGGTCGCGTAGCCGACGATTGCCTCCCGCGTCTCCGTCGCGAGGGCCGCCACGAGCTCCGAGCGCGTCTCCTCCGGGGCGACGATCGCGATCCTCGGCGCGCCGCCGCGGCGCGCGCGCTTGTCGATCTCGCTCCCGACCGTCTTCAGGTGCTGCTGGACGAGGTTGTCGATGTGCCGCTGGTACCGCGCCTGCGACCAGCCGCCCTGGTGATGCTGCCCCGGCGTCTCCTCGCTCTCGTCGACCACCTCGACGAGCCGTCCGCCGAGGAGGCGGTAGACCGTGCCGCGCTCGCGCGACACGACCGCGACGATGTCGCCGTCGAGGCCGAGCTCGCCGACGAGCGGCGCGACCGTCAGCGTGTGGCCGACCCGCACGAGGTCGGCGACGCGGCCCACGAGCGGTAGCGCCCTGAACAGGTCGTCGGTCGACGACGCGAACAGGGCGAGCCCGCGCGCGCCGCCGCGCTCGAACTCGCGGTCCCACCACTCCCTGATCCGCTGCAGGTCCTCGCGGAGCGCCATTCGGCAGTCGCGCGCACGCGGATGCTCTTCGGCGAGCTTCTCCGCCTCGGCGAGCGCGGCGTTGAACCTCGTCTCCACCTCTGGGATCGTCGGCGCGGTCGACGGGTCGAGATCGAGGTAGATGCTGATCGCGCAGCCGCTCGGCGTCCGGAACCCGGCGAGCTCGCGCAGGACGTTGTCGGTGACGGTGGTGGTCATGGTCGCCTTCCTTACCGCGATCGGCGGTCCGGAACCATCGGAACATCCAGCCGCCGCGTCGCGTTTACTACCAGGAGAGACCATGGACGAAGGAGCACGCTTGGCAGAGCAGGACGTTCGTGAGCTGATCGTCGTCGGCGGCGGCCCGGCCGGCTACACGGCTGCGCTCTACGCCGCCCGGGCCGACCTCGAACCGCTCGTGGTCGAGGGCTTTCAGTGGGGCGGGCAGCTGATGATCACGAGCGACGTCGAGAACTACCCGGGCTATCCCGACGGCGTGATGGGGCCCGAGATGATGTCCGACTTCCGCCGGCAGGCGGAGCGGTTCGGCGCCGAGTTCGTCACCGACGACGTCACGCGCGTCGACTTCTCCGGGCCTGTGCACCGCGTGTGGGTCGGCGACGAGGAGCTCCGGGCGCGGGCGGTCGTCGTCGCGACGGGGGCGAGCGCCCGGTGGCTGGGGATCGAGTCCGAGGAGCGGCACAAGGGCCGCGGCGTGTCCGCGTGCGCGACCTGCGACGCGGCGTTCTTCCGCGGCCGCGACGTGTACGTCGTCGGCGGCGGCGACTCCGCGTTCGAGGAGGCGCTGTTCCTGACGAAGTTCGCGTCGCGCGTGCACATCGTCCACCGGCGCGACGAGTTCCGCGCCTCGCGCATCATGGTCGACCGGGCGGAGGCGAACGACAAGCTGGACTTCGTGCTGAACGCGGTCGTCGAGGAGATCCTCGGCGAGGAGAGGGTCGAAGGGCTACGGCTGCGCAGCACCGTCACCGGCGAGACGTGGGAAGTGCCGGCAGACGGGCTGTTCGTCGCGATCGGGCACGACCCGAACACGTCGCTGTTCGCGGGGCAGCTCGAGATGGACGCAGCCGGCTATCTCGTGACGAAGCCGGGCACGACGGAGACGAACGTCCCGGGCGTCTTCGCCGCAGGCGACGTGCAGGACCACACGTACCGGCAGGCGATCACGGCCGCCGGCTCGGGGTGCATGGCAGCACTCGACGCCGAGCGGTACCTCGCGTCGCTCGAGGGTCATCCCGGCACGGCGTTGACCGCTCCGCGCCCCGAGGCCGCCGAAGTCTAGGCCGGCCCGGGTCTGGAGGTGGGCGCCGGCTGGATCCTCGGGACGACGGTGCCGCAGCTCGCCGACTGCCGGCGGACGCGCCGGTGCTGAGCCGCGTGGCGGTCGTCGCGGCCGCAGTCGCGGTGCTGGCCGGCTGCGGCGGCCGTGGGGCCGCGACGACGCCGCAGGCGCACCCGCGGACGACGGCGGCGCGGCGCACGCTCGCGCGCGAGCATCCGCTCTCGGCCGCCGACGTCCGCTTCCTGCACCTGCTCGCCGCGTATGCACGCGAGGACGACGTCGGGGCATCTCTCGCGGCACGCAAGGCGGCCGCGCCGCAGCTGCACGCGACGGCGATGCGCGAGGCGGACGAGGCGACGCGCGAGCTGTCCGCCGCCGCGGCGCTGCTCGCGCGCGCACACCAGCGCGCAAACGGCACGCCCGCCACGCTGCGGCGCGCGTGGAGCGCCGACTACGAAACCCCCCTCGTCAACGCGGGCTCACCGTTCGACGCCGTCTACGCACCGCTGATGGAACGGCGCGACGCGGTCGTGGCGGCGCTCGCCCGGCGCGAGCTCGCAGCCGGCAGGTCCGCGCGCGCGCGTGCGCTCGCGGGCGGCGTCGTGCGCAGGCGCAGCGCCGACGAGCGCTCGCTGCGCGTGCTGTGAGCCGCCGTCGGTCGGCGGGCGCGGCCGCCGCTACCCTGCCGCGGTGCCGTACTACATCTGTCCGCAGTGCAAGGAGCGGTCGATCGACGTCGACGCGCGCGAAGGGTTCTCGAGCGACGCGCCGGCGTGCCGCCACTGCGGCTTCGGGTTCCTGTTCGAGCTGCTCGACGACTACTACCCCGCTCCCGACACCGGTCTGGTGGTGACCGACCAGGAGCGGCGCGTGCTGGCGATCGGCCGCGGCGTCTTCGAGCTGACGGGCTTCCCCGAATCGGACCTGATGGGCCGCGACGTCGTCGAGGCGCTCCAGCTCTCCGATCCGAAGCCGGTCGACCTCGCACGCGAGTGGGGGGTGCGGCGGCTCGGCGAGCACGTCTCGATCCGCACGCGCGGCGGCGCCGAGAAGCGCGTCGTCGCCGACGTGTTCCCCGCCTACGACGACGACGGCGGCCTGCTCGTCGCCCTGACGCCGCAGCGCGGATGAGGATCCGTACGGCCGTCGCGGCGCTTGGCGCGGCCGCGCTGCTCGTCGCGCCGAGCGCCGGCGCACGCACGCATCTCGTCCTGCTCGGCGTGCACGGCAACGCGGCGCGCTTCGACTCGCTCACCGGCAGGCTGCCCGCGATCGCGCACGTCTTCGTGGGGTTCGACCAGGGGCCGGCGCTGCAGCGCGTCGTCGCCGCGATGAAGCCCGTGCCGCTCCTCGCACTCGTCCCCGGCAGCTACGGCTCGCCTGAGACGGGGACGCCGCGCAGCATCGCGCTCGGCGGGCAGGACGCCTTCCTGTTCGACGTCAACGCGGCGATCGCCGCCTTTCGGGGGCCGCTGTTCTACCTGCGGCCCTTCCCCGAGATGAACGGGTCGTGGGAGGCTGAGTGCGCCTACAACGCGAACGGCACGCCGCGTGACGCCGCACACGCGGTGCGCTGGACGCGCAAGGCGTTCGCGCGCATCGCGATCATCGCGCGGGGGGGCACGGCCGCGCACCTCACCGCGCAGCTGCACCGGCTGGGACTGCCGGGCGTCGCGCGCGACCTGCCCGTGAACACGCCGAAGGTCCGCATCGTCTGGAACCCGCAGGGATTCGGCTCGCCCGACCTTGCGGGCAACAGCGCGGCTGCGTACTGGCCGGGCGCACGCTACGTCGACGTCGTCGGCGACGACCTCTACGACATCGGGTTCAAGGCCGAGTGGGCGGCCGCCGAGGCGATGTACCGGCGCTGGCCGACGAAGCCGTTCGCGTTCCCCGAGTGGGGGTTGTGGGGGATCGACGACCCGTCGTTCGTGCGGCAGATGCACACGTGGGTCGCGACGCACGCGCGGACGGCGTTCATCTCGTACTACAGCGGACGGCCCGGGTCGATCTGGGACCTCGCGTCCAAGCCGCGGTCGCTCGCGCTCTACCGCGCGCTGATCGACCCGCTCGAAGCACCCGCTCCGTAGCGTCCCCTCAGATGCGCGACGACGGGCAGAGATCCGGCGCGAGCGGACAGCCCTCGCAGCGCGGCCGGCGCGCCAGGCAGATGCGCCGGCCGTGCCAGATCAGCAGGTGGGGGAAGCGCGCCCAGTCGTCGCGCGGGACGACCTTGACGAGGTCGCGCTCGATCTTGACCGGATCCTCCTGCCGCGTGAGGCCGAGCCGCTGCGAGAGGCGCCGCACGTGCGTGTCGACGACGATCCCCTGCGCGTTGCCGCGCTCCGCCGAGACGACGTTCGCAGTCTTGCGCGCGACCCCGGGAAGCCGTAGCAGGTCGTCGAACGCCTCCGGAACCTCGCCGTCGAATTCGTCGAGGAGCATCCGCATGGTGCCGCGCAGCGCGCGCGCCTTCTGCCGGTAGAAGCCGGTCGCGAACACGTCCCGCTCGAGCTCGTCCTGCGACACCGAGAGGTAGTCCTCGGGCCGGCGGTACTTGCGAAACAGCCGCTCCGTCACGCGGTTCACGTTCGTGTCCGTCGTCTGTGCCGACAGCATCACGGCAACGAGGAGCTCGAGCGGGTTCGAGAACCGCAGCGCGATCGTCGCGTCCGGGTGCTCCGCCGCCAGCCGCTCGACGATCGGACCGATGCGCTGCTTCTTCGGCCCGACGCGCCTGCGCGCCTCCTGGACGTAGCTGCGAGCCACGCGGAGCTACACGGCGACCGCCGCCGCAGGCGGCGGCACGATGCCGCCCAGGCGAGGACCGGCGCAGACCACGTCGAGCGCCGGGCAGCCGGCGCACGTGAAGTCGCCGGGCGTCGGCACGAACTCGCCTGCGTCGATCCGCGCGATCGCCGCGGACAGCTCGCTCTCGAGCAGCGGCAGCTCGCGTCGCTCGAAGGTCGTCGAGACGACCGCGTCCGGCCGCTCGAGGAAGTGGTAGACGACCTCGACCTCGTCGGCCCCCGCACGGAAGCACGCGAGCGCGTACACGAGGCGCTGAAGGTGGTAGTCCGCCTCGACGATCTCGTCCGGAGTCCCCTCGGCCAGCGAGTTCGTCTTGTAGTCGACGACGACCGCGCGCGGGCCGTCGCGCCAGAGGACGTCGAGGCGGCCGTGGAGGAGCACGCCGTCGTGCACGAACGCGAACGGGCGCTCGACCCGTGCGTCGTCCAGCTGCGCGATGCGCGCGGCCAGGTCCGACTCGCAGTACGACGCGACGAACGCCGCGATCCGCTCGAGCTCCTCGTCGGTGACGGCCGGATACCACGTGCGGGCGACGTCGACGTCCGGGGGCGCCGGCGCGCGCAGGTCGACGAGCTCGAGCAGCCTGTGCACCGCGTCGCCGATCTCGGTCGCCGCGAGACCCTGGGCGCCCGGAACCGTCCCCCGCTGCTCGCGCAGGCCGGCGACGCGTTCGGCGTAGTAGCGGTACGAGCAGCGCTCGTACAGCGCGAGCGCGGAGTACGAGAGGCGCCGGACGCGATGGAGCGGCGGCACGGGCACCGGCGCGAGCTCCGGCAGCCGATAGCCGCGCGGCGCCGGCGACGTCGGCAGCTCGGCGAACAGCGCGAGCTGCCCCGGCGCGTCGACCGGCTGCTCGGGCGGCTGCTCGTGGTACCGGTTGACGTTGACCACGAAGCGCGCCTCGCCGCGCTCGATCTCGCCGCTCGCCGGCGCTTCGAGCAGGCCGAGCCGCGTCAGCACCCAGCCGATCGGCGTCGAGCGGTCGCGCGCCTTGTCGGGGTCGATCGCGCCCGAGACGATCAGGCGGTCGACCGCGCGCGTCATCGCGACGTAATAGAGGCGCAGCCGCTCCGCCTCCTCGTCGGCCGCCTCCGCCTCGCGCAGCGCGTGGTAGTCGAAGACGCCGCGCTTCTTTCCCGACCTCGGGTCGACGACGCGGAAGCCGAAGCGGCCGTCCGGCCGGACCAGGATCTCGTCGGCAGCGGGCGCGCCGCCGGTGTCGCGCCCGGCGTCGGCCACGATCACGACCTTGAACTCGAGCCCCTTCGCAGCGTGGATGGTCAGCAGCCGGACAGCGTCGGCGCCCTCTTCCTCCGAGACGGCTTCGAGCTGCGCCGCGCCCACGGCCTCCTGGTCGCGGATGAACGAGACGAATCCCTCGACGTCCGGCCCCCGCAGCGCCTCGTACGAGCGCGCGAGCCGCATCAGCTTCCGCAGGTTCGCATAGCGGCGGCGGCCGTCCCACTGCGCGAGCACCGCGAGGTCGTAGTCGTGGGCCGCCACGACCTCCTCGCACAGCCGCTCGAGCCCCACGCGCGCAGACGCCGCGGCCAGGCGGTCGTACCGTTGCCTGAAGGCGCGCACCAGCCGTTCGTCGTCGTCCGAGAGCGCCTCGGGGAGCGAGCGCTCGATGCCGCTGAACAGCGGCCGCTTGCCGGTGTGGCGGCGGATCAGCACGATCGCGTCGTTCGAGACGCCCACGAACGGGGACGCGAGCACCGTGACGAGGGCCTCGTCGTCGTAGCGGTTGTGCAGCAGCCGCAGGTACGCGAGCAGGTCGACGACCTGCTGCTGGCCGAAGTACCCGCGCCCGGTGGCGCGATACGTCGGCAGGCCCTGTGCGCGCAGGGCGGACTCGTAGCGCTCGGCGTCCGTGCCCGCCGCGAACAGCAGCACGATCTCGGAGGCGGATGCGACCCCGGCGTCGACCAGTTCACGGACGCGTCGCGCGATGGCGTGGGCCTCGCCGTCGCGCCAGCTCATCGGGGCGGCGGCATAGCTGCGCTTGTCCGTCACGAGCAGCTCAACCGGGTGACCGAACACCGGGTCGGCGAAGTCGCCGGATGCATGCAGCGGCTGGTAGCCGTCGCCGAACTCGTCGCGGAAGAGGTGGTTGACGGCCGCGAGCACCTCCGGGCGCGAGCGGTAGTTGCGGGCGAGCGGCAGCCGCTGCGCCGCGCGCTCGCGGCGCTCGCGGAACACCGCTACGTCGGCGTGCCGGAAGCCGTAGATCGACTGGAACTCGTCGCCGACGAAGAACACCGACTTCGGCTCCGCCGGCGCCGGCCACGGCGTCAGCAGGTCGACGATCTCGCACTGCAGGCTGTTCGTGTCCTGGAACTCGTCGATCATGATCGAGCGGAACCGCAGCTGCTCCGCCTCGCGCACGGACGTGTTGTCGCGCAGCAGCTCGCGAGCGAGCAGCTGCAGGTCCTCGAAGTCCAGCGCCGACTCGCGCTGCTTCGCCGCCGCGTACTCCGCGGCGAACTCGTCGAGCAGCTCCTGGAGCAGCTCGCGGTCGCGCAGCGCGAGCGCGTCGAACGCGGCCTGCTCGAGCTGCTTGCGCGCCGCCTCGAAGGCCGCCGCGCGCTCGCCGCGCGCGCCGAAGCCGGAGAGGTCGAGCAGCTGCTCCGGATTCGTCGTCGTCAGTGCGAGCGCAGCTGCGGCCGACGCGGCCTGGTTCTCCGTCACGCACGGATCGGCCAGCAGCGCGCGGGCCTCGTCCTGCAGCTCGGCGAGGCGCTCGGCGACGTCGGCGCGCTCGCTCAGCTCGAGCGTCAGGTCGCGCCCGGCCGAGCGCAGCGTCTCGTAGACCGAGGTCAGCATCCGCCGCAGCCCCGCGGCGCCGTAGGTGGCGAGCAGCCGCAGCCGCTCCGCGTCGCGCGTCGCGCAGAAGGCGGCGAGTGCCGACTCGAACGCTTCGCCCCGCAGCACCGCACCGTGCTCCTCGTCGAGCTCGCGGTAGCGCGGGTCGATGCCCACGGCGAACGGGTGCGCCCGGAGCAGGCGCGAGCAGAAGCCGTGGATCGTGGAGATCCAAGCTCCGTCGAGACGGCGCGCGAGGTCGTGCCGGCCGCGCGCGTTCAGCGCGGCGCGGATGCGCGCTCGCAGCTCGCCGGCCGCCTTCCGCGTGTACGTGATCACGAGCACCGACTCGACGTCGAGCCCCTCGTCGCACACTGCCCGGACGAAGCGCTCGACGAGGACGGTCGTCTTGCCCGTGCCTGCGCCGGCGGAGACGAAGACTTCGCCCTGCGCCCCGACGGCCGCGCGCTGCTGCTCGTTCATCAGGCGCGCTCCACGCGACACATCGTCCAGAGGTCGCACCACGCCGGACACTCGCCGCCCTTCGGGTCGTGGCGCACGTCGCCGGCGCGGATGCGCTGCGCGTACCCGCGCGCGCGCTCGCGCGCGGACTCGACGAGTGCCCAGAAGGCGTCGTCGTCGAGGTAGTCGTTCCGCGCGAAGCCGGGAAGGTCGTCCGCGGCGCCGGCGTGGAGGAGGCCCCGCGTGACGCGCGCGCCGCCGAGCGCACGGTAGACGCCGCCGAGCGGCTCGATCCCGACGAGGTCGCGCAGCACGAGCATGTACAGCGGGATCTGCAGCTTCAGCTCCTCGTCGATCTGCTTCGCGGAGTGCGCGGTGCGGCCGGACTTGTAGTCCTGCACGATTCCGCGCGCGCTGAACGGATCGACGTCGATGCGGTCGATCTTCCCGCTCAGGTACAGGCCGTCGCCGAGCGGGAGTCCGCGCTGCAGCTCCGGGGCCGCGCGGTCCGAGCCGAACCCGACCTCGAACCGCCGCGGCAGCAGTCCGAGCGGCGAGTCCGCCTCGTCGCGCACGAACCCCTCGAGGTCGCGCCAGAGGCTCTCCTCCAGCTCGGCCGCCTGCAGGTCGGTCAGCTCGAGCCGCACGCCGCCGCGCAGCGCATCGTCGAGGCAGCGGCGCAGGAACCCGACGGCGCGCTCGACGTTGTCCGGCGTGACGCGATCCTCCCCGAGCTCCTTGGGCAGCCCGGCGTAGAACTTGTGCAACGTGCTGTGCGCGACGGAGCCGCGCAGCAGCGCGTCCACCTCCGCGTCGATCGTCTTCGGGGAGACGACGCGCTCGAACAGCCAGGCGGACGAGCAGTCGGCGAACCGCTCGAGCTCGGTCGCCGCGAAGGTGGTGCGCGACCCGAGCCACCGCAGGAGCGCCGGGCTCGTGATGCGCGTCTGCCGATGGAACGCCGTGCGAGCACGCGCGAGCCGACGCTCCCACCCGTTCGACTCGGCAAGCGCGCGCGCCGCGTCTGCGTCGACGACCGCGAGCCGTGCGAGCGCGCGCAGCCGCTCGCGCTCCGACGGCGCCGACTCGAGCGCCCAGGTGAGCGCGGACAGCGGCCGGCGGAAGGTCGCGCGCGCGACGTCGTCGGAGTCGAACACCGCCCGCACCTCGTCCCAGAAGGGGCTCGGCTCGCGCGGTGCGCCGTCGTCGGTCGCCGCCTCGCGCACGAGGTACAGGCGCCTCGTCGCGCGCGTGCACGCCGTGTAGAAGAGGTACCGGTCGCGGCTCACCTGGTCGGGACGCTCGAGCCGCGCGCCGAGCGAACGGCGCGCCTCGTCGTCGAGGAACGGCGAGCTGCGCCCGCGGCGCGGCAGCGAGCCCTCCTCGAGTCCGAGGACGAACACGACGTCGAACCGACGCGTACGCGCGCGCATCAGGTCGAGCACCGCCACGCGCCCCGGCTCGTCCGCCGCGGCGCGCACCTCGACGCGCTCGAGCGCGGCCAGCACGTCCGCCTCGTCCACCGCCTCGCCGAGCGCGGCGAGCCCCTCGAGCTCGTCGAGCAGCCGCGCGACGGCGTCGAACGCGCGCAGGTCGAGCCGCGACGTTTCGCCCGCGGGCGGCGCGTCGAGCCCGTAGGCCGCGCGCAGCATGAAGCGCGCCAGCGTGCGGACGGCCGCGATCGGCGCCGGCGCGGACCGGAGCTCGGCGAGCGCGACGATCGGCGCCTCGCGCAGCTTCTCCGCCTCCTCCTCCACGCGCGCCGGCGTATGGATCGCCCGGCCGCGCAGCCGCCCCTCGACGTAGTCGACGGACGACCGCGCCAGCCCCGAGTACGGCGAGCGCAGGAATGCGAACAGCTCGCGCCGCCCGGCGCCCGCCCACGCGTAGCGCAGGAGCTGCAGGAGCGCGTGTCCGAACGCCGTCGCGGCGAGGCGCGGGCGCGAGTCGAGCACGTACGGGACGCCGAGCGGGCCGAGCACCGTCTCGAGCGGCGCGCGCCACTGCTCGAGCGCCGGCGCGACGAGTGCGATCTTCTCCGCAGGCGTGCCGCCGCGGATCAGTGCGAGCAGCTCGTCCGCCACGAGCTCGAGCGTCCCGCGCGCACCGGCGCCCTCGAGGAACCGCACGGCCGCGTCGAGCTCGGGCGGCGGCGGCGGCGACTCCTCGAACAGCGCGCGCTCGAGATGCGCGAGCGCCGCATGCTGGTAGCGCGAGGAGCGCGGCGCGAGCTCCTCGACACGCCCCGCGGCGAGCGCGGCCAGGTCGTCGGCGGTGCGCCGCAGCGACGAGAAGGCGACCCGTCCCGGCTCGTACGGCAGCGAGACGACGACCTCCGCGCGCCCGGCGAGCGCCTCGAGCAGCGACCACTGCGCGCCGGTGAGGTCTTCGAATCCGTACGCGAACACGGGCTCTCCGTGCCACGCGTCGAGGTCGGACTGCAGCCGCTCGGCGGCGCGCCGCCGCAGGAGGTCGCGGTCCCAGAGCCCGAGGCGGTCCAGCTCCGCCCGGTAGGCGGCGTAGAGGGACGCGAGATCCGCGTCGAGGTCGTCCGGCTCGACCAGCCCCGACTCGAGCTCGGCGAGCGTCTGCAGCAGCGCGTCGCCGAAGCCGCTCGTGCGCGCGGAGCGCGAGAGCCCGTTCAGACGCGCGTTCCGCAGCGCGCGCCGGGCCACGAGCGCACGCTGGGCGTCGGTCGCGACGGGCCGGCGCTCGGCGGCGAGGCGCTCGAAGAGGTCGTCGAAGGTGCCGATCGAGCCGCCGAGGAGGCAGCCGCAGCGGGCGAGCAGGTCGCGTTCGACGCGGTCGACGTCCGACCGCGTCGGCACGATCAGAACCGGCTCTTCGTCGAGCCGCGCCAGATAGCGCTCCAGCAGGAGCGCGACCTTGCCTGCATTCGCCGGCCCCGCGACGAGGGAGAGCCCCACCTTCCCATCGTAGAGCCGTCCCCGGACGACCCCCGGGGCGGCGGGCTTTTTTCGCGCTGTGTGCGGAACTACTCGGCCGACGCGGACTGGGCCTTCGGACGCCGCCCGCGACGAGCCGCGTTCCGGCCCGGCATCTTCCCCGCGCAGTCGTCGCAGAGATCGGCGACCTTCGAGCCGCGACGGGCGTCGGCGTACGTGACGCGGAGCGAGGCGCCGTGCGACTCGTCGACTTCGCGGCCGCAGTTGTCGCATACGAGAATCGTTTTCCGAGCCACGTTTTTCGCCTCCCGAGAGCGGATTTGCGGACGAAAATCGTAGCGGAATTCAGGCTGCCGCGCGCGACGAACGAATTCGCCAGGAGCGCAGGAGGCTCAGCGTCGCGAGCTCCTCCGCGTCGAGGCCGACGTCACGCGCCCCGACGACGCGCAGCCTTCGCGGCCGGAAGTCCTCGATCGTGCGGCCGTCGAGGTACTGCTCGACCACCGCCGGGCTGACGTAGCTCGTCCGCGCCACCGCGGGCGTGTTGCCGAGCCGCTCCGCGACGCGGCGCATCACCTCGGCGACGCGCCGTTTCGCCTGCGTCGGCGTCTCAGGCGGCTTCGTCTCGGCGAAGGCGATCGCCGCGGTCAGCGTCCCGCCCCACGTCCGGAAGTCCTTCGCCGTGAACTCCCCGCCGAGATGGGTGCGGATGTATTCGTTCAACCGCCGCCCGTCGAGGTTGCAGTACGTGCCGTCCGGCAGCTCGAACTTGAACAGCCGCGAGCCCGGCAGCGCGAGCAGCTCCTTGATCGCCGTCGCGAGCTCCTGGTCGACGATCGCGCTGCGCACCATGATCCGGTGCTTGCCGCGGTAGCGGAACGAGATCCGCGACCCGCGCACGCTGACGTGCTTCTTGCGCAGCGTCGTGATGCCGAACGTGCGCGACTGCTTCGCGTAGCGGTCGCTGCCGACGCGGAACCAGCCGAGGTTGATCAGCCGCACGGCGATCGCCGCGACGCGCTCGAACGGCAGTCCCTCGAGCTCCATGTGCGCCGCCATCGTCTCGCGCAACTGCGGCAGGCGTTCCGCGAAGCGGATCAGCTTGTCGTACTTCGCCTGCTCCTGCCGCGCGCGGAACTCCGGGTGATAGAGGTACTGCTTGCGGCCCGCCGCGTCGACGCCGGTCGCCTGCAGCTTCGAGCGCGCGCTCGGCGAGATCCAGACGTCCTGCCAGGCGGGCGGGATCGCGAGCGAACGGATCCGGTCGAGCTTCGCCTCGTCGGTGATCTCGCGCCCGGCCGCGTCGAAGTAGCGGAACCGCTTGCGCGACCCCTTGCGCGTCCATCCGATCCGCGGCGGCACGAGGAGCGAATGTCCGCACGCCGCGCCGTCTAATCCCGGCGACCGCCGGCTGCGCGCGGCCCCGCCCCTACAATCGGCCGCCGTGGAGCTGAAGGCGATCGTCGTCCTCGAGGGAGACCAGACGGGGCAGGAGCTGCTGGAGGAGGCGGTGCGCGTGCTCGCGCCGGACGTGATCGGCGTCGAGGTGGAGCTGCCGCGCTACGACCTCTCGCTCGCGTCACGGCGTGCAAGTGCGAACGGCGTCGTGCACGAGGCGGCGGCGGCGATCCGCGAGCACGGACTCGGGCTGAAGGCGGCCACGATCACGCCCGAGGGCCGCGGGGACGTCGGGTCGCCCAACCGGATCCTGCGCGAGGAGATCGGCGGCAAGGTGATCGTCCGCACCGGCCGCCGCCTTCCGGGCGTCACCCCGCTCGGCGGCGTCCACGCCCCGATCTCCGTCGTCCGCATGGCGGTCGGCGACGCGTACGGCGCCCGCGAGTGGCGGGAGGGCGACGCCGACGAGGAGGTCGCGTTCCGCACGGAGCGCATCGAGCGGCGCGTGTGCCGCGCCGTCGCCGAGTTCGCGTTCCGCGAGGCGGAGCGCGCCGGCGCGACGGTCTTCGGCGGTCCGAAGTACACCGTCTCGCCGACGTACGAGGGGATGCTGAAGGAGGAGATGGACGCCGCCGCCGAGCGGCATCCGCGGGTGCCGTACGAGCCGCAGCTGATCGACGCGACGTTCGCGCTGCTCGTCGCCGCGACGGGCGAACAGCTCGTCATACCGGCGCTCAACCGCGACGGCGACATCCTCTCCGACCTGGTGCTTCCGCTCTTCGGGTCGATCGCCGGCTCAGAGTCGATGCTCGTCGCGTTCGAGGGCGACGACCTCGAGCCGACCGCGCTGATGGCCGAGGCCGCCCACGGAACGGCGCCGGCGCTCGAGGGGAAGAACGTCGCGAACCCGCTCGCGATGATCCTCGCCGCCGCCGCGCTGCTCTCGCAGACGCCGGCCGGTCACGCCGCCGGACGCGCGATCCGGGAGGCGGCACTCGAGGCGATCGCGCAGGGGACGAAGACGGCCGACCTCGGGGGACACGCGTCGACGAGCGAGTTCACGGACGACGTGATCCGCCGCACGCGCACGAAGCTCGAGGTCTGGGCGACGCTCTAGCAGCGCGGGCGGAGCTCGAGGACGGCGAGCGCCGGCGCCGGGTCGAACCGAGCGCGCGCGTCAGCGGCGCCTCCCCATCCTGCGCGCCTGGTTCGCGGTTCTAGCGCCAGATCCCTTCGAGCGGCCGTACGCCGGCGCTGGCGCCCAGGTGTGCGAGCCCGAACGCGTCCTCGATCGTCCGCAGGAGCACGTAATGGTTCGCGGGCTGCGGGTCGACGACGTGGCGGCGGACCGCCGTTCCGGCGACGATCGCGGCGACGCGGCCGCCGCCGCCGGCGTCGCTGGAACCCTCGTCGAAGACGACGAAGACTGCGGTGCGCGGCAGGCGCAGCAGCGGCGGGACGAAGCCTGCGAGCCAGCGGTCGCCGGTCGCGACGCTGCAGTCGTGCATGTCGTCGCAGAGGTCGGGCACGACGAGCGCGAAGGCAGGCGGCCGCGACGTACGGAACGCGGTGAGCGGGTGCACGTGCGCGGCGCCACCGGCGAAGTAGAGGAACGGCACGTGCTTCTTCGCGAAGCGCGGCGAGGAGGGGTATCCCTCCGCGTACGCGCCCCACGCCGCGTGCGCGCGCGAGAGCAACGTGCCGATGGACGGCCCGCGGACGCTGCACGCCGTGCAGTCGCTCGTGATGCCGTGCGTGGAGCCCGAGACGAGCGCGAGGTAGTTGGGCAGGCTCGGATGCGCGACGGCGTCGTAACGGGTGACGTCGGCGTACGCGCGCGCCAGGCGCGTGAACGTCGGCGCATCCGGTGCGCCGAGGATCGCGTCGCGCTCGTGGTTCTCGAAGACGACGACCACGACGTGGGCGAGCCGCGGTACCGGCGGCGACCGTGGCGACGCTGCGGCCACCGCCGCGGTTGCCAGCGCGGCGGCGAGAGCGGCGGCGGCTCTCACCCGCTTCCTTCGAGCCGTCTGCGCACGACTCGATGGAGCAGGTAGACGAGCGCGGCCGCCACGATCACCCCGAGCGCGCCGTACGCGCTGTAGCGGCTGACCGCGTCGACGACGGCACGCCCCGCGTAGTACGCGAGCAGGCCGTAGCCGATCGACCAGACCACCGCTCCCGCGATGTCCCAGCCGAGGAACTCCCACCAGCTCATCTCGGTGATCCCGGCGATCAGCGCCGCGGTCCCGCGCAGCACGGCGACGAAGCGTGCGAGGAACACCGTTTTCGTGCCGTGGCGCGAGAAGAACCGCTCGGCGGGTGGAAGCGCCTTCTCGGCGTAGCGCCGTGTCAGGTTCCACCGGTTCAGCAGGCGCCGGCCGCCCGCGCGGCCGATCCAGTAGCCGCAGCCGAACCCGAGCGTTGCCGCCACGGCCGCGACGACGATCACCCACACGATCGAGAACCGCCCCTGCTGCGCGAGCACCGACGCCGCGATCAGCGCGAGCTCGCCGGGAACGAACGGCAGCCCGGCCGACTCGATCCCGACCGCGGCGAAGAGCAGGAAGAGCCCGTAGCTCTCGAGCAGGTGCGTCACGTCCGCGGAACTGTAGAGACGCCCGGCGCCGGGTCCGGTAGCGTCGCGCCTCGATGCGCCTGGGGATCCCGCGCGAAACCGCACCCGGAGAGCGGCGCGTCGCGCTCGTCCCCGAGACGGTGGCGCGGCTCGGAGACGGAATCGAGGTCGTCATCGAGGCCGGTGCGGGCGAGCCGGCCGGCTTCTCCGACGAGGACTACCGCACCGCGGGCGCCGCGGTCGGCGAGCCGTGGCCGGCCGACGTCCTCGCGAAGGTCGCGACGCCGACGGCGGACGAGGCGGCGAGGCTGCACGCGGGCCAGGTGCTGATTGCGTTCCTGCAGCCGCTCGGCGACCGCGAGGGGATCGCGCGGCTGCGGTCCGCGGGCGTGCACGCATTCGCGCTCGAGTCGATCCCGCGCATCACGCGCGCGCAGCCGATGGACGCGCTCTCCTCGCAGGCGACGGTCGCGGGATACAAGGCTGCGCTCGTCGCCGCCGACCGGCTGCCGCGGTTCCTGCCGATGCTGATGACCGCGGCCGGGACGATCCCGCCGGCGAAGGTGCTCGTGCTCGGCGCCGGCGTCGCCGGGCTGCAGGCGATCGCAACGGCGCGCCGGCTCGGCGCCGTCGTGTCGGGGTTCGACGTCCGCCCGGCCGTGCGCGAGCAGGTCGAGTCGCTCGGCGCCACCTTCCTCGACCTGGGGGTGCAGGGAGAGGAGACGGCCGGCGGCTACGCGCGCGAGCTGACACCGGAGCAGCAGGCGGAGCAGCAGACGGAGCTGCAGGCGCGGATCCCACAGTTCGACGCGGTGATCACGACCGCCGCGGTCCCCGGCCGTCCTGCGCCCAAGCTCGTGACGGCGGACGCCGTGCGCGGGATGCGTGCCGGCTCGGTGATCGTCGATCTCGCCGCCGAGACCGGAGGGAACTGCGAGTTGACGCGGCCGGGCGAGGAGGTCGCCGTCGAGGGCGTGACGATCGTCGGTACGACGAACGTCCCGTCGACGATGCCGACGCACGCGTCGCAGCTCCTGTCGCGGAACGTAGCCGCGCTGCTCGGGCTGCTCGTGAAGGACGGCGCGGTCGCGCTCGACTGGGACGACGAGATCGTCGCCGGCACGTGCGTCACGCGGACGGAGGAGGACGGATGAGTCACGGAACGCTGCTGGTCTTCGAGCTCACGATCCTCGTGCTTGCGATCTTCCTCGGGTTCGAGGTGATCTCGAAGGTGCCGACGCTGCTGCACACGCCGCTCATGTCGGGCACGAACGCGATTCACGGCATCGTGCTCGTCGGCGCGATGATCGTGCTCGCGCAGCCGCACAAGAGCGCGTTCACGTGGATCGTCGGCTTCGCCGGCGTCGTGCTCGCGTCGGCGAACGTCGTCGGCGGGTTCGTCGTCACCGACCGGATGCTCGAGATGTTCAAGAAGCGCGAGCCTCCGCAGACGCGCCGCGGCGGCGGGGGCGGCGCGGGCGCGTGAGCACGAACGTCGGCAACCTTCTCTACCTGCTCACGATCGTGACGTTCGTGCTCGCGCTGCGCTTCCTCTCGAATCCGGCGCACGCGCGGCGCGGCAACCAGATCGGTGCGGCGGGGATGCTGCTCGCGCTCGTCGTCACGTGGATCAAGATCGGCGCGACGAGCTGGTGGGCGATCGCCGCGGCGATGGCGCTGGGAGGCGGCTTCGGCGCGGTCGCCGCGCGCAAGGTGCGGATGACGGCGATGCCGCAGATGGTCGCGCTGTTCAACGGCGTCGGCGGCGGGGCGGCGGCGCTCATCTCCCTCGCCGAGCTGCACCGCATCCTGCCGGCACCGGGTGCGCCGAAGGTCGACATCTCGATCGCGATCGTGCTGTCGGCGCTGATCGGCTCGATCTCCTTCGCCGGCTCGATGATCGCGTTCGCGAAGCTGCAGGAGCTGATCGGCGGGCGCCCGATCACCTACGGCGGCCAGCAGGTCGGCAACGCGCTCGTCTTCGCGGCGGCCGCGGCGGCAGGAGTCGTGCTGGTCGCCGGTGTGCAGGACGAGTGGCTGCTCTGGGTGCTCGTCGGTGCGGCAGCGCTCTTCGGCGTGCTCTTCGTTCTGCCGATCGGCGGCGCCGACATGCCCGTCGTGATCTCGCTGCTCAACGCGTTCACGGGGCTCGCGGTCGCGGCCGGCGGCTTCGAGCTCGAGAACAACGTGCTGATCGTCGCCGGGATGCTCGTCGGCGCGTCGGGGACGCTGCTGACGCTGATGATGGGCCGCGCGATGAACAGGTCGGTGGCGAACGTCCTCTTCGGCGCGTTCGGGCAGGTCGCCGCCGGCGGCGCGGGCGCGGGTGCGGCCGCGGGCGCAGACGGCACGGTCCGGTCGACGACTGCCGACGACGTGGCGGTGATGCTCGCGTACGCGAACAAAGTCGTCGTCGTCCCCGGCTACGGCATGGCCGTCGCGCAGGCGCAGCACGACGTGCGGGCGCTCGCCGACGTCCTGGAGGAGCGCGGGGTCGAGGTGACGTATGCGATCCATCCCGTCGCCGGTCGGATGCCGGGCCACATGAACGTGCTGCTAGCGGAGGCGAACGTGCCGTACCCCGCGCTCAAGGAGATGGACGACGCGAACGCCGAGTTCCCGCGCACCGACGTCGCGCTCGTGATCGGCGCGAACGACGTGGTCAATCCCGACGCGCGCAGCAACCAGGGCAGCCCGATCTACGGGATGCCCATCCTCAACGTCGACCAGTCGAAGGCCGTCGTCGTGCTCAAGCGCTCGATGAACCCCGGCTTCGCCGGGATCGACAACCCGCTCTTCGTCGAGCCGAACACGATGATGCTCTTCGGCGACGCGAAGGAGTCAGTCGCGCGGCTGACGGCGGCAGTCAAGACGCTGTGAGCGGCCGGGGCGCCGACGGCGCGCGCGGCGTTCCCGTCTTCTCCGCTCGCAGCGTCGAGCAGGCGGTGTCGCCGACGCGTGCCGTCGAGGCCGTGCGCGACGCGTTCGTCGCATACGCGCGCGGGGAGTGGACGATGCCGCCGAAGACGTACGTCACCAACTATCCCGCCGGCGACTTCCGTGCCATGCCGGCGCTCGGCGGTGGGTACGCGCTCCTCAAGTGGATCACCTCCTTTCCGCGGAATCCGCTCCAGGGACTGCCCACGGTGAGCGGCGTCGTGCTCCTGTCGGACGCGGCCGACGGGCAACTTCGCGCGGTGCTCGACGCGGGCGCGGTGACCGCGCTGCGAACCGGTGCCGCCGCGGTGCTCGCGGCCGAGACGCTCGCGCGCGCCGGGGCCCCGTCGGTCGCCGTCGTCGGCGCTGGGGTGAACGGCCGCGCTGCAGCACGGACGTTTCTCGCTCGCGGCCGCGCCGTCCGCGTCTGGGACGTGAACGCGCAGCGGACGGCGGCGGCCGCACGCGAGCTCGACTGCGAGATCGCCGCGTCGCTGGACGACGCGCTCGCCGCCGACGTCGTGGTGACGGTGACGCCCGGGCACGAGGTGGTCGTCCGTGCTGGGTCGGTGCGCGCCGGGCAGCACTTCTCGCTGATGGGCGCCGACGGACCGGGCAAGGCTGAAGTGGAGGCGGCGGCGCTCGTACGGGCGCGTCTCTTCTGCGACGACTGGGAGCAGGCCTCGCACGGCGGCGAGCTCGCGCACGCGGTCGAGTCGGGCGCGGTGACGCGCGCGAACGTCACCAACCTCGGCCGAGTGCTGACGGGGGAGGCGGCCGGGCGGACGTCCGACGACGAGGTCACGATGTTCGACTCGACGGGCCTCGCGATCCAGGACCTGGCCGTCGCGATCGCGGCGTTCGAGCAGGTGGACGAGCTGCCGCTGGCGCGGCTCGAGCTGTGACCCGCCGCGTGCTCTGGGCCCGGATCCGCGACGGCGGCGACTCGCCCACGCGCGTCGCGCGTGCGGGACGTTCGAGCGGCCGCTAACGAACCGCGGCGAATCGCGAGGGGGCGAAGAGCTCGAGCTCAGGGGGCTGCTCGCCGAGGATCGCGCGGGCGACGAGGTCGCCGCAAGCGAGTCCGAGCACGTTCCCGTGACCGGAGTACCCGGCGGCGATCCAGACGTCGTCGCGTCCCGGGGCGCGTCCCACGAGCGGCTGCAGGTCCGGTGTGGTGCCCCAGATGCCCGCCCAACGGTGTGTGATCGCAGGCCGGTACCCGACGAGCCGTTCTACGAGCTCCTCGTTGCGCCGCTGGACGAGGTCGGTCACCTCCTCGTCGGGGGTCGCCTCCGCGGCCAGGGCCGCGTCGCGGTTGCCGCCGAGCACCAGCCGGCCGTCCGGCAGCTGCTGCCAGTAGTCGTACCCGCCCCGCGCGTAGTGCGGGCGGTCGAACAGCCGCTCCCGCAGCGGCTCGGTCGCGAGGACCTGCCCTCGCGTCGGCTGCACGACGTGCGCCAGCTCCGGAAGAAGTGACGCGGTGTAGCCGTCGGCAGCGACGACGACAACGTCCGCGTCGACACCGTCCACGGAGACCGTGTCGTGCTCGCGGACATCCGCACCGGCGCGCGCCGCGTGGCCGGCGAGGCGCCTCACCCAGCGCGCCGGCCGGATCGCGCCGTCGGGCGGGTGCAGGATGGCTCCCCGATAGAGCACCGCGAGTCGCGGCGGGAGCTCGTCGATCCACTCGACGGCGAACCCGTCCTCGCGCAGCGCGTCGTGTTCGCGGCGGAGCGCGTCGCGTTCCGCGTCGTCGGCCGCGAGCCTCAGGCTGCCCACCCGGCGGAATGCGTCGCCGGCAAGCTGCTCGAGCCGGCCGAGCGTCCGCTCGGTCAGCTTCATCAGCAGGCGTGCGGCTGGTCGGCCGAGGGTCGCTCGGGCGACGTCATACGGAGGCGTCGCGCCACGCAGCGCGAAGCCGCCGTTGCGACCGCTCGCACCCCCTGCGATCTCGCGCGCCTCGTGCAGCCGGACGCGGATTCCGCGCTCGGCGAGGGTGAGCGCGCACGAGCAGCCTGTCACGCCGCCGCCGACGACCGCGACGTCGGCCCGGCCGTCGAACGACGTCGGTTCCCATGACTCGTGCTCGTCATCGAACCAGAACGCCCTCGTCGCCATGCCGCGATCCTACGGACTGTGCTGGGCGCTGCTTGCGTCAGCATCTTCGATTGTCGTTCACGTGCCCGAGAGCGCCGCGGAACACATCACCTCCCTGTAGATCCCCTCGGTTTGGGTGACCGTGCCGAGCACCTCGAGCTCGGCGAGCGCCGCGCCGGCAGCGGCGATGTCCACGGCTGCGCGCGACGCGGCCTCCTCGGCGGTGCAGGCTCCAACGGCGACGGCGGCCAGGACCCGTTCCAGGCGCCCCTCGAGCGCCGGCCGGGTCGGCCCGGCTACCGGTTCCACGCCGAGCACCTCGAGCACGTCTTCCGCGCCGCGCACCAGCGTCGCACCCGCCCGCAGCAGGTTGTGTGCTCCACGCGAAAGGTGTGAGTGCACCTCTCCCGGAACCGCGAGCACCTCGCGCCCCTCCTCGAGTGCGAGGTCGGCCGTGATCAGAGCGCCGCTTCGCTCGCGCGCCTCGACCACGACGACGGCGTCGGCCAGACCGGCGACGATCCGATTTCGTGCCGGGAACCGCCACGGTGCAGGTTCGACGCCGGGGGCGTACTCGGACACGATCCAGCCGCGCTCGCTGATCGCTGCGGCGAGCGTCGCGTGCGCACGCGGGTAGTCGCGGTCGATTCCGCACCCCAGGACCGCCAACGTTCCTCCCGCCTCGAGCGCCCCGCGGTGGGCGGCGCCGTCGATGCCACGCGCAAGACCCGACACGACGAGCGCACCAGCTCGCGTGAGGTCGCGGGCGAGCGTGCGGGCGACGTCGGCACCGTAGGGAGTACATGCACGTGCTCCGACGATCGCGACAACGGCCGGCGGTGCGGGTTCGAGCGGTTGCCGCGAACGGACGAACAGGCCGAGCGGCGGGTCGTGGATCGCGTCGAGCCGCGGAGGGTAACGGCGGTCGCCGCGCGGCACCCATGCCAGCCCGTTCGCGGCGAGGCGCCGGAGGTAGGCCTCGGCGTCGAACGTCCGCCGGAACTCGGCGAATCGCCGCGACCGCGGCACGTCGACGACGTGCGCCGCCGATTCCGCGGCGAACACGGCTGCCGCGAGCTCATTCATGGCGCGATCTCCCGCGGCGCCCGATACGCGAGCGCCTCGGCGACGTGGTCGCTCCCGATCGCCTCGGCTCCGGCGAGAGCGGCAATCGCGGCGGCGACGCGAGCAACGCGCGCGCGTCCGCGACCGGACAGCGGTAGCCGCTCGCATGCGTGTGTCAGCAATCCGGCCGCCGCGTCGTTCAACGGCGGCGGCGCAGCGGCGAGACGCCGCCGGGCCGCCGCGACGCGCGCGGAAACGTCTGCCGAAGACTCGCCTGCCGGACCTGCGAGCTCGGCTCCGCGTGGCCGCGGAACGGTGAGCACGAGGTCGAAGCGGTCGAGCAGCGCACGAGACAACCGCTCGCGGTAGTGCTCTACGCGCTGCGGCGTGCATTGACACTGCGCCGCAGCGTCACCGCGCCCGCCGCACGGACACAGGTTCATCGTCGCGACGAGCTGGAACCGCGCCGGAAAGATCGCGCGGCCCTCCACCCGCACGATGCTCACCACTCCGTCTTCGAGCGGCTGTCGAAGCGCTTCGAGGACGGCGCGCGGGAACTCCGGCAGCTCGTCGAGGTAGAGGACACCGCGGTGTGCGAGGGTGACCTCGCCCGGCCGGAGGCCGCGCCCGCCGCCACCGATGACAGCGGCCGCCGAGGCGGTGTGGTGCGGCGCCCGGAACGGCGGGACGCGAATGAGTCCACAGCCGGGACGGAGCGCGCCTGCGACCGAGTGGATGCGCGTGACCTCGAGGGCTGCCTCGTCGTCGAGCGGCGGCAGGATCCCGGGAAGCCGCCGCGCGAGCATCGTCTTGCCCGTTCCAGGCGGACCGGCCAGGAGCATGTTGTGCCCGCCAGCGGCCGCGATCTCGAGCGCGCGGCGGCCACGCTCTTGCCCGCGCACATCGACGAGATCCGGCACGTCGGGGGTCGAGGCCGTCTGTGCGGGCGCAGGAACGGGCGGCGGCTCGTAGCCGTCGCGCAGGTACGCGACGGCCTCCGCGAGGTGCCGCACCGGGATCGGCTCCACCCCGGCGAGCGCGACCTCCGGCGCCGAGTCCGCGGCACACACGACCTTCTCGACTCGGGCGCGGCGGGCCCCCTCTGCGGCGACGAGCGCCCCGGGCACCGGCCGGACGCGCCCGTCCAGCGCGAGCTCGCCAAACGCGGCCACCCCGTCGAGTGCCCGCGCCGGCAATTGTTCGGACGCGGCGAGCACGGCGAGGGCGATGGGCAGGTCGAACGCCGAGCCCTCCTTGCGCAGACCCGCGGGTGCGAGATTGACGGTGATTCGCTTGACGGGAAACTCGAGCTCAGCCGAGGTGATCCCGCTGCGTACGCGTTCCTTCGCCTCCTGGCACGCCCGATCGGCGAGGCCGACGATGGCGAACGCGGGCGAGCCCCGTTGCAGATGCGCCTCGACCTCGACGCGGCGGGGGTCGAGGCCGACGAGCGAATGCGTGACCGTGCGTGCGAGCACGTTGCCACGCTAGAGAGGAAGTTGTGTCGTGTCTGTTTCGGGTCCGTGCCGACTTAGAAACGTTTTGCGACGAGCACGTCCTCGAAATACTCGCCTGCACGACGGCCGGTCCGCCGGTTGACGTGCCGGCGGTAACGCCGCTCGAGCCGGAGTCCTGCACGTTGCAGGATCTCGGGGTACAGGTCGCGCCGGTCGTTGACAACGATAACGACGCTCCCCTGCGGCCGGAGTGCGGCTGCGCAGCGCGCGAGCGCGGCCGAGATCGCGTCGGCGTACGCGGCAAGCGCCGCCCGCGAGGTTCCGCGTGCGGCAGCGCCTATCTCGTGGCCGCGCAAGTCGTCGAGCCCGAGCAGCTCGTAGGCGTAGCGGTGCTGCTCGTGGTAGTCGATCAGACCGGGGTACGGCGGCGACGTGACGAGTGCGTCGAACGAGCCCGGAAGCTCGAGTTCGCGCACGTCGCCGTGCAGCACGGTGACGTCGCTACGGGTGCGCAGCCGCCCGAACGCCCGCAGCCGCTCGAGTGTGTCGACCGTGTAGCGCCGAATGAAGTGGCCTGCGCGGTCGACGGGTCGACACTGACGGCGATGCTTGTGACACCAGTACGGCTCCGACCGCGGCGCGGAGGGGAAATCGAGATCGAAGTGCGTCGTGAGCCGCGCGGAGCGCGCGGCGCGCGCGAGGATGACGCGCAGGACGTCGGCATGCTCGTATTCGCCGGCCAGGGACCGGAAGCGGAGCAGGTCGGCGCGCGCCTGCGGCGCGAACCACTTGCGCACATAGGCCGTTCCCGTTCCGGCCGTGCCCTCACCGCGTTCGAACCGTGCGAGCGCGTCGCGCAGGTCGTGCTCGAGCACGAACGGCGCATACGCCGCCGTCTTGACGCGCATGAGCAGACAGTTGAACGCGGCGACGTCGACCCCCGCGGAGTCGAAGCCGCCCTCGAGCGCCTGGACGAGCGTGGTCCCGGAGCCGGCGAACGGGTCGAGAACGCGACCTTCGGGCGGAACGTGGCGGCGAAAGAGCTCCTCGACCAGCTGTGGGATGAACTTTCCGAGGTACGGATGGAGCCGATGCACGTGCTTCGTGCGCTCCCGCTCCGGGAGCTCGCGCTCGGACCACGACAGCTCGACGTCCAGCTCGGCATACAGTTGGTCCTGCGTCGCGGCCATTCCGCGCAGTTCGACCGGGGAGGCGGCGTACCTGCCGAGCGTAGCCCTGCGCCGGCCTGCCAAGCCGCGCCGCCACGGTCCGCGCCCCACCCAACCCGGGGGACTCCGCCCACAACCCGCGCTGTCAACCTAGCCCCTGATCTGTCATACGCGGTGCGCGCGATCGTGACAATTCGGGAAAAACTTCGTGCCGGCGTGCCGGCGTGCCGCCGAGCCGGCGTGCCGAGGCGGACACGGGCCGCCCTGCGACGCTCGCGGCTGCGGCTACACCCGCCGCGGCACCGCCGCCAGGCGACTCAGAACGCGTTCGGAACGTGCTCGACGCGGCCGGACCGCTCGGCGATCACGTCGTAGCGGACGTCGAGGCCGCGCAGCTCGGGATGCACGGCGAGCCACGCCTCCGCGGCACGTCTCACGCGGCGGATCTTCACCGGGCCGACCATTTCGAGCGGGTCGCCGTACTCGTCGCCCGATTTCGACTTGACCTCGCAGAAGACGACGACGCGGCCGCGCCGCGCGACGACGTCGAGCTCTGCGCCGGCGAGCCAGACGTTCGTCGCGAGCACGCGGTAGCCGCGCAGGCGGTACCACCAGGCAGCGCGGCGCTCGGCAGCGTTACGCGGTTGCGGCCGCGACCTCTGCGTCTGCGCCATCGAGCGCGACCAGCTCGTGGTCGGCGAGGTAGGCGCGCGCGCGCCACGAACGGCGATGGATCTCGCACGGCCCGCGCTGCCGGACGACCCTCGTATGCGACGGCGTGATGTAGCCGACGTGCGACGCGAACCCGTAGGCGGGATAGACCGCGTCGGCAGCGTGCATGTAGCGGTCGCGGGTCACCTTCGCGACGATCGAGGCGGCTGCGATCGCAGCGCTCTTCGTGTCGCCGTCGACGATCGCACGGTGCGGCGGCGCCGTCGGGCCGAGCCTGAAGCCGTCGACGAGCGACGCGTCCGCAGGCTGGCAGGCGCGGAGAGCGTCGCGCAGCCCGCGCAGGTTGCAGCGGTGCAATCCGTCGCGGTCGATCACGCTCGGCGGGAACACGCGCACGACGATGCGCTCCGCGCACGCGACGATCGCGCGGTACAGCTCCTCGCGCGTGGCGGCGTCGACCTGCTTCGAGTCGTTCAGGAGCGCGAGCGGCCGCACCTTGTGCTCGCGCAGGCAGTCGTAGTCGAGCAGGACGCCGGCGACGACGAGCGGCCCGGCAAGCGGCCCCCGGCCCGCCTCGTCCGCGCCGGCGACGAAGCGCGCGCCGAGGCTGCGGTCGAACTGCAGAAGCCTGCGCCCCGTCCGTCTCTGCTTCGCCGCCACGCGGCCGAGAATAGCCTCGCTCCAGGTCGGCAGCGGCGCGCGTTTCGCGCTCGTTGCGCATTCGTCACGCCGGCTGCACGCAGGCCGCGTCCTTTCGGGCCAGTCGGGCCGTCCAGCCGCGCGCGAGCCGGCGGACGCGCACCTCGTCGCACGACGCGCCGTGGTGGACGAGGCAGAAGAAGTCCGGCGTCCGACGGCGCGGCGGGAGCCCGCCGACGTCCGTGGAGCACGTGACGCGGTCGCCGCCGCCGTGAGTGCGTGCCCAGGCGCGTGCGACTGACTCCGCGTGCGCGTGAAGCGCGGTTCCGCAGCCGGCGGCGACGACCGCCGCCGCGCAGAGCGGCGCGAGCCGTTTCAGCTCTGCCGCAGCTCGCGGACGCGGGCCTTCTTGCCGACCTTGCCGCGCAGGTAGTACAGCTTCGCTCGGTGGACGTCGCCGATCGCGGTTACCTCGATCTTGTCGATCTTCGGCGAATGGAGCGGGAACGTCCGCTCGACGCCGACGCCGAACGAGTTCTTCCGGACCGTGAACGTCTCGCGCGCGCCGGCGCCCTGCCGCTTGATCACGATGCCCTCGAACACCTGGATGCGCGAGCGGGTCCCCTCGATGACGCGGAAGTGCACGCGCACGGTGTCGCCCGCCTTGAACTGCGGCACCTCGCGCAGCTGGCGGCGCTCGATGTCCCGGATGATCGTGCTCATGGCAAGGAGAGCCCGGAGGCCGCGGGCATCGTAGCAGCCCGCGTCAGCGGATCGTGATCCGGCTCGGCGGCCAGTACGTCGCGAAGACCTCGCCGATCAGATCGTTCTTCGGGACCGTCCCCCACGCGCGCGAGTCGCACGACGAGGCACGGTTGTCGCCCATCATGAAGTAGTTGTCCTTCGGGATCTTGATCGCCCCGATCGTGCGGGTGTCGCGGCGGTCCGGCTGGACGTACGGCTCGTTCAGCTTCTTGCCGTCGATGTAGACGTAGCCGTCCTTCTCCGACCAGACGTCGCCCGGCAGGCCGATGATGCGCTTCACGAACGTTCCCCCGGCCCCGCAGCGAACGGCGGCGAGCGGCGGCGTCTTGAAGACGACGATGTCGCCGCGCTTCGGCGACCAGAGGTCGTAGCAGAAGCGGCACGCCAGCACCCGGTCCGAGAACCGCGCCTCGCACCCTGCACCGGGCTTCGCGCAGTGCAGGGTCGGCTCCATCGAGCTCGACGGGATCCGGTACGGGTTGACGACCCATTCCTTGATCGCGAGGACGATCGCGATCGCCCCGACGATCGTGACCAGCCAGTCGATCGTGACGCGCCAGCCGTGCGGCAGCCCCTCCGTCAGACGGTCGATCGGGTTTCTCAGCGCACGTGCTCCTTCCGCCAGCTTTCGATCCGAGCGTGGTCACCTGACAGCAAGACGTCGGGGACCTGCCAGCCCCGGAACTCCGCGGGTCGGGTGTAGTGAGGGTACTCGAGCCCGCCGCCGAGCTCGGAGGAGAACGATTCCAGCTCGCCCGAACCGTCGCTGAGCGCGCCTGGCAGGCGCCTTGCGACCGCGTCGACGATCACCATCGCGGGCAGGTCGCCGTTCGACAACACGTACGGGCCGATCGAGATCGCGTCCGTCGCGAGGTGCTGCAGCACCCGGTCGTCGAAGCCCTCGAAGCGCGCGGAGAGCAGCGCGAGCGCCGGCAGCGCGGCGAGCTCCTCGACGACGACCTGCGTCAGCGGACGCCCTTTCGGAGTGAGCGCGACCACCGGCCGCGCCGGGTCGCCGCCGTAGGCCGCGTCGAGCGCCGCGGCGACGACGTCGACGCGCAGCACCATGCCGGCACCGCCGCCGTAGGGCTCGTCGTCGACCTGTCCGTTTCGCAGCGGCGTCGTGTCGCGGTACGAGAACAGCCGCAGGTCGAGTGCCGAGCCGAGCACGGCCGCGACCGGGCGCTGCTCCGTCAGCCACGCGAATGCGTGCGGCACGAGCGTGAAGACGTCGACCTGCATCTAGTCGACGAAGCCGGCTGCGACGACGATGCGGCGCGCGTCCAGGTCGACCGACCTGATGCAGTCCTCCACCATCGGCAGCAGCACGTCGTCGCCGACCTGGAGGACGTCGTTCGCGACGCCCGCGAGCACGTCGGAGACGGTTCCGACCGCGCGCCCGCCCTCCTCCACCACCTCGAGCCCGACGAGCTGGAACGCGTAGTACTCGTCCGGCTCCGTCGGGGGCAGCGCGTCGCGGTCGACCTCGAGCCGCATGCCGCGCTCGGCCGGCGGCTCGACCTTGATCACCGGGCGGCCTTGCGCGCGGCGCGCGGCGACCACCTCGACCTGCCGCCCGCCGGCGAGGAAACGCGCGCCCACCGACCACCAGCGCCCGTCGTCCGACGGCTGCTCGACGTAGAAGAACCCTTCGAGGCCGTGCGGCTTCCCGACGCGTCCGATCGACACGCGGTCGCTCACCGCCGACTCTCGAAGTACCGTGCCGCCTCGTCGCGGTCGACGGCGGTGCGCACGTTCTCGGCGACGAACTCCTCGGCGCCGGGCCAGCCGCTCGCGAGGATGCCGCTCGCGAGGGCGTCGACGTCGACCTCGGTGCTGCGGAAGCGCGGCTCGCCGTCGACGACCTCGAGCCAGTAGGCCGCGACGTGCGACTCGTACGGCATCCCGACGGAGCCAGCGTTCACGACACGGACGTCGCCGACGCGCCGGTCGAACTGGTGGTGTGTGTGCCCGATCACAACGGTGCCGCTCACGCCTGCGAAGTTCGCCCGCACCGCGTCGTCGGGCGTGAAGATCGTCGTGATCGGCAGGTCGTCGGTCGGCGTGGCGTGGCAGTAGAGAACCCCGCCGAGCTCGGCCGTCAGCGGCAGCGACTTGCACCACTCGACGTCGTCGGACGACAGCCGCTCGAGCAGCCAGTCCTGCGGGTCGCGCTCTGCGTTGCCGCGGATGCAGACGGCGTTGTCGAGCGAGCGAACGAGCTCGAGCGTCGCGCGCGGCGCCGGGCCGGCGACGATGTCGCCGCCGAAGACGACGGCGTCGGCGTCGAGGTCGCGCAGGACCGCCTCGAGGGCCCACACCATCCCGTGCACGTCGTAGAGCGCGGCGACGCGCATCCCTAATGGCCTCCGCTCCCGGCACCGGCCGAGCCGGCGCCTTCGGTCTTGGGGGGCTCCGTCAAGCCTACGCCGCCGGGTCGGCGATCTCGACGAGCACGCGGCGACCCTCGCGCACGGCGCTCGCGCGGACGAGCGTCCGCAGGGCGCGCGCGACGCGTCCCTGCTTGCCGATCACCTTGCCGACGTCCTCCTGGGCGACGTGCAGCACGAGAACGAGCGATCCGTCGCGCTCCTCCGTCTCGACGCGCACCGCTTCCGGATCGTCGACGAGCTCGCGCGCGAGGTACGCGAGCAGCTCGGCCATTACCTTTCGATGCCCTGGATCTTCAGCAGCTTCACAACGGCATCGGTCGGCTGCGCGCCCTTGCTCAGCCAGTCCTTGACCTTCGCCTCGTCGAGCTGAACCGTCGACGGCTCCGTTTGCGGGTTGTACCGGCCGACGATGTCGAGGAACTTGCCGTCGCGCGGCGAGCGCGAGTCCGCCGCGACGACGCGGTAGATCGGATTCTTCTTCGACCCCACCCGCGTGAGCCTCAGCTTCACTGCCATGCGTCTCCTTCCATCAGCGCCGGGCCTTCTTCTTCTTCTTGCGCTTCGACGACGGCTTGCGTGTCGCGGACACGCCCATCGGCGCGGGCGCCTGCGGGGTCGGGAGGGCCGGCATCTTGCCCCGCCCCATCTGCTTCATCATCCTCTCCATCTGCTTGCGCGCCTCGAGCAGCTGGTTCACCTGCTCGACCGTCGCGCCGGAGCCGCGCGCGATGCGCTGGCGCCGCCTGCCGTCGATGATCAAGGGCCGCGCGCGTTCCTGCGGCGTCATCGAGAGGACGATCGCCTCGACGCGGCCGAGCTGCTTCTCGTCGACGTCCACTTCGCCGAGCTGCGGGGCGAGACCCGGGATCATCTTGATGATCCCCTGCAGCGGGCCCATCCGCCGCAGCATCTTGTACGCCTTCAGGAAGTCGTCGAAGGTGAACTGCCCGGCGCGCAGGCGCTTCTCCATCTCCGCCTGCTCGTCCTCGGCGACGGCCGCCTCGGCGCGCTCGATGAGCGTCAGCACGTCGCCCATGCCGAGAATCCGCGACGCCATCCGGTCGGGATGGAAGACCTCGAGCGCGTCGAGCTTCTCGCCGGTCGAGGCGAACTTGATCGGCTTGCCCGTCAGCGCCTTGACGCTCAGCGCCGCCCCGCCGCGCGCGTCGCCGTCGAGCTTCGTCAGGACGACGCCGTCGAACGCGATGCGGTCGTGGAAGGCCTGCGCGACGTTCACCGCCTCCTGTCCGGTCATCGCGTCGAGCACGAGCAGCACGTTGAGCGGCTTCGCCTCGTCGCGCACGCGCGCGAGCTCGTCCATCAGCGCCTCGTCCACCTGCAGCCGGCCGGCCGTGTCGACGACGACGGTGTCGACGCCCTCGGCGCGCGCCCGCTCGATGCCGCTGCGCGTCGCCTCGACCGCGTCCGTCGTCTCGGTGCGGTAGACGGGGACCTGGATCTGCCGCCCGAGCTGCTCGAGCTGGTCGATCGCGGCCGGCCGCTGCAGGTCGGCGGCGACGAGCCCCGGCCTGCGGCCCTGCTTGCGCAGATGCAGGGCGAGCTTCGCCGCCGTCGTCGTCTTGCCCGAGCCCTGCAGCCCGGCGAGCAGAATCACCGTGAACTTCCCGAACGCGAGCCCGGACTCGCCCTCCCCCATCAGGCGCGTCAGCTCGTCGTGCACCACCTTGACGACCTGCTGGCCGGGCGTGAGGCTCTTCAGCACGTCTTCGCCGAGCGCCTTCTCGCGCACCGCCGCGACGAAGTCGCGGACGACGGTGAAGTTGACGTCGGCCTCGAGCAGCGCGAGCCGGATCTCGCGCATCGCGCGCGAGATCGCCTCCTCGTCGAGCCTTCCCTTCTTGCGCAGGTCGCCGAGCGCGCCCTGGAGCTTCTCGGACAGCGTGTCGAACACGACCGGGCATCGTAGCCCGCGAACTAGGATCGTCCGGATGTCGTACACCGCCGCGGCCGAGCGCTACGAGCGCATGCAGTACCGCCGCTGCGGGCGGAGCGGCCTGCGGCTGCCGGCGATCTCGCTCGGCCTCTGGCACAACTTCGGCGGCGACCGGCCGTACGAGACCGCGCGCGCGATCCTCCGGCGCGCGTTCGACCGCGGGGTCACGCACTTCGACCTGGCGAACAACTACGGGCCCCCGTACGGGTCCGCCGAGGAGACGTTCGGCAAGGCGCTGCGCGACGACCTCCGCCCGTACCGCGACGAGCTCGTCGTCTCGACGAAGGCCGGCTACGACATGTGGCCGGGGCCGTACGGCGAGTGGGGGTCGCGGAAGTACCTCCTCGCGTCGCTCGACCAGTCGCTGCGCCGGATGGGCCTCGACTACGTCGACATCTTCTACTCACATCGCTTCGATCCGGACACGCCGCTCGAGGAGACGATGGGCGCGCTCGACGCCGCCGTGCGGCAGGGCAAGGCGCTGTACGTCGGGATCTCGTCGTACTCGCCGGAGAAGACGGTCGAGGCGTTCGAGATCCTGAACGCGCTCGGTACGCCGCTGCTGATCCACCAGCCGTCCTACTCGCTCCTCAACCGCTGGATCGAGGACGCGCTGCTCGACGCGGTCGGCGAGCTGGGCGTCGGCTGCATCGGCTTCTCGCCGCTCGCACAGGGGATGCTGACGGACAAGTACCTCGACGGGGTCCCGCCGGGCTCCCGCGCGTCACGTGACACGTCGCTCTCGCGGAACCTGCTGACGGACGAGAACCTCGCGCGGGTGCGGGCGTTGAACGACGTCGCGCGCGGACGCGGCCAGTCGCTCGCGCAGATGGCGCTCGCGTGGACCCTGCGCGACGAACGGGTGACGTCGACGCTCGTCGGTGCCTCGAGCGTCGAGCAGCTCGACGACTCGCTCGGCGCGCTCGAGAGGCTCGACTTCTCGGACGACGAGCTACGCGAGATCGACCGCTACGCGACCGACGGCGACGTCAACCTCTGGGCCCGCTCGAGCAGCTCCTAGCACGCCGTGCTCCAGGCAGCGTTGAACGGCGGCCGGTCGCGCGGCGAGCACGCGCGGGTACCGCTGTCGGCGGAGGAGCTGGCGCGGGACGCGCGCGCATGCGTCGACGCAGGCGCGGGCGCCGTCCATCTGCACCCACGCGACGAGCACGGGCGCGAGACGCTCGACGCGCACCTCGTCGACGCCGTCGTCGCGCGCGTGGGCGAGGCCTGCGGCGTGCCGGTCGGCGTCAGCACGGGCGCGTGGATCGCCGGCGACGTCGCCGCCGCCGTCCGCGGCTGGCGCGAGCCTGCGTACGCGTCGGTGAACCTCTCGGAGCCGGCGGCGCTCGAGGTCGCTCGTGCGCTCGCCGAGCGCGGAATCGGCATCGAGGCGGGCGTCTGGAGCGTTGCCGACGCGCGGCGTGCCGCCTCCCTCGCCGCCCGGCCGCTGCGCGTGCTCGTCGAGGTGCTCGCGGAGGACTCAGCCGCTGCGATCCACGCGGCGCTGGACGCCGCCGGCGTCGACGCGCCTCGTCTCCAGCACGGCGCGGATGCGAACGCGTGGAGCGTGCTCGACGACGCGGTCGCGCGCCGCCTCGACACCCGCATCGGCCTCGAGGACACGCTCGTGCTTCCCGACGGGTCGCCGGCAGCCGGGAACGTACAGCTGGTGGAGGCGGCGGTTGCGCTCGGCGCGCGCTGATCAGCCGCGACGCACCATCTCGAGCTGCCGCAGCTCGAGCTCGCCCCCGAGGCGGCGCAGCGCGGCGCTCGCGACGTCGTCCTCGGGCACGTTGACGAAGCGCAGCGGCGTGCCGCGCGAGAGCAGCCGGAGGGCGACGTCCTCGTCGCGGGCGTCGAGCTGCAGCACCTGCGGGCCGCGCAGAAGGACGGCGCCGCCGTCGACCTCCAGCCGCTCGTAGTCCGCCGGCAGCGACTCGTCCTCGCGCTGCCAGGGCAGGTCGTGCTGCCCGAGCGGCGCCGGCTCGGCGCGCCGCGCCTCCACGTAGGGCGTCTCCGCGACCGCCCACACCTCGAGCACGCGCGTCGGGGCGAAGCCGAGCTGCTCGTAGAGCCGGATCGCCGGCTCGTTCTGCTCGATCACCTCGAGCGTCAGGACGGGCGGCGCGTCTGCGAGCACCGCCTCCATGAGCGCGCGGCCGATGCCGCGGCGGCGCTTCTGCGGCACGACCCCGAGCCCGCCGATCCAGCCGCGGCCGCCGCGCGCGCCGAGGTTCGCGACGCCGACCGCCGCGCCCTCGTCCAGCGCGACGCACGACCGCGCGAGGTCGATGTCCCACGCGTCGACGACGAGACGCATCGTCGCCTCGTCGACGTGCATCGGCACGAGGTAGCCCTCGTACCCGCGCGTGAACAGGTCGGCGAGCTCAGCGAACGAGAGCGTGTCCGCGCGGACGAGCTTCATGCGGCCACGAGCGCGCGCGCGAAGTCGTCCGGGTCGAACGGTCGGAGGTCGTCGAGGCGCTCGCCGACCCCGACGAGCTTCACCGGCAGGCCGAGCTCGTAGGCGATCGCGACGGCGATGCCGCCCTTGGCCGAGCCGTCGAGCTTCGTCAGCGCGACGCCCGTCACGCCGACCGCCTCGTCGAACAGCCGTGCCTGCTGCAGGCCGTTCTGCCCGGTGGTCGCGTCGACGACGAGCAGCACCTCGTGGGGCGCACCCTCGACGCGGCCCGCGATCACGCGCCGTACCTTCGCGAGCTCGTCCATCAGGTTCGTCTGCGTGTGCAGCCGTCCCGCCGTGTCGACGATGACCACGTCCGTCTCGGCGCCGACGGCGTCGTAGGCGACCGCCGCCGGGTCCGAACCGCGCTCGCCGCCGACGAAGCGCGCCCCCGCGCGCCGCGCCCAGATCTCGAGCTGCTCCTCCGCGGCGGCGCGAAACGTGTCGGCGGCGCCGACGGTGACGGAGCGGCCGTGCTCGCGCAGCTTCGCGGCGAGCTTGCCGCTCGTCGTCGTCTTGCCGGTGCCGTTGACGCCGACGACGAGGATCACGCCGGGCGCGTGGTGGACGTCGAGGGTCGGCGGCTCGCCCAGCAGCGCCGCGATCTCCTCCGCGAGCGCCGCGTCGAGGTCGGCGACGTCCTGCCGCGCCTCGAGTCGCCGGATCAGCTCAGCGGTCGCGCGGACACCCACGTCGCCGTAGATGAGCGCCTCCTCGAGGCGCTCCCACGACGCCTCGTCCGCCGGGTCGAAGGCGGCCACCTGGATCTGCTCCGTGAGCGCGCGCCGCGACTTGCCGAGCGACTCGCGCAGGCGGCCGAAGAACCCCCGCCGCTCCTCGTCGGACTCCTCGGGCTCGTCGGTGTCGCCCAGCAGCTGCCCCCAGCTCCGCGCCATGACCGCGGCACGTTAGCGTTGCCGGCGTGCTCGACTGGGACGACGTCGCGCGGATCGCGCGCGAGCTGCCGGACGCCGAGGAGACGACGACGTACGGACAACCCTGCTTCAAGGTGAACGGCCGGCCGTTCGTCAACACGGGCCGCGTCGCCGGCGCGATCGTGACGCGCGCGCCGGACGAGGAGCGCGACCTCCTGATCGCGGCACGGCCCGAGGCGTACTTCACGACAGCGCACTACGAGGGTTGGGAAGCGGTGCTCGTGCGGCTCGACGCCGTCGACGAGGACGAGCTCGCCGGCCGGATCGAGGACAGCTACGCGTTCATGCAGTCGAAGCCGAAGCGCCGCGCACGCTCGAGCGGCAGACGGCACCCAGGTCCGTAGAAACCCGGCACGCTCCGCCTTGCCGGCGCCGCGCAGCCGGCACGGCGAGGGGGTTCACGCCGTCGCGGCGACCTCGTCGTCGCGCGGCAGGCGGCGCGAGACGATCTGCGAGACGCCGTCCGGCCCCATCGTCACGCCGTAGAGGACGTCGGCCGCCTCCATCGTGCGCTTCTGGTGCGTGATGACGATGAACTGCGCGCGGTCCGCGTAGCGGCGCAGCAGCTCGGTGAAGCGGCCGATGTTCGTGTCGTCGAGCGCCGCCTCGACCTCGTCGAGCAGGTAGAACGGGCTCGGCCGCGACAGGAACAGCGCGAACAGGAACGCGATCGCGCCGAGCGACTTCTCGCCTCCGGAGAGGAGCGACAGCCGCGTGACGCGCTTGCCGGCCGGACGCAGCTCGACCTCGATCCCGGGCTCCTCGTTCTCCTCCTCCGGCTCAGTCAGCCGCAGCCGTCCCTCGCCGCCCGGGAAGAGGGTCGTCGCGACCTCGTGGAAATGCCGCTCGACCGACTCGAACGTCTCCGCGAACCGCGTCTCGACCGTCTTCGTCAGGTCGTCGCGCAGCTTCTCCAGCTCGGCAAGCGACCGCTCCAGATCCGCGCGCTGCGTCGACAGCTCCTCGAGGCGCTGCTTCTCCGACTCGTATTCCTCCTTGGCGAGCGGGTTCACCTGCCCGAGCTGCTCGCGCCGGCGCCCGAGCCGCGCGAGCCTGTCCGAAAGCTCGTCGCGGTCCGTGCCCTCGGCCAGCTCCACGCCCGCCGCCTCGAGCCGCCGCCGGGCGTCGTCGCGCTCGGCGTCGGTGCGGGCGAGCTCGACGCCGATCGCGGCCAGCCGCTCGCCTGCCTCCGCCGCGCGCTGCCGCTCCTCGACCTCCTGCGCCCCGAGCCGCCGTAGCATCTGGCCGAGCTCGCTCGTCCGCGCCGCCTGCGCGTCGGCCCGCTCGCGCACCGGCGCCTCGAAGCGTTCGGCGTCGACGGCGAGCGCCGCCTCGAGCCGCGCTCCGCCCGCGAGCAGGCGCTCGAGCACGAGCTCGCTCGGGCGCCGCCTCCGCGCCGGGTCCGCGTCGGCGAGGGCGCGCGCGGCGGCCCGCGCCCGCTCCGCCGCGTCGTCGGCCGCGGCCGTCGCCTCGGCGGCGCGCGCGGACACGTCCTCGGCCTCGGCGCGCAGTGCTCCGGCATCTCCGTCGGCAGCCGCGCTGCGGCCGTTCGCGCGCCGCTCCGCCGCGAGCGCGCGCGCGTCGGCATCGGCCGCGGCGCGACGCAGCTCGGCCTCGCGCGCCGCGACGGCGCGCAGCTCCTCCGCCAGCGTCCCCGCGCGCTCTGCGAGCGGCCGTTCGAGCCGCACGGCGGACGCCGCGGCGACCCGCAGCGTCTCGTCGAGACGTTCGGCCGCCGTGACGAGGCGCTCGAGCGTCGGTGCGTCGGCGCGCCGCACGCCGCGCAGATGGGCAACCGGCGTGAACGCCTCGGCTGCGGCCCGCGCGCGCTCGGCCGCCTCGGCCGCGCGCACCGCGGCCGCGTCCGCGCGCCGGGCCAGCTCCTCGACCTCCGCCTGCAGCTCGCGGCGGCGCGCGTCGAGCTCGAGCAGGACGGCCTCGGCGGTCTCGCCGGCGAACCAGAGCTCGCCGCGGGCCGGGTCCCAGCCGACCCCGTCCGCGGTCACGGCGGCGACCGGAGACGAAAGCAGCTCCTCGCGCGACACGACCGGCAGGTCGACGAGCTCGTGCGGGTCGCGCCCGACGAGCACGAGCAGCGGCCCGAGCCCGGAGGCGCGGGCGCGGTCGACGAGCGCGAGCGCACCGGCTGCGTCCTCGGCGAGCACCGCCGACGCGCGGTGGCCGAGCGCCGCGGCAACGGCACGTTCTCGCCCGGGGTCCACCTGGAGCAGCTGCAGGGCAAGCCGTTCGCCTTCCTCGGCGAGAGCGCGTGCGGCCGGCGGCAGCCCTTCCCGCTCCGCGAGGGACTGCTCGAGGGCCGACAGCCGCTCGCGCGCGAGCCGCACCCGCGCCTCCAGATCCTCGCGCTCGCGCGCTGCTGCGCGCGCGGCGGCGTCCGCCTCGTCGGCGGCGCGGCCGAGCTCGGCAGGCGACGGGCCCGCCGGCGCGTCCCGAGCCTCGACGAGCTCGAGCCGCAGCTCCGCGAGCAGCCGCTGCGCCGACTCGTGCCGGACGCCGAGCCTCTGCGCGGCGCCGCGCAGCGCGAGCAGCGCGTCGCGCGAGCCGCCGGTCAGGTGCGACTCCGCGTCGGCGCGGCGCGCCAGCACCTCGTCGAGCTCGCCAGCGAGCCGCGCCTGCACCTGGCGCTCGACCGCCGCGACGCGCGCCCACCGTTCCTCCGCCTCGACCTGCAGCCGCGCGCGTTCGGCCGCCGCGGCCTGCGCGGCCGCCGCGGCGTCGCGCGCCGCCGCCTCGAGCTCCGCCGACGCGGCCGGGTCGAACGCGCGCGCCGCCTCCAGCTCCGCGCGCAACGACGCGACGAGTGACGCGGCCGACTCGCGTCGGAGCGCAAGCCGCTCGCCGCCGCTCCGCAGCCGGTAGAGCCCAGCCGTCGCGCGTTCGCGCTCGCCCGCCGTGTCGGCGAGCTCGGCCTCCGCCCGCTCCCGCTCGGCGACGAGCGCCGCGATCTTCTCGTCCAGCTCCCGCCGCTCGGCGGCGGTCGCGGCGCGCCGCGCCTCCGCGTCGGCGCGCGCCTGCTCGAGCCGCGCGAGGTCGAGCGTCGCGATCGCCGCCTGCAGCCTGCGGATCTCGCCGCCGAGCTTTTCCGCCCGCTCCGCCGCGGTCGCCTGCAGCGCGAGCGGCCGCAGCCGCTTGCGAACCTCGTCCTCGAGGTCGCGCGCCCGCTCGACCTGGATCGCCACGCGCGCGAGCTTCAACTCCGCGCGATGACGGCGCCGCTTGAACCGGCCGAGCCCCGCCGCCTCCTCGACCAGCTCGCGCCGCTCCTGCGGCTTCGAGTTCAACACCGTCTCGACGCGCCCCTGCGAGATCACCGAGCGCAGGCCGCCGCCGAGCCCCACGTCCGAGAGCAGCTCGACGAGGTCGAGACGCCGCACCGGCGTCCTGTTCACGAGGTACTGCCCCTCGCCGCCCCTCGTCAGCCGGCGCGTCACCGACACCTCGCTGTAGGCGAGATCCGGCCAGGCGCCGTCGGCGTTGTCGAAGACCAGCTCGACCTCCGCGCCGTCGGCCGGCGCGCGACCGGTCGGCGAGCCGGCGAACAAAACGTCGTCCGGCTTCTCCGCCCGCAGCTCGCCCGGGCTCATCGAGCCTGTGGCCCAGAGGATCGCGTCCGAGACGTTCGACTTGCCCGACCCGTTCGGGCCGACGACGACCGAGACGCCCGGCTCGAGGCGCACCTCGACCGGGTCCACGAACGACTTGAACCCTCTGAGCTTGATCGCCTTCAGGTGCACGCGGCCGGAAGTATCGCGGGCGGCGCGGACGCCGCCCGCGATACTCACGCGAGCGCTCCGTCTCCGTCGCCGCGTGCTTCGCAGACGAGATCTTCGAGCCCGCGCAGGAGCAGCTCGGCGCCGAGGTCGAAGATGCCGCGGGCGCTGAGCTCCTCCGCGTGCGGCGCAGCCTCCGCGTAGCGTGGAAACTGCTCGCGGTCGACGAGCGCCGCACCCCTCCGCCAGGCCGTGTGCATCGCCTCGTCCGAGAACGCGCCGAGCAGGATCCCGTCGAGCAGCCAGACGAGCGTCTGGTAGGCGAGCAGGGCGCAAGCCGGCGGCAGGCCCGCGTCGCGGAGCGCCGACAGGATCGCCTCGATGGGCGCAAAGTCCTCGCGCACCCAGTCGCGCCGGGCGTAGATCAGCCGGAACGCGCCCGGATGACGGGCCCGGATCCCCGCCCAGGCGTCGATGACGCCGCGGACGCGCTCCTGCCACGGCGCCTCCGGCGATCCCAGCTCGAGCTCGCCGAGCAGCCGCGCCGCGACGGCGCCGAGCAGCTCCTCCTTGGCGCGGAAGTACGTGTAGAGCGCCATTCCCGCGACGCCGAGCGACGCGCCCAGCCGTCGCATCGTCACCGCCTCGGCCCCCTCGCGGTCGGCGAGCTCGATCGCCGCTTCGACGATCGAGGCACGGGACAGGTGTTGACTTCTCGGCACCTTACGCCGTAAAGTTATCGCCGGATGGCGAAGCTCCTCTCGCTCACACTCGCCGCCGCCGCACTCGCGGCGCCGCTCGGCACCGTGAAGCAGCGCGTGCCGGCGGGCATCCAGCCGGACGGGATGGCCGTCGGCGCGGGCGCGCTGTGGGTCGCGAACGCCGGCGACGACGCCGTGACGCGCATCGACCTGCGCACGCACCGCGCGCGGCGGATCCCGGCCGGGCCGGGACCGATCGCGGTCGCGCTCGCGCACGGTCGGGTGTGGGTCGCCGACTACGGCGGGACGACCGTGACCGTGCTGTCGGCGGCGTCGGGACGGAAGCGCGGGCAGGTGACGGTCGGCTCGCAGCCGGTCGGCTTCGCCGTCGCCGGCCGCGACCTCTGGGTGCTGAACCAGGGCACCGGCACCGCCTCGATCGTCGACACGGCGACCGCCAAGGTGACCGCGACCGTCAAGCTCGCCGCCGGCATGGGCTTCGGCGCGTTCGCCGCCGGTTCCGTGTGGGTGCCCGGCTTCGAGGGCTCGAGCACGGTCGAGCGCCTCGACCCCGGCACGCACGCGGTCACCGCCACCATCCCGGTCGGCAAGCTTCCGGTCGAGCTGGCTTTCGGCGCGGGCTCGGCCTGGGTCGTGAACGGGGGCTCGGCGAGCGTGTCCCGAGTCGACCTCGCGACCGACGCCGTCACGGCGACGATCGCGGTGCCGAAGGAACCGACGGGGATCACGTTCGCGCGCGGCCGCGTGTGGGTGGCGGACATCGACGCCGGGACCGTGGTCGCGATCGACCCGGCGACGAACCGCCCGGTCGGGTCGGTGAAGGTGGGCTACGGGCTGCGGGACGTCGCCGTCGTCGGCCGCGACCTGTGGGTCGCCGACTTCAACGCGAACGACGTCGCACGCGTCAGGCTCCGTTAGAACGCGCCGGCGTCGAGCGCCTGCTGCGCGGCGGCCTGCTCGGCCTCCTTCTTCGACCGCCCGATGCCCGTGCCGACCACCTCGGCGTCGATGATCGCGGCCGCCGTGAACGTGCGGTCGTGCGGCGGCCCCTCGGTACCGAGCGTCGTGTAGGACGGCACCTTGCCGTGCCGCGCAGCGAGCTCCTGCAGCCGCGTCTTCGGATCGGGGCCGACCTCGAGCGAATGCTCGATCGCGTCGCGGAAGGCGTCGGCGATGGGGCGGCGCACCTCGTCGATTCCGTACTCGAGGTAGAGCGCTCCGAAGACCGCCTCGAGCGTCGCAGCGAGCACCTTCGTCGACTCACGCAGCTCCTCGCCCGCCGACTGGTCGGAGACGAGCCGCGCGCCGAGGTCGAGCTCGCGCGCGACCGCTGCGCACCGCTGCCGCGACACGACGTCTGCGCGCACCCGGCTCAACAGCCCCTCGTCGAGGTCCGGATACTGCTCGTAGAGGTGGCTGACGACGGCGAACCCGAGCACGCTGTCGCCCAGGAACTCGAGGCGTTCGTACGACGCGTTGCGCGTCTCCGCGGACGACGGGTGCAGGAACGCCTGCGCCGCGCGCTCCGGCGGCAGACCGTCGATCAGGCGACGCAGGCCGTCGAGGCGGGGAGCGGCGCTATTGGTGCGACGTGACGTAGTCGACTGCCTGCCCGACCGTCGTGATCTTCTGCGCGTCCTCGTCGGAGATCTTGATCCCGAACTGGTCCTCGAGCTCCATGATGAGCTCGACGAGGTCGAGCGAGTCGGCGTCGAGATCGTCCTGGAACGACGCCTCCTCGGTGATCTGGTCCTCCTCGACGCCGAGCTGCTCCGTCAGGACGTCCTTGACGCGCTCGAAGACCTCTTCCCGCGACGCTGCCATGTCACCTCGATGGTTGGGGGGCCGGTGTGAGTGAAGCCTCGAAAATCCGCGCGATCATACACGGACGCGCTCGGCGAGCCGCTCGCCGAGCCGCTCAACCACGCCGTTCTCGGCGCCGCGCGCGGCGAGGCGAATCGCGTTAGCGATCGCTCGCCGCCCACTCGACCCGTGCGCGACGACGGCGAGGCCGCGCAGCCCCAGGAGGTACGCGCCGCCGTAGGTGTCGGGGTCGAGCCGCGTCCGCAACCGGCGCGCGGCGGGACGGATGAGGAGGCCGCCGAGCTTGCCGCGCGGCGTCGAGGCGATCTCCGAGCGAAGCGCGTCGAGCAGCTCCCTGATCGTTCCCTCGACCAGCTTGAGGGCGACGTTGCCGGTGAAGCCGTCGGTGACGACGACGTCGGCGGCGCCGCGGAGCAGGTCGCGGCTCTCCGCGTTCCCGGCGAACGAGAGCGCGTCGTCCTCGCGCATGAGCCGGTGCGCCTCCAGCGTCAGCGCGTTCCCCTTCTCGTCCTCCTCGCCGATCGAGAGCAGGCGCACCTGCGGCCGGCGGACGCCCAGGATCTCGCGGCTGAAGACGGAGCCCATATGGGCGAACTGCAAGAGGTGCTCGGGTCGCGCATCGGCGTTCGCGCCGGCGTCCACCAGCACCGAGGGGCCGGCGCGGGCCGGGATCGGCACCGCGATCGCCGGGCGCAGGACGCCCGGGACGCGCCGCAGGTGCAGCAGCCCGGCGGCGAGCATCGCGCCTGTGTTGCCTGCAGAGACGACGGCGGCGGCGTCCCCGTCGGCGACCGCACGAACGGCCGCGACGAGGCTCGAGTCGGGCTTCGCGCGCACCGACTCCGCCGGCTTCTCCGCCATCTCGATCCGCTCCCTCGTCTCGACGAGCGGCAGCCCGTGCGTCTCGAGCCCGCGCGGTCCGTAGAGCACGGTCTCGATTCCGTCGCCCGCCGCCTCGACCGCCCCGAGGACGACCTCGTCCGGCGCGTTGTCGCCGCCGAGCGCGTCGACCGCGACGCGCAACGGCTACGCCGTCGGGGGCCGGAGCTGCAGCGGCTCGACCTCGCGGCCCTTGTACGTGCCGCAGGTCGGGCAGACGCGGTGCGCTCGCTTGGGCGACCCGCACTGCGGGCAGGTGTTGAGGCGCGGCGCCTCCACCTTGTGCTGTGCGCGCCGCTTGTCGCGGCGCGCCTTCGACGTCTTTCTCTTCGGGACGGCCATGAGCGGCCGCCCATCATAGCTATGATCGTCGCGGCCTCCGGGCCGCCCTATGACGGATCGCTGAGTCGAACACCGGTTGTCCTCGCGCGCGCCCGCTACGCGCGCTCGCCGTTCGACTCGAGGAGGTCCGCCCCGTGCCGGGGTCGCTTGCAGCGCACGACATCTCGAAGAGCTATGCCGCCGTCCAGGTGCTCGACCGCGTCTCGTTGGTCGTCGCGCCCGGCGACCGCGTCGGCGTCGTCGGCCCGAACGGGATCGGCAAGTCGACGCTGCTGCGCGTGCTGGCCGGGATCGAGCCGGCCGACGCTGGCGGCGTCGTCCGAAGCGGCGAAGTGGGTTACCTGCCGCAGGAGCCGGATGCGCTGCCGTGCGAGAGGGTGCTCGCGTACCTCGCGCGGCGCACCGGCGTCGGCGCCGCGGAGGACGCGCTGGACGCCCTCGCGGCGCGGCTCGGCTCCGAGCCCGAGCTGGCGGGCGCCTACGCCGACGCGCTCGACCGCTTCCTCGCGCTCGGCGGCGACGACTTCGCGGGCCGCGCGCGGGCGTCGCTGGTCGACGTCGGACTGGCCGGGAGCGGCGAACGAGAGGTCGCGACGCTGTCCGGCGGCGAGGCCGCCCGAGTCGCGCTCGCGTCGATCCTCCTGGCGCGCTTCGACGTCTTCCTGCTCGACGAGCCGACGAACAACCTCGACTTCGCGGGGCTCGAGCGGCTCGAGCGGTTCGTGTCGTCGCTCGCCGCGGGCGTCGTGCTCGTCTCGCACGACCGCGCGTTCCTCGACCGTACGGTCAACCGGATCGTCGAGATCGAGCCGGAGACGCGGAAGGTGCGCGAGTACGCGGGGACCTGGTCGGAGTACGAGGCCGCGCGCGAGCGCGCCCGCGCGCAGCACGAGCGCGACTACGCCGACTACGTCGGCGAGCGTGAGCGCCTGTCGTCGCTGCTCGCCGCCCGCAGGCAGCAGGCCGAGTCGCTCGGCGGCGCCCGCAAGCTCGCCCGCAAGACGGGCGGCGCCGACCGGCGCGCCACGAACGCGCTGCGCGGCAAGGTGGCGCAGGCGAGGCATCATCTCGAACAGCTCGAGGAGGTCGAGAAGCCGTGGACGCCCTGGCGGTTGCAGCTCCGGTTTGCGGCGCCCGCGCCGACGAGCGCGATCGTGTCGCTGCACGAGGCCGTCGTCGAGGTGGGCGCGTTCCGGCTCGGGCCGGTCTCGCTCGACGTCCGCTACGGCGACCGGCTCGCAATCGTGGGTCGCAACGGCGCCGGGAAGACGACGCTGCTCCGCGCGCTGCGCGGCGAGCTGCCGCTCGCCTCCGGCTCGCGAGACGTCGCCGCCGGCGCGGTCTTCGGCGAGCTGAACCAGGCGCGGGACCTGTTCGCGGGCGTGCTCCTCGACGACTTCGTCGAGCGCTCCGGGCTGACGCCGGGCGCGGCGCGCACGCTCCTCGCGAAGTTCGCGCTCGGCGCCGACGACGTGGTGCGGCCCGCGGCGCGGCTCTCGCCCGGCGAGCGGACGCGCGCGGCGCTCGCGCTGCTCTCTGCGCGCGGGGTGAACTGCCTCGCCCTCGACGAGCCGACCAACCACCTCGACCTCGAGGCGATCGAGGAGCTCGAGCGCGCGCTCGAGCCGTACCAGGGTGCCCTCGTCGTCGTCTCGCACGACCGGCGGTTCCTGGAGCGGCTCGCGCTCGAGCGTACGCTGGCGCTGCGATCGTGGACGAGCTGCGGAGCGGCGCGCGCCGTAGCGGCCGCTGTTTGCCCCGGCGGTCATGGCGGTTCGAGCCGCGTCCTGGCTCTGAGCCAGGCCACGTCCCGAAGCGACGAGCATAGTTGGCCGACAGGGCCGTGTCCTGGCTCAGAGCCAGGACATGTCTGCCCGAGCGGTGCCCGCGGTTCGTCTCAGCGCGGTTCGCGCAGCGACTTAAGCGCAGCCCACCGCGGGTCCGCGTGCTCCTCGTCGTGCGCGTGCGGCTCGTCGTTCAGGTTCTTGCCGCACTCGCTGCAGAGCCCGGCGCAATCGTCACGGCAGAGGATCTGGTCGGGCAGCTCCAGCGCCACCGCGTCGCGCGCCCACTGCGAGACGTCGAGATTCCCTCCTTCCACGTATTGCGTCGTCAGCTGGTCGTCCTCGGGCGACTCCGCCTGGTACTCGCGAGCGCGGATCGGGATCTCTAGCACGACGTCGCCGAGGCAGCGGTAACAGGGACCGTGCAGGCGCGCGGTGAACGCGAGGCTGAAGACCGTCCCGGTGTTCGCCCGCGTGATCTCGAACTCCGCCGGCACCGTCTCGGGGACCGGGATGTACCGCTGTCCAGCGAACTCGAACGCCGGCAGCTCGACCTCGAGCTCGTCGCGGTACTGCTCGCCGGGACGGAGCTTCACCTGCCTGAGACTGAAGCTCGTCACGCCGGGGAGGGTAGCTCTTGTTTACTTCGCGCATCGTCGAAGAAGCGCAGTTGGAGCGCGTCGGCAGCGGCCTCGCGCCGGTGAGCGACGGCTGGTTCGTCGTGAACGCACGCGACGCGGCGTGGATTCGCCACGACACGTTCGGCCTGCGCTGCACGTTCGAAACGGGCGGCCCCGTCGCACGCTCCCGCGCCGGGCTCGCGCCGGCCGTGTGGCGGCAGCTCGGCTTCCAGCTCTCCGTCCTCGCGCCGGGCCAGCCCTCGACGCTCTACCACGAGGAGCCGGGAAACGAGGAGAACTTCCTCGTCCTCGCCGGCGAGTGCACCGCGTTCGTGGAGCGCGAGACGCGCCGGCTGAAGCAGTGGGACTTCGTCCACTGTCCACCCGGGACGAAGCACTCGTTCCGCGGCGCGGGCGAGAGCGAGTGCGTGCTCCTGTGCGTCGGCGCCCGCGTCACGAACCAGGTGCGCTACCACCCGACGCCGCTCACGGAGAGCGTCGAACGCGTCGTCGAGTCGGGCGCAGAGGCGTACGCCCCTTACGGCCACTGGGTCAACGACGGAGAGTCGCCGCTCTAGTAGCTCGAGCCGTTGTCGGAGAGGTCGACCGGGCCGATACCGGCGACGACCGACTCCTGCGAGCGCTCGTGCAGCCGCTCGCGCCCGCGGCGAACGGCTACGAGGAACTTGTCGAGGTTCGTCTCGAGCGTCGCGAGCATCCCGTCGGCCCAGTCCTCCATCTCGAGCCGCATCTCGCGCGCCGTCCGCCGCGCCTCGTCGATGATCTCCTGCGCCTGGCGCTCCGCGAGCTTGACGATCTCGGTCTGCGACGCCTCCCGCACGGCCTGCTCGCGCGCCTCCTGCAGCAGCCGGTCCTGCTCGCGCTTCGCCTCCGCGAGCATCTCCTGACGCTCCTTCACGATCCAGCGCGCCTGCTTGATCTCCTCCGGAATCGTCGCGCGCATCTGGTCGAGGATGTCGTAGATCTCCTCGCGGTTGATCCGGACCTGGTCGCTGAGGGGGACGGCCTTCGCGTTGTGCACGAGGTCGTCGAGCTTGTCGATGAGAACGAGGACGTCCATTCGCTGCAGTCTACTCCTGGTCGGGGACGGGGGCGCCGCCGCGCCCGTTCGGGAACATCTCGCGCAGCCGCGCCGCGACCGCCTTCGGGACGAGCTCGTCGACGTTTCCGCCGAACGAGGCGATCTCCTTCACGCCGCTCGACGAGACGAAGCTGACCTGGGGGCTCGCCATCACGTACACCGTCTCGATGTCGGGCGCGAGCGTCCGGTTGAGCTGGTTCATCTGGAACTCCCACTCGAAGTCGGACACGACCCGCAGCCCCTTCACGATCGCCTTCGCCTCCCATCGCCGCGCGAAGTCCACGACGAGCTCGCTGAAGACGTCGACCTCGACGTTCGTCGTCACCCCGTCGAGCGCCTGCCGGATGAACTCGACGCGCTCGGGCACCTCGAACATCGGCGTCTTGTGGTGCGGGTTCCCGACCACGCCCACGACGACGCGGTCGAAGATGCGCGCTGCGCGCGTGATCACGTCGACGTGCCCGTTCGTCACGGGGTCGTACGTGCCCGGGTAGATCGCGGTGATCATCCGTCGAACAGCGTAAGCCGTGCGGAGCCGTACCTGCGCGAGGTTCGTTGCTCGAGGCCGGGTACTTGCGGGGGCTCCTCGCGGCCGGACGTCTCCCACACGAGCAGGCCCCCGTCGGCGACGAGGGCACGGAGGCGCGGCGCGAGCCGCTCCCGGTCGAAGTCGTACGGCGGGTCGCAGAGGACGAGGTCGTAGCGGCGCCGCTCCTGCGCAAGCGCGCGAAGCACGTCCTGGCAGAGGACGGTGCCGCGCAGGTGGAGCCGGTCGAGGTTCGCGTTGATGGCGCGGCAGGCGTCGCGGTCCGCCTCGACGAACGTCGCGGAGGCCGCGCCGCGCGAGAGCGCTTCCAGACCCATCGCGCCGGAGCCCGCGAACAGGTCGATCACCTCTGCGCCGTCGACGGAACCGATCAGGTTGAAGGCGTTCTCCCTGACGCGGTCCGACGTCGGCCGCGTCTCGCGGCCTTTCGGCGCCGTGATCCGGTGCCCGCGGTGCGTCCCGGCGATGATCCTCACGGCGCGAAGTAGACCTGTCCGGCGCGCGACTCGCCCACCGTCGCGGCGCCCGGGACCCGTCCGGAGCAGCCGAGTGCACGACGCGGCGCAATCGCCTCTTCGGGCCCCGTCCTGGCTCTGAGCCAGGACACGGCCTATGCAGCCGCGTCGCCCGCCGAAGCGAGGCGGTCGGCCTCGTCCTGCCAGGGCCCGTCCTCCTCGCGCAGTTCGCTCGCCAGCCGGCGCGCCTGCTCGATCAGGTCGCGGTCGGCGCGCAGCTTGGTGAAGCGGAGGTCGCTCCAGCCGGACTGACGCGTGCCCAGCAACTGGCCCTCCCGACGCAGCTCGAGGTCGACCTCGGCCAGCTCGAACCCGTCCGCCGTGTCGACGAGCGCCTGCAGCCGCCGCTCGGCCGTCTCCGTCAGCTCCTCCTGCGGCCGCGAGACGAGGAGGCAGTAGCTCTGCTCCGAACCGCGCCCCACGCGCCCGCGCAGCTGGTGCAGCTGCGCCAGCCCGAAGCGGTCGGCCTCCTGGACGATCATGATCGTCGCGTTCGGCACGTCGACGCCGACCTCGACCACCGTCGTCGCGACGAGCACGTCGAGCTCGTGCTCCTTGAACCGCCGCATCACCTCGCGCCGCTCGGTCGGCTTCAGCTTCCCGTGCAGCAGTCCGACGCGGTAACCCTTCAGCTCGGCTCGCCGCAGCCGCTCCGCCTCCGCCTCCGCCGCGCGCGCGAGCCGCGTCTCCGACTGCTCGATCAACGGGCAAACCACGTACGCCTGCCGCCCCGCGTCCAGGTGCACGCGCAGCCGCTCGTACGCGGCGCTCGACCGCTCGGCGCCGACGCGCGCCGTCACGACCGGTTTGCGGTTCGCCGGCGGCTTCGCGATCTCGCTGACGGCCAGGTCGCCGTAGATCGTGAGGGCGAGCGTCCGCGGGATCGGCGTCGCCGTCATGTGCAGGACGTGCGCGCTCCGGTTCTCCGCGAGCGCACGGCGCTGCTCGACGCCGAACCGGTGCTGCTCGTCGACCACCGCCACCGCCAGGTCCGCGAACTCGACGTCGCGCTGGATGAGCGCGTGCGTCCCGACCGCGATCTGCGCGGCTCCGGTCGCGATCGCCTCGCGCACCGCCCTGGCACCCGACGAGCCGGTGAGCAGGGCGCAGCGGACGCCGAGCTGCATGCAGATCGGCTCGATCGTCAGGAAGTGCTGCTCGGCGAGCGTCTCGGTCGGCGCCATCAGCGCTCCCTGCCTGCCGTTCTCGACCGCCCTCAGCAGCGCGTAGAGCGCGACGACCGTCTTGCCGGAGCCGACGTCTCCCTGCAGCAGCCGCTGCATCGGCGTCGTCTGCGCGAGGTCGAGGTCGATCTCGGTGATCGCCCGCTCCTGGAACTCCGTCAACGTGAACGGCAGCGCCGCGCGGTAGCGCACGGTGAGCTGCCCGGGCTGCGCGAGCGACGGCGCGCGCGCGTCGGTGACGCGGAGGCGGCCGACGGCGAGCTGCAGCGCGACGAGCTCGTCGAGCGCGAGCCGGCGGCGTGCCGTCTCCGCGTCGTGCTCCGACTCCGGGAAGTGCAGCGCCAGCACGGCGTCGGCGCGCAGCGGCAGCTCGAGCTCGGCAGGGAGCGGATCGGGAACGAAGCGGCCGTACGAGCCGAGCGCGGCGCGCACGAGCTCGCGCAGCCTGCCCGACGGAATCTGCTCGGAAGCGGGATACACCGGCGCGAAGTCGGCCGTTCGCCTCGCCTCGCCGACGTCGTAGCTCTTGACGTCGAACCCGTAACGCCCGAGCCTGCCGCGCAACCGGACCGGCGTTCCCGGCGTGAGCTTCTCCACCAGCCACGGCTGGTTGAAGAACGAGGCGGTGATCTGGCCGCCGCTGGCGTCGCGAACCGCCGCCGAGACGAGCGTGCGGCGGCCGCGCAGCGGGCGTGCACGGGCGCCGACTATTCGACCCTCGATCGCGACCTCGCCCTCCACGAGTCCGAGCTTCGCGATCGGCACCTGCTCGACGGCGCTCTCGTACCGGCGCGGAGCGTGCAGGAGCAGGTCGCGGACGCTTCGGATCCCGAAGCCGCGCAGCCGCTTCGCCATCGTCGCGCCGACCCCCGGCAGCGCCTCGACCCCGAGCGCGTCGAGTCGCTGCGGCGGCAGCCAGCCGCGCGGGCGCGGCCACTTGTCCTGGACCACGCCGGAGAAGCCCCGGTGCACGCGGGTCATTGTCGCCACCGGGACCGAGCTTAGGACCCGGACCGGACGGAGTCGCCCGCGTCGTCGTCGAACCAGAAGAAGCCGACGGTGCCGGGGCCGGCGTGGGTGCCGACGACCGCGCCGAGCGTCGTCTCGATCTCGATCGTCGCGTGCGGCCGGACGCGCTCGACGAGCTCGCGCAGCGCCGCGATCCGCTCGGGCGCCGCCGCGTGCGCGATCCCGATGCGCAGCGACGGCGAGTCGACGGAGGTCGCCTCGAACACCGACCGGAACTCCTCGAACGCCCGGTGCGCGCCGCGCACGCGCTTCACCGGCACGACCTCGCCGTCGCGGATTGTCAGGATCGGCTTCACGTTCAGGAGGTTGCCGGCGAGCGCGGCAGCACGACCGATTCTGCCACCGCGCGCGAGGTACTCGAGCGTGCGCACCGTGAAGAGCAGCCTGTGCTCGCTGCGGTAGCGTGCGACGAACGCCTCGATCTCGTCGTGCGACGTGCCGCGCTCGAGCCGTCGCAGCACGCCGAGCGCGAGCAGCGCGAGCGACGCCGACACCGTGCGCGTGTCGATCACGCGCACCCGGTCACCGCCGAGGAGGTCCGCGGCCGCCTGGGCGCTGCCGAACGTGCCCGACAGCGTCGAAGAGATCGGCAGGGCGACGATGTGCTCGTAGTTGCGAGCGAGCTCCTCGAACGTCGCGAGGAAGTCGCCCGGCGTCGGCTGCGACGTCGTCGGCAGCTCCGGCGCCGTGGCGAGCCGCTCGTAGAACCGGCCGGGGTCGACGTCGACGTAGTCGCGGAAGCTCTCGTCGCCGAAGCGCACGTAGAGCGGCACGACGCGCACGTTCGCGAACCGCCGCGGCGCGTCCGGGAAGTCGGCCGTCGAGTCGAGGACGAGAGCGGTGTTCGCGGCCGTCAGCTTCACGTCGACGCCTCGCGCACCGTTGCGACGATCCGGTCGAAGTCCTCGTCCTTCGTGACGCAAGCGACGGCTCCGGCGGCAAGCACCTCCGCGACCTCCCGCGGAGTGACGGACGCCGTGAGGCAGACGACCTTCGTCGCGGGGCACGCGCGCAGGACGGCCCGCGTCGCCTCGGCGCCGTTCAGCCCCGGCATGCGGTAGTCCATCAGGACGACGTCGGGCTTCAGCCGCGCGCAGACCTCCGCCGCTTCGTCGCCGCTCGCGACGCTCGCGACGACGTCGATGCCCTCGCGCATCCCGAACAGCAGCTCGAGCGTCTCGCGGAACGTGTCGTTGTCCTCGACGAGCATGACGCGGACCGCGCGACCGCTCGCGGCACCGGCTGCGGCGTCGTTCATTCGGCCGCCAGGAGCAGCGAGTAGTGCGGCTGCCCGCCCTCGTGCACCTCGACCTCGACGTCGGGATGCGCGGCTGCCAGCTCCCCGACGAGCGCATCGAGCTGCGGCGCGCCGTCGCCGGTGAGCAGCGTCAGGACGCCGCGCGGCTCCGACAGCAGGTGCTCGGCGACGGAGCGTGCGACGTCCGCGAAGTCGTCCCCGCCGGCGACGGCCCGGCCGTCGGCGAGGCCGAGCCACAGCCCCTCGCGCACGTCGACGCCGTCCAGCAGCACGTCCCGCGACGCGACGGTGACCGCGCCGGTGGCGACGCCGGCGAGCGCGTCGTTCATCGCGGCCGCGTTCCCGTCCGCGTCGCGCTCCGGGTCGAGCGCCACGAGCGCCGCGAGCCCGCCCTGCATCGACGTCGCCCGTACGACGCGCACCCGCTTCGACGCGTGGTCGGCCGCCTGCTCGGCCGTCATCAGCACGTTCGCATCGTTCGGCAGGAGCACGACGTCGCCAGCCGGCGCACGCTCGACGGCCTCGACCAGCTCGGACGTCGACGGGTTCATCGTGTCACCTCCGTCGACGACGACCGCGCCGAAGCTCTCGTACAGCCGCGCGATGCCCGAGCCGCTGACGACGGCGACGACCGCGGTACGCGCCGGCGCCGGAACCGCGTGCAGCAGCCGCTCCTCGCGCTCGCGCGCCTGCGCGTGCATGTTCGCGATCTCGACGCCGGAGAGCACGCCGCGCGCGACCGCGAGCGAGAGCGCGCGGCCGGGGTCGTCGGTGTGCACGTGCACCTTCAGCGCCGTGCGGTCGCCGACGACGAGCAGCGAGTCGCCGATCCGCTCCAGCTCCGACTCCAGCGCGTCCGCGTCGAGGTCGTCGCCCTCGAGGACGAAGACCGTGCAGTAGCGGTAGCGCGACAGCTCGCGGTGCACCGCCTCGAGCCCGATCTCGCGCTCGGACGTCAGCACTCGGGGCAGTCGGACGCCGGCCAGCGCCGCCGCGACGCCGCGGACGATCTCGACGAGCCCGGCGGCGCCCGCGTCGACGACCCCCGCCTCGCGCAGCACCGGCAGCTGCTCGCGCGTGCGCGCGACGGCGTCGTCGCCGGCGGCGACGACCTCCTGCAGCGACGCGCCTCGCTCCGCCGCCTCGGCCATCGCGCGGATGACCGTCAGCATCGTCCCCTCCGCCGGCTTTCGCACTGCGCGGTAGGCGGCGTCGCTCGCGGCGCGCAGCGCACGCGCCGGGTCGTCCGAGGCGGCGAGCACGTCGGCCGCGCCGCGCACGATCTGCGACAGGATGACGCCCGAGTTCCCGCGCGCGCCCATCAGCGCCGCGCGCGCGACCTCCCTCGCGAGCCCTGCCCGGTCGTCGGCGCCGGGCCCGGCGAGCGCGTCGGCGACGGCGCGCACCGTCAGCGTGAGGTTGGTGCCGGTGTCGCCGTCGGGAACCGGATAGACGTTGAGGTCGTCGATCCGCCGGCGCGCTGCCTCGATCGACCGCCGCGCTCCCTCGACGAGATCGCGGACGCGCTCTCTCACGCGCTGTGCCTCGCGCGCTGGATGACGAGCTCCACGAGGTCCAGCGCCAGATCGTCCGCCACCGCACGGATTAGACCGCAAACGGCGGTGGAGAGTCGCTGCTAGACGGCTTTCTGGACGCGGCCGCTCTTGAGGCAGCGCGTGCAGACGTACGCGCGCTTCGGCGAGCCGTCCAGCACGAGGCGGACGCGCTGCAGGTTCGGGTCGAACCGCCGCTTCGTGGCGACCATCGAGTGCGAGCGATGGTGGCCGAACGCCGGCTTCTTTCCGCAGATCGCGCAGACCTTCGACATGAGCGGGCCGCAGTGTAGCGGCTTCGGCTCCCCGCTACGCGCGGGCGCTTGCGCGCAGGCGCGCGAACAGATCCGCCATCTCGAGCGCCGATCGCACGGCGTCGGCGGCCTTCTGGATGCGGGCCTCGGCCTGCGCGACGTCCTCGACGGTGAGGACGCCGAACGACACCGGGACGCCGGTCTCGATCGCGGCCAGCTGCAGCCCGGACGCGCACTCGCTCGCCACGTAGTCGAAGTGCGGCGTCTCGCCGCGGACGATCGCGCCGAGCGCGACGATGCACGCGTAGCGGCGCGTCTTCGCGAGCGCCATGGCTGCCAGCGGCAGCTCGAACGCGCCGGGGACCGGCATCACGGTGATCGCGTCGTGCGACACGCCCGCCTCCACGAGCGCGTCGAGCGCGGTCCGGAGCATGAGGTTGGTGACGCCGCCGTTGAAGCGCGAGACGACGACGCCGACCGAGCGGCGGTTGCCGAGCGGCGTTCCCTCCAGGACCGTGAACCCGTCCGGCACGTCGACCTCGCCGCGCACGTGCTCGACGCTCACGTCGGCCGGCACCTCCTCGATCACGGTCGCAGACGAGGATGCGGGCCAGCTCTCGAACGGATCGCCCTCGGCAGCGGGACGCTGCGGCTCGGGCTCCGGCGCCGGCGGCTCGGGGTCCGGCGCGGGCGGAGGCGTCGATGGATCCGGGACCGGGGTCTCGGTGTCGCTTGCAGCGGCGCGCGACGAGCTCTGCGGCGGCATCAGTTGGTCGTCGGTGGAGCTCACTCGCCCTCCTCCGGTTCGTAGTCGAGGTTCTTCAGGTCCTGGTGGTGCAGCCTGTGGCCGAGCTTAGCCCGCTTGGTGGCCAGATAGCCGCGGTTCTCGGGGTGCGGGGCGACCTCGAGCGGCACCTGCTCGACGACCGTCAGGCCGAAACCGTCGATCCCGGTCAGCTTCTTCGGGTTGTTCGTCAGGATCCTGATCGTCGTCAGCCCGAGCTCCGCGAGGATCTGGTTGCCGATGCCGTAGTCGCGTGCGTCCGCGGGGAGGCCAAGCTCGAGGTTCGCCTCAACGGTGTCGCGGCCGTGCTCCTGCAGTTCGTACGCGCGCAGCTTGTTGAGCAGACCGATGCCGCGCCCCTCCTGCGCCATGTAGAGCAGGACGCCGCATCCCGCCTCCTCGATCCGCGCGAGCGCCTGCTCGAGCTGCTCACCGCAGTCGCACCGCAGCGAATGGAAGACGTCTCCGGTCAGGCACTCGGAGTGCACGCGCACCAGCACGTTCTCCGCGCCGGCAACGGCGCCCTTGACGAGCGCGACGTGCACCTTGCCGGTCAGCTTCTCGCGGAACCCGATCGCACGGAACTCGCCGTACTCGGTCGGCATGCGCACGCTCGCACCGCGCTCGACGAGCCGCTCGTGGCGCCGGCGGTACTCGACGAGGTCTGCCACGGTGACCATGCGCAGGCCGTGGCGTTCGCAGTACGGCACGAGGTCGCCGACGCGCGCCATCGTGCCGTCGTCGTTCATGATCTCGCAGATCACGCCGGAGGGGTTGAGGCCGGCGAGCCGCGCGAGGTCGACGGCCGCCTCCGTCTGCCCCATCCGCTCCAGCACACCGCCCGGCTTCGCACGCAGCGGGAACACGTGGCCTGGCTGCACGAGGTCGTGCGCGCCCGAGTCGGGGCTGATCGCGACCTGGATCGTGCGGCTGCGGTCAGCCGCCGAGATTCCCGTCGTCACCCCCTCTCGCGCCTCGATCGACACGGTGAATGCGGTTCCGAGCGGCGCCTCGTTGCGCTCCGTCATCGGCCGCAGCCCGAGCTCGTCCGCGCGCTCCTCCGTCAGGCACAGGCAGATCAGGCCGCGCGCGTGCGTCGCCATGAAGTTGATCGCCTCCGGCGTGGCGAACTGCGCCGCGATCGTGAGATCGCCCTCGTTCTCGCGGTCCTCGTCGTCCACGACGACGACCATGCGGCCGCTGCGGATGTCCTCGATCGCCTCGTCGATCGTCGCGAACGGCGTCGTGACCGCCATGCGGACACGCTACCGGGCGACGAGCTTCTCGACGTACTTCGCGAGCACGTCCGTCTCCACGTTCACGGCGTCCTCAGGTTGCAGCGACGCGAGCGTCGTGTGCGCGAGCGTGTGGGGCACCAGCGCGACCGCGAACCCCCGCTCGTCGACGTCGGCGACTGTCAGGCTGACGCCGGCGACCGCCACCGAGCCCTTCGAGACGACGTAGCGCAGCAGCGCGGGCGCGAGGTCGAACCACGCTCGCCTCCCGTCGCCCTCGGCCTCGACGCTGCGCACGCGGGCGACGGCGTCCACGTGCCCTTGGACGTAGTGGCCGCCGAGCGGGTCGCCGGCCCGTAGCGCAGGCTCGAGGTTGACGCGCGCGCCCGGCCGGAGCGCACCGAGCGCGGTGCGCGCGAGCGTCTCGGGAACGACGTCGAAGGCGAGGGTCCCGTCGTCGGTTCCGACGACCGTCAGGCAGACGCCGTCGACGGCGACCGAGTCGCCGAGGCCGGTACGCAGCTCGCTTGCGACGGCGAGGCGCGCGTTGTCCAACGAGACGACGGCGCCGACCGCTCGTACGAGCCCGGTGAACACGCCCGGAGGCTACTCACTCGCCGTAGACGAGCGTCTCCACCGTCTCGCGCACGAGCACCTCGAGCTGTCCGCGCTCGCCCGGCACCGCCACTCCGAGCTCCTGGACGAGCTCGCGCACCATGTCGCGTCCCGCGGGCGGCAGCTCGTCCACGTCGACGTCCTCGAGCTTGCGCCGCAGCTCGTCGTTGCCGAGCTGGCGCGTCAGCCAGTGGCTGAGGTGCGTCACCACCTCGTCGTCGGCTCGCCGTGGGGTCTCAGGGCTCGTGGACATACGCTTCGAGGAGCACGTCGTCCCCGACCCGCTGCGCCCGCAGGCGCGACAACGTGCGCGCGGAGGGTAGCGCAGCGACGACCGAAGGCCCGCCGCCGGCGAGCACGGGCGCGACGAAGAGCCAGAGCTTGTCGACCGCGTCCGCGGCGAAGAACGCGGCGGCGAGCGTCGGGCCTCCCTCGAGGAGCAGCGACTGGACGCCCTCCGCGGCGAGGGCGGCCAGGTCGGCGTCGAGCGGCCCCGCCCGCTGCTCGAGGGCGAGCCCGTCCGGGAGCGGCGAGCGGGAGAAGACGAGCCGCCGCGGCTGGCCCCGCGGCGTGGGCACGTCGCGCGCGTCGAGCCGGGGCCGGTCGGCGCGCGCGGTGCCGCCGCCGACGGCGACGGCGTCGACGCGGGCGCGCAACTCGTGCACGAGGCGCCGGCTCTCCTCGCCGCTCAGCCAGCGCCGGCCCGGCACGACCACCCGGCCGTCCAGCGTCGCCGCCGCCTTGTAGACGACGAACGGCCGCCGCTTCGCCACCCACGTCCGCCAGACCTCGTGCAGCTGGCGCGCCTCGAAGCTGTCGACGACCTCGACCTCCACGCCCGCTTCGCGGAGCCGCTCGACGCCGCCCGCGGCGACGGGATTCGGGTCCCGCGCACCGACGACGACGCGGGCGACGCCCGCCGCTGCGATCGCGTCGGTACACGGCGGCGTCGCGCCGTGGTGCGCACAGGGCTCGAGCGTCACGTACATCGTCGCGCCGCGGGCTCGTGCTCCCGCCGCTTCGAGCGCGACGACCTCGGCGTGCCGGCCTCCCGCCTCGGTCGCTCCTTCGGCGATCGCGACACCGGCGGACGCGATCACCGCCCCGACGGTCGGCTTCGGATACGCGCGCTCGCGCGCGGCGCGCGCGATTTCGACCGCGCGGTCAAGCAAGCGCGTCGACGAGCCGACGGTACGCGCGCGGCAGGTCCTCGCGGCCGAAGATCGCCGATGCCGCGACGAACAGCGAGGCGCCCGCGTCGTGGAGCGAACGCACGTTGTCGTGGTCGACACCGCCGTCGACCTGGATCGGCGTCGCACGCGGCAGCGCGCCGCGCAGGCGCTCGACGCGCGCGACCGACTCCGGCATGAACTGCTGCCCGGAGTACCCGGGGTGGATCGACATGCAGAGGACGATGTCTGCATCCGCGGCCGCGACGGCCACGGTCTCCGGCTCCGTCTCCGGGTTGAACGCGACGCCGGCCTGCAGCTCCTGCGCGTGCGCCGCGCGGACCGTCGCGGCCACGTCGTCCACCGCCTCGAAGTGGAACGTGACGCTGTCGCCGCCCGCCGCCGCGACGGGCTCGAAGTACTTCGCCGGGTTCTCGACCATCAGGTGGACGTCGACTGCGCCGCCGTAGCGGTGGATGATCGGCGAGATCGACTGCAGCACGATCGGGCCCATCGTGATCGGCTCGACGAAGTGTCCGTCGCCGACGTCGAAGTGGAAGATGCGGCACTCGGCCCGCATCAGCTCCTCGATCTGCTCCCCGAGACGCGAGAAGTCGGCGCCGTACAGCGACGGCTCCACCTCGACGGTACGGATCCAGTCGCGCCAGGGCACCGCGCGATCTTACGGCTGCGCCAGCCGCGCCCAGACGTTCTCGAGCAGCTGCGTCGCCTGCGGCCAGAGCAGCACCTGTCCGCCGAAGTTGAGCGCGCCGGCGTCGAACACGCGCGCACCCGCAGGCGTCTCGTAGTACGTCATCTGCGCCGTCAGCCCGGGACCCAGCGCGTCCGGGATCTCCGCGAGCACCTGCGTCCCCGGGGGCGAGACGACGGAGGTGGCGTCGATCTCGATGCCGTAGAGGCCGAAGGCGGAGCCGGCGACCAGGTTCGTCCCCGCGAACGGCCATCCGGCGGCGGCGCCTGCTTCGGTGACCACGAACGGATGCTGGTGGTGGCCGCGGTCGGAGGCGCGGTACTCGGCGCCGAGCAGGGCCGCCTCCGGGCGGTTCTCCTCGCGCCACAGCCCGACGAGGTGGAGCTTCGTCCCGTGCGGGTCGACGCGCCGGAAGAAGTTGTTGGCCGAGAGGCAGGCGATGTTGCCGCCGAGGTCGCGGTAGCGCTCGACCACGTCGTACGCGTTCTTCGTCACGTACTCCTCGTGGCCCGGGAAGACGACCAGGTCGTACGCCGCGCGCAGTGCGTCGCCGCTCGCGAAATCGCCGAGGTCGTCGTCGCTGTAGAAGTCGGCCTCCTTGCCCGTCTGCGCGAGCCAGTGCAGGAACGCCAGGTCGTAGCTGCGGAAGCGATAGGGCACGCCGCGGTGCAGGTGCGGGCGCAGCAGGTCGATCGACGACGTCGCCAGCGAGACGTACCAGCTGTCGCCGAAGCCGTCGCCGTCCGCGTCGTAGAAGTTGTACGCCTGCCACGTGTTGGTCGGCACGACGACGGCGATGCGCGCGGACGGCTGCGCGGGAAGGAGCACGAACGGCGCGAATCCCACCCGGCCGTCGTCGGACGTCAGCTGGACGTAGTAGACGCCGGACGCCCAGTCGCCGATCGGGATCGCCAGGTGCGACGGCGCATTCGCGTTGCCGCTCCAGGCGACGGTGAAGGGGGCGCTCGCCGCGACGCCGTTCATCACGTTGTTCGCGTAGGTCGGGACCGTCTCGGGCCCGCAGCGGAAGATCTGCGCGGTGACGGTGCGCGCCGACGCGGCGAGCAGCAGCTGCGCCTGTTCCCCCGGCCGGTAGCCGCGCTTCGCGAACACAGCGTCGAGGCCGAGCACGCGCACGACGGGCGCCGCCGGCAGATGCGGGTGCGCGGGACTCGCCGCGCCGAGGACGACCCGGTCGCCGCGCGCGTCGGAGGCGGTGACGACAAGGCTGTACGTCGCAGGCGGCGTGCCGGCATCCGGCGTCCACGTGACGGTGTGCACCCCGCGGCCGAGCTGGCGGTCGAGCAGGGTCTCGAGCGACGCGGCGCTGCCCGCCGTCACGCCTTCGGCCGCGCCCGCGTGGAGGCCGGGAGCGTTGCGGTCGACGACGTCGACCACGACGTGTGCCCGTCGCGAGAGCGCGAGCTCGAGCGTCGCCGACTCGCGCCCCGGCAGTCCGCCGGGCGTCACCGTCGTCAGCAGCGGTCCGTCGCCGGCGAACGGGTGGGCGGAGCGAAACCGGGCCGCGGCGATCGTTCCCGTCGGATCCGCAAGCGCAGCCTGCGCCCGCGCGCCGAGAATCGTCCCGCCGGCGAGCAGCAGCAGGCGCCGGCGCGTCACCATCGCCGCAGGGTAGCCGCGCCCCCGGCGGAAACTTTGCCTTCCGGACGGCGGAGGCGCGGCGTTGGGCCCCGCGGGGTCAGACCCGGGTCTGACCCCGTGGGCGCTCGCGACGAACCGGCCATGGCCGAACCGCGCCGCGTTCTTGCGGGCGAAGTTGCACACGCGACACGAAGCCGTGACGGTCGCGCTTTGACCCCACGCGGGTGACGCCGCGCGGGCCCGGAGTCAGACCCGGGTCAGACCCCGGCCTTCGGTGCTCGCAGCCGTGCGACGAAGAAGCCGCTCGTGCGGTCGCGGTCGGGGCGCGTGAGGAGGAACTCCGGCCGCGTCGGGTGCGCGTAGCGCGGCCAGTCCGCGTCCAGTGGGTCAACGTCCAACCCGCTCGCGTCGACGACCCGCTCGTTCTCGTCGGCGTTCAGCGTGCAGACCGAGTAGACGATCGTCCCGCCGGGGACGACGCGCTCCGCCGCGGCCCGCAGCAGCTCGAGCTGCAGCTCCGGCAGCGGCCGCGCGCGCCACCGGAGGTCGGGGCGCCGCGCGAGCACGCCCAGACCGGAGCACGGTGCGTCGACGAGCGCCCGGTCGAAGCCGCTCTCGGCGAGCTCGCGCACGTCGGCCGTGACGACCCGTACGTTCGCGGGCATCCGCGCGGCCATCGCCGCGGCTCGGCCGGGATGCACCTCGACCGCCGTCACCTCGCCGCGCAGCATCAGCGTCTTCCCGCCCGGCGCCGCACACGCGTCGAGCACGCGCTCGCCGTCGCGCGAGTCGACGACGAGCGCCGCGAGCTGCGACGCACGGCTCATCGGCCGCATCCGCGCCGGGTCGACCCGGTCGACGACGTACGCGCCCGGCACGTCCGTCGGCTCGCCGACGGGCGCGGCGGCACGCACCTCGAGCGGCGGCGGCTCGTTCTGCGCACGCATCAGCGCGAGTGCGACGTCGGCGCCGAAGTCGCGCGTCCACGTCTCCGCGATCCAGTCGGGATACGACTCCTTCACAGGTCCGTCCGGCAGCGACGCGACGAGGCCGCGGAATCCCTGCGCGAGACGGCGCATGACCGCGTTCGTGAACGGCACGGCACGCTCGCGCCGCGCCGCGCGGACGAGCTCGACTGCGTCGTCGACGACGGCGTGCGCAGGCTCGCCGGAGAACGCAAGCTGGAACCCGCCGAGCCGCAGCGACGTGCGCACCGGCGGGTCGAGCTTGCGCACCGGCCGCCTCCCGAGCCGCTCGATGCCGAAGTCGATCGTGCGCGCACGCTGCACGGTTCCGTACGCGAGGAACTGCGCGAGCGCCCGCTCACGCTCGTCGAGGCCTGCGACCGCCGACGCGAGCGCGCGGTCGGCGTAGGCGTCCTCTTCGAACACGCGCCGTACCACCTCGTACGCGGCGCGGCGGGCGGGCGCGATCATCGGAGGCCGCGCAGGAAGTCTTCGTAGCCCATCTGCGAGCGGCCCTCGGGCTGCACGACGAGCGGGACGAACGCGCCGTCGGCGAGCCGCGCCTTCCAGATCGTGACGCGGCGGCCGTGCAGGATCGCCCACGCGCCGATGTGCGGCGAGAGCGCCCGCACACGGCGCCACGCGTCGACGGGGTCGTCGAGGTGCAGCTCGCGGTCGGCGGCGGCGATCTTGTCGGCGTACGTGACGCCGTCCTCCCGCTGCGGCACGAACCGCGGCGACTCGATGATCGCGCCGAGCAGCCGGGCGGCGACCTCGGCGGCGCGCGCGAACACCTCCCCCGCATCCATCTCGCCGACGGGGAACGCCTCCTGCGCCGCGACCGGGCCGGCGTCCAGCTCGGCCACCGTCCGGTGGATCGTCACGCCCGTCTCCTCGTCGCCGGCGAGGATCGCCCGCTCCACCGGTGCGGCGCCGCGCCAGCGCGGCAGCAGCGACGGGTGCACGTTCAGCCAGAGCGAGCGCTCGAGCAGCCGCGGCGGGATGTACAGCCCGTACGCGCACACCACCATCCGGTCGACCTCGACCGGCAGCTCCGGCTTCTCCGGCTGGTGCACCGGGACGCCGAGCTGCTGCGCGACCTGCTTCGCCGGCGGCGGCGCGAGCCTGCGGCCACGGCCGCGCGGCGCGTCCGGCCGCGTGAGCAGGAACGCGACCTCGTGCTGCTGCGCGAGCCGCTCCAGCACGTCGGCGCCGATCGGCGCCGTCGCGGCGACGCCTATCTTCACGTCACGCGATGTTGACTCGCGGGCGCAGCGTCGCGAGCGCCTGCTTGCGGTGCTCCTCGTCGGTGCGGTCGATGATCAGCACGCCGTCGAGGTGGTCGAGCTCGTGCTGCGCGACACGCGCGCCGTAGCCCTCGAGCTCGAGCCGGAGCTCTACGCCGTGCGGATCCTTCCCGACGAGCGTCACGCCGACCGCCCGCTCGACGGGGACCCGCACCCCCTGCAGTGACAGGCAACCTTCATCCTCCGAAGCGCTCTCGGCGCCGCGCTCGACGATCTCGGGGTTGACGATCGCCCGGGGCCCCTCGTCGTCGGGCTCGAAGACGAACAGCCGCCGCAGCACTCCGACCTGCGTCGCGGCGAGGCCGACGCCCTGCGCGTCGTGCATCAGCGCGACCATGCGGTCGACGAGGCGGTGCAGGTCGTCGTCGAAGTCGGCGATCTCGTGCGCCTTCAGGCGCAGCGCGGGATCGCCGTATTGACGGATCTGCGCGAGCGCGAGCTGCCGCCGCGCCTCGCGCTCCGCGTCGCGGTCGGCCTCCTCGTCGTGCTCGTCGTGCGCCTCGTGGTCGTGCTCGTGCTCCGACATGGGCGGGCCAGTCTACGCAGGGCGGGCCGGGAAGCGGTCGAGGATCCAGCGCGCGTCGAGCGGCGCGCGGCGGTACTCGCGCCCGCCGACCTTCACGTAGTCACGGGTGCGCGGGTCCATCGGCAGACGTGCCTCCATCGGGTACCAGCGGTTGTGCTTGTCGATCAGGTCGTTGACGTCGCTGAAGTCCCAGCGCTCGGCCGTACGCCGCCACGCCCGCGGATCGTCCCGCTGCTCCTCGTACGCCGCGGCGAGCAGCTCGAGCTGGCGCTCCGTCTCCACCTCGATCGCGCGCAGCCGCTGCATGTACGGCAGCGGGCCGCCGAGCGACGCGAGGTAGGCGTCCGCCTCCTGGCGGAAGTTGCGGACGCGGCGGCGGAGCGGCCGGCCGTGCAGCGGGTTGAGCTCGCGGTCGCGCGCCAGCCGGTGGCGCTCGGCCTGCGACGGAGGCGTGACGTCGCGCACGCCCCACTCGCCGATCACCTCCTCCGCCCTCGGGATGCTCCGCTTCGGCACGCGTCCATCGTGTCAGAGCGACTGGGGGTCGACGTCGACGACGGCGGTCAGCCCCCACCTCCGCATCGCCGGTGCCGCCGCCGCCAGCAGCCGCGCGGCGTGCGCCGCGATGCGGCGCGGCTGCGCCGTCTTCGCCACCAGCTGCGCGCGGTGCCGGCCGCGCAGGCGGAGGAGCGCAGCGGGCCCGAGGAGGTCCGCGCCGGCGATCCCGGCCTTCAGCTCGTCGAGCGCGCGCACCACCGGCTCGAGCTCCGGCCCCGTCACGACGATCCGCACCAGGTGTGCGTACGGCGGGTAGCCGAGCGGGCGGCGGCGGGCGAGCTCCTCGGCGAGGAACCGTTCGACGTCGTGCCGTGCGGCGTACGCAATCGGCCGCGCCTCGGGCTGGAACGTCTGCACCAGCACCCGTCCCGGCGCGTCGCGGCCGCTCCGGCCGGCGAGCTGCGTGATCAGCTGGAACGTGCGCTCCTCCGCGCGAAAGTCCGGAAGCGCGAGGCCGGTGTCGGCGTCGACCACCGCAGCCAGCTCGACTCCGGCGAAGTGATGCCCCTTGGCGACCATCTGCGTGCCGAGCAGCACCGCGCCCTCGGCGTCGGCGAAGCGCCGCAGCGACGCGGCGAGCTGCTCCGGCTTCGCGACGGCGTCCGCGTCGAGGCGGATCAGCTCGAGGTCTGGCAGCTCGCGCTCGAGCTCGCGCTCGAGCCGCTGCGTGCCGGCGCCGAGGCGCGCCAGGTCCGGGGACGCGCAGGCCGGGCACGCCGCGGGCGCTGCCGACGCGTGGCCGCAATGGTGGCAGCGCAGCGTCGCGTCGCCGTGCAGCACGAGCGAGACGTCGCAGTTCGGGCAGCGGATCGTCGTGCCGCACGCGCGGCAGTGCAGCGCCGGCGCGACGCCGCGCCGATTGAGGAGGAGGATCGCCTTGCCGCGGTGCTCGGCGACCCCGCGCAGCGCCTCGAGCAGCGGCGCTGACAGCGGGTATCCCGCCTCGCGCCGCAGGTCGACGACGCGCACGGGCGGCAGCTGCGCGCCGATCCGGCCGCCGAGCTCGAGCCGCGGCAGCGCCGCCCAGCTCTCTGGCCGGGGCGTCGCCGAGCCGAAGACCGCGACCGCGCCTTCGAGCGACGCGCGCTTGGCGGCGACGGTGCGCGCGTCGTAGCGCGGGTCGGAGTCCTGCTTGTACGACGGGTCGTGCTCCTCGTCGACGACGATCAGGCCGAGCCCGTGCACGGGCGCGAAGACCGCGGAGCGCGCGCCGACGACGATGCGCGCGGCGCCGGTCGCGATCCGCTCGCGCTCGTCCCGGCGCTGCGCGTCGGTCAGCGCCGAGTGCAGGATCGCGACGCGGTCGCCGAAGCGCGCGCGCACGCGTCCGACCGTCTGCGGCGCGAGCGCGATCTCGGGGACGAGCACGATCGCGCCGAGACCCCGCTCGAGCGCAGCCTCGCACGCGCGCAGGTACACCTCCGTCTTGCCCGAGCCGGTCGCGCCGTGGAGCAGGAAGTTGCCGCCGCCGGAGTCGAGGGCGCCGACGATCGCGTCGACCGCGGCGCGCTGAGCAGGCGACGGCTCGGGCGGCGCGCCCGCTGCGTCGAGCGCCTGGCGCTCGGCGGGCGGCGGCTGCTGCTTGCGCCGCTTCGGCGCCTCGGGCGCGACCAGCGCAAGCGCGCGGGCGGGAGTGGAGCCGTAGTAGTCGGCGAGCCAGAGCGCGAGCTCGACGAGCGTCGTCGGGATGGCGCCCTCGATCGCGTCGACCGGGCGCGCGTCGACGTCGGGTGGCGGCGACCCGACGAGCTCGACGACGACCCCGCGCGCGCGCCTGCGGCCGAACGGCATCCGGACGATCGCGCCGGGGCCGGCGCCGTCCGGCACCTCGTACGTGAAGGCACGCGCGACCGCCCGCGCGGTCACGAGCGGGTAGACCGAGGCGTACGGCACTACGCGCCGGCGGCGGTCAGCACGAAGTCGGTGCCGAACCCGAGCACGAGCCCGAGCATGACCATCCAGGCGACGACGGCGGGCTCGCCCGCACGCTTGCAGACGTCGAACAGCTGGACGACCACGTACAGGATCGAGCCGCCGGCGGCGGCGAAGAAGAGCGTCGCCAGCGCCGGGCTGACCCACGCCTGGCCGACGACCGTGCCGACGAAGGTCGGGCCCCCGCCGATCAGCCCCATTGCGGCGAGGAAGCCCCAGCTCGGCAGCTCGGCCTCCGCCGCGAGCGGGCCGACGATCCCGAAGCCCTCGGTCGTGTTGTGGAGGCCGAAGCCGATGATCAGCACCAGCGCGAGGCCGAGCTCCCCGGCTGCGGAGGACTGTCCGATCGCCAGCCCCTCGCCGAAGTTATGCAGCCCGATCCCGGTCGCGATCAGCAGTGCAAGCCGGTGGCCCGGCGAGAGCGCCTCGAACCAGGACCGCTGCGCGAACTCGTCGCGCGCGGCGGCGCCCGGACCGACGAGCGGCGTCGCCCGCTTGCGCTTCAACCAGCCGTCGTAGTAGACGAGCGACAGGTAACCCGCGCCGAAGCCGGCGGCGAGGAGTCCGGCATAGAGCGCGAAGTAGCCCCAGTCGTGCACGGTCAGGCGGGCCTCGACGGGCGCAACGCCGTGCGAGACGACGTCCCAGAACAGGAAGACGAGAATGCCCGTCGCGACCGCGTTCAGCCCCGCGCGCACGCGCGCGGAGGCCGCGCGGACGCGGCCGAGCGGCAGCCCGACGAAGATCGTCAGGCCGGCGATCGCACCGAGCAGCAGCGTCTCGCCGGTCGACATGTCAGGTCCACCTTACCCCTCGCACGGCGGGGCCCCGCCGCTGTCTACGATCGCGCCATGGCCGCCGGGCACGGGGTCGACGAGTACCTCGAGACGATCTACTTCCTCGCGTTCCCGATCGGCGAGTACCGGCCGCAGGTGTCGGGGTCGCAGACGATCGCGTCCCGCGTGGCGGAGATGCTCGGCGTCTCGCGCGCGTCCGCCGGCGAGATGCTGAAGCGGCTCGAGGCGGAGGGGCTCGTGGAGCGCGGCGAGCGCAAGGAGGCGATCCTGACGCCGGCCGGAGCCGAGCGCGCCCGCCGCGTCGTGCGCAAGCACCGGATCATCGAGCGGCTCCTCACCGACTTCATGGGGTACACGGCGGCGGAGGCGCACGTACACGCGGACGAGCTGGGCGCGACGTTCACCGACGACATGGTCGAGCGCATCGAGCGCCGGCTCGGCCGGCCGGACCGCTGCCCGCACGGCTGGCCCGTCGATCCCGACGTCGAGCAGGCGGAGAACCGCGAGCTCGAGGCGCTGTCGGACGTCGCGCCGGGGTCGCGGGTGACGATCGTGCGGCTCGCCGAGCACGACGGCGACCTCCTGCACTGGTTCTACGACGAGGGGTTCGTCCCGGGGGCCGAGCTCGAGCTGCGGGGCGCCGAGCCGCCGGGCCAGTTCCGCGTCGCGGTGGACGGCGGCGAGAAGGCGATCGGCGAGAAGGCAGCCGCCGGCCTGTTCGTGCGCCGGACGTAGCGGCGAGCTACGGGGTGGCCACCGCTGCCGGCCCGGCGGCCGCGCGCAGCGCGTCCGCCTTGTCGGTCCGCTCCCACGTGAAGTCGTGGTCGTCGCGGCCGAAGTGGCCGTAGGCCGCGGTCTTGCGGTAGATCGGGCGGCGCAGGTCGAGGTCGCGCAGGATCGCCGCCGGGCGCAGGTCGAAGTGCTCGTCGACCAGCTCGGCGATCCGCGGCACCGGGACCTTCTCGGTGCCGAACGTCTCCACGAGCACCGAGAAGGGGTGCGCGACCCCGATCGCGTACGCCACCTGGATCTGGCAGCGGTCGGCGAGGCCGGCGGCGACGACGTTCTTCGCGACGTAGCGCGCGGCGTACGCAGCGGAACGGTCGACCTTCGTCGGGTCCTTCCCCGAGAAGGCGCCGCCGCCGTGCGGCGCGGCGCCCCCGTACGTGTCGACGATGATCTTGCGGCCGGTCAGGCCGGTGTCGCCCATCGGGCCGCCGATGACGAACTTCCCCGTCGGGTTGACGTAGAAGAAGTCGGGGTCTTCGAGCCGGCGCTCGTCGTAGAGCGCTTTCGGGAGGATCGGCCGCAGCACCTGCTCGACGAGGTCGGGCTTGATCATCGTCTCCGCGTCGAGCCCCTCGCGGTGCTGCGTCGAGATCAGCACGCGCTCGATCTCGGCCGGCGTCTGCCTGCCGTCCTCGTCAACGTCGTAGCGCACCGACACCTGCGCCTTCCCGTCCGGCCGCAGGTACGGCAGCATCTCCGCCTTGCGCACCTCGGACAGCCGCTTCGTCAACCGGTGCGCGAGCATGATCGGGAGCGGCATCAGCTCGCGGGTCTCGTTCGTCGCGTAGCCGAACATCATCCCCTGGTCGCCCGCCCCCACGCGGTCGAGCGGGTCGTCGTCGCCCGGGTCGTGCTGCACCTCGTAGGCGTTGTCGACGCCCTGCGCGATGTCGGGCGACTGCTCGTCGATCGCGACGACCACACCGCAGGTCTCGGCGTCGAAGCCGTACTTCGCGCGCGTGTAGCCGATGCCCTTGACCGTCTCGCGGACGAGCCGCGGGATGTCGATGTACTCGCCGGTCGTCATCTCGCCTGCGATCACGACGAGCCCCGTCGTGATCAAGGTTTCGCAGGCGACGCGGCTCGTCGGGTCGTTCGCGAGCGCGGCGTCGAGGACTGCGTCCGAGATCTGGTCGGCGATCTTGTCGGGGTGGCCCTCCGTGACCGACTCGGAGGTGAAGAGGAACGTCCGCTGCCCCATCGCGGCGAGGGTAGCGAATCAGTCAGCGGGCGACGATCGTCGAGGTCCGCAGCCCGTGGCCCGCGGTCTCGTACTCCAGCACGGTCCGCAGCCCCGCGAACCGCCGCACGAAGCTCTCGCTGACGCTCGTCCCCGCGAGCGACGCCAGCGTGCGCAGCTCCGCCAGCGCGCGCGGCACGTCGACCCACGTCCAGCCGACGACGCCGGCGGGCAGCCCCGCCGGCCGCAGCCGGCGCCCCGCCTTCACCAGCGTCGCGCCCGGGTCGTTCGTCAGCACGAGCGTCCGGCCGACGCGGCCGTAGTAGATGTCGAGCGCGCTGAAGGCGACGTCCTCCAGGGTGTGCCCGTCGACGGTCGCGGGCAGCGGCGGCGGCGCCTCGCGGTCGAGGTCGTGCACGAGCCGCGCCGCGGCGCGGAGCGTGCCGCCGTCCGCGAGCAGCGTCAACCCGGGCAGCGGCACGCCGGGGCGGGCGTAGAAGACCGCGTCGCCGGGCGCCGCAGCCGCGAGGTCCGGCAGCGTGAGCCCGAGCCCGGCGCGCAGCTGCGCGCCGACCGGCAGCCCGCGGAGCACCCGCGCCGCGTCGTGCCAGGCGGAGGCGGCGACTGCGTCGGCCGGGATCGCGGCCTCGCCCGCGACCGGCGCGGCGCGCCCGCCGCCCGGACGCGTGACGCCGAACGCGTCGCCGCTGACGGAGAGAACCTGCCAGCCGCGCGCCAGCAGCACGGCGTCCGCGTGACCGGGCGCGGCCTGCGACGCGCGGGCGAACCACGCGTCCGAGCGCAGCGTGCGCTTCGCGTGCTCCGCGGCGGCGAGCGCGGCGACGTTCGGCGTGAAGGCCTCCCAGCCGCGCACGTGCGCGTGCAGGAGACGACGCGCGTCGAGCGCCCGCTCGAACGCCTTCCGGTCCTTCGGCAGCAGGTACGCCACCGGGCCCTGCGGCAGGATCGCCACCTGCGCCCGCGGCGCGAAGCGCGCCCAGCTCGTCGAGGCGATCGCGCGGCGAAGCGTGCTCCCGGCGGCGCTCAGCGCGAGTGCGCGCGTCGTCGGCGCGCGCGCCACGTCGAGCACCGCGGACGTCGAGCGCGGCGCGACGTCGGCGAGCGTCGCGGCCGGCTTCCCGCTTCCGCACGCGGCCGCCAGCGACGCGAGCGCGCCGAGGAGCGCGAGCCGTCTCACTCCTCCGTCGGCCGCCGCCCCATCAGCGACGCGAGGAGGCCGTCGAGCGACGCGCCCTCGAGGACGGAGCAGACGCCCTCGGTGATCGGCAGCTCGACGCCGATGCGGTGGGAAAGGTCGCGCAGAACCGGCGCAGTCGTAAGGCCCTCCACCACCTGGCCGATCTGCGCCTTCGCCTCCTCGGCCGTCGCGCCGCGCGCGATCAGCTCGCCCGCGCGCCGGTTGCGTCCCGAGGGATGCCAGCAGGTGACGACGAGGTCGCCGAGGCCCGCGAGACCGGCGAACGTGTCGGGGTCGGCGCCGTACGCCTCGCCGAGCCGAGACATCTCGACGAGGCCGCGCGTCAGCACCGCCGCCTTCGCGTTGTCGCCGAGGCCGAGTCCGTCGACACCGCCGGCCGCGAGCGCGATCACGTTCTTCGCCGCACCGCACAGCTCCACCCCGATCGGGTCGCTGTTGACGTAGACGCGGAAGACGAGCGAGTGGATCGCCTCCTGCAGCTCGAGCGCGAGCGACTCGTCCGTCGAGGCGACGACCGTGGCGCTCGGCAGGCCCGCCGCCACCTCCTCCGCCATGTTCGGGCCGGAGAGGACCGCGACGGGCCGGTCGGTGACGAGCGTCGACAGCCGGTGGCCCGTGTCGGGGTCGAGTCCCTTCACGAGCGAGAGGACGGGACAGCTGCCGCGGACGTGCGCGACCGCGTCCCGGAACGACCGGCTCGGAACCGCCATCGCGACGAGGTCGGCGTCCTCGTACGGCGCGTCGTCGATGTCGTCGCGCCCGACCACCGTCGTCTCGTGCCCGCGGTCGCGGAGGAGCTGCGCGAACGCCGTCCCCCATGCGCCCGCGCCGACGACGACCGCCTTCACGAGCGCCTGCGAAAGTCGACCACCACCGGCACCCCCTCGAGCCCGAACCGATCCCGCAGCTGATTCTCCACCCAGTAGCCGTAGTCGCGCGTCACGAGCCCGGGGTCGTTGACGACGACGCGGAAGCGCGGCGGGCGCGTCTCGACCTGCGCGGCGTAGAGCAGGTTGAGGCGGCGCGCTCCCTTCGCCGGCGGCTGCCGCAGCTGCTTCAGCTCGCCGACGAAGTCGTTGAGCGCGCTCGTCGCGACGCGCGCGGCGTAGCGGTCGTACAGCTCCGCGACCTTGTCGAGCAGCCGGGAGACTCCCCGGCCGGTCTTGGACGACACCGTGATGAAGTCCGGCCGCTGGCGCAGGCGGCGCTGCAGCTCCGGCCGCACCTCCTCGATCGTCACCTGCGAGATGTCCCACTTGGAGAGCACGACCAGCGTCGCCGTGTGCGCCTTCCGCGCGACCTCGACCGCCGTCACGTCCCCCTCGACGATGCCCTGCGACGAGTCGACGAGCACGAGCGCGACGTCCGCGCGCTGCGCCGCCTCGAGCGCGCGCAGCTCGGAGTAGTACTCGATCCCCTGCCGCTGCCGGCGCTTGCGCCGCAGCCCCGCCGTGTCGACGAGCACGAACGTGCGCCCCCCGTGTTCGAGCACCGTGTCGATCGTGTCGCGCGTCGTCCCCGGCACGTCGTCGACGATCGTCCGCTCGGCGCCGACCAGCTTGTTGAAGAGCGACGACTTGCCGACGTTGGGACGGCCGAGGATCGCGACGCGGATCGCGTCGTCGGGCACCCGACGCGCCGACGTCCCCGGCAGCCGCGCCAGGATCTCGTCCAGCAGGTCGCCGGTGTTCGTGCCGTGCAGCGCGGAGAGCGGAAAGGGATCGCCGAGGCCGAGGCGGTGGAGCTCGAGCGCGAGGTGCTCCTGCGACGGATCGTCGATCTTGTTCGCGACGACGAGCACCGGCTTCCTCGCCGCGCGCAGGATCTGCGCCAGCTCCTCGTCGCCGGGGGTCACGCCCGCGCGCGCGTCGACGACGAACAGGACGAGGTCGGCCTCGGCGATCGCCGTCCGCGCCTGCTCTGCGATCCGCCGCGTGATCGGGCTCCGGTCCTGGACGTCGACGCCGCCGGTGTCGACCACCAGGAAGCGGCGGCCGCTCCACTCGGCGATGATCTCCTTGCGGTCGCGCGTCGTTCCATGCGTCTCGTGAACGACCGCCTGCCGCGACGCCGTCAGGCGGTTGATCAGCGTCGACTTGCCGACGTTCGGAAACCCGACGATCGCGACGGTGCCCTCCAGCGGGGCGGCGTCCGCGGCCGCACCGCCGTCGTCGTGCCGCGTCGGCCGGCGACTCACAGCGGCGGCGCCTCCCCCCTCGGCCGCCCGCGGGCGTGCAGGTCGGCGAGCCAGTCGAAGAGCACGTTGATGCGCCGCTCGACCTCGGCCGTCGCCTCCTTGTAGCCGCGCCCGCCCTTCGGCAGCCCCTCGAGCGCGAGCGGCTCGCCGAACGCGACCGAACACGGGGCGAAGTTGCCCGGCTTCCAGAACTGCGTGCCGTACACCGCAACCGGCATCAACGGCACGCTCTCCTGCAGCGCGACCATCGCCGCTCCGGGCTGTGCGCGGCCCGGCCGCCCCGACCGCTGGCGCGTCCCCTCGACGAACAGGCCGACGACGCGCCCGAGGCGCGCCGACTCGCGCATCCGGCGCACCGCCTCGCGGTCGGACTCGCCGCGCCGGATGCCGATCGCCCCGTGCCACTCGAGGAACCTGCCGAGCCCGGGAAAGCTCGTCGCCTCGATCTTCGCGACGTAGTCGATGTCGCGCGGCGAGAGCACGCCGACGAGCGGGATGTCGATCCAGTGCAGGTGGTTGATCGCGAGCACGAGCCCGCCCGTGCGGGGCATCCGCTGGACGCCGTAGGCGCGCGCGCGCGTCGCCACGCGCGCGGGCGCGCCCATGTACCAGCGTCCGACCGTCCAGGCGACCGAGCTCATCCGCTCCGGCGCCGGCGCGTGCGGGATGCGTCCGACTGCTTCGAGCCGGTGCCGGTCACTGCGGCGCGAGCGACCGCGTCCGGATCAGCTCCTCGATCCGCGTGACGACGTCGTCCACCTCGAGCCGTGTCGTGTCGATCAGCTCCGCGTCGTCCGCGGGCTGCATGCGCGCGCGGTCGGCCTCGTCGCGCGTGCGCAGGTCGGTGGCGAGTGCGTCCGCGCCGATGTCGGGCCGCTCCGCCTGGCGGCGGCGGGCGCGGATCTCGGGGTCGGCCTGCAGGTAGACCTTGATCTCCGCCCCGGGGGCGACGACGGTGCCGATGTCCCGTCCTTCGATGACGACGTTTCCCTGGGCCGCGAGCTCGCGCTGGCGCTCGCGCATCACCTCGCGCACCTGGTGGTGGCGCGCGACGACAGGGACCATCCGGTCGATGCGCGACTGGCGGATCGCGGCGGTCACGTCGACGCCGGCGACGAACACGCGGCCGACCTCGTCGAAGACGACGGGGTACTGGCGCGCGAGCACGCCGAGCCGTCCGGCGTCGCCGAGCGGCAGCCCCTCCCGCATCGCGAGCCACGTGAGCGCGCGGTACATCGCGCCCGTGTCGAGGTAGCGGAACCCGAGCCGCTCCGCGAGCTTGCGGGCGACCGTGCTCTTGCCGGCCCCGGCGGGGCCGTCGATGGCGACGATCATCTCGGTTATCTCTGCGCCAGCTGGTCGAGGAGCTCGTAGAAGCCGGGGAAGCTTACTGCGACGCACTCCGGATCCTCGATCCTGACGCCTTCGCGCGACACGAGCCCTGCGACGGCGCCGAGCATCGCGATGCGGTGGTCTCCGCGCGCAGCGACGGTGCCGCCGCGCGGACGCGCCGGTGTGCCGCGCACCACGAAACCGTCGGCCCGCGCTTCGATGCGGACGCCGATCGCGCGCAGCGCCTGCGTCACCGTCTCGATCCGGTCGGTCTCCTTCGCGCGCAGCTCGGCGGCGCCGCGGACGACGGTGGTGCCTCGCGCCATCGCGCCGAGCAGGGCGACCAGGGGCAGCTCGTCGACCAGCCGCGGCACCTCAGCGTGCTCGACGGTCGTCGCGACGAGCGGCGACGAGCGCACCTCGAGGTCCGCGACCGGCTCGCCGCCGACGATTCGGCGGTTGAAGAGCGCGATCCGCGCCCCCATGCGCTCGAGGACGTCGAGCAGCCCCGTCCGCAGCGGGTTGACGTTGACGTTCTGGAGGATCAGCTCGGACCCGTTCAGCAGCACGGCGGCGGCGATCAGCGGCGCGGCGGACGAGATGTCGCCGGGGATGTCGAGGTCGAGCGGCGGCAGGCGCTCGACGGGCCAGACGCTGACGCTCCGCTCGGTGCGGCGCAGCCGCACGCCCAGCCCCTGCAGCATCCGCTCGGTGTGGTCGCGGGTCGGGTGGGGCTCGACGACCGTCGTCGGTCCGCGCTCCGCGTACAGGCCGGCGAGCAGGATCGCCGACTTCACCTGCGCACTCGCGACCGGCAGCTCGTACGTGATCGGCGTCAGGGCCGCGCCCTGGATCCGAACCGGCGCGTGGCCGTCGGTGGTCTCGATCCGTGCGCCCATCCGGCGCAGCGGCTCCGCCGCCCGCTCGTGCGGCCGCGCGCTCAGCGAGTCGTCGCCGACGAGCTCGAAGCGGCGGCCCTCCTGCCCCGCGAGCAGCCCGCACAGCAGCCGCAGCACGGTGCCGGCGTTGCCGCAGTCGACGGTCGCGGCGCGCAGCCCGCGGAGACCGGCGCCGCGGATGCGGATGTCGTCGTCGCCGCCGTCGGCGACGTCGCCGCCGAGTGTCCGGGCAGCGTCGAGCGCCGTGACCGTGTCGGCGGCGCGGCCGAAGCCGCGGATGCGGCTCTCGCCGTCGGCGACCGCCGCGAGGAGCGCGGCTCGCTGCGAGCTGCCCTTGTTGCCGGGGACGGCGGCCGCGCCGACCAGCGCCGCCGCCGGCGCGATTGCGAGCCGCGCAGCCGGCGGCGCACCCGGTCCCTCGATCCGTCCCGTCCTCATTCGTCCAGCACCGGCGCGACGACGACCTCGTACCCCTGCCGCTCGAGCAGGTCGGCCGCGCGCTGCGCCTCCCCCTCGCCGGCGACGAGCACCGTCAGCGTCCCGCCCCGCTCGGGCGACACGTGATGGAGCTCGAAGTCCTCGATGTTGATGCGCTCCGCGCCGAGCGCCTGCGTGATGCCGGCGAGGACGCCGGGCCGGTCCGGCACGTGCACGCGCAGCCGTTGCAGCGCGCCGGGGTCGGGATGCTCCTGCGCCAGCATGCGCCGCCGGTTCGCCGCCGCCTCGCCGATCCAGCGCGCGAGGAACCCTGCGTCGCCTTGTGCGAGCGCGGCCTCGACCTGCTCGATCCGGCGGCGGTGCTCGGCGAGGGCGCCGCGCACGGCGTCGGCGTTGTCGAGGAAGATGTCGACCCAGATGCGCGGGTTCGCGCCGGCGACGCGCGTCAGGTCCCGCAGGCTTCCGCCGGCATGTGCAAGCGGCTCGTGGCCCTCGATCCGCGCGTCGCCGGTCTGGTTCGCCACCACGTTCGCGACGACGTGCGGCAGATGGCTGGTCAGCGCCACGAGGCGGTCGTGCGCGGCGGCGTCGATCGCAACCGGCGTCGCGCCCGTGTCGGCGACGAAGCCGTGCACGAGCCGGTGGCGCCGCGGGTCCGTCTGCGCGACCGGTGTCAGGAACCAGGTCGCGCCCTCGAACAGCGTCGCCGCCGCGTGCTCCGCGCCGCGCCCCTCGCCGCCGCAGATGGGATGGCCGCCGACGAAGCGCGGGCTGCCGGCTGCCGCGGCGACGACGCTGGTCTTCGTCGAACCGACGTCGGTGACGGTCGCGTCGCCCGAGGCCGCGAGCGCCGCGGCCACCGCTGCGGGCAGCTGCGCGATCGGTGCGGCGACGACGACGAGGTCGGCCGCATCGACAGCGTCCTCGAGCGAGCTCGCTGGTTCGACGGCTCCGCGGCCGGCCGCCGTCGCGAGCGCGGCGGGATCGGGGTCCCAGCCGCGCACGTCGTCGCCGCGCCGCCGGGCGGCGAGGCCGAGCGACGCGCCCATCAGCCCGGTTCCGACGACGGCGATCTTCACGCCGCCACTCTACGGATGCGCTGTCGGAGCTAGTCCGGCGCCCGGCCGACGACGTACCGGAACATGTTCTCGAAGACCACGGTGCCGTCCGAACGCTGGAATCGCTCGAGCACCTCGCTCAGCGTCACGTGCACGCGCTCCCGCCCCACCGCTTCCTCCATCCGCACGAGCACACCCGCGGACAGTTGCCCGCGCATCGCCGTCTCGAGGTCGGCGTACGTGAAGGTCGCCGGCACGTCTTCCCCTCCGTCCACGCTGATGCCGGCGTCGTTCATCAATTCCTCGAGCGCCCCGGGGCGCTCGAGCGCGAACGGGGCCGGCGCGCCGGGCGGCGGCGGAGGCATCAACGCGCCGAGCGCGTCGAAGACCGCCGACATCTCGGAGCGGTCGTGCTCGGCCCACATCGCGATCCCGATCCGCCCTCCCGGCACCGCCACGCGCGCCAGTTCGCGCACCGCCCTCCCGTGATTCGCGGCGTACTGCACCGCGTTGCATGCGATGACCGCGTCGAAGGTGTGGTCGTCGAAGGGCGCTTGCTCCAGGTCACCTTCACGGAAGTCTGCGTCCGGAACCCGCTCGCGCGCGACTTCGAGCAGGCCAGGCGCCGCGTCGAAGCCGCTCACGACGAATCCGCGCTGTCGCGCGAGAGCGGCCGCGAGCCCCGACCCGCATCCGGCGTCGAGCAGCCGCCGGCCGGGCTCGTCGAAGACGGCGTCGATCACCGCTTCGTACATCGGTGCGCATTGCGCTTCCTGCAGCTCCGCCCAATCGGAGGCGCGGGCACTCCAGAGAGGGGCGTTCGCAGCCGCGGTCGACATCGCACGACCTTACGGCCGGTGAGGACGGACCGTCAACATGGCCACGTGCTCCCTTCGCCGCACGCGCCGCTCCCGCAGTCGCCGCCGGCGATCGTGCGGCGCCTCCGCGCGGACGAGCGCGCGCTGACGCCGGCGATCCTCCACTGGCACGGACGCGGGCCGATCCCGCGCGACGTGACGCTGCTCGCGCTCGACCGGCAGCGGCTGATCCGGAGGCTCGGCTTTTCGCCGCACACGGGCGCCGCCGTCGTGCGTCTCCGTCCGGCGGAGCGTGACGACGTCGCAGCGCGCACCGACCTGGTGCGGCTCGCGGAGCAGAGCCCGCCCCTGCGCGCGCGGATCCGCATCGGTCCCGCGGCGCCGCCGCTGCGGCTGCTGGCGTGGTACCGCGAGGCGCAGCGGCGGTTCGGCGTCCGCTGGCAGCTGCTCGCGGCGATCAACTTCGTCGAGAGCGACTTCGGCCGGCTGCGGAACACGAGCACCGCCGGCGCGCAGGGGCCGATGCAGTTCGAGCCGGCGACGTGGAGCGAGTACGGGATGGGCGGCGACGTCCACGACCCGCACGACGCGATCCTCGCCGCCGCGAACTACCTGCGCTCGAACGGCGGTGCACGCGACGAGCGCACCGCGGTCTACGACTACAACCACTCGCCGCTCTACGTGGACGCGGTCGAGCACCTCGCACACCGGATCGCGGTCGTGCAGACGGCGTTCCTCGAGTACTACGCGTGGCAGGTGTACGTCCGCACCGCACACGGCGACGTGCGCGTCACCGGCCCCCGTTAACGCGGGGCGTGCTGCATCAGCTCGGCGAGGCGGAACGCGAGGTCGAGCGACTGCCGCGCGTTGAGTCGGGGGTCGAGGAGCGTCTCGTAGCGGGTCGCGAGCTGCTCCTCGAGCACGTCGTCGGCCCCACCGAGGCACTCGGTGACGTCCTCGCCGGTGAACTCCAGGTGGACGCCGCCGGGCCAGACGCCGGCCTCCCAGCAGGCTTCGAAGAAGCCTTCGAGCTCCGACATGATCGTGTCGAAGCGGCGCGTCTTCACGCCGTCGGCGGTGCGGATCGTGTTCGCGTGCATCGGGTCGCTCGCCCACAGCACGGGGTGCGCTTCGTCGCGCGCCGCCCGCAGGAGCGGCGGCAGCGTCTCGCGCACACGGTCGGCGCCGATCCGCGCGTAGAACGTCAGCCGCCCCGGGATGCGCAGCGGGTTGAGGGTCTCGCAGAGCTCGACGATCTCCTCGGGTGTCGCCGCCGGGCCGATCTTGACGCCGACCGGGTTGTGCACGCCGGAGAAGAACGCGACGTGGGCGCCCTCCGGCTGGCGCGTGCGCTCGCCGATCCAGAGCAGGTGCGCCGAGCAGTCGTACCAGTCGCCGGTCAGGGAGTCGCGCCGCGTCAGCCCCTCCTCGTAGTCGAGCAGCAGCCCCTCGTGGGCGGTGAAGACGTCGACCTCGTGCAGCCGCCGCTCGGCGGCGAGGTCGATCCCGCACGCGGCCATGAACGCGAGCGCGCGCTCGATCTCGGACGCGAGGCGCTCGTAGCGCCGCCCCTCGGGCGAGCTCGCGACGAAGTCCTTGTTCCACGAGTGCACCTGCGTCAGGTCGGCGTAGCCGCCCTTCGTGAACGCGCGCAGCAAGTTGAGCGTCGCCGCCGACTGGTTGTAGCCCTCGATCATGCGCGCCGGGTCCGGCACGCGCGCCGCCGCCGTCGGCTCCTCGCTGTTCACCATGTGACCGCGGAAGCTCGGGATCTCGACGTCGCCGACGCGCTCGAAGGCATCCGACCGCGGCTTCGTGAACTGGCCCCCGATGCGCCCGACCTTCACGACCGGCAGCGTCGCGCCGTACGTGAGCACGGCCGACATCTGCAGCATGATCTTCAGCTTCTCGCGGATCCGCTGCGTCGAGATCTCGTTGAACGACTCGACGCAGTCGCCCGCCTGGAGCAGGAAGCCGCGGCCCGCGATGCACTGCGCGAGGCTGTCGCGCAGCTGCCGCGCCTCGCCCGCGAACACGAGCGGCGGGCACGCCTTCAGGCGCGCGAGCGCAGCCGCCGCCGCGGCGGGGTCCGGCCACTCGGGCTGCTGCAGGGCGGGCCGCTCGCGCCACGACGACGGCGACCACCTGTCCGACGTGACGGCCACGAATCCAGTGTAGAGACAGGGTTTCGTCTATCCTGCGGCGCGATGACCTTCGCCTCCGACATCCGTTGGTCGTGGCGCCGCGGGCGAGGCGGAGGCCTGCGCTAGGGCCGCCTCGTCCGCGCTTCGCACCTGCGCACGTCCCACCGACCACGAGGTATCCACCATGCGTGTCTTCTCCGGCATCCAGGCGACCGGCGCCAAGCACATCGGCAACTACATCGGCGCGATGCGCCACTACGTCCGTACGCAGGACGAGAACGAGGGCGACGCATTCTTCTGCATCGTCGACCTGCACTCGATCACCGTCGAGCACGACCCCGTCGACCTGCACGAGCGCACGCTGGACCTCGCCGCGCTGCTCTTCGCGGTCGGCCTCGACCCGCAGCGCAGCACGCTCTTCCTCCAGAGCCACGTCTCGGCGCATCCCGAGGCGGCGTGGCTGCTCTCGTCCGTCACCGGGTTCGGGCAGCTCGGCCGGATGACGCAGTTCAAGGAGAAGGGTGAGAGCCGCGACTTCGTCTCCGCGGGCCTGTTCACGTACCCGGTGCTGATGGCCGGGGACATCCTGCTCTACCAGACCGACGTCGTCCCGGTCGGCGACGACCAGCGCCAGCACATCGAGCTGACGCGCGACGTGGCGGAGCGCTTCAACGCCCGCTACGGCGAGACGTTCAAGGTGCCGCGCGGCGTGTTCCCGGACGTGGGCGCGCGGATCATGGACCTGCAGGAGCCGACGAGGAAGATGTCGACCACCGGCGGCACGCCGCAGGGGACGGTGCTCGTGCTCGATCCACCGGACGTGATCCGCAGGAAGTTCAAGACCGCCGTCACCGACTCCGGACGCGAGGTGCGGTACGACCCGGACGGCAAGCCGGGCGTCTCGAACCTGATCGAGATCCTCGCGGTGTCGTCGAGCCGCGAGATCCCCGAGGTCGAGGCGGCCTACGACGGCCGCGGCTACGGCGACTTGAAGCAGGACGTCGGCGAAGCCGTCGTCGAGCTGTTCAGGCCGGTGCGCGAACGGTACGAGGAGCTGCGGGCCGACGTGGGCGAGCTCCGGCGCCTGCTCGCAGTCGGCGCCGAGAAGGCGCGCCAGACCGCGGCGCCGACGCTCGAGTTCATGTACCGGCGGATGGGGTTCGTCCGCCCGTAAGGCGGCGCTTCGACGTCCGTGCGGCGGCGGCCCGCGCTAGGGTCCCGCCGTTCGATAGATCAGCCAGCGCGGACGACTCGAAGTACACGCGGATCGAGAGTGCGATCGAGGCTCTGACGTCGAAGCGCGACGCGCTCGCCTCGGCGATCAGGGCGCAGCTCGAGGCCGCGGCGTTCGACGGCCAGCGGGTCGACCAGGGCCAGGCGAAGCGCGAGACCGCGGAGGCGCTGCTGCTGATCGCGGCGGCGAAGGCGCTGGCGGTGTCTTCGGACTAACGGCGCAGGCGCTGCACCTCTGAGGGCTCGAGCTCGCGCCAGGCGCCGGGCTCGAGCCCTTCGAGCGTCAGCGGGCCGTAGCGGCTGCGATGCAGATGCTGCACGCGGTTGCCGACGGCCTCGAGCATGCGCCGCACCTGGCGGTTCCGGCCCTCGTGCAGCGTCAGCTCGATGCGGTTTTCCGCGAGGCGCCGCACCTGCGCCGGGCGCGTCGGGCCGTCGTCCAGCTCCACGCCGTCACGCAGCCGCCGGAGCTGCTCCTCCGTCGGCGGCCGGACGGTGACGACCTCGTACACCTTGTCGACCTCGTAGCGCGGGTGGGCGAGCCGGTGCGCGAGCTCGCCGTCGTTCGTCAGCAGGAGCGCACCCGTGGTCGCGGCGTCGAGCCGACCTACCGGGACGACCCGCGCCGGGTGCGCGACGAGATCGACGACCGTCGGGCGCCCGCCCGGGTCGCGCGCCGTCGTCACGACGCCGGGCGGCTTGTTGAGCAGGACGTAGGCCGGCTCCTGCGGCTCGAGCCGCTCGCCGTCGAGTCGGACGTCGTCGCCGGGGCGGACGAGCGTGTTCAGCTGCCCCGCCTCGCCGTTGACGGTGACGCGCCCGGCCTTGATCAGATCGTCCGCCTTGCGGCGCGACGCGACGCCGGCGCGTGCGAGCCAGGCGTTCAGCCTCACTTGTCGAGCGCGTAGCGCTCGTCGTGCTCGGTTGCGACCTTCGTCAGCAGCGCGCGCAGCGTCTCCCGCTCCTTCCCGGTCAGCGGCGCGAGGACGTCGAACTCGACCATGTCGTGCAGGTCGCGCAGGCGGTCGAGCTCCTTCCCGCCGGCCCTGGTCAGGCTCACGACGTGGCGGCGGCGGTCGTTCTGGTCACGCTTGCGCTCCACCAGCCCGCGGCGCTCGAGGTCGTCGAGCAGCCCGACGAGGTAGCTGCGGTCGTAGCGAAGCGTGTCGGCAATCATCGCCTGCGTCGCGCACGCGCCCTGCGCCAGCAGCGACAGCACCGCGTAGTCATACGGCAGCGCGCCCGCTTCCTCGAACCGCGCGGCCATCTGCTCCTTCACGAGCGCACCGATGCGCTTGAGCAAGAAGGCTGGGCTCGTCGCCAGCTCGCGCGGCATCCGCGCCGGCTTCTTCTTCGACCCTTCTGTCACAACCATGCCGAAAGTGTAGCGCGCTCTACCGTGGTCATTGTGTATAGTGGAGTTGATCCACGATTAGAAAGGACATCGATTGACCGACTCCGCTTTTCTCCGGTCTCGCTCGGCAGCCCTGGCACTGATCGTTCTCGCGCAGTTCATGGTCGTCCTCGACATGTCGATCGTGAACGTCGCACTGGACGCCATCAAGTCGTCGCTGGGCTTTTCCCAGACCGGGCTCCAGTGGGTGATCACGGCGTATGCGCTGGTCTTCGGCGGGTTTCTCTTGCTCGGCGGGCGGGTCGGCGACCTCTTCGGGCGCCGGCGCCTGTTCATGATCGGGCTCCTGGTCTTCTCTGCTGGCTCCGCCCTCGGCGCGCTCTCGTGGTCGGCCGGCTCGCTGATCGCGTTCCGCGCCCTGCAGGGCCTCGGCGGCGCGCTCTTCGCACCCGCGGGGCTGTCGCTGCTCATGACGACGTTCGCGGAGGGCCGCGGCCGCAACACCGCTGTCGGAGTCTGGGCGGCGGCGTCGGGCAGCGGCGGCGCGACCGGGGTGCTCCTCGGCGGCGCGCTCACGTCGTACCTGAGCTGGCCGTGGATCTTCCTGATCAACGTCCCCGTCGGGGTCGTCGTCGCCCTGCTCTCGCCGCGCTTCCTGCCCGAGGCGAAGCGGCTCGAGGGTCATCGTCACTTCGACGTCGCGGGAGCGGGGTCGGTGACGGCGTCGCTGATGGTGTTCGTCTACGCGCTGACGTACGGGACGCAGCACGCGTGGTCGTCGCCGGTGACGATCGGGCTGCTGGCGGTGTCCGCAGTGCTCCTCGCCGCGTTCGTCCGGATCGAGCAGCGCGCGGCGGCGCCGCTGATGCCGCTCGGCATTCTGCGGGTCCGGACGCTCGCCGCCGGCAACTTTCTCACGGTCGTCCTGGCCTCGATCGCGTTCTCGAACTTCTTCCTGCTCGCGCTGTACCTCCAGGAGGTGCGCGGCTATTCGGCGGCGCAGAACGGCGCGGCGTTCGCCGTGATCGCCGCGATCATCGCGACGTTCTCGAACGTCGTCGGCCCGCTCGTGCGGAGGTTCGGCCCGCGGCCGGTGCTCGTGGCCGGCCTCGCGCTCGTGACGGCGTCGCAGGCGCTGCTCACGCAGCTGCCGGTGCACGGCTCGTACGTGACGAACCTGCTGCCGGCGTTCGTCCTGCAGGGCTTTGGCTTCTCGCTGGCGTGGGTGTCGGTCACGACGGCGTCGATCGCGGGCGTCGCGCCCGCCGACGCGGGGATCGCGTCGGGGATCACCAACACCGCTCGGCAGATCGGCGGCGCCGTCGGCCTGGCGGTCGTGAGCACAATCGCGTCGAGCTACGGCGCGGGCGACGCGGCCGAGCTGACGCACGGGTTCCGCGTCGCGTTCACCGTGCTGGCCGCGCTCGGAGCGGTCGCGGTCGCCGTCGCCGCGAAGTTCCTCGTCCCGCAGCCGCACCGCACCGCTGCCGAGCGGGTCGAGGACGAGCAGCCGCTGCTCGTCGAAGCGGCGTAGCCGGCGGAGAGCGGTCGAGCGGCGTAGGTCGGCCGAGAGCGGGGTCTGACCCGGGTCTGACCCGGGTCAGACCCCTTCCCGGCAGATGCAGGGGTTTTTCGACCTGCGTGCCGAGCGCACGGGGCGCTACCGCAGCTTCGGCACGATGCGCTCGCCGTAGACGCGGATCGCCGCTTCCGGGTCGGCGCCGGAGCAGTTCATGACCGCAATGGTGGTCGCGCCCATCTCCTTCAGCTCTCGAAGCTTCCGTACGTGCTGATCCGGATCGGCGGAGATGATCGCCTTTTCCCGGTACTCGTCGTCGGAGATCGTCTCCTCCGCGTGCTCGTACATCTTCTGCGGGTCGTGCCAGTCGTCGACGTAGTACTCCGGCGGCTGTGCGCCCTTCCACCTGCGCGCTCCTTCGAGCGCGGCTTCGTCGGTCTCGGCCCACGAGACGAGCGCCTGAAGGATCGTCTCGCCCTTCCCGCCGTGACTCCGGTACGTCTCGATCACCTTCGGCGCGATCTCCGGATCGCCGAGGCACCAGATCCCGTCGGCGAAGGCGGCCGCGACCTCGGCGGCGCCCTCGTGGAACGCGGAGACGTAGAGCGGCGGCGGAGCCTGCGGCCGTGTGTGCAGCTTCGCGTCCTTCGTCCGGAAATGCTTCGACCCGGAGGCGATCGTCTCGCCTCTCCAGAGCCGCCGGATCATCTCGAGCGCCTCCCCCATCAACTCCAGCTGCTCCGGGGGACGGCCAGTCGCAACCGAGCGGCGACTCGTTGAGCGACTCGCCGGAGCCGTACCCGAGGAACACGCGTCCGGGAAACATCACCTCGAGCGTCGCGAAGCACTGCGCGACGAGCGCGGGGTGGTAGCGCTCGACGGCCGGCGTGACGGCGGTGCCGAACTTGACGCCGTCCGTCGTCGCGCCGAGCGCGCCGAGCCACGGCCACGCGTGGCCGGATTCGCCGGGCTCCCACCACGGCTGAAAGTGGTCGCTGCAGCAGACGCCGTCGAAACCGACCTCCGCAGCGAGCTGCGCGTGCCGCAGCAGCTCGTCCGGCGGAAACTGTTCGTGTCCTGCCCCGTAGAAGATGCGCATGCCGACTCGGTACCGGCGCCACGCGATCGGAAACGTCCGTTCAACTCGAACGGATCTCCTGCCGAGACGGGTATCTCGCGCCGTCACGAGCGATCGTTTCTGCACGACCTGATGTTCGGCGGCTCTGCAACCTCGACCTCGTACGCGGCCCGAACGGCGTCTTCCTCTTCGAGACGAAGGGCCGGCCGCTACAGGCCGGCCAGCCGGTGACGCGCGCTGGTACGCGTTCGTCGAGCGCGTGCGTCGCGGCTCGTAGCGAGCCCGAACCCGGGCGATTGCGTCTCGCTCGCGGCGGAGGTTACGCGGGGCGTTTCTCCGCGACGGCTTCGAGCCGCTCGCGGATCTCCGTGACGTCCTCGCCGACGTCGTCGACGCGCGGCAACGCCGCCAGCGACTCGAGGCCGAAGACGCGCTCGAACAGCGGCGTCGTCGCGTAGCGGATCGCGCCGACCGTCTGTTCGCGCCCCGCCTCGGCGATCAACCCGCGCTCGACGAGCCCGGCGATCACGCCGTCGACGTTCACGCCGCGGATGCGCGCCACCTCCGGGCGCGAGACCGGGCCGAGGTACGCGACGATCGCGAGCGTCTCGAGCGCGGCCTGCGACAGACCCTTCTCGACCGGCTTCTCGAACAGCCGCATGCAGGCCTCCGCCGCCGCCGCCGCGGCGCGAAACGCCCAGCCGCCGGCGACGTGCTCGAGCACGATTCCGCTACGACCCTCGGAGAAGCGCTCCGCTACGAGCTCGAGCGCCTCGTCGACCTGCTCGACCTCGACCTGCGCCGCAGCGGCGAGCTCGGCCGCGGGCAGCGGCTGGGTCGCGACGACGAGCAGCGCCTCGAGCGTCCGCGCCAGCTCGGCGGCGGGGGTCGCCTCGGTCGGGATCAGGCGGAGCGGACGGTCCACGAGAGGCTCCTTTCGGCGTCTGCGCGGGAAATCCTTATCGGTGCGAACGGCGCGGCCTGCGCGATCGCGACCTCGTTCTGCTTGCGCAGCTCGAGCAGCGCGAGAAACGCCACCGCCACCTCGATCCTCGACAGCCCCTGCACTTCCTGGTCGAAGTCGACGCGGCTGCGCCGTCGCAGGAGCGACCGCCAGCGCTCGACGAACTGCGCGACGGGCGGGAACCGGAGCGCCATGTGCGACACGGACGGCGCGGGCGGCTCGACGGCGAGCGCGCGCAGCGCGTCCGCGAGCCGGTGCGGCGACTGCGGTGCCAGCCTGCGCTCCGCGCGCGGCGCAAGCGGTGCCGGCCCCTGCCTGAAGAAGAGGTCGCGGCGTTCCTCGAGCCGCCGCCGCAGCCAGTCCGCCGCCTCCTTCGCGCGCCGGTACTCCGCGAGCCGCCGCGCGAGCTCCTCCGCCGCCTCCTCCGGCTCCAGCTCGTCGAGCTCCGCTGCCTCCTCGGGAAAGAGCTGGCGCGCCTTCAGCTCGAGCAGCGCCGAGATGAGGATCAGGAACTCGCCGCAGGCGTCGAGGTCGAGCTCGCCTTTCTCGCCGAGGTGCTCGACGAACGCGACGACGATCGACGCGAGGTCGACCTCGCGCAGGTCGAGCTCCTCGCGCAGCACGAGCGAGAGCAGAAGGTCGAACGGGCCTTCGAACGCGTCGAGGTCCAGCTGCAACTCGCGGACGGCGACCGGCACGCGCGCAGGCTAGCGTCCCTGCCGGACGCGGCTCTTCGGGATCGCCATCGCCCGCCGCGGCTCCTGCGGCTGTGCGCGTCGCGGCCGGCCCGGCGCGCGCACGACGCCTTGGTGCACGAGGAAGTAGGCGGCCGCGCAGACGAAGACGACGGCGGACACCCACGCGTTCAGGCGCAGCCCCGCGAAGTGGTGCGCGGGGTCGATCCGCAGCAGCTCCTCGAAGAACCGCCCGAACGTGTACCACGCGACGTAGAGCGCGAACAGCGCGGGCGGCCGGATCCTGAACCGCCGGTCGACCCAGAGCAGCATGCCGACGCCGACGACGTCCCAGATCAGCTCGTACAGGAATGTCGGGTGGTAGGTGGCGTACTGGTCGTACCCGGCGAGGCGGTGCGCAGGGTCGATCTTCAGCGCCCACGGGAGCGTCGTCGGCTTGCCGTACAGCTCCTGGTTCCACCAGTTGCCGATGCGGCCGATCCCCTGGGCGAGCAGCAGGCCGGGCGCAGCCGTGTCCATGAAGAGCGCGACGTTCGCGCCGGCGCGGCGGACGACCATCGTGCCGACGACGGTCCCGAGCGCGATGCCGCCCCAGACGCCGAGGCCGCCCTTCCAGACCTCGAAGATGCCCTCCCACTTGGGGTTCGGCACCTCGTTCCACGACGTGATGTCGTGGTACGCACGCGCGCCGACGACGCCGAACGCGACGCCCCAGACGGCGACCCGCGTGACGAGGTCCCAGTCGCCGCCGCGCGCGACCCAGCGGCGGCCGGTGAGACCGATGCACGCGAGGATCGCGAGCAGCAGCATCAGCCCGTACATGTGCAGCGTCAGCGGGCCGAGGTGCACGATGCCCGTGTGCGGGCTGGGGATGTACGCGATCACGTCGAGTTCTGCTCCGAAGACGCTCTCACGCGACGGTCGTGCCGTCCGGCCGCGCCGCGACCAGCCTAGAGGTATTCGCGACGGCCGGGTGTGGGACCCGGGCTACCGCAGGATGCGGAGCGCGAGGTCGGGCGAGCAGCCCTTGTGGAGCAGCTCGATCGCGTCGTGGAGGTCGACGTCGGTGCGGAGCGCGAGCTCGGCAGCGGCCTCGGGGGAGTAGCCGGCCCGCTCGAGCTCCTCGGCGCGCCACTGCTCGACGAGCTCCTGCTCGTTCGGGCGGAGGTTTGTCTCGGCGGTCGGCATCAGGCGTGATGTTCCTCGTCCATCTGTTCGGTGAAACGTTCGGCCCGGTTCACCCCATCCCGGGGGATTCGCTCCTTAACCAACTACTTACGCCTGCGTCACCGCCGCGTCGACCGGCGAAAGGGCCAGGTCGGGCCTGGACTAACGGGCGAGGATCTCGAGGACGATCTCGCCGGTCCCGGTCGCGCGCGCGGCGACGGTGCAGCCGGTCGGCTGCGCGAGCGGCAGCTCGAGGACGGCGAAGCGGCCGACGTAGCTCGCCTGGATCGTCCGCGCCCGGCCGCGGCGCGTGCAACGCACCGTCGCGCTGCCGGTGATCGACCCGCCGCCGACGACGCGCACCGCGAGCGCGTGGGGATGCCGCGCCGACGCACGCGCGGCGACGTCGGCGACCATCCCGCGCACCGCAGGCGAGCGGCCGATCACGTGCCAGCCGGTCGCCGTGACGGCCGCGAGCGCTGCCAGCGCGAGCCTCATCCGTCCTCAGGCGACCGCCGACTCGCCGAGCAGCATCTTCACCTCGGCGTAGAAGTCGGGCGCCGGCTGCACCTTGTACTGCGGGCCGAATGCGTACGTCCTCGGGCCCTGCGAGGTGAGCAGGTCGGCGTAGACGGGCGACTCGCCGGGAAAGTCACGAATCAGCGCGGCGAGCTCGCGGATCGTTCCGGCGCGAGCCTTCGTCGCGTCGATCTTGATCCGCACCTCCTTCTTCTCGGCGACCGCCTCGAACGCGGCGAGCTCGAGCGCGACGACCTTCGTCTCGCCTTCCTTCCGGTCGACGCGCCCCTTCACGATCACGACGCGGTCGGCGACACACAGCTCGCGCGCGCGGTCGTAGGTGGAGTTGAAGACGACGGCCTCGACGCCGCCCGTCACGTCCTCGACGCGCAGGAACACCATCGCGTCGCCGCGTTTCGTCGTCGTCTGCCGGACGGCGGCGACGATGCCGCCGATCGTGACGACCTCGCCGTCGCGGCGGCGGTCGAGCTCGCCGATCGTCGCGTCCGTCTTCCTGCGCAGCTGGTCGCGAATCGCCGCAAGCGGATGCTCGGACACGTACAGCCCGAGCACCTCCTTCTCCAACCGCAAGAACTCGTTCTTCTCGAACTCCTCCGCCGGCACCTGCGGGTGGTGCTTCGGCCTGGCATCCTCGACCGGAGCGAGGTCGAAGATCGACCCCTGGCCCGCCAACCGGTCGGCCTGCTGCTTCTGACCCCACGCGACCGCCTGCTCGAGCACCTGCAGCATCCCCTTGCGAGACCCGGGCAGCGCACCGCACTTGACGAGCGCCTCGAGCACGCGCTTGTTGGAGACGCTCGAGTCGACTCGTTCGACGAAGTCCCAGATCGACTCGAAGGGTCCACCCTCTTGCCGCGCGGCGATCAGCGCACGCGCGGCGCCCTCGCCGACGCCCTTGACGGCGTTCAGGCCGAAGCGGATCTTGCCGTCGACGACCGCGAAGTCGACCTGCGACTCGTTCACGTCGGGCGGCAACACCTCGATCCCCATCTCGTGGCACGCATTGACGTAGAACGGCACGCGGTCCTTCGTGTTCATCACGGAGCTGATGAGCGCCGCCATGTACTCGCAGGGGTGGTTCGCCCGCAGCCAGGCGGTCTGGTAGGAGATCAGCGCGTAGCACGCCGCGTGCGACTTGTTGAAGGAGTAGTCCTGCGCCTTCTCCATGTCGTCCCACAGCTGCTTCGCCACCTGCTCGCTGGCGCCGTGCTCGATCGCGCCCTCGATGAACTTGTCCTTCAGCGAGGCCATCAGCTTGTGGTCCTTCTTGCCGATCGCGCGGCGGAGGTCTTCCGCCTCGGCGAGCGAGAAGCCCGCGATCTCCTTGGCGATCTCCATCGACTGCTCCTGGTAGATGGAGATGCCGTACGTGTTGCCGAGAATCGGCTGGAGCCGTTTGTCGAGGTAGGCGACGCGCTCCCGTCCCGCCTTGCGCGCGGCGTAGTTCGGGATGTACTGCATCGGCCCGGGCCGGTAGAGAGCGACGAGCGCGATCAGGTCCTCGAACTCCGTCGGCTTCACCTGGCGCAGCGCCTCGCGCATCCCCGACGACTCGAACTGGAAGACGCCGGTCGCGTCGCCCTGCGCGAGCATCGCGTACGTCTTCCTGTCGTCCATCGGGATCGACTCGATGTCGACCCCGCCGACCAGCTCGCACGCCTTCGAGATGACGTCGAGGTTGCGCAGGCCGAGGAAGTCCATCTTGAGCAGGCCGAGCGCCTCGATGTCCTTCATCGCGAACTGCGTCACCACTTCCTGGTCCCCGCCCTTCTGCTGCAGCGGGACGACGTCGATCAGCGGCTCGGCGCCGATCACGACCCCGGCCGCGTGGATCGAGTCGGCGCGCGTCAGCCCCTCCAGCGGCTGCGCGAGCTCGACGATCTCCTTCGCGGCCGGGTCGGCGTCGACCGCCTTCCGCAGCTCGCCCCCCGGCTTGAGCGCCTCCGCGAGCGTCTGCCCCGGCCCTTCCGGGATGAGCTTCGCGATCTTGTCGACGACGCCGTACGGGACCTCGAGCACGCGGCCGGCGTCGCGCACCGCCGCGCGCGCCGCCATCGTCGAGAACGTGATGATCTGCGCGACGCGGTCCGAGCCGTACTTCTCGCGCACGTAGTTGATCACGCGCTCTCGCCCCTCGACCGCGAAGTCGATGTCGATGTCCGGCATCGACTTCCGTCCGGGATTCAGGAACCGCTCGAACAGCAGGTCGTAGCGGAGCGGGTCGAGGTTCGTGATCTCGAGGCAGTAGGCGACGAGGCTTCCTGCGGCGGAACCGCGCCCGGGCCCGACGCCGATCCCGTTCCGCTTCGCGAACGCGATGAAGTCCCAGACGATCAGGAAGTAGTCGGTGAACCCCATCTCCTTGATCGTCTTGAGCTCATACCTGAGGCGCTCCTGGAGCTCGGGCGTGACCTTCTCGTAGCGGCGCGCGAGCCCCTTCTCGCACTGCTCGACGAGGTAGTCGAACGAGTCACGGCCGGCCGGGACGTCGAACTTCGGCAGCAGGATCCGTCCGAGCTCGATCTCGACGTTGCAGCGCTCGGCGACCTCGAGCGTGCGCCGCATCGCGTCGTCATGGCCCGGGAAATCGAGGGCCATCTCGGCCGGCGACTTGAAGTAGAAGTGGTCGGTCTCGAACCGCCAGTGGTTCGGGTTCTTCAGCGAGTCGCCGGACTGCACGCAGAGGAGCGCCTCGTGTGCGCGCGCGTCCGTGTCGCGGAGGTAGTGGACGTCGCCGGTCGCGACGGTCGGGAGGTTCCGCTTGCGGGCGAGCTCGGCCAGCTGCGGCAGGATGCGCCCCTGCACGTCGAGATGCGCATTCTGGAGCTCGACGTAGACGTTGTCCCTGCCGAAGAGCGTCGCCAACCGGTCGAGCTCCCGTTCGGCGTCGGAGACGCGGTTCTCTTCGAGCGCCTTGCAGACGCGGCCGGACAGGCAGCCCGAGAGCGCGATCAAACCGCCCGCGTGGCGCTCGAGCAGCTCCCAGTCGACCCGCGGCTTGTAGTAGTAGCCCTCGAGGTAACCGAGGCTGGACAGCTTGATCAGGTTTGCGTAGCCCGCGTTGTCGGCGGCAAGGAGCGTCAGGTGCGCGTAGCCCTTCTGCTGCGCCCTGCGGTCGTCGGCGACGTACACCTCGCAGCCGACGACCGGCTTGACGCCGGTGCCCCGCGTCGCCTTCCAGAGCTGGACGACGCCGGCCATCGACCCGTGGTCGGTGAGGCCGACCGCCGGCATCTCGAACTCCGCCGCTCGGTCGACCAGGTCGCCGATCCGGCACGCGCCGTCGAGGATCGAGTACTCCGAGTGGACGTGGAGATGGACGAAGTCGGCGGTGCTCGTGGAGGCGGCGGCCATTGCGGGAGCACATGGTACGCCCGGGTCCTGACGGGCTCAGAGGCGCGCTTTTCGAAGCGTTTCGCGGGTTGTCGTAGTGAGATTTCCTGGTTCCACCTCCGTCTTTCAGAAGACGCTCGGGCCGAAGAGCGCGTGCTCGTGGCTCAGGTGCGTCCCGTCCAGCCGCCAGGCTTCGTGCTGCAGGATCACGCCGCGCGTCGCCCCGCGCCACAGCGGATCGTCGCGCGCCGCGCTTCGTGACGACGCTTCGACGGCGTCAGACATGGCTGCCGCCAGGAGCGCCAACCTTCGCTCGAGCTCGTCCACGCGCGCGAGCGCCCATTGCCGGACATGTTCCCGCCGCTCCGGCGTGTCGAGGCAACCGGCCGCTCTGGCGACGGGATCGGTGTCGACGGGGCGCGGGCCGCGGAGGCGCGACTGCGCGTACGCGCGCTCGATCGCGGCGACCACCTCGTGCGAGGGGATGTCGAGGATGCTCCGCGCCTCGATCGAGACGGCCTCGGCGGCCCCGGTAGGGCTGATCGCGCCGCGCTCCAGCTCTCGTTCGACCGGCTCGAGCCGGTCGCCTGCCAGCTCGGCCTCGAGGGCGAGGCGCTCGCCGAGCCGGCAGACGGCGTGGACGGCGATCGAGCTTCGCGCGCCGTTGGCGGCGAGATCGGCTTCCGCCGCCTCGAGGTAGCCGAGCCGCATCCGGTACTCCTCCGCCATTCGCCGCAGCGTGGCAGCGCACCACGCGACGTGCTCGGAGCCCCAGGCGCCGGCGAGTGCCCGCCGCGCCTCCGCGCGGACGGCGTCCGGCGGACGTCGCTCGACAACCGCGAGTCCCACATCCGCCAACGGCCGCCGTAAGCGAAGGAGATCGGCGGCGAGCGGCATCTCGACCGAGATGCGCCAGGCGATTCCGTCGTCGAGCGTCGCGGGAGCGTGCGCCGCCAGCTACTCCGCCTCCTTTCGCAACCGCTCGATCAGGTCGGACGCCTCGCCGCGCGTGGAGGGGAACTTCTCGCCGCGGCTCTTGCACAGCGCAGCCGCGAGCGCGTACACCTGCTTGACCGTCATCGGAGCGTCTCGTTGCACGACGTCGATGACAGCAGCGGCCAGAGACTCTGTCATCGTCGGTTTCGGACGCCAGCGGTGACAGATGTGCGCCGATTCACGCGCGTACGCGTGTCGGGGGCTCGGCAACCGCAGCCTTTGTCCGATCCCGATCGCTAGTTTGCGCGGCGGCCCGACATGGAGACGCTCGTGGACACGTGGTGGTCGAGGACGCACGGCGAGGGCGGCGGCCCCGTCGCCTATTTCTCGATGGAGTTCGGGGTCGAGAACGACCTGCCGATCTACTCCGGCGGCCTCGGCGTGCTCGCCGGCGACCACCTGAAGGCGTCGGCGGAGCTCGGGATCCCGCTCGTCGGCGTCGGGCTGCTCTACCGCGGCGGCTACTTCCAGCAGGGCCTCGACGCGGACGGCCGCCAGACGGAGGAGTACCACCGCGTCGACCCCGAAGCGGTCGGCCTCGTGCGGGAAGACGTCACCGTGCGCGTCGAGCTCGGCGACGAGACCGCCTCCGCGAACGTCTGGCGCAGGGACGTCGCGACCGGCTACGGCGCGACGGTACCGCTCTACCTGCTCGAGGTCGAGATGCTGACCGACGCGCTCTACGGCGGCGACCGCGAGCACCGCATCCGGCAGGAGCTGCTGCTCGGCGTGGGCGGCGTGCGCGCCCTCGACGCGCTCGGGATCAAGCCGTCGGTCTTCCACATGAACGAGGGGCACTCTGCGTTCCTGCAGCTCGAGCGCCTCCGCGCGCTCACGCACGCCGGGCACAGCGTCGAGGAAGCGCTGGAGACGATCAGGCGCTCGACCGTATTCACGACGCACACGCCTGTCCCGGCCGGCAACGAGATCTTCGGCCGCGACCTCGTGCTCGAGTACGTCGCGCCGCTTGCGCGCGACGCCGGGCTTTCCGACGCGCAGCTGTTCGCGCTCGGACAGTTCGAGACGGCGAAGGGCGACTTCGGGCTGACGCCGTTCGCGCTGCGCACGTCGGCCTACGCGAACGGCGTCTCGAAGCTTCACGGCGAGGTCGCGCGCGAGATGTGGGCGAACCTCGAGCACTCGGACACCGAGATCGGCCACGTCACGAACGGCGTCCACCTCCTGACGTGGCTCTCGCCCGCGCTACGCGAGCTGCTCGAGGAGCAAGGCGTCGCCCCCGCCGCGCCGCCCGCCGACGCGAGGTGGCACGAGGCCGAGCGGCTCGACACGCAGCGACTGTGGGAGATCCACGCGCAGCAGAAGCGCGCGCTCGCGGAGGTGACCGGGCTCGACCCGGAGCGGCTGACGATCGGCTTCGCGCGCCGCTTCGCCACCTACAAGCGCGCCGGGCTGGTCTACGGCGACCTCGACCGCCTGCTCGCACTGCCGGTCCAGCTCGTCGTCGCCGGCAAGGCCCATCCGCAGGACACCGCGGGGAAGGACGTCATGCAGCACATCGTCGAGCTCGCGCGCGACCACGCAGACCGCATCGTCTTCCTCGAGGACTACGACATCGGCCTCGCCCAGACGATCATCCCGGGCGTCGACGTGTGGCTCAACAACCCGATCCGTCCGCTCGAGGCCTCCGGCACCTCGGGCATGAAGGCCGCGGTCAACGGCGTGCTCAACCTGTCCGTCCTCGACGGCTGGTGGCCGGAGGCGTACTCGCCGGACGTCGGCTGGGCGATCGACGGCGTCTCGGACGACTCGGACCGCGAGCAGCTCTACCGCCTGCTCGAGGACGAGGTCGTGCCGACGTTCGCGGACCGCGACCGGTGGACGGCCATGATGAAGCACTCGATCGCGCGGCTCGCGCCGCAGTTCTCGATGCAGCGCGCTGTGATCGAGTACGCCGAGCGCTACTACATTCCGGCCTCGCGCGCCGCGCGGTAGCACCTCTCCTGAGGCACACTCGCGCCGTGGATACCGCGGCGCTCGAGTTTCCCGCGATCGTCGCCCGCCTCGTCGCGGGGACGTCTACGCCGCAGGGCGCAGCGCTCGCCGCGGCGCTCGAGCCGTCGCCGCGGCGCGACGAGGTCGAGCGCCGTCAGGCGCTCACGTCGGAGGCGCTCGCGCTCGAGGACCTGCCGCTCGCCGGGATCGACGACGTCGCCGGCGACGCGGCGCTGGCGGCGCGCGGCGGCACGCTGCAGCCCGACGCGCTGCGGCGCGTCGCCTCGACGATCCGCGCTGCGATCGCGGCGCGCGCGGCGACCGCGACCGGCGTCCTCCTCCACGAGATCGCGACCGCGATCGACCCGAACCTCGCACCGGTGGCCGACGGGATCGAGCGCGCGATCGACGACGAGGGCGTCCGCGACACGGCCTCCCCCGAGCTGCGCCGCCTCCGCCGCGAGCTGCGGGCCGGGCAGGAGCGCGTCGCGGAGGCGCTCGGGCGACTTGCGCGGACGCAGGGGATCCAGCAGCACCTGCAGGAGGAGTTCGTCGCCTACCGGTCCGGCCGCCCCGTCTTCGCCGTCAAGGCGTCCGACCGCCGCAGCGTCCCGGGGATCGTGCACGGCACGTCCGACTCGGGGCGCACCGTCTTCGTCGAGCCGCTCGAGGTCGTCGAGCTGTCGAACGCGCACGCGGAGACGGTGGCCGCGGAGCGCCACGAGGTCGACCGGATCCTGCGCGAGCTCTCCGCCGGCGTCGGCGCGCGCGCGCATGATCTGATCGCTCTCGTCGAGGCGACGGCGCAACTCGACCTCGCCGCCGCGTGCGCACAGCTGTCGCGCGGGAACCCGTCGGTCGAGGTCGGCGACGTCGTGCGCCTGCTCGGCGTGCGGCACCCGCTGCTCGACCCACGCGTCGCCGTGCCGATCGACCTCGACCTCGACGGCCTGCGCGCGCTCGTGATCTCCGGCCCGAACACCGGCGGCAAGACGGTCGCGTTGAAGACGCTCGGGCTCGCGGCGCTCATGCACCAGGCCGGCCTGCGACCACCCGCTCGCGAGGCGACGTTGCCGGTGTTCGACGACGTGCTCGCCGACATCGGTGACCGCCAGTCGATCGAGATGTCGCTCTCCACCTTCTCCGGCCACGTCGCGAACCTGATCGGGATGCTCGAGCGTGCAGGGGAACGATCACTCGTGCTCGTCGACGAGATCGCATCGGGAACCGATCCGGTGGAGGGCTCCGCGCTGGCGCAGGCGCTCGTCGCGCGGCTCGTGCGGCAGGCGCGGCTGACGGTCGTGACGACGCACTATCCGGAGCTGAAGGAGTGGGCCAGCAGGCACGAAGGCGCGGCGAACGCCGCGACGGCGCTCGACCCGCAGACGCACGAGCCGCTCTACACGCTCACCCTCGGTCGGCCGGGCACCTCGCACGCGCTGCAGACGGCCGAGCGGCTCGGGCTCGACCCGGCGGTCGTGGCGGACGCGCGGACGCGGATCGACCCGGAGCGGCTGGAGATCGCGGCGCTGCTCGCGCAGACACAGGCGGCGGAACGCGCTGCGGGCGAGGCGCGCGACGCGGCCGTCGAGGCGCGCGAGCGTGCGCGTGCGCGCGAGCGCGAGCTGCAGCGCGCGCTCGCACGAGTCGAGGCGTCGGCGGAACGCGAGCGCGAGCGTGCGCGCGAGGAGGCGGAGCGCGAGCTGGCGGCGGCGCGGGCCGAGCTGCAGGCGCTGCGCGACGAGCTGCGGGCCGCGCGGCGTGCGCGGCGCGAGAGCGACGCCGACCGCGCGCTGGGGGCGGCCGCCGACCGCGTCCGCTCCGCCGAGCGCCGCTTCCGCGAGCTCGAGCCTCTGCCCGTCCTCGCACCGCTCGCCGTCGGCGACCCCGTCGAGTCGGACGTCGGCGTGCGCGGCACGATCGCTTCCATCTCGGCCGGGGGAGCCGAGGTCGTCGGGCCCGGCGGGCAGCGTGTACGGATCGCGCTCTCGCGACTGCGGCCGTCGCGTGGACGCGAGGAAGCGCCGGCGCCAGCCGTGCACATCCATGCGGCGGCCCGCGCCGACGTCTCGGACGAGCTCGACGTCCGCGGCCGCCGCGCGCAGGACGCGCGCGAAGCGGTGCGCGCGTTCGTCGACGACGCGGCGCTCGCGGGGCTGCAGCAGGTGCGCGTCGTCCACGGGCGCGGCACGGGCGCCGTCCGCGACGCGGTCCGCGACGAGCTCGACCGCCATCCGCTCGTCGTGCGGCGCGAGGCGGAGTCGAACGACGGCGCGACGCTCGCGCACCTGCGATGAGATGGGTCGGGCGCGCGAACGTCCGCAAGCGGCTCGAGCTGCTCGAGGGGACGGACGGGCGGACGACCTACGACGGCGGGGCGATGACGATCGAAGGGGTGCTGACGGCGCGGCCGTCGTTCCCCCTCGCGCACACGGGCAGGTACGAGTTCGTGCACGTCGCGCCCCTGCTCGAGGCGATCGACGAAGACCACACGGTCGCCGTCCTGCTCGTGCGCCTCGGCGGCTACGCGGCCGCCATGTTCGAAGGTGAGCGCATCGTCGCCTCGAAGGTCGGGGATCGCTTCGTGAAGGGACGTCATCGTGCGGGCGGCTCGTCCGCCAACCGCTTCAGGCGGCGGCGCGAGAACCAGGCGAAGGCGCTCGTCGAGGAGGCAGCGGACACCGCGGCGCGCGTCCTGCGCGAGGCGCCGTTCGCCGCCCTGGGCGGCGACCGCACCGCCGTCGACGCGACGCTCGCGGCGCGCCCCGAGCTGGCGTGGCTGCGGGAGCGCGCGCTGCCGCGCTTCTTCACCGTGCCGGATCCGCGGCGCCGCGTGCTCGAGCGGCTGCCGTACGACCTGTACGCGGTGGCGGTCGACGAGGCAGGCGACGCGCCGGCCTGAGGGCAGCGCAGGATCGCCGGCGCGTTCGCATACCATCGGCCGCGATGTCGAGCGACGCCGTCATCGCCGAGGCGCGCGCGGCGCTCGCGGCCGGCCGGACGCCGAACGTCGAGTCGCTGCGGGCCCGCCTCGCCGGCGACCCCGAAGGCCTGCGCCGGCTCGAGCAGGTGCTGGCGGTGCACCGCGCACGCGCCCGACTCCGGCGCGAGGCCGCGCCCGCGCCGCGGGCGTCGCTGCGCGCCGCGCTGCGGACGAAGCCGACGATCAGCGCGAACATGGAGGTGCGGCGGGAAGGCCACGCGACGATCGTCTGGGAGCCCGCACCGCAGGTTGCGTCCTGGGAGCTGCGGCTGAGCGAGCGCCCGGACCCGCGTTCCGACTACGAGGAGATCGAGACGCGCGCGCTGCCGCCCGAGTCGACGCGCGCGGAGCTGCCGCTGTCCGACCGCGCGCTGAAGGTGCACGTCCTCGGCCGCGACCGCAGCGGCCGCCTGCTCCGGCGCGCGGTCGTCGCCGGCCTCACGCGCGCCGGCTGGAACGACCGCTGGCAGCGCCGCGCGAGCGCGTCGTGAACCCGCCGTCGGGCGAGCAGCACCGGATCGAGGGCGGCGGCTGGGAGGCGACCGTCGTCGAGGTCGGCGGCGGGGTGCGGACGCTGTCGTTCCGCGGCCGCGCGCTGCTCGACGGCTACGCGGAGCACGAGATGTGCACGAGCGGCCGCGGGCAAATCCTGATCCCGTGGCCGAACCGGCTGCGCGACGGTCGTTTCGATGACAACCAGCTGCCGCTGAACGAGCCCGAGAAGCGGAATGCGATCCACGGCCTCGTCCGGTGGGCGGGTTGGCGCTGCGCGGAGCGATCCGGCAGCTCGGTGACGATGACGCACACGCTGCACCCGCAGCCCGGCTATCCGTTCACGCTGGAGCTGCGCGCGGCGTACGCGCTCTCCGAACGCGGGCTGTCGGTCGAGACGACGGCGCACAACCTCGGCGCCGGCACGGCACCGTTCGGCGCAGGGCAGCATCCCTACCTGCACCTCGCCGACCGCGTCGACGAGATCACGCTGCAGGCGCCGGGCGCCCTTCGACTCGAGACGGACGAGCGCTCGATTCCGGTCCGCGCGGTCCCGGTCGCAGGCGAGTACGACTTCCGCGAGCCGCGCCGCGTCGGCGGGACGGTGCTCGACACGTGCTACGGCGACCTCGGCGGCGACCCGCAGGTGCACGTGACGGCGCCGGACGGGCTGCGTGTGACGGTGGCGCTCGAGCACCCTTACCGGTGGCTCATGCTGTTCTCCGGCGACCCGCTGCCCGACGTCGCCCGCCGCAGCCTGGCAGTCGAGCCGATGACGTGTCCGCCGAACGCGCTGCAGACCGGCGAGGACGTCATCCGCCTGCAGCCGGACGAGTCGGTGACGCTGCGGTGGCGGCTCGAAGCCGCCTGAGCGGCTACGGACGGATCAGCACCGGCGTACCGAGCGGCAGCATGCGCGCCAGGAGCGTGATGCCGGCGTTCGAGATGCGGATGCAGCCGTGGCTCACGTTCGATCCGAGCGCCCAGGGCTCGTTCGTGCCGTGGATGCCGATCTGGCCGGGACCGCCGCCGAAGCTGTACAGGACGTTCGAGAACGCCGACGTGCCGAACGCGTACGGGCCGTACATCCCGTAGGGATCCGGCTGCGCGAGCAGGTCGACGATGTAGTACGTCCCCGTCGGCGTCGGCAGGACGCTGCGGCCCACGCCGGCGGGCTCGCGGTGCACGACGCGCGAGCCGTCGTACACCGTCAGCTCGTGGCGCGAGAGCGAGACGACGACGCGGTACGGGTCGAGCGAGAGGTCGACCTCGCGGTCGCGCACCCACGCGGTCGAGCCGTTCGGCCGCACGGGCAGGTAGACCCGCTCCCACCCCGCTATTCGCTCCTTGACCAGGAACACGAGCGGCGCGCCGACTCGCGTCGGGTTGCGCATCGTCCGGTACGGCGCGAGCGCCGACGGCGAGCGGTAGAGGTGGACGACGCGGCCGACGGCCTGCGCGACGACGCTGTCATGCGCGGCGACGACCGCGCCGCCCGCAGGCGGCGCGGCAAGGATCGTCGCGGCGGCGGTGACCGCCGCCGCGACGATGGAAGCGCTCGCTGCGTGGAGCCGCATCAGCCGGTGAACTGGGCCCCGCTGACGACGGGCTTCGCCGGCTTCGCGTGCTTGCGCACCGGCTTCGGCCGCGCCTTCACGACCTTCCTGACGACGTGCTTCCTCACGACGCGCTTCTTCGGCTTCGCCTTGACGCTCTTGTGCGTGATCGTCTTCGTGGCGCTCTTGACGGAGGTCGTCTTGGTCGGCGCCGCCGGCGTCTGCACCTGCGGCGTGGTCGACTGCGGCGTCGCCTGCTGAGGCGTCGACGACTGCTGCGTCACGACGGTGGGCGTGCTCGTCGTGCTGGTGGTGGTCGTCGACGTCGTGGTCGTCGACGTGGTGGTGGTCGTGGTCGGCGTGCTCGTCGTGGTGGACGTCGTCGACGTGGAGCAGCTCGACGTGCCGCCGTTCAGCGACTCGATCAGCCGGCCCTGGGCGCTGTAGAAGTTGTTCGAACCGGCAGGCCCGAGGTGGTCGATCGGCGCACCGTAGACGAAGTCGATCTGGTAGTAGCAGCTGGGGACGCTCACCGTCAGCGTGTGCGTGCCGCTCTCGAACGGCGCCGTCTCCGAGTCGTACAGAACCTGCTGCGACGCAGTGTCCTCGCTGTAGGTCGGCCCGGGGGCCTCGTAGCTGACGAGCGAGACCTCGCCGCTGCAGCCCGGCGCGACGTCGTACGTCACGGAGGCCGTACCGCCGTCGACCGAGATCGGCGTCACGTTCGAGACGGCCCCGCTCGACGGACACTGCGGCGGCGGCGGCGCGCAGGCGCTCGTTCCGCCGTTCAGCGACTCGATCATCCGCCCCTGCGAGCCGTAGAAGTTGTTCGTGCCCGCAGGCCCGAGGTGGTCGATCGGGTCCCCGTACACGAGGTCGAGCTGGAAGTAGCAGTCCGGCACGCGCACCGTCAGCGTGGTGGTGCCGGCCGAAAGCAGCTGGGTCTGGAAGTCGTACTTGACCTGCTGCGACGCGGTGTTCGGATCCCAGCTCGGGCCGGGTGCCTCGTAGGACACGAGCGACACCTTCACGTCCGTGCACCCCGCCGCGATCGTCACGGGCACCGACGCCATGCCGTTCGCGAACGTGAATTGTCCTCCAGTGGCCTGCCCGCTGCTCGGACACGTCGCCGGATCGGCGGCGACCGCCGTGCCCGCCGTGACGGACGCGAGCGCGGCCACGAGCACCGCAACAACGAAACCTCGTTTCATGATCTCTCCCGTTGCCGATTCCCCCGACGCGGCCGACGGCCGCGTCCATTCGCGCGATAAACGCAAATTGCGGGAATCTGGATACGCGAGACGCGCTCGGAGCGCGATTCGGGGCGCTACTCGAGCGTGTCGCCGTCGCCGCCGGTGCGGCGGCGGACGAGCTCGCCGACGCCGACGGCGGCCGCGAGGAGCAGCGCGACGGCGCTCTTGTTCGGCCGCTTCGAGTCGAGGTCGATCGTCGGTACCGCGGCCTTCGCCTTCTTCTTCAGCACGCGCTTGCCGACCGCCCACGCGACCCAGCCGAGTGCGGCATTTCGCCGGTTGAAGACGCTCACGGCCCGACCTTACCCCCGCCGGGTCGCGCGCCAAACAAAAAAGGCCGGGCCCCGCCTCCTGCGGCTCGAGGAGGGGCCCGGCAAGACTGCCGGGAACCTGCGGGCGGGCGAGGTCCCCGGCGGGACGAGGGCACGTCCGAGAGTTGAGACGCCGGCGCCGGCGTGCTTCTTGCGCCGCCGCGCGCCTCTTTACAAACGCCTTACGTCTAGGGCCCGAGCGGCGGGGACGTCGGCAGCGTCACGGCGACGGTGACCGCGGGTGTCGCCAGGGGCGGAGTCGACACCGACGGAGTCGTGACCGCGGGGGTCGTCGCCGACGGGACGGTGACCGCGGGTTCGGCGCCGGCTCCGGGCAGCGCGACGGCCGGCGTCGAGACGGTGGGCGCGGTGACGCTCGGGGCGGCGACGCTCGGCACCGCCACCGCCGGGACGGAGACCCTCGGCACCGTCAGCTTCGCCCGCTCGACGGGTGCCGTCCGAACAGCCGTCGCGAGCACACCGGCGCTCCGCGCGGAGCGGGCGGCGGCCGACGCTGCGGCGTCCGCGGTCGCGGGCGTGGCGTGCTGCTGCGCCGCGGCGTCCTGCGGCGCGGCCACGGCTCCGGCGGTCGAGCCGTCGACGTGCGGGCGCCGCGGGTGGACCGGGACCGTCGCGGCGGACGCGCGCGGCCGCGCAACGGAAGCCGCGCGCCGATGCGCATGCCGCCGCACGACGTGAACGGGCGCTGCGCTCATGCGTACCCTCGCGGGCGCCGCCGGCGCCGCCGGGTCCCCGACGCGGACCGCGGTGACGTGCCGGGCGACCGCTGCCGGAGGCGAGACCGGATGCGCGTGCGGCTTCGCGACGGCGAGGCCGAACGTCGTCGCGGCGGTGCCGACGCCGAGAGCGAGCAGCGCGACCTTGCCGCCGCCGCTCCCCCACCACGGCAGCCCGAGGCTGGACGCGATCCGCCGCAGCGCGCTCTTGCGTCCGCGCGCGCGCCGCTCGAGCGTCGCGCAGTGCGCGCACGCGCGCGTGTGAGCGCGCAGCCTTCGCCGCTCGTCGAGCGAGAGCACGTCTGCCTGCAACAGCGTGGCCGCCTCGTCGCAGCCCACCGCCTCGTCGAGCTGCTCGCGAAGCGCGCGCCGCGCGCGGAAGATCAACGTCTCAACCGCCGACTCGCTCAGGTCGAGCGCGCTTGCGATCTCGGCGTAGCTGCGTCCCTCGAGCTCGCGCAGGACGAGCGCCTCGCGCTGGTGCGGCGCGAGCTGCGACAGCGCCCGTCGCAGCTCGTCGGCGCGGCCGGACTGCGCCTGCTCGACCGGCACGTCGGTGAGCTCGACCTCGACGTTGCGCCGCTGCCGGGTCTGCAGCAGGCGGCGGCATTCGTTGTGCGCGATCTTGATCAGCCAGTTGCGCGGTCGCGCCACCTGCTCGCCGCGCTCGAGCGCGCGCAGCGCGCGGATGAACGTCGTCTGCGCGACGTCCTCCGCGTCGGCGGGCGAGCGCAGCACGACGCGCGCATAGCGGACGACCTCGTCCCGGTACGCGCGGTACAGACGGTCGAGCTCGCGGCGCGCCCCGGCCACACGCTGCAGCCGAGGGAGGCGGAGATCCCCGGTGGCGACGACCATCTCGGCGGAAAAACGGGATAGCCGTCGACCTGGGTACGGGCTAAGGTGCCGGGCGTGGGGCTGGGTGATGCCTTCAGTCCGCTACGCGAGCGTGAGTTCCGCCTGCTCTGGATGGGACGCGTCTGCTCGCTCGCCGGCGACACGCTGATCCCCGTCGCGCTCTCCTTCGCCGTGCTGTCGGTCGACAGCGCCGCATGGGCGCTCGGGGCCGTCCTCGCCGCGTTCTTCGTCAGCCGCGTCTCGCTCACGCTGGTCGGCGGCGTCGTCGCCGACCGCCTGCCGCGCCGCGAGGTGATGCTCGCGTGCGACGGCCTGCGCGCGTGCGTCGAGATCTTCACCGCGACGATGCTCTTCACCCACCAGATGACGTTCCCCGCGTTCGTCGTCACGGGCGCGATCTTCGGCGCGGCGTCCGCGTTCTTCGGCCCCGCGTCCGACGGGCTCGTCCCGCAGACCGTCGGCGGCGCGAACCTGAAGCGCGCGAACGCGCTTCTGCGGATGTCGCAGAACGCACTCAACGTGTTCGGGCCGGTCGTGTCGGGTGCGCTGATCGTCGCCTTCGGCACCGGCACGGTGTTCGCGATCGACGGCGTCACGTTCCTGTTCAGCGCGTGGTTCCTGATGCGGCTGCGGATCGCGCCGCACGAGCGCGCGCGGCCGGCCCGCTTCCTCGTCGACCTCGGTCAAGGCTTCCGCGAGGTCTCCTCGCGGGGCTGGGTGCGCGCGCCGCTCGTCTGCTTCGCGGTCTCGAACTTCTGCTTCGCCGCGTTCCTCGTGCTCGGCCCGGTGGTGTTCCGCGACCACTTCGCGTCGGCGCGCCTCGACTGGGGTGTCGTGATGGCGGGCGGCGCGATCGGAGCGATCGTCGGCGCATTCGTGGCGACGCGCCTCCGGCCGCAGCGCCCGCTGTCGTTCGTGCTCGCGGCGTCGGCGGTCCTCGCCGCGCCGATGCTTGCGCTGGCACAGCCGTTGCCGGTCGGGCTGATCGCGGTCGCGTGGTTCCTCGGCTTCGGCACCGGCTCGCTCTCCAACACGACGTGGGAGACGTTGCTGCAGCAGCGGATCCCATCCGCCGTGTACGCTCGCGTCCGCTCGTACGACATCCTCGTGTCGTTCATCTTCATGCCGCTCGGATTCGTGGCGTTTCCGCTGATCGCGAACGCCGTCGGGTTCACGCGCACGCTGATCGCGGCCGGCGCGGTCTGCGGCGCGACGAACCTCGCGATCGCGTTCGCACCCGACGTGCGCGCGGTCACCGACGCGGCCGAGGCGCCGCTCGTCGAGGCGCCGCAGCCCCGCGCCGCCTGAGGCTACGCCTGCGCCGCCGCGCGCTTGCGGTTCGGGACGTGGATCGCGCGGCCGAGCGCGACCAGCCCCGCTTCCTTGATCGCCTCGCTGAGCGTGGGGTGCGGCGCCATCCCGTCGGCGACCGTCTCGACCGTCGACTCGGCGTCGATCGCCACCACGCCCGCCTCGACCATGTCGGTGACGTGGGGGCCGACCATGACGAGGCCGAGCAGCTCCCCGTACCGCGTCTCGTGGATCGACTTCACCCAGCCAACGGTCTCGGCCTGCATCACCGCGCGCGCGTTCGCGACCCAGGGGAACGTCCCGACGGCGACGTCGTCGCCGTAGTCCTCGCGCGCCTGCGCCTCCGTCAACCCCACGGCCGCGATCTCCGGGTCGGTGTAGATCGGGCGGGGGACAGCGCGGTTGTCGACGACCGCGTCGTGCCCGCACGCGTTCTCGGCGGCGACCTCGCCCTCGCGGAAGGCGGTGTGCGCGAGCTGCCAGTACCCGGCGCAGTCGCCGACCGCGTAGATGTGCGGGACGTTCGTGCGCCGGTGGTCGTCGGCGGCGACGCCCTTGCGGCGGTCGAACTCGACACCGGCGTCCTCGAGCCCGATGCCCTCGACGAGCGGCCCGCGCCCGACGGAGACGAGCATCAGGTCGGCCTCGACGCTCTCGCCGTCGCCGAACGAGACGCGCAGCGAGTTGCCCTGCTGCTCGACGGCGGTGCACTGCTTGCCGAGCTGCAGCGCGATCCCCCGCTTCGCGAACTGCTTCGCGAGCTCCTTCGCCGCGTCTGCGTCCTCCTGCGGGATCAGCGTGTCGAGCATCTCGATGATCGTCACCTCGGAGCCGAAGCGGTCGAAGATCGACGCGAACTCGCAGCCGATGATGCCGCCCCCGAGGATGACGAGCCGCCGCGGGACCTCTGTCTGCGCGAGGAGCCCCGTCGAGTCGACGCAGAGATCCGACTCGAGCCCGGGGATCGGCGGCCGGAGCGGGAAGCTGCCGGTCGCGACGATCGCGCTCCTGAACGTCACGTCCTCGCCGCCCTCGACGCCGATCGTGTTCGCGTCCTTGAAGCGGCCGTAGCCCTTCACCCACTCGACGCCGTTCGCCTTGAACAGCCCGGCGACGCCCTGCGTCATCTGCTTGACGACGCCGGCCTTCCACTCGTTCGCGGCGGCGAAGTCGAGCTGCGCGCCGGGGACCTGCACGCCGAGGCGGCCGAAGACCTCGTTTGCCTGGTGCAGGAACTGAGCCGTCTGCACCCACGCCTTGGTCGGGATGCAGCCGACGCGCAGGCACGTCCCGCCGAGGTCCGGCTCCTTCTCGACGCACGCGACCTTCGCTCCGAGCTGTGCGGCGCGGATCGCCGCGGTGTAGCCGCCGGGTCCTCCTCCGAGCACTGCGACGTCGACTTCCATCGGCGCGCAGCCTAGCCTCTCACGCGATCGCGGCGACGATCCAGACGGAGGAGGCGCCGTAGACGCCGTCGTCTTGCTGCAACGGACGCAACGCGTCTCGCAGCAGCGCCGCGAGCTGCGGCCGCAGCCTCTCGCCCTCCTCCTCGGCGAGCCGGACCGCCTCCGCCGCCGGCCCCACGGCAAGGTTCATCTCGACGGCCTCGTCGACGGTCGCGCCGATCTTGATCGGCATGTCGCGCCGGTGGAGCTCGATGTCCCGAAAGCCGGCGGAGAGCAGGATGCGCGTCGTCAGGTCGGCGTCCGCGAGGAAGAACGGGCCGGGCCCGCAGCGCGCTTCGCTCGTGTCCTCCTTCTCCGGCACGAGCGGCTTGACGACCTGTTCTGCGACGTAGAGGAACTCGTTGTCCTCGCGGCGCCGCCAGACGACGCTGACGAAGCGCGACCCCGGCTGCAGCGCGGCGTGCACGTTCCGCAGCGCGGCGACGGGGCTCGCGAAGAACATCGTCCCGAAGCGGGAGAACGCGTAGTCGAATGTCTCCTCGAACCGATGCGCCTGCACGTCCGCCACCTCGAAACGGACGTTCGCGACGCCGAGCTCGCTCGCCTCGCTGCGTGCGAGCTCGACGAACCGCGGCGAGATGTCGACGCCGAGCGCCGACCCATCGGGGCCGACGAGCTCGGCGAGCGCGCACGTGCTGTCGCCGAACCCGCAGCCGATGTCGAGCACGCGACCGCCGCGCGGCGGCGGGAATCGCTCGATCGCGGCGGCGCCGTGCGCGGCGAGCCCGTCGACGAGCAGGTGCCGGTACTGCACGAAGCGGTCGAAGAGGACGCCGTCCCACGCGCGTTGCGACTCCGCGTTCTCGGCGAGCACCTCGCGCATGTTTCTGACGTTACTCCGCGCCGGGCAGCAGCACCAGCTTCCCGAACTTGCCGCCGGCGGCGAACGCGTCGTAGGCCTGCTGCGCCTGCTCGAGCGGATACGTCGCGTGCACCGGCACGGCGATGCGGCCGGCCTCGACGAGCGGCAGCACGTGCCGCTCGAGCGCCCGCACGACGAGCGCCTTCTCCTCGAGCGGCCGCGCACGCAGGGTCGACGCGGAGATCCGCGCGCGCCGCTGCATCAGACGCGCGAAGTCGACCGTCGCCCGCGCCCCTGCACCGACGCCGATCACGAGGAGGCGTCCGCGCGCCGCGAGCAGCTCGACGTCGCGTGCGAGGTTGTCGCCGCCGACGAGCTCGAGGATCACGTCGTACTCTCCTCGTTCGTCGGTGTCGGCGCCGAGGTCGCGGATGCGGCGGCGGTGCTCGTCGCGGCGGACGACGCCGGTCACCGACGCGCCGCACGCCACGCCGAGCTGAACGGCCGCGACGCCGACGCCGCCGGCTGCGCCGCGCACGAGCAGGCGCTCGCCCATCGCCAGCTTCGCCTGCGTGAACAGCGCGTCGTACGCGGTCGCGAAGACCTCGACGAACCCTCCCGCCTGCGGCCAGTCGAACGCGTCCGGCACCGGCGCCAGGAGCCGCGAATGCACCGCCGCGAGCTCGGCCTGGCCGCCGCCGCCGACAAGCGCCATCACGCGGTCGCCGGTGCGGAAGCGCGTCGCGCCGCCTGGTTCCACGACCTCGCCGGCGAGCTCGAGGCCCGGGATGTCGCGCGGCGCGCCGGGCGGCGCCGGATAGCGGCCCGCGCGCTGTGCGAGGTCGGCGCCGTTGACGCCCGCCGCGCGGATGCGGACGAGCACCTGCCCGGGTGCCGGCTGAGGGTCCGGCACCTCGCGCACGAGCACGGCGCCGTTGTCGACCACTGCCGCCTTCACGGCGTGGGAGGATACGAGTCGTGCAGCTCCACGGCGTACACCACGTAACGTGCATCACCGGCGACGCGCCGCGGAACGTCGACTTCTACGTCGGGACGCTCGGGCTGCGCCTCGTCAAGAAGACGGTCAACCAGGACGACCCGACCGTCTACCACCTCTTCTACGCCGACGAGCACGGATCGGCGGGTGCGGACATCACGTTCTTCGAGTATCCCGGGGCGGCGAAGGGCCGCGCCGGCGACGGGATGGTGCATCGCGTCGCGTTCCGCGTCGGCAGCGAGGGCGCGCTCGACTTCTGGGCGGATCGCGTCGGCGGTGAGCGCACGGACGGGTCGCTCGTTTTCGCGGACCCCGACGGGCTCGAGCTCGAGCTGCAGCTCGACGACCGCGTCGACCCGCCGCTGACCGCTCGCGCTCCCGACATTCCTGCCGAGCACGCGCTTCGCGGCTTCGCCGGCGTCCGCGCGTACGCGTCCGCGCCGGAGCGGAGCGCGCGATTCCTGGAACGGCTGACGTTCACCGGCGGGCCGCGCGAGTGGGAGTCGCGCGGTCTGCGCCACGGCTTCTACGTCTACGACGACCCGCCGGACGGACGCGGCATCCCCGGCGCAGGCACGGTGCACCACGTCGCGTGGGCGGTGCCGCTCGACGAGCATGCCGGCTGGGTGCAGAAGGCGGCCGAGGCGGGTGCGCGGCCGACGCCGGTGATCGACCGCTTCTGGTTCCACTCGATCTACTTCCGCGAGCCGAGCGGCGTCCTGTTCGAGATTGCGTCGCTCGGCCCGGGGTTCACCACCGACGAGGACCTCGACCACCTCGGCGAGTCGCTCGTGCTCCCGCCGGCGTTCGAGCACCTGCGCGCGCAGGTCGAGCAGACGCTGACGCCGCTGCCGGACGCGTCTTCCTGGCGGCACCGCGCGCCGGCGACGCCCCTCTGACCGACCCTCGCGCCGGCGGTTACGCGCCGGCGAGGTCCTTCGTCATCACCAGGCCGCCGTCGCGTTCGTCGCGGCGCTCGAAGCCGTTGCGCTCGTAGAACGCGACCGCCGGCGACCCGGACTCGACCGACAGCGAGACGGTGCGCGCGCCCGCCTCCCGCAGCCGCTCGAGCAGCGCGTCGAGCAGCTCCTGCCCGACGCCGTGCCGGCGCCGCGACGGGACGACCGCGATCGTCAGCTCCGGCGTCGCGTCGTCGACGTAGCCGTAGCCAGGCTCGCCGCGGGTGAAGCGGCGCGCCCACGCCGCGCCGACCCGATGTCCGGTCTCGGTCGCGATCAGCGAGACGTCACCGGGGCGGCCCCAGTTGTCGACGTACCGCGTCAGGGGAATCTCCGTGTCGAACGCGTTCACCCGCCAGGCGTACGCGTGCGCGAGCATCGAGCGCATGAACGGAAGGTCGGCCGGCGAGCCCTTCCGGATCATTCCTCGATCGGCTGCGCGAGCTGGATCCGGTTGCCGTCCGGGTCGAACACGTCGACGAGCCGCATCTGGCCGGCGAGCTCGAGCACCGTCCCGACCTCGACTCCCTGCTCGCGCAACCGCTCCGCCTCCGTCTTCACGTCCTCGACGTCGATCATCGCGACGCCGCCCTCCGTCGGCTCGCCCTCGGCGATCGCGATCCGCATCGCGCCGTGCTCGAGCTTCGACCACTTGTCGTCCCAGTCGACGAACGTCTCCTCGAACCCGAGCACACGCTTGTAGAAGTCGCGGCCGAGGTCGAAGTCGCGTACGAGGTACCAGACGCGCGGCTGCGTCATGCGCGACCTACAGCGCCAGCGCCGGCTCTTCGACGAGCTGCCTGACCGTGCGCAGGAAGTCGGCAGCCTGTGCGCCGTCGACCGCGCGGTGGTCGACCGTCAGCGTCATCGTCAGCATCGGCCGCACCTCGACCGCACCGTCGCGTGCGACGGGCGTGTCGACCGCCGCGCCGACCGCGAGGATCGCCGCCTGAGGCGGGTTGAGGACCGCGACGAACTGCTCGACGCCGTACATGCCGAGGTTCGAGATCGTGAACGTCCCGCCCTGCATGTCCTGCGTCGTCAGCTTGTTGTCGCGCGCACGCGCGACGACGTCGCCGCGCGCAGCAGCGATCTCGGCCAGCGAGAGGCGCTCGACCGACCGCAGCACGGGGACGACGAGGCCCTGCGGCGCCGCGACCGCGATTCCGACGTTCGCCGTCGGGAAGCGCAGCAGCGCGTCGTCCGTGTACTGGACGTTGACGTCGCGGTGGCGCATCAGCGCCTGCGCGCAGATCTTGGCGAGCACGTCGGTGACGGTGATCCGCACGTCGGGGTTGAGCTCGCGCGCCCGCGCGACGAGCGCGTTCGCCTGCGTCATGTCGGCGCTCACCGTGAGCTGGAACACCGGCGCCTGCCACGCCGCCGTCAGCCTGCGCGCGATCGTCCTGCGGACGCTCGTCAGCGGCACGGACTCCACCTCGCCGGGCGGCGGCGCGGCCGGCGCGGCGACGGCCGCCGGCCGCGCGGTCTCGACGTCCTTGGCCACGATGCGACCGTCCGGCCCGCTGCCGCGCAGCGAGGCGATGTCGATTCCCTTCTCGCGCGCGAGCCGCCGCGCGAGCGGCGAGGCCTTGATGCGGCCGTTCGAGGCGGATGCGACCGCTGGCTCATGCGCGCTCTCCTCGCCGGCCGCTTCGGCCGCCGCCTCCCGGCCGCGCTCCCGCTCGTCGTCGCGACGCGGCGCCTCGGCCGGCTTCTCCGCGCTCTGCGGCGCGCCTGCGTCGCGCACCTCCTCGCCGGCCTCGCCGATCCAGGCGATCGTCTGGCCGACCGGCGCCTCGCCCTGCGGCAGCGCGATCTTCAGCAGGATGCCGGCGTAGTCCGACTCGACCTCCTGCGTCACCTTGTCGGTGTCGAGCTCGTAGAGCGGCTCGCCTTTCGCGACGGTGTCGCCCTCCGACTTCAGCCACTTGACGACGGTGCCCGCCTCCATCCCCTGGCCGAGGCGCGGAAGCTTGACCTCGTTCGCCACGCCCTTACGTCCCCACCGTGCGGCGGATCGCGGCGAGCACGTCCTCCGCGTGCGGGACGACGTACTGCTCCATCACGGGCGCGAACGCGAGCGGCGCGAACTTCGCGCCGACGCGCTCGATCGGCGCGTCCAGCCAGTCGAACGCCTCGTGCTGGAGGACGGCAGCAACCTCGGCGCCGAACCCCATCCGCGTCACGGCCTCGTGCGCCACCACCGCGCGGTTCGTCTTCTTCACGCTCGCGACGAGCGTCTCTTCGTCGAGCGGTTGCAGCGTGCGCGGGTCGACCACCTCCACCGAGATCCCCTCCTCGTCGGCCGCCTTCGCCGCGTCGAGCGAGCGGTGCACGAGCGGACCGGTGGCGATCACCGTCACGTCCGTTCCCTCGCGCAGCACGCGCGCCTTGCCGAGCGGAATCGGCTCGAGCTGCTCCGGCACCTCGCCCTTCACGGGGTACAGCAGCCGGTGCTCGAAGAACACCGTCGGGTTGTCGTCGTAGATCGCGCTCCAGAGCAGGCCGCGCACGTCCGCCGGCGTCGACGGGAAGACGACCTTGAGCCCGGGGATGTGGACGAGCCATGCCTCGAGCTGCTGCGCATGCTGGGCGCCCGGCGACCAGCCGGCGCCGCCCTGCGTGCGGATCGTCAGCGGCACCTTCACCTGCCCGCCCGACATGTAGCGATGCTTCGCCGCCTGGTTGACGATCTGCTCGAGCGAGAGCGTCAGGAAGTCTTCGTACATGATCTCGACGATCGGGCGCATGCCGGCCATCGCCGCTCCGATGCCTGCGCCGACGATCGCCATCTCCGAGATCGGCGTGTTCCGGACCCGCTCCGGGCCGAACTCGTCGAGCAGGCCCTGCGTGACGCCCATCGAGCCGCCCATCTCCGCGATGTCCTCGCCCATGATGAAGACGTCGTCGTCGGCGCGCATCGCCGCGCCGATCGCGTCCCGGACGGCTTCCCGATAGGTGAGCTCAGGCATAGACGTTCTTCAGCGCGTCGTCAGGTTGAGGATCCGTCGCGTTCTGCGCGAACTCGAGCGCCTCCTCGACCGCCCGCTGCGCCTCGTCGTCGAGCGCGCCGAACTCGTCGTCGCCGAGACCGAGCCGTTCGCGCAGCCGGTTGATCGGATCGTGCCGCGCGGCGTCGTCGCGGTCCTCGCGCGTGCGGTACACCTGCGGGTCGCCGATGTAGTGGCCGTGCATCCGGTACGTCTCCACGTCGAGGAACATCGGGCCCTCGCCCGAGCGGGCGAAGTCGAGCGCCTCGAGCGCCGCCTCGTACACCGCCTGCACGTCCTGCCCGTCGACCTTCAGCGAGCGCATGTCGTAGGCGAGCGCACGCTTCGACATGTCGTCCCATACCGGCGAGTGCTGCCAGCCGGGCGTCGACTCCGCCCAGTGGTTGTTCTCGCAGACGAACACCGTCTTCGTCTTCCAGAGCTGCGCCAGGTTGAGCGACTCGTGGAACGTCCCGATGTTCGTCGCGCCGTCGCCGAAGAACGCAACGGCGACCCGGGGCTCGTCGCGCAGCTTGAACGCGAGCCCGGCGCCCGTCACCGCCGGCAGGCCGCCGCCGATGACGGCGTTCGCGCCGTAGTTCCCGCGCTCGACGTCGTACAGGTGCATCGAGCCGCCGTAGCCGTGGCAGCAGCCCTCGACCTTGCCGTACAGCTCCGCCATGACCGCGTTCGGATGCGTCCCGCGCGCGAGCGTGTGGCCGTGGGCGCGGTGGGTCGACGCGAAGATGTCGCCGTCGTCCATCGCCTGGCAGACGCCGACTGCGACGGCCTCTTGCCCGATCGCGACGTGCAGGAACCCGGGCAGCTCGCCGGCGCGAAAACGCTCCTCGACCTTCTCCTCGAAGCGCCGGATCAGGAGCATGTCGCGCAGGAACTCGCGCAGCGTTTCGCCCGTCGCTTCGCGCGTCTTCTCGACCTTCGCCACGGTGCGACCAGTGTACGGTTTGCCGCGTGACGCTGGTCGGACAGTGGCGCGACCTGCAGCCGAAACTCCCCGACGGCTGGTCGTCGGCGGCGCTGCGGTTGCAGTTCGACGACGCCGACCGGGCCGAGCGCGCTGCGGCGCTGCTCGGACCCGCGCAGCCGTTCCGGGCAGAGCGCACCCTGCTGCGGTTCCGCGTCGCGCGCGACGGCAGTGCCGTCGGCCCGGACGCGCTTACACGGCTCCTCCGCCGCGTCGACGACGCGCAGCTCGGCGGCGCGCTCACGCTCGGCGAGACCGCGCGTGCGCCGGAGCGCGTGCAGCGGGCGACGACGTCCCTCGCCACGGCATGGGAGGCAGCGCTCGCGGGGCTACCGGCCGACTGGAGCGACGTGTACGCCGAGGTGGAGCTGACGTCGACCGACTTCCTCGAGCGCGCCGCCGTGCTCTGCGTGCAGACGAACCCGCGCCGCGACGGGAACCGCGCCGCCTTCCATTTCCGCTGCGCACGGCGTTCCGGCTACGGCGTCTCGCCGGAGATGGCGCGGCGGTGCTTCGAGCGTTGCGACGCGGAGAAGATCACGGGGACGGTGCGCGTGCTGCGCGTCCTCTGCGATTCGAGGCTCGTTTCGACGCAGGGACCGGTGTGGATGGTCGGCGGACGCAATGTCTGAGCCCGTGTCGTGGCTGCTGATCGAGCCCGGCTGGACGGTCGAGTCCGCCGACGGCGCCGAGGTCGGGCGCGTCGAGGCCGTCACCGGCGACTCGAACGCCGACATCTTCGACGGCCTCGCGATCGCGTCGGGCATGTTCGCGCGCCCGAAGTACGTGCCGGCGGAGCGCGTCGGCGAGATCGTCGAGGGGCGCGTTCGGCTGACGCTCGACCGGAACGCGGTCGAACAACTCGGCGAGTACGAGGTTCCGGCCGAGGCGGCGGAGGTCGAGCCCGAGGCCGCGCCCCTCGCCGAGCGCTGGGAGAGCCGGGTCGCGCCCGGTCCGCAGGCGCACCGTCCGGGGCTGCTGCGCCGGGCGCTCGACTGGCTCGGGCTGGCGGGCCGCCGCTGATCGACGCGCTCGGGCTTGCGGACGCGATCCGCCGCGGCCAGCTGTCGCCGGCGGAGCTTGTCGAGGACACGATCCGCCGGATCGAGACCGCTGACCCGGAGCTCAACTTCCTCGTCACCGACTGCTTCGAGCAGGCGCAGCGGGCGCCGGCCGGCGCCGGACCGTTCGCGGGCGTCCCGATGCTCGTCAAGGACCTGACGGAGACGGCGGGCGTGCGCACGACCTTCTCTTCGCGCGCGTTCGCCGACCACGTGCCGGCGGTCGACGCCGCGGTCGTGCGTCGCATGAAGGACGCCGGCTTCGTCGTCGTCGGCAAGTCGAACACGCCGGAGTTCGGCTCGACCGCGGTCACCGAGTCCCTCCTGAACGGCGCCTGCCGGAACCCGTGGGATACGTCGCGCACCCCCGGCGGCTCGTCGGGCGGCGCCGCGGCCGCCGTCGCGGCGGGTGTCCTGCCGCTCGCGCACGGCTCCGACGGCGGCGGGTCGCTCCGCATCCCCGCGTCGTGCTGCGGGCTGTTCGCGCTGAAGCCGTCGCGCGGCCGGGTGTCGCCGGCGCCCCTGACGAGCGGGTCGCTCGAGCTGTCGCAGAACGGCGCGATCTCGGTGACGGTGCGAGACGCCGCCGCGTTCCTGGACGCCGTCGCCGGCTACGAGCCGGGTGACGCGCAGTGGGCGCCGCCGACCGCGCGCCCCTTTCTCGACGAGGTCGGCGCGCCGCCCGGGCGTCTGCGGATCGCGTTCACGACGACGCCGCCGATCGACCGTCCCGTCGATCCCAGGGTCGCCGCCGTCGCGCACGACGCGGCGGAGGCGCTTGCGGCGCTCGGTCACGACGTCGTCGACGCGACGCCGCCGTGGCGGCACGACCCCGTGCTCGACCAGTTCGCGCGACTGTGGTCGCTCGGTCCCGCGCTCTACCCGGCCGATCCCGCGGCGTTCGAACCGCTGAACCGGTGGCTCGCGGAGTGCGCGCACGCGCAGACCAGCGTCGAGTACGCGCAGGCGGTGGTCGGGCTGCAGCGGCTGTCGCGCGCCGTCGTCGCGTTCTTCTTCGACGAGGGCTTCGACGCGGTCCTGACGCCCGCCTTGGCGAAGCTGCCGGTGCCGATCGGCTGGGTGTTCGAGCCGTCAGACCCGCGTGCGCAGTTCGAGCGCGGCGCCGAGCTCACGCCCTTCACGCCCGTCGTGAACGTGACGGGGCAGCCGGCGATGACGGTGCCGTTCGCGGTGCTGGACGGGTTGCCGGCCGGCGTGCAGGTGATCGGGCGCCCGGCCGACGAGGCGACGCTGTTCCGCCTCGCGGCGCAACTCGAGGAAGCGCATCCGTGGGCGGGGCGGCTACCTGAGCGCGGCTGACAGCTCCGCCGCGAGGTCGCGGGCGCGCCGCGCGTCGCGCGTGACGACGAGGCACGTGTCGTCGCCGGCGAGCGTGCCGAGCACGAGCGGGTGGTCGAGCCGGTCGAGCGCGCGCGCGATCGCCGGCGCCGAACCGATCTCCGACTGCACGACGACGAGGTTCTGCGCCGGCGTCGCACTGCGGCCGAACTGTCCGAGCAGCGCCTCGAGCGTCTCGCGGGGACTCGACCGCGCCTCGCGGTCGGGCAGCACGTACCGCAGGCGTCCGAGCGGATCGCGTGCCTTCGCGAGGCCGAGCTCGCGGATGTCGCGCGAGATCGTCGCCTGCGTGACGCGGCATCCCGCGGCCGCCAGCGCATCCAGAAGCTCCTGCTGCGTTCCGAGCCGCATCCGCCCGACGAGGCTGGCGACCAGGCGCTGCCGCTGCGTCTTGGACATCGGCCGGTCGACCTGCATAGAACAAGCATTGCGCATCCATCGCGGCGGTCGGGAAGACGTTTAGACACGGATGGGACAGGCAATCGGGAGGCGATGTTGCGGAAGGCGATGTGGACCGGCCTGTACGCGGGCCTCGGCGCGGCGTCGACGATGGTCTCGCGCCGGCTCGCGTCGAAGATCTGGCGCGTCATGACGGGCGAGGAGCCACCGACGAAGAAGTGACGCGGCCGGAGCGATGACGCAGACGAAAGCGGACGCGGCGGTCGAGACTGCCGCCGACAAGGTGGAGACCGTCGTCCGGGAGTTCCGGGCCGCCGGCGGGATCAAGGCGAAGATCGCCGACGCGCTCGCCGAGGATCCCGAGTTCCTGCGCAAGCTCAAGCCGAGCCTGATCGTGAAGCGCGCGAAGGGCGAGGCGCCGACGAACGAGCCGCCGAGCTCGCCTCCGCCGCGTCCGGCACGGCCGAGTACGCCGAGGCCGAAGCGTCCCGGCGGCGGCGGCGTCAACCCGTGGCTCGTGGTCGGTGCGGCGTTTGCCGTCGGCTACGTCGCGGCGAAGGTGATCGACTGGAGGGGGCATGCCCACCCGCGCGACTGACACCCCCACCCGCAACGGCGGCGTCGGCGACGCCGCCAAGCAAGTCGCCGAGCACGCGTCCGCGATCGCGAAGCTCGAGCTCGAGCTCGCCGCGCTTGAGCTGAAGAAGAAGGTGGTCGCGCTCGGGCTCGGGATCGGGCTCGGGATCGGCGCGGCGATCTTCGGCCTCTTCATGCTCGGGTTCGCGCTCGCGACCGCGGCGGCGGCGCTCGCCACCGTGCTCGCAACCTGGCTCGCGCTGCTGATCGTGACCGGGGTGCTGCTCGTGCTCGCGGGCGTCCTCGGCATGCTCGCGCTCGGCTCGATCAAGAAGGGGACGCCGCCCGTGCCGGAGCAGGCGATCCGCGAGGCGAAGATGACGACGACTGTGCTGAAGAGCTCGTGACGCAGACGGCCGACAACCGCACGCCGGACGAGGTCCGCCGCGACATCGCGGAGGAGCGCGAGCAGCTTGCGAGCGCGGTCGAGCAGCTCCGCGACTCACTCGGCGAGGCGACGAACGTGACGGCGAAGCTGAAGGAGAAGCTCCCGCTCGTCGCGGCCGGCGCAGCCTCGGCCGGCTTCGTGCTCGCGGGCGGGATCGGCGCGACGATGCGCTACCTCGCTCGGCGCGGCCGCGAGGGCCACGAGAAGGCTCGCGTCGGCCGCTGGTCGATCCTCGACCGCGACTGAACGCCGAACGCGCCGCGCCCTCCGGAGACGCGTCGCTTTTCCTGGCCGGTCGGCTGGACCTCGGCCCGCCCGCGGCCGCTGGCGTATCCCGAGTTGTCCACAAGGCGTTTATGCGTCGCAAGCAGGCAATTCATGACGGCAATCCACATGCATACGAGGAGTGACAGATGAAGGCCCGTCTTCTGACGCTTCTGTCCCTGGTCCTCGTGCTCGCTCTAGCGGCATTCGCGGGAACGGCCCTGGCCGGCAACGGCAACGGGCACGGGAACGGGAACGGCAGCACGGGCGCGCCGGGCCAGCAGAAGCAGACCACGTCGCAGCCCGCGCCGGCCCCGGCCCCCGCGCCCGCACCGGCTCCCGCACCCGCGCCGGCGCCGGCGCCGGCCGTCGAGCCGCAGCCCACCGCCACGACGACGCGGCACGGCCACGGCAACCCGCACCAGGCGTCGGCCGGAGCACAGCCGACGACGGCGAGCGCGCCGTCGCACGGGCAGGTCAAGCACCAGTCGGTCAGCCCGTCGGCGCCGACGACGAGCAACAACTCGCAGGGCGTCAAGCCGTCGAGCGCGACGAATTCGAACCCCGGCCACAACAGCTGGGCGCCCGCCTCGTCGAACAAGACGAAGCAGTACGGGAACGGCAAGACCGCCGGACAGATCGCGACGCAGGCCGGCTACGGCAACGCGAACCTGTACGGCCCGGGGAACAGCCAGCCGCACAAGACGAACTGCGGCGGCCACCTGATCGACGTGCACGCGCTGAAGAATCACCCGAACCGGTGCGGAAGCACGGCGCCGGAGGGTGGGTCGCAGTCGTCGCAGTCGTCGAGCTCGTCGCAGCAGAGCTCGGCGGCGCCGGCCTGCACGACGACGACCGAGACCGTGACGAGGGAAGTCCCGCTCGGCGTCTGGCACAAGACGGGCCACGGCTACGTCCTGATCCATCCGAGCGAGCGCTCAGCGCACTACGGCAAGCACGCCGACGACCGCGTCGACGGGTACGAGACCGTAGAGGAGACGATCGCCGTCCCGAGCGCGGCCTGCACCTCGACCGAGACGCAGGTCGTGTCGGTGAAGGTCGTCTCCGTCAGCTCGACCACGACGTCGACATCGTCCAACGTCTCGTCGACCAGCACCGAGTCGTCCACGAGTGCATCGTCGTCGCAGACCGCCACCGGCGCCGCGGTAGGCACGTCGAAGAGCGTGTCGGCGAGGCGCACGTCGACGCACCGGTCTGCCATCGCCTCGGCGCATCACGGCGCGGCGGTGTCGTCGGCGCACGTGACGAAGACGGCGAAGGCGACCCACGCCGCGAAGCCGTCGGCCGTCGAGGGCGCGCAGAAGGCGGTCGCGCCGAAGAAGGCGGCCTCGGCCGGCGTCCTCGGCACGACGAAGACGCTCGGCAAGACGGTTGCGACCCGCACGCTGCCGTTCACGGGGCTGCGGCTGTGGATCGTCGCGCTCGCGGCGCTCGGCCTGGTCGCGCTCGGCCTCGCGGGGCGACGGCTCGCCGCGTCGCGCACCTAGCAGCCATTCACAAGTGACGCACATCGGGTGGGGCTCCCTGCGGGGAGCCCCACGGCTCGGTGCGCACAGTTCACCACGACGATCGTGCGACGACTCGCGCCTCGGGTTCCCGCCGCTCCGGCTTCGGCGGCGTGAGCGGCTGGCGGTTCCGCATCGTCGAGACCGACGAATCCGAATGACCTCGCGGCTGGTGGGCCGCAACACCTGCTAACCGCGAAGCTCGGCGCCGAACCGCTCGCGCAGCGCGTCGACGATCGCGCCGCGCAGTCGATTGCCGTCCTCGTCCGAGAGCGTCCGCTCGGGGCTCCGGAAGGTCGCCGCGAACGCGAGCGACTTCCTGCCGGGCGGAATCGGGCTGCCGCGGTAGTCGCTCAGGAAGCGCACCTCGCGCAGCTCCTCCCCGCCGGCGTCGCGCACCGCCGCGAGGAGCTCGCCCCACGGCACGGCCTCGTCGACCACGAAGGCGAGGTCCATGCGGAGCGGTGGGAACGTGAGCACGTCGCGGTAGAGGATCCGCTCGGGCACGAGCGCAAACACGTCGCCGAGGTCGAGCTCGAACGCGCTCCACTCGCCGTCGAGCGCGAGCGGCCCGTACTGCGCCACCCACCCGCCCTGCACGCGCGCCGCGACGGGCATCCCGAGCATCGGCTCGCTACGTTCGAAGCGCGGCTCGACGTGCAGCATCTCGAAGACGAGCTCGACCGCGCCCTTCGCGCGGAAGAAGTCGCCCTGGACGATCCCGCCCAGACGGCGCCGCTCCTCCGGCACCTTCGTCGCCGGCCGCGGCAGGTAGACGTGCGCGACCTCGAACAGCGCGACGCCGGCGTTGCCCGCGTCGACGTTCGTCTTCGCCGCCTCGAGCAGCCCGACGGCGAGTGTCGTCCGCAGCACGCGCTGCTGCGAGCTCAGCGGCTCCGGCAGCTCGAGCGCGTCGGGGTCGGGGTCGCCGGGCTGGAGCGAGTACGTGTAGGCCTCGGAGAACCCGGCGCCGACAAGCGCGTCCTCGACCTGGCGGCGCAACCGCTGCTCGTGCGTCAACCGGCCGAACATCGCCTGCCGCGTCGGCAGCGTCGCCGGCACGTCTTCGAGCCGGAAGCGCGCCACCTCCTCGACGACGTCGATGTCGCGCCGCACGTCGCGCGCACGCCACGACGGAACGGTCGCCGTCCAGTCGGCGGCAACGTCGAACCCGAGCCGCTCGAGCCGCGTGCGCTGCTCGTCCTCCGCGACCGAGAACCCGAGCACGCGGCCGGTGTAGCGCGGGTCGAACGTGACCACGGGCCGCGGCGGCAGCGTCCCGCGCACCTCCTGCTCGCCCGTCCAGCGCGCCGCGGCGAGCTCGACGAGCAGCTGCGTCGCGTACGCCGCAGCGGGCGCGGCGAGCTCCGGGTCGACGCCCTTCTCCCAGCGCGTCTGCCCCTCCGTACGCATGCGGTGTCGCTCGCCGGTGCGGAGCACGCCGAGCAGCTCGAAGTTCGCCGCCTCGAGCAGCACCGAGGTCGTCTCCTCCCCCACCTCCGTGTTCTCGCCGCCCATCACGCCCGCGAGCGCGATCGCCCGCTCGTGGTCTGCGATCACGAGGTCGTTCGCGCCGAGCTCGCGGCGCGCGCCGTCGAGCGTGACGAGCTCCTCGCCCGAGCGCGCGCGCCGGACGACGATCCCGCCGCGGATCCTCTCCTGGTCGAACGCGTGCAGGGGGTTGCCGAGCGCGAGCATGACGTAGTTGGTGACGTCGACGACGTTCGAAATCGGCCGGATGCCTGCGCCGACGAGGCGCGCCTTCAGCCACGGGGGGGACTCGCCGACGCGGACGTCGCGGAACAGGCGCGCGATGTAGCGCGGGCAGCCGTCGAGGTCGTCGACGCGGACGTCGACGGACTCGCCCCCTGCGCGCGGGGGCTCGGGACCCGTTCCCGGCATCGGCCGCAGTTCCGCGCCGAGCAGCGCCGACACCTCGCGCGCGATCCCGTACACCGACGTCAGGTCGGGCCTGTTGTAGAGCGTCTCGATCTCGAGCACCTCCTCGCCGACCGGGAGCACGTCGGCGAGCGGCGTCCCCGGCTCCAGCTCGTCGGACAGCAGCATGATCCCGGTGGAGTCGTGCCCGAGCTCGAGCTCGCGCTCGGAGAGGATCATTCCGTCCGAGAGCTCGCCGCGCAGCCTCCGCCGCTCGATGCGGAGCTCGCCGCCGGGCATGACCGCCCCGGGAAGGACGACCGCGACGGTCGCGCCCGCGCCGAAGTTCCACGCGCCGCAGACGATCGAGCGCGGCTCACCCTCGCCGACGTCGACCTTCGTCAGCCGCAGCTTGTCGGCGTTCGGGTGCTTCGCCGCCTCGAGCACGCGCCCGACCCTGAAGTGCGCGAGGTTTCCGTCCACGTCGGGGACGCCGCGCCGGACGATCCGGTCGACCTCCATGCTCGTGAACACGAGCCGGCGGGCGAGCTCCGCGAGCGGGACCTCGAAGTCGACGTACTCCCTGAGCCAGCTGACGGGAACGCGCATCGTCGCCGCCTAGAACTGCCCGAGCACCCGCAGGTCGTCATCCCAGAACATGCGCAGGTCGGGGAGGCCGTGACGCAGCATCGCGATGCGCTCGATCCCGAAGCCGAACGCGAACCCCTGCCACTCGTCCGGGTCGACGCCGACGTTGCGAAAGACGTCAGGGTCGACCCAGCCGGCGCCGCCCATCTCGATCCAGCCGGAGTGCTTGCAGGTCGCGCAGCCGCGGCCGCCGCAGATGAAGCAGGTGACGTCGAACTCGACCGACGGCTCCGTGAACGGGAAGTGGCTCGTGCGCATGCGCACCTCGCGGTCCCGGCCGAACAGCGCGCGGAAGAACTGGAGCACCGTCCCCCGCAGGTCGGCGAGCGTGATACCGCGGTCGACGGCGAGGCATTCGACCTGCAGGAAGATCGGCGAGTGCGTCGCGTCGGGTGTGTCGCGCCGATAGCAGCGGCCCGGCGACACCATGTAGATCGGCGGCGTTCGCGACTGCAGCGCGCGGATCTGGTCGGGCGACGTGTGCGTCCGCAGCACCGTGTCGTCGTCGAGGTAGAACGTGTCGAGCTTCGACCGCGACGGATGGTTCGGCGGCTGCGTGAGCGCGTCGAAGTTCTCCCATACCGTCGCGACCTCGTCGCCGTCCCAGACCTCGTAGCCCATCCCGAGGAAGATGTCCTCGATCTCCCGCCTGATCTGCGTGAGCAGGTGCAGGCGGCCGCGCTGGAACGGCGTGCCGGGGAGCGTGACGTCGACGCCGCTGCCGGCGGCGGCCGCGTACGCGAGCCGCTGCAGCTCCGCCTCCCGCTCCCCCACCGCCTGCTCGAGCTTGCTGCGGATGCCGTTCAGCAGCATCCCGGTGTCGCGGTCGCGGACGCCCCGCAGCGCCTGCGCGAGCTCGGACTTCCGGCCGAGGTACCTGACTCGAGCGGCGTCGAGCTCCGCTTCGCCGAGCGCGGCCGCGATCGCGGTCAGCGCTTCCGCTTCGTACGCCGGCCAGTCCACGGCGGCGAGACTATCCAAGGGTCTGCTCCTTTCTGCGCTGGACGGGGTCGTCGGTCAGGCCCCGGTGCGGCTGGAGCGCGGTCGGCTACGCGCGCGCGCCCCCGGTGAGGCACCGGGGCCGCGTAAACAGCGTCGTCGCCGTCGCAGACATCGGTAGAAACCATAGCGTGTCGACCTACGACGCGATCGCGCGGCTGTACGACCCGTGGTCGGCGAGCGTCGTCGAAGACGTCTCGTTCTACGTCGACGAGGCGGTGCGGTCCGGCGGGCCGGTGCTCGAGCTCGGCGTCGGCACCGGGCGGATTGCCGTGCCGATCGCGGCCGTCGGAGTCCGCGTGGTCGGCGTCGACCTGTCGCCGGGGATGCTCGAGGTCGCGCGCGAGCGGGCGGCGCTCGCCGGCGTCGAGCTCGACCTGCGCCGGGGCGACATGCGCGACCCGCCGGTCGCCGAACGCTTTCCGCTGGTGCTCATCCCGTTCCGCTCGCTGCTCCACATGGAGACCGACGCCGACCGGCGCGCCGCGCTACGCGCGGCGGCGCGCGTCCTGGCTCCCCGCGGCCGGTTGATCTTCGACGTCTTCGCACCGGGCGCAGACGACATCGCCGACACGCACGCGCGCTGGCTGGAGCGCGAGCCCGGCATCTGGGAGCGGGCCGACTGGAACGAGCGGACCCGCACGCTCGTGCTGCGCGTCCGCGGCGACGGCGTCGAGTCCGAGATGTCGCTCGCGTGGCTGTCCGTCCCGGAATGGCGTGCGCTGCTCGAGGACGAGGGCTGGCGCGTCGACGCGCTCTACGGCTGGTTCGACCGTACGCCGTGGCGCGGCGGGGAGGATTCGATCTGGGTGTGCAGGCGCGGCTGAAACGGCCGATTGCGGCACTCGCCGCAGCGAGGCACCATTGACGGGTGGACGACTACGACACGACGTTGCTGCTCTCGATCCTCGGCGACATCCGCACAGATGTCCACCAGATCCTCAGGGAGTTAACCGATGGCGAAGAAGAAGAGGAAGATCACGGCTGAAGAGGAGCGCGCCTTCCTCGAGAAGACGCGCATCATCGACGACTATCTCGCCGACCGCTGGCGGCGTCTCGCAGAACGGGTGACGCAGAGTCGGGGCTGAGACTCGCTCCGCCGTCGCTCAGCGCCGCGACCACTCGTAGAGCGCGATCGCGCCGGCGGCTGCGACGTTCAGCGACTCGGCGCTGCGGATCGGGATGCGCGCGCTCACGTCGCGCTCGACGTCGAGCGGCAGCCCGTCGCGTTCCGCGCCGAGCAGGAAGAGGACGGGTTCGTCGAACCGGACTTCCGAGAGCGTCGCGCCTTCGTGAGCCGCCAGTGCGACCCGCTGCGCGCGAGACGGGCGGTCGCCCGGCCAGCGGCCGAGGGGGACGCGCCAGATGGAGCCGGCGCTCGCGCGGAGCGCCTTCGGCGACGTCGGGTCGGCGCAGCCTGCTGAGAGGAGCACGGCGGCGCCGAAGGCGTCGGCGGTCCGGATCAGCGTCCCGACGTTGCCGGGATCGGCGACCCGCCAGAGTGCGAGCGCCGCCGGCCGCTCCTCCCATGCCGGCAGGTCGGCGCCTCGGTAGACGGCGACGACGCGCGGGGGATGCGCAGCCGTCGCGACCTGCGCGAGCAACTCCGGGTCGACGTCCTCCCCGGCCCGCAACACGTCGACGGGCTCGGCGGTCGCCGCCGCGACCGCGTCCTCGCCCTCCACGAAGAACAAGCCGAGCTTCTCGCGCCAGCGGCGGTCGTGCAGCTTCCGCACGAGCTTCAGCCGCTCGTTGTCGCGCGACCGGATCACGCCGGCGTCACCGGCCCCAGTCGAGCCACTCGCCGTGGAAGTCCATCACCGCGACACGGGCGGTCGCCCCGCCCGGATGCCGCTCGACCTCGAGCGCGTAGCCGGAGTCGTCGGGACCCCGCGCGGTGCCGACGTAGACGAACGGCTCGTCCCGACCCGCACGCTCGAAGGCGGAATGCATCGTCTGCAGCGCCTCGGGTTCGAGGTACATCGTCGACGCCGTCTGGAAGACGAGCAGCTGCGCGCCGTCGCGCCGGTCGGCAAGCAGGGCGGGCAGCGTCTCGACGTAGTCGCCGCGCATCAGCTCTGGCGGCTCCTCGCGAAGCACCGCGATCGCGCGGCGCAGCCGCTCGAGCCGGCCGCGCTGGTCGGGCCAGACGAACGCCTCCAGCAGTCGCGCACCGTGCTCGGTGGTCGCGTCGACCGGGTTGAGGTCGATGCCGCGCCGGCGCACGACGCGCACGCTGCGCGCGAAGAGCTCGGCCGGCGGCGGCGTGCGGTCGTCGCCCGTCAGGAGCAGCGAGCCGCGGCCCCACGACGCGGTCGAGTAGCGGTACGCGTAGCGATCCCAGGCGAGGTTCAGGCCGGCGGACGGCCCGAGCTCGAGCAGGTCGAGCGGACGCTCGTCCGCAACCAGCAGGAACGCCGGCAGCAGCGCCCACGAACGCTGCACCTCGTTCGTCTGCACCGCCTGCTCGGCCGTGAACCGCGCGAGGAACTGCGCGTGCTGCTCAAGGGCGGCGCCGACGTCGTCCCACGACGCCTGCCCGGCCAGCACGAGGTAGTGCAGCGCGCCGAGCAGCCGCAGCGGGAAGTCCCACTCGAGGTCCGGTGCGACGCCGCCGACGCGCGGGTCGTCCGCGAGCCGGCGGCAGAGGGCCGCGTACAGCTGCGACCGGCCCTCGCAGTAGTGGGCCTGCCGCATGAAGATCTCGGCCTGGCGACCTATGAATCGAGCGCGGCCTTCGCCTGCGCCGCCAGCTCGCCGAACTTGGCCGGATCGGAGACCGCGAGGTCGGCGAGCACCTTGCGGTCGAGCTCGACGTTCGCCGCCTTCAGCCCCGCCATGAAGCGGTTGTACGAAAGGCCGTTGGCGCGCGCGCCGGCGTTGATGCGCATGATCCAGAGGCGACGGAACTCGCGCTTCCGCACCTTGCGGTCGCGGTAGGCGTACGCGAGCGAACGGTCCACCTGCTCCTTCGCGTAGCGGTAGTTGCTGCTCTTGAGCCCGAAGTACCCCTTGGCCTCGTCGAGCACCTTGCGCCGCTTCTTGCGCGCGTGGACCGACCGCTTGACCCTCGGCATGTCTAGCGCCTCCCCAGCATGCGGTTGACGACGTTCTCGTTGTGCCCGTCGACCGGGTGCGCCTTACTGAACCCGCGCTTCTGCTTCGGCGACTTGTGCTCGAGGTTGTGGCTCTGGTTGGCGGACCGCCGCGTCAACTTCCCCGCGCCCGTCACCTTGAACTTCTTCTTCGCTCCGCTGTGTGTCTTCTGCTTCGGCATCTCGTTTGACTCCTGCATTCTTCGTCGGGCCGAGCACCATCGTCATGTTCCGCCCTTCGAGGAGCGGCTGCGTCTCGATGACGCCGATCTCCTTCACGTCGTCCGCCAGCCGCATCAGCAGGTCGCGCCCGCGGTCCGGATGCTCGCGCTCGCGGCCCCGGAACATGATCGTGACCTTGACCTTCGCACGCTGGTTCAGGAACCGCTCGACGTGGCCCTTCTTGGTCTCGTAGTCGTGGATCCCGATCTTCGGTCTGAGCTTGATCTCCTTGACGTTGATCTGCGTCTGGTGCTTGCGCGCGAGCTTCGCCTTCTGCTCGAGCTCGTACCGGTACTTGCCGTAGTCCATGACCCGGGCTACCGGCGGGTCGGCCTGGGCCGCGACCTCGACCAGGTCGAGGTTCCGTGACTCGGCGTACTCGAGCGCCTCGCGCGTCGACTTGATCCCCAGCTGCTCGCCGTTCTCGTCGATCAGGCGGACGCGCTGGACGCGAATCGCGTCGTTGATGCGCGTCTGGGGCTCCGGACGGCGCGGCGGCTCGTCGGAACGCCTGCCCCGCGGCCTCAAATGTGCTTCACCAAGCTCGAGTCGACCTCCTCGTCCGTTGAATCCATCGGCACGCAGACGCAGGAAAAGCCGCCAACCTCGCTCGGTTGAACCTCCGTACGCGCAGCGCCTAGGAGGTGAGAGACGGTTCCGCCCCTGCTTGCCAGGGAATCAGGGTAGCAAGTTTCGCGGTCAGCTCCCCAAGCGAGAGCGTGCTCTGGCCGCCGCCGTGCTCGCGGACGGCGAGGCTCTCGTCCGACTCCCTGTCGCCGTACACGACGACGAACGGGATCTTCTCCAGCTCCGCGCGCCGGATCCGCTTGCCGACGGTCTCGTCCGACTCGTCGACCTCGACGCGGTACTCCCCGAGCCGTTCGGCAAGGTCGCGCGCGGCGTCGCGGTGGCTCTCGCCGACGGGGATCACGCGCACCTGCACCGGCGCGAGCCAGAACGGGAACGCGCCGCCGAAGTGCTCGATCAGGATGCCGATGAAGCGCTCGAGCGAGCCGAAGAGCGCACGGTGGATCATCACCGGCGCCCCCTCGCGGTTCTCGTGCGTCGCGTACTGGAGGCCGAACCGCTGCGGCATCTGGAAGTCGAGCTGCACGGTGCCGAGCTGCCAGCTGCGGCCGAGCGAGTCCTCCATGTGCATGTCGATCTTCGGACCGTAAAACGCACCCTCGCCCGGCATCTCGACGAACTCGATGCCGCGGTTGCGCAGCGCCCGCCGCAGCGCCTCTTCCGCGTCGTCCCAGTCGTCGTCGCTGCCGAGCCGGTTGTCCGGGCGCAACGAGAGCTCGACCCGCATCGTCAGATCGAGCAGCTCGTACAGGTAGAAGGCATGGTCGAGGCAGTTGAAGACCTCGTCCTCGATCTGCGCGTGCTCGCAGAAGATGTGGCCGTCGTCCTGCGTGACGTGCCGCACGCGCAGCAGGCCGTGCAGCGTGCCGGAGGGCTCGTTCCGGTGCAGCGTGCCCGCCTCGGCCATCCGGAACGGCAGCTCGCGGTAGCTGCGCGCCCTGCTGCCGAACACGATGCAGTGGCCGGGGCAGTTCATCGGCTTGAGGCCGAACAGCTTCGCGTCGTCCTCCTCGCTCGAGAGGAAGAACATGTTCTCGCGGAACTTCTCCCAGTGGCCGGAGGTCACCCACAGCTCGCGCTCGAAGACGAGCGGCGTCTTCACCTCGTCGTAGCCGCGCCGCGCGTTCTCCCGCCGCCGCAGGTCCTCGAGCACGTTCCAGATCACCATCCCCTTCGGGTGCCAGAAGGGCGACCCCGGCGAGACGTCGTCGAAGTGGAACAGGTCGAGCTGCACGCCGAGCCGGCGATGGTCGCGCGCCCGCGCCTGTTCGAGCCGCTCGAGGTACGCGTCGAGGTCGGCCTGCGAGTAGAACGCCGTCCCGTAGATGCGGGTGAGCTGCTTGTTGTGCTCGTCGCCGCGCCAGTACGCGCCGGCGAGGCCGGTCAGCTTGAACGCCTTGATCGGCTCCGCGGTCTGCAGGTGCGGGCCGCGGCAGAGGTCGGTGAAGTCGCCTTGCGTGTACAGGCTGATGCCGCCCTCCGCCGTGTCGACGAGCTCGACCTTGTACGGCTCGTTCTCCTCGAGAAAGCGCTGGCGTGCTTCTGCCCGCGAGATCTCGTGCCGCTCCCAGGTGCGGCCTTCGGCGACCTCGCGCTTCACCTCCGCCTCGATCTGCTCGAGATCGGCGTCGGTGATCGGCTCCGGGAAGTCGAAGTCGTAGTAGAAGCCGTTCTCGATCGGCGGGCCGATCGCGATCTTCACGCCCGGATAGAGGCGGCGCACGGCCTCGGCGAGCAGGTGCGCCGACGAGTGGCGCAGGACGTACAGCGCGTCGGGATCGTCGGTATCGCGCGTGGTCAGGAACTGGACGCGCGCCCCGTCGGGCAACGGCAGCCGCAGGTCCCGCAGTGCGCCGTCGACCTTGACCAGCACGGCCTGCTCGGCGAGCTTCGGGCCGATCGCAGCGGCGGCCTCGAGCCCGCTTGCACCGTTCGGAAGTTCGAGCTGTGAGTTGTCGGGAAGGACGACGTGCATGGAAGACGACAAAGTAGATCACCCCCGCGAGGACGACAGGAACGAGGAGCTCGACGAGTCGCCTGTCCCCGACCCGGAGGTCGGATCCGCGTCCGAGGACGATCCGGAGGCGGACTAGAGGGCCACGCGCGCACCGGCGACGGTGTTGCGCGCGTGGCTGCGCGTCGTCGTCGTCCGGCGTGCGTTCATGCACGCACTGTAGCGGCGTCGTCGATCAGGTGCCAGACCCGGCCGGGTCTGGCACCTGGCTCGGAGCGAAGCGCATGAGGACCCATTCCGCCGAGTGCTCGTCGTCGGCCGGGTGGCGCGACACCTCGACGAACCCGGCGTTGCGCCAGCCGCGGATCGCGCGCTCGTTCCAGACGTACGGGTCGACGGTGACGTCTTCCCACCCCTCGTCGAGCAGCCGCCGCGCGAGCGCGCGGGCCGCGTCCGGCATCAGCCCGCGCCCGCGCGCGGTCGGGACGAGGAACCCGTCGACCCCGGCCGTGCGCGTGTCGCCGGGCTCCGACCACACCTGGAGGTAGCCGACCGGCTCGCCCCCGGCCTCGACGATCCACGGGAAGAAGTCCGGCTGCGCGAGCTTCGCCAGCATCGCCTCGCGCGTGTAGACCTTGGCGTCCCAGTAGCGCGCCACCTCCGGGTCGGCATGCCACGCCACGAGCAGCTCGGCGTCGTCGGCGCTCGCGGGCCGGAGCACCGTTTGCGTCCCTCGAACCACGGAGACCAACACTACGTCCGACCCAAGGAGGAGTCATGCCCCAGATCCGTGAGCTGATGACCAGCGACCCGCGCACCGTCGCGCCCGGCGACTCCGTCGTCGACGCCGCGCGCGTGATGCGCGACGAGGATGCCGGCGTCGTCCCGGTCGCCGACGGCGGCCGGCTCGTCGGCGTCGTCACCGACCGCGACATCGCGATTCGCGTCGTCGCCGAAGGCAAGGACCCGAGCGCAACGACGGTGCGGGACGTCGCGTCGCAGGAGCTGGTCACGATCGACCCGCAGCAGGACCTCGACGAGGCGCTGCGGTTGATGGCGCAGCACCAGGTGCGCCGTCTGCCGGTGGTCGAGGAGGACGGGAAGCTCGTCGGCATCGTCGCGCAGGCCGACGTCGCACGCCACGCCGACGACGAGCGCACGGGCGAGGTCGTCGAGGACATCTCCTCGTAGCCGCGCGTAGTGTCTCGGCGTGGACTTCACGCTGAGCGAAGAGCAGCAACTGATCCAACGCACGGCCCGCGAGTTCTGCGAGGCGGAGATCGCGCCTCACGCGGCCGCGTGGGATCGCAGCGAGAGCGTCGACCGCTCGATCGTCGCGAAGCTGGCGCAGCTCGGGTTCCTCGCCGCGGCGTTGCCCGAGCAGCACGGCGGGCTCGGCCTCGACACGCTCTCGTACACGCTGATCGTCGAGGAGCTCGGCCGCGCGGACTCGAACGTGCGCGGCATCGTCTCCGTCTCCAACGGGCTGTTCGGCAAGACTGTTGCTAGATGGGGCAACGACGAGCAGAGACAGCGGCTGCTGCCGCCGCTCGCGGCCGGCGAGGCGCTCGGCTGCTACGCGCTCACGGAGCCGGGCGCCGGCTCCGACCCCGGCGGGCTCGAGACGAGCGCGGTGCGCGACGGCGACGGGTGGTCGATCAGCGGCCAGAAGATCTTCATCACGCTCGGCTCGTGGGCAGCGCACGCGCTCGTGTTCGCGCGCACCGGCGAGCGCGGTCCGCGCGGCATCACGTGCTTCGTCGTCGACACGGCCGCCGCCGGCTTCGAGGCGCGGCCGATCAAGGGCAAGCTCGGCCTGCGCGCGCAGGACACGGCCGAGCTCTTTCTCGACGGTGTCCGCGTGCGGGACGAGGACCGCCTCGGCGCGGTCGGCGAGGGCTTCAAGGTGGCGATGTCGGCGCTCGACCACGGCCGCATCTCGCTCGGCGCCGGCTGCGTCGGCATCGCACAGGCGTGCCTCGACGCATCGGTCGAGTACACGAAGCAGCGCACGCAGTTCGGCCGTCCGGTGGCGAGCTTCCAGCTCGTACAGGAGCTGCTCGCCGACATCGCCGTCGAGACAGAGGCGGCGCGGCTGCTCGTACGCCGCGCGGCCTCGCTCGCGGACGCGGGCGAGCGCTACACCGTCGAGGCGTCGATGGCCAAGTACTACGCGAGCGAGACGGCCGTCCGCGCGGCGAACGCGGCGGTGCAGGCGCACGGCGGCTACGGCTACGTCGACGAGTACCCGGTCGGGAAGTACCTGCGCGACGCGCGGGTGACCACGCTCTACGAAGGGACGAGCCAGATCCAGAAGCTGCTGATCGGCCGCGCGCTCACCGGCGAGAACGCCTTCGCGTGACGGAGATCACCGCGCGCGATCCGGCCGAGTGGGAGAACTGGCTCGAGCAGCACCACGAGACGGAGCCGGAGGTGTGGCTCGTGTACTGGAAGAAGGGCAGCGGCCGGCCGTCCGTGACGTGGTCGGAGGCGGTCGAGGTTGCGCTCAAGTTCGGGTGGATCGACGGCCAGATCCGTTCGATCGACGAGCACCGCTACAAGCAGCGCTGGACGCCGAGGCGGCCGAAGAGCAAGTGGTCGCAGGTGAACAAGGAGATCGCGCTGCGCCACATCGCCTCCGGCGAGATGCGCCCGATGGGAATGCGATCCGTCGAGGCCGCACAGGCGAGTGGCGAGTGGGACCGCGCCTACCGCGTGCACCCGGCGACGCCGATGCCGGCCGACCTGAGGGCGCGGCTGAAGGAGAACGACGCGGCGCGGCACAGCCAGCCGCAGGTCTCGCGGACACGCTGGAACCGGTGGCTCGCCTGGCTCGAGGGAAGCGAGGGCCGTACACGCTCCCGTCGACTGAACATGATCGTGCGCGCTCTCGAGACGAAGGACTACGCACCGGTCGACGCCGCGGTCGAACGGGCCGTCGGTCGACGGTGAAGCAGGCGGCTCGCCTGGCCGCCCTGCGTCAGCGCAGCGAGAACACGCCCCGCAGCTGCTTCAGCACCTGCGTTGCCACGAGGTCGCCTCCGGCGTCCGTGTAGTGGACGCCGTCGGACAGGCGCAGCAGCGTGTACTTGCCGTGGACGCGCTTGTACGGCGTGTACTGGCCGCGGGCGCCTGCGAAGAGGTCCCAGTCGTCGACGTACGTCGCGCGTCCCGCGTTGTTCTTCACGACGCGCTCGAGGATCCGGTTGACGACCGGGAACGTGTGGCCGAAGCCGGGACCGTCGGGGATCGGCAAGCCGAGCCAGACGACGTAGACCCCGTCTGCGACGAGCTCGCGCGTGACGCCCTCCGCGCGCCGGTAGTACTCGGCGACCCAGGAGGGGCTGCCGAACGGGCCGACCGTCCGGCCCGCAGGAAGGCCCGCCATGTAGTCGTGGGCGTCGTCGGCGCCGAACGAGAGGACGACGACGTTCGGGTGGTACTGCGCGACCGCCTGCGGGATGCGCGTGAACCAGTTGTACAGGTCCGGCCGCGACAGGCCCGTGTCGAGCCGCGACTCGATCGCCACGACGGCCACGTCGTTTCCGGCCACTCGTTCGAGGCCGTCGCCGGGCAGTTGGGCGAGCGAGTCGCCCGCGACCCACACCTTCAGCGGGTGCGCGGCCGTGAACACCGGCTTCGGCTTCGGCGGTGACGTATGGGTCCCTATACGTCGTGCGGCCGGTGACGTATGAGTACCTGTGTGTAAGCCGCCGTTCGAGCCGTGTCCCGGTGCCGGCCCTGCGGGCGGCGGCAGCGTCAGATGCACGGTCGTGTCGATCCGGTCCTCGTCCTGACGGCCGATCGCGACCTGCAGCTCGTGGCGCGGCGTCGTCAGGTGCAGCGCGCGGCTGAACGAGACGAGCGGCTCCGTCAGCGCGAGAGCGATCCTGCGCCCAGTCCCCTGCGGCTGGATCTGCGCCTGCTTGCGCAGCCCCTCCGCGTCGAGCACGGCCGCCAGCAGCAGCCCGAGGAAGAGGACGAGCACGCCGCGCGCGGCCGAGGTCGGGGGGATCCTCATCAGAAGCGGAAGTAGATGAAGGGGGCCACGCCGACGGGCCCGAGCGTGAGGATGACGACGAGGCAGACTGCCACGGCCGTGGCCTGGGCCGGCAGCGGCAGCGCGCCGAAGCCGCGCGTGATCGCGGCGACGGCGGTCGGACGCACGTACTGGCCGAGGATTCCGACGAGGATCGCGAGCACGACCGACGTCGTGACCAGCGAAGAGGATTGGCCCCACGCCGTGAACAGCCGCGCGAGCATCTGCCCGGCGGCGCCGAAGGACGACGCGCGGAAGAACACCCACGCGAAGCAGACGACGTGGAACGTCACGATCCGCCCGACCCACACCGCCGCGCGGTGCTGCGGCCGCCATCCGACGACGCGCTCGAGCGACAGCCACGCGCCGTGGATGCCGCCCCAGACGACGAACGTCCATGCTGCGCCGTGCCACAGGCCGCCGAGCAGGAACGTCAGCATCAGGTTGCGGTAGGTGAGCAGCCGGCCCTTGCGGTTGCCGCCGAGCGGGATGTACAGGTAGTCGCGCAGCCAGCGCGACAGGGTCATGTGCCAGCGCCGCCAGAAGTCCTGCAGGCTCGCCGCCGTGTACGGCGACGCGAAGTTCTGCGGGAACTCGAAGCCGAGCAGGAGCGCGACCCCGATCGCGATGTTCGTGTAACCGCAGAAGTCGGCGAAGATCTGCACCGCGTAGCCGTACACCGCTGCGAGCACCTCGAGCGACGAGTGGCGGTTCGGCGCGGCGAACACGTCGTCGACGATGTGCGTCGACAGGTGGTTCGCGATCACGACCTTCAGGAACAGGCCGCTGACGATCAGGACGAAGGCGCGCGGGACGTCGACACGGCGCGGGTCGCGGGGCTTCTCGAGCTGCGGCAGCAGCTCGCTCGCGCGGACGATGGGGCCCGCGACGAGGTGCGGGAAGAACGCCTGGAACACCGCGAACCGCTCGAGCGACGCCGGCACGACCTCGCCGCGATAGGTGTCGATCACGTACGACATCGCCATGAACGTGTAGAAGGAGATGCCGACCGGCAGCGCGACGTTCGTGATCCAGGACGTGCCGAAGACGTTGTCGACGGTGCTGAGGAAGAAGTCGGCGTACTTGAAGTACGCGAGCAGCCCGAGGTCGAACGCGACGCCGAGCGCAACGAGTGCCTTCCTCGCCGCGACGGCCTGTGCTCGGTAGATCGCGACCGCAACGACGTGGTTGACGACCGTCGACGCGAGCAGGAGAAAGACGAAGCGCCAGTCCCACCACCCGTAGAAGACGTAGCTCGCGACGAGGATCCACGCCCGCCACGCGCGGCCGTGCGGCATCAGCGCCCACGACACGGGCAGCACGATGCAGAAGAAGACCGCGAACGTGACGGTCGGGAAGAGCACGCCGCCGGCTCAGCGCAAGCGCAGCAGGAGCTTGCGCGTGCCGCTCTGTCCCGTCGCGTCGGTGACGCGGAAGACGAGCGTGTAGACCCCGTGCGCGTCGGTGCGGCGCGGCACGCCCGCGAGCGTGCCGCCCGGGCTCATGTGCAGTCCGAGCGGAACGTGACCGAGAGCCGCCCAGCGGTAGGGCCCGCGGCCGGACCTCGCGCGCAGCGTGACGGCGTACCGCCGGCCGACGCTCGCAGCCGGAATCGAGCGCGTGGCGACGACCGGCGGCGGCACCGCGACGCCGGCCGCGAGCAGCTTGTCGTGGATCAGCGTCGCCATCGCCTCCGACCCCGCCTCCAGCATGTGGATCCCGTCCGACTGGAACCAGTCGGGATGGTCGCGCGAGTAGAGGTTCCAATCGATCACCGTCATGTTCGGGTGCGCCGCGGCGGTCGCCTTGATCTCGTCGTTGACCGGGATGTACGAGTGGTGCGCGGCGCGCAGCGTCAGCCAGAAGATGCGCTTGACGCCCGCCGCGTCGAGGGCCGCGATGACGTCGTTCATCTCCTGCTGGTAGTGGTTCGCGAAGTCGTTGTAGCCGACCGCGACGATCACCACCGGCCCGATCGACGAGCCCTTGCTCTGGATGAGCTGGATCGCCGTCGGCGGGTTCGGCGGACAGCTCGGATCCTCGAGCCGCCGGCACGTCGCGGGCTCGAGGTCGATGTCGACGCCCTGGCTGATGATGCGCGTGGCGATCGTGCTGCCGGTGATCCCCTCCGGCACCGAGTCGCCGATAAGGGTGACGTGTGTCAGGCCGGGCGCGCTCGGCCGCGCGCCGGCGCCGGACGCGGCGAGCAACACGAAGGCGGACGCGGCCACGAGGGCGACGGCGCGGCGCATCGCGCCCGATCGTAGCGTCGGTCCGGTTCGGAACCGGTAAAGAGGATCAGCGGACGACGTGGAAGGGGGCGAGCCGCCACGCCGCCCAGCGCCAGTACCACGCGGGCGGCGGCTTCGGCGCGCTCGGAGGGCGACGGGCGTGGCCCTGCTGATACGCGAGCAGGCCCCACGCCCAGCGCGGCGTCGGCTTCGGCAGCCCGCGCGGCTTCGGCGTCGGCGCGACGACGAGCGGCGGCGTCGGCGTGCCGAGGATTCCGGACGGATCGACGGCGCGCACCCGGTAGACGGTCTTCCCCTGCGCGTGGAAGTTGCGCACGATTGCGACGCGCGTCGTTCCGGGCACCGACGCGACCGCCGTCCCGTCGAGCAGGACCTGGTACGACGCGATCGCGCCGCTGTTGTCCGTGGCCGCGCCCCACGTCAGCCGCAGCGCGCCGTGGACGAACCGGCCCCCGAAGAGCGGCGGCTGGCTCGGCGGCGTCGTGTCGGGCAGCAGCCCGAAGTAGCCGGGGACGAGCGTCCGGATCTCGAGCGTGCCGTCGCGGTCGACGGTGTAGCCGACGTTCACGCCGGCGGGGAGCGTCGCGGACGACAGCTTCGGCATCGTGCTCCACGTCGTCCCGTCCGGCGACCATTCCGGCGCGAGCCCGTTCGGCTGCACGAGCAGATGGACGTCCACCGGCGCGTCGAAGCCGGTCACCTCCGCCTCGGTGATCGAGTCGGTCACGTCGAGCTTGACGGCATAGCCGTTCGGCGCCGGCGGCTGCGCCGTCGGCGTCAGCGTCACCACCGCGGTGGAGCCGAAGGCGGCCTCGGGCCACGTCGCGACCGCCTTGCCGTCACCGGAGGCGACGCTGCCAGCGACGGGCGTCGGCGGCGGCGGCGGCGCAGGCCGGCCGCCGACGACTGCGGCGTCGACGACGTTGCTGTCGACGTCGATGGTGACGCCGCCGTACGTCTCGCGGTGGCCGCCCTTGTACTGGTGGATGCGCTGGTGGTTCGCCCACAGGCTGTCGCTGACCGCCGGATCGCCGAAGACGCTCTGCACGCCGTTCCAGTGACCGATCCAGATGTCGTCGGGCTGCGCGGCCGACATCGCGGCGACGTCCCGGATCGTCGAGCCGGAGCTGCCGTAGATCCCCGCGACGTACCCGCGCGCGTGCAGCTCGGTCACCCACGCCGCGACGAACGACTGCACGGCGCGCGTGCACGCGGCGTCGTCGACCGCGTACCCCTCCATGTCGAAGTAGATCGGGCTGCCGGCGCCGATGCCGAACTTCTGCGCGAGCGCGGTCGCGTCGTCCGCGTTGGCACGCCCCTGGCCGGCCGCGGTCGACACGTTCGCCGACAGCTTGCTCAGGGGGCCCGACACGCACGGGGCCTGCAGGCCGACGTACAGCGGCATCAGGCTCCACCCCAGCGACAGCGTCGTCTGCACCCAGGCGGCGGAGAGGTTGCCGTCGCCGCAGGCGCGGTTGACGCCGCCGAGGTAGATGCCCACTGCCCGGTACGGCGAGGCCGCCCACGCCTGCAGCGCCTTCGTCGAGGGCGCGGTGCACGCGTCGAACCCGTAGCCGCTGAAGATGCTCGTCTGCGCGCGGGTGGCTGCGCCGCCCGGCAGCACGAGGACGAGCGCCGCGGCGACCGCTGCGAGCGACGCGAACGTTCTCACGCCGGCAAAGGCTGACCAGCATTTGTGAAGAAATCCGAAACCGCCGTGACGTACCATCCGACCGTGCGCCGCGCGTTGCTCGTCGTGACGTTGCTCGTCGCCGCAGCGCCGGCCGCGCATGCCGGGACGTACGTGAAGGTCGTCTCGCCGTCGGGGCGCACGCTCGCCGCCGCGGGAGGACCGTCGTTCGCGTACCCCGCCGACGGGTCGCTCGTCAGGATCAGCGGCGTGCAGCAGACGCCGAACGACGTGCTGCTGCAGGACGTGCAGCTGCTCGGCGGCGCCGTCGACCTCTCACAGGTCGACCTCCTCGCGAACGGCAAGCTCCTCTTCGGGCCGCTCGTCGCCGGCGGCGCCGTCGAGAGCGTGGCGCCGAACACGCTCGTCCCGCTCGGCACCGCGGGCTACGCGGTCGTCGACCAGACCGCTCGTCTCGGCTCGCACACCGGCCGAGTCGCGCTGCGCGTCGTCCTCGACGACGCGCCCGGCGTCGCGAAGGGGACGGAGGTCCTCGTCGCGCTCTCGCTGGCGCAGCCGGCACGCCGGCTCGCTTCGGGCTCTCCCTTCGACCCGCTCGCCGTGCTCGGCTTCTCCGCCTCCGTCTCGGGCGCAATCGGTTTCGTGGCGGCGCCGTCGATGGACAGCGGCCCGATCGGCGAACGGGCGGTCGCGCTCGCCGAGCAGTTCCTGGGCGTGCCGTACACGTGGGGCGGCGCATCGCCGCTCACCGGCTTCGACTGCTCGGGACTCGCGATGTATGTCTACGGCGAGCTCGGCGTCTCGCTGACGCACTACACGGGCGCGCAGATCCTCGAGGGGACGCCGGTGCCGCGCGCGGAGCTCGCGCCCGGAGACCTCGTGTTCTTCGAACCGAACGCACAGGACGTGCCGCAGCACGAGGGGATCTACGTCGGCGGCGACCGCTTCATCCAGGCGCCGCACACGGGCGACGTCGTCAAGATCTCGAGCCTCGACGATCCTGCGTACGCGCTCTCGTACGTGGGCGCTGTACGGCCGTACGTCCAGTAGCGCAGCCGGACCGCGCGCCTACCATGCGGCCATGAGGCCGATGCGCCTCGGCGGGTGGTCGGGCCGGCGGGCGGTCGCGCTGCTCGTCCTGCTCGCGCTAGCGGCGATCGGCAGCGCGTTCGCGGCCGCCTACGTCGCGGCACCGTCGGCCGGGGACCTCGCAGCGCGCGTCGCGGCGTACGAGCGCGCACACGGCGTACGGCCCGTCGCGCTCGACCGCATCTCGCCGCTCCTGCGGGCGGCGGTCGTGGCGCAGGAGGACGAGCGCTTCTACGACCACCGCGGCGTCGACCTGATCGCCCTGATGCGTGCCGTCCCGTACGACCTCGCGCACTGGTCGCTCGCGCAGGGCGCGAGCACGATCACGGAGCAGCTCGCGAAGATCGCATACCTCGGAGGGGACGACCGGTCGCCGTGGCGGAAGCTGACGGACGTCGCGCTGGGCTTCCGCCTCGGCCACCGCTACAGCCACGAGACGATCCTCGACGACTATCTCAACGTCGTCTACCTCGGCGAGGGCGCCTACGGCGTCGCCGACGCAGCACGTACCTACTTCGGGCGCGACGTGGCGCGGCTCGACCTCGCGCAGGCGAGCCTGCTCGCCGGGCTGGTCGAGGGCCCGAGCGTCTACGACCCGCTGCGCAACCCCGCCGCCGCACGCGCGCGGCAGGCGGTCGTGCTCCAGTCGATGATCCGCAACGGCTACACCACACGCGCGGACGCGCTGCGCGCGGCGCGGTCGCCTCTGCGCCTGGCGTCGGGGCACGTGCTCGCGCCGGACCCCGCCGTGACGTTCTCGGAGAGCGCGCCCTTCGACTGGGACGTGCTCGTGCTCGCAGCCGTGCTGTTCGCGGCGGCGCTCGCGGCGTTCGGCGCGGCGCGGCTCGCCGCGCCGGCGTTCGCCGTGCGCGTACCGCTCAAGGCAGCCGCGGCCGTGCTGCTCGTGCTCGCGCTGCTCGCCGCCGCGCGCTCCGTTCAGGTCGTCTGAGCGGGCCCGAACGCGCGCGTTCGGCGAGGACCGCGCCGACCTCGGGCGGCGCACCCCGCTCGTCGCCGGGCTGCCGCTGCGCGTCACCCGGGCTGTGCGACGGCTCCCGGCCGGCCGCTGAGGCCGAGCGCGACGGCCTGGACGCCGAGCGAGACGACCGCAGCGAGCGCGAACGCCGCACCTGTCCCGAGCGGGCGCACGGCGACCGCGACGACGAAACAGAACGCGGCGTAGGCGAAGAATCCGACCGTGAAGCCGCGCAGGAGCCGCGTCGCCTCGTCCCGGCCGCGCTGCGCGTGCGTGAACGCGGCCATCACCGGCGCGATCGTCGGGAACGACGCCAGCAGCCCGCTCAGGTGCGGCCCGAGCGTCTTCGCGAGCCCCGTGACGACGACGACGGGCACGGCGGCGCTCGCCCCGCGCAGCGGCAGGTCCCAGCGCGTGCGCCGCTCGACGACGGCGCCGCCGGCCGCCGGACGTGGCAGTAGCGCGAGCGTCGACGCGAGCGCCGCGACCGCCAGCGCGAGCGACGTTCCGGCGCCGGCCGAGACGGCGCGCAGGCCTGCGACGACGAGCAGGAACGCGCCCCAGCCCGCGGCGAGCGCAGCGGGCCAGCCGAAGCGCGTCGACGCCACGGCGTATGCGAGCACGAACGCCGCGACGGCCACCATCCCGAGCAGCGTCCCGTCGGCCGCGTTGCGCGCGAAGGCCGTGCCGTGCTGCAGCGCGAGCACGAGCAGGATCGGCCCGGCGATGACCGGCAGCCCGGTGACGACGCCCGCGACCCGCACGCCGAAGCGGCGCGCGACGAGCGACGCGCCCACGACGACGAACGGCGCGAGCAGGATGCGGAGCGCGAGGATCACACGCGCGCGCGGCTACGGGATCGTCAGGTGGTTCCAGAGGTTGGCGAACAGCGTTTCGCCGACCGGGTTGTCGGAGCCGCCGAAGCCCAGTGTTCCCGCGGCGAACACCCTGGCGCCCGCCGCCGTCTCGTAGTACGTCATCTGGCCGACGATCGCGCCGCCGGCGAGACCTGGGCTGACGGTGGCGAGGACGGTCGTGCCGGGCGGCGAGGCGGAGCTCGTCGCGTCGAACTCGATCCCGTACTTCGCGCTGCCGAGCGGCTGGCCGTCGGCGACTTCGAGCCCGGCGAACAGCCACGGCGCCGCCTCGGCGTCCGTGACGACGTAGGGCGCGGTGTGGCCGCCGCGGTCGTTGCCGCGGTACTGGACGCCGATCAGCTGCGCCTCCGGGCGGCCGAGGTTGCGCCACAGCTGGATCCGCCACAGCCGGTCGCGGACGCGGTCGACGCGCCAGAAGAAGTTGTCAGCGGAGAGGAAGGCCAGGTTGCCGCCGAGGTCGCGGTAGCGCTGGACGACGTCGTAGATGTGCGTGGTCACGTACTCCTCGTGTCCCGAGAAGATGACGAGGTCGTAGCGGCGTGCGAGGTCGTCGCCGCTCGCGACCTGGTCGAGATCCTGGTCGGTGAGGTAGTCGGCCTGCCGGCCGGTGTGCACGAGGAAGCGCAGGAAGCCGCGCTGCTGCGTGCGGTAGTGCGGCGGCTTGCCGTCGCCGGCGAAGGGACGGGTGAGGACGACGTCGTGGCGGTTCGCGTCGTCGTACCAGGAGTCGCCGCGGCCGTCGTGGTCCGCGTCGTAGAAGTTGTAGGCCTGCCAGCTGTACGTCGGCAGCACGACGGCGATGCGATGCTCGCCCCACACGTGCGGGCGGACGACGAACGGCGCGTAGGTGATGGCGCGTCCGCCCGGCGCCGTCAGCCGCGCGAAGTAGAGGCCGCTCGACCAGTTTCCGAGCCGGACGCGCACGGTGTTCGCGCCTGCCCGTCGGAAGCGCAGCCGCAGCGGCGGTCCCCACCGCCGGCCGACGCTCGACCAGGCGCGCTCGGCGCCGGCGCGCAGGACCTGGAGCTCGAACCGCGTCCCCGGCCCTGCGACGCGCAGCTCGGCGATGCGGCCCGGCCAGTACGAGGTCTGGGTGAACCTCGCCGTCAGGTCCGGGAGCAGCGACGAGCCCACAGCGGCGGGCGCGGGGCAGGCGGCGGCTGCCAGCGCGAGCGCAGGGACCGCCGTGGCGACGAGCGCGAGCCGTCTCACGACGCCGGCGCGACCGGGAGGAGCGTCGGCAGCCACTGCGCGTCGACCGGCGCTCCGGCCGCGCTCGCCCCGCTTGCGGCGGCGGCCGCGCCGACGGCGAACGAGCTGCTGAACAGCGTGTGCGCGGTGCCGGGCTTGCCGCACTTGAAGACGCGCAGCGCGTATTCGTAGGTGCCGGCCGAAAGCGCCGCCGCGGGGACCTTCGCCGCGAACGGGCCGACGGCGTTGCCGTGCACCTCGGCGGCCACGTCGCTCGTGCCCGCGTCGAGGATCCGCAGCTGGTAGGTGCACGGCTCGGCGCAGGTGAAGTCGGCCTCGAGCATCGTCGGCTCCGTCGGCGTCGGCGCGCGGAAGACGACGTCGGCGACGTCGTCGGTCGTCTTCGCGGCCGCGCACGGCGTCTCCCCCGCCGCTGCGGCGAGCGCCGCGCGTCGCACCGCGGCGAGGCTCGTCTTCGGCGTCCCGTCGCTGTAGTAGACGCCCGACTGCCAGGCGCGCGCGTCGCGCTCGTCGACGACGTGGAAGATCAGGATCCCGGCCACCGTGGGCTCGCACGCCGCGAGCGCGAACGCCTGGCGGTAGTACGCCGCCTGCTCGGACTCCGAGATCGCGTCGCGCGCGGCCCGCGAACCGAGGTGCGTGTAGAAGGAGCGCTTCGCCGTCGGGATGCGCGACTGATAGCCGAACTCGTCGTAGACGATCGGCAGCGTCTCGCCGCGCTGCGCGGTGCCGGCGAACGCCTGCGTCAGGAGCCGCACCAGCTTCGGGTAGTCGGCGATCGTGATCGTCGTCGTGCGCGGGTGCGCGAACGTCGGCGGCAGGCTCGACGGGATGAGGTACGGGTGGATCGCGAACGCGTCCATGATCGGGCGCCTGCGGTGGGAGGCGCGGTACGCGGCGCCGAGATCGGCGATGAACGCCGTCGGCGAGTGCGTGGGGCGCAGCGAGTCGGGCTTGTCCTCGCCGTGCGACGCGAGCGCCCCGCCGATCACGTCGAGGTCGGGCGAGACCGCCTTGATTGCGTCGTAGGTTCGCGCGAGCAGGAGCTCGTACGAACGCGCTGCCACGTCGGCCCCGTTCGGCCCGAACTGCGGCATCCAGAACAGGTTGAGGTTCGGCTCGTTGCCGACGATGAAGTCGGTGATCGCGGGGAAAGCGCGGGCGACCGACGCCGCGAACGCCGCGAACTGAGCCCGCGCCTGCGCCGTGAGCGGCGCCTCGCGCCAGCTCTGCGGGTAGATCGAGGCGATCAGCCGCACGCCGTCGAGCTGCGCCGCCGTGACGGCGTTCCGCAGCCCGGTCTGCTGCGTACCCAGCGCCGTCTCGCCCCGCGTCCAGCTGAGCGCGACGCGAACGGTGCCGAAGCCCGCGAGCGCGGCGAGGTCCATGCGCGACTTCGCCAGCACCGGGTCGGCCGTCAGCGCGTCGTTCTCGGCCGCGCCGACGAACAGGCTCGTTCCGGCCCGTGCGTCCGCCGCTCCGGTGAGAGCGAGCGCGAGCAGCGACAACGCGACGCACCCGGTCCGCAGACGCGCCCGCCTCCACGATCCGGCCAGTCGCACGACCGCGAAGCGTAGCCCGGCGCCTGGACGGCGACGCCGCTACCGGGGCGAGAGCGCGGCGAGCAGGTCGTCGACGCGGTGGTGGCGCACCGACCGGTGCCGCATCGGCTGCGACGAGTTGATGCGGTACTGGTTGCGGCGCCCCACCCGCGTCCGCTCGATGTAGCCGGCGTCGACGAGGTCGCCGAGCACGCGGTGAGCCTGGCGCTCGGTCAACCCCGCGCCGTCCGCGAGCTCGCGCACCGTCGCCTCCGGGTTGCGCCGCACCTCGATCAGGATCGCGGCATGCGAGGTGATGAACGCCCAGTCGTGCTCCGCTGCCACCCCGGTAGTTTGCCGGTACTCGAGCCGAGCCGGAGCTCGAGCAGCGGACATCTCAGGGCTCGCCGCGATCCGCGTCGGAAGCGGGAATCCGGACGACGAACGTCGCGCCGCCGCCCGGACGCGGCCGCGCCTCGGCCTCGCCGCCGTGCGCCTGCGCGACCGCCGCGACGATCGACAGGCCGAGCCCGACGCCGCCGCTTGCGCGCGCGCGCGAGGTGTCCACGCGGTAGAACCGCTCGAACGCCTGCGCCGCCTGCTCCTCGGTCAGGCCGGGGCCGTCGTCGCTGACCGAGAGGTCCGCCGCTCCGTCGGACCGGTGCAGGTCGACGTGGACGTGGGTCCCGGGCGGCGTGTGCGCGCGCACGTTCGCGAACAGGTTGTCGAGCACCTGCCGCAGCCGGTCGCGGTCGCCGAGCACGGTCACTGGCTCGAGCGAGACGTCGATCGGACGCGCCGTGTCGACGACTCGCGCGGCGTCGACCGCCTCCTGCACGACCTCCGCCAAGTCGACGCGGTCGCGCGCGAGCGGCCGCCCTTCATCGAGGCGCGCGAGCAGCAGCAGGTCGTCGACGAGCAGGCTCATCCGCTCGGCCTCGCGCGTGATGCCCGCCATCGAGCGGGCGAGGTCGTCGGGGCGGGCGGCGGCGCCGCGGCCGAACAGCTCCGCGTACGCGCGCACCGCGGCGAGCGGCGTGCGCAGCTCGTGCGAGGCATCGGCGACGAAGCGCCGCAGCCGCTGCTCCGAGCGCTCGCGCGCGCGGAACGCGGTCTCGATCTGCGCGAGCATCGCGTTGAGCGAGAGGCCGAGCCGGCCCACCTCCGTTCTCGACTCGGCGCGCTCGACGCGCCGCGACAGGTCACCCGCTGCGATCGTCGCGGCGGTCGCCTCGATCTCGCGCAGCGGCCGCAGCCCGAGCCGGACGACCCAGAGCCCGAGCCCCGCGATCGCGCCGAGCGCTGCGAGCGTGACGAGCACCTCGACCAGCAGCAGCCGGTGCAGCGTCTCCGAGACGTCGTGGAGCGAGGTCGCGATCACGAACACGTCCTGCGGATGGCCGACCTCCACGGACGCGCGCACCCGGTAGGAGGTGTCGCCGCTCTTCGACTCGACGGTGAAATAGGTGACGCGCTCGTCGCCGCCGCCGTGCGCCGGAATGTGGATCCTCGCCGGCAGGTTCGGCGGCGAGCCGCCTCCGACGAGGAACGTTCCGCCCTTCACGATCCGGCCGGAGAGCGTCCGCACCTCGTACCAGTCGATGCCGGCGGCGGGCGGCCCGGCGCTGCGCGGCCCGCCGCCGGGTGGGCCGCCGCGGTCGCGGCCGTTGTCGGGGAAGGCGGCGTGCTCGACGTACGGATGCCCCGCCTCGAGCGAGTCGTCGATGCGCTCGAACAGGAACGACCGGAGCGACGTGTACGTCGCGACGTCCGCAGCGGCGAGACCGACGGCTGCGAGCACGAATACGCCCAGCAGCAGCCGCGCGCGCAGCGAGAGCCCGTTGAGCAACTACTCCTCTGTCTCGAGCATGTACCCGGCCTGCCTGATCGTGCGGATCAGCGGCGGCCCGTGCGCGTCGAGCTTCTTGCGCAGGTAGCTGACGTACGTCTCCACGACGTTCGAGTTGCCGCCGAAGTCGTACTTCCACACGTTCTGGAGGATCTGTCCCTTCGACAGGACGCGGCGCGGGTTCATCAGGAAGAAGCGCAGCAGCGAGAACTCCGTCGCCGTCAGGTCGACGCGCGTCTCGCCCCGGTACACCTCGTGGCGCGCCTCGTCGAGCGTCACATCCGCGAACCGCAGCACGTCGCCGGGAAGCTCGCTGCCGGTACGGCGCAGGATCGCCTGCACGCGCGCCACGACTTCCGCGAGGCTGAACGGCTTCGTCACGTAGTCGTCGCCCCCGGCGCGCAGCGCCTCCACCTTGTTCTCGACGGCGTCCTTGGCGGTCAGGAACAGGATCGCCGTCTTGTAGCCGCGCTCGCGGAGCCGGCGGCCGACCTCAATCCCCTCGAGGTCGGGGAGCATCCAGTCGAGGACCACGAGATCCGGGTCGAACTCGACGACCGCCGCGATCGCGCCGCGCCCCGTCGCCTCCTCCCGCACCTCGAAGCCCTCGTAGCGGAGCGCCGTGGAGACGGCGTCTACGATCGACGGCTCGTCGTCGACGACGAGGATCTTCGGCCCCGCGTCACCGTTTCCGTTCGTGCTCACCACCTCACGGTGCCAGCGATTCCTGGGAGTCGGCTGAGAGACCCGCCGCTGCGCCTGTGAGTCGGCTGTGGAGACACGAGGAGCGCGTGACACAGTTACGGGCGTGACGTTTGCCGGGCTCGTGGCTCGCAACCTGCTCCGCCGGCCGGCCCGGACCGTGCTGACGGCGGTCGGCGTGGCCGTCGGCGTCGGGCTCATCGTCGCGCTGCTCTCGATCACGGCCGGCGTGCACCGCACGGCCGAGGACCTCATCCACGTCGGTCGCGCCGACTTCGGCCTGTTCCAGGGCGACGTCTCCGACTTCACGCGGTCCGAGCTGCCGGCCTCGATCGCGCCGCTGATCGCGCACGACCGCGACGTGGCGCAGGTCGCGGCGATCAAGCTGCTCGTCGACAACGGGCTGCTCGTCTTCGGGCTCGCCCCCGACCAGTTCGCGTATCGGCGGCTGGTGCTGCTGAGCGGCCGCCGCGGGCGCCTCCTCGCAGGCGACCATTCGCAGAAGACGATCGGCTCGGCGGTGCGCATCGGCGGCCGGCGGTTCGTCGTATCGGGCATCTACCACTCGGGCGACCGCTTCGAGGACCTCGGCGTCGTGCTGCCGCTGCCGACCGTCGAGGCGCTCGCGCGCACGCCGGGCGAGATCACCACGGTCGGCGTCGTCGTCAGGCTGGGCGCCGACGTGCACGCCGTCGCGCGGCGGCTCGAGCGCGAGCACCCGGGAATCGTCGCGATCACCGAGCCCGGGCAGGCGGTGAAGGTCGACACGTCGAGCCGCCTGATCATCTCCACGGGCTGGATCGTCTCGCTGCTCGCGCTGATCGTCGGGGGGATCGGCGTGACGAACACCATGGCGATGTCCGTCTTCGAACGCGTCCGCGAGATCGGGATCCTGCGCGCCGTCGGCTGGCCGACGCGGCAGATCGCGGCGCTGATCGTGCTCGAGGCGCTCGACCTCTGCCTCATCGCGCTCGCGCTCGGCTGCGCGTTCGGCGTGGCCGGCGCACAGCTGTTCGTGTCGCACAGCGCGCTCTCGGCGCTGATCACGCCGTCGTTCGGCGGCGGCACGTTCGCGTGGGGGCTGGCGTTCGCGCTCGGCGTCGCGCTGCTCGGCGCCGCCTATCCGACGTGGCGCGCGGTCAGGCTGGAGCCAATCGAGGCGCTTCGGCGCGGATGACGCCGTCCTGCATCGCGAGCGCGCGATCCGACCGCGCCGCGACCGCCGGATCGTGCGTCACGACGAGCAGCGTCGTCCCGTGCCGCTCGCGCAGCTCGTGCAGCAGCTCGACCACGTGCATCCCGGCGGCGGTGTCGAGCGCACCCGTCGGCTCGTCGGCGAGGATCAGCCGCGGCATGTTCGCGAGCGCACGCGCCAGCGCGACCCGCTGGCGCTCCCCGGCCGACAGGGTCGCGGGACGCGCGTCCACGCGGTGCGACAGCCCGACCTCCTCGAGCAGCTCGAGCGCCCGGCGGCGCCGCTCGGCCCTGCCCGGGCCGCGGCCGAGCATCGGCACCTGGACGTTCTCGGCCGCGGTGAGCGTCGGGATGAGGTCGTGCGACTGGAAGACGAAGCCCACCGTCGTGGCGCGGTACTCCGCGCGGTCGCGCACCGCCGACAGGCTGCGGCCGTCGACGACGACCTCGCCGGCGTCGGGGACGTCGAGCGCGCCGATCAGGTTGAGCAGCGTGCTCTTCCCGGAACCGGACGGCCCCGTCAGCGCGACGCTCTCGCCGGGCGCGACGTCGAAGGTCGCGTCGACGACCGCACGGATCCGTCCTCGCTCGAACGACTTGCAGACGCCGCGGACGGCGACCGCCGCGCCGCGCATCAACGCGGCGTGACGCGGTACGTCAGCACGTGCCGTGCGCGCCCGACGCGCACGGTCACGCGAAACGTCAGCGGGATGCCGCGCGACGACGACGGCCACACGAGGTAGTCGCGGAACACGCCCTTGAACGGCCAGTTCACGACCCTCTTCGTCGTGGCGCCGAACTGGACCGCGTGCGCGTTCCCGAGCGGGTCGACGATCTGCGCGGTCAGGCGCGCCGACGCCGGATGTCCGTCCACGGTCGCCCGCACGACGTACGGCCAGTGTTTGTTGATCCGCGGCGTGTGTCCCGAGCCGGTCAGCGTGACCTTGACGCCGGTCGCGGCGAGCGCTGCGGCGACGGCCGCGGCCGCCAAAACCTTCACTTGCCACCTCTCGTCATGCCGACATGATGGCGCAACAGACCGGTCTTCCGCCACCAATCCCCGGCTCCCTTCGATCGGCGCAGGGAGCGGCGGCGCCCGCGTCGAAGAGGGGTTGTTAGCCTGGTCCGAAGGTCGAGGGCCGCCGTGACACCGAGGACGTCAATGGCACGCATGCGAACCCGAGCGATCAGAGGAGGCCCGATGGCCGAACCAGCTCCGAACGAGGCGCGCCTGTTCCCGCGCGGGACGAACGTCCTGGACTACTGGCTCGCGCACGCGGAAGGGTTCGTCGTCTATCCGCTCGGCGCGCGCGTTGAGCAGGTCGTCGCCGCGCCGGACGGCCGCGCCGCCGGCCTCGTCATCCGCTCGCGCGCCGGCCGCCGCCGGACGATCGACGCGGCGGCGGTCGCGGGCGTCGACCCTGCCGCCCAGGTGCTCGTGCTCGCGCGCCACAGGAGCCCCGTCTCGCTCCCGGCCGCCGCACGCCGCACGGCGCACGCGGCACGCCGAACGTCGACGGCACGCGCGTCGGCGGTGCTGACGTGGACGCGGCCGCACGCGGCGTCGCTCTCGATCGCCGCCCGGAGCGCGGGCGCCGCGGGCGCGCGCGCGGCGTTCGCCGCCGGGCGCTGGCTCGCGCCGCGCGTCGCCGACGCGACCGCCGTCGCCCTGATCGTCGCGACCCGCCTCGTCGCGTTCGCGATCCGCGGCGTTGTCGGCAGCGCCTCCGTCGCCGTCCGCGACGTCCGCCGCCCGCGCGGACCCAGGTACCCGAGCGGCTACTGATCCTCAAGCTCGCCCGGCCGCGCTCCGATAACGCGGAGCGTATGGTGGACCGGCGGCTCCTCGCCCACTGGACCGACGAGCGTCGGCGTCGATCGCGCGCCCGTGCCTCCCTGCCGGCGTCGTGGCGGAACGACCCGCGGCCGCGGATGGCGGACGTGCGCGAGATCTTCGTCGAGGGGATCGTCGAGATGCAGCGCCGCGACGCGCCGCGCCGGTAGCGCTACTCCACCGTCACGCGGACGTCGACGCCCTTCGCCCGCTGCGCCTCCTCCCAGGCTCGAATGCGCAGGACCGTCGCGACGCGCATCGCGTCGCTGTTCAACGAGGCGACGATGTTGACGAGCACCGAGCCGTCCTCATCGCGTTCGGCGACGACGTCGGGCTCGCGTCGCAGGTCCGCGAGCAACTGGTCGACGAGCGCCGGGTCGCTGAGGTGAATCCGTGGCATGCCGAAGCCTCCCGACGAAGCATCGCCGGACCCGCGCCGGCGTCACCCGGCCGGAAGGACAGGATCCGCGTTCAGCGGACGAGGAACGGATGGCTGACGATCGTCGAGGTTCGGCTCGGCGCGAGCACCGCCGACAGCCGGATCCGGTAGACGTAGCGTCCCGGCGAAAGCGACTCGCGCGGAAACTGCACGAGCGGCGTCCACTCCGCCTTCACGACGCCGCGGGCCGTGAGCACAGGCCGCGCCGCCGGGCCGCGCGCGCGCAGCGCCGTCCGCGCGGGCAGCGGCACGATCGCCGCGACGTAGCGCGCGTCTTCACCTGTCCGCACGCGGAAGCTCCACGCGCGCTGCTTCACCGTTCGCACGAGCGCCAGTCCAGGAAACGACGCGTGCACGCCGATCACCGACGTCGCCGGCCGCCAGGAGACGGCCCGTCCGAGGCAGCGCCCCTGGGTCGCCGCGATCGCCGCCTTGACCGCGTAGTACGACGGACGCTTCGACCCGTCGGCGCGCTCGAGGCCGCTCTGTAGGCCGCTCAGGTCGGTCTCGTCGACGAACGGCATGAAGAGCAGCGCCCTGATCGACGGGTCGCAGACGGCGGAGCGGACGAGCTGCCCGTACACCGCCGCCTGGTGCGCCTCCGTCGTGACGGGGACGTTCTCGGTGCCCGTGTAGCCGCTCGCATTCTGCGGGACGCGAACCTGCCACCCGACCTCGTCGATCATGATCCCGAGCCCGTTCGCCGTCGTCTCCTGCGCGGTGCCGTGGAAGGCGTCCCACAGCGCCTGCTTCACGCGGTCGAGATTCGCGTAGCCGGCCATCGGCCAGTCGAGTCCCTTCGCGAGCGAGTCGAGCGACGACCGCGGATACGGATGGAACGAGAAGACGTCCATCAGCGGCCGCGCGCGCTTGCTCGCACGGTACGCGACGCCCATGTCGTGGATGAACCGCAGCGGCGACGTCGACCCGTTGCTCGTGGCCGCCGGATCGTCGTTTCCGCGCCCGGAGATCGCGGCCCCCGCGACGGCGACGCTCGGATTCGCCTGCTTGAGCGCGTCGTAGGCGAGCGCGAGCATCCGCTCGTAGTCGCGGCCGGCGACGAAGCGGCCGCCGACGAACTGCGGCTGCCAGAAGCGCGGCTGGTTCGGCTCGTTCCCGACGATGATCGTGTCGACGGCCGGATACGCCCGCGCGACGAGCCCGAGGTATGCGGCGAACTGCTTCGCGCGTGCGAGGCTCTCGCCGATCGCCGACGCGCGCGCGGGCCGCACCGACAGGACGACTGTCACGCCGTGCTGCGCCGCCGTGCGGATCGCACGGTCGAGGAAGCCGCGCTCGGGGATCGTCTGCGGCGCCGCCGGATCCCACGTGACGGTGAAGCGGTCGGTCGTCAGCCCGGCCGCGGCGAGCTCGTCGTAGAAGCTCGCGCCGCCGTCGTCGGCGTACTTCCCGTGGTCGTCCGCCACGCCGAACGCCACCCGGCTGCTCGTGGCGGCTGTCGACGACGTGCAGATGATCAGGGACCACGCGACGAGGAGCGCGACGATCGCACGGTGCCTCATCCCGCCGCGTTTCTACCAGACCGCCCGGACCGCGCCCGCGCCGAAACCACCCGCCGGCACGAAAACCGTGCACGTTGCGGGGAAAACGCGCCGTTACGCGCGCGAGGGAACCTGCAGGCTGCGCTCCGCCGGCTCGCCGCTCCGCAGCTCGCGGCTTCGCTCTGCCTCCGCGTTCACCTCGGCGCCGAACAGGAGTGCGAGCGCCGTCAGCCACAGCCACGTCAGCATCACGATCACGGCCGAGATCGAGCCCCACGTCTTGTTGTACGACGCGAAGTGCGCCGTGTAGTACGCGAACGCACCCGACGCGCCGAGCCAGATGACGACGGCGATCGCCGAGCCGACGGTGAGGAAGCGCCAGCGCGGATGGTCGACGTCCGGTCCCAGATAGAGGAGCGCGGCGAACGCGGCGAGCAGGCCGACGACGAGGATCGGCCACTGCGCGATCCACCAGACGTAGCCGACGACGGTCGGATTGCCGACGGCGTGCGAGAGGTGCTTCTCGATCACCGGACCGAGCAGCAGGAAGACGGCGACGAGAAGGAACGCGACGCCGATGCACGCGACCATCAGAAGCGCCGTCAGCCGCTTCTTGAAGAAGCTGCGCCGGTCGCGGCGCTCGTAGGCGAGGTTCAGCGCCGTCATGTAGCTCGTCATGGCTCCCGTCGTGCTCCAGAGCGCGAGCACGAAGCCGACGGCCGCCATCACCACTGTCGCGCGGTGCTGGTGGTCGAGCCGTTGCAGGCTGCCCGCGAGCAGCGACTTCGCCTGCGACGGGATCACGCCGTTCAGATGGTCGATCACGTGCGTGACCGTCGCCGGGCTCGCGAAGAGCGTGAACAGGCCGATCACGACGAGCAGCACCGACGGGATCGCCAGGAAGCTGCTGTAGGCGAGCGCCTGCGCGATCATCGTCATGTTGTCGTGGAGCATCCGCTTCGCGCCGCGCCGCAGCACGGCCAGCCAGTCGCGCAGCGAAAGGTCGCTCGGGGCGGGGTCGGCGAGGACGCCTTCGCCGCGCTCGGGCTGCGGTTGCGGCGCGTCGTCGAGCGCGACCTCGTCCGGCTCGGGCCTCGTCGGCCGCGTCTCCGCGGTCTCCGGCCGCGCCGCCGTTCCCCACCTCGCCGGGCGCATCTCCCACTGAACGTGCAAGCACCGGCAAAGGGGTACGGAGCATGCTGAACGGCGCCTGAAATCGCGAGGTTCCGTCCCGGCCGCGGCCGGGAACAGCCCGGTCGACCCCAAGGAGGTGGCATGCAGTTCGACAAGCAGTTCGTGCTCGACGAGCTGAAGAAGGAAGGTCAGAGCCAGCGCGTGCAGCAGGCGATCGACGAGCTGCCGCAGAAGATCGACCACGAGCAGCACGCCGAGCTGTTGATGAAGCTCGGGCTCGACCCCGGCACGCTCGCGGAGAAGGCGGCGGAGCGCGGTCTCGCCTCGCTCTGAACGACGGGCCTCGCCGCCGGCGCCGCCGATCAAGCCGCGGCTGCGCGGCGTGTTCCACGAAGCCGGCTTCTACGTCGCGGTCGGGCTCGTCGCGCCGCTCGTCCTGCTCGCGGATCCCGGGGCCGCCCGCGTCGGCGCCGCGATCTACGCCGGCTGCCTCGCCGGGTGCTTCGGTGCGAGCGCGCTCTACCACCGTCCGACGTGGACGCCGCGCGCGCGCGCACTGCTCGCGCGCGTCGACCACGCGGGCGTCTACCTGCTGATCGCGGGCACCTACACGCCGATCTGCCTCGTCGTCATGTCGCGCGGCTGGCGCGTCGCGATCCTCGCCGTCGTCTGGTCCGGCGCCGGCGCCGCGATCCTCCTGAAGCTCTGCTGGATGAGGGCGCCCAAGTGGCTGTCCGCCGTGATCGGGCTCGCCCTGGGCTGGGTCGCGATCGCGGCGATCACGCAGCTCCTGAAGATCCCGCCGGGCGGCCTCGTGCTCCTCGTCGCCGGCGGGCTGTTCTACTCCTGCGGCGCGATCGTCTACGCGCGGCGGCGGCCCGACCCCCTGCCGAGCGTCTTCGGCTACCACGAGCTCTTCCACGTCCTGACGCTCGTCGCAGCGGCGTGCCAGTGCACCGCGATCGGCGCCTACGTCGTCGCATAGCGGTCGCTTGCAACCCACCCGCAGGCGGACGATCCTTGGGTGGTGGTGGGCAACGCCGCGCCGCACGCGCCGCCCTCGGGCACCGTCACGTTCCTCTTCAGCGACGTCGAGGGGTCGACGTCACTGCTGGCAGCGCTCGGCGCCGACGAGTACGCGCGCGAGCTCGAGCTGCACCGCCGCGAGCTGCGCCGCGTCTGGTCGGCGCGCGGCGGGGTCGAGATCGACACGCAGGGCGACTCGTTCTTCGTCGTCTTCGCGCGCGCCGCGGACGCGGTCGAGGCCGCGCGCGAGGCGCAGGCCGCGTTGCGAGAGCGTCCGCTCCGGCCGCGGATCGGCATCCACACGGGCGAGCCGCTCCTGACGGACGGCGGGTACGTTGGGATGGACGTGCACCGCGCCGCGCGGATCGCGTCGGCCGGCCACGGCGGGCAGATCCTCGTCTCGCAGGTGACGCGGGACCTGGTCGGCGGCGACGACCTCGTCGACCTCGGCGACCACCGGCTGAAGGACCTGACCCGGCCGGAGCGGATCTACCAGGTCGGGGCGGGCGCGTTCGCGCCGCTCAAGAGCCTCAACCGCTCGACGCTCCCGGAGGCGGCGCATCCGCTCGTCGGGCGCGAGGTCGAGCGGCGCGAGCTGGCGGAGCTCCTGCGCCGGGAACGCCTCGTCACGATCACCGGCACCGGCGGGACCGGGAAGACCCGCCTCGCGCTGCAGCTCGCAGGCGACCTGCTCGACGAGTTCTCCGACGGCGTCCGGTTCGTGCCGCTCGCGAGCGTCAGCGATCCGGCGCTCGTGCTGCCGGCCGCGCTCGAGGCGCTCGGCGTCGCCGGCACGGACGGCGGCGTCGACGTCGACGCGCTCGTCGTGCTGGACAACTTCGAGCATCTGGTCTCGGCGGCGCCGGCGCTCGCCGAGCTGCTCGCGCGGCCGACGGCGCCGACGGTGCTCGTCACGAGCAGGACGCCGCTGCACCTCTCGATGGAGGTGGAGTACCCGCTCGACCCGTTGCCCGAGGACGCGGCCGTCGAGCTGTTCCTCGAACGCGCGCAGGCGATGCGTCGCGAGACGCCGCCGACCGCCGAGGTGCGCGAGATCTGCCGGCGCCTCGACGGGTTGCCGCTCGCGCTCGAGCTGGCGGCGGCGCGGCTCAAGCTGCTCACGCCCGCGGCGCTGCTCGAGCGGCTCGACTCGCGGCTGCCCCTGCTGACGCGCGGCCCGGCCGACGCCCCCGAACGGCAGCGCACGCTCGAGGCGACGATCGCGTGGAGCTACGACCTGCTCGACGCGGACGCGCGCCGCGTCTTCACCCGCCTCTCCGTGTTCGCGGGCACGTTCGACGTCGAGGCGGCGGAGCATGTCGCGAACGCAGCTCTCGACGACGTCGCGACGCTGGTCGACGCCAGCCTCGTGCGTCCGCGCGGCGACGGCCGGTTCCTCCTGCTCGAGACGATCCGCGAGTTCGCGCGGCAGCGCATGGACGCGGACGACGCGCGCAGGCTCGCGCGGCGGCACGCCGAGCACTACCTGCAGGTGGCGGAGGCGTCGGCGGCGCACCTGACGGGCGCCGACGCTGCAGCGTGGCTCGCGCGGCTCGACCGCGACTACGGCAACCTGCGTGCGGCGCTCGACTACTTCACGCTCGAGTCGCCGCGAATGGTGCCGCGCCTCGTGATCGCCCTCTGGCGGTTCTGGCTCGTACGCGGCCGGTTCGAGGAGGGCCAGACGGCGATCGAGCGCGCACTGTTCTCGGAGCCGGACGCGGCGGAGCGCGCCGAGCTCCTCTACCAGCTCGGCACGATCGTCATCTCGCGGGGCGCGACGGAGCGCGGCCGCGCGATCTTCCAGGAGGCATACGACGAGTTCCGCGCGCTCGGGATCCGGAACGGCGAGGCGCGGAGCCTGAGCGCGCTGGGCCACGTCGCCGCCGACGCGGGCAGCTGGGACGACGCGACGCGGGCGTACGAGGCCGCGACGCGGCTCTTCCGGTTGGACGACGAGACGTTCGGCCTCGGCGGCGTGCTCGGCGACCTGGCGACCGTGTACCTGCGCTCGGGGCGCGCGGACGAGGCGCGGCCGCTCGCGCTCGAGAGCCTCGAGCTCCAGCGCGACGTCGGCAACCGCCAGGGCGAGGCGCTCGCGCTCGCGATTGTCGGCTACGCGGCGCTTGCCGCCGGCGAGCTCGAGCAGGCGCGGGCGGCACTCGTCGAGAGCATCGAGATCGCGCACGAGCTCGGATACCTGCACGGTCTCGTGTTCGCACTGAACGGCCTCGGCGCAGTCGCGGCACGGACGGGCGACGAGCAACGCTCGGCTGACCTGTTCGTCGCGGCGGCCGCGCTCCGCCGCTCGATCGGGATCGACCACGACCCGGACGACGTCCTCGTCGCGGACGACCGCAGGGCGGTGCTCGGCAACCGGAGCGCGCCAGACACCGAGCTCGACCTCGACCGCGTCGTCGCGGCCGCGCTGCTCGTCTGATCAGCGGACTTCGCTGGCGTCGTAGAGGCGCTGCATCGACACGCCGCCGAGGTCCTGCAGCATGCCGTCGACGTCCCCTCCGTCGACGAGCGCGTACGCGTAGACCGGCTCGTCGGGCGCGTCGAACCAGAGGTGCTCGAGCTTCCCGTGGTGACGCTCGCAGATCGCGCCGACGTCCTTCGCCGTCCGTCGGCCCGGGTTCGGCGTCGTCGCGCCGAGCTTGATGAAGTTGTGCGGCATGATCTCCCTCCCGCGCCGATGATCGCGCACGACGCACCCCGGCGCAACCGGAGCGCTCGTGCGGCGCAGGCGCTCGCGCGGACCGTGATAGCGTGCCGCCTCGTGCAGCACGCGAAGGACGGCGCGCGCGCCCTGCCGCCGTCGGCGCTTTCGTGTTGACGCGGCTGGCCGCGGTCGCGGCGGCGGCGGCGCTCGTCGGCGGCGGCTTCAACGGAAACGCCGCGTGGCGGCTGCTGGTGATGCAGGTTCGGCTCGGGCCGCGGCCCGCGGGCTCCGCCACCGAGGCGCGACTCGCACGTCGACTGCGTGCGCTGCTGCCGCACGGCCGGTTCGAGCCGGTGCCGGGCGGGCTGCGCAACGTCGTCGGCGTCGTGCCCGGCCGGGACCCGCGCCGGTACGTCGTGGTCGGAGCGCACTTCGACACCAAGCAGCTCCCGGGGTTCGTCGGCGCCGACGACGGCGCATCCGGCGTCGCCGTCGTGACGGAGCTCGCACGCGAGCTCCGCCCGCGCGAGCTGCGCCCGACCGTCTACTTCGTGCTGTTCGACGGCGAGGAGGCGCCGCCGGGCTCATCGAGCTTCCTCGCCGGCGGCGACCGCGGCAGCCGCGTCGCGGCGAAGGCGTTCCGACATGCGCAGGCGATGATCCTGCTCGACATGATCGGCGACCGCAACCTGTCGATCCCGCGCGAGGCGTCGTCCGACATGCAGCTGTGGGCGAGGCTGAGGGCCGCCGCACGCGCCGTGGGCACGGGCCGCTACTTCCCGCCGGTGACGGTGCCGGTGATCTTCGACGACACGACGCCCTTCGAGCGCGAGCACGTGCCGTCGATCGACCTCATCGACTTCACGTACCCGTGCTGGCACCGCCGCTGCGACGACCTGGCGCACGTCTCGGAGGCGAGCCTCGAGGTGGTGGGCCGCACGGTGCTCGAGCTCCTGCGCACCCTCTGATCGCCGACGCGGCGCCGGCGACGGCCGGACGACGCCGGCGCTCCCCTTCACGCCGGCGCCGTGCGAGCCGCCGCCGTCCCCGACGCCGCGGTCGCTGTTCGCTCCCCCGAAGAAACGCGAACCGCCCGGACTCTATGCGCGCCGTCGCGGCGGATGGTGGGCGTTTCGCTGACGTTTCGTGAACATCCGCTCACGGCCCGTGGAAGAAACAGTCCCGGGCTCACGCGCGACGACGGACGCTCACCCGCCGGCGACGCGTCGCCCGCCGCAGCTGCCACGTGCTCCGGTGCGTCCACGCCTCGACCCGGGCGCGCGCGTCGCCGACGCGATGGCTGATCACGGGCACCGGCACGGCGTCGAAGCGGCGCTTGAACTGCGCGACGCCCGGCATCCCGGCGCTGATGCCGAGGTTCACGGCACGTACGCCGTGACGCTGCGCGTCCTCGAGCAGCGAGGCGACGGCGAGGTAGTTCGCACTCAGCGATCGGCCGACCTCGTTCTGAGCGGCGAGCCACCACGCCCAGTGGTCGCGCGAGACGACGGCGAACGCCGACGAGACCGGAACGCCGTCGACGCAGACGTCGTAGCACCGTCCGAGGCCGGCGCTCGCGAGGCGCCGGAGCAGGTCGGTTGGGTACCGGAACCAGTGCTCGCGCGACGCGTCGGCGTAGAGAGCGGCGAACGGGCGGGCGTCGTCCCCGATGCGTACCTCGCCTCCTCCGCGGCGCGCGCGACGGATCGCGCGCCGCGCGGAGTATCGCCACCGCGCCTGCAGATCCGAGCCCGGGACGAGGTGGACCACGCTCGTCCAGCCGCCGACCGCGCCGCCGAGATGCGCCGTCGACGACGTCGGCCGCGCCGGCACCGCTCGCGCCTCGAGCGAGCGGGCACCCGCGGCCGCGCGCGCGGCCTGCAGGAACGACCGCGCCTCACCCGCGTCGAGAGGGCGCGACGCGACGATCCCGCCGTAGTTCAGCGGCGTCGAGTCGGCGACGACGCCGTCGGCGAGCAGCGCGACCGCGGCGACCGTCCCGTCGGGCGCCTGTGCCGCGAAGCTCGCGTCGCGCCATTCGGGGAACGCCTCGATCCACAGTTGTCGGTAGAGCGCGGAGGCGAAGGGACCGCCGTGCTCCTCCAGGAGCTCGAGCGCGTCCGGTTTCGGACTCCAGCCCCGGCGACGGACGCTACGCACCTCCCGGTGGACCCTTCTCGCACAGGTAGTGCAGCCACATGTGCTCCGCGAGCTCGGCGCTGCGCCGGACGGAGAGCTCCGTACCGTCGACGGCGAAGATGCGGGCGCCGCGGAATCCGACGTCCCGCAGCTGCGCCAGCTGCTCGCCGGGCAGGATCCGGTACTTGGACGCCACGATCCGTTCCCCGGGCCGAACGTACGGCCGCGCGTCCAGCTCGAACCGCGGTCGTTCTTCGGCGACGAGGCCGCGGCCGGCGCGCAGGACGGAGCGGAGCGCGGGGTTGAGCCGCCGCTCGCGGAGCGGGCGCCCGATCGCGTCGAGCAGCGTCCGCGGCCTGCGAACGAGCGCGGCCGGATCCCCCCGTACGTCCCGCAGCACCCGCGCCAGCGAACGGACCGGCGAGAGGTAGCGCCGGGTGAAGGCGAGGTTGTGCGACGAGAAGCAGAACACGCCGCCGTCGGCCAGGACGCGGTGGATCTCGCGCAACGCGCGCAGGCGATCATCCTCGCCGCCGACCAGGTCGAGCCCGTTGAAGCTGAAGAGCACGAAGTCGAACGAACCGGCCTCGAACGTGGCGAGGTCGCGTGCATCCGCGACGCCGAACGAGACGTGGTCGCCGAGCGCACCTGCGAAGCGCTCGACGCACGCCTCGACCATCGGCGCCGAGACGTCGACGCCGACGTACTGCCGCACCGCCGGCGCGAAGTGCGCGGTGGTGCGCCCTCCGCCCACGCCGAGGTCCAGCATCCGCGCCTCGCCCAGCCGCGGACGCAGCTCCTCGAGGATCGCGCGCTCGCCGTCGAACAGGAAGTCGAACGACGCGTACTCGGCGGCGACATCCCGGCGGGCGAAGTGCTCGTACACGCGGTGCCGTCAAGGCTACCGCCGAACGGCGACACTTCCGGGATGAACGCCGACGAGATCGTCGACCTCGCCTCGGGCGACGGCCGCGGCCCGGTCTGGGGCGCGGCGTCCGACGACCTGAACGCGACGCTGCTCGCTTGGCACGCAGGCGACGGCCCGGGCGAGCACGTGAACGAGACCCGCGACGTCCTCTACGTCGTCGTCGCCGGCGGCGGCACGATCGAGCTCGACGGCGCGCCCGTCGACGTCCGCGCGCCGTCGGCCGTCCTCGTCACCAAAGGCAAGCGACGCCGGATCGTCGCCGGCGCGGACGGGATCCGCTACGTCACCGCGCACCTGCGTCGCGGCGGCCTCGAGATCGCGCGCGGCCGAACCTGAAGCCCCCGCGACGGTTCGCGCCCGGCCGCTGCGGGCATCCCGCTGGGCGTGGGCGAGCTGTCGGGGAAGGTCGCGATCGTCACCGGCGCGGGCAGCGGCATCGGGTACGCGATCGCCGAGCTGTTCTGCGCGAACGGCGCGAAGGTCGCGATCAACTACCTCGGCCACGGCGACGATGCGCAGGCGCTGGCCGCGCGGATCGGCGACGACGCCTTCGCGCTCGAGGCCGACGTCTCGGATCGCGCAGCGGTGCAGCGGATGGTCGACGACGTCGTCGACCGCTTCGGCGGCGTCGACGTCCTCGTCAACAACGCCGGCATCGAGGAGTCGCAACCGCTGCTCGACGTCGATCCCGAGAACTGGGCGAAGACGCTCGCCGTCGACCTGACGGGGCCGTTCCTCTGCCTGCAGGCCGCCGCGCGCGTGATGCGGGCCCGCGGCGGCGGCTCCGTGGTCAACATCTCGTCGATCCACGAGGACTTTCCGTTTCCCGGCTACACGCCGTACTGCGCGGCGAAGGGCGGCCTGCGGATGCTGATGCGAAACGCGGCCCTCGAGCTCGCGCAGTACGGGATCCGCGTCAACAACGTCGCGCCCGGCGCGATCGCGACCCCGATCAATCAGGCGACGCTCGCCGACCCGAAGAAGGTCGCGCGCTTGAAGGAGCTCGTGCCGCTGCAGCGGATGGGCAAACCGGAGGAGGTGGCCGAGGTGGTGCTGTTCCTCGCCTCCGAGCGCGCCGCCTACGTCACCGGCTCGACCTACTACGTCGACGGGGGCATCGTCCGCCACGCCGAGCCGCTCTGACGGCGCCGCTACGGATCGACGAGCTCGCGGTAGCGCGGGTCTTCGCGCAGGGGCTCGAGATCCGGGTCTTCCTTCGCCCACGCACGTAGCCGCTCGCTCAGCTCGAGCCCGCGGCGCAGGTGCGCGAGCGCCTGGTCGGGCCGGCCCGCGAGGCTCGCCGCACACGCGAAGTTGTAGTGGAGGACGGCGTAGGGCGGATCGTCCGCCAGCACCTCTGCCGCCCGGTCGGCGACCGCGGCGTACTCGCCCGCTTCGTACTGCGCGTGCAGCGGCGCCCACAGCTCGTATCCCTCCGGGTGGTACGGCGCGCCCGCCCTGGCTCCGACCGCGAGCAGCGTCGTCCCGTCCTCGGCGGCGAATGCGGTGCGGCGCGCGCCGGTGCGCACGAACACGAGCGACCCCGTCCCCGCGTCGACCGACTCGCCGTCGATCTCGAAGCGAGCGCGGCCCGACAGCACGACGTACAGCTCCTCGTGTCCGTCGGGCTCCGCCTCGTCGTGCTCGTTGATCAGCCGCTCGCCGGCGCTGCGTGGCCCCCACGCGTTGACGCCGAAGGCGCTGATCCCGAGGCGGTGGCGGACGGGGCGGAACGGGCTGCGCCCGTCGTCGATCTCGTCGACGTCGCCGACCTGCATGATCTCGTAGCTCGCCATGACGTGATTCTGCCGGTTGGAAGGCGGCTGCGACGTGCCGCCGCTGCGAGCGTCACGCGCGCGCCGCGGTGAGCGCGCGCAGCGTCCGCTCGGCCACGTCGTTCCACGAGAGCGTGGCAGCGAAGGCAGCCGCGGCGGCCGACATCCGCGCCAGGTCGGCGGCAGGCGTCGCAAGCGCTCGCTGCAGCGCGTCCCTCAGCGCCGCGTCGCCGCCGTCGCGCGGGTAGCGAAAGACCGCCTCGTCGGGCACCTCGGCCAGCTCGGGCGCGTCGGGGATCACCAACGGCTTTCCGGCTCCGAGCGCCGTGATCGCGCTCCCGCTCGTCGTGATCTCGTTGAACGGCAGGACCACGACGTCCGCGCCGTTGACGAGCACGGCCAGCTCTTCGTCGCCGAGGAAGCGCAGGTCGAGGAGGACACGGTTGCGCGCGCGCGCGACCTTGCATTCGAGCGTGCGGGCGAGCGCGGGATCGTCGCATCTCCCCGCGATCACGAGCTCCGAGGTAGGCGTCGCAACCGCGTCGAACGCCGCGACGAGGCGCTCGACGCCCTTGTAGCGGCGCACGTGGCCGAAGAACAGGAGCCGGCGGATCGCGTTCTGCTCACGCGCCGCGGAAGCGAGCGGCAGCGGCGGATGCGGCACGACGAGCGACCGCGATGCGACCGAGCCGATCTCGCGCTCGTACTTCGCGCGTGCGGATTCCGAGTGGAAGATCAGCAGATCCGACGCCGCCCCCAGCGCACGGCGGGCTCGCAGGTCGTCGGACAGAAGCGGCTCGTGCGGCAGCACGTTGTGCACCGTCCACACGACGCGAAGCCGGAGCGTCTTCGCGCTGAACAGCAGCATGCCGAAGAGCGCGTCTGCGATCCGAAAGCCGAGCCGGCGTCTGCGCAGGCGCGGTGACGGCGGGTGGAGCGTGTACAGCCAGTGCACGTGCAGGACGGTAAAGCCGCGCAGACGGAGAGCCGCGAGCTCGAGTGGAAGCAGCGCCTGGTTGAGCGTCCACCACGGTGTGCGCCAGCCCGCGTACCGCACCTGCGCGAAACGCAGCGGGCCGGCACCGTACAACTGCTGCTGGTACGGCGACTGCGCCTTCGGGAAGGCGATGATCTTGACCGTCCGCGTCATGCGCCGATCTCCACGGCGCAATCATCGATCCGGCCGGCGTCCGCGGCCAGTCGAGTTTCCCGAGCGTCCCTGACGACCGGCTACGAGCGGTTGCGCGCGCGGCCGCCGCGCTTGCGGGAAGGCGCGAGGGCACGCTCCGCCGAGGCCACCCAGGCGAGGGTGGCGCGCGCGTGCGAGGCGCGAGCAGCTCGCCGCGGTAGGCGTCGAGCCGCCGCAGCGTGGCCAGCTTCGGCCCCAGCCTCTCCGTCGACGGGATCGTCAGCCTGTCGCGCGAGGTGGAGCTGCCGAACGCGCATCTGAACGGGCTCGCGGCGGCTCCGAGGCTACGCACGCCACTGCTCGTGGTCGGCAGCCGCAACGACGCATATCTCCCCGTCGCCGACGCGTTGAAGCTGCTGCGCCGCGTCGGGTCGAAGGACAAGCGGACGATCTTCTTCCCCGGCAGCTGGCACGGTGGGGACATCGTCGAGGCCGCGCCGTACGCCGTTCGCGCCCGCGCGCTGATCCTCGCCTGGATCCGCTCCCACGATCGCTGACGCGGCGCCCGAACCCGCCACGGCCCGTCGTGCGTATCGTTGCGGCATGTCGGTGAACAGCCAGAGCGATCCACGAGCAGCCCTCGTCGAGGATCGGGCGGCGACGTGGGCGCGAGCCCGCGAACCGTCGCCGGTCGCCGCCCGTCCCGCACGCTACGCGCGCCGCGCCGCGGCGCTCCTGCTCTGCGTGTGGATCCCCGCGCTGCTCGGCAAGCTCGGCCTGTCGCCGTTCCACGCGTGGGCCGTCCTGTGCGGGTACGTCGGGCTCAGCTGGCTGCTCCCCGGCTTCCTGCTGCGTGCCGCGAGCAGAGCCTGGCTGCTCTCCCGCAACGCGCCGGCGGCCGCGGCCGGCGGCTGGCTCGCCGGGGGGATCGGCGCGGGCGCGCTGCTGCTCGCGTCGGCGTCGCTGATCGGCGGCTGAGCGCGTGATGGTGCGCCGGCGCGCGTGCATCGCCCTCGCCGGCGTCCTGCTCCTCGCGCTCCCCGCAGCTGCGAGCAGCGGCGAGCCGGCACCGGAGCCCGAGCGCGTGTTCGCGGGACTCGGTTCGTGGCTCGACATCTTCGCGTCCGACTCGTGGGCGAACCCTGCGATGATCGTCGCGCGCGCGAAGGCCGACGGAGTTCGCACGCTCTACCTGCAGACGTCGAACTACAGCCAGACGGCCGCCGTCGTGCGACCCGCGGCGGTCGGACGGTTCGTCGACGCCGCGCACGCGGCCGGGATGCGCGTGGTCGCGTGGTACCTGCCGGGGCTCGAGCGTCCGCAGCTCGACGCACGGCGCGCGCTGGCGGCGATCCGGTTCCGTTCGCGCAGCGGCCAGGCGTTCGACGGATTCGCCCTCGACATCGAGGCGAGCATCGTCGGAGACGTCCGCCTGCGAAATCACCGTCTGCTCTCGCTGGCCCGCCTGCTGCGGCGTCGCGTCGGCGGGAGCTATCCGCTCGGGGCGATCGTCCCGTCGCCCATCGGCATGGAACGTCACCCGCACTACTGGCCGGCGTTCCCCTACGCGCCGCTTGCCGAGACCTTCGACGCGTTCCTGCCGATGGCCTACTTCAGCTACTACGCGCACACGCCGCAGGCGGCCTTCGTCTACGCGCGCCGAGTCATCACGATGCTCCGTGCGCACGTCGGCCCGCAGCCGCTCGTCCACATGATCGCCGGCAGCTCGACACGGATGCCTGCGGCGCTGCTGCAGGGATTCGCTGAGGCGGTCGCCGCCTGCGGCGCGCAGGGCATCAGCCTCTACGCGTTCCCCGAGACGAGCGCGAACGACTGGGACGTCCTCCGCCACACGCCGCTCGGCCCGGCGCGACGCTGCGCCTGATCACGGGTCGGCGGTCAGCCGCGCGACGCCGGGCTGCGTCCCCGCCGCGAGCAGCCCGCGGAGCGGGGCGTGTCGGAGATAGTGGTCGAGGAACGCGATCGACGCGCGCTCGACGACGGACGACCAGCGGTCAGGTCCCGCGTAGGGCGCGAGGTGCGGCGCGCCGAGGAGCGAGAGCATGAACTTCGGCCGGCGCGCGAGCGCGAAGTACGCGCGGGTCAGGAACGGCCGGTTGACGACGTCCGCGGTTCCCTGGACGGCGAGGCGCGGCGGCGTGCCGGCAGGAAAGGGCTTGGCGCCGGGAAACGCCGCTCCGGAGAGGATCACGGCGGCGTCGATGCGGCGGTCCAGGAACCGCGTGTCGTAGGCGACCGCGACCGCCGCTTCGCCGCCGTCCGACTGGCCGGCCACGGCGATCCGCGTCGGATCGACGAGCCCGGACAGCGGCGTCGCTCCACCGGTCAGCTGCGAGATGACGAAGCTGATGTCGGCGGGCTCGTTGCCGAGGTCGGCCTCCGACGGGCCGCCCGGGGCGTCCTTGCTCTCGACGGGAAAGACCGGCGCCGCGACGACATAGCCGGCGCGGGCCCAGGCGTCGAGGAGCCGCGCGTAAACGCGCGGCTCCGAGGCGAAGCCGTGGCAGAACACGACGAGCGGCAGCGGCCGGCTCGCGCCGCGCGGATACCGCACGTACGTGACGAGGACGCGCGGGCCGCTGCGGCCGTCGGCGAAATGAGCGCGCCGCGAGGTGTCGACGAGCCGCAGCACGCGCAGGCCGACGTGCTGCGGCGTCATCGCCGCTCCGCCTGCTGACGCGCACACCGCCAACATCACTACGGACACGACCGCTGCCCACGTCACGCGCTGCACTCCCGCCATGGTCGCAGCCGCGGGTTCGGTACGATTCCGTGTACCGGGGAGCCCCTATGGAGGGGCTGAGAGTGCGCTTCCTAGCGCGTACCCGTCGAACCTGATCCGGGTGATGCCGGCGGAGGGAGTGGATGATGACAATCGAGGCTGCACCTGTCCTGCGCGACCAGCACGTTTCGAGGTCGCATCCTGCACGGCTGCGCCGTGTCCGCGCAGCCGTCGCGCCGCTGATCCTGCTCGCGCTTGCGATCGGCGGCTGGCAGGTCGCCGTCGACCTGACGCGGACGCCGGGCTACCTGCTCCCGGCGCCGTCGAGCGTCGCCGCAGCCGTCGTCCACGACCGGGGACTGCTGCTGTCCGCGCTGCGCGTGACGGGCGGCGAGATGGTCGTCGGATTCGGCGCGTCGGTCGCAGCGGGTCTCCTCGTAGCGGTGGCGATGCACTGGTCCGCGGCGCTGCGGCGGGCGCTGCTGCCGCTCCTGCTGCTGTCGCAGACGGTGCCGACCGTCGTGTTCGCGCCGCTCGTGACGATCGCGCTCGGCTACTCGCTGCTGCCGAAGGTCGTCGTCGTCGCGGTAGTGTGCTTCTTCCCGGTCGTGATCGCCGCCTGCACGGGCTTCGACCAGGTCGGCGCGGACAAGCTGGCGTTGATGCGGTCGCTCGGCGCGTCGCGGCGGCAGCTGTTCTGGAAGCTCGAGCTCCCGTCGGCGCTGCCGTCGCTGTTCGCCGGCGCGCGCGTCGCCGCGACCTACGCCGCGGTCGCGGCCGTCTTCGCCGAGTGGGCCGGCTCGTCGTCCGGCGTCGGCTTCGTGATCCTGCAGGCCCAGCCGGAGCTCGACACCGCCCGGATCTTCGCCGCGTCGGTCGCGCTCTGCCTGCTCGCCCTCTGCCTCTACGGCGCCGTCCTCGCCGCCGAACGCAGCGTCTGCCGCACGCGCCCGACGACGTCATGAGCGCCGCTCGTCTTCTCGTCGTCGTGCTGCTCGTGTCCGCAGCCGGCGCGGCAAGCGCCGCGCGCGCTCTCGCACCGGCGCGGCTGTCGGTGGTGCTCGATTGGACGCCGAACCCGAACCACGTCGGCCTCTTCTACGCGCAGCAGCACGGCTTCTTCACCAGAGACGGCCTGGCTGTCGCCGTGCACGCCCCGCCGGATCCGACGGCGCCGCTGAAGCTCGTCGCCGCCGGCGCAGCCGACCTGGGCCTCTCCTACGAGCAGGAGCTCTTCTTCGCTCGCAGCCACCACGCACCCGTGACGGCGGTGGCCGCAGTCGTGCCGCGTCCGCTCAACTCGCTCATCTGGCTCGACTCATCGATCCACTCGCTCCGCGACCTGCGCGGCAGGTCCGTCGGCATCACCGGTGTACCGTCGGACTACGCGATGCTGGACACGGTGCTCGCGCACGCCAACCTGCAGCGCTCGCAGGTGAAGGTCGTGATCGTCGGCTACAACCTCCTCGCCGCGCTGCTCGCTCACCGCGTCGACGCCGTCCTCGGCGTCTACCCCAATGTCGAAGGCATCGAGCTCACGCTCCTCCACCAGCATCCGCACGTCGTCACGATGGATCGCGCGGGAGTCCCGGACTACGACGAGCTCGTCCTCGTCGCCAACAGCAGCCGCCTCCGCAGCGACCAGCGCTACCGCGCCGCGGTCGACCGCTTCGTCGCGGCGCTCGACGCGGCCACCGCCGCCGCGCGAGCGCATCCCGCAGCTGCGATCGCGACGCTCCGCCGGGCGACGCAGCTCACGCCCGCCTTCCTCGCGCGGTCGACGCCGCTCACCCTGCGGCTGCTCGCCGCGCGGGGCGGCAGCGTCTGCCTCCACCCGCTGCTGTGGCGCCGCTTCGGCAGCTGGATGGCGAAGCGGCGCCTCCTCGACGGGCCGGTGCCGAGCGGCGTCGTGACGACCGCGTTCCTTCCGCGCAGCTGCGCGGGCCCCTAACGCGCGCCGGGACGGATCGCGAGGAGCGTCCCCCGCTCGACCGCGATCTCCGCCTGCTCGTCCGCGAACTCGTTCGAGACACCGCGGCCGGCCGTCGCCGACAACGTCTCGCCGCGAAGCGGATAGAGGAGCCCGCTCGTCCTGACGCCGTGCGCGTCGGCGCCGACCGCGAACAGCGACAGCAGCTCGCCGGGCCGCCCCACCAGCGACCGTTCGGCGGCGACCACGTGCACGCGCGCCGGCCCGAGCACCGCGTCGACGTCGAGCTGCGGCGACGCGACGCCGGCGAGCGCCGTCAGCACGCCGAACAGATGGTCGAGCCGCCCGCCCGGATCGGCGGCGACCAGGATCCGGTCGGGCGCCTGCCGCAGCGCGCACGCCAGCGCAAGCTCGAGATCGGTCTCGTCCTTGGCGCGCGGATGCTCCTCGAACCGCACGCCGCGCGCCCGTAGCTCGTCGATCCGCCGCGCCCCGAGCGAGTCGAGGTCGCCGACCACCAGGTCGGGAACGGCACCCTGCGCAATCGCACTCTCGGCGCCGCCGTCGGCGGCGATCAGGAAGCTTCGCCGCTCGAGGTCGGCCGGGTCGATCGCGCCGGCACCGTGCGCGACGACAACCACGGCCCTCTTGCCGCGACCGCTCGCCACGCGCTTCAGTCTCGCAGCCGCGGCTCGGGTGGGGAGCTCGGCGCCGCTTGTTCAGGCGTTCGCGACCACTTCGCGTACTTCGACGTCCTCGAGCTCGACCGCGTCCATGCTCTGGGCGATCGCGCGCGCTTGCTCCGCTGCCTGATTCGCGGCGTCCTCGGACTCGAAGATCAACATCGAGAGCCCGGTGTCGCTCTTCCACGTCCAGTAGCCCGTCTTGAATCCCGGCGCCTGAGAGACACGCGGAACAACCGCCTCCTTCAGCCCCTTCTCCGCGGATTCACGATCCTTGATGGTGACTCTGACGACGACCGCGTGCATTTTTACCTCCCGAGGTGGCCTCGACCCCGGGCGCAGTCTCTCACCGGACCCTCGCGGCCGCCACTCCCACCGGCGGTGAGCCCGCGACGCGTCTCACGCCGCGCTGCACGAGCGGACATCATGCGTGCGCCGCGCGGAGCGTTTCGCGTCAGGTGCCGCTGTCGGGGCTGCGGCGGCGTTTTCCGATGCGCATGCCGAGCGGGACCGCCGGGTGCTCGGGGTGGTAGTGAGGAGGCTCGTCGGCGTGGAACATCGTCACGACGCCGTTCGTCTCGAGGATCGCGGTGTCGACGGAGGCGAGGTCGGGAAAGCCTTGGCGTCGCGCGATCGCCCGCAGCTCCGGCAGCGAGATGCACTCGCGCCGCAACACTTTGAGGTTCGGTTTGCCGTCCTCGATCAGCAGGCTCGGTTCGCCCTCGAGCAGGGACGACAGCCATGGGAATCGAAAGACGCCGCGTGCGAACAGGTAGTTGAGGACGAACAGGATGACGGCGCCGACGATCGCCCCGGTCACCGACACGTCGTTGCCGATGATCCCGTTCTGGACGGCGTTCGCGACGAGTAGCAAGACCACGAGGTCGAGCGTGTTCGCCTGGCCGAGCTCGCGCTTTCCGAACACGCGCAGCGCGAGGAGGAGAAACACGTAGATCAGAACCGTGCGGAGAGCCTTCTCGCCGAGGCTGACCTGAAGATGAAAGATCGCGCTCCACATCGCCGTCACCTCCTACGGAATGCCTGCGCGGCGCCATGAAACACGTCGCGGCGGACAGCTGAGATGCGCCGGCACGGTCGGCGCGTCGGCCCGGCCCGGCCCGAAGCGGCGCCGTCGCGCCGGCTGGAGGCCGGAGTACGATCAGGCCCGTGGACGACGCTCCGGACGCGGCGCAGCCCTCCGCTCTACCGCGTCCGCAGCCGGACGCGACGCCCGGGGCCACCGTCTGTCACGTCGTCCACGACGACGGCAGCGGTGAGATCCACTTCGACCGCACCCAGGTGGAGCAGCTGCTCGCACGCGGCCGCTTCTTCTGGCTCGACCTCGCCAAGCCGAACGCAGACGACTTCGAGATCCTCCGCGACCTCTTCAGGTTCCATCCGCTTGCGATCGAGGATTCCGAGCACTTCGGCCAGCGGGCCAAGATCGACGACTACGACGACTTCGTCTTCCTCGTCCTCTACGGGGCCGTCCCCGACGACGACCGACTCGTCGAGGTCCACTGCTTCTACTCCGAGCGCTTCCTCATCACCGTCCACCGCGACGAGTCGCCGGCGTTCACCGAGCTCCGCCGCCGCTACGCCAAACGGACGAAGCCGATCGATCGGCCGTCGCTGCTGCTCTACCGCATCGTCGACAGCCTCGTCGACAGCTTCTTCCCGATTCTCGCCGACTTCGACGACCGCATCGACGAGCTCGAGAACGGCATCTTCGACAGAGCGGACGACCAGCAACTGCAGCAGATCTTCCAGATGAAGCGGCTACTCGTCGGTATGCGCAAGGCGATCACGCCGCAACGAGACACGTTCGCGCGACTGATCGGCGGCGTCGCCGAGCTGCCCGGCCTGACCGCCGAGGACGAACGCTACTTCCGCGACGTCTACGACCACCTGATCCGGATCAGCGACCTCGTCGACAGCTACCGCGACCTCCTCACCGGTGCGATGGACGTCTACCTCTCGACCGTCTCGAACCGCCTCAACACCGTCATGAAGCAGCTCACGATCATCGCGACGATCTTCCTGCCGCTGAGCTGGCTGACGGGGTTCTTCGGGCAGAACTTCGGCTTCGAGGTGCGCCACATCACGGGCTGGGGCACGTTCGTCGGCCTCGGGCTCGGCAGCGAGCTGGTCGCCCTCGCCGCCCTGCTTGCGTACTTCAAACGGCGCCGCTGGTTCTAGCCGTCGCGCGCCGCCGGGCGAAGCGCTCGGCCTGGCGTCGCGTCTCGCACCCCTGCAGATCGACGATCTTGCCGTCGCGGATCGTCAAGACCTGGTAGCGCTCGGTACGCCTGCCGTCCTCGTCGGTCCAGATCGTCGAGCCGATGATCCGGTCGTCGCCGACCAGCGTGAACTCCGGCTGCACCCGCGGTGCTCGCCCACCCCGCGCCGCGATCTGGGACTCCAAGACCTCACGGGCCTCGCCCGGCCCCCGTCAGCTCGGTGTGCGTTTCCACCAGAGATGGCCGCTGGGAACGCCGCGCCACTCGGCATCGTCCGCGAGCAGAGACGCGAACGGCCGGGGGTCGCCACGGCTGAGCGCGTCAGCAGCAGCGCGAAGCTGATCGAGGATCGCCTCCATCGCCGTCAGGGAGAACCGTACTCCAGCAGCCGCCGTGCCCACCGAAGGTGGCGTGGACGACGACGGCCACCTCGCCGATCTCCTGCGACCTCGAGATGCAGATCGCTCACAGCGGCGGAAGCGGATCTACGGGCGGCGGCGGCCGAGGGTCACAAGGTACTGCCGAGGCTGCACGATCCCGTCATCCGTCCGGTAGCTCTCCCAGAAGCCGACGTATGCGTCGCGGAGCTCCGCTCGTCGGTCCTCGGGCAGCGAGTCGGCGAGTGTTTTCGTGGGCCCGAACGACGTTGAGAAGAGTTCCCAAAGCTGGTCCCCGGACTCGCCGGTCTGGGGCGTCTCCAGCTTGACGAACTCGAGCTCGAACGCGTCGCCGAGAAGCTCCCGCACGCGCTCCTCCGTCCCCCATTCCAACGGGTTGCCGGCGCCGGCGGGCGGCGGCGGCTGGAAGCGGCTCGCCAGTCTGAAGAAGTCGCCGATCGTCCCGTCCGGCGTCCAACATGCAAGGCCTAGGCGGCCGCCGCTCCGGCACACGCGACGGAGCTCATTTGCGGCGGCGCGCTGGTTCGGGGCGAACATCACGCCGAAACAGGACGCGACGACGTCGAACGATTCGTCCCCGTACGGCAGCTGCTCCGCGTCCGCGACGTCGAACCGGACCCGCAGCCCCTGTTCCTCCGCCCGCCGCCGCGCCGTCGCGATCAGCGCCTCCGCGAAGTCGGCGCCCGTCACCTCGGCACCCCGGGCCGCCGCACGCTCCGCGACGCCGCCAGTGCCGCACGCCACGTCGAGGAACGTCACGCCGTCGAGAGGCTCGAGCCGCTCGACGAGATCGTCGTGCACGTCCGCGATCTCGGCCGCGACGCGTTCGAAAGGCGCCGCTCCCCAAACCGCGCTCTGTCTCTTCTTCAGATCCTCGAACTCCATCGCCCATTTCCAGAGTCGCGCCGTCTGCCGCGCCGAGGATCATCTCCTGCGCCTGCTCCCGCCGCAACAGCGGCTTCGCGGGTTGACGATAGCTCGCGGCATGCCGACGCAGCGCGTTTGGCGCTTCGAACCACGGGACAGATTCCAGCTGTGCTGATCGGTGGCGTCGTCGTGATTTGTCTCGTGCTTTTCGTGCTCGCGCTGCTCGCGCCGCGGCTGGCGCGGACGCCGCATACGGTGACGAACCGAACGTTGGGCGCCGGCGCCGCAACCGCGTCGCGTGCACCGGGGTTTCTCGGGCGTTGGCTGCCAAAGCCCTTCCGCACCTCGCAGCGCGCGACGTCGAAGAGCGTCGCCGCCGGCACTCGGGCGCACGAGAAGATCACGAACAAGCTGTAGCGCCAGCCGTTCCGGCTCCGAACGGGTTCCCGCAAACGCGCTCGGGACGCTCGAGAGTGACGTGGCGTTCGCGAAAACAGCAAGCCGAAGCATCCTCGGCGTGATGAACGAGTCGCGCAAGATGTCCGCCACCAATCGGAACGCGATTGACGGGCTCAGAGGCAGCGAGATCGCCTACGTCAGCCACTTCATCCGTCGGACGCTCCACGCCCAGGTGGCGACTACATGACCCCGCTCGACCGTGTGATGCTCCGCCTCAGGTGAAGAACGACGGACGCGGCGTCTCAGCGGCGACGCCGAAGGTCAGACGGGGCGGAGAAACGAAGCGCCTCCTCGCAGGCGCTTCTCTGTAATTCGAGATCGAGCGAGTGGGCGGTACTGGGCTCGAACCAGTGACCCCCAGCTTGTCGAGCTGGTGCTCTCCCAACTGAGCTAACCGCCCCGGTCGCGCGACAGTGTAGCCGCGCGGACGCGCGACGTCCGCCTCGAGGCCTGCCGCGCCTACTCGGGCTCGCCGCCCGCCTCGATGTCGCGGGCGACGAGCTCCTTGAAGGGCTGCAGGCGCTCGAACAGCTCTTCCGCCGGCATCTTGCGCTCGACCTCGTCGTTCGACAGCAGGTACGGCGCCGCCTCGACGGCCGTGCGCCAGGCGACCTCGTCCGGCTCGGTGGCGCCGGCGTCTGCGTCGTCGAGCGGCTCGACGGCGTCGAGGTAGACGTTCGTGTAGCCGCCGCGCCGTTCCTCGTGGTATTCGATCCGCGCGCGCTTCCCCTCGAGCTGGGGAAGCGCCGCGGCGATCTCCTCACGGAACGTCGAGTACTCGCGCCCGCCCTCGTCGACGACGACGAACCGCGTGTTGCCCGCGCGCGTCCGCAGCGCCTTGACCTCCTTGACGAGGATCTCGGCCTCGGCCACGCACTACCTCGAGCTTCGCTTCCGCCCGCCCGACGACGCCGCCTTGCGCTTGCGGCCCGAGGCGCTGCGAGACGCCGCGCGCGACTTCGACGACGCCCGCGACTTCGTCGCCCCGCGCGCCGTCGACGTCTTCTTGCGCGACAAGGACGACTTGCGCGACGAACCCGACTTGCGCGTGCCGGCCGACTTCCGCGATGTCGAGCCCGTGCGGGCGGACGTCTTCTTGCGCGCCGACGACGCCTTGCGCGTTGCGGTCTTCTTCCGCGACGACGTCGACTTCCGCGCCGACGACGCCTTGCGGGTCGCGCCCGTCTTGCGTGTCGACGTCTTCTTCCGCGCCGAGCTCGCCTTGCGCGTGCTCGTCTTCTTGCGCGCGCTGGTCTTCTTGCGGCCGGAGGTGGACGAGCCCGAGCGCGACCGTGACGCCGCCGACTTCCGCGTCCCGCTCTTCCGCGTCCCGCTCTTCTTGGACCCGCTCTTCCGCGTCGCGCTCTTGCGCGTGCCTGCCGACGACGACTTCCGCCCCGTCCGCGACCGCGAGCTCGCGCTCTTCTTGCGCGCCGACGACGACTTTCGCACGGTGGAAGGCCGCCGGCGGGTCGACGTCGTCCGCTCGCCGCCCTCGTCGCCTTCACCTTCGGAATCGTCGTCCGAGTCGCCCAGGAGCTTTCGCGCGACGCCGACGGCCGCCGGGATCGCGACTCCGAGCGCGGTCCCGGCGGCGATCTTCTGCGGCGTCGAAAGCCCCTGCTCCTCGCCCTGTTCGTCCTGCCCGCCTTCGTCTTCCGGTGCCATCTTCACCTCCTGCTCGTGGACGTGACTAGCTCGCCTCGTTGAACGCCTCGATGAACCGAGGCACGATCCGTTCCCGCAGAACGTCGGGGCCGTGCGTGGCGAGGTACTTCCCCGCGGCCTCGGCCGCGTCCTCGGCGAGCGGCATCAACGCATCTGCGGCCGCCTCCCAGCTGGTCGCCGCGGCCGAGGCGAGAATGCCCTGGCTTCCTCCACTGCTGCGCTTCTTCGACGAGCCGCCGCCGTCGCTCCGCTCTCCGTCGCCGGAGCCGGCGCCGTCGTGCGAGCGCACCTTCTTCACCGCGTATGTCGCCGCACCGGTCGCGGCGGCCGCGGCGGCCGCCTTCAGGGCCGCACTCGCGGCGCCGCCGCCACCCGACTGCGTCTTCGGCTTTTCCTCTTCCGCCACTGACATCGCTCCTCCTCCAAAAGTCGCTGGTTCAGGACGAAGACGACGACGAGCTCGTCTGGCTCTTCGACTGCGAAGACGACCGCTTCGTGCCGCCGCCGAGCTCGTTCAGCCGCGCCATCAGCGCGTCGTTCAGCGTGCTGAACGTCTGCGCCGCGCCGTCCGCGTGCTCGCTGATCTCGTCGGCGATCTGCATCAACCGCTCGAAATCGGCGGAGCCGTTCTTCACCTCGTTGCGCAGCTCCTCGACGAGGTTCTCGAGGTCGTCGGCGAGCTTCTCGACGTCCTTGACCGATGCCATCTCCTCTCCTTTCCGTCGTCGTAGCCGTACCCTGCGCCGCATCCGTCACAGGAGGTTCCCCAGCGGCCCGAGATTCAAGTTCAGGTCGCCGTCCTCCAAATCGAATTCCGCCTTCAGCTCCTCCATCCGCTCGGCGAGCCGCATGAACGTCAGCCCGAGCCGCTCGATCTGCTCGTCGTCCAGCGTCCCCTGCTCCATCCGGCGCAACGCCTGGCGCTCCATCAGCTGCCGCAGGAGCTCGATCAGCGTGAGAACGAGCTGGGCGAGGCCGCGCTCGACCTGCTCGGGATCGGCCTCGATCCGCCGCGGCGGCAGCGCCGTCGTCTCGAGGACGTCGGTCACGCCGCGGCCTCCCCGAAGCTGTACGGGGCCCACGGCCCGGTGCACCTGACTTCGAGCTGCGGATGCGCGTCGGCGAACGCGCGTACCGCGTCCCGCAGCGCCTCCGCCCGCTCGCGCTCGACGAGATACGCCGTCTCGCCGCCAGGGGACGCCGCCGTTCGCCGCGCGAAGGGGCGCAGCCGTTCGGCCAGAGCAGCCGCGTTCGACGTCTCGGCGAGCCGCGCCTCCAGGTACGCGCGCCCGGACGAGGCGCGAACCGGCGCGCTGGCACCGGCGCCGACGCGGACGCCGAGCTCGACGCAGCCGCGCACCCCGTCCAGCGCAGCGCGGATGCGATCCGCGCGCGCTGCGACCGCTTCACGCAGCGCGGGCTCGCCGGCGAACCTCTCGCCGTATCGGACGGGCAGCAGCGCGCCCGACGATTCGCGCAGCGCTTCCACGACGAGGCCGTGGACGAGCGCCCCGGCGCGCTCGTCGACGTCGGGCTCGCCGTCGTGACGGCTGACGACGGCGGCGAACCCGCCGAGGTCGACGCCCTCGAGCTCGGCGCCGTCGACGCCGCGGCAGACGCGCGTCCGCTGGAGCTCGTCGACGAAGGCGTACACGTGGATCACGACGAGCGGCCCCCGTCCTCGAGCGTCGCGACGGACGCGAGCAGGACGCGCAGCCCGACGTACACGAGGTCGACGTCCGCGACCGAGAGCACGATGTCGCCCGTCAGCGTCACGCCCTTGTTGAGGACGCGGTCGACGAGCTCGACGAGCGTCACCTCCTGCTGCAGCGGGGGCTGCTCGACGATGCTCACTCGTCTTCGCCTCCAGCGACGAAGTTGTACGGCGGCCACGGACCCGTCACCTCGAACTCGACGCCGAGGCCGCGGTACTCGTCGCCGAGCCGCGCGACCTCTTCGCGCAGCGGCACCTCGTCAGCGACGAGGTACGCGCCGTTCAGGATCATCGTCTCGTCGCGGCCGGTCAGCTCCCGGGGCTGCGGGCGGTTCGCGACGGCGCCCTCGGCGCGCGCGCGCAGGCGCTCGTGCGCGTCGCGCGCGGCGTCGGCGAGAAGCTGCATCGAGCGGCGGTCGCGCTCCTGCGCGCCCAGGCGCTGCTCGAGGTACGCGCGGCCGCTCGCCGGTCGCGCCTCGCGCGCCGGCTCCGGAGCGGACGCCCACGCCTTCACGCCGAGCTCGACACGCCCGCGCACGCGCTCCAGCGCCGCGACCAGCTCGTCCCGCCGGTCGCGCAGCATCGCGCGCACGTCCGCGGCGTCGCGGTAGATCGTGCCGAACCGGAACGGAACGACCGCCGCGGCCGACGCCGCCGCCTGCAGGACATCCTGGTGCGCCTGCGCGTGAACCTCGAGCCACGCGCGGTCGTTCAGACGCTGCTCGAGCACGCCTTCGCCGAACTCCGACAGCGGGACGCGGTCGACCAGCGCCGCCAGCGGCCCCTCAACGACCGCCTCGACCTCGACCGGCGCCGCCGACTCGACGACACCGTAGACGTACCAGCCCGTCGCCTCGGCCACGCAGGTCATCCCTTCTCCTCCGGCTCGAGCCCCGCCTTCCGTTCGAGGCGCCGCAGACGCTGCTCGAGCGCGCCGCCGCCGTCCCGGCCGCGCGACAGGAACGGGTCGCCCTCCCACCAGTCGATGCCCATCTCGCGCGCCTTGTCGGCGGACGCGACGAGCAGACGCAGCCGGATCGTCAACAGCTCGATGTCGAGCAGGTTGATCTGGATGTCGCCCGCGATGACGATGCCCTTGTCGAGGACGCGCTCCAGCACGTCCGCGAGCTGCGCGGGCGCCGGTCCGCCGGAGCGCTGTGCAAGCGCGCGCGACCCGCCGAGGTCGGAGCTGCTCACCCGCGACCTCCGCGATCCGCTTCCGAACGGTGGTAGCGGCGGACGCGCTCGAACCGCAGCACGGCGCCGTCGCCGTCGAGCTCGACCTCGTACGTCGCGAGCACGTCGGTCGAGTCGGGGATTCGCCGCACCTCGACCACCTCGAGCCCGACCACCCAGCCGCCGCCGCCGCGTCTGACCGACGACACCGACTCGGCGTCCGCGCCCTGCAGGTCGCGCAGCACGCGGCGTGCGGTCTCGACGATCGACCGCAGCTCGGACGCCGGCACGGGCTCGCCCTGCCGCTCGCGCTCCGGCGGCGCCGGACGCCGCTCCGGCTCGGGCGCCGGCTCCGGCTCCTCCTCGTCCGCGGGCCGGCGCTCCTGCTCGGCCCCCTGAGGAGCCGACGCCTCCAGCTCGTCGTCGCCTGCGGCGCGGTCGTCGCGTTCCTCGTCCGACCGGTCGGCCGACGGTGTCTCGTCGCCGTCGCCGTCGCCGCGGCGCGACGAGTAGGCGCGCGCGGCGCCGACGGCGGCGCCGACGGCCGCCGCGGACGCAGCCGCCTTCAGCGCTTCCTGGAGGTTCGGGATCTGCGCGTCTCCGTCCGCTTGCTCCGACCCCGCGGGCGCGCCGCGGCGCCGCCGGCGGTTCGCAGCACGCTGCTCACGCGCCTTCGAGTCGTTCGTCATCGCACCTCCTCCACCGTCCGCGCCTGCTCGAGCCGGTCGAGCAGCTCGTCCTCGATCGCGTCGTACTCCTCCTCCGACAGCTCGCCGCGCTCGAGCGCCGCCTCCGCTTCGAGCAGCAGCCGGCGCACGGCCACCTCGTCGTCGAGCTCGCGCTCGGCCTGTGCCGCGAGCTGCTCGGCGATCCAGATCGTCGCGCGAACAGGCGCGAGCGGGAGCAGCAGCAAACCCGTCAGCAGCCCCATCGTCAGCGCCTCCCGCCGCCGAGCGACACGAAGCTGTGCGGCGGCATCGGCCCGACGAGCTCCATCGTGATGCGGCCGCGCTGCCGCTGCGCGAGCTGCTCCGCGGCCAGCTCGAACGCCGTCACGTGGCGGCGGTCGACGAGGAACGACGCGCGCAGCACCTCGTACTCGCTGCTCGGCTCGTCCGCCTGCACCTGGATGGCGTGCCCGGCCAGCGTCGCGACGGCTTCGTCCGCGGCCTCGACACGGCGCGCGGCGACGGCGTGCGCGACCGCCTCACCGAGCTCGACCTGGCTGGCATTCGGGGCCGCGCGGAGCGCCGCGACGCGCGGGTCGTCGCGCACGACCTCCGCGAGAAGCGCGCGCTCGACGAAGCTTGCGCGCACGCGCAGCTCCGCCAGCCCTTCGACCCGCTGGAGCAGCGCGACGAGCTCCTCGTAGCGAGCACCGAGGAAATCGCCGACCAGCTCCTCCTTCGACGAGAACACCGTGCCGAAGCGCAGCGGGACGACGGGAGCGTCGGTGAACGCGGCCTGCAGGACGTCCGAGTGCCGGAGCAGGTCGCGCCGCTTCGCCCGCAGCGGCGCGACGCCGACTGCGCTGACGATCGCCGCGAGCTCGCCGTGCTCGACGGTGGAGACCGGCGCGTCGCCGATCCCGCGTGCGTCGACGTCCCGACCGGCGGCGGTGAGGCCGTACACGTACACGCGCTAGTCCTTCTTCGCACCCTCGCGCTCGCGGCTGTTCCCCGAGAAGGCCTCCTTCGCGCCTTCGATCGCGCCCTTCGCCTTGTTGCCGCCGCCGTCGTCGCGCAGCTCCTTCAGGCCGGCGGCCTCGGTCTGCGTGAGGTCGAGGCGGTTGACGGCCTCCGCGAAGCGCAGATACGTATCCACGCTCGCGACCACGATCCGCGCGTCGATCGTTATCAACTCGATCCCGATCACCGCCACCCGCACATACGCGTCGATCACCAACCCCTTGTCCAGGATCAGATCGACCACATCCGCCAAACCGCTCGGGCTCGGCGCACGCTGCAGATAGTTCGAAGCCGTCCCCTGCGTCGCGATCGCCATCAGCGAGACCTCCTCGTCGACGTGCGGCGGGAGGCGCGCGCCTCCGCCCGTTCCTTCAGATGCCGCTCGAGCTCGTCGCGGGACAGGCCCGCGCGCCGGCCGTTGCCGCCGCCGCTGCCGCCGCCGCCGACCGTCTCGCGCACGCGCGTCGTCAGCCCCTCGGCAAGGTCGCCGGCGCCGCCCGCCGCCTGCTTCGCGCGCGCCGGCACCTCGGACGCGGCGCCGGCGGCGCCGCCCGCGACCTCCTTCAGCTTCGGGAGGACGCGCTCCTCGAAGAGCTGCGGCCCCTTCTTCGCCACGTAGCCCGCCGCCGCGCTCGCCGCGGTCGCGACGATCGGCATCAGCGCGCGCTGCGCGAGCCGCTTCGTCAGGTCCCGTCTGCCGCTCGATTCGGAATCGGCCATCGAAGCCCCCTTCCTGCTGCCGACGCAGCGGTCGTTGCCTCGAGCCCGTGCCGCCTCGGGCTACTCATCCGTGCTCCCGTCCCGATGGCGCGCCGCAAGCTCGCGCGCCGCAGCCGCAGCCGCCGTCACCGCCGCCGCTGCCGCCGCGCCCTTGAGCGCGTTGCGCACCGTGCCGCTGTCCGGCAGGAGCTCGTGCTCGGCGCCCTCGATCACGCCCTCCGTCATCTTCTCCGAGCCCTTCTCCTGCAGCTCCGGCAGGCCGCCGAGCTCGGTCTGGTTCAGGTCGAGGCGGTTGACGGCCTCCGCGAAGCGCAGATACGTATCCACGCTCGCGACCACGATCCGCGCGTCGATCGTGATCAACTCGATCCCGATCACCGCCACCCGCACATACGCGTCGATCACCAACCCCTTGTCCAGGATCAGATCGACCACATCCGCCAAACCGCTCGGGCTCGGCGCACGCTGCAGATAATTCGAAGCCGTCCCCTGCGTCGCGATCGCCATCGCTACGACGCCGCCCCCACCGACGACTCGCGCCGCTCCTTGCGGCGCTGCTCGCGCTCGCGCCGCTCCTCGTCGCGCTCCGCGTCGTCCTTCGTGCTGCGGCGGCGCTCGCCGCCGCCGCCGCTCGAGCGCGACGCGCGGTACTCGATGCCCTTCGCGTCCTTCATCTCGCAGTGCGCCTTGAAGCGTGCGAGGTCGGCCTCCACCGCGCGCTTCACGAAGCGCAGGCCGGACGCCATCTTTTCGATCATCCCGTTCGGCTCGAACTCCATGTCGACCATCACGCGCGTCAGGTTGTCGTCGAGCCGGTGGAACGTGACGACGCCGTGGTGCGACATGCCGCTCGTCGTCGTCCAAGCGATGCGGTCGTTCTTGCGCCGCTCGGTGATGCGGCCTTCCCAGTCGCGCTTGCTGAACCAGATCTTCTCCTGCCAGCGCACCTTGTCGTCGCCCTGCCGGCTCACGTCGAGGACGCGGTGCATGAACTTCGGGAACTCCTCGAAGTTCGTCCACTCCTCGTACGCGGTCGCGACCGGAACCGCGACGTCCGTCCACCGTTGCACCGGCAGCCGGCGCGTCTTCTTTCCGCCTCCGCCGCCGCCGCCGAAGGCGCCGAGCGCCTTGCCCGCGACGCCGCCGAGGCCGCCCTTCATCCCGGAACGCGCACCCTCGGCCGCGCTACGGCCCATGCGGCGCGCCTCGTCCTCGCCCTTCTGCTCGGTCGTCTGCGTCAGGTGCCGGATCAGGTCCGGCCCCTTCGACGCCGCGACGGCGCCGACCGCGCTCAGCGCAGCCGGGAGGATCAGCTCCTTCGACTTGAGCGTGTCGAGAATCGACCCGCTCGGGCCTGCGCCGTTCCGCTGCTCGCTGCCGTTCTCTTCGGCCATCCGTCCACCCCACTTGGTCAGTCGTGTTCGATCGACGGTCCGCTGCGCAACCACCGGTAGACGACGACACCGGTCGCCGTCCCCGCCACCGCAGCGGTCATCGCGGCCCGCGTGCGCGACGTGCGCACGCCGACGGCGCGTGCTCCGATCGCGCGTGCTGCGTTAGCCGGCATGGCGGGCGCCACCGGGAGGGAAGTCGTCTCGGTTCGACACGCATCCGCCCGCCCGCGGTGCTTCGCCCTGAATGGAATCCTGCGGCATTCCGGCCACTCCTTCCGCGACGTTCTGAATCCAAACGTCCTGCACACGCCGGGAGTTACGCATGAAGACCGTGCGTTCGACCGACGAGCGCGTCCGACGGTCGCCGCAGCCGCCGACGGCGACGCCTTGGGCCGCTAGAAGACCTCGGCGCACCACGGCTCGACCGCCGTGGCGTACAGTGCGTCGGCGCGCTCGATGCCGCCGGCGCGCAACTCCTCCGCCCGCGACGCGCGCATCAGCTGGGCGAAGGTGAAGCCACCGAGATACGCGGAGCCGAGGGCCGTGGCGTCGAGGCGGATGTCGGCGCGCGTGCTCGTTCGCTCCGCGCCGGCGGGCGTCACGCGCCAGCGGCCGGCGTTCTCGGGCACGAACTGGTCGGCGACGTCGAGCACGATCTCGGTGTCCGCCCCGTACAAGCGCGTGGAGAGCGCGGCGCCGACGTCGACGAGGCGGACCCAGACGCCGTCGTTGATCGTGAACGCCATCCGCCGCGGCTCGGCGAGCAGCAGGAAGAGCGGGTGGTCGAGCGGCAGCAGATCGGCGTCGAACGTGCTCGTCCAGTCGAAGTCGAGCAGCCAGCGCCACAGCTCGCGCGCCGCCTCCGGCGTGGGTGCGACCGCCTCCCGGATCGTGACCGTGCCGCTGCTCGAGCCGTGCCGCCAGTCCTGCGCGACCTGGTACAGCGCGTAGCCGGCTGCGGCGCCGTCGAGCTCGAGCAGCGCGCGGTTCAGCGGACCGCCCTGGCGCGGTGTCTCGAGCCGCCTCGTCCGCCACCACGCCTCCGAACGCGACGCCATCCCCGGGCGCTGCGCGAACACCTGCTCGTAGAGCGGCGGGAACGCGCGCAGCGCCTCCTCCTCGTCGACGAGGCGCACTGCCCCACGCGGCTCGAACGGCACCGCGAACGCCGTCCGCTCCTTCGGCAGCGTCATCCGGCCGACGCGCGAGGCGAGGCCGTAGCCGAACCGTCCGTAGATCGTCGCCTCCGACGCCCACAGGAACGCCGCGACGTCGCCGCGCGCGCGGCAGTCGTCGAGCTGCGCGCGCATGAGCTGCGTGAGCACGCCGCGCCGGCGGTGCGTCGGCAGGACGCCGACGACGGTGACGCCGGCCGCCGGCACGTCACCCCCCGGCACGGACATGCGGTAGGAGAACGCGCCCGCGCCGCCAACGGCCCGCGCGCCGTCGAACGCGGCGTGCATGCGCTCGAGCTCGAGCCACTGCGTCAGGCGCTCGGCATCCTCGGCGCTTTGCTCCTGGCCGAAGTAGTGCAGGATCGCGCCGACCGCGCCGCGGAGCTCCTCGAGCGAGGAGCACGGCCTCACCTCGATCGCCACCGGGCTACCGCACGCGCTCGAGCGGCGCGTACTCGAGCATCAGGCGCCGCTCGCTGCCGTCCTCGAAGCGGACGGTGACGACGCCACCCGGTTCGATGCGCGTGACGATGCCGGTGCCGAGCGTCGAGTGACGGACGGCGTCGCCGGTGGACAGGTCGGGGACGTCCTCGCGCGGAGCGACTCCGCGGCGCGCCGGCGCGCCGTAGTCCGACCACGACGCCGGCCGGAGGCGTTCGCGCTCGACGCCGAGGTGCGGGAGCTCGTCGAGGAAGCGCGACGGCAGGTTCGCCTCGCTCCGCCCGAACAGGTTCCGGCGCATCGCATGCGTCAGCGTCAGCCGCTCCTTCGCCCGCGTCATCCCCACGTAGCAGAGCCGCCGCTCCTCCTCGAGGTTGTTCTCCTCGATCGAGCGCATGTGCGGGAACACGCCTTCCTCCATCCCGATCACGAACACCGCGCGGAACTCGAGCCCCTTGGCCGTGTGCAGCGTCATCAGTGTCACCTGGCCGCCCTCGCCGTCGTCGGGACCGCGGAGCGCGTCCTGGTCCGAGTAGAGCGAGATCTCCTGCAGGAACCCGGACAGCGACGGCTCGGCGGCCGACGCGTCGTACTCGCGCGCGACGCCGACGAGCTCCTCGAGGTTCTCGATCCGCCCGCGCGCCTCGATCGTCCGCTCCGCCTCGAGCGCCTCCAGGTACCCGGTGCGGTCGAGCACCGCCTCGACCAGGTCGGCGACGCTCGAGTCCGTCGCGGCTGCCATCAGCGATTCCATCGCGCTCCGGAAGCCGCGAACCGCGCGCGCCGACGCCGCGGCGAGACCCGCCTCCTCGGCGTGCGCCGTCGCCTCCCACAGCGAGATGCCCTGCCCGTCGGCATAGGTGACGAGGCGGGCGACCGAGGTGTCGCCGATGCCGCGCCGCGGCCTGTTCGCGATCCGCATCAGCGAGACAGCGTCGTACGGGTTGTCGAGCACCTGCAGGTAGGCGATCGCGTCCTTGATCTCGGCGCGCTCGTAGAAGCGCGGGCCGCCGATCACCTGGTAGGCGACGCCCTGCCGCACCAGCACGTCCTCGAGCACGCGGCTCTGCGCGTTCGTGCGGTAGACGACGGCGATCTCGCCGGCGCTGTATCCCTCCTCG
>DASRCL010000016.1:0-4063 GCA_035653115.1 Gaiellaceae bacterium
GCTGATCGAGCTCGACGAGCGCGTGGTGGTGTGGCGGGTGCGTCACTTCAAGGTCGTGCAGCGCACGATCGGCGGCGACGTCGTCGGCACGCAGGGGACGCCGGTGGAGGTGATGGGCCGCCTGATCCACCACTCGTTCTATCCCGAGCTGTGGGACGTGCGCAACGACCTGACACGGATGAACCTGCCCGAATGACCGTCGCACTCGGATGCGGCAACTTCGGCGGCGTCGGGTCCGCGCCGGAGTTCTTCGGCCAGGGCATCCCGCGCGACGAGGCGTTCCGGATCATGGACCGCGCCTGGGACGCCGGTATCGAGTGGTTCGACACCGCGGACGCGTACGGCGGCGGGGCGAGCGAGACGTGGATCGGTGAGTGGATGCGCGAGCGGGGCCACCGCCCGCGCATCACGACGAAGGTGTTCCACTCCACCGTCGGCGACCCGGCCGACACAGGGCTCGCACCGCAGCGCGTGCGGCGGCAGCTCGAGGCAAGCCTCGCGCGCCTCGGTGTCGAGCGCGTCGACTTCTACCTCGCGCACGAGCCCGACCCGAACGTGCCGCTCGAGGACACGGTCGCGTGCTTCGAGCAGCTGCGCGACGAGGGGCTCATCGCAGCCTGGGGGCTCAGCAACTTCGGCCTGGACGCGATCAGCGCGACGTCGCCCGCGATCGTCCAGAACTCGTTCTCGCTGCTCGAGCGAGCCGACGAGGAGGCCGTGCTCCCGTACTGCCGCGCGCGCGGGATCCTCTACGTCCCGTTCGGCCCGCTGGCCGGCGGCTGGCTCACGGGCAAGTACCGGCGCGGCGCCGCGTATCCCGCCGGGTCACGGATGACGCAACGGCCGGGGCCGTACGAGCGCTACGCGAACGACGCCGTGTTCGATCTGCTCGAGCGCCTCGAGCGCCAGGCGGCCGCGCGCGGTGTCTCGATGGCGGCGCTCGCTTTCGCGTGGGTGCTCGAGCGCTGCGACGGCGCCGTGTGCGGCCCCGGCCGCGCCGAGCATCTCGACCCTGTCCTCGAGGCGATGGCGCTGATCCGTCGATGAGCGTCCGCATCCTCGACGAGCACGAGGTGCGCCGCCTGCTCCCGATGGCCGAGTGCATCGACGCGATGACCGAAGCGCTCGCGGCGCTCGCGCGCGGCGAGGTGCACAACCCGCTCCGCTTCGTGATCCGTCCGCCCGGCGAGCCGAGCATGCTCGGCCTGATGCCGGCGCACCGCGGTGGCGCGCGCCCCCTCTATGCGCTCAAGGCGGTCGCGATCTTCCCGGCGAACGCGGCGCGCGGGCTCGACCTGCACCAGGGCTTCGTCGCGCTCTTCGACGGCGAGACCGGCGCGACGCGCGCCCTACTGAACGCCGGCGCGATCACGGCGATCCGCACGGCCGCCGTATCGGCCGTCGCAACGCGGCTCCTTGCGCGGGAGGACGCGCGCACGCTCGCGATCCTCGGCGCCGGCATCCAGGCGCGCGCCCACGTCGACGCGCTGCGCGAGGTGCGCGCGTTCGACCGCCTCGTCGTGTGGGGCCGAACGCCGGGACGCCTCGCCGACGTCGACGGTGTGGAGGAGGTCGGAAGCGCGGAGGATGCCGTGCGCTTCGCGGACGTCCTGGTGACCGCGACGTCGGCAGCGGAGCCGATCGTGCGTCGCGAGTGGCTCCGCCCGGGCGTGCACGTCAACGCCGTCGGCTCGAGCATCCCGACGACGCGCGAGCTCGACACCGCGACGATGGCCGAGGCCGCGCTTTTCGTCGACCGCCGCGAGTCGACGGTCAACGAGGCGGGCGACTTTCTCTTCCCGCAGCGCGAGGGTGCGATCGGGCCGGAGCACATCAGGGCGGAGCTGGGCGAGCTCATCCTCGGCACCGCGCAAGGCCGCACGCGCGACGATGAGCTGACGGTGTTCAAGTCGCTCGGCCTGGCCGTCGAGGACTTGGCCGCAGCCGAGCACGTCTACCTGCGCGCGCAGGCAGAGGACGTGGGGAGGGTCGTCGAGCTGTGATCGCCCTCGACGAGATTCGCCGCGCGCGCGAGGTGCTGCGCGGGCTCGCCGTCGAGACACCGCTCGTGAGGCTCGACGTGGACGCCGACGCCGAGCTGTGGCTGAAGCTCGAGGTGCTGCAGCCTGTCCGCTCGTTCAAGATTCGCGGTGCGGGCAACGCCGTCATGCAGGCGGGCGACGACGAGCTCGCCGACGGCGTCCTCACGGCGAGCGCCGGCAACATGGCCCAGGGCGTCGCGCTCGCAGCGCGATTGCGCGGCGTGCCCGCGACGATCGTCGTCCCCGAGCACGCGCCGCAGACGAAGCTCGACGCCATCGGGCGCTACGGCGGCACCGTCGTGCGCGTTCCGTACGACGAGTGGTGGAACGTCCTCGTCACCGGCACGTACGAGGGCTCGCGAGGGCTCTTCGTGCATCCCGTCGACGACGACCGCGTGATGGCCGGCAACGGGACGATCGGGCTGGAGCTGCTCGAGCAGGCCGAGGGCTTCGACGCCGTCGTCGTGCCGTACGGCGGCGGCGGACTCGTCACCGGGGTTGCGTCGGCGATCAAGGCGGTGCGCCCCGAGGTGGCCTTCTATACCGCGGAGCCCGCGACCGGCGCGCCGGCGGCGGCGACGTTCGAGACGGGGACGCCGACGCCCGTCGACTACACGCCGTCGTTCGTCGACGGGTCCGGCAGCCGCGAGCTGATCCCGCGGGTCTGGGAGCAGGCGTCGCAGCTGATCGACGGCGCGCTCGCCGTCCCGCTTGACGAGACCGCCGCCGCGGTGCGCCTCGTCGCCGAGCGCGCGCGCGTGATCGCCGAAGGCGCCGGAGCGCTGTCCGTCGCAGCCGCGCTCTCGGGCCGCGTACCGGGACGCAAGATCGTCTGCATCGTCTCGGGTGGGAACATCGACTTCGCAGTGCTCAGCCGCATCCTGCTGGGGGGGACACGGTGACGTTCGACGTCGACGCTGCCCGTGCTCGTTTTTCGTCGTTGGGTGGCGGGTTTGTGTTTTTTGATGCGCCGGGTGGGACGCAGGTGCCGGACGAGGTGGGTTGTGCGGTGGCTGGGGCGATGCGGGAGGCGTCGGCGAACTTGGGGGCGCCGTATGCGACTGGCCGGGCGGTGGAGGCGATTTTTGCGCGTGCGAAGGAGGACGGTGGTCGTTTTCTGGGTTGTGGCGCTGATGAGGTGTCGTTTGGGATGAATATGACGACGCTTGATTTTGCGTTGTCGCGCGTTTTTGGTCGTGAGTTGCGGGCGGGCGACGAGGTCGTGACGACGCAGCTCGACCATGATGGTGGGGTGGCGCCGTGGCTGGAGCTTGCGGCGGACAAGGGGCTGGTCGTGCGCGTCGCCGCTGCGACGGGGGAGTTGACGGTTGATTATGGCGAGGTCGAGCGGCTGGTTGGGGAGCGGACGCGGGTGGTCGCGTTCGCGTTGGCGTCGAACGCGACTGGGGCGGTCGCCGACGGGGCGCGTTTGTGCGCGCTCGCGCGGGAGGCGGGTGCGTTGTCGTGGGTGGATGCCGTCCATTACGCGGCGCATGAGCCGCTGGATGTGCGCGCGCTGGGCTGCGACGTGCTGCTCTGCTCGCCGTACAAGTTTTGCGGGCCGCATCTGGGGCTGGCGTATGTGCGCCGGGAGTTGGCGGAGCGTTGGCGGCCGTACAAGGCGCGGCCGGCGCCGGGGACGCCGACGGGCCGCAAGTTCGAGACGGGGACGCTGCCGTTTGAGCTGCTGGCCGGCTTCAGCGCGACGGTCGCCTACCTGGAGTCGCTGGGCGGCCTTGCGGTGCTGCGCGAGTACGAGCGCGAGCTGGGGGCGCGGTTGCTTGCCGGGCTGCCGGAGAACGTGACGCTGTACGGGCCGCCGTCGATGGAGGGGCGGGTGCCGACGTTCTTGTTCAACGTCGACGGCGTCCCGGCCGAGCGTGTCGCGCGCCGCCTCGCAGAGCGCGGCATCGGCATCTGGTACGCAGACAACTGGTACTGCGTCGCGCTCGGCTCGCGCCTGCCCGAACAGTCGCTGCGCGCCGGGATCATCCACTACAACACCGTCGCGGAGGTCGACC
>DASRCL010000017.1:0-237052 GCA_035653115.1 Gaiellaceae bacterium
GATGACAAGGCGAGGTACTGTCTGGATTGCGCCTGACGCCTGGGTGCCTGCGGGACGCATGGTCGATCCTGACGGGGCGGACTTCTGGGTGAGTTGGCAGGACGAGGGCGTACTCGAAGACGACATCTTTCGGGGAGCTGACGCGGCCATCGACTGGGGCCGAAAGCGCTCCACGATTGTGCTCATCCGACTTGGGCACAGTCGCGGCACCTACTTCTCGGCGGGTGCCGAGCGTCCACCCGTCTCTGAAGATGACCCGGAGTCGCCTTCCGGTGTGGCCGCCTTCGAAGCCGCCCGCTGATGGCTGGTGGTTCCCGCCGCAAGTGCCGACGCTCGATGATGTGGCAGCCATGTCGAGGAGGCTAGAGGGTGGAGAGATCAACCGTCAGACCGCGGTCGACTGGGCGCAGGAGTTGCTACTCGCTCATTCAGGCCTCGATGCCGCGCTGATTCGCGCGCTATGGGAACTCCGCGGCCTTGACGAGCCTCTGACCGTGTGACGAACCCGTCCGCTCAGGGTGCACTCGCGGACACTGGCCCAGGCTGAAGTTCATCTATCCACGCAGCCGATGGGGACTGGTGTTCAGCGGACGCTCTGGGATCAGTCACCAACTTTCGGCAGTTCGACGACCTCCACCGCGAACGCCACGGTGCGTGGATTCTACGATCCGCGATCCGAGAATCCACCGCTCGGGTGCCTTAGCGAAACTCGCACTGCCAAATCTGGACCCGTCGCGCTCGGTAGTTCGTATGCGGTCTGTGCGGCTTCATACGCGCGCGCTCATTGCAGTCGTCCTCGTGGTCGGCTCGGCCACATCCGTCGCTGCGGCATCCGGTGCTCGCGATCCGCACGGGCCGTGGCAACTGATCGCGCTTCCGGAGATGGGGAGGCTCGACTGGCAGTGCACGCCCGGCCTGACCGGAGCACGCACGTACCGGCTGGTCTTCAGCGCGACGAGCACAAGTGCGACAGAGCGGGTGACGTTCGCGGCGGGCGGACATCTGCTGCTGTCCCGCGAGATCAGCCCTGGAGAGCGTGTCACGGCCCCGCAGACGCCTTCATACCGCCAAACCGTCACTCTCACACAGACGACGGAACCAGGAACGCTTCGCGCGATAGTCCACGTCAGCTTTGCGCCAGGTCGCGTGTCGCCGTCGCACTGTTGGCCATGGCTTCCGCCCGCCTTTTCGGCACGACTCCTCGCACGATGAAGATCGGCCCCTCAGGATGCACTCGGTGAACACTCGACCAGCCGAGTCCTAGCGCAGGTAAGGCGTCCAAGTCCGCGGCTCTCGCCATCACGCACCAGTTGGGTCGCCAGCGGTGGGACTCGACGACGGCCGGCGTACCATCGGCGGCGTGGGCGACTTCGTTCCGCCCGACTTCGTGATCCCAGGCGGGCTCGAGACCCCTGACTTCGTGCTCGAGCCGCTCGGTCCCGAGCACAACGACCGAGACTACGACGCCTGGACCAATTCGATCGAGCACATCGCCGCGACGCCGGGTTTCCCGTGGGGCACCTGGCCGCACCTGATGACACCGGACGAAAACCGAGCCGACCTTGAACAACATGCCGAGGACTTCCGCAACCGCAAGGGATTCACGTACACCGTGCTCGATCCCGGCAGCCGCGACGTGATCGGGTGCGTCTACATCTATCCGTCGCGCGACACAGACTACGAGGCGCACGCGCTGTCGTGGGTGAGGCAGAGCCACGCGCACCTGGACACTCCGCTGTGGCACGCGGTGAAGGAGTGGCTCGCTGTGGACTGGCCATTTACGAATATCAAGTACGCACCGCGCACGTAGCAAGACGCCGGCCCCGTTGCGTGCTACCAGCGCCTCGAATGCGCCTCACGAACAGCGCATCCCGATGCCGAAGCGGACGACCGCGTTGCGGCCTCCGACGCGGAAGACCAAGGGGACGCAGATCGCGCGCCGGCGGAGCAGGAACCCGCCCGCGTACGCATGCCACAGCGGCCTGCCGTACGAGGGGCGTGCCGCGAACCGCAAGCTCGGGCCTTGTTGGCCCTCGTTTCCCCACGTGATCCGAACGTCGTCGCGGAGCGATGCAGGCACGGCGACCGTGACCGGCGGGTTGCCCCAGCGAATCACCAGACCGGCCTTCAGCCACCACCGCAGTGGTGTCTGACCGCTTCGAGCAGCACGACCGAGGTGAGCTGGGGGAACAGACACGACGTGAAGCACGACTCGGTAGCCGTCGGCTGTTCCGCCCGATGTCACTCCGATCGCGTCGCCGCAGCTCACGGTGGGAACAGCGGCTGCAGGCGCAGTCGCAGCCCCCGCTTCCAGCCCGCCGGCGACGGCGGGCACTACCGCGACGAGGACGAGCGCGCGCCTCATCCAACGTGAGGATAGACCGCTCGGCGACTGCACGACCCTTCGCCGAACTCGCTAGGAATGTGAGACTTCACGGCTGACTCCCGCGCACCGGCGCGATCGAACGCAACATGAGCGACACCACCTGTCATATGTCGATCTCCCTCGACGGCTTCGTCGCGGGACCGGACCAGAGTCTCGAGCACCCTCTCGGCCGTCGCGGGCGCGAGCTGCACGGGTGGCATCTCGACGAGCCTCTGCACGAGGCGGACGCGCGCGCACGCGACCTGCTGCTGCGCCCGCGCGGCGCGTACGTGATGGGACGCAACATGTTCGGGCCGATTCGCGGTCCGTGGCAGGACGACTGGCGCGGCTGGTGGGGTGACGAGCCGCCGTACCACGCTCCCGTCTTCGTCCTCACGCACTACGAGCACGAGCCGATCGAGCTCGCGGGCGGGACGACGTTCCACTTCGTCGTCGACGGCTTCGACGCCGCGTTCGCGCGCGCCTCGGAGGCTGCAGGGGAGCGCGGTGTCGACATCGCCGGCGGCGCCTCCACCGTGCGTCAGGCGCTTGCGGCGGGCGTGATCGACGAGCTCGTCCTCGACTTCGTGCCCGTTCTGCTCGGCTCCGGCGAGCGGCTGTTCGACGGAGTCGCCGACCCCGGTCTCGAGCCGGTCGAGGCCATCCATTCGCCGCTCGCGACGCACGTGCGCTACCGTGTCGGCCGGTGACCGCCGAGTCGAGGCCTAGCATCAACCGGGTGCTTCCGGAAGGCGTCTACCACTGGACCGCGACGCATCCCGAGTGGGAAGGGCCCGTCTCGGCGTACGCCATCGACGACGGCGCGCGGCTGGTCCTCATCGACCCGATCGCCGTCCCCGACGACGTGCGTGCATTGTTCGGGTCGCGCGACGTGGTCACGGTGCTCACCTCCACGTGGCACGAGCGCGACGCCGCGTCGCTCGGCTTTCCCGTGTGGGCGCCCGCGCCCGACCGTCCCGAGGACCAGCTCGTCCCGGCGACCCGCTACTCCATCGGCGACTCGCTGTTCGGCATGGAGGCGTACCCCGGCCGGGAGGGGGAGCTCGACCTCGTGCTCTGGAACGAGCGGATTCGCGCCGTGATCGCGGGGGACACGCTGATCGACCTCGGCAACGGCCTCGAGATTCCCGCGACCTGGCTGCCGGACGGCGTCACCGTCGAGCAGGTCGCCGCGGGCCTCCGGCCGCTGCTCGACAAGCCGGTCGAGCTCGTGCTGCCGACGCACGGCCTGCCCGCCGATCGCGCGGCTCTCGAACGCGCCCTCGCCTGAACGGGCGGCATGCGATGCCATACTGCGCAGGCCGATGACGACTCTGCCGAACCGCCCCAACACCGCGCTGCTCGTGATCGACATGCAGAAGGGGGCCGTCGCGGGCGCGCACAATCGGGACACCGTCGTGGCGAACGTGGGGACGCTCGTCGAACGAGCGCGCGGCGAGGGCGTGCCGGTCGTGTGGGTTCAGCACTCGGACGAGCACCTCGTCCGCGGAACGGATGCGTGGCGGCTCGTCTCGGAGCTCGTTCCGGGCGACGACGAGGTCCTGATCGAGAAGAACTACGGCGACGCCTTCGAAGCGACCGACCTCGAAGCGGCCCTCTCCGAGCTTGCGGTCGGCCGACTCCTCGTCGTCGGCGCACAAACGGATGCGTGCGTCCGCTCGACGCTCCACGGCGCGTTCACGAGGGGCTACGACACGACGCTCGTGAGCGACGCACACACCACCGAGGACCAGACGGCATGGGGCGCGCCTCCACCGGCACAGGTCATCGCTCACACGAACCTCTACTGGAACGACCAGGCAGCGCCCGGGCGCACGGCCGGGACGATCGAGACGAAGAACGTCGAGTTCGGCGTCCGCGCTTAACGGCGTCTGATTCACAGCTCCGGCTGCGGCGTCTCCGCGCGTACTCGACAACCGAAGCGGAATGCGTCGGTCACCGGTGCCCGAAGTGGTGCGCCCGCGGGAGGGCCGCCGTCACCTCCGCCTCGCTTGCCGCCCGGCGCGCGAGCGGGCCGAGCGAGACGAGCTCCGACACGAGCAGGTTGACGTTGCGGCCGTGCCGCTCGAGCTTCCCGCGCGCGAGCAGCAGCGGCTCGGCGCGCACGATCGCGCGGTGCTGCTCGTACACCGGCGGCGGGACGATCAGGTTCGCCTGACCGTGCTCGTCCTCGAGCAGCATGAACACGACGCCGTTCGCCGTCGCCGGGCGCTGGCGAGCGACCGCCATCCCAGCGAGCTGGATCCGCGTCCCGTGCGGCGTCTCCGCGAGCTCGGCGCTCGTCGTTACCGTCGCCGGCAGATGCGGACGCAGCAGCTGCAGCGGGTGGACACCGACCGAGAGCGAGGTGTGCTTGTAGTCCGCGAGCATCCGCTCCCACGGCGTCTGCAACGGGAGCACGGGCGTCTCCGCGGTCGGTTCGAGCGGCAGCGCGAGCTGGCGGTTGCCGTCGCCGGCGCTTTCGCCGCGCGCGGTGACGCCGAGCCGCCACAGCAGCTCTCGGCGCGGCCCCCAGTCGTCGCATGCGCCGGCTGCGACGAGCGCCTCGAGCGCGTCGACCTTGACAGCCGCGCGTCGTGCGAGGTCGCCGAGGTCGGCATACGGCTGCGCCGACTCGATCGCGTTCGCCTCGTCCTCGCCCACCCCGCTCACGTAGCCGACGCCGACGCGTACGGCGAAACCGTCTCCGTCGTCCTCGATCGTGCACTGCGCGTGCGAGCGGTTGACGTGCGGCGGGCGGACCTCCACCCCGCGCCGCTGCGCGTCGCGGACGAGCGAGGCCGGCGGGTAGAAGCCCATCGGCTGCGCGTTCAGGAGCGCGCAGAGGAACTCCGCGGGGTAGTAGCGGCGTAGCCACGCCGACTGGTAGGCGAGCAGGGCGAACGCCGCGGCGTGCGACTTCGGGAATCCGAAGCCGGCGAAGCCGCAGAGCTTGTCGTAGATCGCGTGCGCGGTGTGCTCGTCGATGCCGTTGCCGAGGCAGCCCTCGACGAACCGCGGCCGGAGCGCCTCGATCGCCTCCTCGCTGCGCTTGCGGCTCATCGCGCGCCGCAGCCCCTCCGCCTCCCCGATCGAGAAGCGGGCCGCGGCCATCGCGACGTCCAGCACCTGGTCCTGGAAGACGACGACGCCGAGCGTGTCGCGCAACGGCTCGCGCAGGCACTCGTGCTCGACCGGCGGCTCGAACGACGGGTTGTTGCGCTTCGCCTGGCGGTGCTGCACGTACGGGTGGACGGCCTTGCCCTGAATCGGCCCCGGGCGCACGAGCGCCACCTGCACCGTGAGGTCGTCGAGGCTCTCCGGGCGCGTCTGCAGCAGGCTCTGCATCTGCGCACGGCTCTCGATCTGGAAGACACCCACGGTGTCGGCCGCCTGGATCTCGGCATACACCGTCGCGTCGTCGAGCGGGATCCGCGACAGGTCGATCGGCTTGCCGCGCAGCAAGGCGATGCGGTCGACGGCGTCCTCGACGGCCGAGAGCATCCCCAGCCCGAGCAGGTCGATCTTGAGGAACCCGGCGTCGCCGCAGCTGTCCTTGTCCCACTGGCAGATCTGGCGACCCGCCATCGCCGCCGGCTGCACCGGGACGAGGTCGACCAGCGGCCGGGTCGAGATCACCATCCCGCCCGGGTGCTGGCTGATGTGCCGCGGCAGCCCGGCGATCTCGCGCGTCAGCTCGCGGAATGCCTCCCAGCGCGGTCCGGTGTGCGCTCCGGGAACGCCCGCGAGCTCGTCGGCGACACGCGTCGCGTCCCAGCCGTCGGTGACGCGCGCGAGCCGTTCGAGCTCGGCGAACGGCAGCCCGAGCGCCTTGCCGACGTCGCGGATCGCGCCGCGGCTGCGATACGTCGCAAAGCTCGCCACCAACGCCGCGCGCTCGCGTCCGTAGCGCTCGGTGACGCGGACGATCAGCTGCTCGCGGATCTCGCGCGGGAAGTCGAGGTCGATGTCGGGTACCGCCACCATCTCGTCGTTGATGAAGCGGCCGAGCGACAGGTCCGCCTCGACGGGATCGACGTGCGAGAGGCCCGTCAGATAGCAGACGATCGAGCCGACGCTCGAACCGCGGCCGCGGCCCGGCGGCAGGGCGTGGCGCGGGCTGCCGGGGCCGCGCACCTCGGAGGCGCACTCGCGCGCGAGCTCGAGTACCTCCCAGTGCAGCAGGAAGAACCCTGCGAGCCCGAGCCGCGCGATCAACGCGAGCTCCTCGTCGAGCCGCTCGCGCGCCCGGCGCCGACGGCCGTTCCCGTCGCGGTAGCGCTCGGCGAACGCGCGGTCGCAGATTTCGCGCAGGCGGACGTCGGCAGGATCGGGGCCGTCGGAGAAGTCGGGGTAGCGGTAGCCGAGCTCCTGCGTCAGGTCGAACCGGCAGCGGTCGGCGACCTCTCGCGTCTTCTGGACGGCGTCGTGCGGCAGCCGCTCGAGCATCTCGGCAGGTGCGACGAGCACCGACTCGTGGTTGCCGCGCCGCTCGCGCTCGCAGCCGTCGAGCGACGTGCGGTTGCGGATCGCGACGAGCGCGTCCTGCAGGCGGGCGCGGCGGACGTGGTGCGCGTGGACGTCGCCGGTCGCGACCACCGGCACGCGCAGCACGTCCGCCAGCTCCGCGAGCGCCGCGTTGCGGCGCACGTCACCGCGCTCGAACGGACGCTGCAGCTCGAGGTAGAACGCGCCGGCAAACGCCTGCGCGAGCCGAGCCGCGCCGTTCGGGTCGACGACGCCGAGTCCGTGGCGTGCGCAGCCCGACAGCGCGACGAGCCCCTCGGCGTGGCGCTCGAGCACGTCGAGCGTCGTCGAGGCCGGCAACAGCTCGCGCTCGCGTCCCGGCAGGCGCGTGCGGGCATGCGCGTCGGTGAGGATGCGGCAGAGGTTGGCGTAGCCGCGTTGCGTCTCGCACAGCAGCGTCACGTGCGCGCGCCCGGCCGCCGAGCCGAAGACGTTGCTCCTCGCCCGCTCCGCCGGCGTCGCCTCGAGCTCGACGGTCACCTCCGCTCCGGTGATGGGCCGGACGCCCAGGTGCTTCGCGGCATGCGCGAACTCGAGCGAGCCGTAGACGCCGTCATGGTCGGTGAGCGCGAGCGCCTCGTAACCGAGCTCGGCGGCGCGCGCGGCGAGCTCCTCCGGCAGCGACGCGCCGTCGAGGAACGAGTACGCCGAGTGCGCGTGCAGCTCGACGTACGGCGCCCGCGCCGGCGCATCTATGCGCGCTGCGTGAACCACCGTCCCGCGTCGTCGTCGTGGTAGACGACGGCGTTCTCGCCGGACTCGAGGACGACGTCGAAGTACCGCCGGTGCACCGGCTCCTCCGTCCACCAGCGGTCGACGACGCGCCATTCCTCGCGGACGGCCGCGACGCCCTGGCGGTTGACGCGGCGCGGCGTCCCGTCGGCATGCTCCTCGACGAGCGCCGGCCGCGGCTGGTTCAGTCGTCGCGCGGAACGAGCAGCGCGCGCGCCTCCGGGATGCGTGACCACGGCGCGACCTCCACCACCGTCGAGACTCCACCGGCGCCGACGGCGGCCTTCACCTGGCGCAGGCCTTCGCGGAGCCGCCCCCACAGGGCGTCTCCCTCAGCGGCGACGAGCTCGAGCTGCTCGCCGACGTGGTCGGCGAGCTCGCCGATCTCGAGTCGCAGCTTGAGCGCCGGCGCCGGCAGCTCCGCGAGCTTCGGCGCGAGCGCCGCCCGGAGCCGCGCCGGATCGGCGGTCGGCTCGCGCAGCGTCACCGTCCGGCGCCACGAGGCGCCGCCGACCAGCCGCGCCCACACCGCGACCTTCCTCGGCGGCCGCCCCGCACGCTCGGGTCGTGCGAGCAGCCGGTCGACGAGCACTGAGAGGCCGCGCCGGAGCGTCAGCTCGTTGCCGACCGCCTCGGGGAACTCGAGCGTCTCGTGCAGGACGGTCGCCGGCCGTCTCGGCGTCACCCGTCCGTCGTGCTCGCCTCTCGCCAGGCTCCAGGCGCGCCGGCCGTCCGGCCCCAATCGTTCGGCAACGGCGGCGCCCGGCAGCCCGGCAAGCTGTCCGATCGTTCGCACGCCCAGCTCCTCGAGCTCCGCGTAGCGCTCGCGCTCGAGCGGCAGGAGCTGCAGCGGCAGCGGCGCGAGGAACGACCGCGTCCGGTCGTCGGAAACGATCAGCGCCTGCCCCGGCCGGGCGACGTTCGCGGCCGCGAGCGCGGCGAAGCGGCGCTCGGCCGCCCCTGCCCGCGGATCCCACACCGAGCCCACCGCCGCGAGCGCCCGCTTGAGCGCCGGCTCGAGGCCGCCGTACAGCCGCTCCACCCCGTCGGTGGCGAAGTAGACCGTGCCCGGCTCGACCGGCTCGACGGCGAACCCGGCGTCCTCGAGTCGCCGCAGGATCTCGTCCCAGGCCTGCTCCGCCGCCGCCGGGTCCTGCTCGACGAGCTCGAGCCGCGGGCACGTGGCGAGGGCCTCTCCCAGCCGCATCCCGGGCCGCACCCCCTGCGCCTCGGCCGCGCCGGTCACCGAGCCGACCAGCGGCTCCGTCCCCGGCAGCGGCGCGAGCGCCGCCGGCAGCGCCTGCAGCCGCGGCCGCGAGCGCAGCGCCGCCCGCAGGTCGAAGGCCGGGATGACGACTGCGGCGATCATGGGAACGTATGTTCTACACGAACGCGCGTTCGCCTGTCAAGGGCGGACGTCCGCGCAGGAGACGCTGGCTCGCGGCATGGCCCGGCGCGCACGCCGGGCGCACGATTCAGCTCACGTCCGCTCGAGCACGACGACCGGGATCTCGCGCTCCGTCTTGCGCGCGTACTCGTCGTAGTGCGGCCAGACCTCGTTCGCCTTCCGCCAGAGCCGCTCGCGCTCCTCGCCCTCGGCGGTGCGCGCACGCGCGCGGAAGACGTCGTCGCGCACCTGGACCTCGACGTCGGGGTTCTTCGTCAGGTTGCGGTACCAGCCCGGATGCTCGGGCGCCCCGCCCTTGGAGGCGACGACGACGTAGCGGTCGCCGTCGCGCGCGTAGATCAGCGGCGTCGTGCGCGGCTGCCCCGTCTTGCGCCCGGTCGTCGTGAGCAGCAGGATCGTCGAGCCCTCCTTCCACTCGTGCCCGACGGCGCCGCCCGTCTCGCGGTAGCGGCGGACGTGCTCTTCTCCGAACAGGTTCTCGGCTTCGCTCACTCCAGTCTCCTTCCACGCTGAGGACTCGTGCCGGTCCGAGAGAACGCATGTCGACGCGCTGCACGCGGATACGCTAGTCGCGTGGAAGCGCCGCGCTACTGCTACCGCCATCCCGACCGCGAGACCGGGCTCTCGTGCTCGGAATGCGGGCGGCCGATCTGCTACGAGTGCATGACGCCGGCGCCGGTCGGGCTGCGCTGCCCTGAGCACTCCGGCAAGCCCCAGGGCTTCGCGAAGGTCACGCGCGCGGCGGAGCGATCCGTCACCGGCGTCGGCGGCCGCTACCTCAACGGCGTCACGCTCGCGCTGATCGGCGTCAACGTCGCCGTCTACCTGCTCGAGCTCGCGACCGGCGGCAGCGTCAGCGGCACCGGCAACTGGATCTTCGACCACGGGGCGCTCGTCCTGAACGGCGTCTCCACGCACGGCGACGCGATCGGCGTGCCGCCGCACGTGGTCATCCCCGGCTACCAGATGGTCGGCGTCGAGCACGGCGACTGGTGGCGCCTGTTCACCGCGATGTTCCTGCACTACGGCCCGCTGCACCTCGCGATGAACATGTACTCGCTCTACTTCGGCGGCACCGTGCTCGAGCACGTGATCGGCCGCTGGCGGTTCCTGCTGCTCTACCTCGCGTCGGGCATCGCCGGTTCGGCCGGAGCGCTGCTCTGGTCGCCGAACGCGACGACGGTCGGCGCGTCGGGCGCGATCTTCGGCGTCTTCGGGGCGCTGTTCGTGCTCGAGCGGCGCGGCGTGATCTCCTCCGGCGGTCAGATCGCGACGCTGATCCTGCTCAACCTCGTCTTCACGTTCGCGCTCTCGCACTTCATCTCGGTCGGCGGGCACGTCGGCGGCCTGATCGGCGGCGTCGTCCTGATGCTGCTCCTGCTCAGCTTCCGGCGCTCGTGGGTCTACAGCTTCGCCTCGGTCGCGGCGGTGGTCGTCGTCGCGGTCGCGCTCGCCTACATGCGCGCGCACGGCTCCGCGTAAGAAGCAGTCCGTCAGCCGCCGGCGGCGACGTAGGCGCCGGCGCCCGACTCCCGCAGCGCGGCCTGCGCAGCGGCGAGCCGCGCGAGCGGCACGCGGAACGGCGAGCAGCTGACGTAGTCGAGGCCGAGCTCGTGGCAGAACGCGATCGAGCGCGGCTCGCCGCCGTGCTCGCCGCAGATCCCGAGCTTGAGCGCCGGCTTCGTCGACCTACCTCGCTCGACCGCGATGCGCATCAGGTCGCCGACGCCGTCGGTGTCGAGCACCTCGAACGGGTTCCGCTCGAGCACGCCGTCGGAGAGGTACTGAGTAAGGAACTTGCCCTCTGCGTCGTCGCGCGAGAACGCCAGCGTGGTCTGCGTCAGGTCGTTCGTGCCGAAGGAGAAGAAGTCGGCGACCTCGGCGATCTCGTCGGCGCGCAGCGCCGCGCGCGGGACCTCGATCATCGTGCCGACGAGGTGCTCGACCTCCGGCGCCTCCTCGGCCCACACCGACTCGGTCAGCTCGCGCAGCCGCGCGAGCTCCTCTCGGAACCCGACGAGCGGGTGCATCACCTCGACGAGCGGCGCCTCCCCGCTCCGCTCCTGCACCGCCCGCGCCGCGCGCGCGATCGCGCGGATCTGCATCTCGTAGATCTCGGGATGCTGCAGCCCGAGCCTGCAGCCGCGCGTGCCGAGCATCGGATTCGCCTCGCGCAGCGCGCGGATCCGCGCGCGCATGCGCTCGTCGCCCGCGTGCGCCTCGTCCGGCAGAAACTCGTGCAGCGGCGGGTCGAGCAGGCGGATCGTGACGGGCAGCCCCGCCATCGCCTCGAAGATCCCCTCGAAGTCCGCCTGCTGGAACGGCAGCAACCGCTCGAGCGCAGCCCGCCGCCCGCGTTCCGAATCGGCGGCGATCATCTCCTGCATCACGGGCAGGCGCTCGTCGCCGAAGAACATGTGCTCGGTGCGGCAGAGGCCGATCCCCTCCGCTCCGAACTCGCGCGCGCGCGTCGCGTCGGCGGGCGTGTCGGCGTTGGCGCGCACGCGCAGCCGGCGCGTGTCGTCGGCCCAGCGCAGGATCGTCTCGAAGTCCTCGTTGATCTGCGGCGGCACCAGCGGCACCGAGCCGACGAACACGCGGCCCGTGCCGCCGTCGATCGTGATCACGTCGCCCTCGCGCAGCGTCTCGCCGGCGAGCGTGGCGGTGCCCTCGGCGAGCTGCAGCTCCTCGCAGCCGGCGACGCACGGTTTGCCCATTCCGCGCGCGACGACGGCCGCGTGCGACGTCATCCCGCCGTGGACCGTGAGGATGCCGTCCGCCGCGATCATCCCGTGGATGTCGTCCGGGGTCGTCTCCCAGCGGACGAGGATCACCGGGCCGCTCTTCGCGCGCTCCACCGCAGTGTCGGCGTCGAAGACGATGCCGCCGCTTGCGGCGCCGGGCGACGCGTTCAGGCCCTTCGCGGCCGGCGCGAGGTCGGCGGTGGGGTCGATCATCGGGTGCAGCAGCTGGTCGAGCTGCGCCGGGTCGATGCGCCCGATCGCCTCCTCGCGCGTGATCAGCCCCTCCTCCACCATCGTCACGGCGGCCTTCAGCGCCGCGGCCGCCGTCCGCTTCGCCGCGCGCGTCTGCAGCAGGAAGAGCCGCCCGTCCTCGACGGTGAACTCGATGTCCTGCATGTCGCGGTAGTGCTCCTCGAGGCGCCGCATCGTCTCCACGAGCTGCTCGAACGCCTCGGGCAGCGTGGTGCGCATCGCCTCGATCGGCTGCGGGGTGCGGATTCCCGCGACGACGTCCTCACCCTGCGCGTTCGCCAGGAACTCGCCGTAGAGCCCGCGCTCTCCGGTCGACGGGTCGCGCGTGAACGCGACGCCGGTGCCCGAGCGGTCGCCCTTGTTGCCGAACACCATCTGCACGACGTTCACCGCCGTACCGAGGTCGTCCGGGATGTCGTGCGCGCGGCGGTACACCTGTGCGCGCGGGTTCTGCCACGAGCGGAAGACGGCGCGCACCGCGCGCAGCAGCTGCTCGCGGGCGTCGGCGGGAAACTCGGCGCCGGTCTCGCGGCGGTAGAGCTCCTTGAACGTCCGCACCAGCTCGCGCAGGTCGTCCGCCGTGAGATCGGAATCGTGCTGGGCGCCGCGCGCCGCCTTCGCCGCGCCGAGCGCGCTCTCGAATACGTGCGCGTCGACGCCGTCGACCACCTCGCCGAACATCTGGATCAGTCGCCGGTAGGAGTCGAAGGCGAACCGCGCGTTGTCCGTCCGCGACGCGAGCCCGTCGGCGGCCTCGTCGTTCAGGCCGAGGTTGAGGATCGTGTCCATCATCCCCGGCATCGAGATCGCGGCGCCGGAGCGCACGGAGACGAGCAACGGGTCGTCGCTCGAGCCGAAGCGCTTGCCGGTGCGCTGCTCGAGCCGGCCCACGTGCTCGTCGACCTCCGCCTCGAGCCCCTCCGGCAGGTCGCCCCCAGCCATGAACGCGCGGCAGGCATCGGTCGTGATCGTGAAACCGGCCGGCACCGGCAGGCCGAGCCGCGTCATCTCGGCGAGGCCGATCCCCTTTCCGCCCAGCAGCTCACGCCCGCCCGGCGCCGGCTCGTCGAAGTCGAAGACGTACCTGGCCGCCACTCGGAGCGGGAATCTACCCGGCCTCGGCCGGCCCGGTCGCGCCGTCCGGAGCCCCGTCCTATAGTCGACGGGTCGTATACCAGGGAGGGGTTTCGGTTTGCGGAGAACGCTCGGTCTTCTCCTCGCGGCAGTCACGCTGGGCGGCGTCACCGGCGTCGCGCTCGGCTCCGGCGGTCCGCCGCTTCGGGCGCAGAACATCCTCGGGATGGTCGCCTCGCGCGTCTCGAACCAGGCGACGGGCGTCAGGGGGTTCGGGAACCTCCGCTACCACGGCGGCCCCGTCCAGCACGGATCGACGGTGTACGCGATCTACTGGGATCCGGCTGGCTACTCGATGTCGAGCGACTACACGACGGTCATCAACCGCTTCTTCACCGACGTGGCGGCTGACAGCGGGAAGACCTCGAACGTGTTCTACGCCGGCACGCAGTACTACGACTACAGCGGCCACGAGGCATACAGCGTCGCCTTCGGCGGCTCCTACGTCGACACGAATCCGTTCCCCGCGAGCGGCTGCTCCGACTCGGTCTCCCAGACGACGGTCTGCCTGTCCGACGCGCAGATCCAGGCGGAGGTGAAGCGCGTCGCGCAGCTCCGCGGCTGGGGCTACGGGCCGAGCAAGGAGTTCTTCATGTTCACCGCCAGGAACGTGGGGAGTTGTGCGAACTCGAGCGACTGCGCGTTCAGCCAGTACTGCGCGTACCACAGCTGGGTCGGCAGCGGCTCCGCGGAGTACCTGTACGCGAACATGCCGTACGCGGACACCGTCACGTCTGCATGCGACGCGGAGCCGCACCCGAACGGCAGCGCGGCCGATGCGACGATCAACGTCACCTCGCACGAGGCGAACGAGACGATGACGGACCCGAACGGGAACGCCTGGTACGACCTCTCGGGCTACGAGAACGGCGACAAGTGCGCGTGGTACTTCGGGAGCTCGATCGGCTCCACGCCGTACGGCGCGTACAACCAGCTGATCGATGGCCACCCGTACGAGCTGCAGCTCGAGTACTCGAACGCGACCCAGAGCTGCGTCGCGCGCGGCACCTGAGACCACGCGCGGCGGCGGTGGGCGGCGCTCGGCGGCCGCCTATCGCCGCCGGCGCGCGCGGTACTCGGCGAGCCACGCCAGCGAGCGGAGCCCGAACCAGATCGGCGTGAACAGCCCGTAGAAGACGGCGAGCGCGGCCGCGAGCACGGCGTACCAGGCGGCCCACCGCCACCTCGGGACCGGCGGCTTCGGCTTCACGACGCCTGGACTTCCGCCTTCCGCTGCTCGACGAGGCGGATGATGCGGTGCGAGATCTCCTCGATCGAAAGCTCGCTCACCTCGAGCACGGGGCAGCCGAGCCGCCGGTGGATCTGCGCGGCGTAGTCGAGCTCGTCGTAGATCTCGACGAGGTCGGCGTAGGCGCGGTTGCCGCGCATCCAGCGGATGCGCTCGTCGCGGATCTCGGCGAGCCGCTGCGCGTCGATCGTCAGGCCGACGATCTTGGCCGGGTCCGTCGTGAAGAGCTCGGGCGGAGGCTCGATCCCCTTCACGAGTGGCACGTTCGCGGCGCGGTAGCCGAGGTAGCCGAGGTAGATCGAGAGCGGCGTCTTCGAGGTGCGCGAGACGCCGACGAGGACGATGTCGGCCTCGGCGAGCCCGGCGCCGATGCCGTCGTCGTGCTTGACCGCGAACTCGATCGCCGACATGCGGCGGAAGTACGCGTCGTTCAGCGGCGGCCGCGCCCCCGGCTTCATCTTCGCCGCGCGACCCGACACGCGTGCGACCGCCTCGATCGGGTGGCCGAGCACGTCGCAGTAGTGCAACCGCGCGCGCCGGCAGAGGTCGCGCATCGTCTCGCGCAGCTCGGGCTCGACGAGCGTGTAGACGACGACCGCCGGGCGTCCCCGCATGCGCTCGACCGCGAGCCGCAGGTCGTCCGTCGTCTCGACGCGCGGGTGCCGGATCTCGAGGAACTCCTGGTCGGGGAACTGCGCTTCGAGCGCCTGCACGAGCCGCTGCGCCGTCTCGCCCGTCGAGTCGGAGACCACGTGGAGCTCGACCTGCGCCATCGGGGTATTGTCGCCGACGTGGGAGTCGCGCACTGGGACGAGGTCGACTCCCACCGTCTCGCGAAGGGCGAGATGGACGCCGTGTGGCAGCGCCTGGGCGACGCGGCCGGCGCCGTCGGCGTCGGCGTCAACCGCGTGCGCGTGGCGCCGGGGAGGCTGCCGACACCGCCGCATTCGCACGGCGCGTCGGAGGAGCTCTACTTCGTGCTCTCCGGCTCCGGCCTCGCCTGGCAGGACGGCGACGTGCACGAGGTGCGGCCGCGCGACTGCGTGATCCACGTTGCCGACCACTTCGAGCACACGTTCGTCGCGGGCGACGACGGGCTCGAATACCTCGTCTTCGGCACGCGGCATCCGACGGAGCTCGGCTGGCTGCCGCGCTCGCGCGCGATCCGGCTCGGCTGGCCCTGGGCCGAGGGGCGCGACGACGACCCGTGGGACGTCGAGGCGGCGGGGCCGCCGCTCGCGTACGACGCGCCGAAGCCGCGGCCGGACAACATCGTCAACGTCGACGAGGTCGAGCTCGAGCCGTTCGAGGGGAAGCTCGAGACGGCGTCGCTCGCCACGCGCGAGCGCTCGGTGCAGTCCGGGCTGCACTGGGAGCGGATCCTCCCCGGCAGGACCGGCGCCGTTCCGCACTGCCACTCCGAGGAGGAGGAGGTCTTCGTGATCCTCGAGGGGACGGCGACGCTGCACCTGTGGCCCGCCGGACGCGACGCGGCGCACGAGGAACATCCGCTCCGCGCCGGCCACGTCGTCGCGCGCCCGCCCGCGAGCCGCGTCTCGCACTGGTTCCGCGCAGGTGACGACGGCTGCACGATGCTCGTCTACGGGACGCGCAAGCCGAATGACATCTGCTGGTATCCGCGCTCGCGCAAGATCAACTTCCGCGGGCTCGGCGTGATCGGCCGCGTCGAGCCGCTCGACTACTGGGACGGCGAAGCGAAGGATTGGTAGCGTCGGACGCCGTGTCCGAGCTGCAGGAATTCCAGGGCGCCGCGACGATCGAGAAGGTCGCTGCGCTGTGCCGCCGGCGCGCGTTCGTGTTCCCATCCTCGGACATCTACGGCGGACTCGGCTCGTCCTTCGACTTCGGCCACTACGGGGTTCTCCTGAACGACAACGTCAAGGCGGAGTGGCGCCGCGCGATCATCCAGGAGCGGGAGGACGTCGTCGCGCTCGACTCCGCGATCATCCTCAACCCGCAGGTCTGGGTCGCGTCGGGCCACGTGGCGGGTTTCTCCGACCCGCTCGTCGACTGCCGCACGTGCAAGCTCCGGTTCCGCGCCGACAAGCTCGAGGACAGCGCGTGCGGCCGGCGGCCGTCGAAGCGGCCGGGCGAGTTCGCCGAGTGCGACCTGACCGACCCGCGCGAGTTCAACCTGATGTTCGAGACGTACGTCGGGCCGGTGCGCGACTCGGCATCGGCCGCCTATCTGCGGCCGGAGACGGCCCAGGGCATCTTCGTCAACTTCAAGAACGTCACCTCGTCGATGCGCGTGAAGCCGCCGTTCGGCATCGCGCAGATCGGCAAGAGCTTCCGCAACGAGATCACGCCCGGCAACTTCCTCTTCCGCCTGCGCGAGTTCGAGCAGATGGAGATGGAGTTCTTCGTGCCGCCCGCCGACGCCGCGGACTGGCACGCGTACTGGATCGACGCGCGCCGCAACTGGCACCTCGAGCTCGGTCTGCGGCCGTCGCACCTGCGCGTGCGCGCGCACGGTCCGGAGGAGCTGTCGCACTACTCGAGCGCGACGAGCGACATCGAGTACCTCTACCCCATCGGCTGGCAGGAGCTCGAGGGCGTCGCGAACCGCGGCGACTACGACCTGCGGCAGCACGCCGAGCACTCCGGGACGAAGCTCGAGTGGATCGGGCACGACGAGCGGTACGTGCCGCACGTGATCGAGCCGGCGATCAGCGTCGTCCGCTCGACGCTCGCGTTCCTCTGCGACGCCTACGACGAGGAAGAGGTCGCGGGGCGGCCGCGCACCGTCCTGCGCCTGCACCCGCGCATTGCGCCCGTCAAGGTCGCCGTGCTCCCGCTGATCGGCAAGGACGCGGCGATGGTCGAGAAGGCGCGCCCGCTCTACGAGGAGCTGCGCAAGTCGCTGGCGGCCGAGTACGACGCGGACGCGGCGATCGGCCGGCGCTATCGGCGCCAGGACGAGATCGGAACGCCGTGGGCGTTGACGATCGACGAGCAGACGCTGGAGGACGACACCGTCACCCTGCGCGACCGGGACACGCTGCAGCAGGAGCGGATCCCGATCGGCGGCGCCCGCGAGCTGCTGCTCGAGAAGCTCGACGCACCCTGGCGCCCGCGCGAGTGACCTGGCACCGCCGCACGGTCGAGTCGGCGGCGTTGCGCGGCAACCCTCTCGGCGATCCCGCCGAGCGGCCGCTCTGGATCTGGTCGCCGGACGCCACGTCGCAGCGCCACCCGGTCGTGTACGTGCTGCACGCGCACATGCGCTCGGCGGCGTCGTGGTTCAACGTCGAGCCGTTCCAGCGCGCGTATCCCGAGGAGATCGACGCGCTGCACCCGCCGGCGATCGTCGTGCTCGTCGACGGCTGGACGTCCGTCGGCGGCTCGCAGTGGATCGATTCGGACGGGATCGGAAGGTACGCGACGTACCTCGCAGAGGACGTCGTCCCGCTCGTCGAGGCCGAGTTTCCGGCGAACGGCTTGCGCGGCCTGCAGGGCAAGTCTTCGGGCGGCTACGGCGCGGTCGTCAACGCGCTGCGGAGGCCCGACCTCTTCCATGCGTGCGCGGCGCACGCGCCGGACGCGCTGTTCGACGTGACGCTCGCGCGCGGCTTCGCGCCGGTCGCACGCGCGCTGCGCGAGCGGTTCGGCACGCTCGAGGACTTCTGGCGGCAGTTCACCGGGCTGCGCTCGCACGACGACGCGCTCCTGGTCGAGCTGGCCGCGTGCGCGCGCGCTTTCGGCGACGGTGCGCTGCCCGCGGACGCGGAGACCGGCGCGGCCTTCCCCGAGGCGTTCGCCGGCTGGCTCGAGCACGATCCGGTGCGACTCGTCGCAGTCCACGCCGACGCGGCGCGCTCGCTGCGCGGAGTGTGGCTCGACGCCGGCCGCTCCGACTCCTACTACCTCGACCTCGGCGCGCTCGCGCTGCGTCGGGCGTTCGAACGCGCGGGCGTCGACGTCCGCTTCGAGCTCTTCGACGGCGGCCACGGCGGTATGAGCTGGCGCTACCCGCTTTCGCTGCAGTGGCTCGTGGGGGTGCTCGGGAAGAGCGCCTAGCTGCGTGCGCGCTCCATCACGCGCTCGCCCGGCCGGCCGAAGCCGAGCTTGCGGTACAGACCGTGCATGTCGCGGGTGTGGAGGAGCCACGCCAACCCGGCGAGCTCGCCGCCGTCGACGATCTCGCGCACCATCGCCTCGCCGAGCCGGCGGCCGCGGTACTCCTCGAGCACGTAGACCTCGGCGAGGTAGGCGATCGAGACGCCGTCGCTGAACGCGCGGCAGAACCCGATCTGCCGCTGCCCGTCGTAGAGGCCGACGACGCGGGCGGCGCCGTCGATCAGCCGGTCCTGCACCTCGCGCGGGCGCCCCTTCGCCCAGTAGCTGACCTCCGACAGGAAGCGGTGGACCTCGGCGCGGTCGACCCGCGTCGGGTCGTCGTCGAGCTCGACGCCGTCCGCGAGCCGGCGCCTCACGCGGACAGCGTGCGCAGGCGGAACCCGCCGTGCTCCTCGTACGACGAGGTGATGACGGCGAGCGCGTCGCGGCGGGCGCGGTCTGCGAGCGGCGCGCCGACCGCGTCGGCGAGCGGCGTCGACAGCAGCTGCTCGACCGCCGCCAGCCCCTCGGGCGACAGCCGCAGGGCGTCGCGCGCGTGAGTGGCGCAGACGGCGCCGCCGGCGCGCGCCGAGAAGCCGACGAGCTCGGCCGCCGAGCCGCACTCGACGCAGCTCGTCAGGTGCGGCAGGTACCCCGCGAGCCACAGCAGCTTGAGCTGGAACGAGAGCGCGAGCCCGTCGAGCGCCGGGCGCCCCTCGCGCGGCGGCGTTTCGTCGAGCAGGTCGAGGAAGCGCGTCAACGCCCCGAACGCACGCTCGTTTCGCTCCGGCTCGCCGAACAGGCGGAGCATCGCCTCGGCGCCGACGAGGCCGACGTCGAGGCGGTAGGGCAGCTCGCGCGCGGCGCGGTGCGAGCGGATCAGCTCGACGCCCGTGATCGTGAGCAGCTCGCCGCTTCCCTCGTGCAGCAGCAGCTCGACGTGCGAGAGCGGCTCGAGCCGCGCGCCGAAGCGGGACTTCGTCTTCCGCACGCCCTTGGCGATCGCTCCGATCCGGCCGCGGCTCGCCGTGTAGAGATGGAGGATGCGGTCGGCCTCCGAGAAGCGAAGCGACCGCAGCACGACCGCCTCCGTCTTCGTCGTCCGACCGGCCATTTCGGCCACTCTACTGGGCGCACCGGGGAATCCCGGCCCGGCCCTCGGTCGTTGAACGGAAGGTGGCGAGGATCCGGATGTACACGACCCGCTGGTGTGGCTACTGCGTGCGCGCGAAGGCGCTCCTCGACTCCCGCGGCCTCGACTACGAGGAGATCGACCTCGGAGACGACCCCGGCTTCCGCGCGACCCTGAACGAGCTCACCGGCGGCTGGACCGTGCCGCAGATCCTCATCGACGAGCGGCCGATCGGCGGCTACACGGAGCTGTGGCGCCTCGACCGCGAGGGCGCGCTCGACCGGCTGCTCGACGCCGCCTGACCGTCCGGGCGCGCAGGCTCGACGCGCTGGCAGCTCGGGCAGTACCACGTGCCGCGTCCGGCGGCGCGGATCTTCTCGATCGGCGTCCCGCAGCGCTCGCAGGGTTCCCCGGTTCGTCCGTAGACCTTGAACTCGTGCTGCATCCGGCCGCGCGAGCCGTCCGGCAGCCGGTAGTCGCTCAGCGTCGAGCCCTGGCGCCGGATGCCCGCCTGCAGCGCAGCGCGCACGGCGCGGAACAGCGCCGCGACGTCCTCCGTCTCGAGCGTCGCGGCCGGCGTCAGCGGATGGATGCGCGCCCGCCAGAGCGCCTCGTCCGCGTAGATGTTCCCGACGCCGGCGACCGTGCGCTGGTCGAGGAGCGCCGCCTTGATCGGCGCGCGGCGGCCACGCAGCCGCTCCGCGAGATGGCGCGCGCGGTAGGCGCGGTCGAGCGGCTCGCGCCCGACGCGCGCGTCGACGTACGCCTCGACCTCCGGCGGCTCGAGCAGCAGCCAGGTGCCGAAGCGGCGGACGTCGCGGTAGGCGACGCGCGCCCCGTCGTCCAGCTTCAGCTCGGCGCGACGGTAGGCGTCCGCGTTCGTCGCGGCGTCGCCTGCGAGAAGGGTGCCGGTCATGCGCAGGTGGATCAGCAGCGCGCGGCCCGACGCGAAGCGCAGGATCAGGTACTTGCCGCGGCGGTTGACCTGTGCGACGCGCTCGCCCTCGAGCTCGGCGGCCACCGCGCGTGGGTCGAGCGGACGGGTCAGCCGCGCGTCTGCGATCTCGACGCACTCGAGCGTTCGCCCGCAGAGCACGGGCTCTAGGCGCCGGCGCACCGTCTCCACCTCGGGCAGCTCGGGCATCTACGTCACTCCACCACCTCGAGGAGCACCGGCCGCGGCTCGACCGGCGGCTCCCGGATCTCGTAGGCGTGCAGCACCTCGGCGGCTGCGAGCCGCGCCTGCTCCTCGGTGCGCGCGTGGATCCGCGCGAGCGGCTGGCCCTCCTCGACGCGGTCGCCGCGCTTCGCGAGCACCTCGATCCCGACCGCGTGGTCGATCTCGTCCTCCTTCGTGCGCCGCCCGGCTCCGAGGTGGACCGCCGCGTTGCCGACCACGATTGCCGACACCTTCGCGACGTGGCCGGCGAGCGGCGCCTCGAGGGTGTGCACTACGTCCGCGACGGGCAGCGCCCCGTCGTCGGCCACCCCGCCCTGCGCCTCGATCCACCGGCGCCACGTCTCGTCGGCGGAGCCGTCGGCGACGGCTGCTTCCGCGCGCCTCCGGCCCTCGTCGAGGTCGACGCCGAGATCCGACAGCGCGAGCAGACGCGCGCACGCGTCGAGCACGAGCTCCGTGAAGTCGGCCGGCCCGTACCCGCGCACGGTGTCGTGCGCCTCGCGCACCTCGAGCGCGTTGCCGACGGCGGCGCCGAGCGGCTGGTCCATGTCGGTGAGCAGGCAGACGACGTCGCGGCCCGCGTCGCGGCCGAGCCCCTGCATCGTCTCCGCCAGCGCGCGGGCTTCGTCGACCGTCTTCATGAACGCGCCGTCGCCGACCTTCACGTCGAGCACGATCGACTGCGCACCCGCCGCGAGCTTCTTCGACATGATCGAGGCGGCGATCAGCGACAGCTGGTCGACGGTCGCGGTGACGTCGCGCAGCGCGTACAGGAGCTTGTCCGCCGGCACGAGGTCGGACGTCTGGCCGACGATCGCCATCCTGACGTCGCGCACCTGCGCCACGAACTCGTCGAGCGTCAGGTCGACGCGGTAGCCGGGGATCGACTCGAGCTTGTCGAGCGTGCCCCCCGTGTGCCCGAGCCCGCGGCCGCTCATCTTGCCGAGCGGCACACCGCACGCGGCGACGATCGGGCCGACCGCGAGCGACGTCTTGTCGCCGACCCCGCCGGTCGAGTGCTTGTCGACGACCTTTCGTCCGAGCGCCGAACCGAGGTCGATCGTCTCGCCGCTGCGGATCATCGCGTCGGTGAGCGCGAACGTCTCCGTCGGCGTGAGGCCGCGGAAGTAGACGGCCATCAGGAACGCCGCCATCTGGTAGTCGGGTACGTCACCGCGCGCGTACGCGAGCACGAGCTCGGCGAGCTCGTCCGCCTCGAGCTCGCCGCCGTCGCGCTTCCGCTGGATCAGCTCCGCCGGCCGGATCACCTGGTCGCGACGAAGACGGCGCCGCGTGAATGCACGACGAACGGCAGCGGCACGTCCTCGGGAACCGGCTGCGTCGGCGCACTCACGGAGTCGGCGTAGGCGACGAGCGTCTCGCGGTCGGCGACGACGGCGTATCCGACGACATCCCGCCGCGAGACGTCTGCGAAGTGGCGCGCCAGCGTCGCCTCGCCGTTCTCGGCCGTGAAGACGTTGTCGCGGAAGCTCTGCGGGTACTCGATCAGCTCGAACAGTTCCGCACAGTGGCGGCGCGAGTTCGTGTTCGCGATCAGCAGGCCGCCAGGCTCGAGGACGCGTGCGATCTCGGCCAGCCCGCGGTCGACTTCGGTGACGTGGTACAGCATCCAGCAGGCGAGGACGGTGTCGAACGAGCCGTCGTCGAACGGGAGCGCCTGGACGTCGCCGACGAGCGCACGCACGCCGCGTTGCGCTGCCAGCTCGACCATGCGCGGCGACTGGTCGAGCATCGTCACCTCGGCGCCGAGCTCCTCCTGCACGCGCGCAGCGAGCCAGCCGTCGCCGCCGCCGACCTCGAGCACACGGCGCGGCGCGGCCGCGACGACGGCGTTCCACAGCGCCGCCTTCGGGTCGTCGCCGTGGTAGTCGCGCCAGAGCGCCTGCCGGGCGCGCAGCCCGGTCTCGTCTGCATATTGGGCGCGCACGACGGCCGGGTCGTTCAGCCGGCTCACGCTCGCGCTCGGTTGCCGCCGCGCGGCCGGCTCATCGGCGCTCGACGATCGGCGCGCCGGGCACGCCGCGCGGCGGCTGCTTCGCGCCGAGCCACGCGGCGACCGTCGCGCCGACGTCGCCGAACTCGCCCTCATGCGTGCGGCCGGCGGCGTTCCGGCCCTCGACGTACGCGAGCAGCAGCGCGTGCTCGCGCGAGTGGTCGGTCGACGGCGTCGTCGGGTCGCAGCCGTGATCCGACGTCAGGATCAGCAGGTCGTTCGGACGCAGCGCGTCGAGCAGGTCGGGCAGGCGGCGGTCGAAGTCCTGCAGGCAGCGGTGGAAGTTGACGGGGTCGTTGCGGTGGCCCCAGAGCGAGTCCGTCTCGACGAGGTTCGTGAAGATGAGGCCGTCGTCGACCGTCCGGAGCAGCTCCTCCGTCTTCTGGATCCCCTCGACGTTCGACCTGGTCGGAAACTCCTCGTCGATGTCGCGGTGCGCGAAGATGTCGCCGATCTTCCCGACGCCGTAGACCTTGTGGCCCGCGTCGCGGACGAGCGACAGGTAGTTGGGCCGCTTCGGCTCGAGCGAGAAGTCGTGGCGGTTGCCGCTGTCGCGCTCGTACCGGCCCGGCTCGCCGACGAACGGCCGGGCGATCACGCGCCCCACGGCGTGCTTGCCGGTGAGGATCTCGCGCGCGATGCGGCAGGCGGCGTACAGCTCTTCGAGCGGCACGGTGTCCTCGTGCGCGGCCACCTGGAAGACCGAGTCCGCGCTCGTGTACACGATCCACTTCCCCGTCCGCTGGTGCTCCTCGCCGAGCTCCTGGATGATCTCCGTGCCGCTCGCCGGCTTGTTGGCGAGCACGCCGCGTCCGGTCCGGTTCATGAACGGGTCGATCACCTCGTCGGGGAACCCGAGCGGATACGTGGGCATCGCCTGCGGGGTCACGACGCCCATCAGCTCCCAGTGTCCGGTGGTGGTGTCCTTGCCCTTCGAGCGCTCCGTCAACCGCCCCGCGACCGCAGGCGCGCCCGGCTGCGGCGCGCAACCTTCGAGCGGCTCGATGTTGCCGAAGCCGAGCGCCTCGAGCATCGGCAGGTCGAGCCCGCCGACCGCCTTCGCCACGTTCGCGAGCGTGTTCGAGCCCTCGTCGCCGAACTCGGCCGCGTCCGGCAGCTCGCCGGCTCCGACGGCGTCGAGCACGATGACGCAGGCGCGCGGCACGGCCCTATCGTAGAGGTCGCCCCGAACCGACCACGCGCGTCGGCACGGCGGTCGCACCGGCCGGGGCTCCGTCGGTCGCCGCTATCCTCCTGCCGTGAAGGACGTTCTCGGACTGCTCGGGCTCGCCGCGTTCATCGCAGCCGTCGTCGGTCTCGCGGCGGGCGTGACGTGGCTCGTCGTCAAGCTCAGCCCGAGTCCGAACCGCAAGAGCGGCGCCCAGCCCTAGGCGGCGACGCGCAGCACGTCGTCGAGCGGCGTGTAGTCGAGGTTGTGCGCCTCGGCGACAGCTTCGTAGGTCAGCTTGCCGTCGATTGCGTTCACGCCCTTGGCAAGCGCGGGATCCGACGCGACGGCGTCGCGCAGACCGCGGTTCGCGATCGCCTCGACGTACGGCAGCGTCGCGTTCGTGAGCGCCATCGTCGACGTGATCGGCACCGCGCCCGGCATGTTCGTCACGCAGTAGTGCGTGACGCCGTCGACGACGTAGACGGGATCGGCATGCGTCGTCGGATGCGACGTCTCGAAGCAGCCGCCCTGGTCGATCGCGACGTCGACGACGACGGCGCCGTCTTTCATCCCGGCGATCATCTCGCGCGTCACGAGCTTCGGCGCGACGGCGCCCGGGATCAGGACGGCCCCGATGACGAGGTCGGCGTCCGCGACGCTGTCCGCGACCTGCAGCGACGAGCTCATCAGCAGCGACACCCGGCCCGACAGCACCTCCTCGAGGTGGCGCATGCGGTCGATCGACCGCTCGAGGATCGTGACCTGCGCGCCGAGGCCGAGCGCGATGACGGCCGCGTTGTAGCCGACGACGCCGCCGCCGATAATCACGATCTTTCCCGGCGCGACGCCGGGGACCGCGCCGAGCAGCAGCCCGCGCCCGCCGAGCGGCTTCTCGAGGAAATAGGCGCCCGCCTGCGCCGCCAGGCGACCCGCGACCTCGGACATCGGCGCGAGCAGCGGCAGCGTCCGCCCGACCTCGACCGTCTCGTACGCGACGGCCGTGATGCCGGAGTCGAGCAGCGCACGCGTGAGCGGCTCGTCGGCCGCGATGTGCAGGTACGTGAAGAGGATCAGCCCCTCGCGCAGCCGTCTGTACTCCGGCGCGATCGGCTCCTTCACCTTCAGCACGAGCTCGCTGCGCTCCCACACGTCATCGACGGTCGCGATCGACGCGCCGACGCGCTCGTAGTCGGCGTCGGCGAACGAGCTGCCCTCGCCCGCGCCCGCTTCGACGACGACGTCGTGGCCGGCGTTGACGAGTTCGAGCGCGCCCGCCGGCGTCAACGCCACGCGGTACTCGTCGGGCTTGATCTCCTTCGCGACGCCGATCCGCATGCCGCGCGCAGCCTACAGACGGCGTAGCAGCAGCAGAAGCCCGATCAGCGTCTTCGCATCCTCGACGTCGTCGACGAGCGACGGCACCTCGGCGAGCGGGACACGGACGAGCTCGAGCTCCTCGTCGCCCTGCGGACTCGCCTCCCCGCGCTCGAGCTCCGTGGCGAGGAAGAGGTGCATCTTCTCGTCGACGAAGCCGGGCGTCGTGAAGAACGTGGCGACCTCCGCCCAGTCGCCGCCCGACAGCCCCGTCTCCTCGCGCAGCTCGCGGCGCGCCGTCTCGAGCGGGGTCTCGCCCGCCTCGACGCCGCCCGCCGGCAGCTCGAGGAGCTTGCCGCCGGCGGGAACCCGCTCCTGCCGGACGAGCGTGACGGTGCCCTCGCTGTCCACGGCCACGACGGCCACGGCCGCGCCGTGCAGGACGACGTCCTTGCCGTCCCGCCGTTCGACGTCGAAAAGCGGTCCCTCGTAGAGCTTCATGGCGGGATCTTGGCGCAACACACAGGTACCTGTGTGTATGACCATGAGTACCCATGCGTAGGGGCATTCGTACCTGTGCGTAAGGTCGTCGTGGCCACGCCCGTCGAAGGCGAGCTCGTCGAGCGCATGCGCGGAGTGGACGAGCGCCTCGAGGTCGCGTTCGAGCCGGAGCTGCTCCCCCCGCCCCGGTACCCGTCCGACCACGGCGGCGACCGCTCCTTTCGGCGCACACCCGATCAGGAGCGCCGGTTCGGCGAGCTGGTGGGCGCGGCGGAGGTCCTCTACGGGATCCCGGGAGATACGCCGCAAGGGCTCGCGTGGGCTGTTCGCTCGGCGCCGCGGCTTCGGTTCGTCCAGGCAACGTCCGCCGGCGCGGGCCAGCAGGTTCGAGCGGCCGCACTGACAGCGGAGGAGCTGCGGCGCGTCGCCGTCGCGAGCGCGAGCGGCGTCCACGGCGTTCCTCTCGCCGAGTGGGCGTTCTTCGGCCTGCTCGCGTTTGCGAAGGGACTTCCACGTCTGCTGCGCGACGCACGTTCGCACCGCTGGGGCCACTATCCGCTCGACGAGTTGCGCGGGATGACCCTGCTCGTGGTGGGAGTCGGCGCGATCGGCTCGGAGGTCATCCGGCTCGGCGAGGCGTTCGGGATGCGCGTCGTCGGCGTCGCGCGCAGCGAGCGCGACGGCTTCCACGCTGCCGGCGAGCTGGACGATCTGGTCGCGGACGCCGACGCGGTCGTGGTGACACTGCCGCTGACGGACGAGACGCGCGGGCTCGTCTCGCGCGAGACGATCGCGCGCATGCGCGACGGCGCGATCTTCGTCAACGTCGGACGCGGCGGCGTGGTCGACGAGGAGGCACTGGTCGACGCGCTGCGCAGCGGCAAGCTGCGCGGCGCGGCGCTCGACGTGTTCGCGGAGGAGCCGCTGCCCGATTCGAGTCCGCTGTGGTCGATGGAGAACGTCCTCGTCAGCCCTCACACGGCGGCGCTGTCGGTACGCGAGAACGAGCGGATCGTCGACCTGTTCTGCGACAACCTGCGGCGCTACCTCGACGGCCGGCCGCTGCGGTCGCGTGTGCGCACCGACGTCTTCTACTAGGAGGACGCAACGGCGGCGACGCCGCCGGGCGTCAGTGGTACCGGTGTTCGAGCAAGACGCGATGGCGCGCACACGGCCGCGCTCTCCCATCCCAGAGATCTCGGACTTCACGCCGCTATGCGCTCGACGAGTGCGCGCTGGCCGGCGTCGAACCGCCGTCCTTCGCCGGCGCGCGCGTTCGCCGCCGCGCGCTCCGGCTTCGACGTCGCCGGAATGACGCAGTCGACGCGCTCGTCGGCGAGCGCCCACCGCAGGAGCGCCTCCGCCCACGACTCGACACCCAGGTCCTCGCGCTGCGCATCCGTCAGCTCGACCCGCCGGCGGCGGTCCTCGCCGGAGCCGCCGAGCGGCCGCATCGCGATCACCGCGACGTCGAGATCCGCCGCCAGCGGCAGCAGCTCCCGTTCGCAGTCGCGTTCCCATGGGTTGTACGGCACCTGGAGCACGGAGAACCGCTTCGTACGCAGCGCTTCCGCCAGCTCGGCGAACGCGGAGACCGCGTAGTGCGTCACGCCGATGCGGCCGATCCGACCCGCCTCGCGTTCGGCCTCGAGCCACGGCAGGTGCTCGCGCCAACCGACCAGGTTGTGCACCTGCTCGACGTCGACGCGGCCGCCGTACCACGAGAGCTGGCGCGCGAACTGGCCGGCGCCCTCGTCGACCGAGCGCGTCCAGATCTTGGTCGCGACGGTGACATCGGCGCGGCGGTCGCGCAACGCTGCACCGAGCGACTCCTCCGCTCCCCCGTACATCGGCGAGCTGTCGAACAGCCGCGTCCCGGCGTCCAGCGCAGCGCGCACGACCTCCCGCGCGAGCTCGACGTCGCCGCCGAACGTGCTCCACGTCCCGAGCCCGACAACCGGCCCGAGACGCCGCTCCTCCGTCAGCTCCGCGCCTCCTCGAGGAGCGCGAGCGTCACGTCGACCATCGCCTCGAGGTCGGTGACGGAGATGTGCTCGCCGGGCGTGTGGATCTGCGCCATCCCGTTGGCGAGGTTGACGCACTCGAGGCCGCGCTCGTTGAAGACGTTTGCGTCGGCGGCTCCGCCCGACAGCTCGTACGTCACCTCGTGGCCGCAGCGCGTCAGGGCTGACGCGGCCAGCGCGACGGCACGCGTCGACTTCGTGAATCGGTAGCCGCGGTAGCTCTTCCGCATCGTCGTCTCGACATCGCACTCGGCAACACCGGCTGCAAACGTGATAGCGTCCTGCATCTCCTGCACGAGCTCGGCGAGGCGCCGCTCGTCGTGCGAGCGTGCCTCGGCGAGGAACGTGCACCACTCCGGGACGATGTTCGTCGCGGTCCCGCCGGTGATCGTCCCGACGTTTGCGGTGGACAGCTCGTCGACGCGGCCGAGGCGCATCTCCGCGATCGCGCGTGCGGCGGCGGCGATCGCCGACCGCCCTTCCTCCGGATGCATCCCCGAGTGGGCGGCGCGTCCGTGGAAGGTCACCTCGAGCGACTGCGAGAACGGTGCGCCGAGGACGACCGTTCCGATCGGCGCAGCCTGGTCGTAGACGTAGCCGACACGCGCGCGCAGCCGCGTGTGGTCGAACGCGTACGCGCCGATCAGGCCGACCTCCTCCTTCGGCGTGAACAGCAGCTCGATCCCGGCATGCGGGCGCCGTTCTGCCAGCACCCGTCGCGTCGCCTCGAGCATGACGGCGACCGCCGCCTTGTCGTCCGCTCCGAGGATCGTGGCGGCGGCATTCGCGACGACGCCGTCCTCCACCACCGGCGCGAGCTCCGCCGTGGGCGGAACGGTGTCGAGGTGCGCGCAGAGCAGCAGCGGCTCGCCCGCGGCGGTCGGATCGAGTCGCGCGTACAGGTTCCCGATCGTCGAACCGGTCTCGGGGGCCGTGTCGTCCTCGTCGACGGTCAGGCCGCAGTCGCGCAGGTAGCGCGCGACGACGTCGGCGACCGCTCGCTCCTCGCCCGGCGGGCTCGGAACCGCGGCGAGCTCCGTGAACAGTTCGACGACCTCCGGCGGCACCGGAGGCGCATGCTACGCAGCGGGGAAGCGCACGCGGACGGTCGTGCCGCGGCCGGGCTCGGACTCGACGTCGATCGCAGCGCCGTGGGCGCGGCGATTCCGTCGACGGCCGCGAGGCCGAGCCCGCGTCCGGCGAAGCGCGTCGAGAAGAACGGCTCGAACATCCGCTCGCGCGTGGCGGCATCCATGCCGTCACCGTCGTCCGACACCTCCAGCACCGCCGCGGCGCCATCGGCGTAGGTGGAGATCGTGAGATTGCCCTTCGCCTCGAGTGCGTTCTCGATCAGCGCCAGCGGGATCTGCGCCAGCCGGCGCGCGTCGCCGCGCACCGGAGGAACGGCGTCGCCGAGCTGCCAGCGGACCGTCGCCGCAGCACGCAGCGCCGGCGCGACGCGGCCGTACGCCTCGACCGCCAGAGCCGAGAGGTTGACGTCCTCGAGCTCGAGCCCACGCACGCCGGAGTAGGCGAGCATCTTGTCCGCGAGCGCGGCGGCCGCACCTGCGGCGTCGGCGATCTGCTCCACGCGCCGCCGCGCCGGCGCGTGAGGCGGCAGCTCCGCCAGCGCGAGCGCCGCGTGGCCGAGGACGCCCTGCAACAGGTTGTTGAAATCGTGCGCGACGCCCGCGGCGAGGACGCCGAGCGCCTCGCTGCGGCGCTCGTCCTCGTCACGGCTACGGTCGGTGACGTCCTGCGCGATCGACATCGCGCCGAAGACACGGTCGCCGTCGCGAAGCGGGACGACCTGGAGCCAGATCGTGCGGCCTCCGCGCACCGACCTGTGGTCGACGGAGCAGGGTGTGCCGGCGAGCGCCGCCTCGTAGAGCGCGACGACGTCCTCGCGGCCGGGCATCCACTCCGCCAGCGTGCGGCCGAGCACGTCCTCGCGGTTCCACCCGAAGCTCTCGATCGACCGGCTGACCTGCACGACGCGCAGCTCCCGGTCGACGACGACCACCGCAGCCCTCGGCAGGTGCTCGAGCAGCGTCCGTTGCTGCACCTCCGCCTCGCCGAGCTTCGTGCGCAGCTCCGACGCCTCCTGCGTCGAGACCGCCGCGCCCACGACCCGGCCGTCGACCAGGATCGGCTCGCCCTGGACGAACGAGCGCCGCCCGTTGTAGTCGACCTCGTAGGTGACGCTCTCGCCGGCCAGGACGCGGCGCAGGTGCGGCTCGATCTCCGCGCACACGTCGGGCGGGTAGTTCTCCCAGATCGTGCGTCCCTCGAGATCCGCAGCGACGCGGCCGGTGCGCGCGAGCTCTTGGCCGTCGACGACCACCCAGCGCAGGTCGTGGTCGACGAGGATCACGATGCCGTTCGGGAAGTGCCGGATCAGCGTCCGCTCGAGCGACTCGCCCGGCACGAGCCCTGCGTCGGCGCGCTCCTCGACCGCGGCCATGGCCGTCGTGTCGGCGCCGCGCGACGCTTCGCGATGGGCCGTTCGGCCCATTGACGCGGGCGGCTTTACCCATTGAGAGTTGCAGCAGAAACTGCTTCACTCCGGAGCCCCCGTGACCGTGACCGACCCGCTGATTCAGGTCTCGCTGCTCGGCGAGGCGATCGAGAACGGCCCGCTCGCGGTCTTCGTCGCAGACGAGAACGAGCGCTACATCGCCGCCAGCCGCGCCGCGTGCGAGTTGCTCGGGTACACGCGCGAGGAGCTGCTCGGGCTGAGCGTGACGGACGTCGCCCGCTACGAGGAGGCGGCGGAGGAGTACAGCGAGCTGCTCGCCACCGGGAGCGGCGCGGGGACGACGGTCCTGACCTGCAAGGACGGTTCGACGGTCGAGTTCACCTACTTCGCCGGCGAGACCGAGGTCGCCGGGATGCAGGTCTACATCTCGGTCGGCGCGCCGACGTAGTCGCGCGAGCGGGCGCGGTCGAGCGCCGCGGCGACGAACTCGCGGAAGAGCGGCGCAGGCCGCGTCGGCCGCGACTTGAACTCGGGGTGGAACTGCGACGCCACGAACCACGGGTGGTCCGGGAGCTCCACGATCTCCACGAGCCTCCCCTCCTGGAACGTGCCGCTGACGACGAGGCCGCCGTCGATCAGCTGCTGGCGGAACGCGTTGTTGACCTCGTAGCGGTGGCGGTGGCGCTCCGCGATCACCGGTTCACCGCCGTAGACGTCGCGCGTGCGCGTCCCGTCCACGAGCTCGACCGCCTGCGCGCCGAGGCGCATCGTGCCGCCGAGGTCCTCGACCTCCTTCTGCTCGGGCAGCAGGTCGATCACGGGGAACGGCGTCTCCGGGTCCATCTCCGTGGAGTTCGCGCCGTCGAGTCCGCACACGTGGCGGGCGAACTCCGAGACGGCGACGTGCATGCCGAGGCAGATGCCGAGGTACGGGATCCCGTCCTCGCGCGCGACACGGCAGGCGAGGATCTTCCCCTCCCAGCCGCGCGAGCCGAAGCCGCCGGGGACGAGCACGCCGTCGACGCCGGCGAGCGCCGCGCGCGCCTCGTCGAGCGTCATGTCCTCGGCGTCGACCCATCGCACCTGGACGCGGCAGCCGTCCGCGATTCCGGCGTGCTTGAGCGCCTCGTGCACGGACAGGTAGGCGTCGTGCAGCTTCACGTACTTGCCGACGAGCGCGATCTCGACCGTCTCGCGCCGCTCGGCGATCCGCTCCGTGAGCTCGAGCCACTCGCCCAGCTCGGGTGCACGCGTCTCGAGCCCGAGCTTGCGGCAGACGAGCTCGTCGAGCCCCTGCTCCTGCAGCGCGAGCGGCACGAGGTAGACGTCGGCGACGTCGGGGTTCGTGATCACCGCGTCGACGTCGACGTCCGCGAACAGCGCGATCTTCTCGCGGATGTCCCGCGGCAGCGCCTCGGTCGAACGGCACACGACGACGTCGGGGTGGATACCGATACGGCGCAGCTCGTTGACGGAGTGCTGCGTCGGCTTCGTCTTCAGCTCGCCGGCGGTGTCGATGAAGGGGACGAGCGTGACGTGCAGGTAGATGACGTTCTCCGGGCCGGCCTCGCGCCGGAACTGGCGGATCGCCTCGAGGAACGGCTGCGACTCGATGTCGCCGACGGTGCCGCCGACCTCGGTGATCACGACGTCGGTGTCGGACGCCTCGGCGACCGAACGGATGCGCGCCTTGATCTCGTTCGTGATGTGCGGGATCACCTGGACGGTCGACCCGAGGTACTCGCCCTTGCGTTCCTTGCGCAGCACACGATCCCACACGGCACCCGCCGTGTGGTTCGCGGCGCGCGACAGGTTTTCGTCGACGAAGCGCTCGTAGTGGCCGATGTCGAGGTCCGTCTCGGCGCCGTCCTCCGTCACGAACACCTCGCCGTGCTGGAACGGGCTCATCGTCCCGGGGTCGACGTTCAGGTACGGGTCGAACTTCTGCACCTGAACCTTGAGGCCGCGCGCCTTGAGCAGCCGCCCGAGCGACGCTGCGGTGATGCCTTTGCCGAGGGACGAGACGACACCGCCGGTGACGAAGACGTACTTGGTCACCCGCGGGCCCCCCTTCCCGTGACGAAGCTCACGGGCCTCGATCGTAGCATCGGCGTCGACGGCTTCATCCCGGGCGATGGTCGCAGGCGCCGCGGACGGCGCCGCGCGGCTACGGTCCGGCCGGCGCGTGTACGGTCGCGAGGAACTCGGCGCCACCGAGCATCCGCTCGAGCTCGTCCCGGCGCGCCGCGTCGTCGAGCGCCTCGATGCGCGTGTGCGTCGGGTCGCCTGCCACCTTCTCGACGCGGAAGTGGCGGTCCGCCGCAGTCGCGATCTGCGGCAGGTGCGTGATCGTGACGACCTGCGCTCGCCGTGCGAGCCGCTTCAGCGCGTCGGCGACCGCGTGCGCGGTGGTGCCGCCGATGCCCGCGTCGATCTCGTCGAACACCATCGTCTCGCCGCCGGCGACCGCCGCGATCGCGAGCGCCACGCGCGAGAGCTCGCCGCCGGAGGCCGTGTCGGCGACGGGGCCGAACGGCAGACCCGCGTTCGGTCGGATCAGGAACACGACCTCGTCGGCGCCGCTCGGGCCGGGCTCCTGCTCGCGCAGCTCCACCCGGAACTCGCCGTCGCCGACGCCGAGTGCGCGCAGCTCGCCGGCGACCGCGGCCGCGAACGGCTCGGCGGCCCTGCGCCGCGCAGTGCGCAGCCGGTCGTGGATCCGTTCGACCCCGGCCTCGGCCGCCCGCAACGCCGCCTCCGCCGCGGCGGCCGGATCGTCCCCTGCGTCGAGCGCCTCGAGCTCGGCGCGCGCCTCGGCGCCGCGGGCGAGCAGCTCCTCGTAGGTGTGTGCGCGATAGCGGCGGCGCAGATCCGCGAGCCGGTCGAGCTCGCCCTCGACCTCCTCGAGCCGGCCGGGCTCGGCGTCGAGCGAGGACAGGAACCGCCGCAGCTCGGACGCGGTCTCGCGCAGCTGCAGCTCCGCCTGGCGCAGCGCGTCGCCGGCGGCGGCGAGCTCCGGCGCGAGCCGCTCCAGCGGCGCGACGGTTCGCTCCGCGGCGGCGACGAGGTCGGTCGCGCCGGTCGCGTCCTCCGGGGCGAGCGCCTCCGACGCCGCAACCGCCGCCTCCGCCAGCTCGGTGAGGTGACGGAGGCGCTCCCGTTCGCCGCGGAGCTCGTCTTCACGGCGCGGCTCGAGGCCGGTGGTGTCCGCGGCGAGCGCATGCAGCTCGTCGAGCCGGGCCCGGGCGGCCGCCGCGTCGCGAGCCAGCTCGTCGTAGCGGCGCCGCGCGGCCTGCAAATCCCGCCACGCACGGCGCGCGTCGCGCAGGTCGAGCCCCGCGAACGAGTCGAGAAGGCTGCGCTGGTACGACGGCCGCGCAAGCCTGCGCTGCTCGAACTGGCCGCTCATCGCGATCAGCGACTCGGCGGCGGCGGCGACGTCCTCGCGCGCCGCGCTGCGGCCCCACGCGTACGCGCGCGTACGACCGTCGGCGAAGATGCGGCGGGCGAGCACGACCCCGTCCTCGTCCTCCGGGCGAAGCTCGGCGAGCGGGCCGAGCTGCTCGTCGTCGACGCCGTCGAACTCCGCCTCGACGTACGCCTCGTCGCCGGCGGCGCCGATCAGCGCCGCGTCCCCCCTCGTCCCGAGCAGCAGCCCCACGGCGTTCGTGAGGATGGTCTTGCCGGCGCCCGTCTCCCCGGTGATCGCGTTCATGCCGGCGTCGAGCTCGAGCTCCGCGTGGTGGATGAGGACGAGGTTCGAGATGGCGAGGCGGCGCAGCACGCCGACCCATGGTAGGGCGGGCGCCCGTCGGAATCATCGGCCGGTTCGGCCGCGTCGGCGGCGGGAACAGCGCGGCCGATGCCGGTGACGGGCACCTCGACGGGATCGCTGGCGCTCGGCGTGGCGGGCGCGATGATCGCCGGCGTCGCCGCGTCATCCGGGCGGCAGCGAGTCCGCTGCTTGCGCGCTGGTCGACCCGGAGACGATCATCGGCCTCGCCACGTTCACGCTCGCGCTCGGGCTACGACGTCGACATGCGGGTCGACTTCGGCAGGCGGCATCCGGCGCGCGCGACAAGGCAGAGCACGGACGCGTTGCTGCGCCGGCTCGTCCTTCCGCCGCGCGCCCCTCGCCCACCCTCGGCGCCTGTCAATAGCTGCCGAGTAGGCACGCGGCTAGCCGCTATAGCAGACGTTCCAGGCCTGGGGGTCGCTGCCCTTGTTCTGCACCTCCCAGTAGTAGACGGTGCCCGGTACGCCAACAGAGTCACCGTAGCCGGAGGAAGAGCCGTACACCTGGTTGCTGCCGTCAGTGTGCTTGATGTACCAGATGAACGGCTCGCCCGACGACGAGGCGCTCCAGCTCCAGCTGGTGGCATATTCGTCCGTGGTCGCCGCATAGACGGTCGTGCCGATGTAGCCGCTAGCAGGAACTCTCTGACAGCCATTCGCGTTCGGCTGTGCGGGCGAAGGCACGGAAGCATCCGTCGTCCATACTTGGTCGCCAGCCTGGTACGGGCGGACCGGCGTGACGCTGGCCGACGGGAGGGCGGCCGCGGCCGCGGCGTCGGAAGCCTCGGTCGCGGAAGACGCCGGAGCCGGAAGCTGATCGGTCGTCCACACTTGGTCGCCGCGTTGGTACGGGGCCGGGGCTGCGGGGATGCCCGTCGTATCACCCGCGAGCGCTGCCGCTGCGAAGCCGAACAGAGCCGCCGCGGTCCCGGCTGCGACAAGCTTTGCACCGAGGTTGTGGATCGCCATTCTCGCTCCTTCCGATCGCGCGTTCTCAGCTCCGTATATCGTCGGAAACGGTGTAAAGGTCACGCCATCCGTCGTTTCCCGTGCGCGAGAAGGCTGCCTCAGGCCGTTACTTTCAAAGCCGGTGAGCGATAGAACGAACGTGGCGGACCTGCTCGAGTGGCATTTCGTCGCCACCAGCGTGAGGTGTACCGCTACCTCCGCCGCCGAACGCGAACCGTCGATCGAGCAGAGGAGTTGACCCAGGACGTTTTCCTCGACGCAGCGACGACACTTGCTCATTTTGATCGCGATGCAGAGGAGGTTCTTCCGCTCCTTTATGCCATCGCACGGAGACGGCTCGCTGACGACGCCCGACGGGCCGCGCGTCGGCGCGAGGTGCCGCTCGAGACCCTGTATGACGAGCGATCGGAAGCGTATGAGTACGGGCCGGAGGTTGCCCGCGCGATCGCGCGGGCAACCTCGCGTTTGAGCCCCGCCCAACGCGAGCTGCTTGCGCTCCGGCTCCTCACAGGGGTTCGGTTCGCAGATATCGCCAGGCGTGAGGGCGTCTCGGAAGGAGCCACGAAAATGCGATTCCGCCGCGCGCTGGTTCGGCTGCGCGAAGAGCTTGAAAAGGAGGGTGTGGGACCTTGAAGACGCGCCGCGTCATCAACTCGCTCGATCGTGAGCTGCTGGAAGCGCTCGCCGACGCTCCTGACCTGCTGGCGATCGCGGACGCGTTCGCTGCGACTCAGGCGGAAGCGGCGGTAAGTCGCAGACGACGGCAATGGGTGCACAGGCTCGGAGCGTTGGCAGCAGCGGTGTGCCTCGTCGCGGCACTCATAATGCTCGAACCTGGAAGTGAGCAAGCGGATTCGTTCTTGCAACGTGCGCGGGCTGCAGTTGGAAGTGAGCGCGTGATTCACCTTGTTGCTCGGACGGAAAGTCCGTTCGTGCGGGTCCTCGATCTCCAGACGGGACGCTCGGCGCCACGCTCGGTCGAGCGGGAACTTTGGTTCGATCGACTAACCGGTCGGATTCACGGTGTTACGCGTAGCGCGGGCACCCTCATCCAAGACTTCGTTTCGAACCGGAATTCCGTTGGCTCACGCGCGCCCCGTATCGAGAGCGTTGCCAGTCTCGGTCCTGCCCTAACGGAGTTCGTCGTCGGCTACCGGGAGGCGATTCTCTCGGGCCGCTTCAAGATCGTGGGTCACGGTGTCGTTCCGGGCGTAGACGTCGTCGTCCTCGAGTTTCGTGTACGCGGGACGAATCGCGAAAGAGTCGCTGTCAACCCTGCGACCGGACAACCTACTTCGTTCTGGGACGTCACACCTGATGGCAACCGGGATTCGTCGGTTTGGCGCGTCGTCTCGATCGCCTGGGTCGCCTTCGACTCGCGCAACTTCCACGCAAGACGAAGCCTTCCCGCCACGTCTTCCGGAGAGGTGGTTGGGGTCCGGTTGATCTCTAGAAGAAATGCGCCTCGCGTCCTTCTGCATCCACTTTGGTGCGGACCGAAGGTCCTCGATCTGCGCCTGCGCGGGATCGACTTGGAATCACTCACCGCTCGGGCTCCGAGCGGCGCGAGAACGCACACCCACGGCCTGGCGCTGTTCTACGCGAACTCAGGCAGGCCCGTTCTTCCCCCACTCGCGCGAACGTCCTTGACGGTCCTCGAGGCGAGGTCTCCGCAGCCCGCCTATCGCTTCGGCGCCGGCGGAACTACCTTCGAGGGATACCCGGTGCCACCCGCAGGCTCGGTGGAGGTCGCTCCGCTCGCGCCGCCCGGACCAGGGACGCCGTGGTTGGGTCAGCTCCGCCAAGGGCGGTGGTACGTCACGATCCTGGCTTCAACCCGATCAGCGATCGTGGCGGCAGCTCGAGCGCTCAGGCCCCTACCCCCGGGCGCTGACGCCGAACACCCCGGCCGCTGACTCCTTAGCGGCCGAACGTGGCGGCGTAGCGCGCGAAGAACGTGTTCTCCGGAAGCGTCGCGAGCAGCGCCTGGCGGCGGCCGACGCGGATGCGAACGTCCTCGCCCGAATCGAGCGACCCGACGGCGTGTCCGTCCACGATCACGGTCGTCGGCACGTCGGCGGAGCGGTTGGTGACCGTCACGTCGGGCCCGCGCGGCACGACGAGCGGGCGGATGTGCAGCGAGTGCGGCGCGACGAACGTCAGCACCATCGCGTCCAGCCCCCAGACGAGCACGGGACCGCCGTTCGAGAGGTTGTACGCCGTCGAGCCCTGCGGCGTCGACAGCACGAGGCCGTCGCAGCGCTGCAAGCCGAGGTCTTCGTCGCCGATCGCGTAGCCGAGCTCGATGATGCGGCCGATCGTCCCGCTCGTCACGACGGTGTCATTGACCGCGACGTGCGTCTCGTGGTCGAACTCCACCTCGAGCGTCGGCAGCCGCACGACGCGGTAGTCGCCGGCGAGCACGCGCTCGAGACCGGGCTCGAGCTCCGCCGGCCTGATCGCGGTGAGGAACCCGACGCGGCCGAAGTTGACGCCGACGACCGGGACCTCGTCGTCGAGGTAGCGCTGCAGAGCACGCAGCATCGTTCCGTCGCCGCCGAGGACGACGGCGACGTCGGGGCGTCCCTGGTCGGCGACAACCTCGACTCCGAGCCGAGCGGCGAGCGCCTCCACGCGTGCGACCGCCTGTTGCACGAGCTCGGGGTGGCCGTGCGTGACGACCGCGATCCGCTCAACCGACGGCATCGGCGATCCAGCGGTCGAGCTCGGCCGGGAGCTCCGGGTTGGGCGCGTGGACGACATGGAGGACGAATTCCCGGTTGCCCTGCGGCCCCGGCAGGCCCGAGTCTACGACGCCGCGCGGCTCGCCTCCTGCGCGCGCGAGCGCCTCTGCGACCTCACGCACGACGCGGCGCTGAACCTGCGCGTCGCGCACGACGCCCTTCGGCGCTTCGCCGCGACCCGCCTCGAACTGCGGCTTGACGAGGACCAACGCCTGCCACCCGGCTGCTGCGAGCGCGAGCGCGGGCGGCAGCGCGAGCCTGACGGAGATGAACGAGACGTCGCAGGTCACGAGCTGCGGCGGGAACGGCAGCTCCGTCAGCGCACGCGCGTTGACCCGCTCCATCACGACGACCCGCGGGTCGTCGCGGATCTTGGAGTGGAGTTGTCCGTAGCCGACATCGAGCGCGAGGACCCGCGCCGCGCCGCGCTGCAGCAGGACGTCGGTGAAGCCGCCGGTCGACGCCCCGACGTCGAGGCAGTCGAGGCCTGCCGGCTCGACGCCGAACGCGTCGAGCGCGTTCGCGAGCTTGTGGCCCGCTCGCGAGACGTACGGAGCGGGTGCCTCGACCGCCAGCTCCACGTCCTCGTCGACCTGCTCCCCGGGCTTCGCGTGCCCCGGCACGCGCCCGGCCATCACGAGCGCCTGCGCCTGCGTCCGCGACTCCGCGAGCCCGCGTTCCACCAGCAGGACGTCGAGCCGCTTCTTCCTCACGTCCGCACCGGCTCCGCGCCGACGCTGCCGATCGCCCACACGCTCCGGTTGAGCAGGATGACGAGGCTGCACCCCATCGAGATGCACGCCGCGCCGACGAGCGTCGCGTGGAGGCCCAGCGCCGCCGCGATCGGACCGGCGATCGCCGCGCCGATCGGGATCAGCACGAACGAGCCGAGCGCGTCGTACGAGCTGACACGCGAGCGCGCCGCTTCCGGCACCTGCGACTGGAACACGGTGAACCAGAGCGCCAGGTGCACCGCGAGCGACGCGCCCACGAACGTCGCGAGTGCGACGAGCGCCCACAGCGGCAGCCCGAGCCCCAATCCGAGCATCTGCAGGCCGTACGGAACCGCCGCGATGCACGACGCTGCAAGCGGCCGCGGCACACGCAGCCGCAATGCGGCGACGCCGCCGACGACGGCACCGGCGCCGTCGGCCGCGACGACGAGGCCCCACGCCGTCGCCCCGCCGAGCTCACGCTTGGCGACCAGCGGCCCGAGGACGCCCAGCGACGCTCCAGCGAAGTTGCCGATGCCGAAGAAGACGATCGTCGTCCAGATCCACGTCTGACGGCGAAACTCCTGCCAGCCCTGGCGCAGCTCGTGCAGGAACCGCTCGGGCACGACGGCGTCGTCGCGCGGCGCGACGCGCACGCGGACGAGCATGACCGCGGCGACCGCGAAGGTCGCCGCGTCGACGAGAATCGCGGCGCCGGGGCTGCCGAGGCCGGTCAGGACGCCGCCGATCGCGGGACCGGCGAAGCCGAGGATCGACCGGCTGAGACCCAGCAGCGCGTTCGCCTGCTGCAGCCGGCCGGCGCTGACGACGGCCGGAATCAGCCCCTGGGAGGCCGGGAGGACGAAGCCGTCGGCGAGGCCGTACGCGGCGGCGAGCACCGCGAGCGCCCAGACGGTCGCGTGGTGTGTGACGACCAGCGTGCCGGCAATCGTCTGCGTCACCGTCTGCGCCGCCGCGACGGCGACGAGGACGACGTGCCGCGGCAGGCGGTCCGCGAGCACGCCGGCCGCGAGCGCCACGGCGGCCATCGCGACCTGCCGGCACGCGAGCACGATGCCGACGTCGGTGGCGGAGTTGTGCGAGATCGCGAGGATCGCGAACACGAGCGCGATCGACGCCACCCCGTCGCCGAACGCGGAGACCGTGGTGCTCGTCCAGACGAGCCGGAAGTTGCGCTCGACGAGCGCTCCGAGCCTGCCGCCCCTCATGGGGTCAACCTACTCGCCGGGCCGAACGAGCCCGGCTTCGTACGCCGCGACGACCGCCTGCACGCGGTCGCGCGCGCCGAGCTTCGACAGGATCCGGTTCACGTGCGTCTTCACCGTCGCGCCGCTCAGGAACAGCTCCTGCGCGATCTCGGCGTTCGAGCGTCCGCGCGCGATCAGCGTCAGCACCTCACGCTCGCGCTCCGTCAGCGACGAGAGGCCGTCTTCGTCGGCGCCGCCCGGCGGCGGGCGGCGCACGAAGTCCTCGATCAGCCGGCGCGTGACCTCGGGCGCGAGCAGCGCCTCGCCCTCGACCACGGTGCGCACGGCGTCGACGAGGCGCGCCGGCGGCACCGTCTTGAGCAGGAACCCGCTCGCGCCCGCGCGCATCGCGTCGTAGACGACCCGGTCCTCGTCGAACGTCGTCAGCACGAGCACGCGCCCGGCGAGCGCGTGGTCGACGATCGTCCGCGTGGCGGCGACGCCGTCGAGGACCGGCATGCGCACGTCCATCAGCACGACGTCCGGACGCAGCGCGCGCGCCTGCTCGATCGCGTCGCGGCCGTCGGCGGCTTCTCCGACCACCTCGAGGTCGGGCTGCGCCTCGAGAATGAGCTTGAAGCCGCCGCGGACGAGCGCCTGGTCGTCTGCGAGCAGCACGCTCGTCACGCCGGCGCCTCGACCGGAAGCCTGGCCTGCACCGCGAATCCACCGCTCGCGCGCGGGCCGGCAGCGAACGTTCCGCCGAAGACGCCGACGCGCTCGCGCATGCCGACGAGTCCGTGCCCCGCGTCCGCTTCGCCTCCGACGCCGCCGCGGCCGTCGTCCGCCACCTCGACCTCGAGATCGTCGGTGCCGTAACGCAGCGTGACGACCGCGGAGGCCGCGCCGGCGTGCTTCAACGCGTTCGTCAGCGCCTCCTGGACGACGCGATACGCGGAAAGCTCGACGCCGATCGGGAGCGCGCGCGGCTCGCCTTCGACGCGCAGCTCGACCGCGAGCCCCGCTTCGCGCACCTGGGCAACCAGCCGCTCGACGTCGGCGACGCCCGGCTGCGGCTCGAGACCGAGCTCGTCGTCGTGCTCGCGCAGCATCGCGACGAGCCGCTTCATCTCGACCAGCGCCTGCCGTCCCGTCTCCTGCACGGCCCGCACCGGCTCCGCCGCGCGGCTTGGATCCACCTTCAACATCTCCTCGGCGGCGCCGGCCTGCACCGTCATGACGGCGACCGAATGCGCGATGACGTCGTGGAGCTCGCGCGCGATCCGCGAGCGCTCGGCAGCGACCGCTTCGCGGCGCTCGACCTCGAGCTCTCGCGCCCGCGCCTCCGCCGCGTGGAGCATCCGTGTCCGCGCGCCGAAGACGATGCCGAGGATCCCCGGCGCGGCGAGCAGCCCGGCGATCCACGGGAAGTCCGTCCCCTGGTACTGATCGGTGCCGCGCGCGACGTCGATGCCCATCGCAAGCCAGATCCCGGCGACGAGGAGCGCGAGCCCGAAGATCGCGCGGTCGCGCCGTTCGTAGGCGCCGACCGTCCACGACCCGACGAGCAGCGCGACCACCGGCGACACGGCACTGTGCAGCGTCGTCCCCGACGACGCCTGCACCGTCATCGCCGAGAGGAGCACGACGAGGACCGCGAGCGGCGATCTGCGCCGCCACGCGAGCGAGGCGCCCGCGGCGAGCGACGTCGGGACGACGACCCACGCCGGGTGCAGGTGCTCGGCCCAGACCTCGCCGAGCATCCAGACGGTGAGGACGGCGGCGAGGGCGACGTCGAGCCTCTTCATGCTCCGAACCTAGCGCGGAGGGACGACCGGCGCATCGACCCCGGGTTGGATCCGGTTCAACCCGGGCGCCGACGCCGCGCGGCCGCGCCCGGCCTACCGTCGAACAGTCATCGACAGCGGAGGGTTCGCATGAACATCTGGAAGCTCATGGCCGGCATCGCGCTCCTCGGCGCGATCCTGCTGCTCGTCTCGTGGCCGTTCGCGCACGACGAGCACGGCGTCAAGTGGATCGTCGGCGGCGTCGGCTGGTTCGGGTTCCTGCTCTGCGTGCTCGCGGAGGTCGTGCTCGCGCTGTTCGCAGTGGGCCGCGGCATGCGGCGGCGCGCCCAGCCGACCTCAAGCCTCTAGGCCGTGCGCGAGGCGAGGCCGTCGACGAGGTCGGCCAGCACGCTCGTGTCGGCGTCGATCTCGGCGAGCCTCGCCTGTGCGCGCTCCGCCGCGTCGTCCGCCAGGCGGCGGGCGCCCGCCTCGCCGACGTCGAGGACGTACCCGTCGCCGTCGAGAAGGTCGTCGACGATCTGGAAGAGCAGCCCGAGCTCGCCGGCGAACGCACGCCACGGCGCATGCTCGGGCTGCGGAACCTCGGCCGCCCACAGCCCGCACATGATGGAGGCCGTGAACAGGGCGCCCGTCTTCAGCGAGTGCAGCCGCGCGAGGTCCTCCGTTCCTTCGAGGTCGAGCTGCTGGCCGCCGATCATGGCGAGCGTCGCCTCGACCAGCTCACGCGCGACCGCTGCCGTCCCGTACGACAACGCGAGCCGAAACGCCTCCGCAAGCAGCGCGTCTCCGGCGAGAATCGCCGTCGCCTCACCGAACCGCGCCCACACCGACGGCGCGCCGCGCCGCTCGGTGTCGTTGTCGAGCGCCGGCAGGTCGTCGTGGACGAGCGAGAACGAGTGGACGAGCTCGACGGCGGCGGCTGCGGGAAGCACCCGCTCGACGTTCGCCCCGACGGCGTCCGCCGTCGCGAGGCAGAGCACCGGCCGCACGCGCTTGCCGCCGCCGCCGAGCCCGTGCCTGATCGGCTCGGCGAGCGACCCGAGCTCCGGCGTCAGCGCGAGCTCGTCGAGGTACGCCTCGACGAGGCCGCGCAGCTGCTCAGGTTGCAGTGGCATCCGGATTCGGCGGAGGAGCGGCGGCCTCCGTCTCGGCGGCGCGCTTCGCGCGCTGCAGCTCCGCCTCGACCTCCTTCGCGAGCTCGGCCAGCTCCTGCAGGATCTCGATCGCCTGGTCGGGGTCCTCGGTCGCCTCCAGCCGCGTCCGCGCCGACTCGAGCCGCGCCAGCAGATCCTCGGCACGCGACAACGACTCTTCACTGCTGCTGCTGCTCACGCTGCCTCCTCGCGTTGAATGCGTCCGAGGATGCCGTTCACGAGCCGGCCCGCCTCGTCCGTCGCGTAGCGCTTCGCGAACGCCACCGCCTCATTGATAGCGACTTCCGCGGGGACCGTGCGCGTCTCGAGCTCGTGCACCGCGACGCGCAGGGCGCTCCGCTCGACCGCGCCGAGACGGTCCGCCGTCCATCCCTCGGCGGCGTCCGTGATGCGCGCATCGAGCTCGGGCGCCCGCGCCGCGACCGCCTCGGCGAGGTCGCGTGCCCACGGGTCGACCTCGCCCGCGTACTGCGAGCCGATCGTGCGGCCGGAGAGGTCCCACTGGTAGAGCAGCACGAGCGCCTGGCGCCGTGCCTGCCGCCGCGAGATCGTCATGCCGCCACGGCGCGGAGCTGCTCGAGCGTCGCCGTCGAGTAGTCGCCGCTGCGAAATGCTTCGTCCGCGAGGATTTCGAGCGCGAGGTCGCGCGTCGTCGGCACGCCGACGACCGTCGTCTCGCGCAGAGCGCGCTCCGCGCGCGCGATCGCCGCCGGCCGGTCGGCGTCCCAGACGACGAGCTTCGCGACCATCGAGTCGTAGAACGGCGGAATCGACGCGCCCGACTCGAGGAACGTGTCGACGCGGACGCCGGGCCCCTGCGCCGGCTCGAAGCGCTCGATCCGGCCGGGCGACGGGCGGAAGTCGTGGTCGGGATCCTCGGCGTTCAGCCGGATCTCGATCGAGTGGCCGCGCCGCGGTGCGCGCCCCGTCGCGACGAGCCGCTCGCCCGAGGCGACCCGCAGCTGCTCGCGCACGATGTCGATGCCCGTGCACATCTCCGTCACCGGATGCTCGACCTGCAGCCGCGCGTTCAGCTCGATGAAGTAGAAGCTGCCGTCGGGCCCGAGCAGGAACTCGAACGTGCCCGCGTTCCGGTAGCCGACGGAGCGGCACGCGCGTTCGGCTGCCGCCTCCATCGCCTCGCGGCGCTCGGCGTCGAGCGCCGCCGACGGCGACTCCTCGATCAGCTTCTGGTGGCGGCGCTGGATCGAGCACTCGCGCTCGCCGAGCGTCAGCACGTCGCCGTGCTCGTCGCACAGCACCTGGATCTCGACGTGCCGCGCGGGCGAGAGCGCCTTCTCGACGTAGAGGCGCGGGTCGCCGAACGCCGCCTGCGCCTCGGCGGCGGCGGCGCCGAACGCATCCTCGAGGTCCGGCGCGCTCTGCACCAGCCGCATGCCCTTCCCGCCGCCGCCCGCGCTCGCCTTGAGGAGGATCGGGTACCCCATCTCGTCGGCGGCGCGCCGCGCCGCCTCCACCGACGTCTCGCCCTCCGTCCCCGGCACCGTCGGGACGCCCGCTGCCCGCATCGCCTGCTTCGCCTGGATCTTGTCGCCCATCTGCGCCATCACGGACGCCGGCGGTCCGACGAAGACGAGGTCGTTGGCGACGCACGCCTCCACGAACGCGGGGTTCTCGGCGAGGAACCCGTACCCCGGATGGACGGCCTCGCAGCGCGTCGTCACCGCCGACGCGACGACGTTCGGGATGCGCAGGTAGCTCGCGGCCGCGGCGGGCGGCCCGATGCACACCGCGTGGTCGGCGAGCCGGACGTGCAGCGAGTCGGCGTCGGCGGTCGAGTAGACGGCGACCGCCTCGACTCCGAGCTCGTGCAGCGCACGGATCACGCGCACCGCTATCTCGCCCCGGTTCGCGACGAGCACCCTGCCGAACACCGCGCGCTCCTTCTAGAGCGCCGGCACGGCGATCGGTTCGAGCTCGAAGAGGAGCTGGCCGTACTCGACGGAGTCGCCGTTCTCGACGTGGATGGCGCGGACGACGCCTTCGACCTCTGCCTTCACCTCGTTCATCAGCTTCATCGCCTCGAGGATGCAGAGCGTCTGCCCCGGCGCGACGGGGTCGCCCTCCTCGACGAACGGCGGGGAACCCGGCGCGGGCGCGCGGTAGAACGTGCCGACCATCGGGCTCTCGACGCGGATGAACGACTCGCCGCGCGGCGCGAGGAGCGGCGGCGCGAACTCGGCGTCGGGCTGCGCGGCCGTCACCGGCGCGGACTGCGGCGCGAACGACGGCTCGAGACTGCGGCGCACGCTCACGCGCATGCCGTCCTCCTCGATCGTGATCTCGCCGACGCCGGTCTCCTGCACGATGCGGACGACCTCCTTGATGCGCTGCTGGTACTCCTGGGCGACGCCGCCCGCCGCGAGCGACTCGTCGCCGCCGGCACGCTCGCGCAGCGCGCGCAGCAGCGGCTCGGCATCGTCCCGGAAGAGCGCGAGCAGCAGCAGCTCCTCCTCGCTCGACGCGAGGCCTTGCGCCTCGTCGCGCAGCGCGTCGAGGTCGACAGGCGCCGGCGCGCCGCGGCCGTCGCCGAGCAGCTCCACGGCTCTGCGGAGCGCCGGGTCGACCGGCCCCGGCGTCTGCCCGAAGTCGCCGGTGACCAGGTCCCGCAGCTCGTCGACCATCGTCGAGTAGCGATTCGCGGTCAGCACGTTGAGGAGCGCCTGCGTCGCGACGATGTTCCCGATCGGCGCAGCGAGCGGCGGCGAGCCGACCTCGCCGCGGACGCGCTCCACCTCCTCCAGCACCTCGTCCAGGCGGTCGCCGGCGGCCTGCGCGCGCAGCTGCACGTCGAGCGCCGCGACGACGCCCACCGGAAGCTTGCGCTGCGCCGCGCGTACGGCGATCCGCGGGGCGAGGGGCGGCACCGGGTGGTCGCCGATGTGCTCGTCGACCAGGTCGCTCGCCTCCCACAACCGCGCGAGGTCGACGCCCGTGTCCATCCCGATCCCGGCGAGCGCCTGCGCGAGCGACTCCGACGAGACCCTGTGCATCGTCAGCGCCACCGGGTAGACCGCGGCCGCGATCACGTCGGCGCCCGCGCGCGCTGCCTCGAGCGCGTTCGCGAGCGCGTTGCCGCCGGCGCCCTGCGCGTACAGCCCGACGGGCAGCCCCGACACGTCGCGCAGCTCCGCGACGAGCTCGCTTGCCCGGTGCGGCTGCAGCGTCGCGGCCGGGTCGTTGAGCAGGATGCGCGCCGCTCCGAGCTCGGGCAGGCGCCGCGCCGCGTCGACCAGCGCCACGTGCCGGCCGCTGCCGTAGAGAAGTCCGGCCTCGAAATCCGCCCCCTGCTCGACGATCGCCTCGGCCGCCTCGCGCAGGTTGTCGACGTCGTTCAGCGGGTCGTGCAGCCGGAACACCGAGATGCCGCTCTGCGCGGCGCTCGCCACGAACCGCCGCGCGAGGTCGGCGCCGACGGGCCGCGACCCGACGAGGAAGCGGCCGCGCAGCGCGAGCGCCAGCGGCGTCGACGTGCGCGCCCGCAGAGCGCGGATGCGCTCCCACGGGCTCTCGGTGCCGCGCCGCACCGCGGAGTCGAACACGCCGCCGCCGGACACCTCGAGGTACGCGAAGCCCGCGCGGTCGAGGACCTCGGCGAGGCGCAGGATGTCCGCGGTCGGCATCAGCCCCGCGAGCGGATCCTGGCTGAGGACGCGGATCGTCGTGTCGACGAGGCGCGGCATGACTGGAGACCTTAGCGCCGCGGCGCACGGTCGTTTCGGACCGCCGGGGGCGGCGGCGAACCCGGCCGCCCCCGGCGGGCCGCGCTCACTTCATCTTCCGGAGCTTGCCCTTCACGCAGGTGAAGTGCTGCGCCTTGTACTGCTTCTCGAGCTTGGCCGAGCACTTCTGCCCGACCCGGTAGTGATGGCCTGCCGAGCCCGCCGCAAGCGCGGTCGCGGGCAGCAGCAGCACGAAGGCGGCAAGCGCCGACAACAGCAAGCGAACCATCGGTCCTCCTACAGTCGTAGCCGTCCGCCTGCCCGGCACTACGTCTACCGCGCGCGATTTGAAGGCGCGGCTAACGATCGCTAGCGGAACGTAAAGTCAGGCGCGCTGGATGTAGCGCTTCTCGCGCGGGTCGACCTTGATCCGGTCGCCGACGTTGACGAAGAGCGGCACCTGGACGACGGCGCCCGTCTCCAGCGTCGCCGGCTTGGTCACGTTCGAGACGGTGTCGCCCTTCACACCCGGCTCCGTGTCCGTCACCTCGAGCACGACCGACGCGGGCAGGTCGACGCCGGACGGGCGGCCGTCGACGAACAGCACCTGCACCGTCGACGACGGTTGCATGAACGGCAGCTCGTCCTCCAGGTCGGCGTGCGGGAGCGAGATCTGCTCGTAGCTCTCCTCGTCCATGAAGACGACCTCGTCGCCCGAGTCGTAGAGGTACTGCATGTTCTTCGTCTCGGTCCGGATCCGGTTGAACTTCTCGCCCGCGCGGAAGGTCCGGTCGACGACGGAGCCGCTGCCGAGCGACTTCAGCTTCGTGCGCACGAACGCACCGCCCTTCCCCGGCTTGACGTGCTGGAACTCGACGATCCGCCACGTCTGGCCGTCGAGCTCGATGTGCATGCCGTTCCGGAACTGGTTCGTGGACACGACCTCGGCCATCGGCGCGTGAGGGTAGCGAAACGCGCCCGCGCCTCCCGGCCTCGCGCGGCACGCGCGCGCTACCCGACCTCGATCAGCTCCTTGGGAAAGCTCGTCAGCAGCTCGAGGCCGTCATCGCGGACAACTGCGAGGTCCTCGATGCGCACGCCGCCCTCACCCGCGAGGTAGATGCCCGGCTCGACCGTCACGACGTTCCCGGTCTCGAGCACGTCCTCCGACTCGGCGGACAGCCGCGGCGCCTCGTGCACCGCGAGGCCGACGCCGTGGCCGAGACCGTGGCCGAAGTTCGCGCCGTAGCCCGCCTGCTCGATTTCGTCGCGCGCGAGCGCGTCGGCGGCCACGCCCGACATTCCGGCCGCGACCCCTTCGCATGCGCGGCGCTGCGCCCTCCGGCACACGTCGTAGATCTCGCGCAGCCGGTCGGGCAACGACCCGGTCGAGAGCGTGCGCGTGCAGTCGCTGCAGTATCCGTCGACGCGCGCGCCCCAGTCGACCGTGACGAGCGTGCGCCGCTCGATGATGCGGTCTGTCGGTCGCGCGTGCGGGAGCGCACCGTTCGACCCGGACGCGACGATCGCGTCGAACGCCTGGTCGTCGGCGCCGTGCGCGTGCAGCAGCTCGTGCAGCCGCCATGCGATCTCCTTCTCGGTGCGCCCGACCCACGTCTCCGCCGTCAGCGCCTCGAAGGCGCGGTCGGCCACGCGCGCGGCGCGCCGCAGCCGCGCGATCTCGTCCTCGTCCTTCACCGCGCGGACGGCGGCGACGAGCCCGCGCGTCGGCACGAGCTCGGCCGACCCGGACGACAGCTGCTCCCAGTCGAGATACGGCAGCACGTCCGCCTCGAACTGCACGCGACCCTCGAGACGGCCGGCGAGGTCCGCGACGAGCGAGCGCTTCGTAACGACGAGCTCGACGTCCGGCACGGCGCGCGCCGCCTCCGCGTACCGGAAGTCCGTGTAGAGCGTCGCGCTACCATCCGGCTCGACGAGCAGCGCCGCGTTCGAGCTGTCGAAGCCCGTGAGGTAATACACGTTCACGAGGTTCGTCACGAGCACGGGCAGCTCGAGCGTCCCCGCGAACCGCTCCAGGCGCGTCACGCTGCGGAAGGTACACGCGGGCCGCTGCGGCCCGCGTGTAGCGCCTCCGTCAGGGGACGAGCAGCTTCGCGACGACGAACAGCACGACGAGCGCGACGAGGATGCCGAGCGCGACGCCGAGCGCCGTCCTCAGCACGGAACCTGGTGCGACGTGCTCCATTCCATGTATCCCGCTCCGCCCGCGAACATCCGGACGCACGAGTCGGCGGTGAGGTGCATGCCGACCGGGTCGAACCAGTGGAACCGCCCCTGCGTCTCGACCGCGTACGAGCCGTTCGTCGCCCGGTTCGTGTAGATGATCCCGTCGCTGCCGTCGAAGCCGTACGCGCCGGACACCGACGGCCACGAGTTCACGGACACGTTGTAGACCCAGCCCGACGAGTTCCAGCACCAGGAGACCTGCTCGTTCCAGGCCCAGCTGCCCGACCAGTCGCCGCCGTGGTTGTAGTTGTTCAGCGCCGACGCGCAGCCCGGGCTGTCGCCGCCGCCACACGTCGCGCACGCGACGGGCTGCGGTCCGCCGCCTTTCGCCGAAGCCGACGAGACCCCGGCGACGCCGGTGAGCGCCGCCGCCACAGCAAGTGCCAGGATGATTCGCATCCTGCCTCCTTTGCAGTCGCAGTTTCGACGCCCAACGAGATGATGCCTGCGCCGCGCGCGCCGTCAATCCGCGCTTTGGGCCGTGTCCGTTACGTCGCGCGGCCGGCGAGGAACTCGAGCGCCTCGCGATAGCCCTCCGGACCCTTGCCGAGCACGCGGTGCGCCGTCAGGTCGGCGACGACGCTGTGCCTGCGCCACTCCTCGCGGTTCTCGACGTCCGAGAGGTGCACTTCGACGATCGGCACCCGCAACAGCTCGAGCGCGTCGCGGATCGCGTAGCTGTAGTGGCTCCACGCGCCCGGGTTGACGACGACCGCGTCGGCGTTGTCGTACGCGTCGTGAATCCACCCGATGTACTCGCCTTCGCTGTTCGTCTGGCGGCAGCGTGCGGTCACGTCAAGCGCGTGCGCCCACTCGTAGATCCGGCGTTCGAGCTCGTTCAGGCTGAGGCCGCCGTAGACCGCAGGGTCGCGGCGGCCGAGCTGGTCGAGGTTCGCGCCGTTCAGGACGAGCACCTGCATCAGGCGATCAAGCTATCGAGCGCGCTGCGAACCTCGCCGGCGGGACGCGGCTCGACCGTGGGCCCCTCGTCGCCGAGCAGGACGAGCCGCACCTCTCCGTCGGCGCGCTTCTTGTCGCGGAGGAGCGCCTGCCACGCCCGCTCGCGGTCGACGCGCACCGGCTGCGGGTCGAGCGCGTCGAGCACGGGCTGCGGGTCGCGGCCCGACAGCCGCAGCGCCGCGACGAGCCCGAGCGCGACCGCCTCCCCATGCGGCAGCTCGAAGTCGGCCGCCGCCTCCAGCGCGTGCGCGAACGTGTGGCCGAGGTTGAGCCACTGGCGGATGCCGCGATCGAACGGGTCGCGCAGGCAGATCGCCGCCTTGTACGCGGCCGCCGCACGGACGTCCAGCGCGCGGCCGGCAAGCAGCTCGGTCTTGAGCAGCTCCGCGCGCCCCTGGCGCTGCTCGCGCTCCGGCAGCGTCACGAGCAGCGCCTCGTCGAGCACGACGCGCGCAGGCCAGTGGAACGCCCCGGCGAGGTTCTTGCCCTGCGGGACGTCGATGGCGGTCTTGCCGCCGATCGCGGCGTCGACCTGCCCGACGAGCGTGGTCGGGACGGCGACCCACGCGATCCCGCGGAGGTAGGTCGCGGCCGCGAAGCCCGCCGTGTCGGTGAGCGCGCCGCCGCCGAGCGCCACGACGGTGCCGCCCCGGTCGAGCGTCAGCTCCGACCACAGCCGCTGCACGACGCCGGCCTGCTTCGCCTGCTCGCCGGAGGGGAGCTCGTGCGCGGAGACGAGCCGGTCGCCGAGCGCGGTCTGCGCCGCGGCGCCGTGGATGCCCATCACCGTCGCGTCCGCGACGAGCGCGACCGGGCCGTCGCCGGGCACGAGCTCGCCGAGCCGCTCGAGCGCGCCGAGCTCGTGGTGGACGCCGGCGGCGGCGAGGACGGCGCCGTCGACGTCGTCGCTCGTCACGGTGGCGTTCGCGAGCGCGCGGTAGAGCGGTGCCCGTTCCTCGTACAGGCGCCGGAACTCGTGCTCGTCGCGCGCGAGCGGGCGGCCGCCGCCTCCACACCGGGACCAGGCCGTGGCGACGTCGACGTCGAGGTGGAGCACGAACGTCTCGGCGAGCCGCGGATGGTTCTCGGGAAACGTGGCGACGCCGCCGCCGAGGTCGAGCAGCGCAGGCCGACGGCGCTCGACGGCGGCCGCGAGGGCGTCCGCCTCGCGGCGGCGGAAGCCGTGCTCGCCGTCCTGCTCGAAGATGCGGGGGATCGCGGCGCCGGCTGCGTCTTCGACCTCCTGGTCGAGGTGCACGACCGGCCGGTCGAGCAGCGGCGCGAGGCGCTGCGCGAGCGTCGTCTTGCCCGCGCCCATGAAGCCGACCAGCGCGACGTGCCGCTCGAGCGCGTTCACCGCCATGCGATGCGGTCGAGGTACGCGCCGTGGGCTGCGACGAAGTCGCCGACCGCGTCGCCGCCGAACTTGTCCAGCGCCAGGACGGCGAGCTCCCAGGCGACGGCGGCCTCCGCGACCACCGCCAGCGCCTCGACCGCCGCGACGTCCGAGCGCTCGACGAGCGCCGCCGCCTCCTCGCCGGTCGCGAGGTCGACCGACCGCAGCGGCTTCATCAGCGTCGGCAACGGCTTCATCGCCGCGCGCACGACGATCTCCTCGCCGTTCGACACCCCGGCTTCGACGCCGCCGGCGTGGTTCGTGTCGCGGCGGCGGTCACGCCGGATCTCATCGTGCGCCTCCGAGCCGAGGCGCTGCGCGAGCGCGAACCCGTCGCCGATCTCCACGGCCTTCACCGCCTGGACGCCCATCAGCGCGGACGCGAGGCGTGCGTCGAGCCGATCCTCCTTCGACGCGTACGAGCCGAGACCGGGCGGCACGCCGCTCCCGCGCACCTCGACGACGCCGCCGACGGTGTCGCGCGCCGCCCGCGCCTCGTCGATGCGCGCACGCAGCGCCTCCTCGCCGACGACCGTACCCCGCACCGCGATCCCGACCTCGGCGAGGAGCGCCTTCGCGACCGCACCCGCCGCCACGTGCACGGCCGTGTGCCGCGCCGACGCACGTTCGAGCGCGTCGCGCACGTCGCCGTGGCCGTACTTGAGGACGCCGGCGAGGTCCGCGTGGCCCGGGCGCGGCAGCGTCACCTTCTTCGTCCCCTTCCCCGCCGGCTCGCCCTCGGGCGGCCAGGGGCTCATCCCCCACGCCCAGTTCTCGTGGTCGCGGTTGCGGACGACGAGCGCGAGCGGGGTGCCGAGGGTGCGGCCGTGCCGCAGCCCCGCGAGCACCTCGACGCGATCCTGCTCGATCCGCTGCCGCGGCGACCGGCCGTAGCCCTCCTGGCGCCGGCGCAGGTCGGCGTCGATCGCCGTGCGGTCGAGGCGGAGCCCGGCCGGCAGCCCGGTGAGGATCGCGACGAGCGCCGGGCCGTGCGACTCGCCAGCCGTGGCGATGCGAAGGCTCACGCGGGCAAGCGTAGTTGCCCTTTCAGAGGGCGACGGCGGCGCGCATCACGTCGAGCGGCGCGTCGAGGCCCGTCCACAGGCGGAAGCTCGCCGCGCCCTGCCGCACGAGCGCCTCGCGCCCGTCGACGACCGTGCAGCCGGCCGCGCGCGCGGCCGCGACGAGCGCCGTCTCCCTCTCGCCGTACGCGAGGTCGACGACCGTCTGCCCCGGGTTCGGCTCGACCAGCAGCTCGTCGCGGACCGGGGTCGCGTTGACGACGAGGTCGCACCCGTCGGCGTCCGGAGGCCACGTGCCCGAGCGTGTGAACGTGCGCGTGTCGGCGGGCAGCGCGGGAGCGAGCGCGCGCGCGGCGCCGCCGGCGCCGATCACGCACGCGCGCCGCGCCCGGATGCCCGCCAGGATCTCGCGGTCGGTGTTGAACCCGAGCACGCGGCCGTCGCGGAAGACGAGCGTGTTCACGGCGTCGCCGTCCGCCTCGTCGCAGAGCGCGGCCGCGGCGCGCTTGTGCGGGATCGTGACGTTCGCGCCGGCGAAGCCGAGCGCCCGCAGTGCCCGCACCGCCTCGACCACGTCCTCGACGTCGAACGCGTCGTAGCGCCAGTCGAGCGCGCGGGCGGCGAACGCCGCGTTCTGCATCCGCGGCGACAGCGAGTGCGCGACCGGGTGACCCAGCAATGCGACGTACGTCGGCGTCGTCACCCGCCGCAGCCGTAGCCGTGCGCGCACTCGTACTGTGCGAACGCGGTCGCGCTCGCGGTGAAGAAGTGGTGCACCTTGTCCGGCTTGCGCACGAAGTACAGGTACGGAACGTGCGCGGGATGCGCCGCCGCCTGCATCGAGGCGAGCCCGGGATTCGCGATCGGGGTCGGCGGCAGCCCGGCGAACTTCCGGGTGTTGTACGGGTTGTCGCTCTGCAGCTGCGACTCGAGGATCGACTGCGTCGGCGGGATGTGGAGGCCGTAGCGCAGAGTCGAGTCGATGCCGAGCGGCATGTGGTCGTGCAGGCGGTTGTAGATGACCGCGGCGACGAGCGGACGCTCTTCGGGCGCGAGCGTCTCCTTCTCGACCATCGACGCGATCTTCAGCACGTCGTACGGCGTGAGGTTCTTCGAGCGCGCGTAGGCGAGGTCGATCCGGTTCCAGTTCTGGCAGAACGCCTGCAGCTGCGCGCGCACGAGCTGGCGCGACGTGGTCGTGTTCAGGAAGTCGTACGTCGCCGGGAACAGGAATCCCTCGAGGTTCGTCCACCGCCTCGGCGTGAAGCAGGGGACCGCCGCGGCCCGCGAGGCCGCGAGATACTGCCGCTCGTCGAGCGCGACCGGCTTGTGCCGCTCGCGCACCGCGATCCGCGCCACGTCCCGCACGCGCACCGCCATCTCCGCGCGCGTGAGCCCTTCCGGGAACACGATCCGGAACGGCTTCGGCGGCGGCGGGGCGGGCGGCGGCTGGGCATGCCTGTGCTCCACGCGGGGGAGCGCGAACGCGATCGCCGTGACGGCCGCGGCGACCGCGAGGGCGATCGCCACGAGCGCGGCGGCGCGGCGGCGGCGGATCTGCTCCGGCGACGGTCCGCGCCGCCGGGGCATCGGCGTCAGGGGCGGCCGTTCCGCCACTCGAGGTAGCCGGAGAGGAGGTGGGCCGCGGCGCGCGCGTCGTCGCCGCCCGCAAGCACGGAGGTGAACCGCTCGTCGTACGTCTCGACGGGCGCGGCCGCCGCAGAGCGCAACCGCTCGACGAACGCTGCCGTCTCGCGCGCCTGCTCGCCGTGCTCGCCGCGCAGCGTCAGCGGCATCCCGACGACGACGAGCTCGGGCTGCTGGTCGCCGATCACGTCCAGCAGCTTCGCAAAACCGTCGTCCGTCGACACGCGCTCGATCGTCATCAGCGGCCGCGCCAGTGTGCCGGTGGGGTCCGACACCGCCACGCCGGTTCGCGCGGCGCCGAAGTCGAGCGCGAGGACCTTCAACCGATCGCGGCGGCGAGGCGGTCGCGTCCGGCCGCGAGCGCGTCGCGCAGCGCTGCGACGTTCTTCCCTCCCGCCTCGGCCAGGTTCGGCCTGCCGCCTCCGCCGCCGCCGATCATCGGACCGAGCTCGCGCACGATCTGCACGGCGTCGACGCCGGCCGCCTCCCGCGCCACGTTGACGACCAGCGCGACCTTGCCGTCGTCCGCCGAGCCGACGACGACCGCGGTTGCTTCCTCGCGCCGGCGCAGCTGGTCGGAGAGGTCGCGCAGCTCGCCGCCGCGCGCGCCCTTGACCTCGGCGACGAGCACCGGTCCCTGCCTGTCCTGCCAGACGATCTCCGGACCGGCGGCCGCAGCCTTCGGCGCCTTCGCCTCGCGCCGCGCCCGCTCGAGCTCCGCCCGCAGCGCCTCGAGCTCCTTCGACCGCCCCTCGAGCACCGTCCACGCCTCGCCGGCCGTCACGGCCTCGATGCGGCGCGCGCCGGAGCCGACCGCCTGCTCGCGCAGGATCACGAACGGCCCGATCTCCGCGGTCGACCGGACGTGCGTCCCCCCGCACAGCTCGCGCGAGAAGCCGTCGATCTCGACGACCCGGACCTCGTCCCCGTACTTCTCCCCGAACAGCATCGTCGCGCCGAGCCTGCGCGCCTCGTCGATCGGCGTCACGAACGTGCGCACGGGGATCGCCTCGAACACCTTCTCGTTGACGAGCCGTTCGACGCGGTCGAGCTCCTCGGGCGTCAGCTTCGCGGTGTGCGTGAAGTCGAAGCGGAGCTTGTCCGGGCGGACCGCCGAACCCGCCTGCTTCACGTGCTCACCGAGGACGGTGCGCAGGGCGGCGTGCAGGAGATGCGTTGCGGTGTGGTTCGCCATCGTCGGGAAGCGCGCCGACCACGGGACGACGGCGCGCACCCGGTCGCCGGCCAAGAAGCCGTCGCCCTCGAACACGAGCACCTGGTCGTCGCCGAACCGGTACGCGGCGAGCAGCGTCGCTTGGGCGCCAGTCTCCTCGTGCACGAGCTCGCCTTCGTCCGTCACCTGTCCGCCGCTCTCGGCGTAGAACGGCGACTCGCGCAGCTTCGCGAGGAACGTCCGCTCGCCGAGCGGCTCGAGCGCGCCGATCTGCGTCAGGACGTCGGTCTTGGTGTAGCCGACGAACTCGCTCTCGAAGCCGGCGCCTGCGGCGAAGTCGGCGGCGCGCTGCAGGTCGCTGCGGTCGCCGCCGGCGCGCGAGATCTCCCGGTGCTCCTCCATCAGCGTGCGGAACCGGTCGACGTCGACGGCCTGGCCGCGCTCCTCGGCGAGTTCCTGCGTCAGCTCGACCGGGAAGCCGTACGTCGTCGCCAGCCGGAACGCGTCGTCGCCGCTGATCGCATCCGCACTCGCGAGCTCGTCGAACTCCTTGAGGCCGCGCGCGAGCGTCTCGCGGAACCGCTCCTCCTCGTCGTGCACCACGCGCTCGATCTCGGGGGCGTGCTCACGCAGCATCGGGTACGCGTCGCCCATCTGCTCGATCACGACCGCGGGCAGACGGTGAACCCCGTCGAGGCCGATGCGGTTCGCCTGCTGGATCGCACGCCGCAGCAGGCGGCGGCAGATGTAGCCGCGCCCCTCGTTCGACGGCGCCACGCCCTCGGCGACCAGGAACGTCACGGCGCGGGCGTGGTCTGCGATCACGCGGTGCGCACGCATCGCCACGTCGCCGTCGTGGTAGCCGACGCCGGACTGCTCCTCGACCCAGTCCATGATCACGCGGAATCCGTCCGTGTCGAAGTTCGAGTCGACGCCCTGGAGGATGCAGCTCGTGCGCTCGAGCCCCATCCCCGTGTCCACGTTCGCGTTCGGCAGCCGCACGAGCACGTTGCCCGGCTGCAGGTCGTACTCCATGAAGACGAGGTTGTAGAACTCGAAGTAGCGGTCGCAGTGGCCTGGGCCGCAGTTCGGGTCGCCGCACGCGTGCGCCTCGCCGCGGTCGTAGAAGATCTCGGAGCACTGCCCGCACGGGCCGGTGTCGGCGGCCTGCCAGAAATTGTCCTTGCCGAGGCGCACGATGCGCTCCTCGGGGATGCCGACGCGCTTCCACGCCTCGATCGCGACGGCGTCCTCGTCGAGGCCGAGCGCCGGGTCGCCCTCGTGCACGGTCGCCCACAGCCGTTCCGGCTCGAGCCCGAGCACGTCGGTGACGAACTCCCACGCGAAGTCGACCGCCTCGTCCTTGAAGTAGTCGCCGAACGAGAAGTTGCCCATCATCTCGAAGAACGAGTTGTGGCGGTCGGTGCGCCCGACGTCCTCGAGGTCGGTGTCCTTGCCGCCGGCGCGCAGGCACGGCTGGACGCTGACGACGCGGTCGCGCGGCGGCTCCTTCGTGCGCAGAAAGTACGGCTTGAACTGCTGCATCCCGGCGACGATGAAGAGCGTCGACGGGTCGTCGGCAGGCGGGATCAGCGAGTGCCCCGGCACGCGCAGGTGGCCCTTCTCCTCGAAGAAGGCGAGGAACGCGGACCGCAGCTCGTTGGTCGACATCGCCATCGGCGCCGACAGTGTACGGGCGCCCTCGCGCCGGCTCAGGCCGCGGAATCGGCCTCGAGCTCGTCCGCGGCGATCTCGTCGCGGATCTTCTCGAGCGCGCGCCGGATCAGGCGCGAGACGTGCATCTGCGAGATGCCCACCTGCTGTGCGATCTGCGACTGCGTCAGGCCCTCGAAGAAGCGAAGGTGCAGGATCGTGCGCTCGCGGTCGTCGAGCACCTTGAACCCGGGGGCGAGCACGGCACGGTCCTCCGACACCTCGTACTGGTGCTCGAGCTCGCCGAGCGACTCGAGCGGGTCGAGCTCTTCGCCATCTTCGGTGCCCCCGCCGCTCGACAGCGACAGCGACGAGTACGCGCGACCGGACTCGAGCGCCTCGAGCACCTGCTCCTCCTCGACGCCGGCCGCCTTCGCGAGCTCCGCGACGGTCGGCGAACGACCGAGCTGCACCGTCAGCTGCTCGATCAGCTTGGAGAGCTGCACGTTGAGCTCCTGCAGGCCGCGCGGCACGCGCACCGCCCAGCCGCGGTCGCGGAAGTGCCGCTTGATCTCGCCGATGATGTTCGGCGTCGCGTACGTCGTCAGCTCGACGCCGCGGCTCAGGTCGAAGCGGTCGATCGCCTTGATCAAACCGATCGACCCGATCTGCACGAGGTCGTCCAGTCCTTCGCCGCGATAGCTGTAGCGCCGCGCGAGCGACCGCACGAGCGACATGTACTGCTCGATCAGCTGCTCGCGCGCCTGCAGGTCGCCCTGCTCGTGGTAGCGGCGGAGGAGGACCTTGTCGCTCTCAGCCACGCGCCACCTGCTTGGTCAGGAGGACGTGGTCGCCGTCGACCTCCACGGCGTCCACCGTCGAGTCGAGCACGCGGCGCAGCGACAGTCCGTCTCCGCCGCCGTCGACCTCCTCGAGCACCCGCTGCGAGAGCGGCCCGACCACGGTCACGAGCGAGCCGCCACGCGGCCGCATCCGCACCGTCACGTCCTGCTCGAAGCCGGGGTCGGTAGCGTCGAGGAGCGAGTCGAGCGCGAGCTGCAGGTCCTCGAGGTGCTCGATCGTCAGGTCGAGCCGAACAGCGAGCCCGCCGAGCACGAGATGCGCGACGCGGTGGAAGTCGGGCTCGCGCGGGATCGTGAGCGAGATCTCGTCAGCCACGGCGCACCGTTCTCGCCCGCGAATCGAGATCGCGGCCGCGCGCGGCCGCTGCCGCCGCTGCAAGCCTGTCCAGCTGCGCGTTCACCCGACGCACCGACCCTCCCACTCGTCGCAGATCGGCAGAACCCTCGCGTTCCGCCCGTCCGGTGAACGAAGACGGACGGTCGCAGGTTACGCAGACCGCACCGGACCGCGCGCGCGGTGAGTGCGCCGGAGGACGATGCGACACGGCGCTAGCCTAGTCCGCGGCCGAGGTGACGACACCGGAGCCGACGACGACGTCGTCGTCGTACAGGACCGCGGCCTGGCCGCGCGCGACCCCGTACGCGGGCTCGGCGAGTCGAAGCTCGAAACCGCCGGCGCAGCGTGTCACGGTCGCGCTCACCGACGGCGAGCGGTAGCGCAGCTTCGCCTGCGCGACGTCGACGTCCGCGAGGAGGCGGCCGCGCGCGCGCACGCGTGTGCGCGCGAGCGCCGCGCGCGGACCCACGACGACGGTGTTCGTCCGCGGACGCGTGGCGACCGCGTATAGCGGCTCGGGGCCGGCGACACCGAGCCCTCGCCGCTGGCCGGCCGTGAAGCGCCAGTAGCCGCCGTGCGTCCCGACGCGCCGGCCGGCGACGTCGACGATCGCGCCCGGCGAGGCCTCGAGTCCGTGACGCTCGAGGAACGCGCGGTAGTCGTCGCCGGCGAGGAAGCATGCCTCTTGGCTCTCGCGCCGTTCGGCGACGGCGAGCCCCGCCGCCGCGGCCTCGGCGCGCGTCTCCTCCTTGCGCTGCTCGCCGAGCGGAAACCAGACATGCGCGAGCAGGCGCGGGTCGAGAGCGGCGAGCATGTAGCTCTGATCCTTCGCGGCGTCGACGGCGCGCGCGAGCAGCAGTCGTCCGTCGCGCTCGACGATCCGCGCGTAGTGCCCCGTCGCGAGCCGCGCGGCGCCGACGCGGCGCGCGAACGCGAGCAGCTCGGCGAACCGGAAGCGGCCGTTGCAGCGCACGCACGGGTTCGGCGTCTCACCGCGCGCGTAGGCGCCGACGAACGGCGCGACGATCGCGCGCCGGAATTCCTCGCGCACGTCGAGCGTGACGTGAGGCACGCCGATGCCGTGGCAGAGCTCGCGCGCGGCGACGACGGCGGCGGGCGAGCAGCAGGCGCGCTCGGCGTCCGGCCCGTTCGGGTCGAGCCACAGGCGAAGCGTGACGCCGACCGCCTTCGGCCCGGCGCGCAGAAGCGCGACGGCGCTGTCGACGCCGCCGCTCATCGCGACGGCGACGCGCTCCGCGTCGGGCGCAGCGGCGACGGCGGGCGCGAGCGCGTTCGCGAGCGCGTCGACGACCAGCGCCTCGCCGCCGACCGCCGCCGCCTCGAGAGGTGTCAGGCCGCGCAGGTCGGCGTCGAGCCCGGGCGCGTCCGCGTCGACGATGCGGCCGCCGTCGACGCGCAGCCGCACCGACGCCCAGTCGCCGTCGCGCGACGCATCGCCGAAGAGCTCCACGCGGCCAGGGTACTGGGCCCGGATATGCGCGAGGGGAGCCGAAGCTCCCCCCGCGAAAGCCCTGACGCCGCCGACTGTGCCGCGTCCGTGTGAACCTGGACAAGCCAGGTGGGTGCCGTGCGGGACGTCGGCGCGAGTTCGGCCTATTCCCGACGCAGGCTCCCTTTCACATGGTGTTGGTTCTACATGGATACGCGGCGCGCGAACGGCGTCGAGCGCCTTCGCACTGTAGCCGCTCGCGTGCGCTGCGGACTACCCGCTGCGGGCGAACGCCCAGTGCACCTGCCGCACGCCCTGCAGGCCGAGCATCCGCGCGAGCGCGTCGGTCAAGTCCATCTGACGGCCGGGCACGTACGGACCGCGGTCGATCACCTGCGCGAGCACGGTCGTGCCACGGTACGTGACGAAGATGCGAGCGCCGCACGGAAGCGTCGGATGGGCGACGCCGATCGTGTTCGGCCCGATCACCCCGCCGCACGCGGTGCGCCGCCCGAACGCTGCCGGGCCGCTCGAGCCCGCGAGCGCGACGAAGGATCCGACGGGCTGCGGACCCGGCGCCGGCTTCGCGCGCGTTTGCGCGGCGACGGCCAGCGCGGCGACGGCGCCGAGGACGGCGACGGCCGCGAGCACGATCTCGCGCTGTGCGAGCTGCGGCCTCACGCGCGCGCCTCGACCAGGTCGCCGAACGACTCGCGGACGAGTCCGTCGAAGTCGGCGGGCAGCGCGCCGTCGGGCCCGGCGAAGTCGCGCAGGTAGAGCAGCAGGAACTCCTGCTCCTCGTCGCCGCCGCCCGCGTCGCGCAGCCGGCGTTCGAGCTCCCAGACGTTCCACGTACGCGCCGCGGCGACGGCCGGCTCGGGCGTCGGCGCCGGTTCGGGGACGGGGAGCGGCTCCGGCGGCGGCGCGGGTTCCGGTTCCGGCTCCGGCTCGGGCACCGGCTCGGGTTCGGGTTCGTGCGCGGCCTCCGGCTCCGGCGCGGGTTCGGGTTTCGCCTCGGGTCCGGGCGCGCGTGCCTCGTCGGCCTCCGGCGCGCGTTCCGGTTCGGGTTCCGGTTCCCGAACGTCGGCCGCCTGAGCCTCCGGGTTCGTCGCGGGCGCGGGCGCCGTCTCGCGCTGGGCCTCCTCGTCCGGATCCGGTTCGAGGGCGACCGCAACCGGCATCCGACCCGGCTCCTGCTCCGGCTCCGGCGGGGAGGCGCCGTCGTGGGCGGATGCGGTCGGGCCGAGCGGTTCCGGGTCGGGGCGGCGCTCGATCGGCCGCAGCTCGGCCGGCTCGTGTTCGCCGGCAGGTGATCGCCGCCGCGGATGGGAGACGGCGTACTCGGCGACGGTGACCGCAAGCCAGACCGCCGCGACGGTGGCGATGATGACGGTCTTGTCGCCGGGGGCGAGCCAGCCAGCGAGCGCGGCCGCGACCGCGATCGCCACGAGCTCCGCGAGCAGGCGCGGCCCGGTGCGCCGGACGAGGGTCACGCGCTAATCCTGCCGCGCGGCGCGGCGGGGCAGCGCGCGCGGGCCCGTCGGCCGCGCCGGCACCTCGACCGCCGGTACCTCGTCGCCGCGCCTGCGACCGAAGCGGCGCTTCGGCGGCGGCTCCGCCAGCGGGTCGAGGCTGTGGCGCGAGACGGCAGGCGCCGCCGGCGCGGCGAGCGGTTCCGGCTCGGGCTCGGGAGCGGCGGCCTCGACCGGCGCCGCCTGGTCGACCGCTGCGTCCGGGGGCCCGGTCGACGCGAACTCCGGCGCAGGCACGAGCTCCGGCTCGGCCGGTCGGGCGACGACCGGGTCGATCTCGGGCTCCGGCTCGGCCACCGGCACGGGCGGTAGCGGCACGACGCCGGCGTCCGTCTCGTCGGCCTCGGCGGCTGCTGGCGCCGGCCAGGGCGCGACCGGCTCCCCCTCGGGCGCCGCCGCGTGCGGCCACTCGCCGAGCATCTCGGCCCGCAGTGCGGGCGGCGCGATCCACGTCGGCGCCTCCTCGCGCTGCTCCGGGTAGTCGCTCTGCGCAACCTGCTCGAGCGGCTGCGGCGGCGGCAGCGAGGTGCGCGGCACGAAGTACCGCGGCGGCAGCCCGCTGCCGTAGTGGGCCTCGCCGCGCCAGGACGCCCACTCCAGCGCAGCCATAATCAGCCAGCCGAGCGCCATCGCGCCGACGATCTCGAGCGGCGTGAGGTGGGCGAGCGTCACGCCCGCGGCGAGCGCCGCCAGGAAGAGGACCTCGAGGACGAACCGCGAGCCGCGCCGCTCGATCATGCGGGCCTAGCCGCCGTCGGCGCCGTCCCCTGCGGGCGGGCCCGGCTGCTCCGGCGACGAGACCGGCGGCGGCGCGACCGGCGGCGGCACGATCTCGGGCTCCTCGGCGGCCGGCGGAATCGGCTCGGGCTCCGGCTCCGTGGCCGGCTCCGGCTCGGGCTCTGGCTCGGGCGGCGGCACGGGCGCGATCGGCGCGGCGGTCGGCGGTGCGGGAGCGCTCGGCGCCGAGCCGCGCGGACGCGCGGCCTCCGTCGATGCCTTCGCGGCCGCGACGATCGCCTCGGACACCTCCGCGATCGCGTCGGGGCCGAGGCCCGCCGCGGTCAACAGCTGCTCCGCGCCCTGCTGTGCGCGCGCGAGGATCGCGGCCGCCTGGGCGCGCGCCCACTCGAGCGTCTGCTCGACCTCGGCACGCGCCGAATTCGTGAGCTCCGTCGCCTGGTGCCGCGCCTGCTCGAGCAGCCGCGCGCCCTTCGCCTCCGCCTCGCGCAGCTCGGTGGTCGCGTCGCGGTTCGCCGTGGCGAGCAACTCGCGCGCCTCGGCCTTCGCCGCGTTCAGGATCTCGTTGCGCTGCCGCTCGCTCTCCTCACGGAAGCGCTCAACGCTGCGCTCGCGCTCCTGCAGCTCACGCTGACGGCGCGTCACCTCGGCCTCGGTGCGCTGCAGCTGCGCCGCGGACGCGTTCTGCGCGTCGCGTTCGAGCGCGTCGGCGAACTCGGCGGCCGCGCGGATCAGGTGCAGGGCGTCCATCCGGACGGCGTGACCGGTCGGATCGACGCTCGCGGAACGGCCGGCTGCCTGCAGCACCCGCAGCTGCGCCTGCAGCTGCAGCGCGTGCCGGCGGAAGCTGTCGAAGGCCTCGCGGACCGCGTCGGGCTCGTACGAGCCGTCGGGCGTCCGCGGAAGGTCCTCGAGACGCGGGAGCGCGGTGAGCGGTGACGGGTGCGGCTGCGGTTGCGTCATGGCAGGAGCGAGCGGCGGCTTCGCGCCGACGGCAAGGAGTATGCCTTCTCTATCGGCCGGAGTTCGCGCGCGGCTTGAGCGAATCCTGCGGCAGTGCCTGGATGCCGAGCTCGCGCAGCACCGTCTCCGGGATCGGCGTCGGCGCGCCCGTGAGCGGGTCGGAGCCGCTCGACACCTTCGGGAACGCGACGATCTGCCGGATGTCCGGCTCGTCGGCGAGCAGCGCGACGAACCGCTCGATGCCCATCGCGAACCCGCCGTGCGGCGGCGCACCCGTCGCGAGCGCGTCGAGCAGGTACCCGAACTTCGCCCTCGCTTCCTCGTCCGTCATCCCGATCGTCCGGAAGACGCGCTCCTGCACCGCGACGTCGTGGATCCGGATCGAGCCGGAGCCGAGCTCCCAGCCGTTCCAGACGAGGTCGTAGTGCTGGCCGCGCACGCCGCCCGGCTCGTGCTCGTCCCAGCTCTCGCTCCCGGGCGCCGGTGCGGTGAACGGGTGGTGCATGAACGTCCAGGCGCCGGTCTCCTCGTCGCGCTTGAACAGCGGGAACTCGACGATCCAGTGGAAGAGGTCGCCGCCGCCGCCGAGCTCGAGCTCGCGCGCGAGGTGCAGCCGGAGCAGGCCGAGCACGTGCGCCACCGTCTCCGCGTCGCCAGCCCCGAAGAGCACGGTCGTGCCCGGCTCCGCGCGGAACGCGTCGAGCTCGCGCTCCGACAGGAACTTCGCGATCGGCGAGCGTACGTCGCCGCTCTCGTCGAAGACGAGGTACGCGAGCCCCTTCGCCCCCCACTCCTTCGCGAGCTCCTCGAGCCGCGCGAGCTCCCCACGTGAGAACGCCTTCGGCGCGACGAGGTAGCGAACGACCTCCGCGTTCGCGAACACGCCGAACTCTGAGCCGCGCGTGACGTCGGTCGCCTCCTCGATCCCGAGGCCGAACCGAAGGTCCGGCTTGTCCGACCCGTACTTCGCCATCGCCTCGTCGTACGACAGGTGCGGGAACGGGCGCGGCGGCGACTCGACCCCGGCCGCCTCGAATGCGCCGACGACCGCGGCCTCCATCACGTCGAGCACGTCCTGCATCTCGACGAACGCCATCTCGAAGTCGAGCTGGCGGAACTCGAACTGGCGGTCCGCGCGCAGGTCCTCGTCGCGCCAGCACGTCGCGATCTGGTAGTAGCGGTCGATCCCGCCGACCATGCAGAGCTGCTTGAAGAGCTGCGGCGACTGCGCGAGCGCGAAGAACCTGCCGGGCTGCAGCCGCACCGGCACGAGGAAGTCGCGTGCGCCCTCGGGCGTCCCGCGCGTCATGCTCGGCGTCCAGACGTCGACGAACCCGAGCCCGTCCATCGTGCGCCGGATGCCGGCGATCGCCGTGTGCGCGAGGCGCAGGTTGCGCTGCATCCGGTCGCGGCGCATGTCGAGCCAGCGGTAGCGCAGCCGCAGCGTCTCCTCGACGTTCTCCTCGTCGAGCTGGAACGGCAGCGGCGTCGAGCGCGACAGGATTCGCAGCTCGTCGACCTGCACCTCGACCTCGCCCGTCGGCAGGTTCGGGTTCACCGCCTCGGGCGCGCGCGCAACGACCTCGCCCACCGCCTGCAGGACGAACTCGTTGCGGACCTCCTTCGCCGTCTCGGCCGCAGCGGCAGCACGCTCCGGGTTGACGACGAGCTGCACCTTGCCGGTGTGGTCGCGCAGGTCGACGAAGACGAGGCCGCCGTGGTCGCGGCGCGTGTCGGCCCAGCCGGCGACCGTGACGCGCCGCCCCACGTCGGCGCCGCGCAGCTCGCCGCACATAAGGTCGCGCCAGCTCATAGGCCGCGGAGGGTACTGGCGAGCTCGTCGAGCGCGACCGTCTGCGCCTCGCCGCCTGAGACGCGGACGGTCGCCGTCTCGGCGCCGTCGACGATCACCACCGCGCGCGCACGCACGCGCCCGGCCTGCGTCATCTGGCCCTTGAACGAACGGCCGGCGTAGTCGACGTCGGCCGAGATGCCGGCGCGGCGAAGCTCGGCCAGCGCCGCGAGCGCGCGGTCGCGGTCGCCGCCGTCGCCGATCACGAAGAACGCGTCGAGCCGCGGCTGCTCGGCCGTCAGGCCCTCGTTCTCGAGCGCGAGGATCAGCCGCTCGAGGCCGGCGCCGAAGCCGATCCCGGGCGTCGGGGGGCCGCCGATCGCCTCCACGAGCCCGTCGTAGCGGCCGCCGCCGCAGATCGTCGAGTTCGCGTTCTCGTCCGGACCGACGAACTCGAAGGTCGTGCGCGTGTAGTAGTCGAGGCCGCGCACCAGCGTCGGGTCGAGCACGTACGGAACGCCGTACAGGTCGAGGTGGCGCTGGACGGCGTCGAAGTTCGCGCGGCAGGCGTCGCAGAGCGACTCGCCGATCTTCGGCGCGTCCTCCAGCGCGGCGCGCACGCTCGGGGTCTTGACGTCGAAGACCTGCAGCGGGCTCGTCGCGCGCTTGTGCCGCGCGTCCTCGTCGAGCACGTCGGAGTGGGCGTCGAGCCACTCGTTCAGGCGCTCGACGTACCGCGGGCGGCAGTTCGCGTCGCCGATCGAGTTCAGCCGTAGCTCCCAGCGCGTCACCCCGAGCCGGCGCAGCAGCTCGTGGTAGAGCTGGATCAGCTCAGCGTCGAGCGCGGGGTCCGCGGAGCCGATCGCCTCGCACGACAGCTGCCAGTGCTCGCGGTAGCGGCCGCGGCCCGGCGCGCCGTACCTGTACATCGGCGCGATCGTGTACGCCTTCACCGGCTGCGGCTCGCGGTGCAGCCCGTGCTCGACGTACGCGCGGCAGATCGGCGCCGTCCCCTCCGGCCGCAGCGTCAGCGACCGGTCGCTCCGGTCGGTGAACGTGTACATCTCCTTGTTCACGACGTCCGACGCGGCGCCGGAGGTGCGCGCGAACAGGTTCGTGTCCTCGAACCCCGGCGTCTGGATGCGGCGCCACCCGTACAGCGCCGTCACGTCCTCGATCGTGCGGACGAGGCTCCACCACGTCGCCTCCGACGGCAGCACGTCGTGCGTGCCGCGCGGAGCCTGGAACCTCCGCGCGCCGTCGCCGGGCGAACCGGCGGCTGCGCTGCTCGGCGACTCGGCCAAGCCTACGCAGCGGGGTTGTCGAAGTTCGAACGCTCGGCGCGCAGCTCGCGCAGGAACGGGTTCGACTCGAGCTCACGGCCGAGCGTGGTCGCGGGTCCGTGGCCCGGGTAGACGATCGTCTCCGGCGGCAGCCGCTCGGCGAGCATGCGCACCGACGCCAGGAAGGTGTCCCAGTCGCCGCCCGGCAGGTCGACGCGGCCCACCGAGCCCGCGAACAGCAGGTCGCCCGCGAACAGCCGGCCGTCGTGCAGGAACGCGACGTGGCCGGCGGAGTGGCCCGGCACGTCCAGCACCTCGAACGCGATTCCGCCGACGAGGATCTCGTCGCCGCCCTCGACGGTGTGCGCAGGATCGTGCGGCGCGACGCGCATCCCGCTGCGCGTCTCGCCGTTCCGCAGGGCGTCGGCTTCGCGCGCCGGCGCCCAGACCTCCGCGCCAGTGCCGTCGGCGAGCGCCGCGACCCCGCCGATGTGGTCGACGTCGGTGTGCGTGACGAGGATGCCGGCGGTGCGCGCGCCGATCCGCGCGAGCTCGAGGCGGAGTGACGTCGGGTCGTCTCCGGGGTCGACGACGACTGCTTCCGTCGCGCCGCGCTCGCTGCGCACGACGTAGCAGTTCGACTGGTACGGCCCCATCACGAAGGTGTCGACGACGAGCGGCATCGGGCGTTTGAGTGTATCCGCGTCTGGAAACGCCTCCCGTCGGTGCAGCACTGGGACCTCCTCGCGCTCGAGGCGCCGGAAGGTGCGCGCGACCCGATCGTGCTCCACTCGGACGACGGCGCCCGAGCGGTGCTGATCGTGCTGCAGCCGGGCCAGGAGCTCGGCGACCACCAGGTGAAGGAGAACGCGTGGCTGACGGTGCTCGACGGGGGGGTCGAGCTCACGGCGGCGGACGGGTCGACGACGCAGGGCGGCGTCGGGACGATGGCGCGCTTCGACCCGAACGAGCGTCACGCGGTGCGGACCGAATCAGGCGCGCGCCTGCTGCTCCTGCTCGCGCCGTGGCCGGGCGACGGCCACTACCGCGGAGGCGACCGCTGAGGTCGGCCGGCGCGCGCCGGCGCCGGGTCAGGACTTCTTCGCGGCGGCGCGCTCGAGCCGGCGCTGGTACGCGCGGTACGCCGCGCGGTCGATCCAGTACGTCAACGGTACGAAGAGGACGGCGTAGACCGCTCCCTCCGCGACCCGCGCGCCGAGCGACTGCTGCTTCAGCACGAAGACGATCAGGACGAACATGAGGAGCGCCATCCCGCCGCCGCGCTTCAGCGCACGTCGCCACGACGGCGGTTGCACCTCGCGCAGCGGCCGGCTCGCCTTCGCCGTCGCGGCCGCCTTCTTGGGACGTGTGGCGGCGCGCTCCTGCTCCCGAGCCTCGCGCTGCTTGCGTGCCTCGTCCGGGTCGACGGCGACCTCGTTTCCGTCGGCGTCGACGAGGACGTAGTCGTACTCGTGCCGGAACGACTTCTCCCGCCGCCGCCGCTGCTTCTTCGTCGGCATCCCGAGACGGAGGTTACCGCCGGAAGGCGAGGCGGCCGCCGCGGATCACGGCGCGCACCACGTCGCCTGCGAGGTGGTAGGCGAGGTACCGCCAGTCGGGTGCGTCGAGCAGGACGACGTCCGCCCGCAGGCCCGGCGCGAGGCGGCCGACGTCATCGCGGCCGAGCACCCGCGCGGCGTGGACCGTGGCGCCGCACAGCGCCTCCTCGACCGACAGGTGCATCCGGGTGCAGGCGAGCGAGCAGACGAGCGGCAGGCTCGTCGTGAACGAGCTGCCGGGGTTGAAGTCGGTGGCGAGCGCGACCTCGGCGCCGGCGTCGAGCAGCGCGCGCCCCGGCGGCATCGGCCGGTCGAGGAAGAGCGCGCTCGCCGGCAGGAGGACGCCGACGACGCCGCTCGCGGCGAGTGCGCGGATGCCGTCGTCGCCCGTTGCCTCGAGGTGGTCGACCGACCGCGCGCCGAGCTCGACCGCGAGCGGGATCGCGCCGCTCTCCGTGAACTGGTCGCCGTGCAGGCGCAGCGCGAGGCCTGCGGCGCCGCAGGCGCTCAGGTAGCGCCGCGCCTGATCGGCGTCGAAGGCGCCGCGCTCGAGGAACACGTCGGCGGCGTCGGCGGCGCGCGCGGCCTCCGGCAGCACCTCCCGCAGCGCGAAATCGAGGTACGCGTCGGCGTCTGCGAACTCGGGCGGCACAGCGTGCGCGCCGAGCCAGGTCGGCGAGCCGCCGGCGGCGCGCACGGCTCGCAGCGACGCGAGCTCGGTGTCGCGGTCGAGGCCGTAGCCCGACTTTCCCTCCCACGTCGTCGTGCCGTGCGCGAGCATCCACTCGGCGTGGCGTTCGACTCGTTCGCGCAGGTCGGCTTCGGCCAGCGCGCGCGTCGCGCGCACCGTCGAGAGGATGCCGCCGCCGGCCGCGTGCAGCTCCTCGTAGCTCGCGCCGCGCGCGCGCAGCGCGAACTCCTCCACGCGGTCGCCTCCCCACGCGGGGTGCGTGTGGCAGTCGACGAGGCCGGGGAGCGCGCACAGCCCGCGGCCGTCGACCTCCTCGACCTCGCCGTCGAGCGGCCGCAGGTCGCGCATGCGGCCCACTGCCTCGACGTCCCCGTCGCGGCAGAGGACGAACGCGCGCTCGTGCAGATCGACCGTGGTGCGTCTCGCGTGCTCCCGCGGCGTCGCGACCTGCTCGAGGTCGCGGACGAGCAGGCGCGTCACGCGCCGCGCTGCATCGGCGTCTGCAGACCGTGCTCGCGCGCGGCCGCCGCCGCCGCCTCGTAGCCCGCGTCGAGGTGCCGTACGACACCGGTTCCTGGATCGGTCGTCAGCACCCGCTCGAGCCGCTCGGCGGCGTCGTCGGTGCCGTCGGCGACGACGACCATGCCGGCGTGGATCGAGTTGCCGATCCCGACGCCGCCGCCGTGATGGACGCTGACCCAGGTCGCGCCCGCCGCCACGTTGACGAGAGCGTTCAGGATCGGCCAGTCGGCGACCGCGTCGGAGCCGTCGCGCATCGACTCGGTCTCCCGGTACGGAGACGCGACGGAGCCCGCGTCGAGGTGGTCGCGCCCGATCACGACCGGCGCCTGCACCCGGCCGGATCGCACCAGCTCGTTGATCGCGAGTCCCGCCCGCGCCCGGTCGCCGAGGCCGAGCCAGCAGATGCGCGCCGGCAGCCCCTGGAAGGCGACGCGCGCCGGCGCCAGCTCGAGCCATCGCTGCAGGAGCGCATCGTGGGGAAACAGCGCACGCAGCGTCTCGTCGATAGCGGCGATGTCGGCCGGGTCCCCGGACAGCGCGGCCCAGCGAAACGGCCCGATACCGCGGCAGAAGAGCGGTCGGATATAGGCCGGGACGAAGCCCGGGTATGTGAAAGCGTCCGTTACGCCTGCCTCAGCGGCCTCACCTCGCAGGTTGTTTCCGTAGTCGAAAACATAGCTGCCGCGTCGGACGTACTCGAGCAGCCCCTCGACGTGCTGCGCGATCGAGGCCCGCGCGCGACGCAGGTACTCGTCCGGATCGGATGCGCGCAGCGCCGCCGCGTCGTCCACCGAGAACCCCTGCGGTACGTATCCGGTGAGCGGATCGTGCGCCGCCGTCTGGTCGGTGACGAGGTCGAAGTGCTCGCCGCGCCGCGCGAGCTCGGGCACGACGTCCGCCGCGTTGCCGAGCAGGCCGACGGAGAGGGCGCGGCCCTCGTTCGCGGCCGCGCGCACGCGCGCGAGCGCGTCGTCGAGCGACTCCGTCGCCTCGTCGAGGTAACGCGTCTCGAGCCGCCGGCCGATCCGGGCTGCGTCGACCTCGACGCAGAGGACGGCGGCGCCGGCCATCGTTCCGGCGAGCGGCTGCGCCCCGCCCATCCCGCCGAGGCCGGCCGTCAGGATGGTGCGGCCGGCGAGCGACGGCGACCCGAAGTGGCGCTCCGCCGCCGCGGCGAACGTCTGGTAGGTGCCCTGCAGGATCCCTTGCGTGCCGATGTAGATCCACGAGCCGGCGGTCATCTGGCCGAACATCGTCAGGCCCTCCGCCTCGAGGCGGCGGAACTCGTCCCAGCTCGCCCACTTCGGCACGAGCAGCGCGTTTGCGATCAGGACGCGCGGGGCGCCCGGCGTCGTGCGGAAGACCGCGACGGGCTTGCCGGACTGCACGAGCATCGTCTCGTCGTCTGCGAGCCCGAGCAGCGTGCGGACGAGCGCCTTCAGCGCCTCGTGCGAGCGCGCGGCGCGGCCCGAGCCGCCGTAGACGACGAGGTCCTCCGGCCGCTCCGCGACCTCGGCGTCGAGGTTGTTGAGCAGCATGCGGAGCGGCGCCTCCGTCGACCACGACCGCGCGTTCAGCTGTGTCCCGCGCGGCGCGCGGATCGTGCGCAGGTCGCCGCAGAGAGCTTCGACGGCGGCGTCGAGCGAGGTGGCGACCGTCACAGCCCGTCCTCCGCGTCGTTCCGCGCCGCGTGCAGCCGCGTGCGCCAGCGCACGACGTTGTAGAGAAACGCCGCCACGAAGAAGACGCCGGCGACGATCGCGGCGCGGCCGACGTCGCCGCCGGTCGCCCAGCCCACGAGCACGATCAGCGCGGCCAGCGCCGCGAACACGATCAGCGAGTCACGGTACGGGTGCGCCGGCGGCGGCGCCTGCGGCAGCCCCCAGCGCAGGAGCCGCCGGCTCACTCGAGCTCCCCCACCGCCGCCTCGACCGCCGCGACCAGGGAGCCGTCGCGGACCGCGGACGCGACCGCCTCGATGTCGGGGCCGAGCGGGCGGTCGTCGCGCAGTCGCCGCGACAGCGTGCGCACGAAGTCGTGCGCGGCACGTCCGCCGGCCCCCGGCTCGAGCGGCGCCAGGAACTCGACGGCCTGCGCCGCCGCGAGCAGCTCGATCGCGAGCGCGCGCTCGGAGTTCGCTACCACCTGCCACGCCTTGAGGCCGGAGGCGTTTCCCATCGACACGTGATCCTCCTGCCCCGCGCTCGTCGGGATCGAGTCGACCGAGGCCGGGTGGCAGAGCGAATTGTTCTCGGAGACGAGCGAGGCCGCCACGTACTGCGGGATCATGAACCCGGAGTTGAGCCCTCCGTCCGTGGTGAGGAAGGCCGGCAGCCCGTCGCTCAGGTTCGGGTTGACGAGGCGCTCGACGCGGCGCTCCGAGATGTTCGCCAGCTCGGAGACGGCCATCGCGAGCGCGTCGAGCGCGAACGCGAGCGGCTGACCGTGGAAGTTCCCGGCCGAGACGAGCAGGTCGTCGTCGGCGAGCACGAGCGGGTTGTCGGTCGCCGCGTTCAGCTCGGTCGTGACGGTGTACTCGACGTAGTCGAGCAGGTCGCGCGACGCGCCGTGCACCTGCGGCGCGCAGCGCAGCGAGTACGCGTCCTGCACCTTGTCGCACCAGCGGTGCGACTCGATGATCGCGGAGCCGTCGAGCAGCCGCATCACGTTGCGCGCCGAGGCGGCCTGCCCGCGCAGCGGCCGCAGCGCGTGCACCTGCGGCAGGAACGAGTTGCGCGACCCCTGCAGCGCCTCGAGCGAGAGCGCGCACGCGACGTCGGCAGCAAGCGCGAGACGCCGCGCGCGGACGAGGCCGAGCGCGCCTTGCGCTGCCATGAACTGCGTGCCGTTGATCAGCGACAGCCCTTCCTTCGCCAGCAGCCGGACCGGCTCGAGCCCGACACGCGCGAGCGCGGCGGCACCGTCCAGCAGCTCGCCGTCGACGCGAGCGCGGCCCTCGCCGACGAGCGGCAGCGCGAGGTGCGCGAGCGGGGCGAGATCGCCCGATGCGCCGACCGAGCCGCGCGACGGGACGACCGGCAGCACGCCGCGGTTCAGGCACTCGAGCAGCAGCTCGACCGTCTCGACGCGGGCGCCGCTGTTTCCTTTTGCGAGCGCGTTCGCTCGCAGAAGCATCGCCGCGCGCACGATCTCGTCCGGGTACGGGTCGCCGACGCCGCACGCGTGCGAGCGCAGCAACCTGAGCTGCAGCTCCTCCGTCAGCTCCTCCGGGATCTGCCGCGAGACGAATCGCCCGAAGCCGGTGTTGACGCCGTAGGTGTGCTCGCGCGCGCCGTGCGCCGCCTGCTCGACGACCGCGCGCGCCGCGTTCATGCGTTCGCGCGCCCGCGGCGAGAGCGGAGCCGCGTCCGCTCCCTCGACGGCGACGGCCCAGACGTCGCGAAGCGTCAGGTCGTCGCCCGTGAGCGCGCGCGTCGCGGTCACCGAGGCGAGTGTAGTCGCGGCGTCGGGATACTCCGCCCCCGTGTCCGACCCGGTCCTCGACACGCCCCGCGAGCTGGAGCACGTCGAGGCGCGGCCGGGCGAACGCGCGCTCGCGCTCCTGCGCAGGCGCGACTTCCGGCAGCTCTACCTGGCCGTCGCAGCGAGCGAGCTCGGCGACTCGCTGCACTACATCGCGCTGATGTGGTTCGTGCTCGACGCCGGCGGCCCGCTCGGCGTCGTCGCCGTGCGGCTCGCGGACAGCGTGCCGGCGCTCGTCTTCGGGTTGCACGGCGGCCTCGCCGCCGATCGCTGGAGCCGCAAGCGCCTGATGGTGGGAGCCGACGTCGTTCGCGCCGCCGTCCTGGTTCCGGTCGCGATCGCCGGGCTCGCCGGGTCGCTGCCGCTGTGGGCGCTGGTCGCCGCGTCGTTCGTGCTCGAGGCGGCGACGAGCTACTTCGCACCCGCCTACGGCGCCGCCATCCCGGCGCTCGTCGACAGGGAGAACGTCCAGCAGGCGAACGCGCTCGTCGCGGCGACGACGCAGGCGCTGTCGATCGGCGGCTGGGCGCTCGCCGCGGGGCTGCTGACGTTCATGCCGGTCAGCGTCTTCTTCGCGGTCAACGCGGCGTCGTTCGTCGCGTCGGCGCTCCTGATCGGACGGATCCGGCACGCGCGGGCGCGCGCCGCGCACCGAGCGCCGCCGCGCCTGCACGAGGGTCTCGTCGCGCTGCGGCCGCGTCCGCTGCTCGCGGCCGCCGTCGCCGCGCTCGGCGTCGCCGTCACCATCACGGCCGGATCGTGGATCGGCGGCGTGCCGACGCTCGTCCGCGACACGCTGCACCACGGTGCGGGCGGGTTCTCGATCGTGATGGTCGGCTACGCCGCCGGCTCCGTCGTCTCGGGCGTGCTGCTCGCACGGCTGCCGATCAGGCGCAAGGCGCGCGCGAGCCTGCTCGCCTGGTCGATGTACCTGCCGGGCTACGGCCTGATCGCGCTGGCCCACTCGCTGTGGCTCGCGGTGGCGGGCGCGTTCTTCGCCGCCACCGGCCAGAGCTCGGCGGTGGTGCTGCTGAACGCCGCCGCGCAGGAAGAGGTGCCCGAGGGAATCCTCGGCCGCGTCGTCGGCGTGGTCTCGCTCACGCACCGCGGCGCGCACGCGACCGGACTCCTGCTCGTCTCGCCGCTGTTCGCGTTCGTCGCCGCGCGCTGGGTCTTCGGCGCGTCGGCCGTCGCGGTTCCCCTCGTCGGCCTCGCCGCGCTCGCGGGCGCGCTCGCCCTCACGCGTCGTCGAGCAGCCTGAGCTCGAGCACGCGCGACGCGTCGAAGCCGTCGATGCGCAGCGCGGCGCCCGCCGCCGCGGCGGCCGCGCCCGCCGGCATCAGCCCGACGAGCTCCGAGCCGACCACCTCCGCGCCGCGCGACTCCGCTTCGGCGGCGATGCGCGCGACGATCTCGTGCAGCGCAGCCGCCTCCCAGTCCTCGACGTTCATCGACACTTGCACCAGCCCGGCGCGCGGCAGGTCGAGCCCGAGCGCGCGCACGCCGGGATAGCCGCCGCCGCGCTCGCGAACGACGCCCGCGATCTCGCGCGCGACGCGCACGTCGCCGCGGAGGTTGACGTTGAAGGCGACGAGCGGACGCCGCGCGCCCACGATCACGCCGCCCGCAGTCGGGTGGAGTCGCCGCGGCCCGTAGTCGGGCTCGAGCTCGCCGCTCTCGATCCGCGCCTGCAGCGTCTCCGGGCCGCCGCGCCGGTAGAAGGCGGGTCCGCGTTCCGGCGGCGCGTAGACGAACACCGGCAGCGCGAGCTCGCGGGCGATCCGCTCGCCGATCGCCGCGGCCGCCGCGCGTGCCCGCTCGAGCTGGTCGGGCCGCAGCGGCACGATCGGCACGACGTCCGCCGCGCCGATGCGCGGGTGCGCGCCGTCGTGGCGTCTGAGGTCGATTCGCTCGACGGCGACCGCGACCGCGGCGACGAGCCCGTCGGCCAGCTCGTCCTCCGAGCCGATCGCGGTGAAGACGGACCGGTTGTGGTCCTCGTCCGCGTGTACGTCCAGCAGCCGCGCGTGCGCCGAGAGGGCGGCGCCGATCGCGGCGATCGTGTCCGTCCGGCGGCCTTCGCTGAAGTTCGGCACGGTCTCCAGCGGCAGCACGGCCGTACTCTACGAAGCATGGAGGAGTACTACGACGCGCGCGCGCCGGAGTACGACGACTGGTACCTCGGGCGCGGGCTGTTCGCGGGCCGGGACCGGCCGGGATGGAAGCGCGAGCTGGCCCGGCTCGTCGAGGTGATCGCGTCGCTGCCGCCGACGCGAACGCTCGACGTCGCGTGCGGCACCGGCTTCCTGACGCGCCATCTGCGCGGCGCCGTGGTCGGCCTCGATCAGAGCGCGCGGATGCTCGCTCAGGCGCGACGGCAGGCGCCGCACGCGACGTTCGTGCTGGGAGACGCGCTCGCGCTGCCGTTTCCGAACGACAGCTTCGGCCGCGTGTTCTCGGGCCACTTCTGCGGACACCTAAACCAGCCCGAGCGGGAGCGGTTCCTCGTCGAGGCGCGGAGCGTCGCCGCGGAGCTCGTCGTCGTGGACGCGTCGCGCGCACACGTCGATGTCGACGAGGAGATGTCGCAACGGACGCTCAACGACGGGTCCCGCTGGGAGGTCTACAAGCGGTACTTAACGGGCGCTGGTCTGGCGGAGGAGCTCGGCGGCGGCCGAGTGCTGCACGAGGGCCGCTGGTTCGTGGTCGTCGGCTCGCCCGCGTGACGCGGCGCAGGTCGACGTACCGCTCGCTCGACTCGCTGCGGCGTGACCAGCGCGTCTGCCGGGCGTGCGTCGACGCGGGCTATCCGCTCGAGTCGCTGCCGGTCGTCGCTCCGGGCGGGACGCAGCGTGCGTACATGTTCGGTCAGGCGCCGGGGATCGTCGAGGGCCGGGAGCGGCGGCCGTGGCGCGGCCGCGCGGGCGCGACGCTGCGGCGGTGGCTCGAGCTCGACGAGGAGCGGTTCTACGAGACGTTCTACTGCGCATCCGTGACGCGCTGCTATCCCGGCCGCGCGGCATCGGGTCGCGGCGACCGCACGCCGTCGCCGGAGGAGCAGCGCCTGTGCGAGTTCTGGCGCGACCACGAGCTGCGGCTGCTGCGCCCGCAGCTGATCGTGACGGTCGGCGGCCTCGCCGCGCGCAGGCTGCTCGGCGTCAGGAGCGTCACGGAGTGCGTGGGCGTCCGCTACGAGCTCGACGGTGCCGTCGCGATCCCGCTGCCGCACCCGTCGGGGGCGAGCGGCTGGCTGAACCTGCCGGCCAACCGCTCGCGGGTCGCCGAAGCTGCGGCGTCGATCCGCGCCGAGCTCGCGCGCCTAGACGTCCTGCCGACGGACAGCTAGCGGCCGCGGCGCCTGACGCGGGCAGCGGCGCGGGTACGCTCGAAGCGATGGACGCGGCCACGCCGAGGTACCGCACGACGTTCTTGCGGCTGCTGCGCTTCCTCGCGCCGTACAGGCGCTCGCTGCTCGTCTCGACCGTGCTCGCAGTCGGCTACCAGGCGGCGGCGCTCGTCGCGATCCTGCTCACCAGGAGCGTGGTCACCGTGATCCGCCGGCACGAGCTGCACCGGCTGTGGTGGTACGTGGCAGCGGTCGTCGCGCTCGGCGCCGCGCGGGCGCTGATGATGGCCGGTCGCCGTCTCATCTCCGGCCGCCAGGCGCTCGACGTCGAGCTCGACATGCGCACGACCCTGTACGCGAAGCTCGTACGGCTGTCGTTCGGCTTCTACGACCGCCACCAGACGGGGCAGCTGATGAGCCGTGCGACGGTCGACCTGCAGGGCGTCCGCTTCTTCCTCGGCTACGGCCTCATCTTCTTCTTCCAGAACGTGTTCACGATCGCCGGCGTCGCGATCGTCGTCTTCGTCATCTCCTGGAAGCTCGCGCTGATCTCGCTGGCGATCGCGCCCGTGCTCGTGGTCGTCGCGTACCGCTACAGCCACGTCTCGCACCCGCTGCTGCGCGACGTCCAGCAGAAGATGGCGGACGTCGCCACCGTGGCCGAGGAGAACATCGTCGGCGTCCACGTCGTGAAGTCGTTCGCGCAGGAGCCGGCGGAGCAGGCGAAGTTCGAGCGGCGGTCGGAGGCCGTGTTCGACCAGAGCGTCAAGGCCAACCGGCAGCGCGCGTTCTACATCCCGGCGCTCGGCTTCGTGCCGCTCCTCGGCCAGGCTGCGATCCTGCTCGTCGGCGGCCGGATGGTCGCCCGCGGCTCGCTCTCGCTGGGCGACTTCGTCGCGTTCAACCTGTACCTCGCGATGCTCGTCACGCCGCTCCGCTCGCTCGGGATGTGGATCGGCCAGGCGCAGCGTGCGACGGCGTCCGGCGAGCGCATCTTCCAGGTGATCGACGAGCCGGAGGAGGTGACCGACGCTCCGGGCGCACGGGAGCTGCCGCCCGGCCCCGGCCGCGTCACGTTCGAGCGCGTGTCCTTCGGCTACGACCCGGCGCGGCCGGTGCTGCACGACATCGACCTCGAGCTGGCGCCGGGCCGCGTCGTCGCGCTGATCGGCCACACCGGCGCCGGCAAGACGACGCTGGCGTCGCTCGTCCCGCGCTTCTACGACGTGCAGGGCGGGCGCGTGCTCGTCGACGGCCACGACGTGCGCGAGGTGACGCTCGGCTCGCTGCGGCGCGAGATCGGGGTGATCGCGCAGGATCCGTTCCTCTTCTCCGCCACCGTCCGCGAGAACATCGCGTTCGGTCGGCCCGACGCGACGGACGAGCAGGTCGAGCGCGCCGCCCGTATCGCGCAGGCGCACGAGTTCGTGGAAGCGCTGCCCGAGGCCTACGACACCGTGATCGGCGAGCGCGGCATCACGCTGTCGGGCGGCCAGCGGCAGCGGATCGCGATCGCGCGCGCACTCGTCGTCGACCCGCGGATCCTCGTGCTCGACGACGCGACCGCGTCCGTGGACGCGAGCACGGAGGCACGCATCCGCGCCGGCCTGCAGGAGGCGATGCGCGGACGGACGACGATCATCATCGCGCACCGCCTCTCGACGATCGCGCTCGCCGACGAGGTGGTCGTGCTGGACGCCGGCCGCGTGATCGCACGCGGAACGCAGGCCGACGTCGCGTCGAACGACGTCTACCGCGAGATCAGCGAGCACGGGATGCTGGAGCGCGTCTTCACCGAAGAGGTCGCGTGAGCCGATGAGGGTCCACCAGCCGGGGAGCCACCTCATGAGCGGCGGCCGCGCCCAGGTCGACGACTGGTCGTGGCAGCGGACGAAGCGCCGCCTGCGCACGCTCTACCGGCTCGCGCGCCCGTACCGCCGTCGCACGCTGCTCGTGATCCTGTCGCTCGTCGCGGCGACGGCGGTCGCGCTGGCGCCGCCGTACCTCGTCGGGCGCGCCGTCGACGAGGTGCGCGGCGGCCACACGCGGCTGCTCGCGTGGTACGTCGTCGCGTTCGTCGGAGCCGCCGCGCTCGGCGTCGCGTTCACGTACGTGCAGACGTACTACACGGGCTGGACGGGCGAGCGGATGCTCGCCGACCTGCGCAACCAGCTCTTTCGCCACCTGCAGCGGCTCTCGCTCGGCTTCTACGAGCGCAACCGCGCCGGGGTCATCATCAGCCGCCTGACGAACGACGTCGAGGCGCTCGACCAGCTCGTGATGGACGGCGTCACCTCGCTCGTGCAGAACACGCTCACGCTCGCGGGCTCCGCCGTCGTGCTGTTCTTCCTCGACTGGCGGCTCGCTCTCGCCACCTTGACCGTCATGCCGGCGATGACGCTCGCAACGGCCTGGTTCCGCAAGCGCTCGAGCCGCGCGTACCGCGAGGTGCGCGAAACGCTCGGCGCAGTGACGGCGACGCTCGCCGAGGACATCGCCGGGATGCGCGTGCTGCAGTCGTTCACGCGCGAGCGCGCGGCGCAGGCGAACTTCCGGCGCGTCAGCGACAGGTACCGCGCTTCGAACATGCAGACGGTCGTGCTGAACGGGCTGTACTTCCCGTTCGTCGACTTCCTCTCGACGGCTGCGACTGCAGTCGTGCTGGGCTACGGCGGCTGGCTCGCCTACCACGGCAGCGTCACGATCGGGACGCTCGTCGCCTTCCTCGGCTACCTGACGAACTTCTTCGATCCGGTCCAGCAGCTTTCGCAGCTCTACAACACCTTCCTGTCCGCCGTGGCCGCGCTCGACAAGATCACCGACCTGCTCGACGAGGAGCCGCAGGTTCGCGACGCGGCGGGCGCGCGGCCGCTCGGGCGTATCGAGGGGCACGTGCGGTTCGAGCACGTGCGCTTCTCGTACGGCCGCGGGCCGGAGGTGCTGCACGGCGTCGACCTCGACGTGCCGCCCGGGACGACGGTCGCGCTCGTCGGCCACACCGGCGCCGGCAAGTCGACGATCGCAAAGCTGCTTGCGCGCTTCTACGACCCGACGGAGGGCGCGATCACGATCGACGGCGTCGACCTCCGCGACGTGACGCAGGAGTCGCTGCGGCGCCAGCTCGGGATCGTCCCACAGGAGGGGTTCCTGTTCGCCGGAACGGTCGCGGAGAACATCGCGTTCGGCCGGCCCGACGCCGGACGCGACGAGCTCCTCGCCGCCGCACGCGCCGTCGGGGCGGACGAGTTCGTCGCCGGCCTCGAGGCCGGCTACGAGACGCAGCTCGGCGAGCGCGGCTCGCGGCTTTCGCTCGGCCAGCGCCAGCTCGTCGCTTTCGCGCGGGCGCTCCTCGCCGACCCGCGTATCCTGATCCTCGACGAGGCGACGAGCTCCGTCGACATCGGTACGGAGCGCAGGATCGAGCAAGCGCTGCGACGGCTCCTGCACGGCCGGACGGCGTTCATCATCGCGCACCGCCTGTCGACGATCCGCGACGCCGACCTGATCGTCGTGCTCGAGCACGGCGCCGTCGTCGAGCAGGGAACACACGACGAGCTGATCGCCCGCGGAGGGCTCTACACGTCGCTCTACGGCGACTGGGTCGAGTCGGCGGCGTGAGGTAGTACAGTCGGCGCGTGCAGATCGGCGACCCGATCGGCGAAGGTTTCGCGATCTACAAGCGCTTTTGGCGGCACCTGCTGCCGATCGCGCTCGTCACGTATCTTGTCGTCTCGCTGATCGCGCTGCTGCTCGCGGCGGCCGGCGGCGCGCTCGGCGCGCTCGGAAGCATCGTCGTCTCCGTCGCGGGCGTGTTCCTCCTGCAGGCCGCGCTCGTCGAGGCGGTCGCCGACGTCCGCGACGGCCGCGCCGACCTTTCGCTCGGCGAGACGCTCGGCCGCGTCTGGCCGCGGCTAGGGACCGTCGTCGCGGCGGGCCTGCTGGCGGGCATCGCGATCACCATCGGGCTGATCCTGCTGCTCGTCCCCGGCCTCTACCTGCTGACGATCTGGAGCGTCGTGGTGCCGGTGATCGTGCTCGAGAACGTGGGCGTGTTCGACTCGTTCGGGCGCAGCCGCGAGCTCGTCAGGGGCTACGGCTGGACGGTATTCGGGGTGATCGTCGTGACGATCGTCATCGACATCGTCGCGGCACTCGTCCTCAGCCTCGCATTCGCGGGGCTCTCGGGAAGCCTCGCGCGGTATGTCAGCAACGTGATCGCCAACACGATCATCACGCCCTTCGTCGCGGCGACGTGGACGTCGATGTACTTCAGGCTTCGCGAGCTGCACCAGCCGGCGGCGTTTCCGGCAGGCGCCGCATACCGCGAGCCGTGAGCATCGACCGCGAGACCGAGAAGCGGATCGAGCAGCCGGTCTCCGCCGAGGCGGAGCGCGAGACCCGGCTGTCGCCTGCGGAGGCGGTCGCGCAGATGCGGATCCGCGTCCCGGTGCGGGCGAACCGCACGCTGCGGACGGTCGTCGACCGCGTCAACCGCGACGACCAGCTCAAGGGCTGGTGGCACGTCGCGAACGTCAACGCGGTCGCGCGGATGGAGATCAACGACCACTCGTGGGTGCACATCCAGATCGTCACGAACATCGCGCTCAAGCTCCTGCGCCAGCTGACGAAGCACGGCGTCGAGCCGGCGATGGTGACCGACTACGGTCTGACGCGCGACGACGCGGAGGTCGTCGTCGCGCTCACCGCGCTCACGCACTGCGTGGGGATGGCGGTGCACCGGAAGGGCCACGAGGACTTCAGCCTCTTCCTCGCCGAGCCGAAGCTGCGCGAGCTGCTCGACGGGCTCTACGGCGAGCCCGACCTGACCGTCGTCGTCTCGGAGGTGCTGCAGGGGATCATCAGCCACCGCGCCGACGGCGAGCCGCTGACGCTCGAGGCCGGCATCCTCCGCGTCGCCGACGCGCTCGACATGGAGCAAGGCCGCTCGCGCATCGCCTTCGAGCGTGGCCGCGTCGGCATCCACTCGCTGTCGGCGGCTGCGATCGAGGAGGTCGAGATCTCCGACGGCGAGTCGAAGCCGATCCGCATCTCGATCCGGATGAACAACTCATCGGGCATCTACCAGGTGGACGGGCTGCTGAAGGCGAAGCTGCGCGGCTCTGGGCTCGAGCCGTACGTCGAGGTGATCGCGCACATCGACACGGAAGCCGAGAAGCGCCTCGTCCCGCTCTACGAGCTCGACCTGTAGAAATCGCCGCCCGCGGCTACAATGCCGCCGCTCTGCGGGATCGTCTAATGGTAGGACGCCTGACTCTGGATCAGGTAGTCTAGGTTCGAATCCTAGTCCCGCAGCTCGAGGATTCGAGCCGACTTCGGGGCGCCGCGCGCGGCCATTTCCTTTGCGTCGTAGAGCCGGTAAGAGCGGTGCGAGTCGCCGAACTGCCAGCCGTAGAGACGGCGGGTCAGACCAGCCCCGGTTTGTGCTTCCCGGCGAGCGACAATCTCGACTGCCGTTCCGCCATCGTGGATTGAGGCCTCACGAATGGGCGGCGTAGTATCGGATGATGAAGTTCGTGTATCACGGCGTGCCGCGCGACATGGTCGGCGACGTGATTTACCCGCTGAGCCAGCTTGCCCAGGTTGATGGGCGGCTGTACGAGTTTCAGGTCTCGAAGTATTCGGGACGCGAGGCGGCCATGGACTTCGCAGTACCGGGGCTCGGCGTCAAGTTCAACGACACCGTCCACTGCGCGTGCCTTCACCCGTATTACCTGTTCGCTGCGCGGCAGAAGCTGGGGCTCAACCCCGTGCCGCGGCCGGAGCCGCCCTCCTGGGCGACAGGTCTTGCCTTCGAGATCCCGCTCGAACGGATCCTCCACCATCAGGTGGTCTGGTACTCATGCCGCACACTCTGGATCAACGGCGCGCCGAACGAAGACGTGCCGCTCGTTCCGCCCAGCGAGGAGTTCGAGCCGTTTGACCCTGATCGGTACGAGGCTCGGCACGCGCCGACGGAAGCGCACCTCGCTTACCTCACCCGTATGCGGGACCGTGGGGAGCGCGGACTGATGTTCGTGCACATCCCGCACGTGCTCGTGGCTGGTCCTGTGGACGTAAGCGGCCTCAAGACCGTCGGCTGGGACGAGCCGCCGGCCACGGCTTAGTGCATTCAGCCGTACCCGCCTACATTCGACCGATGAAGGTGGGCATAAAGCCGCCGAGAGGGGCCGCTCACCTCGATTCGCGTTCCGCTCGCGCGTGCTCGCCGCGTCCCCGATAGGGAACCGCCTATCCGATGATCTCGGATGCGTGTGCCGCAAACAACGCCGGTATGTCCGCGTCCGGAGTGTGGATCGCGTCGATAAGCGAGGCGATCCTCGGCGGCATTATCAGAAGGTACTGAGCGTCCTCGGACCCCGCATTGCGATAGGTGTGCGGCGTACCCCGGCGTGCCAGCACCGCTGATCCTGGGCCAGCCTCCAACTGTTCGTCGCCGAGGACGAACCCAAGCGTCCCGCGCAGGACATACCACGCTTCGTCATCCTCATGGTGAACGTGCAGCGGTGCGATCCAATGCCGGCCGACCTCAGCCGTCCACTGCACCACGACGAAATTGTCGCCAAGACCACCGAGTCGATTCCCCGCCAACGGATCGACCAGCACCCCATGACCCTAACCTCGCCTTGTGCTTCGCGTGGTCATGGCGGACACTCTGGAGACGCCGTCCGATGGAGTACGAGATCATTTGGGGTGGGGATCCCGAAGACGTCCGCGTTGTGACGTCCGGCGACGCATCTGTGGACGATCTCGATCAGATGACGCGCGAGGGCATGGCCGACCCACGCTTTCGGGAGGGCATGAAGATCCTCCTCGATCACTCCAACGCACGATGGTGGACTCTCTCGAATCAGGAGATCAGACGACGGGCGGATCTTTTGATCGCCAACAGCGCGCGAATGGGACGACAGCAGATCGCGTTCGTTGTTGGAAGCCCGGTCGACTTTGGGATCGGCAGGATGCTTGTTTCGCTCGTCGACGGAACGCCGCTCGAAGCTGATGTGTTCGACTCCGTCGGTGACGCGCGTGAGTGGCTACGCAGCCGGTAGCCGCCGCTCGCGGTTCCGCACTACCGGACGATCGCCGCCTTCGGCACTTCGTGGCGGCTACGCGGTCGTCGCTCGTGAGCGGCGGCGCAGCAGCCAGACGACGCCGGTCGCCGCGGCGACGGCGAGCACCGCGACGAAGATGATCAGGCGGTCGTGCGAGGTGCTCGAGGTGGGCGTCGACCCGCCAAGCGGCGGCAGCGGGATCACGATCCCCGCATGCGCGGCGAGCGAGACGACTGCCCGCGACGCGCCGGCAGCCATCCTCGGGCCGCTTGCGCCCGGCCGCGGGAGCCGGTCGAGGATCGCCTGCTCGGCCGGAACCGCGTTGCCGTTCCGCGCGATCCCGTAGCCGTTCGACATCACGGTCAGGATGCGGCCGCGGTAGGCGAACAGGACCTCCTTCGACAGGAACGGCGCGTACTGCTTCGGGCGGTGGAAGACGATCGGGATCGCGCCGAGGTCGTAGCGCGAGGCGATGACCGCGACGCGCACCTCGAAGCCGCGCGCCTTCGCATCGGCGAGCACGGCGCCGAGCTGGTTCGAGTAGGCGGGCGGGACGCCCGCGTCCGGCGGGATGAACGCCTGCTTCGTGATCAGCCAGTCGCTCGCGGGGTCGCCGTCGGCGCGCGCGGCGCCGGCGCATAGAAGCCCGGCGAAGCACGCGAGCAGCAGGCAGCGTCTCATCCGCCGAGCACCGTCACGAGCAGCCGGATCGCGACGACCGCCGCCACCGCGCCGCAAGCGAGTGCCGCGAAGGACGCGAGCAGGACGACCTGCCAGGGCGCGTTCCTCATCCGCCCGTCCGGTCGACGACGACGGCGGTGAAGGGCTGCGCGCCCGGCGGCGCGACGTCGAACGTCAGACCCCAGTGGCCGACCATCACGAGCGCCGGCGCCCGCCGCGTGTAGACGCCTGGTGCCGTCTCCTTCAACCCGTACTCCTGGTTCGGCATCTGCATGTCGAGCATCGCAAACTGCAGCGTGACCGCCGCGTTGCGCACAGGCCGCCCGTTGCGCGTGAGCTGGAGCGCGAAGTCGTTCGGCGCCGCTGCCTGGTTCGGGTCGACCAGCACGCGCAGCGTGTACCCGTTCTGCTTCACCGTCGCCGCGACCTTCCCCGGTCCGACGCGTGCGAGCGCGGCTCCTTCCTTCGCGAACGACGGCGGCGGCGGCGCGAGGCTCGACAGCACGGAGGCCGCGAGGATCGCCCCCGCGACGAGCACCGCCTCCACCCCGACGAGCTGCCGCAGCAGGCGCGCCGCGCGCACGCTCACTTCCGGCCCGCCGCCGAGACCCGGTTTCGTGCGCAGCAGGTTCCCCGCGGCGACGAGCATCGCGGCGAGCAGGATCCCGGCCTTGACGAGGATCACCTGGCCGTAGGACGTCTGCCAGAGCGCCTGCACGATCGGCAGGTGCAGGACCGCCTCGCCGACGCCGGTGCCGAGCAGCAGCAGCACCGACACGAACGCGACGTTCGAGAAGCGCGGCACCGAGACGACCAGGCCCGCCACGCGCCGCGCGACGGGGAGGCTCCGCCAGAGCACGAGCAGCCCGACGAGCCCGCCGACCCAGATCGACCCGGTGACGAGGTGCAGCCAGTCGAGGAACACCGTCAGCCCGCGCGGCGGCGTCTGCGCTGCGTGCCCGACCGCCGCCGGCACCGCGAGCGTCGCCGCCCCGGCGACCAGGGCGCCCGTCAGCGAGACGATCGCCGCGACCGAGCGCTGCACGCGCTCGGGCCGGTCGGCGAAGAGCGCGATCCACGCGGCGGCGCAGAAGAGCGCGAAGCAGAGCCAGAAGTCGACGTAGCCGCGCCCGAACGCGGTCACGCGCCACAGTGGCACGAGGCCGCCGAAGTCGAGGAACGAATGCAGCGAGTCGATCGCGGTCGACTCCTCGAGGTACGCCGGGAGCGCGAGCAGTCCGAGCACTGCTGAGACGGAGAACGCGCTCGAGACCCAGCGCAGGCTCGTCCCCTCCACGCGACGCACGACGGGGTGTGCGATCGCGATGCGCAGCGCGAACAGCCCGATCGCCGTCATCACGGACAGGAACGCGAGCCACTTGAGCACGACGAGCTGCGGCGACGTCGCGGTGCCGGCGACGTGCGGGATCACGAACTGCGGCGCCGGCCCGGCGTTCGGTCCGACTGCGAACGTGAACGCGCCCTGCACCGGATGGCCGTCGACGGAGATCGCGCGCCAGTAGACGAGGTACCAGCCCTCGGCGAGGTGCTTGAGCGGGACGACGAGCGTGTCGGGGTTCGACGGCGCCCGCTGCACCGGCCCGTCCGTCTCGGGATGTGCCTGGACGTCGGTGACGGAGACGATCGCGAAGCGCGGCTCGACGGCCTCGTCGAAGGTGAGCTGCACGCTCGGCGGGGGCGCGTTCAGGATCACGCTGGCGGCCGGCACCGTTCTCGTCAGGTACGCGTGCGCTGACGCGGCCGCCGGCAGCGCAAGCGCCGCGGCGGCGGCCGCGGCCGCAGAGGCGATCCGCAGACGCGGCGTCACGCGAGCGCGCGGCCCCCGCGCGAGAGCAGCGCCACGGCGCCCACGACGAGCCCGAGCGCACCGAGCACGAGCGCGACGACTGTCAACGTCGACGTCCCGCCGCCGCCGAGCGAGGAGGCGACGCGGATCGTCGGCGCAGGGTCGGCTGCCGACTCGGAGCCGTTCCAGTCGACGATCGAGCCGTCGGAGTACGTCTGCTGCACGCGGAACGCGTACGTGCCGCTCCGCGACGGCTGCGCGAGGAACTCGAAGAGCGCGTCCTCCTGCGTCGGCACGTGACCGCCCGTCCACGTCACCTGCTGCACGACCGCGGCGTCGCCGGAGCCGGTCTGCTTCAGCGTCCGCACCCAGCCCGGCGACGGCGCGAACGAGTCGATGGAGAAGCCCGCCGGCACCGTCAAGACGACCTTCGTCGTGAAAGCGTTCGCCTTCTCAGTCGGAACCGCGAGGCTGTAGAGCTGCAGCTCGTTCGCGAGCGAGACGGGCGGGCTGACGCGCGCGTGCGCGCTCGCCGCACCCGGCGCGGCGAGCGCGGCGACGACGGCGACGAGGAGTGTCTTCTTCACGGCGTCTCCTTTCACGTGACGTGGAGGGTGAACGGCGCCGTGAGCACGTGGCCGTCCGGCTCGAACTGCAGGAAGAGCCGCCACGTGCCGGGCGCGGGGACGAGGACGCCGATCGTCAGGTGGCCGGGCCGCGTCGAGCTGCCCGTCACCTTCGTGCCTGCGAGGACGCTCGTGCAGCCGACCGCGCCCGGGGCGCAGATGTGCGTGTGGAAGTAGTCGAGCGAGCCGGCGCGGAAGAAGATCGCGTGCGCGAGCGCGCCGTACCACGGCGTGAAGGTCGCCGCCTTGCCGTTCGGCCCGGTGACCGTCGCGTCGATCGCGTCCGCCTCGATCGCGTGCAGCTTCGGCGACCCGTGCAGCGTCACGGTGTAGCCGTCGACGGTGACGGAGCGGGTGAATGCCGGCAGCGGCTTCGGGTGGTACGGGCCCGCGACCCGAAGCGACCCGAACAGCTGGAAGTTCGGCTGGCCGGCGGGGTACGCGTCGACGACGACGCGGTAGGGGCCGGGGTCGGTCAACGTGACGCGCTGCGCGAAGCGCCCGCCGGCGCCCTCGGGCGGGTGGCGGTGCACGATCGTCGCGAGGTCGCGCCGCACGATTATCAGGTGGACGCCCGTGTGCGGGCCCGCGCCGTGCTTGAACTGCGTGAGCGGCTTGCCGTTCGGCTGCTGGATCACGAACGACACCGTCGCCGGCTTGCCGGCCGGGACCGGCCGCGCGGGCGTGAACGCAACCAGCTTGTACGTGCGCGCGACGGCGATCGTCGGAGCGGTCGGGGACGACGACGAGCCGCCGCAGCCGGCGGCCAGGACGGCGGACGCCCCGATGAGCGCGAGTCGACGGACCATCATTCTCCTCTCGGGAACAGGTAGAAGGGATGCGGCGCGACGTAGCCGCGGATCTCGACGACGATCTCGTCGTGGCGGCGCAGCACGATCCGCCGTGGGTCGGCGCGGCGCTCGCGGCCGTCGACGAACACGCGCACGCGCCCACGGAACGAGAGCAGCGCGCGTGGCGAAAGTTGTCTCCCCCACACCGCGAACAGGTCGCCGAGCGTGTGCCGCCCGCGGCGGGCGACGCGCACGACGCCGGTCGGGTCGGATGTCGTCAACGGGTACCGGCACCCGTCGTGGGCGACGCCGATCCCCGCAGGGACGATCACCACGCGGCGGTTCGCGAACAGCTCGAGGTGCACGGCGAACGTCGTCCCCGACCGCCCGCAGCGCAGCCGCCCGACGGGGCGACCGGCGCGCACGCGCGCGGGCGGCTGGTAGCGCGGCCCGACGCCGATCGGCCACGGATGCACGTACGGCGGCGCGGCGATCATCGCTCCTCCACGAACAGACCGGTGGCGAGCGCGCCGACCCCCGCGGCGAACGCGGCGGCGACGAGCGTCCGGCTCACGGCCGCCGAGACGAGCGAGATCACCGCGCCGTGCCGGAACACGCCGAACGAGCCGAGGCTGACGGCCGCCGCCGCGGCGCCGAGCACCGCCGCGAAGTGCGCACGCCGCGCGCCGCCGAGCCGTGCGAGCACCCCGAGCGCGACCGCGGCGAGGAACGCGGCGAGCCCGAGCTGCACCCATTGCACGCGGCCGTTCGGGGCGTCGGCGGCGCCGAAGACGACGAGCATCGCAAGCGCGGCGAGCGCCGCGACGACGCCGAGCAGCGTCGCCTCGCCGCGCCGCAGCCGCGGTCGCAGCCAGGCGGCGGCGAACGCGGCGGCGACGACCGCTCCCGCGGCGGCGAGCCACGGCAGGATCGAAGGCCGGCGCACGCGGACGAACGTTCCGGCGATCGCGAAGCGGCGTCCGCCAAGGACGACGGGAATGCGGAACCGCGCGACGGGACCGAGCCGCGCCGCGTCGTACGGAGGCGGGGTCAGCCGGTGCTCGTGCCAGGCGAAGGAGGAGCCGGAGGCGACGCGCGACCAGCCGCGACCGGCGGTGGTCAGCCGCGCCGCCTGCGCGGTGACCGAGGCGCGGTCGACCCAGACGCCGCCCGGCCCGATGCGCAGCATCGGCTCGCCGAGGTCGCCGAGGACGACGAGCGCCGTTCGGCGCGAGGTGACGCGCAGGTCGCGGTCGCCGTCGAGGATCGAGACGGACACGCCGAGCGCGGGCGGCGCCGCCGCGAGCACGAGGCGGTAGTCGAGCGCGACCGTGGGCGACCTCGCGTGCGCCGACGCGCCGGCGGGAGCCCCCAGCGAGACGAGCGCCACCAGGGGCAGGACGAACTGCGTTCTCACCACACCTCCTTTCGCACGGGCGCAGGCGGCGGGTTCGCCGCCGGGGCGCGTGCGCGTCGCCTACGCGGGACGGCGGAGCGGCGGAGGCGCGCGACCGGCGGCCGCGCCCGCGAGCGGCGCCACGCGCACAAGCGCGGGCGCGCGCGGAACGAGCGGCGCCGGCGAACGCGGGAGGACGCGCCGCTGCGCCCCCGCGGCGAGCCGGAGCAGCGTCCGTCCGACGCGGAGCAGCGAGACCACCAGCACGGCGATCGCGGCCGCGGCGGGCACCGCCCACCAGCCGCCGTGGCCGACGACGCCGGCGACGCCGGCGGGATGCCCCGTCGCGAACATCCCCTCGAGCGTCTCCTGCAGCGAGTACAGCGCGAGCAGCCCCGCGGTCGTGATCAGCCAGAGGACGCGCGCGCTCAGCCGCGACAGCCGGCCCGCGTCGCCCGTCGCGCGTGCGTGCGCGGCGCGGCGAACGAACGCCGACAGCCCGGCCCCGAGCGCGAGCACCGTCCACGGCACGGCGAGTGCAGGTACGAGTGGCCCTGCGCCGTGAGCTGCGCGTCCGCGGCGGCGCCGTAGGCGAGCGTGTAGCGCAGCTGGTGGACGAGCAGCGCCGCCGCGGGCACGAGCAGGAGCGCGGCACCGCCGGGGATCCTGCCGCGCGTCACGGGTGCGGCCACCGGCGAAGCGTAACCCTCAGCCGGGATTGTCAGGCGGGATTGCGCAGCGGGACGAAATACGTGGTCGCGATCCGCGCGCGCGTCTGCGGCGCCTCCCTGACGGCGGCCGCCGTGCGCGAGATCGAGCGCGCGAACGCGGCGCACTCGCGGCATCCGGCGAGGTGCGCGGCGAGGCGCGCAGCATCCAGCTCCGGCAGCTCGCCGTCGAGCGCAAGCGAGCTCAGCCGGCGTGCGGCGGCGCAGGGATCGGCGGCGGCGTCCATCGAACCTGAAGACGCGTATCGGCGCGGATAGTTAGCTTCATTAACGTTGTGCGGCGACGGGCGAGGAGCGCCCGAGCTCGCGGCCCGACGCGTCGAGCGCGCGCACGACGACCGTCTTCCCGCCCACCCTCGCCGGGATGGCCGTCTCGAGGCCGTTCCACGGACGGCTTGCGACCTTCATGCCGTCGGCGTCCACCTCCCAGGTCGCGACGGAGGTCGAGCCGTTCCAGCTCGCGTAGACGACGTCGCGGCCGACGGCAGCGAGCGGTCGCGTGCGCGGACGGCCGGTGAAGGGCAGCCGGTACGCACGGTAGGTGTCGCCGAACGGCAGGCGCACCTCGAAGCGCACGCGGCCGTCGCGCGCGAACTCCGTCACCCGCCGCACCCCGCCCCAGCCGACGAGCGCGCCCCCGTCCGGAAGCAGCTGGAGGTTCCCCTCGTACGGCGACGGGATCCCGCGGGGGGTGTGCGCGAAGACCCTGACGACGCGCGCGGTGCGGCGCGCGAGGTCGAGCTGCAGCTCGAGCGGGCGCGAGTACGGCTCGAGCCGCGGGATGCCGCCGTTGTCGAACAGCGTCAGCACGTTGCCGGAGTGCAGCCGCGCGTCGTGCTGGAAGTAGAACGTCACCGCGCGCTTCGGCGCGAAGTCACCGTGCTTGCCGCCGAGCTGCCAGACCACGTGACCGTCGCGGGCGAGCAGGTAGATCGCGCAGACGTTCCGGCCGGAAACCAGCACCGTTCCGTCGGGCCCGTCCGCGACGGAGTTGACGTGGAAGTAGTCGAGCGGCCGCCGTCGCGACGCGTTCCGCGCCGGCTCGTGGTTCGCCTCGAGCGAGTCGGCGAACGGCACGTGCCCGACGCTGTGCCACTCCCACACGACGCGGCCGCTGGCGACGTCGATCTCCTGCACCACGCTGTCGAGCGCCCAGCCGCGTCTCGGACCGCCTGCGCGCGAGAGGTCCGCGGGCACGGCCCGGTAGGCGGTGACGAAGGCCGTCCCGCGCGGCGTGAGCTGGAACTCGTGCAGGTCCGCCCTGAGGCCGTGCCCCGCGCGCAGGGTGGCGATGCGGCGGTACGAGGTGTCGTAGATCTCGTCGACGCCCTTGCCGACGCCCGCCTTCGAGATCGTGCCCTGCCACCACGTGAGCACCGGCCGGCCGCGGTAGGTCTGCACGCGGAAGTCGGTCGCCTCGAGCGGGTGCGGGAGCTGCAGGTACCAGCGGATGCGGCCGCGGTCGTCGGCGACCACGGGGCCGCCGGACGGCGACCGTCCTCCTTTCGGCGCGACGAACAGCCAGCCGCGCGCCGTGCCGCGCGCCGGATGCGTGACGGTGAGGTGCGGCGGGTCGAGCGCCGGCAGCGTGTGCAGCGCCGGTGCGCGCCCCGCGTGCTCGCCGCCGTCGCAACCGACCGCGCACCAAGCGACGGCGAGGGCGAACCCCCCGAGGATGCCTGCCCGCACGGGCAGCCAGCGTACTCGCTAGAGGTTCGACGTGGAATTGGGTGCCACCGGCCGCGGGGGCACGGCATTTCACCTCAAGCGTCTAAACGGCGAGCGCTGCCGGAACGGGGTCGAGCGCGGCCCGCAGCGCGCGCTCGAGCGCGTAGAGCGGAAACGGCTTGACGAGGTACGCAGCGGGCTCGAGCGCGAGCACCTCGGGCTCGGCGGGGTAGATGCTGGTGAAGAGGAGCGGCACATCGCGCTCGCGCAGCTCGCGGGCGACGGACAGGCCCTCCTCGGTGCCGGGCTCGATCACGGCCGCGTCGACGTCGTCGCCGCAGTCGCGGTCGGTCACCGGCTCGTGGCCGAGGCGTCGCACGACGAGCTCGAGCAGTGCGCTGATGTCGTCGTGCGGCTCGCAGATCAGGATCCTCGCCACGGGCGCAGGATCGCTTGCCGGCGCAGGGATTGCGACACGGGGATGGTATGAAGGCCGTATGAACGCCCGGCTGCGCGTTCTCGTCGTCGACGACGACGACGACATCCGGCAACTGCTGCGCGAGCTGTTGCAGCGCGCCGGCTACGACGTCGACGAGGCATCCGACGGCCGCACGGCGCTGCGCCGGCTGTTCGAGTCGCCGCCGGCGCTCGTCATCCTGGACGTCTCGATGCCGGAGATGGACGGCTACCAGACGCTCGAGCGGATCCGCGACCTCTCGGACGTGCCGGTAATCATGCTGACGGCGCGCACGCAGGAGCTCGAGAAGGTGCGCGGGCTCTCCTCCGGCGCCGACGACTACGTCGCGAAGCCGTTCGGCCGCCAGGAGCTGCTCGCGCGCGTGCAGGCGCTGCTGCGCCGAAGCGGCGGCAAGGCGGAGGTGCACGAGACGTACGCCGACGACTTCGCGCAGATCGACTACGCGCAGCGGCGGGTGACGGTCGGGGGCCGCGAGGTGCAGCTGACGCCGCTCGAGTTCAAGCTGCTGTCGGCGTTCGTCCAGAACCCGAATCAGGTGCTGTCGCGCGACCAGCTGCTCGAGCTCGTCTGGGGCGACCCGTACGGCGTGTCGGGCGACCAGGTCAAGCTGTACGTCGGTTACCTGCGGAAGAAGCTCGTCCCGGATGCGCCCGACGCGGCGCCGATCGAGACCGTGCGCGGGTTTGGCTACCGCTACCGCAGGTAGCGGCGCTCAAGGGCCGGCCGGCAGCTCGACGACGAACGTCGTCCCGCGGCCTTCCTCCGACTCGACCGCGATGCGGCCGCCGTGGGCTTCGACGATCGCCTTGCAGATGTACAGGCCGAGCCCGGTGCCCTGGATCTGGCGCTCGAGCGCCGTCTGCGAACGGAGAACCGCTCGAACAGGTGCTCGCGCTCGGCGGCCGGGATCCCCACACCCGTGTCCGACACGGCCAGACGGACGGCGGCGGCCGCCGACCGTACGGAGACCGCGACGCGGCCGCCGTCCGGCGTGAACTTGATCCCGTTCGAGATGAGGTTGTCGACCAGCTGCGCGAGCCGGACCGCCTCGCCCCGCACGGGCGCCACGTCCTCGACCTCGGCGCAGAGCTCGACGCCCGCCGCAGCGGCGCGCGGGCGCGCCGATTCGAGCGCGTCGAGCGCGACGGCGCGCAGGTCGACCGGTTCGCGCACGAGCTCGAGGCGGCCGCTCTGCAGGCGCGCGCTGAACAGCAGATCGGAGACGAGACCGAGCAGCCGCGCGGCGTTGCGCTGGACGGCGGCGAGGTGGGAGCGCCTCGTCTCGTCGAGCTCGTCCTCGAGCAGCAGCTCGACGTAGCCGGTGATCGACGTCAGCGGCGTCCGCAGCTCGTGCGAAACGCTCGAGACGAACCGCTGCGCGTGCTCCGCCTCGCGACGCGCCGCGCGCTCGTCGCGGCGCGCGCGCTCGACCGATCGCACGAGCCCGGCGAGCCGCAGCAGCACGAGCCCGGAGAGGATGGCTCCGGCGCCGGCGATCACGAAGGCGTGCATGCGGTGGTGGGCGATGCGCTCGACCAGCAGCGTCGCCGGCGCCGCGAGCAGCGCGGCGGCGAGGAGCGCGAGCCTCGTCGTCGTCAGCCGCGGCAGCCGCCGCCGGTCGCGCACGGCGAGCCGCGCCGCCGACGGGTCGAGCGCGGCTGCGCCCCACGTGACGTAGGAGCCCAGCCGGAGCGCGTCGATCCAGCCGCCGCCCAAGTACATCTCGTAGGTCAGGCTGAAGATCTCGTCCGCGACGACCCAGAGCGCGATGCTGAGGATGAGCAGGCGGTACGCCGTCGACCGGCCACCGGGACCGACGAGCAGCTGCGCGACGCAGACGAGCAGCAGCACGTCCATCGCCGGGTACGCCATCGCGACGACGCGTCCGAGCTCCGTCCCGAACGCGCGGTAGTTGTAGGGGTCGATGAAGAAGACCCACTGGACGAGCGCGATTCCGCTGAAGACGATCACCGTGTCGAGCACCGCCGCGCGGCTCACGCGTCCACCGAGGCGCCGGAGCGCCGCGAACACGCCGGCGACGAGGAGCGGGTAGCCGCCGAGGTAGAACGCGTCGGCGACCGACGGCGTCGGCGGCTCGCGGCCGAGCTGCACCTCGTAGACGGCGAAGATCGCGTCGCCGGCGCCCTGGCCCAGGAGGCCGAGCGCGAACAGGTACCAGGCGAAGCGGTCACGGCCGTACAGGTTGCGGCGCGCGCCGACGTAGATGGCGGCGACGGACGCGAACCCGATCACGACGTAGAAGACCGACTGGGCCCTGCTCGGCAGCACGAAGTAGACGGCGATCGCCGCTGCACCCGCGGCGAGGAACGCCCAGGCGGCGGGCGCCGCCCGGAAGCGCGGCAGGGCGAGCAGCGTGGCGTCGGCCATCCATGTCGTCATCGGCACGCGCCCGCTTCGAGGTGAGAGCGGCGCCGCGTCTTGCCTGCCGGCGGGGCTTCTCTCTATGCTCTTGCGGCATTCCCCTGACCCCCCAGACAGGAGGACGAGTGACAAAGCGCATCTACGCAGGCGCTGGCGTATCCGTTGTGATCGCGATCGTCGCGCTGGCGGCGACGGTGACGGGCGCGTTCGGCCGGAGCAGCGCGACCCCGCTGCCGGCGTCGTCGTGCTCGGCGATCCAGAACGGAGGCGGCCAGGTCCTGGTTGCGTCCGACCTGCCGCTGCAGGGCTCAGGCCGGACCCAGACCATCCAGATGACGCACGCGATCAAGTTCATCTTCACGCAGCACCACTGGAAGGCCGGCAAGTACTCGGTCGCCTACCAGAGCTGCGATGACTCGACCGCGCAGGCGGGCAAGTGGGATTCGGGCAAGTGCTCGGCGAACGCGAACGCGTACGCACAGGACTCGAGCGTCGGCGCCGTGATCGGCACCTTCAACTCGGGTTGCGCCGAGATCGAGATCCCGATCCTGAACCGCGCACCGAACGGCCCGATCATGATGATCAGCCCGGCGAACACGTACGTCGGCCTGACGCACAGCGGCCCGGGCACGGTCGCCGGCGAGCCCGGCAAGTACTACCCGACCGGCAAGCGCAACTACGCGCGTGTCGTGGCGGCTGACGACTACCAGGGCGCGGCCGACGCGCTCCTGGCGAAGAGCCTCGGCGTGAAGAAGGTCTTCATCCTGAACGACAAGGAGGCGTACGGCCTCGGCGTCGCGACCAACTTCAGGAACGCCGCGACGCGGCTCGGGATCAAGGTCGTCGGCTTCACCGCGTGGGACGGCAAGGCGTCCTCCTACGAGGCGCTCGCGGTGAAGATCCACGCCTCCGGCGCGCAGGGCGTCTTCGCCGGCGGCCTCATCTGCGAGAACGGCGGCAAGCTGATCAAGGACATCCGGGCGGGCAATCCGACGATCAAGATCATGCTGCCGGACGGCTTCACGCCGGTCTCGGCGACGGTGCAGCAGGCGGGCGCCGCGGCGAACGGCGCGACCGTCTCGGTCGCCGGTCTCCCGAACAGCCAGCTGAAGGGCACGGGTAAGAAGTTCGTCGCGCAGTTCGGCAAGTCCGAGCACTCGACGGTCGACCCGTACTCGGTCTACGCCGGCCAGGCCGCGCTGGTCGTCCTGCAGGCGATCGCGCAGTCGAACGGCACGCGGGCGTCGATCGCGCAGCAGCTGTTCAAGGTGCACCTCAAGAACAGCATCCTGGGCACCGTCTCGTTCAACGCGAACGGCGACGTGACGTCGAACCCGGTGACGGTCTACCGGGTCGTAAAGGGCCAGTCGACGACCTTCAAGGTCATCGTCCCGCCTGCGTCGCTCGTGAAGCACGCCTGAGCCGGGGCCCCACCACGTTCGACCCGAAGGGGAGGGCGCAAGCCCTCCCCTTCGTCTTTCGCGCGGCCGGCCGTATGCTCCGGCCCGTGGCGGGCGCCTCCCCCACCGACGCGCAGCTCGTCGCGCGCTGCCGCCGCGGCGACGAGGCGGCGTGGCACGAGCTGGTCGCCCGCTTCTCGCGCTACGTCTACGCGATCTGCACGCGCGGCTTCCGGCTTACGGACCACGACGCGGAGGACGTCTTCCAGGACGTGTTCGCGCGCGTCTACGCGCAGCTCGACCGCCTGCGCGACGACGACGCGTTCCGCCCGTGGCTCGCGCAGCTCACGCGCCGGCTGTGCATCGACCGGCTCCGCCTGGCAGCGCGCGAGGCGCCGGCGGAGGAGCTCGAGCCGCGGGACGTCGACGAGACGCTCGAAACGATCGACCAGGCGCTGGCGGTGCACGAGGCGATGGCGCTGCTCGCGGAGAACTGCCGCGAGATCCTCGACCGCTTCTTCGCGCGCGACGAGAGCTACCGCATGATCGGCGACGCGCTCGGGCTGCCCGCCGGCACGATCGCGAGCCGGATCTCACGCTGCCTCGACCGCCTGCGCGCGCTCCTGGAAGAAAGCGACGCCCCACTCCGTCCTGAGGTTCGGTGACTCGATGAACGCATACGACCACGACGCCCTCGCCCGGTTGATCGCAGCCCTCCCCGCTCCCCCCGAGAGCTGGGTCAGGGCTGCGCAGGAGCTGCCAGCGGCCAGGAGGGGAGTCGACGACATCGTCGCTCGGGCCGAGGCGGACGCGGCCTACCGGGCACGCGTGGTCGCAGACCTCGAGTCGGCGTTGGCGGACGTGGGGGTTCGCCCGACGCAGCCCCTCCTCGACGAGCTCGACGAGCGGCTCCGCTCGAAGTAGCCGCCGCGACCGCTCTCGCGGGCCCCGGACGATGTGGGACGATCCGGGGCCCGTGGAGGTCTTGCGGATCGACTCGCTGCTCGACGCGGTCGCGGCTCCGGAGCCCGCGCCCGGCGCCGGCTCGAGCGCGGCGCTCGTCGGCGCTCTGGGGGCGGCGCTGTGCGCGAAGGCGGCGCGGCTCTCCGGCGATCCCGGCGCCGCGGCGCAGGCCGACGCCCTCCGGCGCCGGCTGCAGACGCTCGCCGAGGAGGACTCCGCCGCGTTCCTCGAGGCGCTGCACGAGCTGCGCGCGCGGCGCGGCGACGTGCCGCTCGGGCGGGCACTGGCCCGCGCCGCCGAGTGCCCGCTGCGGATCGGCGAGGCGTGCGCGGACGTCGCCGTCCTCGCCGCCGGGCTCGCCGGGCGCTGCAAGCCGGAGGTGCAGCCGGACGCGCGCGGCGCTGCGGCGCTCGCCGCGGGTGCGGCGCGGGCGGCGGCCCTGCTCGTGGAGGCGAACCTCGGAGCGGGGCCGGGCGACGAGCGGGTCGTGCGCGCCTCGCGGGTCGCGGACGAGGCGGCGGCGGTGGCGCGGTGAGCCGCCCGCTCGCAGCGGTGCCGGACCTCGAGCACGAGCTCGACGAGCTCTACGGCGTGCCGCTCGAGCGGTTCACGGGCGCACGCAACGATCTCGCCCGCCGCTTGAAGCATGCGCACCAGGAGGAGGCCGCGGCGGCCGTCAAGGCGCTGCGCAAGCCCAGCGTCGTGGCGTGGACCGCGAATCAGCTCGCGCGAGGAGAGCCGGAGCTGGTCGAAGCGCTGCTGGACGCCGGCGAGCGGCTGCGGGACGTCCAGCAGCGCGCGCTCGCCGGCTCGGCGTCGGCCGACGAGGTGAACGACGCCGCAGCGGCGGAGCGCGACGCGGTGCGCACGCTGCTGACGGCCGCGCGCAGCGTCCTCGCCGAGCGGGCGACAGCTGCGCTGCTCGACCGGCTGGCGCGGACGCTCCGGGCCGCGGCCGTCGAGCCCGAGGCACGAGTCTTGCTCGAGCGCGGCCGCCTCACCGACGAGCTCGAGGCGGTCGGCTTCGGGCCGCTCGAGGCGGTGAAGCCGCGGCCGCGCCGCGCGCGCGACGAGCTCGCGGCGGCGGCGCGTGAGCGGGTGAAGGAGCTGCGCGCGGAGGCGCGGCGGCTCGCGCGGGAAGCGGGCGAGGCGGAGCGCGCCGCGCAGGAGGCGTCGCGCGCAGCCGACGACCTCGCGGCGGAAGCGCGCGACAAGCGGGGGGAAGCCGAGCGCGCGGCGACCGAGCTCGCCGAGGCGGAGCAGGAGCTGCGGCACAGGAAGTGATGCCCGCCACAGCCAAGAGCGCGCGGAGGCGCCGGCGCGAATCCCGCTCGCCGAGCGGGGGTGTTGCAAGAGGCCCATACGGGATTCGAACCCGTGCCGCCGCCGTGAGAGGGCGGTGTCCTAGGCCACTAGACGAATGGGCCCCGAAGCGGGCGCAAGTGTAGCCGATGGTTCGAAGCCGGTTGGCGGGGTATCCCCGGCTCGTGTTCGGACGGTGGAGGCGCAAGGAACGGCAGCGCGCGAACAAGCAGCAGGGCGACCCGGACGCGCTCGCGCGCGCGGGCGACCCGCGCGGCGGCCTCCAGGACGAGCGCTACCGGTCGGCCGAGCCCACGGACGTGGTCGAGGCCGACGGCGTGGCAATGAGCGGCCCGGCAGGCGCGCCCCAGGAAGGCCGCTCGGCCGACGAACGGCACGAACAGAACCGCTGAGTTTGAGCCTCGCCGCCGCGAGGCAGAGATTCAATCGGATCACGATGTAGCGACGGAGGCGCGCCTTATGAGTCAGACGACTGCTGAGTTCCTGCTCGAACGGCTGCACGAGAACGGCGTGCGGCGCATCTACGGCTATCCCGGAGACGGCATCAACGCCATCATCGGGGCGCTCGAGAAGTTCAAGGACAAGCTCGAGTTCGTGCAGGTGCGCCACGAGGAGCAGGCGGCGTTCATGGCGTGCGCGCACGCGAAGTGGACCGGCGAGGTCGGCGTCTGCCTCGCGACCTCCGGTCCGGGCGCGATCCACCTCCTGAACGGCCTCTACGACGCGAAGCTCGACCACAAGCCGGTGCTCGCGATCGTCGGCCAGCAGTCGCGCATGGCGCTCGGCGGGCACTACCAGCAGGAGGTCGACCTGCAGGTCCTGTTCAAGGACGTCGCGCACGAGTACTGCCAGATGGCGACCGACCCGGCGCAGATCCGCCACCTCGTCGACCGCGGCCACCGGATCGCGCTCGACCAGAGGAGCGTCACGTGCCTGATCATCCCGAACGACCTCGCGGAGGAGCCGGCGGTCACCGACCCGCCGCACAAGCATGGCACGATCCATTCGTCGCCCGGCTGGTCGCGCCCGCGCGTGGTGCCGCAGGAGCCGGATCTGCAGCGCGCGGCCGAGATCCTGAACGAGGGGAAGAAGGTCGCGATCCTGATCGGGCAGGGCGCGCTCGGCGCGCACGAGCAGGTCGAGCAGATCGCGGACAAGCTCGGCGCTGGGGTCGCGAAGGCGCTGCTGGGCAAGGCGGCGCTCGACGACTCGCTTCCCTACTGCACCGGCGGCATCGGCCTGCTCGGCACACGGCCGAGCTGGACGCTGATGGACGAGTGCGACACGCTGCTCATGATCGGCTCCTCCTTCCCCTACTCCGAGTTCCTGCCGGAGCCGGGAAGCGCGCGCGGCGTCCAGATCGACCTCGACGGGCGCATGCTCAACATCCGCTACCCGATGGAGCTCGGCCTGGTCGGCGACGCGAAGGCGACGCTCGAGGAGCTGATCCCGCTCGTGGAGCACAAGACCGACCGCGGCTGGCGGCAGCAGATCGAGGGCGAGGTGTCCGACTGGTGGCGGCTGATGGAAGAGCGAGCGATGCAGGACGCCGACCCGATCAACCCGCAGCGGCTCTTCTGGGAGCTGAACAAGCACCTGCCGGAGGACGCGATCGTCAGCTCGGACTCCGGTTCGTCCGCGAACTGGTACGCGCGCGACGTCAAGCTCAAGCCGACGCACCTCGCGTCGCTCTCCGGGACGCTCGCGACGATGGGGCCGGGCGTGCCCTACGCGATCGCCGCGAAGTTCGCGCACCCGAACCGCCCCGCCGTCGCGCTCGTCGGCGACGGCGCGATGCAGATGAACGGGATGGCCGAGCTCATCACCGCCGCGAAGTACTACGACCGCTGGGCCGACCCGCGCCTCGTCGTGCTCGTGCTCAACAACCATGACCTGAACCACGTGACGTGGGAGCAGCGGGCGATGGAGGGCGACCCGAAGAACCCGATGACGCAGCAGATCCCGGACGTCCGGTACGCCGACTTCGCGCGGCTGGTCGGGCTCGAGGGGATCCGGCTCGAGTCGCCGGAGGACATCGACGCCGCGTGGGAAGAGGCGTTCTCGGCCGACCGGCCGTTCGTGATCGACGCGCGCGCGGATCCCGAGGTGCCGCCCCTGCCGCCGCACATCACGCTCGAGCAGGCGAAGATGCTGACGTCGGCGCTAAAGGGCGGCGACCCGAACGCCCGCGCGATCATCCGCGAGTCGTTCAAGCAGAAGATCGTCGAGTTCCTGCCGGGCCGCTGATGCGCGTCGACGGCGTCGACGTTTCGTGCTTCACGATTCCGACCGACCAGCCGGAGTCGGACGGCACGCTCGAGTGGAGCTCGACGACGATCGTCGTCGTCGAGGCGCGCAGCGGCGCCGTGCGCGGCCTCGGCTACACCTACGCACCGGAGGCGGCGGGCAAGGTCGTCGAGGGTCAGTTGAGGGACGTCGTCGTCGGGCGGACGCTCGACGAGCACGCCGCGGTGTGGCTCGAATGCGGTGCGCAGCTGCGCAATGCCGGCCGCCCCGGGATCGCGTTCTGCGCGCTGTCCGCGCTCGACGTGGCGCTCTGGGACCTGCGCGCGCGGCTGCTCGACGTTCCGCTCGTCTCGCTGCTGCCGGCCGCGCACGACCGCGTGCCGATCTACGGCAGCGGCGGCTTCTGCTCGTACACGCTCGAGCGGCTGCAGGAGCAGCTCGGGAGCTGGGCCGACGAGGGGATCCCGCGCGTGAAGATGAAGCTCGGGCGGGAGCCCGACTTCGACCCGCAGCGCATCGACGCGGCGCGCGAGGCGATCGGCGACGGTACCGAGCTCTACGTCGACGCAAACGGAGCGTTCTCGGCGAAGGAGGCGGTTCGCTGGGCGCGCCGGTACGTCGAGGAGTGGGACGTGCGCTGGTTCGAGGAGCCGGTGTCGTCTGCCGACTTCGAGGGGCTCCGCCTCGTCCGCGGGCTGTCGACGCTCGACGTCGCCGCCGGCGAATACGCGTACGTGCTCGCGGACTTCCGCAACCTCGTCGGCTGCGTCGACTGCCTGCAGGCGGACGTCACCCGCTGCGGCGGGATCACGGGCCTGCTGCGCGTGAACGGGCTCGCGGCCGCTCACGGGCTCGACGTCTCGGGCCACTGCGCGCCTCAACTCGCTGCGCACGCGCTCTGCGGCGTCGACCGGCTGCGGCACCTCGAGTACTTCCACGACCACGTGCGGATCGAGCACATGCTCTTCGACGGCGTGCTCGCACCCGACGGCGGAGCGCTCGTCCCCGACCGCTCGCGGCCGGGCCTCGGGCTCGAGCTGAAGCGCGCCGACGCGCAGAGGTACGCGGCATGATCGGGCGCAGGAGCACGGGCATGGTCGCGAGGCTCATCCGCAACATCGCCGAGGGGCGCGTGCAGAAGTTGCTGTCCGCGACGACGGCGCTGTCGGCGCCCGCGCTCGGCGCCGAGATCTACTTCGAGCACTACAAGGGCTCGTTCGGCGACAAGTGGATGTGGACGCCGCTGCTGCTCACCCCGCCGCTGACCGCCGCGGGCATCGCCGGGTATGCGAGCGAGAAGGCGGCGCGGACGGCCCTGCCGGCGGTCTCCGCCCTCTACTTCCTTGACGGCTTGATCGGCGTGGTCACGCACTTCCAGGGCGTCCGGAAGCGGCCGGGCGGGTTCAAGGAGGCGCACTACAACCTCGTCATGGGACCGCCTCTGCTCGCGCCGGGCTCGCTCTGCCTCGTCGGCGCGCTCGGCCTCGCCTGCGCCGTCGTCAAGCGCGAGCGCCGATGAGCCTGGTCGACGAGGCGCATCCGAACCCGCACGGCCTGCGGCAGGAGAAGGGCACGACGCCGCAGATGGTCGGGCGCTATCCGCACTACGACGTCCTCGAGCAGGCCGACCACTGGGACGAGGAGACGCGGCGCGTCGTCTTCGACCGTTTGCACAACGTGCCGCCCTTCCGCTTCTTCACGCCGGCCGAGGTCGACACGCTGAAGGCGTTCTGCGACGTCGCGGCCGCACAGGACGCCGAGCCGCGCATTCCGGTCCTCTCCTACGTCGACGAGAAGCTGCATTCCGGCGTCGGCGACGGCTACCAGTACTACGACATGCCCGCCGACGGCGAGGTGTGGCGCCTGCTCGCGCGCGGCCTCGACGAGGAGGCGCGCAAGCTGACATTCGACTCGTTCGCAGCGGCGCCGCTCGAGGCGCAGGTGGGCGTGGTGCACCGGCTCGCGCAGGCGCAGCTCCACGGCGGCGTCTGGGACACCGTCAACGTCGGGCGGATCTGGAAGGTCGTCATGCGCTACGTCGTGCAGGCGTTCTACTCGCATCCGTGGGCGTGGACCGAGATCGGCTTCGGCGGCCCGGCCTACCCGCGCGGCTACGCCGCCTTCGGTTCGCCGCACCTCGGGGAGGCGGAGTCGTGGGAAGCGGAGGAGTCCGTCCACTACGACCCGGTGCGCGACGTCCGGAAGCGGGGGCTCGATTGACGACGATCACGACGCCGATCAAGTCGCTCTTCAAGGGCTCGATCGCGATGCCGGAGGACAACGACTCGCCGTTTCTCCTGGACAAGCACAAGCGGGGCCTGCAGAACCTCGACCGGATGGCTCGCTTCCGCGACGACGACGTGGTCGACCTCGTCGTGATCGGCGCCGGCGCCGGCGGCGGCGTGCTGGCGCAACGACTCGCGCGCCGCGGCTGGCGCGTCGTCGTGCTCGAGAAGGGGCCGTTGTGGGATCCCGACCGCGACTGGGTGAGCGACGAGAAGGGCGCCGGCCAGGCGGGCCTCTACTGGACGGACAACCGGATCATCTCCGGGAACGACCCGATCGAGATGGGCAAGAACAACTCGGGCCAGGGCGTCGGCGGCTCGATGACGCATTTCGCCGGCTACGTGCCGCGCCTGCACCCGTCGGACTTCGAGATCCGCACGCGAGACGGCGTCGGGGTCGACTGGCCGATCTCCTACTGGGACCTGAAGGAGTCGTTCGAGCGGGTCGAGCGCGAGCTGCCGGTCGCCGGCGAGTGGTGGCCGTGGGGCGACCCGCACGGCTACACGCACAGCCCCCATCCGGTCGCAGGCGCGGCCACGGTCGCATGGGAAGGCGCGCGGAACTGCGGGATCGAGATGCGGGTCGGGCCCGTCGCGATCACGAACGGCGTCTTCGGCAACCGCCCTCACTGCATCTACCGCGGGTTCTGCCTGGAGGGGTGCAAGGTGAACGCGAAGGCGTCGCCGCTGATCACGCACTTCCCGGACGCGATCGAGCGCGGCTGCGAGGTGCGCGCGGACTCGATGGTGACGCGGATCGAGCTCGACGACGCGTCGGGTCGCGTCTCGGGCGTCGTCTACGTCAATGACGGCCGCGAGCGCTTCCAGCGCGCCGACGCCGTCGCCGTCTGCGGCTACGCGATCGAGACGCCTCGCCTGCTCCTCAACTCGACCAGCCGCCGCCACCCCAACGGCCTCGGCAACAACAACGACCTCGTCGGCCGCTACGTGATGGTGCAGGGCGCGACGCAGACCGCGGCACGGTTCCCGGAGTTGCTGCGCATGTACAAGGCACCGCCGCCCGAGATCACCTCGGAGCAGTTCTACGAGACGGACGAGCGGCGCGGCTTCGCGCGCGGCTTCGCGATCCAGACGATCTCGCCGCTCCCCATCGGGTGGGCCGAGCACGTGCTCGCCGAAGGGCACTGGGGACAGGCGCTGCGCGAGTACATGCGCGACTACAACCACTGGACGGTGCTCGGCATCCTCGCCGAGTTCCTGCCGCTGCCCGAGAATCGCGTCACGCTCGCGGAGGAGAAGGACCAGTACGGGCTTCCGATCGCTCATTTCAACTACAGCCAGTGCGAGAACGACAAGGCGATCGTCGAGTTCGCGAAGAAGACGCTCTCCGACATCTGGGACGGGTCGGAGGCGCAGGACACGCTGACGATCGACCGCTACGCGCACCTCGTCGGCGGCGCGCGCATGGGCTTCTCGCCCGACGACTCCGTCTGTGACCGCAACCACCGCGTGTGGGAGGTCGACAACCTGTTCGTCGTCGACGGCTCGGTGATGCCGACGCAGGGCTCGGCGAATCCGGCGCTCGTCATCATGGCGCTCGCCGACCGCTGCGCGGCCCTCCTCGACGCGAAGGCGGAAGCGTAGTGCCGGCGACCAAGATCTCGAACCCGCGCGATCTGCTCGTCCTGCTGCTCGGCGAGCTGCTGTTCGTGGAGCGGCGGCTCGCCGACGCCGTCATCGACGAGCTCGCGTCGCAGGTCCGCGACGAGGAGCTGCGCGGTGCGCTGCGGGAGCATCGCGAGGAGACGAAGCGCCACGTCGAGCGCGTCGAGACCGCGTTTCGGCTGATCGCGGTCGCGCCGACCTCGAACCTCACGCGTCCGTTCGAGAGCGCCGTCTCGCAGCACGACGAGCTGCAGACGTCGATCACGGAGGCCGGCCTCGGCGACGTGTTCCACGCACAGTCGGCGCTGCACACGGAGCACTGGGAGATCGCGGCGTACACGGCGGTCATCGCGGTCGCCGAGGCGATGGGCCACGACGACGCCGCCAGGACGCTGCGCGACTCGCTCGAGGACGAGGAGCGCGCCCGTAACCGCCTGACCAAGGCGGTGTCGCGGCTCGCGCAGGGGGCATGTGCGCGCTGAGGTCGCGGCGCTCGAGCTGCGACGTCTCTCGTGGCGACGGGCCCGCCGCGGCGCCGCCTCCGTCTGGGGCGAGTTCGCGAAGTACGACCTGCTGACGTACTCGAGCGCGATCGCGTTCCAGGGCCTCTACGTCGTCGTCCCCATTGTGCTGCTCGGGCTGGCGGCGCTCGGGCTCGTCGGCGAGACCTCGCTCTACACGCATCACGTGGCGCCGACGCTCCGCCGCGACCTGTCGCACGACGCCTATGCCGTCGTGAACCGCACGGCGCTGCGCGTGATGCGCCGGGAGCGCGGGTTCTGGCTCACGTTCGGGCTCGTCGTGACGCTGTGGGGCGTCGGGGCGGCGCTGCGGTCGATGATGACGCCGCTGAACGGGATCTACGGCGCGAAGGAGGACCGCTCCTGGCTCGGCCGGATCGCCATCTCGATCGGCGGCGGCGCGCTCGTCCTGCTGTGCGTGTACGCGACGATCGTCGTGGTGCTCGTCGGGCGCCTGATCAACGCGACGGGAGTGCTCGACGTCGCGATCGGGGTCGGAAGGTGGCTCGTGGCGCTTGCGCTGCTCCTGCTCGCGAACGCGCTGCTGATCCGGTTCGTGCCCGCGAAGCGGCGGCCGCTGCAGTGGGTGAGCATCGGCTCGATCCTCGTCGCGATCTGCTGGGTCGTCGCGACGATCGGCTTCGGCGCGTACATCAGCGCCGTCTCGTACTCGTCGTTCTACGGCGCGCTCGCGGGGGTCGTGCTGCTCCTCATCTACCTGCACGTGTCCGCGATCGCGTTCCTGCTCGGCGTGGTGGTCGACGCGCTGCTGCGCGAAGAGATCAGGAGGCGGGAACGGCGGCGCTGAGCTCCGCGTCCTGCGGCGCGCCGCGCCGGAACCCGCGCGAGACCTTGCGCGCGTAGAGGCGTTCGTCGGCGGCGCGGTAGAGCGCGAGCGCGTTGTCGCCCTCGCGCGGGTACGACGCCCAGCCGAACGTGACGCTCGTGTCGCCGAACGAGAGCCGCTGCTCGAGCGCGACGGCGAGCGTGCGCGGCGTCTCGTCGCGGAGCTGCGCGAGCACCGCAAACTCGTCGGCGCCGATCCGCGCGACGTCGTCTCCACCCCGCTTCCACGCGGCGAGCAGCTCCCCGAGGCGTCTCAGAGCGTCGTCGCCGTTCTCGCGGCCGCCGTCGTTCGCACGCCGCAGCTCGTCGACGTCGCCGACCAGCAGCACGAAGGGCTCGGTCGCATTCAGCCGTCGCTGGATCGCCGCCTCGAACGACCGCGTGTTCGGAAGCCCCGTCAGCGAGTCCCGGCTGGCGAGCTTCGACAGCTCGTCGAGCAGCGTCCGGTTCCACTTCGCGAACGCGCCGATCAGCGTCCCGACCGAGCAGTACGTCGTCAGCCGGATCAGCGTGGCGAATGCGGGCAGCTGCGACGGGATGTGCGGGTTCCAGTAGATGCCGACGGCGTAGAGGACCGTCGCGAGGAAGCCCGCGCCGAAGCCGACGAACGGCCCCGTGGCGAGCGCGGCCAGCGCGATCGCGACGTAGTAGAAGTGGCCGATGCCGAGCCCGGGCCGCTCCAGCAGGCGGAACGCGGCGGTGATGCCGACGAAGAGTGCGAAGCTGAGCGCGAGCAGCAGGGGACGACGTGGGGCCGCAGTCACCTTCCTACCATCGCGCGCGGAGCCGGCCCCCGACTCCCTCACGCGAGTGATCTCGCGCCGCCGCGCCTCTAGGAGGTCGAAGCGCCGAGCTCGTGCAGCAGCGGCGCCGTGTCCAGCGGGTCGAAGCCGAGCCGAGCCGCGATCTCCTCGCTCGTCGGCTTGGTGCCCTCGCGGAACAGGTCGCGCAGCAGCTCGCCTGTGCGCGGGTCGCGCCACCAGCCTTCGCCGACCTCGGCCACGAGGTGCCGGCGCAGCTGCGCCGAGCGGATCCAGGCGCGCAGGTAGTCGGCCGAGTAGAAGCCGGCGTCCATGTCGGACAGATACGCCTCGCGCCGGTACGCGATCCCCGTCGACTCCGTCAACAGCCGCTCGTACACCTCGGGGTCGCCGCCGTCGCTCGTGAAGCGGCCCCAGAAGTCGAGCTCGAAGCGCAGCTTCGCCTCGTAGCGGCGGTAGAGCAGCGCCTCGAGGAACGTCGTGGCCTCCGCGTTCTCCTGCGCCTCGGCGTCGGAGAGCCCGAAGCTGCGCGCGTGCCACTCGGGCTCGCGCGTGATCGCCTCGACGATGTACGAGTAGATCTCCGTCAGCGCGTGGTCGCGCGCGATGCGGCGGAAGACGTACGGCAGCGACGGGTCGCAGCCGGCGTAGTGGAGCGCGTGCCCGGCCTCGTGCAGGAACGCCTGGTAGTCGTGCAGCCCGCCCTGCGCACGCGTGATCAGGTGGACGACGCGCGGCGGGTCGCTTGCGATCACGCACGCACGCGGCGACTTCTGCGGGCGGTCGTCAAGGTCGAGCCGTATGTTCGGCTGCGCCGGCAGGTCGAACCCGAGCGCGCGCAGCGTCTCGAGACAGATCTCCGTCGCGCGCTCCTTCGGGTACGTTGCCTCGAGCGGCGACAGGCGCCGCATCCACGCGGTGTGGTAGCTCGACGGCAGCGGCTCTCGCTCGTCGCCGAGCAGCCGCGCGAACCACTTCTCGCGCAGGCGCTCGTAGGCGGCGGACGACGAGTCGGCGGCGTCGCGCAGGGCGCGCGACAGCTCCCGGAGCGAGATCCCCTTCTCCTCCTCGTTGCGCTCGATCGCCTCGGGGATGCCGGAAAGGTCGGCCGCGAGCTCCTCCGTCGCGGCTAGGAGCTCATGCCGCTCCGGATTGAAGCGCGCGCTCGCCTCCGCCTGGATCGCCCCGAGCCGGTCGCGGTCCGCGTAGGACGGCAGCACCGCCAGCCGGGCCTGCGCCGTGCGCAGCGGCATCTCCTCGCCGTCGAAGGTCACCCGCTCCGCGAGCAGCTTGTTCTCGAGCTCGTCCTCGCGCTCGGCGAGCTGCGCGGCGACGAGGCCGGACTCGCAGGTCTTGCGCAGCCGGTACAGCCGCTCGCGCTCGTCGCCCGCCGCGGCGTCCTCGGCGTCGCGCAGCGCGTCGAGCTGCTCGCGGCTGAAGAGGTCGGCGTAGCGGCGGACGATCTCCGCCTGCTCCGACACCTCCTTCTCCCCCACGCGCACGGCGCGCCACTCCTCCGAGCGCTCGTACAGGTAGCGCTCGAGGCGCGACTCGAACTGCGTCGGGTCGAGGACGGCGGTGGTGCTCACGGGCCGTGCACCCTAGCGAGCCGCCGGGCGACGTCGACGAGGTGCGCCGGCTGGAACGGCTTCGTGAGCACCGCGTCCGCACGTCCGCGCAGGTCGTCGACCTCGGACGAGCCGGTGACGAGCGCGACGGGGATGCCGCTGCCACGCAGCCGCTCGAGCAGCCCTTCGCTGCTCACGCCGCCGAGATGCACGTCGAGCAGCACGACGTCGGGGCGCGCGTTCCGGACGGCCGTCTCGGCCTCGTCGGCGCTCGCGGCCTCGTCGACGAGGAAGCCCTCCAGCTCGAGGTTGACGCGCGCGAGCAGTCGCAGCGCCGCGTCGTCGTCGACGACGAGCGCCCTGCCGCCTGGGCGACTCATCGGACGCGATCGTAACGATACGATCGGCGCGTGGCGTCCACCACCGGCACGGCCGAGCGCTACTCGTCCGAGATGGGTGCGCTGTGGTCGGGTCTGGCGCGCACGCTCGGCCGCCTGGAAGGGGTCGCGGCCGAGCCGGAGCGGCTGGAGGACGACGGCGTCCAGCACGCGCTGCGCCGCCTGCAGTACGGCCTCCACCTGGCGGCCGAGCACGCCGTCGGCGTCGACCCGCCGCCCGGCGCGCGCGCCGCGCACGAGGAGCTCGTCGACGCGATCGTCGGCGCGCGCGACGCCACGGCCGAGGTCGCCGAGGCGGTCGCGGTGTGGGGAGCCGCCGGGGTCGAGGCGCTGCTGCACGAGTGGCGGGGAGCGCTCTTCCGGGTGCGGCTGGCGCGGCTGCGGCTCACCGGCGCCTCCGCGCGCCCCGCCGCGGCGCCGCCCGAGGAGCGGGGCCGGGTGCTCGAGCCGCTCGCGTCGTTCCTGCTGGCGCTGATCGGCGCCGTCACCTTCGTCGCCGGCGCGACGCTCGGGCTGTGGCCGCTCTGGGTCGCCGGGCTGCTCGCCGTCTGCGGCTCGGTCGTCGTCTACCGCCCGTAACCCGCCCGCCCCGCCTGCCGTTTAGTCATTGCAATGCTGAAGCGCGCCGCCTTCCCCCGGGGCGGGCGTGGCGAGCACGAGGGCACCGGAGCACCCGCGCTACCCCGTCCGACTCTGCGGTTCCGCCTGCGAGCCTGGCGCGAGTTCCAGCGCGCGCTCGACCCGCTGGCCCCGCCGAAGCCGCTTAGGCGCTCGCAGCTGCGGACCTGAGGCGCGCGAGCGACGCGTCGCGGCCGAGCAGCTCGAGGCTCTCGAACAGCCCCGGCGACACCTTCGAGCCGGTGACGGCGATGCGGATCGGCTGGAACGCCTGCCGCGGCTTCTGCCCCAGCTCGTCGGCGAGAGCCCGTAGCGCCTCCTCGAGCCGGGATGCCTCCCAGGGCTGCACCGCCGCGAGGAGGTCGGCGGCGGCGCGGCACGTCTCGGGATCGGCCCCGTCCGGCGAGACGTCCTCGAACAGGAAGCGCACGAAGTCCGGGTACTGCGAGAACTTCTCGATCTTCTCCTGCACCAGCGGCACGGTCGCGTTGACGCGGTCGTCCGGCCAGTCGACGCCGCGGTCGCGGAGCCACTCGCGCAGGAAGTGCCCGTACTCCTCCGGCTGCAGCGCGCGCAGATAGACGCCGTTCATCCAGTCGAGCTTCTTGTAGTCGAGTGTCGCCGGGCTCGGCACCACACGCTCGAGCGAGAAGCGCTCGACCAGCTCGTGCCGCGACATGATCGTGGTCTTGTCGTCGTAGCTCCAGCCGAGCAGCGCGAGGAAGTTCATCAACGCCGGTGCGACGTAACCCTCGGCCCTGAAGTCGTCGATCGACGTGGCGCCGTGCCGCTTCGAGAGCTTGCGGCCGTCGTCTCCCAGGATGTTCGGAACGTGCGCGTACACCGGCAGGTCCGCCCCGAGCGCGCGCAGGATGTTGATCTGAGTCGGCGTGTTCGACACGTGGTCCTCGCCGCGGATGACGTGGGTGATCCCGTCCTCCATGTCGTCGACGGGCGAGACGAAGTTGTACGTCGGCCGGCCGTCGGAGCGGACGATGACGAGGTCGGGCAGCAGCTCGTTGCGGAACTCGATCCGCCCCCGCACCGCGTCCTCCCACGCGACGGTGCCTTCCTTCGGCTGCGCGAACCGGATCGCGCCCTCGTCCTCGTAGGCATGCCCCGCGCGCAGCAGCTCCTCGGCGAGCTCGCGCGCGCGCCCGGCCGTCTCGAGCTGGAACCGCACCGGCCCGTCCCAGTCGATGCCGAGCCAGCGCAGCGAGCGCTGGATCTGCTCCGTCGCCTCCGCGACCTCCCGGCTCGTGTCCGTGTTCTCGATGCGCAGCAGGATCTCGCCGCCGTGCCGGCGGGCGAACAGCCAGTTGAACAGGAACGTCCGCACGCCGCCGATGTGCAGAAAACCCGTCGGGCTCGGCGCCATGCGCACGCGAACGCTGTCCATCGCCGTATCGTAGGGACGCTGTGGAATTCGGCGCGCACGTCTCCTCGAGCGGCGGAATCGACAGCGCGATCGACCGCATCGAGGCGATGGGCGGCGACTGCGTGCAGGTGTTCACGCAGTCGCCGCGCATGTGGCGCCCGACCAACCACAAGCCCGAGGCAGTCGAACGGTTCCGGACACGGCGGCGCGAGGCGGCCATCGGGGGCGTCGTCTGCCACGCGCTCTACCTCGTCAACCTGGCAGCCCCCGACGACGGGATCTACGAGAAGTCCGTGGCGACGATGCGCGCCACCGTCGACGTCGCGTGCGCGATCGAGGCGGACGCCGTCGTCTTCCACGTCGGCTCGCACCTCGGCGCCGGCATCGACGCGGGGCTCGAGCGCGTCGCCGACGGGCTCACGCAGATCCTCGAGCGCTGCCAGGGCGACACGTGGCTCTGCATGGAGAACTCGGCCGGCGCCGGCGGGACGATCGGGCGCTCGCTCGAGGAGCTCGAGCTGCTCCTCGACCGGCTCGGCCGGCACCCGCGCCTCGGCGTCTGCCTCGACTCGTGCCACCTCTACGTCTCCGGCTACGACGTCACCGATCCGGGCGCGGTCGACGCCCTGGTCGCGGAGCTCGACGAGCGCATCGGCCTCGAGCGGCTGCGTGCGCTCCACGTCAACGACAGCGCCGCCCCGCTCGGCTCGAATCGCGACCGGCACGCGAACATCGGCGAGGGCGTGATGGGCGACGACCTCGGCGTCTTCCTCGCGCACCCGGCGTTCCAGCACCTCGGCGTCTACCTCGAGGTGCCGGGCGTCGACAAGCGGGGCCCGAACGCGGACGAGATCCGCAAGCTGCGCGAGCTGCACGCGCGGGCCCTCGCCGGCCGCGCCTGAGCCGTTCTCTTTGCGAGCGGGTCCGTGACAGCCCGCCGCGCGGCGGCGTACAACGTGCAGGATGACGTTCGCAGAAGCCGCCGAGGCGCACCTCGACGACGTGTTCGGCTATCTCGCGTGGTTCACGTCCGACCGCTTCGCGGCCGAGGACCTGACGGCCGAGACGTTCGAGCGTGCGCTGCGGCTCTGGCACCGGTTCGACCCGGCTCGCGGCTCGGCACGCACCTGGCTCTGCCAGGTCGCACGGACCGTCGCGCTCGACCACCTGCGCTCCGAGCGCCGGCGCGCTCGGCGGGAGCAGCTCGCCGCGCCTCGCGATCTCGTCGAGGAGCGGTTCGTCGAGGGCCTTTCGCCCGACCTGGAGCGCGCGCTGGCCCGCCTGACGGCCGGCGAGCGCGAGGTGATCGCGCTCCGGGTCGTCCTGGACCTCGACGCCGGCACCGCCTCGCGCGTGCTCGGGATCTCGACCACCAACTGCACCACGCGGCTGAACCGCGCGTTGCGCAAGCTCGAGGAGGCTCTCAATGTCGCAGCGTGATCTCGTCGCCGAGCTGCGCGCCGCGCGCCCGGTCGCTCCGGCAGCGGTTCGCGAGCGCGTGCGGCTCGTCGCCGCCTCCGCGCCTCCCGCCTCGCCGCGCCGGCTCACGTGGCGCCGCGCCGCGCTCGTCGCCCTGCCCGTCGCGGCCGGGCTCGCGGCGGCCGCCGTGCTGACACGCCCCGGCCACCACCCCGCCGTACGCAGCGCCGGCCCGGCGCCGACGCTCGGCAGGCGGGCCGCGAGCCCGCCGCTCGCGGCCGGCAGGGCGCCCTCTCTGCGCCCGTACGGCAAGGCGTGGGCGAACGCGGGCGCCGGCAGCGCGCGCGCCGTGATCACCGTCCCGATCCCGCAGGGACGCGCGACGCGCGTGGGCGCGTACCTCGCGCTGCGCGTGGCGAGCGCGGCCGCGGTGTCTGACGACGTCAAGCGCGCGGTGCGCGTGGCGACCTCGCTCGGCGGCTACGCGTCGTCGGTGCATGCGTCGACGGCCGTCCGGACCGGGGTGGCCGACCTGACGCTGAAGGTTCCGCGCGGCAGCGTCGCCGAGGCGACGACGAGGCTCGCCGCGCTCGGGACGATCACCGCCGAGAACGTCGACGTGCAGGACGTGCAGGCGGGCATCAACGAGACGGACGCGCGGATCGCGAAGCTGCAGGCCCAGCTCCACGAGCTGCGCGCACAGCAGCAGACGCCGACGGTGCAGCAGAAGATCACGGCGCTGACGGCGCAGGTGCAGCGACTGCAGCGAAGCGAGCACCAGACGCTGCAGAGCGTCGCGCTGGCGACGATCGCGGTGCACCTCCAGACGAAGAACGCAGCCGTCGCCGTGCACCGTCACCACGGGCACGGCCCGCTGCACGGGCTCGGCGTCGCCTTCCGCTGGATCGGGATCGGCGCGATCTACGCCCTCGCGCTCGGCACGCCGCTCGCGGCCGTGATCGCGCTGCTCTGGCTCGGCGCGCGTGCGGTCCGGCGCCGCCGCGAAGAGGCGCTGCTGTCTACGCCTTGATCTGCGCGAAGACGCGGAACGTCGGCTCGCCGACGGGCAGCTCGGAGAATTCCGGGTTGACGCAGCCGAGCTCCGCGTCGGCGCGGTTCTCGTACGTGCGCTCGACCTCCGCGTGACACATCGGCAGCGGCCGCCTGACCGCGCGGATCGCGCCGAACCCCGGCTTGCGCGCCTCGGCCGCGCGGAGCATGCCGAGGTCGATCTCCACCGCGTACACCTTCTGCATGCAGCCGACGTACGTGTGTCCCCACGCCTCGTACGAGTAGACGAACGGACACGCCCGCGACAGGCACGCGCCGGGGTACACGACCTTGTCGCAGTGGACGCCGCAACGACGGCATTCCATCTCGTCCTGCGGACGAAGCGGCAGCGCCGGCGCGCTCTGCTCGGGTGTCATTGGATCATTGTCGGGACGGCTCGATCCGCCCGCAAGACTTGACTTTTCCCTGCTAACGAGCTAGTCGGCGCACCACGTTCAGGACGTCCATCGGCGTGAACGCCATGAAGTCCGGCTCGATCGCCAAGGGGTTGTCGTCTGCGCGGAACCACAGGGCCTGAACCGTCGTCATGCCCACCGCGGCCGCTCCTTGCACATCCTTCGTGAGGTCGTCGCCGACGTACAGCACGTCGACGGGATCGACGTGCAGCTCCTCGCACGCGCGCAGGAAGATCTCGGGCGCCGGCTTGCGTGCGCCGACCTCGTCGGAGTACACGAGCACGTCGAGCCGCTCGGCCAGCCCGAACGTCTGTGCGTCACGCCGCAGCACCCGCGCCGGGTCGGGCCACGCGTTCGCGACGACGCCTGTCGCGAGCCCGCGCGCACGCAGGGACTCGAGCAGCGCCTGCGCCGACGCGAGCACCTCGTGCTGGGCGACCCACACCTCGTGCTCGGCGTCGATGAATGCGTCCGCGTCCGCGACGCCGAGCTCGCGCAGCAGGTCCGCGTAGGGGCGGTGATAGGGCGGCCGGTCCGCGAGCAGCACCTCGCGCCAGCGCGCCGTGAACTCGGGATCGTCGCGGCCGAGCGCGATGCGGTGAGCCTCCGCCACCTTCGCGTCGTCCCACTCGAAGCGGACGAGCGTGTCGACCCAGTCGAAGAGGACCGCCCGCAACACCCGTAAGGTAACCGGCGTGGCGCGACGCGTCCTGTGGGGATCACTCGTGCTCGCGCCCGCCGCGCTCGTCGCGCGCTACGTCTTCCACCTCGACCCGACCGTTCTCTTCGTGTTGTCGGCGCTCGCCCTCGTCCCGCTCGCGTGGCTGATCGGCGAGGCGACGGATCATGTCTCCGAGCACACGGGGCCGGGGATCGGCGGTTTCCTGAATGCGAGCTTCGGCAACGCGCCGGAGCTGATCATCGCGCTCCTCGCCGTCGCGGACGGCCTTCCAGGCGTGGTGCGCGGGTCGCTCACGGGCTCGGTGGTCTCGAACATCCTGCTCGTGCTCGGCTTCGCGATGATCATCGGCGGCGACGGAGACGTGGACACTCGCTCGCTCCGGTTGCAGCTCGCATGCGTCGTGGGCGCGGTCGTGCTGCTGCTGATCCCCTCTGTGCCCGCGTGGCACGGGTCGCACGAGACGCACGGCCTGTATCTCCTGTCGCTCCCGATCGCGATCGTGCTGCTCGGCGGGTACGTCGCGATCACGGTGAACAACCTGCGCATCCACGCCGGCGCCGAGCGCGGCGAGGCGCGCGGCGACGCATGGTCGCTGCCGCGGGCGCTCGGCTGGCTGTCGGCGGCGACGCTCGCCACGGCGTTCGTGTCGGAGGTCCTCGTCCACTCGCTGCACACGTTCGCGCGCGCCGTCGGCTGGGGCGAGTTCTTCATCGCCGTCGTCATCGTCGCGATCGTCGGCAACGCGGCCGAGCACGGCGGCGCGATCCTGATTGCCCGGCGGGGCAACATGAAGCTCGCAACCGAGATCGCGATCTCCTCGTCGATGCAGGTGGCGGTCTTCGTGATGCCCGCGGTCGCGCTTCTGTCGTGGATCGTCGGCCGCGGGCTGCCGCTCTCGTTCAGGGTGGTGGAGGTCGTCACGATGGCGGTCGCGGCGCTCGTCGCCGGCGCGTTCGTCTGGGACGGCCGCTCGCGCCGCTGGGAAGGGATCGCGCTCGTCGCCGTCTACGCTCTCTGCGTCGTTTGGTACGCGCTCGCCTGATCGTCCGCAGCACGTGCCGCGCCGAGATGCCGCGCTCAAGCGCGCGCTCCCCCCGTGGCTGCGCTGACGTTTCCGGCGCGCGCCAACGCGTGATGACGTCCTGAGACCCCCTCCGCCTACTGCCCCATCTTTCACCCAGCCCGCGACGACGTGTACCAGCCGTGCGAGCCGAAGATCGGCGCGCCGGCGACTGTTGAACGGGCTGGGTTACGCGCTGAAGGGCTGCTGCGTCCGCGTGAAGGCATAGCCGGCCCAGATCAGGCGGTCACCGTCGACGCGCAGGCGCTCGCCCCGCTCGCGCCCCGCGACCGCCCGCCAGCCGTCGCCGTCGCGCGCGAACGTCGTCTCGCCGCGCCCGGGGGGCGCGGCCGTCAACCTCGCGTGCAGCTTGGCGTCCTCCCACCAGAAGACGAATTCGCTGCCCTCGGACCACCACCGTCCGAGCAGCGCCCGCACGTCGGCGGGCGGCTCCTGCTCGGGCCGCCAGACGGCGACCGGCTCCGGCCACAGCTCCTTTGCCTTCTGGATCAGCGCGATGCAGAACAGGTCGAGCTCCCCGCGAGTGCCGGAGTTCGTGAGCGCAGCCGCACCGATCTGCGTCTTCCGGTCGACGTAGACGGCGGCGAGGTGTCCGGCCATCGCGCCTCCGTGCCCCGCGAAGATCGTGTCGTCCTGGTTGTAGAGCATGAGGCCGAGACCCCAGCCGAGGATCCAGCGGTCGGGCAGGAACATCCCGTGCGGGTTCCACATCTCCTCCACCGTCTCCGCGTCGAGCACCCCGTCGGCACCACGCGCCAGGAACCCCGACCAGCGTGCGAGGTCCTCCACGGTCGACCAGAGCTGTCCGGCGGGCGCGGCTCCACCGAGGTCCGTCTCGGGCTCGCGGACCGCGACGCGCGCGTACTCCTCGACGAGGTAACCCTGCGCCTTCGGCGCCTGCGGCGACCACGTGGTGCGGCGCAGGCCGAGCGGCGCGACGATGCGCTCGTCGACGTACCGGGCGTACGGGATGCCGCTCCGCCGGGCGACGACCTGGCCGAGCAGAGCGAACGCGAGGTTCGAGTAGTGGTGCGCCTGGTGCGGCTTCAGGACGAGCTCGGCCTCGCTCATCGACGCGAGCAGCTCCTCCTCGCTCGGCGACTCGCCGCTGACGAACATCTCCCCCGCCTCGCGCTGCAGCCCCGACAGGTGGCTCAGCATCCGCCGCAGCGTCGGCGTGCCGTTCGCGACGCCGTCCAGATGCTGTTCGAGCCGGTCGTCGAGGTCGAGCGCACCATGGTCGCGCAGCTGCATGATCGCCGTCGCGGTGAACGTCTTCGTGATCGAGCCGATGCGGTACTGCGTGTCGGGCGTCGCGTCGCGCCCGTCCTCGTAGTCGGCGGCGCCGACCGCGCCTGCCCACAGGGTCTCGCCGGCGCGCGCGACCGCGGCTGCGACCGACGGCAGCCGGTCCGCCTGCTTTTCCTGCAGCAGCCGCAGGAGCGGCGTCGTGTCCACCTCAGGCCGCGACATGCGCTCCGAGGGCGTGCGGCACGAGCTCGAGCGCGCGCTCGACGTCGTCGTCGCCCACGTCGAGGTGCGTCACGGCCCGCAGCACGCCCGGCTTCATCGTGCGGGACAGCGCGACGCCTGCGATCCGCAGACGGTCGAGCGCCTCGTGCTCGCCGAGGCCGAGGGCGCCGACGTCGAGCTGCACGAAGTTCGTCTGCACGAGCTCGAGGTCGACCGGCAGCCCGTCGCCGGCCCAGCCCTCGGCGAGCCGCCGCGCCCGCGCGTGGTCGTCCGCGAGCCGCTCGACGTGGTGGTCGAGCGCGTAGAGGCCGGCGGCCGCGACGATCCCGGCCTGCCGCATCGCGCCGCCGAAGCGGTGCTTCCACATGCGCGCCTCGTGCATCAGCTCGTGCGAGCCGGCGACGAGCGCGCCCAGCGGGCAGCCGAGCCCCTTCGACAGGCAGAGGGTGACGGTGTCGAACAGCGAGCCGTAGGCGGACGCGGGTACGCCCGCCGCGACGGCCGCGTTCATCAGCCGCGCGCCGTCGAGGTGCGTGCTGATGCCGAGCCCGCGCGCCACGCCGACGACTTCGCGCAGGTCGTCGAGCGGCCAGACCGTTCCGCCCGCCGTGTTGTGCGGGATCTCGAGCGCGAGGACCGAGGTGCGCGGCGTCCAGAACGGGCCGTCCTCGATCGTCGTCGCACGCAGCTGGTCGCCGCTCAGGCGGCCGCGGTCGCCGGCGAGCCCCCGCGTCTGGAGCCCGGAGTGCAGCGCGGCGCCGCCGAGCTCGGCGACCATGATGTGGGCGGTGGCCTCGACGACGAGCTCGGTGCCGCGCTCGCCGAGCACCGCGAGCGCGATCTGGTTGCCCATCGTCGCGGTCGGCAGGTAGACGGCCTCCTCGTGGCCGAGCAGCTCGGCGCCGCGCCGCTCGAGCTCGAGCACCGTCGGGTCCTCCCGCTCCTGCTCGTCGCCCACCGCGGCCCGCGCCATCGCGTCGCGCATCGCCGGCGTCGGCTTCGTCTGCGTATCCGAGCGGAGGTCGATCACCGCGGCGCAGGTTAACGACGGCCGCCTGCGGCACGATGATGCGTCGGTGCGCACCGCGACCGGCGTCACCGTGCTGATCGTGCTGGCCATCGTCTTCGGGACGATCTACGCCGTCGCGCAGCACGTCCTGCGCAGCGACGCGAACGACCCGCAGATCGAGCTCGCCGAGCAGGACGCCGCCGCAGGGGTCGGCGCGGCGGCCTCGCGCGTCGGCGGCGCACGGGTCGACCTGCGCACGAGCCTCGCGCCGTTCGAGCTCGTCTTCTCGCCGTCGCGGCGGCTGCTCGCGTCGAGCGGCCGGCTCGACGGGCGGCCGCCGCGGCTGCCCGGCGGCGTGCTGGCCGGCTCGCGCGAGCGCCGTTTCACGTGGCAGCCGGCGGCGGGCGTCCGCCTGGCGGCGGTCGTCGCCCCGGCGCGCGGCGGCGGGTGGGTGCTCGTCGCGCGCAGCCTGCGCGAGGTGGAGAAGCGCGAGCACGACGTGCTCGTCGTCGCCGTCGCCGGGTTCGTCGCGAGCCTCGTCGTCGCGGCGGCCGGGGCACTCGCGTCCGCGAGGCTGCGAAGATCGGGCCCGTGACCGACCCGTACACGCTGCCCGCGAACCTTCCCGTGCCGGAGGACGACGGCGCCGCCGACCACCTGGCGGGGCGCGAGCTGCCGTCGGTCGTGCTCGACTCGTCGCGGGGGCCCGTCGACGTGGCCGAGCTGGGGGCGGACCTCGGCGTGCTCTACGTGTATCCGCGCACGGGCGTCCCGGGCCGGCCGCTGCCGCCCGGCTGGGACCGGATCCCCGGCGCGCGCGGCTGCACGCCGCAGTCGTGCGGCTTCCGCGACCGCGCCGCCGAGCTGGCCGCGTTCGACGCGCGCGTCGCCGGCGTCTCCTCGCAGACGCTCGCGGAGCAGGTGGAGTTCGCCGAGCGAAACCGCATGCCGTTTCCCGTGCTCGCCGACCCGCAGCTGCTGCTCCGAGACGCGCTCGGCCTGCCGACCTTCGAGACGTCGGGGATGACGCTCTACCGGCGGCTCGCCCTCGTCGTCCGCGCCGGTCGGATCGAGAAGGTCTTCTACCCGGTGTTCCCGCCCGACCGGAACGCCGCGGACGTGGTGGCCTACCTGCGAAGCCGCGGCTGACTCTCTGGCACCGTGTCGGCGTGGATGTCGACCGCTTGCAGGAGGTGCTGGCGGGGGAGCCCTCGTACCGCGTCCGCCAGGTGTGGGAATGGACGGCGCGCGGCGCGCGCTCGTACGACGAGATGACGAACGTGCCTGCGCGCACGCGGGCGCTGCTGGCCGAGCAGGTGCCGTTCTCGACCTTGAAGCTCGTGCGCGAGGCGCGCTCCGCCGACGGCACCGTGAAGGCGCTCTTCCGGACGCACGAGGGCCATCCGGTCGAGGCCGTTCTGATGCGCTTCCGCGACGGCCGCCGTTCGGTGTGCGTCTCGTCGCAGTCCGGCTGCCCGCTCGACTGCACGTTCTGCGCGACGGGGCAGATGCGCTTCCGCCGCAACCTGACGCGCTGGGAGATCCTCGACCAGGCGCTCCACTTCCGGCGCGCCGAGCCCGTCGACCACGTTGTCTTCATGGGCATGGGCGAGCCGATGCTCAACGTCGACCACGCCGTCGCGGCGGCGCGGCGCCTGCCGGACCTCGGCGTCACGCACCGGCGCACCACGATCTCGACCGTGGGGTGGCTGCCGGGGCTGCGGCGGTTCGTCGACGAGGTCGCGGAGCCGATCCGCCTCGCGCTCTCGCTGCACGCGCCGGCGGACGCGCTACGCAGCGCGATCATGCCCGTCAACGACCGCTACCCGCTCGACGACGTGCTCGCCGAGTGCCGCCGCTACTTCGAGCTGCGCCGTCGCCGCGTCTTCGTGGAGTACGTGATGCTCGCCGGCGTCAACGACGCGCCGGAGCACGCACGCGCGCTCGCCGACGTGCTCGACGCGAAGGTCTTCAAGGTCAACCTCATCCCGTACAACCCGACCGGCATGTACGAGGGTTCCTCGCGCGAGACGATCGCCTCGTTCAAGGCGGTGCTCGACGCGGCGCGCCTGCCGTCGACGGTGCGGCTGACGCGCGGCCGCGACATCGCCGCCGCCTGCGGCCAGCTCGCCGCCGCGGCGTGACGCGCGCGCTGCGCGCGGCGGCGCCCGCGGTCGCGCTCCCGGCGCTGGTCGGCATCTCGACGCTGCTGCACTGGCTCGAGGCGCGGCGCGTGCACGGGCTGTGGATCGTCCCCGACGAGGCGATCTACGGGCTGCGCGCCGTCGCCGTCTGGCGCCACGGGCCGCTGGCGCTGCTGCACGGCGCCGGCGCCGGCTACGGAGTCCTCTATCCGGTCGTCGCGGGCGTGCCGCTCGCGGTCGGCTCGACGGTGCAGGGGTACGCGTCGCTGAAGCTGCTGCAGGCGCTCGTCGTCTCGCTCGCCGCCGTCCCGGTGTACGCGTACGGGCGCCGGGTCGTGCCCCGGCCCTATGCGCTCGCCGCCGCAGCGCTGACGCTCGCCTCGCCGCTCCTCCTGTATTCCGGGCTCGTGATGACGGAGGTGCTGTTCTACCCGCTCGCGGCGCTGACGCTGACGGCGGTGGCGCGGGCCGTCGCGACCGGGTCGGCGCGCGACCAGGCGCTGGCGCTCGCGCTCGTCGCGGCGTCGATCCTGACGCGGGCGCAGGCGGTCGCCTTCCTGCCCGTTTTCGCGCTGGCAGCGGCGCTCGACGCCCTCCTCGCGCGCGAGGCCGCCCGCCTGCTGCGCTTCCGCCTCGTGCTCACGCTGCTCGCGGCCGCGCTCGCCGTCGTCGTCGCGCTGCCGCGGCTCGTCGGCGGCTATGCAGTCACGCTGCGCGGCTCGTACCCCCTCGTCGCCGGACTGCGGCTGACGTACGACCACCTCGCGCTCGTCGCGCTCGCGACGGGCGCGGCTCCCCTGGCCGCGCTCGTGTCGCTGACGGTGGACGCCGCGCGCGGCCACGAGCGCGACCCGCTCGTCCGCTCGCTGCTCTCCGTGACGATCGCGGCGCTCACCGTGCTCGTGACGCAGGTCGGGTTCTTCGCGGCGCGCTACTCACCGCACCTGCTCGGCCGCGACCTGAGCCCGCTGCCGCCGCTTCTCTTCCTGACCGCGGCGTGCTGGGCGGCGCGCGGCACGAAGCGGCTGACGCAGACCACGCTCGCGGCGTTCGCGGTCCTCGCGGTGATACTCGCCGCCCCGTGGGACCGGCTCGTCGCCCCCGAGGCGTTCGCCGACACGCTCGACCTGGTCGTGTTCGCGCATCTGCACACGTCGCCGGTCACGATCGCGATGTCGTTCGCGCTCGCCGTGCTCACCGCCTTCGTCGCCGCGGCGAGACGGTCGCCGCTCGCCCCGTTCGCGCTCGTGTTCGCAGCGCTCGTCGCGAGCACGGCGGTCGCAGCCGGCGACGTCGCCGGAGCCGCGGCCGCGGCGACGAGCGCACAGGTCGGTCCGCAGCCGAACTGGATCGACCGGGCGGCGCGCGGCGGCGTGGCCTACGTCTACGGCGGCGAGCAGCTCTGGAGCGAGCCGTGGCTGGAGCGGTTCTGGAACCGGAAGGTAACGAGCGTCGTGGCGCTCGAACCGTCGTCGGTGCCCGGCCCGCTGGCGCAGACCCACGTCGTCGTCGGCCCGCGCGGGCTGCTCCCGATCCGCCAGCCGTACGCCGTGGCGCCCGACCGGATGACGCTCGTCGGCGAACGGGTCGCGCACCTCCCGCTGACGAACACCGACGTCACCGGGCTGACGCTCTGGCGCCTCGCGCCACCCGCGCGCCTCGCGGCGATCACGGCTGGCGTCCAGCCGAACGGCGACATGCACGGGACGGCGACCATCTCCGTCTACGGCTGCCGGCGCGGCGAGCTGCAGCTGACGGTTCTGCCGAAGGAGACGAGGACGCTCGTCGTGGAGCTCGACGGCCGCGTCGTCCTGCGCCGCTCGATCGCAGGGCTTCCGTCGTGGACGGGAGGCGTGGCGGTGCCGCCGTCACGCCGCCCGCGCATCTGCACGTTCGGCATCGTCCCGCACGGGCTGCTCGGGTCGACGCGGATCGCGTTCGTGCCAGACTCATGAGGATGGCGCCCCACCGCCACGGCGTCCACGACTCGAGCGACCCGCGCCGCCTTGCGACGGCGCTCGCCCTGATCGTCGCGCTGATGGCGGCCGAGGTGGTCGTCGGGCTCCTCGCGCACTCGCTCGCGCTCCTGTCCGACGCGGGGCACATGGTCGCCGACGCGGGCGCGCTCGGCCTCTCCATGCTGGCGCTGCGCCTCGCGCGCCGCCCGGCCGGCGGACAGCTCACCTTCGGGCTGCGCCGGACGGAGACGCTCTCGGCGCAGGCGAACGGCGGGACGCTGCTCGTGCTCGCGTGCCTCGTCGTCTACGAGGCGGTCCGCAGGCTCGTCCACCCGCCGCACGTCACCGGCTGGGCGGTGCTCGTCACCGCGCTCGCCGGAGCGGCGGTGAACGCCGCCGCGACGTGGCAGGTCGCGCGGGCCGGTCGCGAGAGCATGGCCGTCGAGGGTTCGTACCAGCACCTGCTCACCGACCTGTACGCGTTCGCGGCAACCGCGGCAGCCGGCGCGGTCGTCGTCGCGACGGGCTTCGCGCGCGCGGATTCGATCGCGTCGCTGCTCGTGGCGGCGCTCATGCTGCGCGCCGCGTACACCCTGCTCAAGCAGTCGGGGCGCGTGCTGCTCGAGGCGGCGCCCGAGGGGCTCGACGTCGACGAGATCGCTGCCACGCTCGCGCAGCACGCGGAGGTGGCGAGCCTGCACGACCTGCACGTGTGGGAGGTCGGAACAGGGTTCCCGGCGCTGTCCGCGCACGTGCTGGTCGCACAGGGCGCCGACTGCCACCGGATCCGCCGTGAGCTCGAGGCGGTGCTCCACGACCGCTTCGCCATCGACCACACGACGCTGCAGGTCGAGCACGCGCAGCCGGACCTGCTGCGTATCCGGACGAGTTCGTAGGTCACGACTGCGCGGCCGCCGTGACGCGCGACACCGAGCGGCCGCGCGCGACGAGGACGCTGCCGACCGCGGCGACGACGACGCCGGCTGCGATCGGCGCGCCGTCGGCGGACGCCGACGACCAGCGCTCGCGCAGGAACAGCGGCTCGAGCACGATCGGCAGGTACGTCTGGATCGCCGTCGTCACCGGCACGACGACGGTCGCCCGTGCGCGCTGGAACGCGGTCATGCCCGTGATCGTGGCGGCGACCCCGCTGCCGAGCGCGACGGCACCCCAGGCGAGGCCGTGCAGATAGCTCCCCGCGCCGACGTCGTCGCCGAACAGCTTCGTCGCGATGTTCGCCGCCGCGAAGCCGACGCCGGACGCGGCGACGACGATCGCCGCCCCGTCGAACCGGGTGCCGCGCAGCGCGAAGGGAACGAGCGCGAGCAGCGTCGGGACGGCGGCGACCGCCACGACGACCCACCCTCGGCGGTGCACCTCGGCGTGTGCGGGCGCGCCGACGGCGACCAGCGCGATCCCGCCGATGATCGCGACCGCGCCCAGCCACTCCGGCGCGTGGACGGGCTCCGACAGCGTGCGCGACCCGAGCGCGAGCAGGAGCAGCAGGCCGACGCTCAGCGTCGGCTGCACGACGACGAACGGCGCGAGCTCGAGCGACGCGACCTGCGGGCCGACGCCGGCGAGGCCGAGCACCGTCCCGAGCACCCACAGCGGCCGCCGCAGCAGCGAGGCGACCAGCGACAGCCTCAGGCTGCGCTCCCGCGGCTGCTTCCGTGCCTCGACCGCCTGCAGCAGGAGCCCGACGTTGAAGAGCGCGGAAGCAGCGAGCGCAGCGACGATTCCGAGCGCGACGTTCACGGGTCTGCGATTACCGCACAGCCCGGGACGTCAACCGCAACGGTGAACCACCGTTGGGGCGATTGGTCAAGCGGCGCCGATCGACCACAGTGCGCCACGGAGGCCGGATGCGGCACGGCCTCCGCCCTTCACCCCAACCAGCGGCAACCGAAGGAGCGGCATGAGCGAAGCAGAGCTGCGGCGCAAGTTGCGGGCGTTTCCGGTCGGCGGTCTGTTCTTCCGCCTGCTGACGACGTTCTAGCCCCCGGCGCGGCACGAGGGCAGCGAGAGCCAGGCCCCGTTGGGCGGAACGGGGCCGGGCATGTTCTCGCGCTCAGATCTGCGGCGGGTCGGGATCCGGCGGCAGCGGCGTCGGATCCGGCGACGGCGACGGCGGTTGCGGCGTGCTCATGACTCCGCCCTGCCCCTGCGGCGCGCTTCCCACACGGGTTTAGACGGCCGCGAGCCGCGCGGTGCAGCTGGCGAGGCCCCGCTTTTCCAGGTAGCGCTGGTGGTAGTCCTCCGCCTCCCAGAACGGGGGCGCGTCCTCGATCGTCGTGGCGACCGGTCGCGACAGCCGCTGCTGGACGCGCGCCCGCGACGCCTCCGCGGCGGCGCGCTGCTCCGCGTCGTGGACGAAGATCACGCTGCGGTACTGCGAGCCGACGTCCGGGCCCTGCCGGTTCACCTGCGTGGGGTCGTGCTCGGACCAGAAGACGGCGAGGAGCTGCTCGTAGGCGACCTGCTCGTCGTCGTAGGTCACCTCGACGACCTCGGCGTGGCCCGTCGCGTCGCTGCAGACGTCCTCGTAGGTCGGCCGCTCGACATGGCCGCCGGCGTAGCCGACGCGCGTTCCCGTCACGCCGTCGACGCGGCGGAACGCCGCCTCGACGCCCCAGAAGCAGCCCGCACCGAACGTCGCCTTCCTCTCCATCGTCAGTCCTCCTCCAGCTTGAGCGCCGCGGAGTTGATGCAGTAGCGCAGACCGGTCGGCCGCGGCCCGTCCGGGAACACGTGGCCGAGGTGACCTCCGCACGCTGCGCACAAGACCTCCGTGCGGACCATCCCGTGGCTCGTGTCGACCTCCTCGTCGAGCGCGTCGGACGACGCCGGCGCGTAGAACGCCGGCCAGCCGCACCCCGAGTCGTATTTCGCCTCGGAGGTGAAGAGCGGCGCGCCGCAGCCCGCGCAGTGGTACGTCCCGTCGTCGAAGCTGTGGTCGTACTCGCCGCTGAAGGGCGGCTCCGTCCCCTTCGCGCGCAGAACGCGGTACTGCTCCGGCGTAAGCTGCGCGCGCCACTCGGCGTCCGTCTTCTCGACCCTGTTCGCCACGTCCGCTACGGTGCCACATCGAGGAGGCTCGCGGTGGGCGATTACACGCAGCTCAACCTGAGGGGCGACGTCGAGAACATGGCGGAGCGCTTCGGGCTCGCGCCGGACGTCGAGGCGCGCTTCGCGCGCGGCCCGCTCGGTCTCGCGGGCGGCGGCCTCAGCTACCAGCGGTACGCGCCGAACGTCCGCGCGCCGACCGCCCACCGCCACCGCGCGCAGGAGGAGGTGTACGTCGTCGTCGGCGGCGGCGGGCGCGTCAAGCTCGAGGACGAGGTGCGCGAGCTGCGGCAGTGGGACGCGCTTCGCGTCGCGGCGGGAACGGCGCGTGCGTTCGAGGCCGGTCCGGAGGGGCTCGAGCTGGTGGCGATCGGGTTCGGCGAGGGCGGCGACGCCGAGATGCTCGACGACTTCTGGACCGAGTGATCAGCGGCCGCGTGATCACTGCCTGCGGGCGATCGCGCGCGCGAGCTCGTCCTTCGACATCGTCGAGCGCCCGCCGATCCCGAGCGCACGCGCGCGCTCGTAGAGCTCGGCCTTCGTGTGCCCGATGGCGTCGACGCCGCCGTAGGTCTCGCCCACGCCGCGCCGCTTCTGCGCCGTCGTCTTCGTCGAGCGCGGGTCGCTCGGTCCCGGCTCGTCCTTCGGCTCCCAGTGGTCGCCGACCTTCTCGAAGTTGTGCTTCAGCGAGGCATAAGCGGTGCGGTACGCGCGCTCGCCCTCGCCGTACTCCTCGGCCGCCGCGTCGTGCGTCTTCGCGAACTGCCGCTGCGCCTTCGCAGGCGAGCGCTTCAGCGTGTCCGGCAGCTCGGACTTCCGCACGTCGCCGCCCTTCGTCATCTTCGGCATCGCTACGCCCCCTTCTGCGTCTCGAGCTGGCGGTCCCCCCGTCCCTGCTCGGTCGGGTGCTCGTCGAAACGAAAACGCAGCACCGGCTGCTTCGCCGCCCGCACCTCGTCGAGGCGGCGCACCGGCCGCCCGTGCGGAGCGTCGTGGAGCGTCTCCGGCTCGGAGGCTGCCTCGCGTGCGATCGCGAGCATCGCGTCGCAGAACGCGTCGAGCGTCTCCTTCGCCTCGGTCTCCGTCGGCTCGATCATCAGCGCTTCGGGCACGACGAGCGGGAAGTAGATCGTCGGCGGATGGAATCCGTAGTCCATCAACCGCTTCGCGACGTCGAGCGCGGACACGCCGTGCTCGCGCTTCAGGTTGCGCGCGCTGAGCACGAACTCGTGCATGCACAGCCGGTCGTACGGCAGCTCGTAGGCGCCCTTCAGGCGCGCGAGGAGATAGTTCGCGTTCAGCACGGCCACCTCGCTCATCTCCCGTAGCGCCGGGCCGTACGAGCGGATGAACGCGTACGAGCGCACGAAGACGCCGAACGGGCCCGTGAACGCGCGCACCTTCCCGATCGACTTCGGACGGTCGTAGTCGAGCCGGTACGTGTCGCCTTCACGCACAACCGCCGGCACGGGCAGGTACGGCGCCAGGCTCCCGCGGACCGCGATCGGCCCGCCGCCCGGCCCGCCGCCGCCGTGCGGCTGCGAGAACGTCTTGTGCAGGTTGATGTGCACGACGTCGAACCCCATGTCGCCGGGGCGCGAGATGCCGCAGACCGCGTTGAGGTTCGCCCCGTCGTAGTACATCAGCGCGCCGGCGCCGTGGAAGATGTCGCGGATCTCCTCGATGTTCTCGTCGAACAGACCGAGCGTCGACGGGTTCGTCAGCATGAGGCCGGCCGTCCGCTCGTCGACCTTCGCGCGCAGGTCCTCGACGTCGACGTTGCCCCGGGGGTCGGTCCGAACCGGCGTGAGCTCGTATCCCGCCATCGTCACGCTCGCCGGGTTCGTCCCGTGCGCCGTGTCCGGGATCACGACCCGCCGCCGCTGCGCGTCCTCGCCCCGCTCCGCGAAGTAGGCGCGGAAGAGCAGGAGGCCGGTCAGCTCGCCCTGGCTGCCCGCGGCCGGCTGGAGCGAGACCGCGTCGAGCCCCGTCACCTCGCGCAGGATCTCCTGCAGCCGCCACTCGAGCTCGAGGGCGCCCTGCGCCGCGTCGTCCTCGACCAGCGGGTGCAAGTCCGCGAACCCGCGCAGGCGCACGACGCGCTCGTTGACGCGCGGGTTGTACTTCATCGTGCAGCTGCCGAGCGGGTAGAAGCCGGTGTCGATGCCGAAGTTGCGCGTCGAGAGCTCGGTGAAGTGGCGCAGCACCTCCGGCTCGGCGAGCTCCGGCAGCCTCGGCGGCCGCGTCCGCGCGAGCTCGGGCGGCACCTCGGGTACCGGGAGGTCCGGCCGCGGCATCGCGATCCCGCGGCGGCCCGGCTGCGACTTCTCGTAGATCAGCTTCATCGTCCGTCTCACCTCGGCGCGAGCGCGTCGGCGAGGCGGTCGATCTCCTCGACAGTCCGCTTCTCCGTGACCGCGACCAGCAGGCTGTCGTCGAGACCGGGATAGTCGCGGCCGAGCGGGTACCCGGCGTAGACGCCGTGCGCGCGCGCGCGTCGGAGCGCCTCGCGCGCGTTCCGTCCGGTGCGGACGGCAAACTCCTTGAAAGTTGCCTGTCCTGGAAACGTCAGTTCGAGCCCTGTCCCCGCCAGCCGGTCCTGCGCATACGCGGCGAGCGCCATGCAGGTCTCCCCCGCCTCACGCAGGCCCTGCGGTCCCAGCAGGCTCAGGTGCACCAGCCCGCCGAGCGCCAGGAGCGTCTGGTTCGTGGTGATGTTCGACGTGGCCTTCTCGCGCCTGATGTGCTGCTCGCGCGTCTGCAGGGTGAGCACGTAGCCGCGGCCTCCCGCGGCGTCCACCGTCTCCCCGACGATCCGCCCGGGCAGCCGGCGCACGTACTGCTCGCGCGCGGCCAGGAACCCGTAGTGCGGCCCGCCGTAGCTCATCGGGTTGCCAGCCGGCTGGCCCTCGCCGATCGCGAGCGCGCAGCCGTAGGCACCGGGCGCCTCGAGCACGCCCAGCGACATCAGGTCGACGTGCGCGACCGGGAGCGCGCCTGCGTCGTTCGCGGCCTGGGCGAGGTCCGGCGCCGGCTCCAGGCAGCCGAAGAAGTTCGGCGTCTGGAAGAGGACGGCGGCCGCGTCCCCCGCGACGGCGGCAACACGGGCGGGGTCGGTGACGCCGCCCTCGTGGGGCACCTCCACGATCTCGAGTCCGAACCCGGGCGCGTACGTCTTCACGACCTGCCGCACCTGCGGGTTGGTCGCCTCGGTGACGACGATCTTCGTGCGGCCCGTCGCATGCTGCGCGACGTAGCAGGCGTCCGCGGCGACGGTCGAGCCGTCGTAGCCGGATGCGTTCGAGACATCCATGCCGGTCAGCTCGCAGATCGCCGTCTGGTACTCGAAGATCGCCTGCAGCACGCCCTGGCTCATCTCCGGCTGGTACGGCGTGTACGCCGTGAGCAGCTCGCCGCGCTGCAGGACGGCGTCGACGACCGCGGGGACGTGGTGGTCGTAGACGCCCGCGCCGAGGAAGCAGACCTCGTCGACGGCGTTGCGCGCCGCGAGCTCCTCCAGGTGCCGCTCCAGCTCGAGCTCCGTCAGCAGCGGCTCGAGGTCGAGCTCGCGTCCGAGCCTCACGCCGCGCGGGACGTCGCGGAAGAGATCGTCGACGGAGGCGGCGCCGATCGCCGCGAGCATCGCGTCGCGGTCGGCGTCCGTGAGCGACAGGTAGCTCACGCCTCGGCGACGACCTTCCGGTACTCCTCGGCCGCGAGCAGCTGGTCGCGCTCGCCTGCGTCCGCGACACGGATCCGGACGAGCCAGCCCTCGCCGTAGGGGTCGTCGTTGACGGTCTCGGGCGCCTCGACCACCTTCTCGTTGACGGCGACGATCTCGCCGGACAGCGGCGCGATCACGTCGGAGACGGCCTTCACCGACTCGACCTCGGCGTACGGCTGGTCCTTGGTCACGGTCGCACCGACCTCGGGCGCCTCGAAGTGCACGAGCTCGCCGAGCGAATCCTGGGCGAACCACGTCACGCCGAGCACCGCCTCGTCGCCCTCGACGCGCGCCCAGTCGTGCTCGGGGTGGTAGAGCAGGTCGTCCGGATACGACTCGCTTGCGGCCAACGTCAGCGCTCCTTCTGGTAGATGGGCTTCTTGACGACCTCGGCCGTGCGCGGACGCCCGCGCACGTCGACCACGAGCCGCGTCCCCCGCTTCGCACGCTCGGCGGGGACGTAGCCCATGCCGATCCCGACGTCGAGCATCGGCGAGAGCGTCCCGGACGTCACGATTCCGCCGCCCTCGATCGGCATCCCGGGCCGCGGGATCGCTCGCTCGGTCATGACGAACGGCACCAGCTTCTCCACGGGCCCTCGCTCCCTGAGCTCGCGCAGCCGTTCGACGCCCGTGAAGTCCGTGTCGAGCGCGCACGCCCACCCGAGGCCCGACGCGATCGCGTCGCGGTCGGGGCCGATGTCGTTGCCGTGCAGCGGGTAGCAGACCTCGAGCCGGAGCGTGTCGCGCGCGCCGACCCCGCACGGCCGAACGCCGCGCGCGAGGATGGCGTCGAACAGCGTCGAGGCGTCGTCCGCGCTGCACATCAGCTCGACGCCCTCCTCGCCGGTGTAGCCGGTGCGGTTGACCATCACCTCGACGCCGTCGAGCTCGCCCATCGCCCACGTGAACGCGCGGGCCGGTTCGAGGCCGAGGCGTTCGAGCGAGCGCGGGCCCTGCACGGCGAGGAGCGCATAGTCGTCGGAGAGGTCGCGGACGTCGGAGCCGCGCAGCTCGCGCTCCTTCAGCCACCGGTACACCGCGTCGCGGTTCGCGGCGTTGACGACGAGCAGGTACCGGAACTCGTCGAGCCGGTAGAGGATCAGGTCGTCGACGATGCCCCCGCTGTCCGTCGTCACGAGCGTGTACTGCGCGTCGCCCGGCTGCAGCTTGTCGACGTCGTTGGACAGGGTCGACTGCAGCAGGTTGCGCGCCGTCGGCCCCTCGACCTCGAGCTCGCCCATATGCGAGACGTCGAAGACGCCGGCATCGGTGCGCACCGCCCTGTGCTCCGCGATGACGCCCTCGTACTGGACCGGCATCTCCCACCCCGCGAACGGAACCATCTTCGCCCCGAGCTCCAGGTGCCGGTCGTGCAAGGGTGTCCGCCGCAAGGTCTGCATCGCCGGAGGCGATGCTAACGTCGCCAACTCGGCCGACCCCGCCATAGGCGACGTGCCACGGGAGGGACGGGCCACGGGCAGGGAACCGTCGGTTCTCCCCAGAGAAGTCGAAGCCCCGCCGGAGACGGCAGGGCTTCGGACCGGGTCGTGTGGGACTGAGCTCCAGTCCCGAGAGGGCACGCTCCTTATCGCCGGGCCGGGGCGGCGCTAAACACCGTCCGGTGCGACGCTACTGGTCGCGCAGGAAGCTCGGGACCTCGAGGCTGTCGCCGAGGTCGAAGTCCGTGCTGCGCGCACCGGCGAAGGGCGAGGACGACTCCGCCGCCTGGCGCGCACGGCGCCTGCGCTGGGTCCCGAAGCCGGTGGCGATCACCGTGACGCGCACCTCGTCGCGCAGCTGGTCGTCGATGACGGCGCCGAAGATGACGTTCGCGTTCTGGTCGGCGGCGCCGGTGACGACCTCGGCGGCCTCGTTCACCTCGAACAGACCGAGGTCCGGCGGGCCGCTGATGTTGAGCAGGATGCCGGTCGCACCCTCGATCGACGACTCGAGCAGCGGCGACGAGACGGCGTTGCGCGCCGCCTCGGCGGCCCGGTTCTCGCCCTGCCCGGTGCCGATCCCCATCAGCGCCGAGCCTGCGTCGCGCATGATCGTGCGCACGTCGGCGAAGTCGAGGTTGACGATGCCGGGGACGGTGATGAGGTCGGTGATTCCCTGCACGCCCTGCCGCAGGATGTCGTCGGCCATCTTGAACGCGTCGGAGAGCGGGGTCTTCTTCTCGACGACCTGCAGCAGCCGGTCGTTCTCGATCACGATCAGCGTGTCGACCTTCTCCGCGAGCTCGTTGATGCCCTGCTCGGCCTGCTGCTGGCGGCGCCGTCCCTCGAACGAGAACGGTCGCGTGACGACGCCGACCGTGAGCGCCTCGAGCTCGCGCGCGAGCTCGGCGAGGATCGGCGCGCCGCCGGTGCCGGTGCCGCCGCCTTCGCCGGCGGTGACGAAGATCATGTCCGCGCCCTTGAGCGCCTCCTTCAGCTCGTCGCGCGACTCCAGCGCCGCCTCGCGGCCGACGTTCGGGTCGGCGCCGGCGCCGAGACCGCGCGTCGCCTTCGCCCCGATGTGGATCTTCACGTCGGCGTCGCACATCAGGAGCGCCTGCGCGTCCGTGTTCACCGCGACGAACTCGACGCCGGTGAGGCCCGCGTCGACCATCCGGTTGACGGCGTTCGTCCCACCGCCGCCGACGCCGACGACCTTGATCACCGCGAGGTAGTTGCCGGAGCGATCTCTCATCTCGATGAGGCTAGACCTCAAGCTCGACTGCACGTTGGGGCGGTCATGCTCGCCCTTCCGTCGGGAGCGTACGTCCGGTTTCCTGTGTTGTCAACGTCGATGCCCGATTCTCAGGCGCCCTAAGCCTCAACCTCAACCTCCGACTCGAGAGTTCGAGAGCAGGACGGGCCGCTCCGGAACGCTCACGTCGACGTAGCCGGTGGAGCGCGCGGCGCCGGTCTGCGCGAGGATGCGCTGGGCGATCGCGAGCTTCAGCCGTACGTCGCCGCGGTCGCCCAGGCGGACCTCGAAGCCGTCGCGAAGCCGGAACGTGAGCACGTCCGGCCCCGACAGCACCGTCTCGACGCGACCCGGGAGCAGCCCCGGCCTGAGGGGCCCGAGCGCTGCGGCGGCGACGCGCACGGCCAGCGGCGCCGGCTCGCCGACGCGGAGGGCGGCCGTCGCGGGCAGCCAGAGGCGGGGCAGCGACGAGCGGCGCGGGTGTGCGAGGGTGGCGAGCGTCCGGCCGGTGGAGGCGACGAGGAACGCCTCCCTCCCGCTCCGGACGACCAGCACCGGCCGCTCCGCGCGCACCACGACGCGCAGCGTGTTCGGGAAGGCGCGGTCGTAGCGAAACGAGGCGACCGCCGGGATCGCCGCGAGCCGCGCGCCGATCACGCCGCCGTCGACCTTCAGCAGGCTCCTGCCGTCGAGTCCGGCAAGCGCCCGCGCCACCTGGGCGCGCACGGCAGGAGTACCGCCGCGGACCACCACCGTCCGCACGGCGAACAGCGACGTGTCGAGTGCGGCGAGGTAGGCGAGCAGGGCAAGCACCAGGAGCGCGACGCCGAGCGCGATCGACTTCGGGGACGGCGCGAGCCGCGCGACGTCGAGCGTCGGCCGCCGCGCCGCGAGCGCGGCGGCGCGCGTCGTCGGCCTGCGCGTTGCCACGCCGGAAGCTTCGCCGCCGCCGCCACTTCCCCTACAGGGACGGCAAGGCGATCGGCCCGAGGAACCGCACCTCGTGCTCGAGCTCGACGCGGAACGCCTCGTGCACGCGCCGCCGGGCTTCCGACATGAGGGCGACGCAGTCGGCAGACGTCGCGCCGCCCGCGTTCTCGATGAAGTTCGCGTGGCGCGGAGAGATCAACGCGCCGCCGGCGCGGTGCCCCTTGAGGCCGCACTGCTCGATCAGGCGGCCCGCGCCGGCCGGCGCGGCCGGGTTCTTGAAGACGCTCCCGAAGGTGCGCTTGTTCGTCGGCTGGGTCGCCTTTCGCTGGGCGAGCAGCTCCGCCGCGCGCGCCTTGACGGCCGCGGGCGAGGATGGCTCGAGCCGGAAGCGCACCTGCGCGACGACGGCGCCGGGCGGCAGCTCCGAATGGCGGTACGACAGGTCGAGCTCCGCCGGCGTCAGGGTGCGCGCACCGTGCGCGTCGACCACGACGGCGTCGAGGACGACGTCGCGCCACTCGCGTCCGTATGCGCCGGCGTTCATGCGCACGCCGCCGCCCGCGGTTCCCGGAATCGCGGAGGCGAACTCGAACCCGCCGAGGCCCGCGGCACGCGCGCGATGCAGGCAGACGGCGTTCGGCGCGCCGCCGCCGGCGACGAGCATGTCGCCCTCCACACGCGCGGCGGCCAGCTCGCCCCCGAGCTTCAGCACCAGCGCGTCGACGCCCTCGTCGTGCACGAGCAGGTTCGAGCCCAGCCCGATCGGCTCGACGGGGACCTCGCGCTCCGCCGCCCACGCAAGCACCTCGCGCAGCTCGGCGACGGTGGTCGGGCGCGCGAACCATCGCGCGGGACCGCCCGTCCCGATCGTCGTGAACCGCGCGAGCGGGACGTTGTCCTCCAGCTCGATCATGCGGTGCGAAGCATTGCGACCGCGCGGTCGACGTCACCGGCGCCGAGCACGAGCAGCACGTCACCCGCGCGCGCCCGCCGCCGCAGCCGCTCGACACCCGCGTCCAGGGACGGCGTCCACGCCGCGAGCACGCCCAGGTCGGAGAGCGCGTCGACGACCAGCTTGCCCGTGACACCGGGAAGCGGTCGCTCGCGCGCGCCGTAGACGTCGGTGACGGTGACGTCGTCTGCGCCGGCGAGCGCCGCCGCGAGCTCGGCCGCGAGATGCCGCGTGCGCGAGTAGAGGTGCGGCTGGAAGAGCGCGCGCAGACGCGCGCCGGGGAATCGCTCGCGCGCGGCGGCGATCGTCGCGGCGATCTCGCGCGGATGGTGCGCGTAGTCGTCGACGACGGTGACGCCGCCAACCTCGTGCACCTCGAAACGCCGGCCCGTGCCTGCGAAGCGAGCGAGCGCCGGCGCGGCCTCGTCGCGGGTCACGCCGACGAGCTCGAGCGCCGCCAGCGCCGCACCGGCGTTCGTGCGGTTGTGGCGGCCGGGCAGCGTCAGCTCACCGTCGTAGGGCGTCGCGGCGCGAACGGCGTGCGCCGCGGACGACGCCCACGCGTCGAACGCGGCCTCGAGCTCGGCGAGTGACGCGAACTCGGTGTGGTGGTCGAGGTCGACGTTCGTGACGACGGCGACCGACGCGGGCAGCGAGAATACGGTGCGGTCGGACTCGTCGCCCTCGACGATGAGGTGGCCGGCTCCGAAGCCTGCGTTCGATCCGAGCTGCGGCACCGGAGCGCCGATCAGCCAGGCAGGGTCGCGGCCCGTCTCACGCAGCACGAACGCGATCATCGCGGCGGTCGTTCCCTTGCCGTGGCTGCCGGCGACGACGATCGACGGTCGAGCCGCGACCAGCTGGCGGAGGAACTCGGCGCGGCGCGTCCCCGGGACGTCCGGGTACGCCGAGGAGACGACCACCTCCCAACCGGCGGGGACGACGGGCTCCGGCGCGATCTCGACGCGGACGTCGGCGAGCGGTTCGAGATACGGCGTGCGGACGCGGTCCCAGCCACCGACCTCGGCGCCCCACGCGCGCGCGAGCTGGGCGTACGCGCTGAGGCCGGCGCCGCCGATCCCGACGAACCAGAGCCGACGGCCCTTCATGTGCGCGCGAGCGCGAGCAGCTCGTCCGCGATGCGGTCGGCCGCGTCCGGGCGCGCCACGCGCAGCATCGCCTCGCTCATGCGTCGCAGCCGTTGGGGGTCGTCGAGGAGCGAGCGCACGAGCTCCGGGACGTCGTCGAGGTCGAGCTCGCGCACCATGATCGCCCCGCCCGCCGCGACGAAGTGCCGCGCGTTCGCTGCCTGGTGGTCGGCCGTGGCGAACGGATACGGGACGAGCACTGCGGGCTTCCCCGCCGCCGCGAACTCCCACACCGTCGAGCCCGAGCGGCCGAGCGCGAGGTCGACCGCCGACAGCGCCGCGCCGAATCGCTCCGTCTCCGCGACCACGCGGTAGTCGCGGCGGCGCGCGCGCTTGCGCACGAACTCGTAGTCGCGCGCGCCGGTGATGTGCAGGATCGGCGGCCCGCTCGCGCCCCAGGTCTCCACCACGAACTCGTTCAACGCCTTCGCGCCCGCGAGCGCGCCGAAGACGCCGAGGATGCGCGGCTCCGCGGGAAGCTCGAAGATCTCGCGCGCCTCGTCCTGCGGGATCGGGCGCGAGCCGCGCGGGATCGCGCGTCCGACGACGAGCGTCTTGCGCTCGAAGCGCGTGCGGATCGGATACGCCAGGAGCAGCCGGCGTGCGAACGGCGCCGCGAGGCGGTTGGCGAGCCCGAGGTGGGCGTCGGCCTCCGTCAGCGCGGACGGGATCCCGAGCGTCGCCGCCGCGAAGACCATCGGGCCGGCAACGAACCCGCCGGCGCCGAGCACGACGTCCGGCCGGCGCCGGCGCAGGATGCGCCGGCACGCACGCGGCGCGGCGCCCGCGAGGATGAGCCCGCGGGCGAGGGCGACCGACGGCCGCCGCGGCAGGCCGGTGATCCGGAACGTGTCGAGCTCGTAGCCGGCCTCAGGAACCAGCCGCGCTTCGACGCGGTCGGGCGACCCGGCGAACGTCACGTGGACGCCGCGTTCCGTCAGCGCGTCCGCGACCGCGATCGCGGGCAGCACGTGCCCGGCCGTCCCCCCGGCTGCGATCAGGCACCGCAGTTGCCGCTCGACCGCCACGATGCGCGATGTTAAGGAGGATCCCGACGCCGGCGAGCAGCACCACGAGGCTCGACCCGCCGTACGAGATGAAGGGCAGCGGCACGCCCGTCAGCGGGGCGACGGCCATGACGGCGGCGATGTTGATCGCGGCCTGGCCGCAGACGAGGATGGTGAGGCCCGCCGCGAGCCGCTTGCCGAACGGGTCCTTGCAGCGCACGGCGACGTCGAAGCCCGCATAGGCGAAGAGCAGGTACGCACCGACGACGGCGGCCACGCCGACGAGGCCCAGCTCCTCGCCGATGTTGGCGAGGATCATGTCCGTGTGCGCCTCCGGAAGGTAGAAGTCCTTCCCGACGCCGTTTCCGATCCCGACGCCGAAGATGCCGCCGGAGCCCATGCTGATCATCGCCTGGGCGATCTGGTAGCCGGTGCCCTGTGCGTCGTGCCACGGGTGCAGGAAGGCGAAGAAGCGCGCGCGACGGTAGGGCTCGAACCAGATCGCGAGCATCCCGAGAGCGCCTGCGATCGCAGCGGCGGCGCCGAGCGTCCGACCGTCGGTGCCCGCGACGGCGAGCATCCCCATCAGCATCACCATCAGCGCGATCGCCGTGCCCATGTCCGGCTCGAGGATCAGGAGCACGCAGAAGACGGACGCGAGCGCGCCGACCGGCCGCCACAGCTCGCGCAGGGTGCGCGGCGGCGGCCGTCGCGCGAGGTACGCCGCGGCCCACACGGCGAGGGCGAGCTTCGCCAGCTCCGACGGCTGGAAGACGAGGGGGCCGAACCCGATCCAGCGTCGCGCGCCGTTGACGGCCGGCCCGACGACGAGCACGGCCGCGAGCAGGACGAGCGACGTCACGATCAGCGTCGGCGCGAGCGCGCGCAGCCGCCGGTAGTCCCCCCGCTGAGCGAGCGTCATCAGGACGATCCCGAACGCCGCGTACATCGCTTGCCGCTCGAGGTAGTACATCGGGTTCTTCCCGCCGAGCGCGGCGGCTGCGGACGTGGCGCTGTAGACCATCACGAGCCCGAACGCGACCAGCGCAAGCGTGACCAGGATCAGCAGCCTGGAGTCGAGCTCTCCCCTCCTCATCCCGGGGAGAGTTCGCCGCGGGGCTGCCGGAGTCCTAGTGCGGGCGTGTGCCGGACGGTCCGCGCCCCACCCACCCGGGGGGACCACCCGCGAGCCCCGCAAACCCCTACTCCGAACGCCGTGACGCGCCGGGAACGTAACTGTGCCGATTCTGCGCCAATTGCTCCACCGCGCGCGGGTGGCGTCACGGCCGACGCCACGGGCCCCACGCCCACGCCGACCCGGGCCCCCGCACCGCCGCGCAGCGCGCCGCGGCCACTCAGCCCGCGAGAGCCGCCACCAGCTCGCGAAACCGATCGCCGCGCTCCTCGAAGTTCGAGAACTGGTCGTAGCTCGCGCAGGCGGGGCTGAGCAGCACGACGTCGCCCGGCTCCGCGAGCGCGGCCGCATGGCCGACGGCACGCTCGAGCGTCTCGTCGCGGTATGCACCCGGCAGCAGCTCGGCAAGCCGCTCCGCCTCGGCGCCGATCAGGTGCACCGACCGCACGTTCGCGCCGAGCGCCGCCGCGAGCGGACGGAAGTCTTCGTTCTTCGGCGAGCCGCCGAGGATGACGCGCAGCGGCTGCGCCGCATACGTCTCGAGCGCCCGCAGCGCGGCCGCGACGTTCGTCGCCTTGGAGTCGTTCACGTAGCGGACGCCCTCGCGCTCGCGGACCAGCTCCAGCCGGTGCGGCACTCCGGGAAAGGTTCGCAGGCCGGTCGCGATCGCCTCCTCGCCGACGCCGGCCGCGCGCGCCGCGGCAACCGCCGCCGCTGCGTTCTCGCGGTTGTGCCGGCCGGGGATGAGCGGCTCCGCCGGGAGCTCGTCGTCCGCGGAGAACTCGATCCCGTCGACTCCGAGGTCGAGGCCACGCGGAACGACGCGCACCCGCGCGCGCTCGAAGATACGCAGCTTCGCCGCCCGGTACGCCGCGAAGGTCCCGTGGCGGTCGAGGTGGTCGGACTCGAGGTTGAGCAGGACCGCCACGTCGGGCGCGAACGCGTCCACGTCCTCGAGCTGGAACGACGATGCTTCCACGACGACCCAGTCGGCCTCGCGCACGGCGGACAACGGTCGGCCGATGTTGCCGGCAACGACAACAGGACGTCTTTCGGCACGAATAATCGCGCCGAGAAGCTCGACCGTCGTCGACTTCCCGTTCGTCCCCGTCACCGCCACGAAGTGCGCAGCCGGCAGCAGCCGGTAGCCGAGCTCGAGCTCCGACCACACCGGGATCTCGCGTCGCCGCGCCTCGGCCACCAGCGGTCGCTCGCCCGGCACGCCCGGGCTCTTGACGACGAGCTCGACGCCGTCGAGCAGCGAGAGCTGATCCTCGTTGCCGAGCGACGCGTCGGCGACGACGACCTCGTCGCCACGTTCGCGCAGCCGCTCCGCGGCCGCGGTGCCGGAGCGCGCGAGCCCGTACACGAGCGTCTTCACGCGTAGTGGCGGAAGCCGATGAAGTACTTGTAGAAGAGGGCGAAGCCGGCGGCGCAGAAGATCGCGGTCACGATCCAGAAGCGCACCATGATCTTCGTCTCGGACCACGCCTTCATCTCGAAGTGATGGTGCAGCGGCGCCATCAGGAAGATCCGCCTGCCCCACCACTTGAACGTCAGCACCTGCAGCATGACCGAGATCGCCTCGATCGCGAAGATCGCGCCGACGAACAGCAGCAGCAGCTCGACCTTCATCATGATCGCCATCGCGGCGATCGCGCCGCCGATCGCCATCGCGCCGGTGTCGCCCATGAAGACTTCCGCGGGAAAGGCGTTGAACCAGAGGAAGCCGACGCCGGCGCCGATCAGCGCCGCGCCGATGAACGCGATGTCGAGTCGGTTCTCGATCCGCGGGTGGCCGTGACCACCGGAGCGTATGTAGATCGTCACCGCCATCGCGGTGAACGTCGCGAGCGCGATGATTCCCGTCCCCGCCGCCAGCCCGTCCAGCCCGTCCGTCAGGTTCACGCCGTTGACGGCGCCCGCGATGATCAGGAACAGCAGCACGTACCACACCGGTCCGAGCGGGATTGCGACCTTCGCGACCGGCACGTACACCTCGTGGCTCAGTCCCTGGTGGCGCGCGGCGACGGACACCGCGACGGTGACGAGGAGGAGCAGCAGCATCTTCCAGCGCCCGCTCAGCCCGAGCGAACGCCGGTGGCGCAGCTTGATGTAGTCGTCGAGAAAGCCGATCGCGCCGCACGCGAGCGCCGTGCCGAAGATCGTCAGCGCCGGCACCGTGTAGTCGGACAGCGGCAGGAACGCGATCGCGGCCGCCAGCACGATCAGCAGCCCGCCCATCGTCGGCGTCCCCTGCTTGGTCGCATGGTGCTCCGGGCCCTCCTCGCGGATGAACTGACCGAACTCGTTCCGCCGCAGGAACGCGATGAACGTCGGCCCGCTCAGGATCGCGATGATCATCGCGACGAGCGCAGCCACGAGCACCCTCGCCATCAGGCCGTCAAGTTCTCCGCCACGGCCGAGAGTCCCACCGCCAGCGAGCCCTTGACGAGCACGACGTCGCCGGGCCGCAGAACCTCGCGCAACCGCCGCGCCGCGTCGTCTGCAGACGCGACCCACTCACCGCCGTACGCTTGCGCGAGCTCGCCGACGGCGATCACGTGCTCGATGCCGAGATCGCGCACCAGCGCGCCGATCTCCGCGTGGTACGCCGGCCCCTGCGGTCCGAGCTCGCGCATGTCGCCGAGCACCGCGATCCGCCTCCGGCCCTGTGCGCGGGCTGCGAGGTGCTCGAGCGCCGCGCGCATCGACACCGGGTTCGCGTTGTAGCTGTCGTTCAGCAGCAAGCCGCCGCCGGGAAGCGGCCGTTCCTCCTCGCGGTGCTTCGAGAACTCGACACGCAGCTCCCCGTCGGGCAGCGGAACCTCGAGGCAGTCGGCCACCGCCGCCGCCAAGCGCGTGTTCGCAAGCTGGTGGCGCGCCGTGTACGCCGTCGCGAACGGCAGCGGCGCGTCGAGGTCGACCCGGCGGACGAAGATGTCGGTCCGTCGCAGGTGCGGTTCGAGCAGCGGCTCGGGCGGCACGACCGCAATGCCGCCGGTCGGCAGCGCCTCGATCAGCTCCGCCTTCGCCTTCGCGATGTTCTCGAGCGAGCCGAGGAACTCGAGGTGCGCCGGGCCGATGTTCGTGATCACGCCGATGTCCGGACGGACGAACGATGCGAGCCACGCGATCTGCCCGGCCCCGCGCATCGCCATCTCGGTGATGCACAGCTGCGTGTCCGGCTCGACGCGACAGACCGTGAGCGGGACGCCGACCTCGGTGTTGTAGTTCCCCTCGTTTGCGACCGTGCGCCGATGGGGCGCGCAGAGCGCGAACAGGATGTCCTTCGTCGACGTCTTGCCGGTCGAACCCGTGACGCCGACGAATCGCCCCTTCGAACGCGCCCGCACCTCGCCCGCGATCGTTGCGAGCGCCGCGAACGGCTCGCGCGGAACGAGCGCGGCGGCCGCGCCTCGCGCGAGCGCGTGCTCGACGAAGTCGACACCGCCGCCGACCGCCACGAACAGGTCGCCCTCCGCGATCCGCCGCGAGTCGACCTGCATCCCCGTCACGACGTCCGCCCACGGCCGCGCCACGAGCCGGCCGAGCGGCTCCACCACGTCGAGCTCGAGCGGGATCACGCGCGACCGCCGTGCGCGGCGGCAGCCGAGCCCGCGGGCGCCGCGCCGAGAATCTCCCGTGCGACGGCGCGATCGTCGAACGGGACGAAGCGCCCGTCGATCTCCATCTCGGTGTCGGCGCCCTTCCCGGCGATCACGACGACGTCGCCCGCGCGCGCCGACGCGAGCGCCCTCCCGATCGCGTCGCGCCGGTCGAGGACGATCTCGAGCGCGCCGTCGGCAACCTCGGCCGCGATCCGGGCGGGGTCCTCCGAGCGCGGGTTGTCGGTCGTCACGATCGCATGGTCGGCGAGCTCGGCTGCGACGCGACCCATCAGCGGCCGCTTGTCTCGATCGCGGTCGCCACCCGCACCGAACACGACGAAGAGCCGGTCACCGAGCGTTCGGGCGGCGCGCAGCACGTTCGCGAGCGAATCGGGCGTGTGTGCGTAGTCGACGAGCACGGTGAACGGCTGGCCCGCGTCGACCTCCTCGAACCGCCCCGGCACGCCGTCGACGGCCGCGATACCCCGCGCGATGGCTTCCTCGTCGACGCCGAGCTCGCGCGCCGCGCCGATCGCGGCGAGGGCGTTGGCGCGGTTGAACGCGCCGCGCAGCTTCAGCTCGAATCCGTCGAGCTCGTCGTCGGGCGTGAACGTCCGCGCGTGCGGCAGCTCCGCCGCCAGCCGCCGCCCCCACTCGTCGCCGACGTTGACGACCGCGCGTTCGGCCTGTTCGAAGAGCGCGCGCTTCGCCGCGTAGTAGTCCTCCATCGTCCCGTGGAAATCGAGGTGGTCCTGCGTCAGGTTCGTGAACACCAGCACCGCGAAGCGCGTCCCGTCGAGGCGGCCCTTCGCCGATGCGATCGAGGTCGCCTCCATCGCGCACGAGCGGTCGCCGGCGTCGAGCATCTCGCGGAACAGCCGCTGCAGGTCGATCGCCTCCGGCGTGTTCAAGCCCGTCGGACGCGACTCTCCGCCGATGCGCCGCTCGATGTTCGTCAGGAGCCCCGGCCGGCGGCCGGCGGCGTCGAGGATCGACGCGAGCAGGAACGCGGTCGTCGTCTTCCCGTTCGTGCCGGTAACCGCCGCGACGTCGAGCTCGTGCGAGGGCGCGCCGAAGAACACGCTGGCGGCGGCCGGCATCGCGCGGCGGACGCTGTCGACGACGATCTGCGGCACGGGCGCCGGGAGCGGGCGCTCGACCACCAGTGCGACTGCACCTGCTGCGATCGCCTCGCCTGCGAGGTCGTGGCCGTCGCGCGTGGCGCCCGGAACGCAGAAGAACAGCGAGCCTGGACCGACGGCGCGGGTGTCGTACGCGAGGTCGCGGATCTCGACGCGCGCTGCGCCGACGACCTCGCGGGCGGCCAGCGCCGCTGTCAGCCGGTCGAGCTCCATCGCGTCAAAACGTAGCGCCGCCGCCCGCGGCCGCTGCGCGCGCATGTCCTTCGCGGCCCCGTCCTGGCTCTGAGCCAGGACGGGTCTCCCCGAGGCAATGGCCGTTCCGGCAGAAACGGCGCACCGAAGCCCGAACGCGGGTCGTTTCGCGCCCCGCTGGGTGGCGGTTCAGGACGCGTCCTGGCTCTGAGCCAGGACGTGGCTAGCCGTGCGCCGGCTGATCCGGCGGGACGGCGAGGTACTGGAGGTCGTACTTCGCGATCTGGGCGAACGCGGGCGCCGCGACCACGCCCCCGAAGATCTCGCTCTTCGGCTGGTCGACGGTGACCGCGACGAGCAGGCGCGGGTGCGCCACCGGAACCATGCCGATGAACGACGCCTCGTACTTGCCGGTCGTGTAGCCGTGCGGACCGGGGATCTGCGCGGTGCCCGTCTTCCCGGCCACGCTGTAGCCGGGAATCTGCGCCTCGTTGCCCGTCGCGCCGTGCTCGTCGACGACGCCGGTGAGCATCTGCTTGAGCTGCGCGTCGACCCGCAGCGAAAGGATGCGCCTGCGCTTGAACCCGCGCAGGACCCGTCCGCCGACGCGCGAGACGAGATGCGGCTGCACCCAGACGCCCCCGTTCGCGATCGCGGCGTACGCGGCCGCGATCTGGATCGACGTGACGGCGACGCCCTGCCCGATCGGGAGGTTGCCGATCGTGGTCCCGGACCACTGGTCGGGATACGACGGGACGCTGCCGGCGATCTCGCCGGGGAAGTCGATGCCGGTGGGCCGACCGAACCCGAAGCGCGCGATCCACTTCATCAGCTCCGTCGGGCCGAGCTTGCGCGCGATCGTGTCGGCGCCGACGTTCGAGGACCGCGCGAGGATCTGCGCGACGCTCATCGTCTCCGTGCCGCGCGGCTCCGCGTCGTGGATGCACGCGTCGGCCACCTGGATGCACGGCGGCAGGACGAACTTCGTCTGCGGGGTGACGAGGTGCTCGGACAGGGCGCCGGAGACCGTCACGACCTTGAACACCGATCCCGGCTCGAACTCGTCCGAGACCGCGTGGTTCGTCATCAGCCCCGGGTCGCGCAGCGTCGAGGTCGCGTTCGCGTCGTACCCCGGCGCCTGCGCCATCGCGAGGATCGCGCCGGTCTCCGGGTCCATCACGATCGCGTTTGCGCTTCGCGCGTGCCACTGCGCGATCGTCTGCCGCAGCACCTGCTCCGCCTGTGCCTGGATCACGTGGTCGATCGTCGTCGTGATGCTGACGCCCTGGCGCTCCGGCGTGGCGGCGAGCGTGTCGATCACCCGCCCGAAGGGATCGCGCACGATCGTCTCACGGCCGGGACGGCCCGAGAGCTGCTTGTCGTACTGGAGCTCGAGCCCGGTCAGTCCCTTCTCGTCGACCCCCGCGTAGCCGATCACCTGCGCCGCCACGCTTCCCTGCGGATACGTGCGCTTCTCCTCGGGATACGCGTTGGCGCCGGCGAAGCCGCGCCTCAGGAACGCAGCGGCCGCCTTCGGGTCGGCGAAGCGCCGGATGTAGACGAAGCTGGACTTCCGCTTCAGCAACGAGACGTAGAGGGCGTTCGCGTCGACGCCGAACGCCTTCGCCGCCGCCTCGGCGACCGCACGCGGCTCCGTCACCTCGCGCGGGTCCGCGTACACGGTGCTGGTCTGCTCCCCGAGCGCGAGCTGGACGCCGTCGGCGTCGTAGATCGCGCCGCGTCCGGCCGGCAGGACGATCGTCTCGCGGTGCTGGCGCTGCGCCATCGCCGCAAGGCTCGACGCGTGGACGACCTGCAGCCACCCGGCGCGGGCGAGCGTCGCGCCGAAGACCAGGACGAAAATCCCCAGGAGCAGGCGGATCCGGCGATTGGCCCGCTTCTCGCGCACTAACGGGCGAGGTTCACGAACCCGGTCGCGGTCCCGTCGGCGGGACGCAGCCCGAGCCGCTGCGCCGCCTGCGCCTGGATGCGCGGCGACGCGAGCTCGCTCGACAGCTGCGACTGCAGCGCCGCGTCCTCGGCGCGGAGCTTCGCGCGCTGCGCGTTCGCGTCGTCGAGCGCAAGGTTGAGCCGCAGCACCGCCACGTTCACGAATACGACGCCCGCGAGCAGAATCCCGCTCACGACGATCCAGAGGATCCCGGCCCGCGCGCGCTTCTGCGTGCGGCGCCTCGAACGCGCCGTCGAACGCGGACGCGCAACCGGCTCGGCGACGGCCGCGTGCGCCGGCGCCCAGCTCGCCATCAGCCGCCCACCTTCGTGGCGACGCGGAGCCGTGCCGATTGCGACCGCGGGTTGCGCGCGATCTCGGCCGCCGTCGGCCGGATCGCACGGCGCGGCGTCGCGCGCAGCGTCGGCTCGGAGCCGCAGACGCAGACGGGAAAGTCGGCCGGGCACGTGCAGCCGTGCTCCTGCGCGCGGAGGAAGCGCTTGACGGCCCGGTCCTCGAGCGAATGGAACGAGATCACCGCGAGCCGGCCGCCGGGGCGCAGCATCTCGAGCGCGGCGGGCAGCGCGCGTTCGAGTGACCCGAGCTCGTCGTTCACCTCGATCCGGATCGCCTGGAAGACACGCTTGGCGGGGTGGCCGTCGCCGAACCGCGCCGGCGCCGGAATCGCTCCCTTGATCGCCTCGACGAGCTCCGCCGTGCGCTCGAACGGCTGCCGCTGCCGCCGCCTGACGATCGCGCGCGCGACCTGGCGCGCGTAGCGCTCCTCGCCGTAGCGCTTGAAGATGTCCGCGAGCTCCTGCTCCGGCGCCTCGTTGACGAGCTCGCGCGCCGAGTAGCCGGCGCTCGGGTCCATCCGCATGTCGAGCGGCGCGTCGACGGCGTACGAGAACCCGCGCTCGGGACGGTCGAGCTGCATCGACGACACTCCGAGGTCGAGCAGGATCGCGTCGGCGCGGACGCCGTTTGCGCCCAGCCGCTCGAGCACTGCCGAGAACTCGCCGTGCAGCAGCCGCGTCTTCGCGTTCGTGCGACGCCGGAACCGCTCGAAGTACTGCGCGACCTCCGGATCGCGGTCGATCGCGATCAGCTTTCCCTCCCCTTCGAGCCGCGCCGCGAGCAGCGACGCATGACCTCCCGCGCCGAACGTCGCGTCGACGACGGTCTCGCCGGGGCGGACGGACAGGGCGGCGACGACCTCGTCGGCGAGGACGGGGACGTGGTCGGTCTCAGTTGGCAAGACGCTCGGCAACATCTTCCGCGCTCCCTTCGGCCTCGTGCAGCTGTTGGCGCCACCTGCTGCGATCCCAGATCTCGAGGTGGTCGTTCATACCGGCGACGGTCACCTCGCGCCCGAGCCCCGCGTGCTCGATCAGCGGCTGCGGCAGCACCAGACGGCCCTGCCGGTCGAGCTCCCCGTGCGCGGCCCCGGCGAAGAAGAGGCGGTGCAGGCGCCGCGTGCCGCGCGCGAGCGGGTCGAGCGACGTCAGGCGCTCCACCAGCTTCTCCCACTCGGCGCGGGGATAGGCGAACAGGCATCCGTCGAGCCCCTTCGTCACGACGACGCCGTCCTCGAAGGCCGCCCGCAGCTTCGCGGGGAGCGTGAGGCGGTTCTTGTCGTCGATCGCGTGCTCATGTTCCCCCAGCAGCATGGTCCACTGTCGGCCACTCTATCCCACTTTCCCCCACCTGTAAACCCCTGCCACCCACCACCGGAAAGGGTGATTCGACGGGGGACGATCGGCGGCCTGCAGTCGAACCACACGCCGCCAGGCGTCGGCGCCCGCCTCGGCGGCCGGGGCGCCGAACGCGTACGCGGTCGGGTTCTAGAGAAGCTCGACGGGATCGCCGACCCGGACGCGCCCGGGCTCCGCGACGGCGGCGTGCACGCCGAACGGCAACGGCTCCGTCGCCGCCATGTCGCCGCGGTAGGCGGCGAGGGCCTTCAGCGTGTCGAGGTCCGCGCGGCCCGTGTCAGGGTTCTGCGTCGTGATGGCGCAGCGTCCGACGTTGCCCCGCGGGACGACGACCGCTTCGCCGACGCGGACGCGACGGCCGATCCAGCGATCCTCCTCGTGGGCGCCGGGCCCGTCGATCCCGAAGCTCATCCGGAAGCGGCGGGCGTCGACCGCGTCCACGTCGAGGCGGCCCGCGAGTTCGCGCAGCGAGCCCGTCGACAGGAGCGTCGTCGCGCCCTCGCGGCCGCGGTCGGGCGCGGCGGCCTCGGGTGCGACGAGCTGCACGCGCTCCGCGATCACGTCCGAGATGGCGTCGTCCCACGGCCCCGGCGTCCTCCGCGCGCGGAACGGACGCCGGTGGAAGCTCGTCGTCAGCTCCTCCGCGGCTTCCGGGTGGCCGCTCACGACGGCGCCGTCGGCAAATCGGATCGTCAGCAGGTTGTCCGGCTCGTCGTACGTCGCGTGGACGAGCTGGAGCGCGCTGCGCCTGCCCTTGTTGTTGACGAGGCGCCCGTTCTCGTCGACGAGGAAGAAGCGCCGGTCGCCGCGCAGCCCGTGCTCGAGCACCTCGACCTCGTCGACGGTCTCGATCGCGAGCGCCTTCACCGGCGTCAGCGAGATCCACGCCACGCGGCCCGTCACGGCGGGAACCGTAGCTGCGTCGTGTACGGACCGCGGCCGGCGAGCACGGCCGCGCCGGCACGCGCGGCCAGCGCCGCCGCGGCTGCAGGGTCGTCGCCGCGCGCGAGCGCGAAGGCGAGCGCCGCGGCGAACGAGTCGCCCGCACCGTAGGTGTCGGCGATCGCGGCCGGCGCCGCGGCGGCCTCCCACCTCGCACCGTCGAGCCTTCCGCCCCGCGCGCCCTCCGTCAGCGCGACGTGATCCGCCGAAAGGTCGCCCTCGTACCGCTCGCCGGGATCGTGCGCGCTCCCGACGAGCAGGTTGAGCCGCACGCCGCCGCGGCGCAGGGTCGCGGACTCGCGCGCGGTCGCGGCGAGGAAGCGCGCTCTCCGGCTCGCGCTCAGCGCCGCGGCGTCGCCGGAGACGAAGAAAACGAGGTCGTATCCCTCGAGCGGAAGCGGGCCGCGCGGCAGGAGCTTCTCGCCGAGCACGGTGATCGTCCGCTCGCCGTCGGCGTCCACGTGCGTGAACGCGCGCCGCGTCGTCTCGCGCCACTGCACGTGCACGTCCACCCCAAGCTCCGCGAGCCGCAGCTCGGCAGCGCGCCCGCGCTCGTCGGCGCCGACCGCGGTGAAGAGCTCGCAGCGGCCGGCGAGCAGCGCCAGCTGCCGCGCGACGACGGCGCCGCCGCCCGCCGGCTCCTCCCACGTCTCCGTCGCGTGCACGATCTCGCCGGGCGCAGGCATGCGCGGGACCCGCGCGAACTCGACCCACTCCACGTGCCCGACGACCGCGCATCTCACGGATCGCCACCCTGCCACGTTTGAGTGGATGATGGGAGTCGTGGCCGAGGCGGTGCCGCCGTTCGAGCGCTTCTACGTCGCGCATCGCGACGACGTGCTCTCGTACCTGCGGCGCCTGCTCGGCGAGCGCGCGGAGGACGCGTGGCAGGAGACGTTCCTGCGCGCGCTGCGCGCGTACCCGCGGCTCGGCCACGGCCGGCACCTCCGCGCCTGGGTGTTCACCATCGCGACCAACGTCGCGCTCGACGAGCTGCGGCGCCACCGGCGATTCGCAGTGGGCGAATCGGCGGACGCCGAGGCGGACATGGAGCGCGACGGCGCGCCCGCGCTCGAGCTGCGCCGCGACGCGTTCCGGCAGCTCGAGCACCTGACGGACGCGCTGCCGCCGACCGAACGCGCGGCCGTCGTCCTGCGCTACGGCTACGACCTTCCATACGCCCAGATCGCCGATGCGCTCGGCTCGTCCGAGGAGGCGGCGCGCGCCGCGGCGTCCTCGGGCGTGCGGCGCCTGAGGAGGACACATGACCGTCACGCCTGAGCTCGACTCGACGTTTCGCGCAGCAGCCGTCCGCGAGGGCCTCGTCGACGTCCGTTACGACGTCCTCGACTCGCCGGTGGGCGAGCTCCTCGTCGCCGCGACCGACCGCGGGCTCGCACGCATCTCGTACTTCGGCGTCGACGAGGACGCGCTGGCGCAGACGTTCGGCGCACGCGTGCTGCGCATGCCGCTCGACGACGTGCGCCGCGAGCTCGACGAGTACTTCGAAGGGCGCCGGCGGAACTTCGAGCTGCCGCTCGACCTTCGCGTCGCGCCGTTTCACGCAGACGTGCTGCGCGAGCTCGCCCGCGTCCCCTACGGCCAGACCACGACGTACGGCACCCTGGCGGCGAAGGTCGGGCGGCCGGCCGCCGCGCGCGCGGTCGGGACGGTGATGAATCGCAACCCGCTTCCGATCGTGCTGCCGTGCCACCGCGTCGTCGGCGCGAGCGGGTCGCTCGTCGGGTACGCCGGCGGGCTCGAGGTAAAGCGGCGGCTGCTGCAGCTCGAGGGCGCGCTGCTCGTGTAGAACGGCTCGGATGCCGCGCGTCGTCGTCGTGGGTGGCGGGTTCGGCGGGCTGCTCGCCACGCGCGGATTGAACCGCTCCGACCTGCAGGTCACGCTCGTCGACCGCCAGAACTACTTCCTGTTCCAGCCGCTCGCCTACCAGGTGGCGACCGGCTCGCTCGCCTCAGTCGAGATCGCGCTCCCGCTCAGACAGGCGCTCCGACGGCGGTCGAACGTGCACGTCGTGCTCGGCGAGGCGGCGGCGTTCGACCTCGACGCGCGGACTGTCACGGTCCGCGACCTCGCGAACGGCGGCGACGAGACGCTGACGTACGACGTGCTCGCGGTCGCAGCCGGCGCACAGTACTCCTACTTCGGCCACGAGGAATGGGCGGAGCACGCGCACGAACTGAAGACGCTCGAGGGCGCGCTCGACTTGCGCGACGAGATCCTCCTCGCCTTCGAGGCCGCCGACGTCGAACCGGACGAGGCGCGCCGCGCTGCCTGGCTGACGTTCGTCGTCGTCGGCGCGGGGCCTACCGGAGTGGAGATGGCGGGGCAGATCGCCGAGCTCGCGCGCGACGCGCTGCCGCAGGAGTTCCGGGTCATCGACACCCGCCGGGCGCGCGTCCTGCTCGTCGAGGCGGGGCCGCGCGTGCTCGCGTCGTACTCCAAGCGCCTGTCGGCGAGCGCCGCGCGCCAGCTGCGGTCGCTCGGCGTCGAGCCGCTCCTCGGCACGAGCGTCGTCGGCGTCGACGCCGACGGGGTCGAGGTCGAGAGCGGCGGCGAGCGCAGGCGCATCGAGGCGCGCACGAAGATCTGGGCGGCCGGTGTCGCCGCCTCGCCGCTCGCCGGACTGCTCGCATCCGCCGCCGGAGCGGAGACAGATCGCGCCGGACGGGTCGTGGTCTCGCGCGAGCTGACGCTGCCCGGCCACCCCGACGTGTTCGCTTTCGGCGACATGGCGGCCGTCGAAGGCATGCCACTGCCCGGGATCGCGCCGGTCGCGATGCAGCAGGGCCGCCACGTCGCGCGCTCGATTCGCGACGGGTCGCGGACGCCGTTCGTCTACCGCGACAAGGGTGAGCTGGCGACGATCGGGCAGTCGCTGGCGGTCGGCGTCGTCAAGCGCGTGCCCGTGACGGGCTTCGTCGCCTGGGCGCTCTGGCTCGGCGTGCACATCTTCTACCTCGTCGGCTTCGAGAACCGGGTGCTCGTGCTGACGCGCTGGGCGTTCGCCTACGTGACGCGCGGCCGCAACGCGCGCGTCATCCACCGTCGCTGACGCGCAGCGCAGCGCCGGCGACGCGCGCCGCCTCGGCGTACGCGGCCGCCGCGAGACCGCTGCCCCACGTCATGCGCGCGACGCCAAGGGCCTGCAGCTCCCCCGGCGGCGGCGTTCCCGGCTGGGCGATCACGTTGACCGGCCCCTGCACGCGGCGGGCGAGCTCGGCGATCGCGTCGACCGGAGCGAGGATCGGGTAGACGCAGTCTGCGCCTGCGGCGAGGTAGGCGTTGCCGCGCTCGACCGCGTCGTCGACGTCGCCGGACCCGCTGACGAACACGTCGACGCGCGCGTTCAGGACGAGCTCCGGCACGGCGTCCTTGACCGCCCGGATCCGCGCCGCCTGCTCCTCACGTTCGAGCAGCACACCGCCGGTCGAGTCCTCGAAGTTCATCCCGACGACGCCCGCGTCCCAGGCGGCGCGCGCCGTCCCGACGGAATCGCCGTAGCCAGCCTCCAGGTCCGCGGTCACCGGCAGGTCGACGGCCGCCGCGATCCGGGCCGCGACGCCGACCATCTCATCGGCGGGCGCCTGCTCGCCGTCCTCCCACCCGAGCGACCGCGCGACCGCCGCACTCGACGTCGCGATCGCGCGACAGCCTTCGAGTGCCGCGAAGCGCCGCGCGCCCTCGACGTCCCAGGCATTCGGCAGCACGAGGATCGGCGGCTCGTAGTGGTAACGCCGCAGCAGCCGCGCCCGCTCGTGCCGGTCCACGACCCGAACGTTAGAAGGTCGCCGCGAGACGCGCGCGCCCGGCCGCCGGCGGCTCCGGGCCGGGAAACGGAAACTGCACGCCGGCCGCTATTCCGGCGGGTCGGCGCCGCGGCGGACCCACTCGGCGAACAGCGGGTCGACGATCTCGTAACGCGTCCCGACGCGCTCGATCAGCGCCGACGCCGCAAGACGCGGGAGCGCCTTCCGCACCATGTCCTTCGTGAGCGCGAGCCGCGCGAGCACGTCGCGGCGGTACGGCTGCCCGCCGCCCTCGAGCACCGACCGCAGCGTCTTCTGCTCGGACGTGTCGAGGTGGCGCCACTCCGCGTCGAACTCTGCGTCGAGCTCCGCGAGCGCGGCGGCGTGCGCGGCGCGCCAGTCGTCGAGCGTCGCGGCCGAACCGACGTCGACCTCCGCCCATAGGCGGTGCGCCAGCAGCATCGCGCGTTGCGGGTGGCCCGCAGCCGCCCGCAACAGGGGTCCGAGCGCCTCCCCCACGTCCCGCCCCGTCTCCTCGAAGCGGGCGGCGACGTAGGCGCCGACGTCCTCCGATCGCAGGCGGCCGAGACGCATCGGCACCGCCGACCCGTAGAGCGGCCGGTCGCGGTCCTCGAACAGCTGCTCCATCAGCCCCGGCTCCGAGCCTGCGAAGACGTACGAGGCGACGTCTGCGTGGAACTGGATGTGACTGCGGATGATGCCGTCGAGGTCGGGCACCTTCTGGACGTCCTGGAACTCGTCGAACGCGATCAGCGCGCGGTACCCGCCGCTCTGCTCGAGCCGGAGCGGCAGGTCGAGCAGCGCGTGCAGCGCCGGCAGCGGATCGACCTTCGGATCGAGCTGGATCTGTGCGCTGATCCCGTGCACGCCGAGCGAGAGGCCGATGCCGGTGCTCTGCAGGAACCGGTCGATGCGCGCGCGGACCGCGCCCTTCAGATGGCGGGCGTACGCCCGCTCGATGCGAACCGTGACGTCGGCGAGCGACACCACGCGATAGAGGTCGACGAGCACGGGGATCAGCCCCTCCTTCCGCTCGCCGTCGGCCAGAGCCCGCCGCAGCAGGCTCGTCTTGCCGTACTTCCGCGGCGCGTACAGGCGGACGAAGTGACCGCCGACGGCGTTCCGGAGCAGCTCCCGCGTCTCGTCCTCCGCGGTCGATGATCTCCTCCGGCGCGAGCGGGTGCGAGTAGACGAACGGGTTGAAGTCGGCGAGCATCAGGTGTCCGCAAGACTACTATGTAGGCGTCCGCCGGACTACTGATGCGGCGCCTCCGCGGCCACCCGCCCGACTGCGGCCTCCGCCCCGGACACCGGGCCGACGGACGCCGGCAGCAGCCGGTAGCCCACCCCCCACACGTTCTCGACGAGGCCGTCCGCCCCCGCCTCGCGCAGCTTGCGGCGCAGCCGCGAGGCGTGCTAGTCGAGCGTGCGCGTGCGGCCCGGCATCTGGTAGCCCCAGACGTCGCGCAGCAGGTCCGCTTTCGGGAAGACGCGGTCCGGCTCGCGCGCCAGCCGGAGCAGGAGCTCGAACTCCTTCGCGGGCAGCTCGAGCCGCGACGCGCCGACCCGCACCTCGCGCGTGCGCAGGTCGATCCGCACGGGGTCGGCCTCGACGACCTCGCGCTGCGGCCGCGCGCGCCGCAGCACGGCCCGGATGCGCTCGACGAGCTCCTGGTAGTCGAACGGGGGCGCGACGTAGTCGTCGCAGCCGCGGCGGAAGGCGTGGACGCGGTCGACGGCGTCCGACTGCGCGCGGCCGAGGACGATCACCGGCGCCCGCTCGACCAGCGCTCGACCGCCTCGATGTCGCCGGCGAGGACGAGGTCGACGGCCGCGTTCGCACCGACGACGCGGAAGCCGTCGCGCGGGAGGTGGCGCTCGAGAAAGCCGCGCGTCTCGGGCTCCGCGTGCGCGAGGAGGACCGTCGTTGCCATGCAGCGACCGTAGCCGCGGCGTCGACCGCGCAACAGTCGTCCATTGGCACGAATGTGTGCCGAAGCGTTCAGGCGGCGAAACCGGCCACGGCGTAGGCCGACATCGAGTCGAGGGCGAGCGCCGTCAGAGGCGGCCGGAGCGCACCACCGACCAGAGGAGCCAGGCTCCGAGCACGGCGGAGAGCACGAACCCGAGCACCGAGAGCACGTGCAGGCCGAGGATGTGCGGGCCGCTCTTGGCGAAGATCCCGATCAGGCTCGACCCGATCAGCCCGCCGGTCACCACGAGCGCGATCACGAGTCTGTTGAAGAGCGTGTCGAGCTTCGCCAGCAGGTCGTCGAGGCCCTTGTGCACGAAGCCGACCTCGATCTGCCCGTCGCGCACCTGCTCGAGCGTGTCGTGGATCTGGTGCGGAAGGTCGGCCGTCATGTGCGCGAGCGTGATCGCCTCGCGGCGGGCCCGCCGCGCGACGCGCTGCGGCGTGAACCGCGAGATCATCAGGTCGCGTGCATACGGCTTCGCGACCTCGAACACGTTGAAGTCCGGATAGAGCTCGACTCCGACGGAGCCGAGCGTCGCGATCGCCTTGTCCAGCATCACGAACCGCGTGGGCAGGCGCAGGTTCATCGAGTAGATCAGCGCGAAGGCCTCGCGGATCACCTGGATCGGGTCGATCTCCTGCAGGCTCGCGCCGTAGTAGCGGTGGTACAGCTCGCGCAGCTCGGCGACGAACTCCTCCTCGCGTTCCTTCGGATACTTGACGCCGAGGTCGCCGAGCCGCCGCGGCAGCACCTCGATCTGCTCCGACGCCGCCGCGATGAAGAGGCGCGTCAGCTTCGACATGTCGTCGTCGCTCAGCTTCCCCGTCAGCCCGAAGTCGACGAGCCCGATCCGGTCGGGGGACAGGACGAGGATGTTCGCCGGGTGCGGGTCGCCATGGAAGAACCCGTGCCGGAAGATCATCGTCATCCATGCCTCCGTGATGAGGTACGCGAGCCGCCGGCGCTGGTCGAGCGTCCAGTGCTCGACGTCGATGTCCGCGAGCTGCACGCCTTCGAGGTACTCGAGCGTGAGCACGCGCGCGCGTGTGTACGACCAGTACGGTCGCGGCACCGCGACGTGCGGATGTCCGGCGAAGTTGCGGTGGAACCCGTCGGCGTTGCGCCCCTCGAGCCGGTAGTCGAGCTCCTGCCGGATCGAGCGCGCGAACTCGTCGACGATCTCGTTGGAGTCGATGAAGTCGAGCGCACGGATGCGTTCCTTCGCCAGCCGCGCCGCCTGGTAGAGCAGCGCCAGGTCGGCCTCGATCTGGCGCGGCGCGTCCGGCCGCTGCACCTTCACGACGACACGGCGGCCGTTCGGCAGCGTCGCGCGATGCACCTGTCCGATCGACGCGGCCGCGAGCGCCCGCTCGTCGAACTCGAGGAAAAGCCGCTCGATCGGCTGGCCGAGCTCCTCGCGGATCGTGCGCTCGACGTCCGCGAACGGAAACGGGCGCACGTCGTCCTGTAGGCTGCGTAGCTCCGAGACGATGTCCGGCGGCACGATGTCGGGCCGCGTCGAGAGCAGCTGCCCGAACTTGACGAAGGTCGGACCGAGCTCCTCCAGCATCTCGCGCAGGTGGCGGCCGCGCGCCGTGCTGCCGACGAGCGCCGCGTCGCCCCTGCGGCCCTCGAGCGCGTAGCCGAAGCCGTGGCGAACGGCGACCTGCGCGATCTCGCTCAGCCGGCCGAGGTTCCGCTGCTTCGGACGCGTGGCCACGCGTCAAGTGTTGCACGCCGATGCACGGGTTCTCGCCCGTCTACGCGACCGCGTACAGCGGGCGGCGGCCGATGCCCTTCAGCTCGAACTCACCCCGAGGGACGAACTCGATGCCGGCACCGGCGACGAGATCGCATGTCGTCGCGCTGACGAGCACCTCGCCCGGCGCCGCCGCAGCTGCGACTCGCGCGCCGGTGTGAACGCTGATCCCGCGGACCGAGCCGTCGCGCGGGCGCTCGACCTCCCCGGTGTGCACGCCGGCACGCACGTCGACACCGAGACGCGCAGCCGCATCGCGGACGGCGGTCGCACACCGAATGGCGCGCGCCGGTCCGTCGAAGAGCGCGAAGAACCCGTCGCCTGCATGGTCGATCTCCTCGCCGCCGAACCGTTGCAGCTCGGCACGGACGGCCGCGTCGTGGCGGGCGAGCAGCTCCGTCCACGCGCGGTCGCCGACCGCGCGGACGCGTTCGGTCGAGGCGACGACGTCGGTGAAGAGCGTGGTTGCGAGGACACGCTCCTCGAGACGCGTGGGTCGCACGCCGGTGAGGAATTCTTCCACCTCGTCCACGAGCTCGTCGGGATCCCACCACGGGATGTGCACGTCGCCCGGCAGCTCGACGAACACCGCGCCGGGGATGCGCTCGGCGATGTAACGCCCCTCGGCAACCTTCACGTCGAGGTCGCCCGTGCGGTGCAGCACGAGCGTCGGCACCCGGACGACGGGCAGGACCGCACGCACGTCGATCTGCGAGTTCATGAGGATGAGGTCGCGTGCGGCGGCGGGGCTCGCCGACGCCCGTGCGCGTGCGGCCCACCACCGCGCGACCGATTCGTCGACGCCCGGCGCCATCCGGCCCAGATCCGCCTCGACGCCCCACTCGTGTTCCGTCGCCGCCGCGTACTGGCGACGCTCTTCCCACGTCGCCGCCCACGGATAGTCCTCGTCGGGGTCGGCGCGCTTCGCGTAGCTCCCGTAGAGCACAAGCGCGTCCACGCGCTCGGGATAGGTCGCCGCGAACAGAACCGACATCGGTCCGCCCTCGGAGAACCCGAACAGCGCCGCCGACCGGCTGCCGGCTGCATCCATCACTGCACGAACGTCGTCCATCCGCGTCTCGAGGTCGGGCAACCCGACGTTGCGGTCGGAGAGACCGGTGCCGCGCTTGTCGAAGCGGATCAGCCGCGCGAACGACGCAAGCCGCTCGAGGAAGTACGCGGACGACGGATGCGCCCAGTCGTTGTCGAGGTGCGAGACGAACCCCGAGACGAGGACGAGATCGATCCCGCCGTCGCCGACGACTTGGTAGGCGATGTTGACGTCACCGCTGCGCGCGTACTCGATCGGCGCTTCCACGCCGCGCATTGTGTCGCGGTTCGTCTAGGAAATCGACTTGATCGTCGCCGTCCAGGCGCCGCGTGGGGCCTGCACCTCGACCTCGTCGCCGACGCGCCGGCCGATGAGGGCGGCGCCGAGCGGCGACGTCGGCGAAACGGTTCCAGCCCCACCGACCGCGCTCACCTCGACGGTCATCCTCTGGCCGCCGCCTTCGACCACCACGACCGAGCCGATGCCGACCTGCTCGGTGCCCGCGTCGGCAACGATCTCCGCGTGGTCGAGCCGCGCGCGCAGCGTGCGGATGCGCGCCTCGAGCAGCCCCTGTTCGTTCTTCGCCGCGTGGTACTCGAAGTTCTCGGAGAGGTCGCCGAACTCGCGCGCTGTCTTGATCGCCTTCACGACCTCGTCGCGCCGCGGTCCCTCGAGCTCGTCGAGCTCCGCGCGCAGCGCGTCGGCCTGCCTCTGCGTCAGTTTCTCGGACGAGTCGGCGGTCACGCGCGGCCACCTACCACTTCGACCTCCCGCCGCGACGCCGCGAGGTGTAGACGATCTTCGGGCGCGCCGCCGTCATGCCGGCGGCCTCGTACTGCTCGACGTGGCCCTGCAGGCGCACGACGCGCGAGAACTCCGCCTGCTGCTCGGGGAGCACCAGCGTGATGCCGACGCCGGCGCGTCCCGCACGCCCGGTGCGGCCGACACGATGCGTGTAGACGGCCGGCTCCTCCGGCGGGTCGAAGTTGATGACGTGCGTGATGTCGTCGACGTCGAGGCCGCGCGCGGCGACGTCGGTGGCGACCAGCGTGCGCACCTTCCCGGCGTCGAACCGCGCGAGCGCGCGCTCGCGCTGCGCCTGGCCCTTGTCGCCGTGGATCGCGACGGCCTCCACGTCGTGGCGGCGCAGCTTGTCGACGAGGCGGTCGGCGCCGGCCTTCGTGCGCACGAAGACGAGCGCGAGGCCGCGGTCCTCGTCCTTCAGCAGGTCGACGAGCGTCGCCACCTTCGTGTCGGCGGTCACGGGGACGAAGCGGTGGTCGACGTCGCCGCTGCGCCGCTCGGCCGGCAGCTCTCCCTCGAACCGCGCCGGGAAGTGCGTGTAGCGGCGCGCGAGCTCCCCGACCTCGCCGTCGAGCGTCGCGGAGAAGAACATCGTCTGGCGGTTGTCGTTCAGGCGCCGCACGATGCGGTCGACCTGCGGCTTGAAGCCCATGTCGAGCATGCGGTCGGCTTCGTCGAGTACGAGCATCGTCACGCGCTCGAGCGACACGAGCCCGCGGTCGACGAGATCCTGCAGGCGACCCGGGGTCGCGACGATCACGTGCGCGTCCTTGGCGAGCCGCGCCTGCGCCTTCAACGGCACACCGCCGTAGACCGCCGCGACGCGCAGCCCTTCCGGCGCGACAAGCGCGAGCTCCTCGGTCACCTGCAGCGCGAGCTCGCGCGTCGGCACGAGCACAAGCGCGAACGGCGTCGAGTCGGAACGGTTCTCGACGATCGGGATCGCGAACGCGAGCGTCTTGCCGGAGCCCGTCGGGCTCTTGGCGAGCACGTCGCCTCCGCGCAGCGCCTCCGGGATGACGAGCGCCTGGATCTGGAACGGCGTGTCGATGCCGCGCGCGGCGAGTGCGTCGCACACAGCCTCGGACGCGCCGAGTGAACGGAAATCGGTCAAGGTCTCAACTCCTTCGGATAGTCAGATCGCGAATCCGAACGAGGAAACCCGATCCACTGGAACGCGCCGATCCGCGCTCCGTGCGGCTCAAGGTAGCAGTCAGACCGGCCGGTCGGCGTCCTCGAGCAGCCGCAGCCGGTGCTCCAGCTGCGCGACGCGGAGCTCGAGCTCGTCCCACTCGTCGCGCGTGACGAGCCCCAGCTCGCGCGCGACCTCCTGCACGCGGCGCCTCGAGCCCTCGCCGATGCGCAGCGCGTCCCCGCGCCAGCGCGACGTGAGGTCCTGCGCGACGCCGCGCGCCTCGTCGAGGCGGACGCCGAGGAGCGCGAGCATCCGCTCGAGCTCCGACCCGTTACCGCGCGCGGCCATGGGGACGCGACCTGCGCCGCTGCCGCCGGCGCTCGCGCTTCGCCGCCGCCGATTCGCCGTCGCCGTCGCCGAACGCCTGCAGCGCCGTCTCCTGGACGAGGTCGACCGGCGTCTCGGGCGCGGGCTCCTCCGCAGCGGCGTGCTCGGCCTCCTCGAGGATGCGCTGCGCGCGGGGCCCCTCGGCGAGCTCCTGGCTCCTGCGGCGCGCGTAGTCCGGCTCGCGCTCCTTCCAGATCGTGAGCAGCGGCGCGGCGATGAAGATCGACGAGTAGGCGCCGGACGTCACGCCGACGAGCAGCGCGAAGGCGAAGTCCTTCAGCGTCGCACCGCCGAAGAAGAAGAGCGCCGCGATCGGTAGCAGCGTGATCGACGTCGTCGCGATCGAGCGGCGGATCGTCTCCCACAGCGAGACGTTCGCGATGTTGGCGAACGACGCGCGCCGCATGATCGGCACGTTCTCGCGGATCCGGTCGAAGATGATGATCGTGTCGTAGATCGAGTACCCGAGCACGGTCAGGACCGCGGCGACCGTCGCCTCCGTCACCTCGCGACCCGTCAGCGAGTAGACGCCGACGGTGATCAGCACGTCGTGCAGCATCGCCGCGATCACCGGCACCGCGAACGCGAGCCCGTGGAACCGGATCGCGATGTAGAGCGTGATCACGAGCAGCGAGAAGATGATCGCGATCACGGCCGAGCGCGCGATCTGCCGGCCGAAGCTCGACGATACGTTCTTCGTCTGGCTCGCGTACGCGCCCACCTTCGTCTGCAGCGACTGCGTCATGGCGCTCTGCTGCTGCGAGTCGAGCCTCTTCAGCCGGATCTGGAAGCTCTTGTAGTCGCCGCCGCGCGACGTCCCTACGCCCTGCACGACCGCGTCCTTCGCGTGCCCTATCACCCCCGGGCCGTCGGCGCGCACGGTGTCGGTCGACATCCACCCGTGCGTCTTGAACGTCACCTGCACGCCGCCCTTGAAGTCGATGCCGAGGTTGAGGCCGCGCGTCGCCAGCGAGGCGGCGCTCACGACCAGGATCACGCCGGAGACTGCGAACCAGAGCAGCCGCCTGCGCATGAAGTCGATCTGCAGGAAGCGGCCGCGCTGCGAGTGGTGCGCGCCCATGAAGCGCGGGTTGCTGAACCAGCGGAACCCGGCGAGCAGCCCGAGCATGGCGCGCGTCGCCGCGACCGCCGTGATCAGCGAGACCACGGTGCCGATCAGCAGCATGAGCGCGAAGCCCTTGACGCCCGCCGAGGCGACGGCGAACAGGATCAGCGCCGTGATCGCGGTGACCACGTTCGCGTCGACGATCGTGTGGAACCCCTTCGCGTAGCCGGCTGCGACGGCGGCGCGCACGGACCTCCCCGACCGCACCTCTTCCTTGATGCGCTCGAAGACGACGACGTTCGCGTCGGCCGCGACGCCGATCGTCAGGATCAGGCCGGCGAAGCCGGGCAGCGTGAGCGTGACGTTGAAGAGCAGGATCGCCGCGTACATGAACGCGGCGTAGATGGCGAGGCCGATCACCGCCACGAAGCCGAGGAAGCGGTAGAGCAGGAGCAGGAACACGGCCACCGCGACGAGACCGCCGATCGCGGCGAGCCACGCCTGGTGCAGCGAGTCCTTGCCGAGCGTCGCCGACACGTCCGTCCGCTCGAGCGTCCGGTACGAGACCGGCAGCGCGCCCGTCTGCAGCACGACGGCGAGGTCCTTCGCCTCGCTCAGCGACCCGATGTGGTTGATCTCCGCCCCCGTGCCGACCGGGTTGATCCCGTTCGGGTTCTGCGTCGGGTCGATCGCCGGCCACGACCTGATCTGGTTGTCGAGCACGACCGCGAACGCGCACTGCCAGCCGCAGTTCGCGCCGCTGCCGTTGATCTGTCCGCGCGACGCCTCGTTCTTCGTAACCGCCGCGAACGCCTGGTCGCCGTGGTGCGTGAACGAGAGCAGCACGATCGGCTCGTTGGTCGTCGGGTCGAAGTCCTGGCGGACGCCGCTCAGGTTGAGCTCGGTGCCCGTCATGTTCGGGTACTTGCCGTCGGGCACGGCGTAGCGGTCGTTCGGGTACGCGCCGTGCTTGAACAGGTAGTAGAACGTCCCGCCGTTCGGCGGCAGCTCGCCCGGCGGGCACGACGTCGTCGTCTGTGCCGAGCAGGTGACGACGATCGTCTTCGCCGGCACCTTCAGCACCTTGTCGCCCTTCGGCACCTTGCCCCCGTACGAGTCGAGCAGCCCGGGCACGCCGTTCGGCTGCAGGTGCAGCGTGGGCGTCGGCCCTGCCTTCTTCACCCAGACCGTGATGTGCCTCGTGACGGTGTGGCGCTTCTTGCCCTTGCCGACCGCCACCTGCTTCGCGACCTTGACCGTCTTGAAGAGGACGTAGCCGGTCGGGCTCTTGCCCGCGCGCGACTGGACGCCCGCGAGCAGCGCGTAGAGGTTCGTGAACGGCTGCAGCTGCCCGCTCGCCGTCACCGACGGCGGCACCAGCGCCGGCTGCAGGTCGTAGAGGCCGAGCTGCGCGGTCGAGCCGATGATCGCCGCCGCCTTGTTCACGTCGTGGATGCCCGCCAGCTCGATGACGATCTCGTCGCTGCCCTGCTTGGTGACGATCGGCTCCGACACGCCGAGCAGGTCGATCCGGTTCCTGATGATCGAGACCGACCGGTCGAGATCCGACGGCTGCAGCTTGTAGCCCTTCGGGGGCTCGGCGCGCAGCACGATCTCGACGCCGCCCTGCAGGTCGAGGCCCTTCCGCAGGCTGCGGTGGATCGGCGAGCCCGGCCACGCGAGCAGCGCCACCCCGACGAGCGCGAGCAGGATCAGGAAGACGAGGACGAGGTTCGAGCGCCGCGAGGACAAGGCGCCGGGTAGGTTAGCCCGATTCGCCGGTCGTTCCGGGCTCCGCGTCCTCCTCCGCGTCCGCAGGCTCCGGTTCGGGCTCGACCTCGACCTCGACCTCGCGCGCGACCGCGGCGACCGCGCGCCGGTCGAGCGTGACGACGACGGCGGGCGCGATCTCGACGCGCAGCTGCGAGTCCCCGAGCTCGCGGATCACGCCGTGCAGCCCGCCCGCCGTGATCACCTCGTCGCCGAGCTCGAGCGAATCCTGCATCGCCGCGTGCTGGGTGCGCCGGCGCCGCGCCGGCATCAGGAACAGGAGCCAGAAGATCGCGACGAGGATGACGATGATGATCAGTCCGCCCATGCCAGCCTTTCCAGTGCGTCGCGCTTGTAGCCAGCGAACGTGCCGCCGCGAATCGCGTCGCGCGCGCCGGCCGTCAGCTCGAGGACGAAGCGTAGATTGTGGAGCGAGAGCAGCCGCAGCCCGAGCAGCTCGTTCTGGTTGACGAGGTGGCGCAGGTAGGCGCGGCTGAACCGGGCGCAGGCGGGGCACGAGCAGCCGTCGTCGAGCGGCGCGGCGTCGCGCGCGAAGCGCGCGTTCCGCAGGTTCAGCCGCCCCCGCCAGGTGAGCGCGCTCCCTGTCCGCGCCGTCCGCGTCGGCAGCACGCAGTCGAACATGTCGACCCCCGCCTCGACCACCTCGAGGATCCCCTCGGGGTCGCCGATGCCCATGAAGTAGCGCGGCTTGTCCGCCGGCATCAGCGCCGCGGCGGCGTCGGTGGCGTCGAACATCGCCTCGCGGTCCTCGCCGATCGCGAGCCCGCCGATCGCATTGCCGTCGAAGTCGAGCGCGGCGATCTCCTCGGTGGAACGCCGGCGCAGCTCCGGGTCGACGCCGCCCTGCGTGATCCCGAAGCGGAGCTGGCCGTCCGCGCGCGGCGCGTGCCGCTGCCGCGCCGCCCAGTGCGTCGTGCGGCCTACGGCGGCCTCGAGCTCGCGCCTCGACACGCCCGCCGGCGGCACCTGGTCGAGGCACATCGCGAGGTCGCTGCCGAGGTTGGCCTGGATGCGCGCGGACAGCTCTGGCGTGAACCGCGTCTCGGCGCCGTCGTAGACGTTGCGGAAGGTGACGCCGTCGTCGTCCACGCGCGCGATCGTGTCGCGCAGCGAGAAGACCTGGAAGCCGCCGGAGTCGGTCAGGATCGGGCGGTCCCAGCCCATGAAGCGGTGCAGCCCGCCGAGCCCGGCGACCAGCTCGTCGCCCGGCCGGAAGTGGAGGTGGTACGCGTTTCCGAGGACGATCTGGGCGCCGAGCGCGGACACCTCGTCCGGCGCCAGCGACTTCACCGTCGCCTTCGTGCCGACAGGCATGAAGACCGGCGTGCGCACGTCGCCGTGCGCGGTCCGCAGCGTCCCGGCGCGTGCCGCGCCGTCGGTCGACTCGACCGTGAAGACGGTCACAGGATCAGCATCGCGTCGCCGAACGAGTAGAAGCGGTAGCGCTCCGCGATCGCGAGCGCGTACAGGTGCCGCACCTGCTCGACCCCGGCAAACGCCATCACGAGCGCGAGCAGGGTCGAGCGCGGCAGGTGGAAGTTCGTCAGCAGGCGGTCGACGCGGCGGAACTCGAACCCGGGCGTGACGAACAACTCCGTCCGCCCGCTCGTCGCCGCGCCGCGCGCGAGCGTCTCGAGCACGCGCACGGTCGTCGTCCCGACGGCGAGCACGTCGCGGGCGCACCGGATGCGCTTCCACTCGGCGGCGTCGACGCTGTAGCGCTCGCCGTGGATCGCGTGCTCCTCCACCACGTCCGCCAGCAGCGGCCGGAAGGTGTCCAGGCCGACGTGGAGCGTGACGCGCGCCACGTCGAGCCGCGCCAGCACCTCCGGCGTGAAGTGGAGCCCGGCCGTCGGCGCGGCCGCCGACCCCGCCTCGCGCGCGTACACCGTCTGGTAGCGCGACTCGTCCGCGAGCGGCTCCGTGATGTAGTGCGGCAGCGGCACGCGGCCGCTCGCCTCGCCCGCGAGACGCACGCGCCAGCGCCCCGCGCCGAGGTGCTCGAGCAGCTCGACCCCGCCGTAGATCCGTCCGGCGCGCAGCCGGCGCGTCGGTCGCGCGAGCGCCTCCCATTCGCCGTCCTCGCCGACGCGCTCGAGGAGCAGCACCTCGCCCCGCGGGCGCTCGATCGGAATCCGCGCCGGGACGACGCGCGTGTCGTTGACGACCGCGAGCACGCCGGACGGCAGCACGTCGGGCAGCTCCCGGAACACGTGGTGCGAGACGTCGCCCGACGTGCGGTCGAAGACGAGCAGGCGCGAGGCGTCGCGCCGCTCCGCCGGATGCTGCGCGATCAGCTCCGGCGGCAGGTCGTAGTCGAGCTCCGCGGCGTCCATCCGACGCGGACGGTACCGTCGTCTCCGTGGTCGTCCTGGCAGCCGTCGAGGCGCGCACCGTCCGCGAAGCGATCAAGGAGGGGCTCCGCGAGGAGGCGACGCCGATCGGCCGCCGGCTCGCCGAGGTCAAGGGGCTGCAGAACAACGCCGTCCGCCGGCTCGAGGCGCTCGAGGCTGCGGTCGCCGGCGAGCGCGACGCGCGGATCGACGACCTCGCGCTGCTGGTCGAGCTGCTCACGGAGGGTTGGCGGTCGCTGAACGTGCGCCTCGAGCGGATCGAGGCCGCGCTCGCAGGCGCGCCGTCGAACGTCGTCCCGCTCCGCGACAGCGCGTAGGACCCCCGGCCCGGGCCGCGTCCGCACGCCGAGGGCCGGAACCGACCGGTCGTCTTCGGAGGGGGCTCAGCGGGGGAGAACCGAAGGTGCTCCCCCGCTAGGCAGCAGCAGCTCGAAGCGCGAGCCTTTGCCGAGCTCCGACACGAGCTCGATGCGGCCGCCGAGCGCCGTCGAGAGCTCCTTCGCGATCGCGAGCCCCAGGCCGGTGCCGCCGCCCGACTCGGAGACGAAGGGGCGGAACAGGCGCTCGCGCTGGCTCGCCGGGATGCCCGGGCCCGAGTCCTCGACCGCGACGTGCACGGTCCCGTTTCGCTGGGCGAGCTCGAGCACGATCCGGCCGCCGTCGGGGGTTGCGTGGAAGGCGTTCGACATGAGGTTGCCGACGATCTGCAGGACGCGGTCGCCGTCCGACGTGATCACCGGGTTGTCCCGCACCTCGCGGCGCAGGTCGATCGAGCGGCGCCGTGCCTCGTCGCGGTAGGTCTCGTATGCACGGTCGACGAGCGCGCCCATGTCGACCTCCTCGTTCGTGACCGTGAACCGGTGCGCGTCGAGCTTCGCCAGGTCGAGGATGTCGCCGACCAGGCGCTCGAGCCGCGTCGCCTCCGCCTCGACGGTCTCGAGCGAAACTCGCTCGAGGTCCGGGTCGTCGACGACGCCCTCGAGCAGCGCCGACACGTGGCCGCGGATCGCCGTCAGCGGCGTGCGCAGCTCGTGCGACACCGACATGAGGAAGTTGCGCTCCATCTCCTCCGCCTCGGCGAGCCGCCCCGCCATCTCGCCGAACCGCTCGCTGAGGTGGCCGAGCTCGCCGGGCGCGCGCACCGGCACGTCGACCGCGTAGCTCCCGCCGGCGACGGCGTCCGCCGCGTCCGAGAGCTGCAGGATCGGACGCACGATGCGCCGCGACAGATACCACGCCAGCCCGCCGGCGACGACGAGCCCCAGCGCAAGGGCGATCGCGAGCCGCTTGAGCAGCTCCGCGACGCCGCTCGAGATGTCGGCCTGCGGGCGCGCCACGACGATCGCGGCGATCGGCTGCTGGTTCCAGAAGATCGGGTTTGCAGCCGCGAGGTACGTCCGCTTCGCGCCCGGCGGCCTGAACTCGAACGTCAGCGACCGGCCCGAGATCCACGGGATCGAGTCGAGCGGCAGCCGCTTGAGCCCGACGATCGGCTCGTTGCTCTTCTGCTGGCCGGGATAGAGCAGACGCGGGCCCACGTAGTAGATGCGGTCGCCGGTCGCCTTCGCGAGGCTCTCCGCCGCCACCTGCGGCGGCTTCCGGTCGTTCGAGGTGCCGGGTTTCGAGCCCTTGTTGCCGTAGCTCGCCGCGATGCCGCGCGACTCGAGGTACGCGATCCCGTTCGCCTCGCGGCTGAGGCTCCGGAACGTCTGGTTGCGCGCCAGGTTCTGGAACAGCCGCACCGCGATCAGCGTCGTGACCACCCCCGCGATCAGGATCCCGCCGAGGAAGACGAGCGGCAGCCGAACGCGCAGCGAGCCGAACGCGGTCATGCCTACGTCTTCGTCGTCTCTTTGCGCGCGTCCTTCGCGGGCGAGACCTTGTACCCGACGCCCCACACGGTGACGATCGGCGACGCGTCGCCGAGCTTGCGCCGCAGCTGCCGCACGTGCACGTCGACCGTGCGCGTGTCGCCGGCGAAGGTGTAGCCCCAGACGCGCTCGAGCAGCTGGTCGCGGGTGAGCACGAGCCCGCGGTGGTCGAGCAGCTCCCAGAGCAGGTCGAACTCCTTCGGCGCGAGCTGCACCTCCTCGCCCGCGACCGTCACCTCGCGGCGGCCGGCGTCGACGCGGAGGTCGCCGTGCGTGATCACCTCCGTCTCGCGCTCGCGCCGCTCCGGCGTCGCACGCCGCAGGATCGACTTGACGCGCGCGACGAGCTCGCGCGGGTTGAACGGCTTCGTCAGGTAGTCGTCGGCGCCGACCTCGAGCCCGATGATCTTGTCGACGTCCTCGTCGCGCGCGGTCAGCATCAGGATCGGCACGTCGCTCGTCTGGCGGATGCGCTTGCAGACCTCGATCCCGTCGATGTCCGGGAGCATCAGGTCGAGCACGATCAGCCCCGGCATCTGGATGTCGGCCTGCGCGAGCGCGTCGGCGCCCGTCGCGGCCGTCCGCACCGTGTAGCCGGCGTTCTTGAGGTACAGGGACACGAACGAGGCGATCGAGCTCTCGTCCTCGACCACCAGGATGTCCGGCGCCTGGGCGCTCACCGCTACGGGCTCGGCTCGGGGAACGCGACCGTCTTCGGCGTGCTCGTCGGCACCGGGATCCACTTGCCGCCGTCGAGCGCGTAGGAGCCGGCGTCGGTCGAGAAGACGTCGCCGGCGATCTTCATCGTCCCCACCCCGACCGCCGTCAGGTCGATGCCCTGCGCGGCCGGGTCGACCGCGACGTCGCCGGCGAGCGCCTTGAACTTCAGCTGGTAGGTGCCGCCGGTGATGCGGAAGTGGATGTTCTTGCCCCAGTACGAGGTCGTGATGCCGTCGTCCCAGACGTGCGAGTGCTCCGCGCCGCTGACGAACACCTGCCCGTCGCCGGGCTGCGGGTCGGTGACGACGAGGCGGCCTGTGTCGACCTGGCCCCAGATCGCGCCCTTGCCGCTGATCGTCGCGTACGCGTCGACGTTCCGCAGCTCGAGGATGCCGTCTCCGGTGGCCGTCGACGCCGCAAGCGCAGCCGGCGATCCGATCAGGCCGCAGACGAGCAGGGTGAGAGAGAGCCGGCGCATCGGCACGAACAGTCTTCCCGCGCGAATTATGCCCCCAATCAGCGATTCGTAAGGAGTTTTTTCGCGAATCGTGGGCCGTATCGTTCGGCGGCGTGCACGACGTGACGAGCTTCGGGCTGGCGGTGCTCCTCGTCGCGGCGGCGCTGTCGGCTGCGCTGCTCATGTCGAAGCTGAGCGCCCGCATCTCGATTCCCTCGGCGGCGTTCTTCCTGCTCGCCGCCGCGATCGCGTCTGACCGCTTCCCCGCGCTGGCCGTCTCCACGCCGACGGTGGAGCGGATCGCGACCGTCGCGCTGATCGTGATCCTGTTCGACGGCGGCGCGTCGATCGGGCGGCGGCGGCTGCGCGAGTCGCTCGCGCCGATCGCGTCGCTCGGCGTGCTCGGAACGTTCGCGACCGCCGGGCTCGCAGCCGTCTTCGCCCACTGGGCGCTCGGCCTGACATGGATCACGGCAGGCCTCCTCGGCGCCGCCGTCTCGCCGACCGACCCCGCGGTGATGTTCTCGGTGCTCGGCGACCGCGAGATCGACGGCCGCACGGGAACGATCCTCGAGGGCGAGTCTGGCGCCAACGACCCCGTCGGCATCGCCTTGATGCTCGGGATGATCGAGCTGGCGACGCACGCCCACGGCTCGTTCTGGATCGTCGTGCGCGTGTTCGGCGAGCAGATGGCGATCGGACTCGCGCTGGGAGTCGCCGGGGGCGCCGTCGAGGCGCAGCTCCTCCGCCGCGTCGCGCTGCCGTCGCCCGGGCTGTACACGGTGCGGACGCTCGCGCTCGCCGGGATCGTCTACGGCGTCGCCACCGTCGCCCACGGTTCCGGCTTCCTCGCCGTCTTCGTCGCCGGCATCGTCGTCGGCGACGTCGAGGCGCCGTTCCGCGACGAGATCGACGTCTTCCAGGAGGGACTGGCCGCGCTCGCCGAGGTCGTCGTGTTCGTCGCGCTCGGCCTGACGATCGACCTGGGCGGCCTCTCGCTCGCGCGGTGGGGCGAGGGGCTCGCGCTGGCGGCGTTCGTGGCGCTCGTCGCGCGGCCAGCCGCGACCGCGGCGCTGCTGGCGCCGACGCGGCTGCGGGCCGGCGAGCGCCTGTTCGTCATGTGGGGCGGCCTCAAGGGGGCGGTGCCGATCCTGCTCGCAGCATTCGCGCTCGGCCGCCACGTGCACGACGCGACGCGCATCTACCAGACCGTGTTCGTCGTCGTGCTCGCGTCGGTCGTCGTCCAGGGCGGGACGATCGCCGTCGCGGCGCGGCGGCTCGGCGTCGAGATGCGCCGCGTCCCGCCGACGCCGCGCGGCCAGCGGCAGTCGTAGTCCGTTGCCCGAGCGGTCCGCCGCTACGAGTAGCGGTAGAAGCCCTCGCCCGACTTCCGGCCGAGCTTGCCCGCCCGCAGCATGCGGACGAGGCGCGGCGGCGGCGCCATGCGCGGGTCGCGCAGCTTCTCGTAGAGCGCCTCGCTCGCGTGCACGTGCACGTCGGCGCCGACGAGGTCGAGCAGCGCGAACGGCCCCATCGGCCACCCGGCGCCGAGCTTCATCCCCGCGTCCAGGTCCTCCGGCGTCACGCCCGCCTCGTCGAGCACGCGCACGCAGTCGTTCAGCAGCGGGATCAGGATGCGGTTGACGACGAAGCCGGGCGTGTCGAAGCAGCGGATGGGCGTCTTGCCGAGGCGGCCTGCGAGCTCGAACGCGGCCTCGTACGGCGCGTCGCCGGTTCGCTCGGCGCGGACGACCTCGACGAGGGGCATCAGCGGCGCGGGATTGAAGAAGTGCATGCCGAGCGCCCGCTCGGGCCGCGCGAGGACGGACGCGATCTCCGTCACCGACAGCGCCGACGTGTTCGTCGCGAGCAGGACGTCGTCGCCGACGACGGCTTCGAGCGAGCGGAAGAGCTCCTGCTTCACCGCGAGGTCCTCGAACGCCGCCTCGATCACGACGTCGCAGTCGGCGAGGTCGCCGAGATTCGTCGTCGTGTGCAGCCGCCCGAGCGCGTCGTCGCGCGCGTGCTGTTCCAGCCGGCCCTTCTCGACCTTTCGCGTCAGGAAGTGCGCGACCCGGTCGCGCGCGGCGTCGGCGCGCGCCGCGTCGACCTCGTGTCCGACCGCGGCGAAACCGGCCTCGACCGCGACCTGCGCGATCCCCGCGCCCATCGCCCCCAGGCCGACGACGCCGATCGTCGCGATCTCGCGCGTCACGGCGCGCGATGTTAGACGCTCAGATGCGCACGATCAGGCAGCGGGCCCGCTCGAACTGCTCCGGCGACAACCGGATGTGCGAGTGGCGCCACAGCGAGCTCGGGAAGACGCCCGCCTCCTCGACGGCCGGCGCGCGCTCGAGGTCCGCGATCAGCGCGAGCGGGCGCAGCGGGAAGCTCCACGACCAGCGCCGCAGCGCGGCGTCGTGCTCCGGGGGCCCGGCGACCTCGGCGACGCCGTAGACCGCCTGCCACACCGCCGCGTACAGAACCGCAGGATCGCCGGGCTCGACGCTCGGCCGCTTCGACGACGAGTGGGCGCGCACGACGTCGCCGTGCAGACGCTCGAGCGGCCGGGCGCCGCGGCCCCGTACGAGCAACCAGTGCTGCACCTACAGCAGCTCGACGACGCCGGCGATCGCCATCCCGAACCCGACGCACATCGACGCGACGCCGTAGCGCGCGCGGCGCCGGTCGAGCTCGTCGAGCAGCGACGCCGTCAGGCGGGCGCCGGTCGCGCCGAGCGGATGGCCGAGCGAGATGCCGCCGCCGTTCGGGTTGACGTCCTCCATGCGCTCGCGGAGCTCGAGGTCGGCGACGGTCTGAAGGACAACCGACGCGAACGCCTCGTTGATCTCGAACACCGTAACGTCGTCGAGGGCGAGACCCGCACGGTCGAGCGCGTTGCCGATCGCCCGCGGGTTGCCGTGCAGCATCCGCGTCGGGTCGACACCGGCGAGGCCGAAGGAGACGAAGCGGGCGCGCGGCTCGAGGTCGTGCCGCCGCAGCGCGCGCTCCGAGGCGACGAGCACCGCCGCTGCGCCGTCCACGATCTGCGATGAGTTGCCTGCGGTGACGACGCCGGCAGGGTCGAACGCGGGCGGGAGCGCGGCGAGCGCCTCGAGCGACGTGTCCCGGCGCACCGCCTCGTCGACGGCGACCACGACGGGCGCCGCCACCCGCGCGGCGCCGCGCCCCGGTTCGCCGGTTCGCGGCGGGTCGGGCAGCTCGATCGGGACGATCTCGCGCTCGAACCGGCCCGCGTCGATCGCCGCCGCCGCGCGGCGGTGCGACTCGAACGCGTACGCGTCGAGCGCTTCGCGGGTCAGATTCCACTCGCGTGCGAGGAGCTCCGCCGACGTCCCCTGCATGACGATCTCGTGGCGCTCGGCGACGCGCGGAGAGATCGAGCCGCCGTTCGAGCCCATCGGGACGCGCGACATGCTCTCGACGCCCGCCGCGACGACGAGGTCGAGCTGCCCCGACGCAACGGCTGCCGCCGCGTTGAAGCACGCCTGCATCGACGAGCCGCACTGGCGGTCGACGGTCGTCGCGGACACCTCGACCGGCCATCCGGCGGCGAGCACCGCCATCCGCCCCACGTTCCAGCCCTGCTCGCCGACCTGCGTCACGCAGCCCATCTGGACGTCCTCGACCGCCGCCGGATCGAGGTCGAGCGGCGCGACGAGTCCGTTCAGCACCTGCGCCGCGAGCTCGTCCGCGCGGATGCCCGAGAGCGTCCCGTTCCTGCGGCCGATCGGCGAGCGGCGCGCGTCGACGAGGTACGCGTCCATCACGACGAATCGTAGTCCGGCACCCACGGCACGGCGTGGTGCGCGAGGTATACGCGCTGCGGGCGCAGCTCGTGGATGCGGCGGATCGACGGCGTGCCGCCGGAGACCAGCTCGCGCATCGAGTACGTCACGTCGCCGCCGAGGACGACGCGTCCCTCCTCCGTCTCGACGACGACCGCTTGGTGTCCCGGCGAGTGGCCCGGCGTGAACAGGACCGAGACGCCGTCGAAGAGCTGCGCGTCGCCCTCGACCTCGACGTACGACGCACCGGGAAAGCGCACCCACTCCTCCAGGTAGTCGGGCGCGCGCGCCGCCGCGAGCTCCGCCCGCTGCACGTAGGTGGGCGTCCCGGCGAAGCGGCGGTTGCCGCCGCAGTGGTCGAAGTGCAGGTGCGTGTTGACGACCGCCCGCACGTCGCCCAGCTCGGGCCACGGCCGCAGCACCGGCCGCCACTCGGCGTCGAGTTCCGGCGTCGAGTCGACCATCCCCGTGTCGACGAGGATCGTGCCGCCGCGCGTCTCGATCGCCCATCCGAAGACCGGCCAGAGCTCGCCGGCCACCGTGACGTCGCAGAAATGGAGCGGGCGGACTCGCGGCGCGCTCAATCGGCGAACGCCGGCTCGAGCGCAGGCGCGCGAGCCTCGCGCCACTCCCAGACCTTGTTCACGGCGACGAACGTCGCGCCTGCATACGCGAATCCGGCGACGCAGTCGACGACGTAGTGCTCGCCCGCGTAGACGAGCGCCACGGACATCGCGAGCGGGTAGACGAGGAGCAGCGGTCGCACGAGGCGCGGGACGAAGCGCCAGACGTAGAGGACGAGCAGCAGCGCGAACGCCGCGTGGAGCGACGGCATCGCAGCGACGTTGTTCGCGTAGCTCTTGCCGTGCTCGAAGACCGCCCCGGCGCTCGAGACCGGCAGCTGGTGCCACACGGACGCGATGATGCGGTTCGACTCGCCGACGTTGCCGTGCTGCGCGGCCATCCACGGCGGCACGGCCGGGTAGAGCACGTACGTCAGGTAGCCCGCGATCGAGAGCGTGCAGATCATCGCAGCGAAGCGCGCGAAGTGCTCGCGCTTGAACACCCAGAACGCCGCCAGCACCACGAACGACGCGACGAAGTGCGTCAGGTGCAGGAACCAGGTCGCGTAGTCGTACCACCGCAGGTCGTGCCGGCCGTGCCAGAGATGCTGCTGGAGCCAGACCGTCGGGATCGGTCGCCCGAATAGCGCCGCCTCGAGGCGGATCTGCGGCGACTCGCGCGGCGGCATGAGCAGCCCGTCCGCGGCGCCGCGGAGCAGGTCGTAGACGAAGAGGATCGCCACGACGGGCAGCCAGTCGCGGACGACGCGCGTCGGCTCGAACGAGAACGCGGCCATTCCCGCGAACAGCCAGAGGAAGACGAGGTCGTGGTGTACGGGGACGCCCCACAGGACGACCAGCACGATCGTCGCGACGCCCCACGCTACGGGCGCGCCGATCCGCAGGGTGCGGTGCGAAGGCACGCGTGAACATTAGAGTTGTTCGCGCATGGCGACGACCGCGACCGACCGGCCGCTGCTGATCGACGGCGAGCGCGTCGAGACCGGCGAGTGGATCGAGGTCCGCTCGCCCTATTCGGGCGACGTCGTCGGGCGCGTCCCGAGCGGGGGCGCCGCCGAGACGAAGCGCGCGCTCGACGCGGCCGAACGCGCGATGGGGACGCCGCTGCCGGCGCACGAGCGCGCCCGCATCCTCGACGAGGTCGCTCGCCTGCTCGCGGAACGGCAGGACGAGGCGGCGCGGCTCATCTCGGAGGAGGCCGGGAAGCCGCTCAAGGCCGCACGCGTCGAGGCGCAGCGGGCGGTCTCGACGTTCACCTTCGCGGCGGTCGAGGCTCGCAAGCTCGCGGGCGAGGTCGTGCCGATGGACGCCGCGGCGGCCGGAGAAGGCAAGCTCGCGTTCACGCTGCGCGTACCGATCGGCGTCGTCGCGGCGATCCCGCCCTTCAACTTCCCGCTCAACCTCGTCGCGCACAAGGTTGCGCCGGCGCTCGCGGCGGGTTGCGCGGTCGTCCTGAAGCCGGCGTCGACGACGCCGCTCTCGGCGCTCTTCCTCGCCGAGCTGGAGCACGAGGCGGGGCTGCCACCCGGCTGGTTGAACGTGGTCGCGGGGCCGGCGTCGGAGATCGGCGACGTCCTCGTCGGCGACGACCGCGTCAAGCTGATCACGTTCACGGGCTCGGGCGACGTCGGCTGGGGGCTCGCCGAGCGCGCGCACCGCAAGCGCGTGAAGCTCGAGCTCGGCAACGCCACGCCCGCGATCGTGATGCCGGACGCCCCGGCCGACGCGGCCGCCAAGCTGGCCGCGAACGCCTTCTCGTTCGCCGGGCAGAGCTGCATCTCGGTGCAGCGGATCTACGTCGTCGGCGACGGATACGACCGCTTCGTCTCCGAGCTCGTGGCGAAGGTGGAGGCGCTCAAGGTCGGCGACCCCGCCGACGAGCAGACGGACGTCGGCCCGCTGATCAGCGGCGACGACCGCGAGCGCGTGCTCGACTGGATCCGGCAGGCGAACGGCGAGGTGCTGACGGGCGGCGAGACCACGAGCGACGGTCTCGTCAAGCCGACCGTGATCGCGAACCCGTCGCCGCGCGACAAGGTCCAGTGCGAGGAGGTGTTCGGGCCGGTCGTCACCGTCACGCGCGTCTCCGACCTCGACGAGGCGATCGAGCAGGCGAACGCGACGCGCTACGGCCTGCAGGCGGCGATCTTCTCCACCGACGTCCGCACGTGCCTCGACGCCGCGCGCCGCCTCGAGTTCGGCGGCGTGACGGTCAACGAGGCGCCGACGTTCCGCACCGACCAGATGCCCTACGGCGGCGTGAAGGCGTCCGGCAACACGAAGGAGGGCCCCGCCTGGGCGGTGCAGGAGATGACCGAGGCGCGGCTCGTGGTTTTGCAGACCTGACGATCGGTCAGAGACGCTTTCGATGGGTGTCGCAACGTCGCTGCTGTTCGCGCTGCTCCTGCTCGTGCTCGGCGTCGTCGCGGCGGTCTTCCTGCCCGGCGCCGGGTTCGTGATCCTCGTCGTGTTCGTCGTGCTCGCGATCGGGATCGTCGCGCGCGCCGTTTCGGCTGGCCGGCGGGCTGCTGCGCCGCCGCCCTCCTGACCGCCCAGTACCCTTCAGCCCATGCCGTTCCATCGCCGCCGGGCGCCGGTTGCCGACGGCATCGCGCCGCGCCGCCCGCACGCGGGGCTGCTGCGGCGCGAGCGGCGCGCGCTGACGCGGGCGCGCGAGGAGGCGCTCCGCGACCTCGGCGGACTGCTCGTCGAGATGTACCGCCGCGGCGGCTTCCGCGAGGACCTGCTGGCCGAGCGCGCGGCGGTCGTGATCGGGATCGACGCCCGCCTAGCCGAGATCGACGAGCTGCTGACGGCGCGCGGGCGGACGGTGCCCCGCTGCGAGTGCGGCGCGCCGGTCCTGCGCGGCTCGCGCTTCTGCCCGAACTGCGGCCGTCCGCTGCAGCCCGCGGCCTCGAACGGGGCGTCGGAGGAGACGGTCATCGAGCCGGCGCCGGAGGCGTAGGTGAGCACGCGCGCCGACGAGCGCGAGACCGCGATCGCGGCGGCCGACACGACTTGCCCGCGCTGCGGCGCGCCCCGGGAGCCCGACCAGCGGTACTGCCTGGAGTGCGGTCTGCCGCTCCCCGCCACGAACGGCGCCGTCCCGGCGCTGCGCCGGCGCTGGATCCGGCGGCTCGGCTGGTACCCGGGCGACTGGGTGTGGCTCTCCCTGCTGACGCTGCTCGTGGCCGTCGCCGGCGCCGCCGTCGCGATCGTCGTCACCCGCCACCGCCACGAGGCCGTTGGCCGGACGTTCTTCCTGACGCAGACGCAGCAGGTGAAGCAGCCGACGGCGGTCCCGACCGCGGCTCCCACCGTCGACACGGCCACGCTGCCCTCGCCCCCCGAGCCGACGACGACGAGCGCGAAGCTGCACGCGCGGAAGACACACCGCCGCAGCGGGCCGATCGCCTGGCCAGCGGGCAGGAGCGGCTGGACGATCGTGCTCGTCTCGTATCCGAAGACGAACGGGATCGCCGCCGCCGACGCCACGGCGGCGCGTGCCTCGAGCGCCGGCCTGTCCCAGGTCGGCGTCCTCGACTCGAGCCAGTTCGCGAGTCTCGTCCCCGGCTACTACGTGGTCTTCACCGGCGTCTACGGCTCGAAGTCGGACGCCGACGCCGCGGTCTCGACGGCGCGCCAGGCCGGTTTCGCGGGCGCGTACTCGCGGCAGATTGCCCGCTGAGAGCGCGAATGTGTACCGCCCGCGCGGGCGGGTAAGCGAGCCCCGAGAGCGGCCCGTTGTTTTCTACGGAGAGAACATTTGTAACAGCCAAGCCGAGACGATAGAGTCCTCACGCGGCGCAGGACGAGCAGCCAGATTTACGGCTTCTTAAAGGGCTTCCGGCTACAGTCGAAGGAGATTTCCAGCCACTGATGGACGAGCGGATCCTCCAAATCCAGCACTGCATGTATCAATACTCTCGAGCGATTTACCGCTCGATCAAGGATCTGATCGACCCGTACGTCGATTGGGGCACGCACATGGAGTACCGCCGCGAGGTGCTCGCCGCCTGCGAGGCGACGATGGAGCGGCTGGCGGCCGACCCGCACTACTTCGCCAAGCCCGACCGGGCCCTCTTCCAGGACATCCGGCGCTACTTCCCGATCACGGTCCAGGCACAGGTGGCGTGGGCGGTCACGCAGGGCGTCGACGCTGCGGTCGGCTTCGTCGAGAAGCAGATCGAGGCCGGCGCCTTCGACGGCGGCGTCGCCCGCTGCCGCGCGACGACGCGCAAGGGCAAAGCGTGCCAGCGCACGCCGCTCCCGGACCGCGAGTACTGCCCGTCGCACCAGCACCTCGAGCGCTCGAAGGCCGCCGCGTAGAAACGCGGCCGGCGGCGGCCGTTCGGCCGCCTCGGAGCGGCGCGGGGTCGCGACTCGATCTCGGATAGGCTCGCCTGCCGGAAGCGGATGAGCCACGACACCGACAAGCTAATCAGGCAGCTCTCGCTGGTCGCGTTCCTGATGGCCGAGCGCCGTCCGCTGACCGCGAGGGACATCAAGTCGAACGTCGAGGGCTACCAGGAGATGAGCGACGAGGCGTTCGCCCGTCGCTTCTACTCCGACCGTGCCGAGCTCGTCGCGCTCGGCGTCCCGCTCGACTCCAACCGCGACGAGTTCACGGGCGAGGAGCTCTACACGCTGCGCTCGGAGCGGTACTTCCTGCCGGAGCTCGAGCTCGACGACGAGGAGCTCGCGGCGCTGCAGACGTGCTTCTACCTGCTCGAGGGTCGGTTCGCCTACGCCGAGCCGCTGCGCCTCGCCCTGCAGAACCTCGCGCTCGGCCGCTCCGCCGGCGCGCTCGCAGCGGCGCCCACCGGCACCGCGGTCCGCGTCGAGGTGCGCGACCCTGACTACTCGCCCGAGTTGCAGGGCCGCCTCGGCAAGCTCGAGGGCGCGATCTCGAAGCAGCGCACGGTCAAGTTCCGCTACTGGTCGATCTACCGCGACGAGGAGGAGGAGCGCACGCTCAACCCTTATGCGTTGCTGCCCGAGAACGGCTCGTGGTACGTGATCGGTCACGACGTCGACCGCGACGACATCCGCACGTTTCGCGTCTCGCGCATCCGCTCCGACATCCGCTTCGCGACGCGGCGCGAGCGCGACTTTCGACTGCCGCCCGAGTTCGACGTGGAGGACTACCGCGGCCGCGCCGACTGGCAGTTCGGCGACGTCGTCGGCGAGGCGCGGATCGAGGTCGCGCCGGACACGGCCTGGTGGGTCGAGCGTGCGTACGGGGGCGAACGCAACCGCGTCGAGGGCGACGTCTTCGTCACGCAGTACGCGTCGGCGCCGCTGCTCGCGCGCTGGATCCTGCGCCAAGACGGGCGCGCGATCCCGCTCGAGCCGTCCGAGCTGCGCCGCCTCGTCGTCGAGGGCGCGCGCGCCGCACGCGCCGCGCACGAGGGCGCGCCGCCGGCGCCGGCGGCGTTCGCCGAGCCGGGCGCCGACGCCGCCGCCGGGGAGCGGCTCGCCGGCCCCGTCGCGCCGGAGCGGTTCGGCGTCCTGCAGTCGCTGCTCGCGTACCTCCTGGCCGCCTGCGGCGACGAGCGCGAGGGAGTTATCCCCGTCGACGACCTCGTCGAGCGGTTCTCGATCCCGCGCGACCAGGTCGAGGAGCACCTGTCGCTGCTCAACCTCGTCAACTTCGGCGGCGGCTGCTACGCGGTCTACGCGGAGTTGCACGGCGACGAGGTGCACGTCGACAAGGAGCTCTTCGGCGACACGTTTCGCCGGCCGCCGCGGCTGACGCCGCTCGAGGCGCGTGCGATCCGCCTCGCGCTCGAGTTCGTCGGCCCGATGGTCGCCGCCGGCGCGCACGACACGCTCGCGAACGTGCGGCGCAAGCTCGAGGAGACGTTCGGCCAGTTCGAGCTGTCGCAGACGCCCGAGCCGCACGTCGGCGAGGAGGAAGGGCTCGTCGAGAAGCTGAGCCGCGCCATCGACGAGCATCGGGTCGTCGAGATCGAGTACCTGAAGCCGGACTCGCAGGAGGTGGCGACGCGGACGGTCGAGCCGTACTCCATCGAGCGGCGCCTCCCGCACTGGTACGTCCACACGTGGGACCTCGACCGCGACGAGCCGCGCTCGTACCGCCTCGACCGGATGCGCAAGGCCACCGTGTCCCGCAAGGCCTTCACGCCCCGCGTCGGCTTCGACCCGTCCGAGCTGCGCGGCGCGACCACGGCGCGCATCTGGTACTCGCCTGTCGTCGCGCGCTGGGAGGTGGAGAAGGGCGCCCGCCCGCTCGTCGACGGCGCGGCGCTGGCCGAGAAGGCCGTCGGCAGCGCCGATTGGCTCGTCGGCGAGGTCGTCTCGTACCGAGGCGAGGCGGTCGTGCTCGAGCCGCCCGAGCTGCGGGCGCGCGTCGCGCAGCGTGCGCGCGAGCTGGCGCAGGAGCTGCGCCCGGCCCGCGCGAAGGCCTAACGCGCGTCGACCTCGACGGGCAGGCGCAGCGTGAACGTCGACCCGCGCCCGGGCGCCGACGCCACGTCGAGCGAACCGCCGTGCGCTTCCGCGATCGAGCGGGCGATGTAGAGCCCGAGCCCCGTGCCCGGCTTCGAGGCGCCGCCGGCCACGCGCCCGAACTTCTCGAAGATCAGCCGCTGGTCCTCGGCGGCGATGCCGGGGCCGCGATCCGCGACCGCGATGTCGACGACGCCGTCGTGCGGCGTCACGCGCACCTCCACGGGCGCGCCGGCGGGGGAGTACTTCACCGCGTTGTCGATCAGGTTCGACACGACCTGGCGGATCCGGTCGGAGTCGCCGCGCACGCCCGGCACCGCGGCGGCGACCTCCGCGCGCACCGGCACCTCGTCCTGCCCGACCGCGGCCGCGGCCACCGCGTCCCGCACCAGCGCGGCCACGTCGACGTCGCCGAAGCGGTAGGTGAAGGTTCCCGCGTCGATGCGCGACGTGTCGAGAACGTCGCCGATCAGCGAGGCGAGCCGCGACGTCTCGTCGCCGATCAGCGCGAGGAACGCCTCACGCTGGTCCGGCTGCAGCTCGCGCCAGCGCAGCTGGAGCGTGCGCGCGGCTCCGATCACGGCCGCCATCGGGCTGCGCATCTCGTGCGAGACCAGCGAGACGAAGTCAGCGCGCAGCGACGAGAGGCGACGCAGCTCCTCGACGGTGCGCCGCTCGCTCTCGTAGGCGCGGATGTTCTGCACGGCCGAGCCGGCGAGCCTGCCGAGCAGGCTGACGAGCTCGACCTCGCTCTCCTCGAAGCCGTCCGCCGCCGCGCGCCCGACCGAGATGACGCCGATCGGGCGCGCGCCCGACAGCAGCGGCGCGACGACGCGCGAGCGCAGGCCCAGCTCGACGAGGCGCCGCTCCTCGGCGTAACGCGGCTCGCTCGCCATGTCGGCGCGCACGACCGTCTGCGCGCGCCGCACGACCTCGTCCGCCAGGTTGTCCTCGAGCGGCAGCACCGTCCCGGGCGGCATGACGTCGTCCGCCTCCTCCCCCGCCGTCGCGATCACGCGCGCCGCGCCCTCGTCCGTCAGCACGATCGCCATCCGGTGGAACGGGACGAGGCCGCGCACCTCGCGGATGAACGCGGTCACCGCCTCGTCCAGGTCGAGCGACGAGTTGAGCGCGCGGGCACACCGGTTCGCCGCGTCGAGGAGGTCGGCGCGGCGGCCGAGCTCGTCGCGCAGCGCCTCGGCCTCCGCCGCGCGGCGCAGGGCTGTCTCGCGCTCCGCGCCGATACGGCTGACGAGCCAGCCGACGAGGGCGGCCAGGATGAGGCCGGACCCCGCCTGGAAGGTGACGAAGTCGAGGCGGAAGCCGGTGTGGAAGATCGCCGACCGCCGCGTCTCGAACCAGTACGCGACCGGGATCGACGCGAGCGCGACCGCGACGCCGCCGAGCATCCCGAACTTGACCGCGCCCTCGACGATCGCGAGCAGCAGCAGCTGGCGGGTCGGGGTCCCCTGTTCGAACGCGAACAGGACCACGTACGCGGACACGACGGCGAAGTCGAACGCGAGCGCGAGGTGCGGCAGCCACCGCTTCCGCTCGTCACCGCCGGCGGCGAAGAAGGCGAACGCACCCACGCCGAAGGCGGCCGTGATCGCCCAGCCGAGCGAATCGTCGTGCGGCGAGATGCGCGTCGTGAGCGCGAGCTGGAGAACGGCGAACGGCACCGCGAGCAGGCGGACGACCGCGATCCACCAGCCGAGCGGCTGACCGCGCCGGATCACCGTGAGCGCACCTGCTCGAGTGCCCAGGCTGCGTGCTCGCGCAGGATCTCGTCGTCGCCGGACGCGAGACGCTCGAGGAGCGGCTCGTGCTCGCGCCCGCCCACGTTGCCGAGTGCGACGACCGCGTTGCGGCGCAGCCAGCGTGCGTCGTTGCGCGGTATGTAGAGCCGGTCGTAGTCGGCGACCAGCGCGCGTCCGTCCGCCTCGAGCCACTCGACCAAGTCGACGTGGCCGTCGGCCGTCGGTTCGCCGGCGCCGCGGCGCCTGGCGACGCCGCGGTTCCACGGGCAGACGTCCTGGCAGATGTCGCAGCCGTAGACCTGCGCGGCGAGCGGCGCCCGGTACGGCTCGGGGATCGGCGCCGGCGCCTGCGTCCAGTAGGACAGGCACTTCGTGGCGTCGAGCGTGCCAGGCTCGTCGAGCGCTCCCGTGGGGCAGGCGTCGACGCAGAGCGTGCACTCGCCGCACCCCGCGGAAACAGGCTGCGTCGGCTCGAGCTCGACCTCGGTGACGAGCGTGCCGAGCACGACCCACGAACCGTGCCGGCGCGTGATCAGCATCGTGTTCTTGCCGTAGAAGCCGACCCCGCTGCGCGCCGCGGCCTCGCGGTCGACGTGCTGGTTGGCGTCCACGAGCACGCGGTACTCGCCGCCGAGCGCACGCCCGATCGCGTCGAGCGACTCGCGCAGGCGCGCGTATGCGTCGGCCCACGTGTAGCGCGCAAGCCGGCCGTGCCCCGCGGCGAGATCCGCCTCCGGCCGCCAGTAGCAGAGGGCCGCCGAGACGACGCTGCGCGCGCCGGGCAACAGCGTCTCAGGGTGGCACGACCGCTCCGGCTGCGCCATCGTGAACTTCATGCCGCCGAACAGGCCGCGGGCGCGCCGCTCGCGGATGTGGCGCTCGGTCTCGTCGTACGCCTCGGCGCGCGCGACGCCGACCGCGTCGAGGCCGAGACGCGCGCCGAGGTGGCGTACGTCCTCGGGACTCATGCGAGGATTGTGCCCCCATGAAGGCGATCCGGATCCACGAGGACGGCGGTCCCGACGTCCTTCGCTACGAGGACGCGCCGGACCCGGTCGCAGGAGACGGCGAGGTGCTGGTCGAGCTGCGTGCGGCCTCGCTCAACCACCTCGACGTCTGGATCCGGAAGGGCCTGCCGACGGTGCCTAAGCCGCGCATCCTCGGCGCCGACGGCGCCGGCGTCGTCGCGGGCACGGACGAGCGTGTCGTCATCAACCCGGGGATCCTCGAGAACGGCCGCATGCACATCGTCGGCGAGACGCGCGACGGCACGCACGCGGAGCTGATCGCGATCCCGCGTGAGTACGTGCATCCGATCCCCGACGGCCTGTCGTTCGAGGAGGCGGCGGCGTTTCCGCTCGTCTACGAGACGGCGTACCGCATGCTCGTCACGCGTGCGCAGCTGCAGCCGGACGAGTGGGTGCTCGTGTGGGGCATCGGGGGCGGCGTCGCGACGGCGGCGCTGTCGATCGCGAAGGCACTGGGCGCCCGGGTGGTCGCGACGTCGTCGAGCGACGCGAAGCTCGAGCGCGCGCAGGCGCTCGGCGCTGACTCGACGGTCAACCACGCGACCGGCGACGTCGTGGCGCACGTGAAGGAGGTCACCGGGGGCGGGGCGCACGTCGTCGTCGACGACGTGGGCGAGGCGACGTGGAAGCGCACGCTCGACGCGGCGCGCCCGGAGGCGCGCGTCGTCGTCTGCGGCGCCACCACCGGGCCCAATCCGCCCGCGGCGCTGCACCGCGTCTGGTGGAAGCAGCTCTCGATCCTCGGGTCGACGATGGGGACGCCCGACGACTTCCGGGGCGCCTACGAGCTGGTCGCCGCCGGGAAGGCACGGCCGGTCGTCGACAGCGTCTTCCCGCTCGCGGACGCGCGCGCCGCGCACGAGCGGCTGGAAGCGGGCGAGCAGCTCGGCAAGATCGTGCTGCGGATCCCCGAGTAGCGGCGACCGCGCACGCGCGGCGACCAGGGCCGTAACCGCACGCGGCGGCGGGCCGTTCGCCTCCTAGAACCGCGACCGCGAAGGAGGCCCGATCGCATGTTCGGAACTGCGACCGCACGGCGGAGCTACGGCGTCAGCTGGCTCGGCGTGATCTACCTCGTTGCCGGCGGGATCGTCGCCGCGACGCACCACTACTGGCAACACCTGCACACGTTCAAGACGATCGTGTCGGCAGTGCTCGCGACGATCCTCTGGCCGCTCATCCTGCTCGGCGTCAACCTGCACGTCCACTGACACCGCCGCCGCGGCGCGCGAAACGCCGCGCACGTTCCTCGACCATTGGCCAGAGGATCGAAGCCGGTCTTTACGTCGGTGCCGCGCGCGCGTTAGGGTCGCTCGCTCGTCGCATGCTCACGTTTGCGTGCGCGACGCCTGGGCGGCGTCCGCGCGGAGCCGCCCGTGCGGCGCCGCCCGCCTCGATCGTCGCGCGGATGAGACGCCCGCGGCAGCCTGCAGAGCCGCCGCTGCCCGCTGCCGCGGGTCGTCCGCCCGGCTCCGACGCCGACGCCGGCGTCGCCGCGGCGGGGCCGTCCTCGACGTGCCCCTCATCCAGTCGCAGCAAGGCGCGTGTGCGCGCGCACGGCTATTCCTCGAACGAGGGACGGCGCCCAAGACTGGACGAACGTCGAGGCACGTGGCGGCGCGCCGCGTAGGTTTGAAACGCGGCGAAACGGCGACTTCCGAGAAGCTTCCGGCGATTCCCCCGGTGGTGCAGGAGCCGCGCGAGCTGCGGCTTCTGCTTCTAACCGACCGGCGCATAATCGGTCGATGGGGTGTCGCGTGATCGCGTTCTACCTGCCGCAGTTCCACCCGATCCCGGAGAACGACGAGTGGTGGGGGCCCGGCTTCACCGAGTGGACGAATGTGGCGCGGGCGCGGCCGCTCTTCCGCGGACACCATCAGCCGAACCTCCCGGGCGAGCTCGGGTTCTACGACCTGCGGCTGGCGGAGACGCGCGCCGCGCAGGCGGAGCTCGCGCGCGCCTACGGCGTCGAGGCGTTCTGCTACTGGCACTACTGGTTCGCGGGCGAGCGCCTGCTGGAGCGGCCGTTCGCGGAGGTGCTCGAGTCGGGGGAACCCGACTTCCCGTTCTGCCTCGCCTGGGCGAACCAGAGCTGGATGGGGATCTGGCACGGCGCGCCGGGACGCCTCCTCAAGGAGCAGCGCTACCCGGGACTCGAGGACGTCGACGCGCACTTCGACGCGCTCCTCCCCGCGTTCCGCGACGCCCGCTACGTCCGCGTCGACGGCCTTCCGCTCTTCGTCGTGTTTCGGCCCACCGAGCTGCCCGACGCACCGGCGTTCACCGGCCGCTGGAGAGAGCTCGCCGCCGCGGCGGGGGTGGGCGGCGTGCACTTCGTCGCGTTCGTGGACGACCCGACGTGGCGTCCTGCCGACCACGGCTTCGACGCGGCCGTCATCCCGGTGTTCGAAGGCAGCGCGCGCGCCGTGCGTCGCACGCCGACGCGGAAGGTGACCGCGCGGCTGCAACTCGTGTCCCGCGACGTCGTCGCGTCCGCGCGGACGATCGCTGGCCGGCCCGCCGTCTACGACTACGACGAGGTCAAGGTGGAAAACGTCTTCGGCGGCGCGCTTCGGCCGGACCAGTACCCGTGCGTCCTGCCGAACTGGGACAACACGCCGCGTTCGGGCCGCGGCGGCCGCGTGCTGCAGGGCGCAACCCCGGCCGCTTTCGAGCGCCAGGCGCGCGCCGCCGTCCGATTGCTCGGCGACCGTCCGGCGGAGCGGCGGCTGCTCTTCGTGAAGTCGTGGAACGAATGGGCGGAAGGCAACTACCTCGAACCGGACCAGCGCTTCGGCCGTGGCTGGCTCCAGGCGTTGCGCAGCGCGACCGCCGAACCGGCTCGCGCGGACGGCGGCGATGGGTGAGCGCGCCGCCGCCGCCGCGCTTCGCTTCGCGGCGCGCGTCGCCCGGCGAGCGCAGGTGGAGCTCGCAACCGAAGGCGCGCGGCACGAGCTCGCGCGCGCAGTCGCGCCGGTGAGCGACCACGGCGCGCTGTTCGACGCCGTGTCGGCGTTCGAGTTCGTCGGCGTTCGCGTCGCACCGCTCCAGCGACGCAGCGAGTTCGTGGCGTTTCTCGACCTCGTGGCGGAAGCAGCGCCGCGTACGGTGCTCGAGATCGGGACCGCGGCAGGCGGCACGCTGCTGATGTTCGCCAGGGTCGCGCAACCGGACGCGGTCGTCGTCGGCGTGGACTGGGCGACCGCGGCGACCGGCTTCGGCGGGGACGCCGCGAACGCGCGGCGCAGACGGCTCTACGAGTCGTTCGGCCGCGACCGCCAGCGCGTGCACTACCTGTTCGCCGACTCCCACGCGCCGGAGACGCTCGACCGCGTCCGGACGCTGCTGCACGGCCGCGCCGTCGACCTTCTGTTCGTCGACGGCGACCATCGGTACGAGGGCGTCGAGCGCGACTTCGCGATGTACGCGCCGCTCGTCGGCGACGGCGGAATCGTCGCCTTCCACGACATCGTCCCAGGCCCCCCGGAAGCGGTCGGCGGCGTGCCCGAGTTCTGGCAGCGCGTGAAAACCGCGGATGCCGTCGAGCTCGTCGAGGACTGGTCGCAGGGCGGCTACGGGATCGGCGTCATCCGACGCTGAGTCGTCCCAGGCCGGCGTTCGTGATCAGCGGTGTCGCCCGACTACACCCTTACCGGCGGCACCAGATGGCTTGCCGTGCCCGGCGGCCCCGAGCGCAGCATCGGGACCCGGCGCATTCGCCTGCGATGCGCCCACGTTGCACGACGTCCGCTTCGTCTCGACCAGCTGCGTTCCGTGGATGTCCAGGCTCGGCGCCTGGACCGGGCAGTGCGCCAGCGCGCCGAGCCCTGCGGAGCCGCTCGCGAGGTCGAGGTCGTAGTCCGGCGGGCCGGGTGACACATAGCGAATCCGGGCGCGAACGTCGCCCGGGCAGGTCGCCGCGCCGCGCGTGAAGTTTCGGACGTGGACGAAATGCTGCTGTGCTCCGCACTGCGTGGCGTCGAGGGCCATGCTCGGGTTGATGTTGTACGCGTACACGTTTCCGTCCATCGCCGCTGCCGTGTTGACGCCGAACTGCACGTAGTCGTGGGGTGGAAACGAGTTGAACTCGACGACGATCCTCGAGTACGTCGACGCGCCCTGCGTGGGGCCGATGGCGAGGTTCGCCAGCGCCTTGCACGGCGTGTTCAGCTGATCAGAGCATGGGTCGTCGAACCAGTTGTCGACGATTCGGAAGTCGTGCAGCGCCGAGCCGCCGATGAAGACGTCGTACTGCCCGCAGTTTTGGAAGCGGTTGCTCGTGATCGTGACGAAGCTCTGTGACGTACCCGATGCGCCGTCGTTGAGCTGCAGACACTCCATGTGCGCGGCTGCGCCGGTCGGGTTCAGGAAGTTGGCGAAGAGGTTTCCGGTCAACGTGACGTGGTTGTTCGTCGTCGGACAAGCCCCACCGTTCTGGATCTCGGTCTCCCCGGTCGTGACATCCTCGAAAGTCGTGTTCGAGATCGTCGCGTAGGCGACGTTCTCCATCGACATCGGGTTAACGGACGCGTACTGCTCGTCGAACACCGCTCCATCCACGGCGACGTTCGTCACAGGCGTGGCGTAGCAACCCGTCGTCGACGAGTCCCACCCGCGGAAGTCCACGACGCTCTGGCTGGTGAAGTTCGAGACGGTGACCCACGGCTCGCCGATCTCCAGAGGCGCCGTCAGCACGACGCCGGCGCGTGACTGTCCTCTGAACGTGATGGGCTGTCCAACCGCCCCGCAGTTCTTGGCGTCCGTGTTCTGCACTCCCTGGTTGACGTGCCCGAGGTCGAGAGCGCTCGCGTCCGTGTACGTTCCGTTTTCGATCACGACGGTGTCGCCGCAGCGCGCGACCTGGTACGCACGCAGCAGGGACGCACACGGCCGCGCCGCTGCGCCGCGTGAGCATGCGCCGTCGTCCCCGCTTGCCGAGACCGAGACGAGCGGTTGACCCGGCAGCGCGGGCGGCGCGACGGCCCGCGGCGCGCTCGAGCTGCTGTTGTGGCAGTAGTACCCACCGACCGCGGCGAGCCCGACGAGCAGAAGCGCGATGCGCCCGCGCAACCTCGCGACGAACGCGCGTCCGCGGCCGGACCGGACCTCCCGCCCCCTGCCTTGCTGCGGTTGCGACACGCCGGGCGATCGTCCCACCGCCCCTCGAGCACGTCTACTCCCTGATCGAGTAGGGCGACTTCATGCCCGCCTCGCGGGTGCTCAGCGCGCCGCCGCCGGCGCGACGGGGGTACGCAGGCGGCGACGCGCACCGACGTAGCCGACGAGCTGCGCGATGCCCGCGAAGTACGGGAGGACGACGTAGAACAGCGCCGCCGCCGCCAGACGCTCGCGCAGCGACGGGCTCACGCCGTTCGCCGCCAGCCACGGCTCGTCGAATACGAGCGACCTCCGGTCGCCTCGCTGCCGCCAGCGCGCGCGCAGGTCGGCGACGACGGGCAGCCAGTACGTCGCCTTGAGCGCGTTCGGCCGCGCGCCGCGCTCCGCCTCGCGCTGCGCATAGGACCGGTGCGCGCGCCAGATGAACCGCAGCTCCGCCCGGGCCGAGTTCCGCGTCGGGTGGTACACGAGCGCCTCCTCGCAGAACACGAGCGACGCGCCGGACGCGACGCACCGCGCGACGAAGTCGAAGTCGCTGTGCATCGTCGTCGACGTCGCGAACCCGCCGACGCGTTCGAACAGATCGCGCCGGAGGAACAGGTTCGCGGTCTCGGCGACGCCGTTCTCGACGTGCCGCCGCTGGTTCTTCGTCGTCTCGATGTCGACCAGCGTCCAGATCGTCCGCCGGCGTGGGAGCTCGAAGCGCACGGCGCCCGCGACGACATCAGCGTCCTCGAGCGCCCCGAGGCCGGCTTCGAGCCACGTCGGCACGGGAACGCAGTCTGCGTCGACGAACGCGAGCACGTCGCCGCGCGCGAGATGCGCGCCCCGGTTGCGCGCCACCCAGTCGCTCTCCGGCGGCGCGGCCGAGACGCGAAGCCAGTCGCCGTCGTCGTACCCGTCGGCGCCGCCGTCCGAGGACCCGTCGTCCGCGACGACGACCTCGAATCGGTCGCGGCCGAGCGTCTGGGCTTCGAGCGCCGGCACGAGCCGCGCGAGGAACGGGCGGCCGTTCCGGATCGGGACGACGACGCTGACGAGGACGTCCGGCCTGCCGCTCGACTCGGACTCCGACACTCGATTCTCCGTTCGCTCGACTGTGGTCATGACAATGGTGTCACACGTGCTCCGGTCAGCCGTACCGGGCGAGCTCGCGGTTCGCCCCGCGACCCGGCGGCGGCCCGACGTCTCGTGCGCCGAGCTCGACCCACGCGTGCGCGTCCTTGGTGCGTGCCCCCTCCGGGAGGCCGATGACCAGCTCGGCGGGGTCGCCCTGCTCGCGCAGCAGCCGGAAGAGCACCAGCGCGCTGACGAGGCACCGCGGCTGGCGCCGGCCGAGCCGCAGGCTGCGGTCGACTGCACGCGCGAGGCGGTCGGGCGGTTGCGCCGGCGCTCGTCGGGGTGGTCGCCCGAGGCGCGCGACGAGCGCCGGCAGCGGCTCGTGCGCGAGTGCCAGCCGCACACGTGCGTAGACCGACCACACGCGGCACGCGAGCCGGACCTTCTCGATCGGCCGCAGCGACTCAGACACGACCGGCGAGCCAGCCGACGAGCTCATCGAGCCCGTCCAGCGTCGGCTCGTACGCCAGGTTCCACGCCGCGACGGTAGCGCCGAGAGCGGCGGCGTCGTCGAACGAGCGCCGCAGGTCGTCCGGTGCCTGCAGGTGGAAGCTGAGCGCGTGCAGGTCGCGAATCGTCTCCGCGGGCTCCGCCCGCTCGAGGGCGCGCGGCCCGTCGCCCGGCCGGAGGAAGACGACTGCGCGCAGCGGCACGGGCTCGCAGTCGCCGCGGGCGTCGTCTCCGAGGGCGATCCGCACGCGCGCGTCGTCGGCCACGACCCGCCGCCCGTCCGGAAGCTCCAGGCGCTCGGCGACGTCCGGCCGCAGCCGCAGCACGGCCGGGCCGGGCACGACGGCCGCAGGAGGCCCGAGCCGCACGCAGGTCAGGTCCTCGCTGAGCAGGCGGTAGCCGCGACGGACGAAGCCGGCCGCGAGCGTCGTCTTGCCGAACGTGCGGGGAGCGGCGAGCACGACGGCGCCGCCCTCGACCTCGAGGGCCGCAGCGTGCAGGGGGACGTCGCCGCGGGCGCGGAAGCAGAGCAGCGTGGGAACGCCGAACAGGCGCTCCTCGCGCCGCACCGGATGCTCGGCCGCCGGGACCGCGACGCTCGGCGCAGTTGGATCGATCTCGTACCAGCCGGCGACGTCGACCCAGAGGCGGAAGCGCTCGCCGTCCGCGAAGAGGCGGGCGTGCGACGGCCGGTCGCCGGGGATGCGCCATTCGCCGACGAGGCGGCCCTCGCGCTCGGCGAGGTCGGGCGGCGCGATCGACACGGCGAGCCGGTCTCCCGACCCGGCCCGCAGGTACGCGAACGGAAACGGCGCCTCGACCGCGTAGCCGAAGCAGGTGCCGCGGAGCGCCGATGCCGTCATTCGAACGTCGACAGGAACGCGTGGACGCGCGCAACGTCCTGCGCCCAGCTCAGCTCGTCCACCTGAAGCTCGCGGCGCTCGAGCCGCTGCGCGAGCAGGCCGTAGTCGATGCCGTCGAGCCGGTACGGCGAGTCGACGATCAGGCGCTGGAGGAGCGGGTAGTCCGCGGTGTCCACCATGTGGGCGTCGAACGTCGTCTTGTCGCGCCGCCACACCACCTCGTGCGGCACGCGACCGTCGAGGACGCGCCGCTGGAGCGTCTTGATCGCGCGGTCGGGGAACTTCACCTGCGCGGGCAGGCTGAGCGCGAACTCCCACAGGTCGATGTCGACGAACGGGCGGCGCGGGCGGACGCCGTGGTAGGCGGCCGCGATCTCGTCGGCTTCGATCGTCGGCGACGGCGCGCCGACCCCGGCTCCCGTCGGCGCGACCTGCGCCTCGAGCCACCGCCGCCGCGCCGGCTCGGTGAGGTCGGGGCGGCCCGTCTGGACGCCGAGCCTGCTCGCGTCGACCCACGGGGGCGCGAGCACCGTCCTGCGGTTCCGCAGCCGGGCGTAGCGCGTAGCGAGCGCAGGGGGCGACATCGACACCGGGAGCGGCCGCAGGATGCGCGACCACGACCGGCCGCGCCGGCGCTGGAGCCGCACCTCGTTCCAGGCGGCGCGGAACCGCCCGTGGAGCAGCAGGTGCGCGAGCAGGTGCGTCGTCATCGTGAACACGTACTCGGCGAACTCGCCGCCGAGGACGGTGCGCGCCCCGAGCTCCGCCGCCGTGCGATACGCCTCCGCCGTTTCGGGGATCGAGACGGTGTCGATGGGCGCGTCCTGCAGCCGCGCCCAGAACTCGACGTCGTCGAGCGGGCGCGCGGTGGCACGGTAGGTGTGCAAGCGCAGGCCGAGGTGGTCGGCGACGAGCCGGACGTACCGCTGCTCGTCGACCTCGGGCAGGTGGGGGTACGAGGCCGAGATCGCGAGCAGCGGCTGCCCCGTCGTCTCCAGCACCACCGGCGCCGCGAACGCGGCGACCATCGGCGAGTCGACGCCGCCGCTCAGCAGCACGGCGTCGCTCCCGCTCAGCGACCGTCGCACCGCCTGCTCCCACAGCTCCGCGAGGCGCTCGCAGGCTTCGTCGACGGTCAGGTCGGCGGTCTCGAGCAGGTGCCGCGGGTCCCAGTAGAGCCGCCAGTCGACGCCCCGCTCCTCGCCGGCGGCGCCGACGGCGCCGGCGAGCGAGCGCTCGACGCCGCGGAGCGGCATCCTCGTCCCGCCGCCGCGGAACAGGACGTCCTGCAGTCCCTCGGGGTCGGGCTCGCGCGGGATCTGCGCGCCGGCGAGCACCTGCTTCGCCTCGGTCGCGGCGAAGAACCCGTCGGCGCCGTCGTGGACGAAGAGCGTCTCGAATCCGATGTGGTCGCGGAAGACGCGCAGGTCGTCGCCGTCGGCGAACGCGCCGGCGAAGACGCCGCGGAACCGCGACGGCGCCAGGTCGCCCCAGGTGCGGAACGCGGCCAGGACCGTCTCCGCGGGGGCGGCCCCCTCCGTCACGGGAACACCGGCCTCCGCGAGCGCGCCGTCGAGCTCGCGCTGGTTGTCGAGCGTCCCGACGAAGACCGCCGCCGAGCCGTTCGCCGCCGCGAGCGTCGCGTCGACCCACGACGGGCGGTTCGACACGCCGAGCACCGTGCGGCCGCACACGTGAACCTGCGTCGCCTCGCCGCGGTGCGGTGCGGCGGCGAGCATGTTCGCGACGGTGACGGCATCGACTGCGCGCGAACGGGCTCTGGCGACCGCGATCGAACCCACGGCGCCTCTAGCGCGCGAGCAGGCCCTGCTCGCGCATCGACTGGAGGAACCGAGAGACGACATCGTCCACGTCCTCGGGTGTGTCCTCGACGAGGTCGCGGAACGCGTCGCAGACGTCGCACTCGGTGCGGGACCCGTCGATCAGCTCCCAGATGACACCGCCGGCGGGATTGAGACCGAGGTAGCGGCCCGACGTGACGTCCAGCAGCACGACCTCGCCGGTGGCAAGCTCGCGGCTGACGACGTCCGGGTTCCGGCGCAGCGTGCTGCTCATCGTACGAATCCGTTCCCTAGACGACGTGAGCCTCGGTCGGAACCGAGGCTCACCGCCTGACCTCGTGCCGTGGCCGCGGCCGCGGCGAACGCCAAGTTCAGGAGCTCAACCCCGTTTCCGTCGCTGAGCACTCGTTGAACTTGTCGTAGTGAAACGGCTTCCCGGGCGGATCCTTCGGCGCGTGCGTACCGCCACACCGGATGAAGGTGTGATCGGCGATCGAGCCGTAATCGAGGATCTCGGGCTGCGCGTATTTCATCGGCAACTCCTTCCAGGGACCACGCCGTGCGTCTCGGTGAGACGCATCGCTGATCATCGACGTCACGCGCCGTGGGGACAACTGGCCGGACGTACGGGTTTACAGTACAGGCGACAACGCTCGATCCGATCCGCACAAGCAGCCGCTCCCTCGACGTCGCGGCGTTCCGCCGGTTGCGACGCATCACCAGTAGACGACGACCCGCGGCGGCGGGACGAGGTCGGGGTCGAGCGGCGGCGCGCCCTCCTCGTCGGCGCCGTCCGCCGCGCCGTCGTGGTACGTGCAGCGAGCGCCGATCGTCAGGATCGTGCAGCCGTCCGCTTCGCATTCGCGCAACATCGCCACGCACCGACTGTTACGGCGAAGTGGCGGCGCCGCCACCCCCCTTTGGCTAGCAGCTAGAGGTTTGATGTGGAATTAGGTGTTCGCGGGGATGGCTCAGACCAAGCAGCTCGCACACGGCGGGCGCAGCACGTAGCGGTGCTACGGGCAAGCCGGAGGGGGCGAGATGCGCCGTGTCGGAGCCACCAGCCGCGGGGCACGGCATTTCACATCAAGCCTCTAGCCGAAGCCGAGGATGAACTTCGCGTCGTCGGACATGCGGTCCGGCGTCCACGGCGGGTCGAACGTCAGCTCGCTCTCGACCTCCTCGACGCCCGGAATCTCCTTGACGACGCGGTCGATGTCCTCCTGGATCATCGGGCCGACGGGACAGCCCATCGACGTGAGCGTGTAGGTGACCTTGACGTTGGAGCCGTCGACCTCGGCGTCGTAGAAGAGACCGAGCTCGACGATGTCCATCCCGAGCTCGGGGTCCTCGACCTGCCGCAGCGCCTCGACCACCTCGTCCTTCGTCGGCATGACCCGCAGCGTAGCTCCGAGACGCCCCCGCACGCTCGGCGAGCAGCGTCAGCTGAGCCGCACCTCCTCGCGCCGTTCGCGCGCGAAGAAGTGGATGCCGTCGACGAACCGCACCCAGTTGCAGCGCGTGCACATGACGAGCGAATGCGTGCGTGCCGAGTCGGCGAGGAAGCGGACGCCGCGCAGGAGGTCGCCGTTCGAGACGCCGGTGGCGACGACGATCACCTCCTGGGGAGCGAGGTCGTCGATCGTGAATACGCGCTCGACGTCCTCGATGCCGTGCTGATGCGCCATCTCGATCTCGGCGCGCCGCGTCGGCCAGAGCTGCGCCTGCAGCTCGCCGCCGAGGCAGCGCAGCGCCGCGGCGGCCAGCACCGCCTGCCGCGTCCCACCGATCCCGATCGCGAGGTGGTCGTTCGTGCCGCGGACGGCCGCGCTGATCGCCGCCGTGACGTCGCCGTCCTGGATCAGCTTGATCCGCGCGCCTGCCTGGCGGATCTCCTCGATCAGGTCGTGGTGGCGCGGCCGGTCGAGCACGATCGCCGTGATGTCGTTCACCATCCGTCCGAACGCGTCCGCGATCGCGCGCACGTTGTCGCCGACGGGTCGGGTGAGCGAGATGGAACCGCGCGCGCGCGGCCCCACCGCCATCTTGCGCATGTACATGTCGGGCAGCGACGGCATCGATCCGCGCGGGGCCGCCGCGATCATCGCGATGGCGTTCGTGCCGCCGCGCGCGACTACGGAGCGCCCCTCGAGCGGGTTGATCGCGAGGTCGAACGCCTCGCCGCCTCCGCCGATCGTCGTTCCCGCGGCGAGCTGCTCCGCGTCCTCGGCGCCGCCGATCACGATGTGTCCGTCGATCGGCATCTTCTCGAGCGCGATCCGCGCGCCCGAGAAGGCCGCCTCCTCCGCCGCCTCCGTGTCCGCGCGCCCGAGCCAGCGGGCGCCCGCGAGCGCCGCGCGCTCCGTCACCCGCGCGAACGTCTCGCACTGGCACGGTGTCCGCGTCTCCGGCGCACGCGGCGCGGCGGCCGCCGGCTCCTTCGTCTCCGTCACGCCGGCTGCCGCTCGCGCTCCGCCGCGGCCATCACCAGCCCGATCACCTCGTCGATCGTCCGCTCCACGTTGGCATTGTCGACGACGGGGACGTCCTCGCGCCGGGCGCGCCCCACGATGTACGTCTGGATGCGGCGGATGTCGTCGAGGTGGTCGAGGTACTTCTGCATCGCGCGGATCCCACCGGTGGTCGCGTCGCGGACGTGGAAATGGACGCGGTGCACCTCGGGGTCCTCGAGCTCGAGCACGACGTGGAGGACGAGCGCTCCCTCCACCTCCGTCGCCACGAACCCGGGCACGAGGTGGACGCCCTCCAGCACCATCGACCACCCCTCCGTGAGCGCGCGCCGGATCGCCGCGTCGACGCCGACGCAGACGTGCCGGCACTGGTCGACGAACCCTGCGATCACCGGGTCGCCCGTCACCTCCTCGTCGAGCGCCTGCCCCGCCTCGAAGCTCGAGTAGTGGATCGACGGCATGAACTCCTCGGAGAAGAACGCGCGCATCGTCTGCCGGATGAAGTCCGTTGACGCGACGCGGGTGATGCCGAGCCGATGGCCGACCTCGGCCGCCACCGTCGACTTGCCGGTGCCCGTCGTGCCGCCGACGAGCACGATGATCGGCACGTCGAGCGCCTGCAGGTCGGCGAGCTTCTGCAGCCGCGACGTCGCGCGCTCGCCCTCTTCCGATCCGAGCACGCGGGCCGCGACCTCCCGCAGGCGTGCGACGTCGACGGTGCGCTCGCCGCGCGCCGCGATGTCGAGCTCGAGCGCGCTGGCGAGCTCGTACGCGCGGTCGGCGCGCACGCCGACGGCGACGAGCGCGCGCGCCATCAGCCCCTTCGAGTACGGCAGCTGCGAATCGCCCAGCGGTAGCGGCTCGCCGTGGCGCCGCTGCGTCACGCCGCCACCACCGCGGGCGCGAGCGCGAGCAGCGCGTCGTCGACGCCGTCGCCGACGACGTCGTTCGCTGCGAGCACGACCTGCGCGTCCCGCCGCAGCGCGTGCTCGGCGACGAGGTCGATCGCGGCCGCCTTCAGCTCGACGAGATACGTGTCGGCGTCGACGCGCGCCAGCTCGGCCTCGAGCGCCGGCCGGTTCGCGAGGCCCGCCGAGACGTGGACGATCTCCGCGTCGAGGTGCGCGACGTCGGTCGCGCCCGCGGTGAAGACCGCGACGCGCCCGGTGAGCGTCTCCGTCGGGACGAGCCGCAGCTCCGCGCGCAGCGCACCGTCCACGTCGGCTCCGATCGCGACGACGACGTCGGAGACCAGACGCCGGTACGTGTTCAGGAAGGCGGCCGGGTCGTGTCCGCGCCCGACGACGAGGACGCGGCGGTCGACGTCGACCGGCGGGATCGAGGCGCCGCTGCCGTCGAAGACGACCACGTCGGGACGCCGCGCGGCCGCGAGGCGCGCGCCGGCGGCGACGTTCGAGACGAACACGGAGCCCGCGAGACCGCCGCCCGCGCGGCGGCAGCCGATCGTCGGGACGCCGGCGAGCGCCGCGATCTCGAGATGATCCGAGGCGGCGTGGCGCCCGTCGCGCGAGCGGCGGATCAGCTCCTCGACCGTCGGCGGCGCCGTCACCACCTCCGGCTCCGGCGGCCCGCCGCGCCCCATCGCGACGGCCACGACGCTGCGCTCCCGGGCGAGCAGCCGCGCGAGATGCGCCGTCACCGCCGTCTTGCCGACGCGCTTGCCGGTGCCGATCACCCCGATCGAGGGCAGCTCGAACGGCTCGAACCGCGGGGGGTCGAAGCGGAAGTCGGCCCCGACGTACGGCAGCCCCGCCGCGAGCGCATGCGCGGCCCACCGGAAGCGCTCCGGCGGAGCGAGCGCCGGATCGTCCGACAGGTCGACGACCACGTCGGCGCCCTCGAACGAATCGACGAGCGGCACGCCGTAGTCGAGGTCGCCCCGCAGCTTCTCCGTCCCGCCGACGAGGATCGCGCCGACGAACTCGTACGGCAGCTCGCGCAGGGCGTCGCGCACCACCGGCGGATAGTGCTCGCCGTCGACGAGCGCGACAGCGCGCGTCACGGCGACGGTGCCTCGAACGCCGCCGTCACCGCTGCGACGTCACCTCGCGCTCGATGCGGCCGGTGTACTTCTCGTACTCGCCCGTCGCGACGTCGAACTGGATGATCCGCTCCTGCCCGTGGAACGGGTAGCGCCGCCAGACCGCGACGTGCGTCCCCGACACCTCGACCACGTTGTAACAGGGCCGCGTGTGACCTCGAAGGCGGAGCGTCGAGACCGTCCCGGTGTTCACGACGAACAGGTCCTCGAGCTTCCATGCGTACGGCACGTGCTTGTGCCCCGACAGCACCAGGTGCACGCCCGCGCGCTGCAGGCACTCGATCGCGTCGCCCGCGTCGTAGACGACGTTCCGCTCGCGTCCCGTTCCCGGAATCGGAAGCAGGTGGTGGTGGAGGACGAATACGCGCAGGTCGGCCGGCTCGGCCGCGAACTCGTCCTCGATCCAGCGGTACCGGCCGCGCCCGATCTGGCCGTGGTCGAGGTCGGGCTCCGTCGAGTCGACCGCGACGACCGTGACGCCGCTCCGCCGCAGGACGGACGACCGCTCGCCGAACAGCTCCTCGAAGTGCACGTAGCCGACGTTCCGCGAGTCGTGGTTGCCGGGCACGACGACGAGCGCCTCGCAATCGATCCGGTCGAGGTAGCGGCGGGCGCGTGCGTACTCCTCCTTGAACCCGAAGGTCGTGAGGTCGCCCGAGCAGATGACGATGTCCGGTTTCAGCTCGTTGATCTCGGCAATCGCCCTCTCCATCAGGTCCGGCACGAAATGAGGCGAGCCGCAATGGAGGTCCGACAACTGGGCGATCGTGACGGCCACGCAGGTCACTCTACGGCATCCGAGGCCGCTGCTACCCTGGCCGCAGTGAGGGCGGAAACGCCTGTTTTCCAGGCATATTGCGGTGAGGAGCCGCCGCGGTTCGCGAACGCCGCGGAGCTCGAGTACGCCAAGGTCCTCGACTGGCACGGGATCCCGTGGCAGTACGAGCCGCGGACGTTCGTGCTCGAGCGCGACGACGACGGGCGCGTCACCGAGGCCTTCACGCCCGACTTCTACTTGCCGGAGCAGGACCTCTACCTCGAGGTGACCGTGATGAAGCAGTCGCTGGTCACGCGCAAGAACCGGAAGCTGCGCAAGCTGCGCGAGCGCTACCCCGAGATCCGCATCAAGCTCTTCTACGAGCGCGACTTCGAGCGTCTCGCCGCGCGCTACGGGCTCGAGAAGGCGTCCTGACGGCAGCCCCCGCCGCCGGCTACCGCATCGGCGAGGTCTTCCTCGACACCGCCGAGATCGCCGCACGCGTCGGCGAGCTCGGCTCCGAGCTGACGCGCGAGTACGCCGGCCGTGAGCCGCTCCTCGTCGGGTCGCTGAAGGCGTGCGTCCCGTTCATCTGCGACCTGTCGCGGGCGCTGCCGATCCACCACCATCTCGACTTCATCGAGATCGCGGGCTACGGCGACGGCGACGCCGGGATCCGGTTCCTCAAGGACCTCGACACCGAGATCGAGGGCCGGGACGTCGTCGTCGTCGACTGCGTGATCGACACCGGACTGACGATGAACTACGTGATCCGCTCGTTCGAGCTGCGCGGACCGCGGTCGCTCAGGATCGCCACGCTCTTCGAGCGCCCGTACCGGCGCATCGTCGACGACCTCCCCGTCTCGTACGTCGGTTTCACGATCCCGGACGAGTTCTTCGTCGGCTACGGCTTCGCGCTCGACGGGCGGCACCGCAACCTGCCCGACCTGCGGTTCGTGGGCGGCGGCTGACTTTTAGTCGCGACTAACATCTTCTGCCGTGCACCCGTACGGGCAACCGCTGCCCGAGGGCCTCCGCACCGTCGACGAGGCGCTCCACCGCACGCGGTTCCGCATCCTGCCGTTCCTCGGGCCGGCGTTCATCGCAGCGGTCGCGTATATCGACCCGGGAAACTTCGCGACGAACATCGGCGCGGGCTCGCGCTTCGGCTACCGGCTCGTCTGGGTCGTGATCGTCGCGAACGCGCTCGCGATGCTGATCCAGACGCTGTCGGCGAAGCTCGGGCTGGCGACCCGCAAGAGCCTGCCCGAGCTCTGCCGCGACCACCTGCCCCGGCGGGTGGTGCTTGCGATGTGGATGCAGGCGGAGGTCGTCGCGATGGCGACCGACCTTGCGGAGTTCCTCGGCGCCGCGGTCGGCATCGACCTGCTGACCGGCATCGGCCTGTTCCCCGCCGCGCTGCTCGCCGGCGTCGCGGCGTTCGCCATCCTCGAGCTGCAGCGGTTCGGGATCCGGCTGCTCGAGGCCGTGATCGCAGCGCTCGTCGGGGTGATCGGGGCGTGCTACGTGATCGAGCTGTCGTTCGCGCACCCGGACTGGCACCAGGTGCTCCGCCACGCCGTCACGCCGCGCTTCGGCGGGAGCGGCGCCGTGCTGCTCTCCGTCGGGATTCTCGGCGCGACCGTGATGCCGCACGTCATCTACCTCCACTCGGCGCTCACGCAAGACCGGCTGGTCGCCGTCACGCCGCAGCAGGGCCGAACGCTGCAGCGCTACACGCGCTTCGACGTCGTGATCGCGATGTCGATCGCCGGAGTCATCAACGTCGCGATGCTCGTGATGGCGGCGTCGACGTTCTTCCGCAGCGGGCTCCACGGCGTCGAGTCGCTCGAGAGCGCCCACCGGACGCTCCAGCCCATCCTCGGCTCCGGGTCGACGATCCTCTTCGCGCTCGCGCTCGCCGCCTCGGGTCTCTCCAGCTCCGCGGTCGGGACCCTGTCGGGGCAGGTCGTGATGCAGGGATTCGTCCGCCGGCAGATCCCGGTGGCGGTGCGGCGGCTCGCGACGATGGTGCCCGCGTTCGTCGTGATCGCGCTCGGTCTCGACCCCACCCGGACGCTCGTCGTCTCCCAGGTGGTGCTGTCGTTCGGGATCCCGTTCGCGCTCGTCCCCCTCGTCGTCTTCACCGCGCGCCGCGACGTGATGGGCGCGTTCGTGAACACGCGGCTGACGACGGCGGTCGCGGCGGCGGTCGCGGCGGCCGTCGTCGCGCTGAACGTGTTCCTGCTCGCCACGATCCTGTAGATCGGCGGCGGCGGACCGATCAGCCGCGGCGAAAAAACGGGCGCCCCGGGGGGAGGCGCCCGCTCGTCGGGAGACGACTTCGGGAACGGCGCGCCGGGCGACGACTCGTCGCGGCGTACCGATTTACAAGTGATAAACGGCGGCGGGGCCGGATCGGTTACGGCAGGTCCGCGGTTACGCGAATGTTCTTCACGGGGAACAACGGCCGCGGTAGGTAGGCATAAACCCCGGACAAGGAGACCCCGTTGCCTGCGCTCTTGCTCGCACTTCTGATCGTGATCGTCCTGTTCATCCTCGGCTTCGCGGTCGTCAAGTTCCTGATCTGGGTCGCGATCGTGCTCGCGATCCTCTGGCTGATCGGCTTCTTCGTCCGCGGGGTCGAGGGCGCCCGTTGGTACCGCTGGTGACGCCTCGCTGACGCCCGCTCGTGGGGGGAGAACCTGCGGTTCTCCCCCCACTCCGACTCTCCGCGCGGAACGGCCGCCTACTCCTGCGGCGGGGTCGGCGACGGGATCGTGATCTCGTCCGGCGGCGGATAGGGCTCGGGAACGGGCGCCGGCGTCGGCGGCGTGCCCTCGTCGGGGGGTGGCGCCGGCTCGGGTACCGGCTGTGCGTCGGTCACGTCACGCTCCTCTCGGTCGGATCGAGGCTCTGGTACCGCGTCGGACGGCTCGCCAATCCGCCGCAGCGCCGCCGCCGCCCGCTGCCGAAGCGGGCCGACGTCGCGGCGGTAGTCCTCGTCGGTGATCTTCCCCGTGCGGTGGTCGAACTCGAGCTCCTTCAACGCGCCGAGCGCACGGTCGCGCTCCTCCGCGAGCGCGAGCCGCTGCTCCTCGGCGGGCGTCGGCGCGTCGAGCCGGTCGTCCGCCGGCGCCGGGTCGCGCAGGAACGGCAGCGCGACGACGACCACGACGGCCGCCGCCAGGACGACGCCGAGCACGACCCCCGCCGCGGTCAAGCGGAGGCGCGGGCGGGCGCGAGCCGCGTGACGAGGCGCCGCTGCTCGCGCGCGTCCGGCCACATCGCGACCAGCGACCCGAGCACGAAGACGATCCCCGCGAGCCAGATGAGGTTGACGAGCGGCTTGACGAGCACCGTGAAGTAGACGGCGCCGCTGTTCCGGATGTCGGCGATGACATAGAGGTCCTCGCCGCGCAGCCAGTCCGTCTCGATCGCGACCTTCTTGTTCGGCTCGGGCGGGAACTTGTAGTCGTTCGTCCCGGTGGCGATGCTGCCGTTCCAGCGGCCGCTGACGTCGAGGTGCGCGCGCGTCTCGAGTGCCTGCGGCGTGTTCACGCGCGTGACGCCGCGATACGTGAGCCTGTAGCCGTCGAACCGCATCGTCTGCCCCGGCAGCAGCCGCTGCTCGGTCGAGCGGCCGTACGCGCTCGAGCCCGCGATGCCGATCGCGAGCAGGACGACCGCGGCATGAACCACGTACCCGCCGTAGCGGCGGCGGTTCCGCGCGACGAGCGTGAAGACGGAACCGACGGCGCGCGTGCCGCGCACGACCTCGACCACGATCGTCGCGAGCACGAACGCCGAGAACGTGTACGCGATCAGACCCGGCCGCGACGAGCCGGCGCCCGCGAGCACGAGCGCGGCGCCGCAAACCACGCTCACGCCGATCGGCCACGCGAGCGTCCGCAGCAGCGCACGCACGCTCGTGCGGCGCCACGCGATCAGCGGCCCGATGCCCATCAGGAGCAGCAGCGGCAGTCCGAAGGCGCGCAGGAAGAAGTCGTAGTACGGACGCCCGATCGTGCGCGTCTCACCCTTCACCAGCTGCGTCAGGACCGGGAACAGCACCCCCCAGAGGACGGTCAGGCAGAGCGCGACCAGGAGCAGGTTGTTGTAGAGGAACGTCGCCTCGCGCGAGAGCGCGGACTCGAGCTTCGTCCGCGCCTTCAGCAGCGGCAGCCGCAGGAGGATCAGCGCGAGCGAGAAGAGCGACGAGATGACGACGAAGGCGAGGAACCAGCCGCCGATCGGGCTCTTCGCGAACGAGTGGATGGAGTTGACGACGTCGGAGCGCGTGAGGAACGTCCCGAACACCGACAGCTCGAACGCGAGTGCGACCAGCACGACGTTCCAGACCTTCAGCATCCCCTTGCGCTCCTGGATCATCACGGAGTGCAGGAACGCCGTCGCGGCGAGCCACGGCATCAGCGCCGCGTTCTCGACGGGGTCCCAGGCGTAGTAGCCGCCCCAGCCGACCTCGACGTACGCCCAGTGCGCGCCGAGGATCTGGCCGAAGCCGAGGAACGTCCACGCCGCCAGCGTCCACCGGCGCGTCGCGACGATCCAGCGCTCGTCCGTACGTCCCGAGAGCAGCGCGCCGGCGGCGAACGCGAAGGGCACCGCGAGCCCGACGTAGCCGAGGTAGAGCATCGGCGGGTGAGCGACCATGTACGGGTTCTGCAGGCTCGCCGTCAGGCCCGCGCCGTCGACCGGCGGCACCTGCGTCTTGAACGGGCTCGCGACCGCGACGAGCACGAACGCGAAGAACGACGCGACGCCGCCGAGCACCGGGACGACCCATGCGACGAGGTCGCGCAGCAGGGTGCGGTTGACGAAGACGGCGAGCGCGCCGTAGCCGGTCAGGATCAGCAGCCAGAGCAGCAACGAGCCCTCCTGCCCGGCCCAGAGCGCGCTCAGCGCGTAGCCCGTCGACAGCGTCCGGTTCGTGTGCGCGGCGACGTACTGGAACGAGAAGTCGTGGCGCGCGAGCGCCGCGAGCAGCACGAGCGCAGCGACGAGCGTCGAGCCGAACGCGCACACGAGCGCGTTGCGCGCCGAATCCGCGAGCCGCCGTCGGTTGGTGTGCGCGGCGTAGCCGCCGGCCACGAGCGCGTAGAGCGCGAGCCCGAGCGTGACGACGAGCGCCGCGCGGCCGAGGTCGGCCATTACGCCTTGGGTGCCGACGTCGTGTACTTCGACGGGCACTTCGTGATGATGCCGGTGCCCGAGAGGCGTCCCCTGGCGAACGTGCCCGTCACGACGACGCTACGGCCGGGCTGGAAGAGCGGCGGCGGGTCGTCGCCGTGGTAGTCGACGAGGACGCGAACGGGCTTCGCGTCGTTGGGGTCGGCGAGCGCGAAGCGCATGCCGGCGGCGGAGTGCGCGTCGCCGGTCACGGGGCCGACGACGGTTCCGACGACGGCGAGCTTGCCGGACTGGTGCCCGATCTGCGACGGCGTCACCGTCGGCGTCGAGCTGTTCGCGACGGCCTGGTAGATCAGGAAGACGGCGAGGACCGCCGCGACCGCGAGCGCGACGACGAGGCGCGCAGGGCTGCGCGTGGGCACGCCCCTAGGTTAGCTACGCGTCGGCCGGGGTCGGCTGCCTGCGGCCGGGGACGCGATAGCCGTGATCGGCACAAAGCGATCCGGGCGAGTCCTCCGTCAGCGCGTCGCAGTACCCCTTGCCGTACGCAGCCCGCATGAACGCGGCCACGACGTCGAGCGACCACTCGCCGATCCCGGCGGCTTCGCGCCAGAGGTCGGCGAGACGGACGTCGATGTCGAGCTCCAGGAGGTCGATGCGGGTCGGGCGCGTGACCATGCACGCAGGGTAGGAACCGCGTCGGACGGAGCCAGCCGATGGCGAGAGCTACCGTTCGAGCAGCTCGCGCGCCTGGTCGAGCAGCGCGAACGGCCGCTCGAGCAGCTCGATCGGCAGGATCTTCGTCCCGTCCGCGCGCAGCCTCGCCGTCAGCTCCGAGAACGCCGCGTCCGCCGTATCGACGACGACGATGGCCGGGGTCGCGTCCTCGCACGCCCTGAGCGCCGCCTCCGCGTCGCCCGCCAGCACGACCTCGAACCCTTCGCCGCCGAGCAGCCGGCGCAGGAGCGCCGCCACGCCGAGCCGCGACTCGGCGAGCAGGACGCGGAGGCGCGTCCCGCCGAAGGAGTCGCCGCGCGCGATCCGCTCCTGGAGCAGGCGGTGCGCCTCGGACGGGCGCCGCCCCATCTCGATCTCGTCGCGGACGAAGCGGATCTGGTCGACCTGGTCGCGCGAGTACAGCCGCTGCCCGCCCTCGGACCGCTCGGGCACGACGAGCCCGTAGCGCGACTCCCAGGTCCGGATCGTCGCCGGGGACAGGTCGAGCATCCTGGCCACGGCCCCGATCGAGAACAGCGGACGCCCTCTCTCCGCCATGTGGCGCGGGGTACCCTCGCCCCGGCCGGGTCTAACGGACTCACGCGGAGAATCGTTCCTCAATGCCTCGTCAGCTCCACTTCGGACCGGCGGTCGACTCCGCGGCGAGCTCGCCCGAGCAGGTCGTCGAGGAGCTCGCGTCGCGCGGGATGAGCGCGTGCGAGATCCCGCCGTCGGGACCGTACTGGAACGACTACGCGGCTGCTGCGAGGCTCGGCGAGCTCGCGGCCGCCGCCGGCATCGTTCTCTCGATCCACGCGCCGATCGCGGGCTTCATGGGCCACGCCGAGCGCGGCAAGAAGCTGAACATGGCGTTCGGAATGCTCGACCACTCCGCGGGAATCGCGAAGGCGGCCGGCTGCGAGGTCGTCGTCTTCCATCCCGGCTTCCTGCTCGGCCGGACGCGCGAAGCGGCGATCGACGACGTGGTGGAGCAGCTCGGCGAGCTGCGCGAGCGGCTCGAGCGGAAGGACCGGCTCGTCCCCTTCGGCGTCGAGGTGATGGGCCGCGTCCGCGAGCTCGGCTCGCTCGACGACGTGGTGGAGATCGCGTCGCGCGTCGACTGGGTGCAGCCGGTGCTCGACTTCGCGCACATGCACGCGACCTCGGACGGCGCCTTCACGTCGGTCGAGGCGTTCGCCGACGCGCTTGCGCGCGCCGACGCGGTCATGCCCGACGGGCAGCCGTTCCACATCCACTTCTCGGACATCGCATACGCGAACCGCAACGAGACCAAGCACCTGCCCTACGGGGAGGGCACGCTGCGCGTGCAGCCGCTGCGCGACGCGCTCGCGCGCTTCGCGCGTCCTGCGACGGTCATCTCGGAGTCTCCCGACGCAGCGTCGACCGATGCGATCAGGGCGATCCTCGGGGCGTAGTTAGTGTGCGGGGTCGTGCTCGACCCGAAGGTGTTCAAGGCGTACGACGTGCGCGGCGTCTACCCGTCCGAGCTCGACGAGGACGGCGCATACCGGGTCGGGCGCGCGTTCGCGGAGCGGTTCGAGGTCGAGCGCATCGCGGTCGGCCGCGACATGCGGTTGTCGGCGCCCTCGATGGCTCGCGCCGTGCGCGAGGGCGCGGCGGACGCGGGCGCGGACGTGCTCGACCTCGGGATGGTCGGGACGGAGATGCTCTACTTCGCCGTCGGCGACCTCGGCCTCGACGGCGGCATCGCCGTCACGGCGTCGCACAACCCGAAGCAGTACACGGGGATGAAGATCGTGCGCGCCGGCGCGTTGCCCGTGGGCGGCGAGTCGGGGCTGCTCGAGGTGCGCGACCTCGCGCTGCGCGGGACGTGGACCGGGACGAAGCGCGGCGAGGTGCGCGAGGAGGACATCTGGTCGCGGTTCGTCGACCGCGTGCTCTCGTTCGTCGACCTCGAGGCGCTGAGGCCGCTCCGCGTCGTGATCGACGCCGCGAACGGCATGGCGGGGGCGATGCTGCCGCCGGTGCTGGAACGCCTTCGGATGCTCGACGTCGTCCGCTGCCACTTCGAGCCGGACGGCTCGTTCCCGAACCACGAGCCGAACCCGCTCCTCCCGGAGAACCGCGAGTTCATCGTCGAGAAGACGCGCAGCGAGGGCGCAGACTTCGGCGTCGCGTTCGACGGCGACGCCGACCGCTGTTTCTTCGTCGACGACGGCGGCGAGTTCGTGCCGGGCGACTTCACGACGGCGCTGTTCGCGCAGACGATCCTGGAGCGCGAGCCCGGCGCGAAGATGATCTACGACGTGCGCGCGTCGTGGGCGGTGCCGGAGGCGATCCGCGAGGGCGGCGGCGTGCCGCTCGTGAACCGCGTCGGGCACGCGTTCATCAAGCAGCGGATGCGCGAGGAGGACGCGGTCTTCGGCGGGGAGGTGTCGGCGCACTACTACTTCCGCGACTTCTCTCAGGCCGACTCGGGGACGATCCCGTTCCTGCTCATGTGCGAGATCGTCTCGCGGCGCGGGAAGCTCAGCGAGATCCTCGCGCCGTACCGGTCGCGCTACTTCATCACCGGAGAGCTCAACACGCCGGTCGCCGACGTCGACGCGAAGCTGCGCGAGCTCGAGGAGCGCTTCGGCCCCGACGGGCGGGTGTCGCATCTCGACGGTCTGTCCGTCGAGGCCGGCGACTGGCATTTCAACGTGCGGCCGTCGAACACCGAGCCGCTGCTGCGCCTGAACCTCGAGGCGCGCAGCAGCGAGCTGATGGAGCGCAAGCGCGACGAGGTGCTCGCCGTCATCCGCGGCTGACCCGCGCTAGCGTTCGTGGCCGCGCGTGATCGAGCTCGGACACACGACGGACGCGGTGCCGCCGTTCCGCTACGCGGCCTACGCGCGTGTCGGGTTCTCCGACACCGACGCGCAAGGCGTCGTCTACTACGGCCGCTACATGCCGTACTTCGACCTGGCGCGCACCGAGTACCACCGCCACCTCGGCCGCCTGCTCCTGGACGGCGTCGACTTCGCCATGCGCGCCGTCAGCGTCGAGTACGTCGCGCCGGCCCGCTTCGACGACCTGCTCGAGATCTTCGTGCGCGTCGAGCGCGTCGGCAGGACGAGCATCACGTACGACCACGCGGCCTATCGCGTCGACGACGTCGGCGACAGGACGCTGATGGCGACGGCGAAGGCCACGCTCGTCGCGATCTCGCTCGGGGAGCGCCGCGCGGTCGAGGTGCCGGCGGGCTTCCGCCGCCTGGTCGGGGCATTCGAAGGCGACGAGAGCGGCGCGTGAGCAGGCGCTCCGCCCGCCCGGGCCCTCGCGGGCCGGGCGAGCGGGCTGCCGACGTCGCCTCCCCCCTCGCCGTCACGTTGTAGGGGAGCCGGCGCGCGGCCGCCATCCCTTGTTCGAGGTACCCCCTTCGCCAGCCGCTCGATCACTCGTCCGAGGGAGCAGGTGCACCTCCGTCACGTACGGGAAGGGAAACGGCTCGTCGCGTCCGGCGGCGAGCGCGCGGGCGCGCGCGAGCAGCTCCGCACGCGGCGCCTCCCCGAGCGCAGCGACGAACGACGTCGACGCCACGCGGTCGACGAGGTCGTCGGCGGTGAACCGCTGCTCGTGGCGGAACTCACGCACCTGCGCGTCGCCGAACAGGCCGCTGGCGGCGAGCGGCACGCGCCACGCGCCGCTCTCGTGCGACGCGATCTGCTGGCGGAGCGGCGCAAGCAGGTCCTCGACCCCCTTCTGCAGCGGGTCGCGAAGGTCGCGCATGTTCCAGAACAGCGCGAGGAACCCGCCTCCGCGCAGCACGCGGTGCAGCTCGGGCAGCGCGCGTTCGTGGTCGAACCAGTGGAACGCCTGCGCGACGGTGACGACGTCGATCGAGCCGTCGTCGAACGGCAGCTCCTCGGCCGTCGCCGCGACGACCTCGACACCCGAGATCTTCGCGCGCATCTCGTCGATCGGCTCGACGGCCACGACGCGCGCGCCGGTCGCGGTGAGGAGCCGCGTCAGCTTGCCGGTGCCGGCGCCGACGTCGGCGACGACGCTGCCCGGGCCGAGGCCGGTGCGAGCCGCGAGCCACTCGACCGCCTCCAGGGGATACGAGGGCCGCGCCCGCTCGTACGCGTCCGCCGCCGCCGCGAAGCCGGCCGCGGCGACGGGGTCGACCGTCACGACGGCGTGACGCGGTACGCGTCGAACACGGCCTCGAGGTTGCGCAGCGACGTCAGCAGCGCACGCAGGCTCTTCAGGTCGCCGACCTCGGCCGTGTAGCGGTTCTTCGCCAGCTGGTCGTCGACGACGCCCGAGTAGCTGACGATGTTGGCGCCGTGCTCGGCGAAGGTGCGCGCGACGTCCTCCAGCAGACGCGGGCGGTCCCACGAGTCCACGGCGATCTGGACGCGGAACGACTTCGCCGCGACCGCGCCGTCCCATTCGACGTCGGTGAACCGCTCGGGGCTGCGTCGCAGCGCCTTCACGTTCGGGCAGTCGGCGCGGTGGATCGTGATTCCCTTGCCGAGCGAGATGTAGCCGACGATCCCGTCGCCGGGGACGGGCGTGCAGCACTTCGCGAGCCGCACGAGCACGTCGGTGACGCCGGGGACGATCACGCCGAGGTCGGTGCCGGCAACCGCCTCGCGCTGCTTCGGCGCCTTCGTCACGAGCACCGGCGCCTCCTCGGCGACCTGCTCGGTCTTCAGCCGCTGGACGACCTTGTTGACGATCTGCCCCGGCTGCAGCTTCCCCGAGCCGAGCGCGAGGTAGAAGTCCTCGGCCTTCTTGAACCCGCTGTCGCGGATGACCTGGGCGAGCGTCGCGGAGCCGCGCAGCTTCGCGTACGGCAGGTTCTGCGCCTTCAACGCATGCTCGAGCGCCTCGCGTCCCTTCTGCTCGGCGTCCTCGCGCGTCTCGCGCGAGAACCACTGGCGGATCTTGTTGCGTGCGCGCGAGCTCTTCGCGAGCGACATCCAGTCGCGCGACGGCCCGCGCCCCTGCTTCGACGTGAGGATCTCGACGAAGTCGCCGTTCCGCAGCTGGTAGTGCAGCGGCACGATCCGGCCGTTCACCTTCGCGCCGACGGTGCGGTGGCCGACGTCGGTATGCACCGCGTACGCGAAGTCGATCGGCGTCGCGCCTGCGGGCAGCGTCTTCACCTGGCCCTTCGGCGTGAACACGTGCACCTCCTCGTCGAAGAGGTCGGTGCGGAACGACTTCATGAACTCGCGCGGGTCGGCCTCGTCGGTCGTCCCCTCGTCCATCAGCTGCTTCACCCACGCGACCCACTCCGCGTCCTTGTCCTTCTTGCCGCGCTTGTAGAGCCAGTGCGCAGCGACGCCGAACTCGGCCGTCTCGTGCATCTCGCGAGTGCGCACCTGGATCTCGAGCGGTCGCCCCTGCGGCCCGATCACCGTCGTGTGCAGCGCCTGGTAGGCGTTGAACTTCGGCATCGCGATGTAGTCCTTGAAGCGCCCCGGCATCGGCTTCCACAGCGAATGGATCAGCCCGAGGGCGCCGTAGCAGTCGCGCGTACCCTCGTCGCCGCCGCGTTCGACGATCACGCGCATCGCAGTCAGGTCGTAGATCTCGTTGAACTCGCGGCCCTTCTTCACCATCTTGTCGTAGATCGAGAAGAAGTGCTTCGCGCGTCCAGAGATCTCGGCCGGGATGTCGACCTTGTCGAGCTCCTTCTGCAGCACCATCGCCGCCTCCCGGACGTGCTCCTCGCGGTCGGCGCGGCGCTCCGCGACCATCTGCTTGATCTCCTCGTACTTGCGGGGGTGCAGCGTCTGGAACGCGAGGTCCTCGAGCTCCCACTTGAGCGCGTGGATACCGAGCCGGTGCGCGAGCGGTGCGTACACCTCGAGCGTCTCGCGCGCCTTCTGCACCTGCTTCTGCTTGCCGAGGTACTCGATCGTCCGCAGGTTGTGCAGGCGGTCGGCGAGCTTGATGAGGATCACGCGCACGTCCTCGGCCATCGCGACGATCAGCTTCCGGTAGTTCTCCGCCTCGGCGTGCTCGCGCGACTGGAAGTGGACGCGCGTCAGCTTCGTGACGCCCTCGACGAGGTGCGCGATCTCCTCGCCGAACTCGGCGCGGATCTCGTCCAGCTCGACCCCGGTGTCCTCGACGACGTCGTGCATCAGCGCCGCCGCCAGCGTCGCCTCGTCGAGCTGCAGCCCCGCGAGGATCTTCGCCGCGCCCCACGGGTGGTAGATGAACTCCTGCCCCGACTGCCGCATCTGGCCGGCGTGGGCCCGGGCGGCGAAGTCGAACGCCCGCGTCAGCAGATCCCGGTCGACGTCCGGCTTGTACGCCTCGACCTCGGCCAGCAGCTCGTCGACGAGGCCCTGATGCCGCTCGAGCACCGCCACGAACCCAGTGTACCCCTGCGATTCGCCGTACCATCCCCCGTCTCAGGGGCGGCGGCTCAGGAGGATTCCGCGCTCTGCCGATGAACACGGGCGACCGCGTGTTCAGTCGACGCCGACGCACGAAGAAGCTCCTCCGGGTCGCGCGCATGTTGAGCGTCCTCGACTGCGCGTGCGAGCAGCGCGCCGCCTGCGCTACGCCGCAGCGGCGAGCGGCGCGGGTGTCGCTTCGAGCAGCGTCCTGAAGGTCGGCGACTCGAGCAGGCTGCGCGTCGCGCCCGCTCCGCCGTCGAGCTCGAGCTCGGCGAAGATCCGCGCGGCCTCCGGCGACCACGCGGCGGCACCGGCGCGCCACTCGCGCGCGAGCCATGCGCGCAGCTCCGCGTAGCGCTCCGGCGCGTCGAAGACACGCTGCACGACGAGCTGCGGCGCGACCGTGCCGTTCCAGCGGTTCTCCTGCAGGCGGAACGCGACGTCGTAGCGCTGGTCGCGCCGGAAGCGGTCGAGCTGCGACCCGAGTCCGAACGCGATCGCAGACCCGGCGTCGCGGCCGCGCTGGCGGATGCGGAAGCGCAGGTGCTTGCCGTCGCCGACCGTGCTCACCTCGCCGATCTCACAGTCGTCGACCAGCAGCGTCACGCCGGGATTGCCGAGCCCGAACGGCGCCAGGCGCCCCAGCTCGGCAGCGAGCTCCAGCGTCAGCTTCCCCCCGCTCACGACGGCGTCGACGCGCGTCGACGGCCGCAGGTCGTCGTCGGACAGGGCGGCGTCGCAGTGGCCCGCGAACGCGTGCGCGAAGGTCTCCACGCGTTCCGGCCGGATCGTCAGGCCCGCCGCTGCGCGATGGCCGCCGAAGCGCTCGAGGTGCGACGAGCACGCGGCGAGCCCTGCATGGAGATCGAATGCAGGCACCGATCTCCCGGAGCCCTTCCACTCGCCCTCGGCGCCCGCGACCAGCACGACGGGACGGTGGTAGCGCTCGACGAGGCGCGACGCGACGATCCCGATCACGCCCTCGTGCCAGCCCTCGCCGGCGACGACGTAGCCCCGCCGCCGGCGGCGCGACTCCGGCCACGACTCGACCTGCTCGACGGCCTCGCGCAGGATGCGCTCCTCGACCGCCTGCCGCTCGCGGTTCAGCGACTCGAGCTCACCGGCGAGCGCCTGCGCCTCTGCGTCGTCCTCCGTCAGCAGCAGCGCGAGCGCGGCCTCGGGCCGGCAGAGACGGCCGGACGCGTTGATGCGCGGCGCGAGCCGGTACCCGACGGACGACTCGTCGCACGCCGCCGGGTCGACGTGGCCCACGCGCATCAGCGCACGCAGCCCCGGTTTCTGCGTCTGCGCCAGCCGTCGCAGCCCGAGCAGCGCAAGGGCGCGGTTCTCGTCGACGAGCGGCACGACGTCGGCCACCGTCGCGAGTGCGACCACGTCGAGGTGCCGTTCGAGGAACGGGTGCTCGCGCCCGAGCAGCGCCTCGGCGAGCTTCCAGACGACGCCGGTTCCGCAGAGCCCGCCGAACGGGTACGCGCCCTTGAGCGGCGCCACGACCGGGCAGTCGGGGAACGCGCCGCCGGGCCGGTGGTGGTCGGTGACGACGACCTCGAGGCCGAGCGTCTTCGCGTGCTCCACCTCGGCGACGGCCGTGATGCCGCAGTCGACCGTCAGCACGAGGTCGAGGCCGTCCTCGGCGAGCCGCGTCAGCGTCGTGCCGTTCAGCCCGTATCCCTCCTCGAAGCGCGACGGCAGGTGCCACTGCACGTCGGCACCGAGCTCGCGCAGGAGCAGCACGGCGAGCGCGGTCGCGCAGATGCCGTCGGCGTCGTAGTCGCCGTGCACGCAGATGCGCGCGCCGCGTGCGACGGCGCTGCGCAGCCGCTCCACGGCCGCGCGCATGTCGCCGAGCGCGAACGGGTCGTGGCCCGGCAGCGCGCCGTCGAGGAAGCGACGCGCGTCCGCCGCGTCCGCGAGGCCGCGCCGCACGAGCACCGACGCGGTCACCTCGTCGACGGCGAGCTCGCGCGCGAGCGCGCGCACGGAGGCGTACGAGCACGGCGCGAGATCCCAGGCGGCGGTCGGCATGCGGGCCGACGACGATACGGCCGGCGTCGGACGGATCCCGCCCGAAGCCCCTGCAAAAAGCGGCCTTCCGGTCTACTCGCGCGGCAGCTGGACGCCGAGGTAGGTCAGCAGGACGACGACGCCGAACAGCGCCACGACGCCGCCCCAGATCAGGCGCGGGTGACCCGAGTCGCGCACCGAGGCGAGAAACGCGCGGCCGAGCAGGATGCAGACGGCCGCGACGAGGCCGCAGCCGATCACGAGCGCAGGCAGCCAGATGACGACGCGTTCGAACGAGGAGGACGCGAGGAGGCTCATCTACGATTGGATCGTGCCCGATTCGCCGGCGTCGTCGGAGTCGAACTACACGTCAGGCGACGACTACGTCGTCGAGTTCCTCGGCTATCGCTTCTCGTTCGGGACGGCGGACTTCGAGGGGCGCGTCGTCGCCGCGGCGGTCAAGCTCGGCGTCGTGGACCGGTCGGAGCTGGACGACGACGAGACGGCCGACCTCGTCGCGCTCGTCGCGCAGGGCGTGATCGAGGAGCCGACGTCGCGTCTCGGCCGCTACCTCGTGCGCAACTGGGAGCGGCTCTACTCCGTGCAGGGCGAGTCGCTCGTCTACTGGCTGCGCAAGCTGATCTTCCGCGGCGCGTGGCTCGACCACCAGGTGAAGCGGGGCGTGCTCGAGGTGGTCTGGGACGACGTCGACGCCGAGTTCGCCTACCAGCACCCGGGCGGCGGCGGCCGTCCGCTGCTCGAGCTCGCGCCGGTCCCGAGTTGGCACGAGCTGCAGTTCAAGGGCTAGCGGGCTGCGCCTACCTGGCGCTCCTGCTCGCGCTCGACCACTTCTCGACGCACCGCGAGCAACTCGCGCTCGGCGCGCTGACGTGGATCGTGCTGCTCGCCGTGCTCGCGCGCGCGCCGGTCGAGCGGCGCGCGCAGGCGCTCGGCGTGGTCGCGTTCGCGACCGTCGGCGAGGTGACCGGCTCGCTGATCTGGGGCGTCTACCGCTACCGCCTGCACAACCTCCCGCTGTTCGTGCCGCCCGCGCACGGCCTCGTGTACTTGACCGGGCTCTCGCTCGCGGCGGCGCTGCGCCGGCACGTGCGGACGCTGGTCGCGGCGGCGGCGGCGAGCGCGGCCGGCTGGGGGCTGCTCGGGCTGACGGTGCTGCCGCGGCGCGACGTCGCGGGCGCGGTCGGCGTCCCGCTGCTCCTGCTCTTCCTCTGGCGCGGGCGCAACCGCGCCGTCTACGCCGCGGTCTTCCTTGTCGTCGCGGCGCTCGAGCTCTACGGGACGGCGCTCGGCACGTGGCGGTGGGCGCGGACGCTGCCCGGCCTCGGCATCCCCGACGGCAACCCGCCCTCGGGAGTCGCGTCGGGGTACGTCTGGTTCGACGTGATGGCGCTGCTCGTCGCGCCGTACCTCGTCGCGCTCGGCGCGTGTCGCCCGCGCGATGAGTTTCGCGCGTGCGGCTGGTCTCATGGCGGACGTACCCCGTCCACACCACGCGCGAAGGGATATCCGTGAAGCTTCTTCTCGCCTCCGCAGGCATCAGCAACTCGAGCATCGAGAACGCGCTGGTCGCGCTGCTCGGCAAGCCGATCGCCGAGGCGAGCGCGCTCTGCATCCCCACCGCGTCGTACGGGACGCGCGACCCTGCAGGAATGGCGTACCGGTTCATCAACGGCACGGCGCCGAGCCCCATGTGCGAGCTCGGCTGGAAGTCGCTGGGCGTGCTGGAGCTGACCGCGCTGCCGACGATGAAGGAGGCGCTGTGGGTTCCGAAGGTCGAGGAGGCCGACGCCCTGCTGGTCTGGGGCGGAGACGTCATGTACCTGTGTTACTGGATGCGGCATTCCGGGCTCGCGGAGCTGCTGCCGTCGCTCCGGGCGGTCTACGTGGGCGTGAGCTCCGGCGCGATGGTCCTCACCCCGGACTTCGGGGAGGCGTACGACGACTGGTTCTGCCGCGAGCCGACGACGCTTCCGGCGAGTGATCTCCCTGCGGCGGACGACCGCGCGCTCGGCCTCGTCGACTTCTCCGTGTTTCCGCACGTCGACCACCCGCGGTCGCCGCCGAACTCGATGGCCAACGCGGAGCGGTGGGCCGCCGGTCGGTCCGTGCCGACGTACGCGATCGACGACGAGACCGCGATCACCGTCGTCGACGGCGCCGTCGAGGTCGTCTCCGAGGGCCACTGGAAGCTGTTCGAGCGCTGAGCGACCCGGCCGCCGCTCGCCGGGGGCCGCGCGCGATCTACGTCGCGTTCAGCTTCGCGAACTCGACGTGCAGCCGCTCGGCCTGGTCCGAGCACCACGCTCGCGTGACCGCGACGCCGAGGTTCGCCGAGACGACCTCCGCGAGCCGGAGGCCGAGGCGGCGGCAGAGGAGCGTGAAGCCGCGCGGCGCCGCGTCCGTGTGGGCGACGAACAGCACGCCGCGCGCGACGCCGGTCAGCTCGAGCAGGTAGTACGACCGCACGCCCTCCTCGTCGTCGAGCGGCGACGGCGGCGGCACGACGCTCGCGTCCTGCACGCAGTACGGGAAGCGCCCGTCGCCGAGAACCCCGCGGAGCGCCGTCGCGATCCGCTCCGGCCGCGAGCCCAGCCGCCAGCCCTCCTCGAGCACGCTGATGCGCTCGCCGTCGTCGAGGTAGATCGCCGCGACCTCGCACGAGAGCGCGTGCGCGGCGACCGCGCACGTGTCGCGCATCGCCTGCCCGACGTCGGCGGTGTCGACCTGCAGCGCCGCCCGCACCGCCTCGAGCTCCTCGAGCTCGTCCGCGAGACGCTTGGCGGGCGAGACGGCCTCCACGGCCTCCGCGCCCAGCGTCGCCGCCGACATGAGCTGGTCGTCGGGAGCGTGCTGGAGCGAGTCGTCCTCCGCGCCGAACACGACCACGACGTCGTTCGTGACCGGCACGAACGCCGCCGCCCGCGCGTAGTACGGGCCGAAGACGAGCTCCTTCCGCTCGGCGCCGACGCGGACCGGCCGGCGCGACTCGAGCGCCTCCCGGAGCGCGTCCTCCTCGTCGGCGATCGCCTCGACGATGCCCGCCCAGCCGGCGCCGCGGCCGCTCCCGCCGAAGTGGACGAAGCGGTTCCCGCGGACGCGCCGCAGCACGAAGAGGTCCGCCGCGCCGACGGACGCCGCCGCCGCGTCGGCACGTGGCGCGCTGGTCGACATTCCGCGCTCACCCTAGAACAGCGTCCGGTCGGACGCGAGCGCCCCGAGGTGCGCGCGGCCGCCGTCGGTGACGACGCGGCCGCGCGGCGTCCGCTGCAGGAAGCCGAGCTGCAGCAGGTACGGCTCGTACACGTCCTCGATCGTGTCGGCCTCCTCGCCGAGCGCGACCGCGAGGTTCGACAGGCCGACGGGGCCGCCGCCGAACCGCTCGACGATGCAGCGGAGCAGCTCGCGGTCGAACCGCTCGAGGCCGGCCGCGTCGACCTCGAGCAGGTCGAGCGCCTCCTCGGCCACCGCCGTCGTGACCGCCCCTGCGTGGCGCACCTGGGCGACGTCGCGCACGCGCCGCAGGATGCGGTTCGCGATCCGCGGCGTCCCGCGCGAGCGCGCGGCGATCAGCTCGGCCGCGTCGTCCGCCACGTCGACCGCGAGGATGCGCGCCGAGCGCCGCACGATCGCCGCGAGCTCCTCCGGCGTGTAGAGGTCGAGCCGGAACGTCAGCCCGAAGCGGTCGCGCAGCGGCGTCGTCAGCAGGCCCGTGCGCGTGGTCGCGCCGACGAGCGTGAACGGCGGCAGGTCGAGCGTCAGCGTGCGTGCCGCCGGACCCTGGCCGACAACGATGTCGAGCCGGAAGTCCTCGAGCGCCGGGTAGAGGATCTCCTCGGCGGCGCGGCTGATGCGGTGGATCTCGTCGACGAACAGGACGTCGCGCGGCTCGAGCGACGTGAGGATCGCGGCGACGTCCTTGCGCTCCAGCCCGGGCCCCGCGACCTGCCTGATGCCGACGCCGAGCTCGTTGCGGACGATCTGCGCGAGGGACGTCTTGCCGAGCCCGGGCGGGCCGGCGAGCAGCACGTGGTCGAGCGCCTCGCCACGCGCCTTGGCAGCCTCGAGCGCGATCGCGAGCTGCTCCTTCACGCGCTCCTGCCCGACGAAGTCGTCGAGCGAGCGCGGCCGCAGCGAGCGCTCCAGCTCCTCGTCGCTCTCGACCGCCGCCGGCGCCAGGAACGGGCTGCTCACGCCGCCTGCCTCAACGCGCGGCGCACCTGCTCCTCGACGGGCAGCGACTCGTCGACCGACGCGAGCGCACGTTCCGCGTCCAGCACCGTCCAGCCGAGCTCGACGAGCGCGTCGCGCGCCGTCAGCGCCGCCTCCGGCTCGCCGGCGTCCGCTGCCGCCGCGAGCGTCAGCTTCTCCTTCAGCTCGAGGACGACGCGCTGCGCCGTCTTCAGGCCGATCCCCGGGATCGCCTGGAAGCGCTTGACGTCGTCGCGCGCGATCGCGCGCCGCAGCTCCGCCGGCGTCGAGCCGGAGACGATCGCGAGCGCGACCTTCGGGCCGACCCCGCTCACCCCGAGCAGGAGCTCGAACAGCTCCCGCTCCTCCGGGGTCGCGAAGCCGTACAGCTGCAGCGCGTCCTCGCGCACGACGGTGTGCACCTCGACCGTCACCTCGCCGTCGCCGAGCCGTGCCACGCTCGGCGTCGCGTGGACGAGGTAGCCGACGCCGTTCACGTCGACGACCAGCCCCTGGCCGGCGCGGCCCGAGATCCGCCCGCGGAGCCTCGCGATCACGGCGCCAGCCTAGGCTCGCGGACGGACGGCCCCTGCCCGCACGTCCCGGCGGCGCGGCGCGCGCGCATCAGCCCACCTGCCGCAGGAGCGGCGACGCGAGCGCATGGCAGATCGCGACGGCGAGCGCGTCGGCGGCGTGGTTCGGCGCGGGGACGGCGTCGAGTCCGAGGATCGCCTTCACCATCTTCCCCACCTGCTCCTTGTCCGCGCGCCCGTACCCGCAGACGGCCTGCTTGACGCGGGCGGGCGCGTACTCGGCGCACGCGACGCCGGCGGACGACGCGGCGACGAGGACGGCTCCCCGCGCCTGCCCGACGGAGAGCGCGATGCGGGCGTCGGCGCCGACGAACGACTCCTCCAGGGCGACGGCATCCGGCGCGTGCCGGGCGATCAGCTCCTGGACCCCCGCGAAGATCGTGAGCAAGCGCGCCTCCAGGCGCTGCTGCGCGGGCGTGCGCCACCAACCGTGGCACGTGGCCCTGAGGCGCCCGCCGCTTTCGTGGACGATTCCGTACCCGCACGCCGCCGTCCCTGGGTCGATGCCGAGAACCTTCACGAAGACACGTTAGGCGCGCCTCCGGACGTTCCTTGCGGGAGAGGAATGCCAGCTAGGACGCGACAGCCTCGAGCACGCGCTCGGGGATGTCGAAGTTCGCGTAGACGTCCTGGACGTCGTCGTTGTCCTCGAGCGCGTCGATCAGCCGCATCACCTGCCGCGCCTTCGCCTCGTCGTCGATCGAGACCGTCGTCTTCGGCACGAGGCTCAGCTCGGCCGAGTCGACGGCGAACCCGGCGGCCTCGATCGCGGCGCGCACCGACGCGAGGCTCTCCGGCGCCGAGGTCACCTGGAAGACGTCGCCGTCGAGCTCGACGTCGTCGGCGCCTCCGTCGGCGGCGACGAGCAGCAGCTCCTCCTCGTCGACGCCGTCGGCGGGCACGACGACGACGCCCCGCCGGTCGAACTGCCACGCGACCGCGCCGGTGGCGCCGAGGTTGCCGCCGTGCTTCGCGAACAGGTGGCGCACGTCGGCGGCGGTGCGGTTGCGGTTGTCGGTGAGCGCCTCGACGATCACCGCGACGCCTTCCGGGCCGTAGCCCTCGTAGACGATCTCCTCGAACGCGTCCGCGTCTGCGTCGGCGCCCGAACCCTTCGCGATCGCGCGGTCGATGTTGTCCTTCGGCATCGAGTACGAACGCGCCTTCTCGATCGCGTTCTGCAACGCGAGGTTGTTCGCAGGGTCGGGACCGCCCTGCTTCGCCGCGACGATGATCGCGCGCGACAGCTTCGAGAAGAGCTTGCCGCGCTTCGCGTCGGCCGCGCCCTTCTTGTGCTTGATCGACGACCACTTGCTATGCCCGGACAAGCGCGCCCTCCCGTACCAGCTCGAGGAACCGCTCGTGCAGCCGCGTGTCGTCCGTCAGCTCCGGGTGGAACGCCGCGACGAGGAAACGGCCCTCGCGCGCGAGCACCGGGCGGCCGTCGACCTCCGCCAGCACCTCCACCTCCGGCCCGACGTCCTCGACCCACGGCGCGCGGATGAACACGGCGCGCATCGGCGCGTCTTCGCCGGCCACGTCGAGGTCGGTCTCGAACGACGCGACCTGCCGGCCGAACGCGTTCCGGCGCACGGAGACGTCGACGAGCCCGAGGTGGCCGCGGTCGAGCACGATCATCCCGGCGCAGGTCCCGAAGACCGGCCGGTCGAACCGGCGCAGCGCCTCGTCGAGGCCGTACAGCCGCATCAGCCGCATGAACGCCGTGGACTCGCCGCCGGGGATGACGAGCCCGTCGAGGTCGTCGAGCTGCTCCGGCTTGCGCACCTCGACCGTCTCGACCCCGAGGCGCGCGAGCATCTGCTCGTGCTCGCGGAAGTTCCCCTGCACGGCGAGGACGCCGATCCGAAGCGGCTTCATGCGACCATCGTATCGGCGGCGCGAAGACGCTCTCGCGCGCAGCTCTCGGCGCCGGAAGCCGCTACGACCAGCTGAGGGAGCTGCCCGCGGCGCGGGAGCTTCCGTGCACCGTCACCACGAGCTTCGTCCCCGCCACGACCGGGAGCAGGTGGAACGTCGCCGGCGAGCCGGTGAAGAGCACGGCGCCGTCGGATGCGCGCACGACCGTCATCCGCAGGTCGCGGGCGGCGCCCGCGCTGCCCGTCGGCAGGCCGCGCAGCACCCGCGCGCCCTTCGGGACGACGAGCGTCGTCGGGGAACCGGCGCGGACGACGGGGCCCGAGGCGGCCGACGCCTCGTGCGACACGACCGGCGCGACACCCGCGAGCGACGCGGCGACCGTGCCCGTGGCGAGCAGAAGGCGTGCGGGGGTCACCGGCGCATACTGAATTCACACCTGCGGCCCGTCAGTCCCCGGCGCGGCCGGGCTCAGATCCCCGTTTCGGCGTATCCCCCCTCCTCCCGCCGGGCCCGCCCCTCGACGACGAGGCGCTCGAGGTGGGCAAGCGCCTCCGCGGTCGCGAAGCGGCGCAGCGCCGGCGTGAGGTCGCTCTCGAACAGCGCCAGCGACACCTCGTAGGCGCTCGCGGGACGCGCGCCGAGCGCCGCCTGCGCGCGGTCGAGCCGCTCGCGGTGGTGTGCGCGGATCTCACGCGCCCGCGCCGCCGGGTCGCGGATCGGGTCTCGGTGCCCCGCATACGTCACGCGCGGCGCGAGCTCCTCGATCCGGTCGAGCGTGGCGAGGTAGTCGCCGAGCGGGTCCGGGCGCGAGTCCGGATAGAGGCCGATCGTCGGCGTGATCCCGGCGAGGATCGTGTCGCCGGCGACGAGCACGCCGTCGCGCACGAGGACGATGTGGCCGTCCGCGTGGCCGCGCAGCACCTCGACGCGCCAGCCGTCGAGGCGGTCGCCGGCGTCGAGGAGCGTGGGCTCCTCCACCCAGTGGACGGCGCGCAGCATCAGCTCAGCCTCCTGCACGACGCTCTCGACCTGCGCCTCCGGCATCCCGTGCCGCCGCCAATGGTCGGCGAACCGGTTCGGGTCGCGGCGCCCCCACGCCCGCACGCACTGCGCGTGGTCCTCGCGCCCCTGCGCGACCGGCGCGCCGGTGACGGCGGCCGCGTCGCGCGCGCCGCCGACGTGGTCCGGATGCATGTGCGTGACAACGATCAGCTCGACGGGTGCGTCGAGCCGGTCGAGGACGGGCCGCCAGCGCGCTTCGGGGTCGCGCGTTCCGAGGCCCGTGTCGACGAGGATCCAGCCGTCGGACGCCGCGCGCAGCAGGTAGCAGTGCACGTGGTCGATGCCGAACGGCAGCTCGAAGGTGACGCGGCGGATGCCGTCCTCGAGCTCGACCATCTGCGGACGCTAGCGGCGGCGCCCCGGGTGGGGCGCCGCCGCGAATCCCGCGCTCAGCGCGCGTTGCCGAACAGGTGCCCGAACGGCTTCCAGGAGGCACCCTTGTACTGCTCGAGGATCTGCTGGTCGATCGGGTACCGCTCCGTCGGCGTCGTCTTCATCACGATGCCCGGATACAGGTACGGGTTCTTCCAGTTCATGTGCGTGAGCGCGCGCATCAGACCTGCGCGCGTCGGCGTCTTGCCCGCGAGCGACAGCACCTTCACCATCGTCCACGCGTTCGCGACGCCGTAGAGGTTGTTCGCGTCCAGCGGATCCGCTCCCGCGTCGTACTTGGCGAGGATCGACTTGTACTGCTTGGCGACCGCCGTGTTCGGGTTGTTCCACACGTCGTAGACGTAGGTGGCGGTGATGTCGCCCTGCACGTCCGCGCCGCTCTTCTGCGCGAGGCCCATGAAGAGCGGCGAGCTCGAGACGTTGTTGATGAAGGTCGTCGGGTGCCAGCCGATCTTCGTCGTGACGACGAGCGCGTCGATCGTCTGCGTCGGCAGCGCGAACAGCGCGAAGACGTTCGCGCCGGCCGCCTTGAGCTTGACGACCTGCGAGCTGACGTCCGTCTCGGTCGCGTCGTACTTCTCGACGTCGACGATCTTCGACTTCGCGGCCCCGAGGCCCTGCAGCAGGCCGTTGTAGTAGTTCTGCCCGTAGGCGTCGTTCTGCATGAGGACGCCGATCTTCGCTTGCGGGATCTTGTTCCGGATGAACTGGCCGTAGACGCGCGACTCGCCCGGGTAGTCCGGCTGGAAGCCGATCGTCCACGGGTACTTCTTGTACTGCGAGCCCCAGTAGGAGTCGCCGGTGGCGACGAGCACCTGCGGAATCCTCAGCCCGTTGAGGTAGTCCCGCGTGGCGAGGATCGGCGCGGTGCCGAGGCTGCCGTAGACGGCGAACACGTGGTCCTGCTGCACGAGCTTGTGCGTCAGCGGGACCGTGTTGGCCGGGTTGTACTGGTCGTCGTAGTACTTGAAGACGATCTTGCGGCCGTTGACGCCGCCGTGGGTGTTCACGTACTGGAAGTACGCGTTCTCCGCCTTCGGGATGACGCCGTACAGCTGCGCCGGTCCGGTCAGCGGGAAGGTTCCGCCGATCGTGATCGTCTTGCTCGTGACGCCCGGCGTCGCGGTGCCCGCCGCGACCGCGGCCGAAGCGACGACCGCCACCGCAAGCGCGAGCAGCGCGAGCGCGAGCCCTCCCTGCATCCTTCTGGTCATCTGCCCTCCAGGCCTAGGGGGTTGTCGAACTTTGACGGGTTCTGGACGCGAATCGCAAGGCCGTCTGGACGAACCCGGCCGCACCGAGCGGCAGCGCGGCCATGACGGCGATCACGACGGCCCCGAAGATCACCGGCACGTCCTCAGACGACGCCAAAGGCCCGCTTGTTAGGCCGATCGGGAGCAGCTGCACGAACGCCGCGCCCGCGAGGACGCCCCACAGCGAGCCGAGCCCGCCGACGACGGCGCCGATCAGGACGTAGAGCGAGAGCGTGAGCCCGAAGACGTCCGGGTTGACGAAGTTGTTGACGAGCACGTACACCGACCCGGCGACGGCGGCCATGGCGGCAGAGATGCCGAACGCGAGAGTCTTGTAGAGCGCGAGCGTCACGCCCGACGAGGCGGCGGCCACCTCGCTGTCGCGGATCGCGCGGAAGGCGCGGCCGGTGCGGCCCCGGAGCAGCAGCCACGCGAAGACGAACGCGACGCCGGCGACGATCCAGCCGAGGCGGTAGAGCCAGAGACCGTTGTGCGCCGGCAGCGACAGGCCCTGCGTCCCGCCGGTGAAGTGAGAGTAGTTCTTCGCGAGCTGCGGCACGGCGAGCGCGACCGCGAACGTCGTCAGCGCCAGGTAGACGCCGTGGAAGCGCAGGGCCGGCAGACCGACGACGAGGCCGGCGCCGAACCCGACGAGGGCGGCCGCCGGCAGCGTCCAGATCGTGTGCAAGGCCCCCGTGGCGCTCGTCCACCAGTGATGGTGCAGCAGGATCGCGGTCGTGTAGCCGCCGACGGCCATGAACGCCCCGTGGCCGATCGAGATCTGGCCGGTGTAGCCGGTGACGATGTCGAGGGCGAGGATGGCGACGAAGTAGACGGCGACGAGCGCCCCTTGCGACCGGTGGTAGTCCGACAGGGTGAGCGGGAGCAGCGCGATCGCGACGGCCGCGGCCGCGGCTGCCGCGGCGCCGAACCAGGACGCTGCCCGCGGCCTCATACCTTTCGCACCCGCGTCCGCCCGAACAGCCCGGTCGGCTTGAGCAGGAGCACGACCAGCATCAGCACGAACGCGACCGGCAGCAAGAGCGCCGGCGTCACCCAGCTCACGTAGCTGCTCAGCAGGCTGAGCAGCACGCCGATCAGCAGCGCCGCGACCACGGCGCCGGCCGCGCTCTCGAGCCCGCCCAGCACCGCCGCCGCGAACGCGTAGATCAGGACGCCGTCCATCATCGACGGCTGGAGCAGCACGCTCGGGCTCGCCGCCGCCAGCAGCCCGCTGACCGCGCCCAGCGCAGCGGCGAGCCCCCAGCCGAGCGAGAGCATCCAGCTGACGCGCACGCCGACGAGCCGCGCGGCGGCCGGACGCACCGCGGCGGCGCGCATCGCCAGCCCGACCTTGGTGAACCGGAAGAAGAGCCAGAGCACGACGACGGCGGCGATCGAGATGCCGATCGTGCCGAGGTCCTGGAGCGAGAACGCGGCGCCGCCGAGGTGGTAGATCCGTGCCGGGAACGGCGACGGCATGAACTTCACCTCGTTCCCCCAGATCCGCCCGATCAGCCCTTCGAGCAGGATCAGGAGGCCGATCGTCGCGATCACGACGGTCAGCACGTTGCCGCGTCGCTCGACCGGCCGGATGGCGACGAGCTCGCACACGAACCCACCGACGAACGCCAGCGCGATCGTGAGCGCGAACATCGGCCAGTAGTGGAACCCCCAGGCGAGGAGCTGCCAGCCGACGTAGGTCGTGAACGTGGCGATCGCGCCCTGCGCGAAGTTGATCACCTCCGTCGCGCGGTAGATGAGGACGAGCGCGACGGCGAGGCTCGCGTAGATGCCGCCGTTCGCGAGGCCGGAGATCGTCTGCTGCAGGAACAGCGAGCTCTGCAGCGAGCCGACGACGAGGAAGACGACGACCGCCGCCAGCAGCGCCGCCACGAGCCACTGTCCGAGCGCGACCCGGCGCCACGGCGTGCGAAGCGTCGACAGCGCCGCGGTCATCAATAGCCGAGGTAGCTCCGGCGGATCGCGTCGTGCGCCGCCAGGTCGTCGCTCGCGCCCTCGTACGCGACGCTGCCGACCTCGAGCACGTACGCGCGCGAGGCGGCCGCGAGCGACGTGCGCGCGTTCTGCTCGACGAGCAGCACCGCCGTCCCCTCGCGCGTGTTGAGCTCGCCGACGATGCGGAAGATCTCGGCGACGACCAGCGGCGCGAGGCCGAGCGACGGCTCGTCCAGCAGGAGCAGCCGCGGCCGCTGCATCACCGCGCGCGCGATGGCGAGCATCTGCTGCTCGCCGCCGGAGAGGGTGCCGGCCTGCTGCGAGCGGCGCCGCTCGAGCCACGGGAAGTACTCGAGCACGCGGCGGAAGTCGTCCTTGAGCGAGCCGCGCCGGACGTGCGCGCCGAGCCGCAGGTTCTCCCAGACGGTCAGCTCCGAGAACGTGCCCCGGCCCTCGGGTACGTGCGCGATGCCGAGCCGCGCGGCGGCCTCGGGGCCGCGGCGGATCAGCGAGCGTCCCGCGAACTCGATCGTGCCGGTGCGGCGGACCGTGCCGGAGATCGCGCGCAGCGTCGTCGTCTTCCCCGCCCCGTTCGCGCCGAGGATCGCCACCACCTCGCCCTCGTCGACCGTGAGCGCGACGCGGCGGAGCGCCTGCACCGGGCCGTACCGCGCGTCGACGTCGCGGAGTGCCAGCAGGGGCGCCATCCGCCGGTCAGTCAACCAGCCGGTTGACCGCTCAGTCAATATGGACGCGTGGCCGAGGCCGTCGTCGTCTCCACCGCGCGCACGCCGATCGGACGCGCTGCGAAGGGCTCGCTGGTCGACGCGCGGCCGGACGACCTCGCTGCGTTCGCGGTGCGGACCGCCGTCGAGCAGGTGCCGGAGCTGCCGCGCGAGGAGATCGTCGACGTGATGATCGGCTGCGGCTTCCCCGAGCAGAAGCAGGGCATGAACCTGGCACGGCGCGTCGCGCTGCTGGCCGGACTGCCGCACACGGTGCCGGGGACGACCGTCAACCGGTTCTGCGCGTCCAGCCTGCAGACGATCCGGATGGCGTTCCACGCGATCCGAGCCGGCGAGGGCGACGCCTTCGTGGCCGGCGGCGTCGAGTCGATCACGCAGGTCAACGGTTACCCGAAATCGGAAGACGAGCTCCACCCCGCGCTCTTCGGCGACGACGCGCCGATCGCGAACGTGTACATCCCGATGGGGTTGACCGCGGAGAACGTCGCCGAGCGCTGGGGCGTGTCGCGCGAGGAGATGGACCGCTACGCCCAGCGCTCGCAGGAGCGCGCGGTCGCGGCGCAGGACTCCGGCTTCTTCGCGCGAGAGATCGCGCCGTACGACGGCGTGGCCGCCGACGACGGACCGCGGCGTTCGTCGACGCTCGACAAGCTCGCCGCGCTCGAGCCGGCGTTCAAGCCCGGCGGGAAGGTGACCGCCGGCAACTCGTGCCCGCTCAACGACGGCGCCGCCGCGGTCGTCGTCATGTCGGACCGGCGCGCCGCCGAGCTCGGCATCCGCCCCCGCGCTCGGATCGTCGCGTCGAGCGTGTCCGGGGTCGAGCCGGAGATCATGGGCGTCGGCCCGATCGAGGCGGTGCGGCGCGTGCTCGCACAGGCTCGCATGACGATCGACGACGTCGACGTCGTCGAGCTCAACGAGGCGTTCGCGGCGCAGGTGCTGCCGGTGTGCAGGGAGATCGGCGTCGACCCGTTCGGCGAGAAGCTGAATCCGCACGGCGGCGCGATCGCGCTCGGCCACCCCTACGGCATGACCGGGGCGCGCATAATGACCACGTTGCTGAACGACCTCGAGACGCTCGACGGCACGATCGGGCTCGAGACGATGTGCGTCGGCGGCGGCCAGGGCATGGCGATGATCGTCGAGCGGTTGTAGCGGGAGCCAGCACCTCCGCGTGCACGCGCGGGCTTCGGGCGCACCTGTAGAACCACGCGGATGAACGGGGTAGCGCTCGTCCTCGCCGTCGGCTCGTCCGTCGTCTGGGGCGTCGCGGACTTCTCGGGCGGCTCGCTGACGCGGCGGCTGCCGACGTTGCCGGTGACGGTCGTGTCGCAGTCCGCCGGGTTCGTGGCGCTGCTCGTCGCCGTCGCAGCGCGCGGCGGACTCGGCGGGCGCTCGTTCGTGCTCGGGCTGCTCGCGGGGATCGGCGGCGGCTGCGGCCTGGCGGCCTTCTACCGCGCCCTGTCGCTCGGCACGATGAGCGTCGTCTCGCCGATCGCGGCGTGCAGCGCCGTCGTCCCGTTCGCGATCTCGCTCGGCTCGGGCGAGCGCCCGCACGCGCTCGCGCTCGCCGGCGCCGCGGCGGCGCTCGTCGGGGCCGTGCTCGCCTCGGTGGAGGAGCGGCGCGGCGCGACGCCCGAACGCGCACGCGCGGTGCTGCTGGCGCTCGTCGCCGCGCTCGCCCTCGGCGTCTTCGTCTACTTCCTCGGCCTCGGATCGCGCGAAGGCGACGCGCTGTCGACGCTCGTCGGCGCACGAGTCGGCTCGCTCGCGCTGCTGGTCGCGCTGGCGCTCGCCGCGCGGCAGCCGCTCGCGGTGCCGCGCGCGTCGTTCCTCGCCGTCGCCGCGGTCGGTCTCGCCGACGTCACCGCCAACGCCCTGTTCGCGTACGCGAGCGGACACGGGCTGCTCGCGCTCGTGTCCGTTCTCGGCTCGCTGTATCCAGTCGTGACGGTCCTGCTCGCGCACGTGCTCCTCGGGGAGCGGCTCACGCGCGCGCAGCAGGTCGGCGTCGCGGTCGCGCTCGCCGGCGTCGCCGTGATCGCCGGCGCGTAGCATCGCCTCGATGCTCGCGCCGCTGGTCGTCGGGGAGAACGTGGAGCGGTTCCTCGACGCACACGGTCTCGGCGCCGGCGCGCTCGCCGTCACGCGCATCGGCGAGGGCGGCGGCTCGAACTTCAGCTTCCTCGTCGTACGTGCCGACGGGTCGCGGTTCGTGCTGCGCAGGCCGCCCCGACCGCCGCTGCCTCCGTCGGCGCACGACATGGTGCGCGAGGCGAGGCTGCAGCTTGCGCTGCGCGCGGCGGGATTCGCGCGACTGCCGGAGATCGTCGCGGTCTGCGAGGACGAATCGGTGCTCGGCGTGCCGTTCTACGTCATGCGCTGGCTCGACGGGCACGTCGTCACGAACGAGCTTCCGCGCGGCCTCGAGGCGGCCTCGGCGCGCCGCGCGCTCGGCCTCGACCTCGTGGACACGCTCGTCGAGATCCACGCGGCCGACGTGTCGACGCCTGCGCTCGCGGCGTTCGCGCGGCCCGGCTCGTACAACGAGCGGCAGGTGCGCCGCTTCGCGCAGCTCTGGCAGCTCAACAGGACCCGCGAGGTTCCACGCGTCGACGACGTGGGGACGTGGCTGGCCGCGCACGTGCCCGCGCAGCTGCCGGCGACGGTCGTCCACGGCGACTACCGGCTGGGGAACGTGATGGTCGCGCGCGCCGACCCCGCGCGCATCGAGGCGGTGCTCGACTGGGAGATGGGCGCGATCGGCGACCCGCGCGCCGACGTCGGATACCTGCTCGCGACGTACGCCGAGCCCGGCGGACCGCCGAGCCCGCTCGGAACGTCGCCCGTGACGGGGGAGGCGGGGTTCCCGTCGAAGCGCGAGCTCGCCGAACGCTACGCCGAGCAAAGCGGCCGCGAGCTCGTGTCGCTGCGGTGGTTCGAGGCGCTCGCGCTCTGGAAGGCGGCGGTCTTCTGCGAGGCGATCTACGGCCGCTACGTGCGCGGCGAGCTCGGCGCGGAGGACACGCGCGCCGCGCGGCTCGAGCAGGGCGTGCCGATGCTCGCCGAGGCCGCTGCGGAAGCCGCGGACGTGTGAGTCGCGGTCACGAGCTCGCCTCCGCGACCGCGCGCAGCGTGTTCACGTCGCGCGTCGAGACGAGCAGCGTCGTCGCCCCCGACTCGCGCCATGCCGCGAGGCGGTCGCGGATCCGCTCGACCGGTCCGACGAGCGCGACCTCGTCGACGAACGCGTCCGGGACCTTCGCCGCCGCCTCGCGCTGGTGGCCGCCGAGGAACAGATCCTGGATCTCCCGCGCCGCGGCCTCGTGGCCGTAGCGCGCGAGCAGGTCGTTGTAGAAGTTCTTCCCGCGCGCGCCCATCCCGCCGACGTAGAACGAGTAGTACTGCTTGAGCGCGTCGCGCCCGGCCGCGACGTCGTCCGTCAGCACGGCGGGCGCGGACGGCGCGACGTCGAAGCCCTCGCGGACGCGCTCGAGCGGGAACACCGCGCGTGCGCGTTCGGGCGACCAGAAGATCGGGAGCCAGCCGTCGGCGATCTCGAGCGCCTGCTCGACCGCCTTCGGAGCGATCGCCGCCAGGTAGATCGGGATGTCCGCGCGCAGCGGGCGCATCATCAGCTTGAGCGGCTTGCCGAGACCGGTGCCGCCCGTGAGCGGGATGTCGTAGTGCTGACCGTGGTGCTCGAGCCGCTCGCGCCGCAGCACGGCGCGCACGATCTCGACGTACTCGCGCGTCTTCCCGACGGGCCGCCCCCATTGCTGGCCGTGCCAGCCCTCGACGACCTGCGGCCCCGACGTGCCGAGGCCCATCAGGAAGCGGCCGCCCGAGAGCAGGTCGAGCGTCGCCGCTGTCATCGCGGCGTTGGCGGGCGATCGCGCCGGGATCTGCATCACCGCCGAGCCGAGCCCGATCGTCGCCGTCGTCGCGCCGAGCCACGCGAGCGGCGTGACCGCGTCGACGCCCCACGCCTCCGCCGCCCACGCCGACCGGTAGCCGAGCCGCTCCGCCTCCTGGGCGAGCTCGATCAGCTCGAGCGGGCTCTGCCCCGGCTGCGCGTAGCCCATGTAGAAGCCGAGGCGCACGACGTGCGATGCTAGACCGCGTGACTGCGATCGGCGCACCGCCGGCCGAGCGGCTCGAGCTGGTGCGCGCGTTCATGCAGGAGCGCGTGCTGCCGAACGAGCGCGTCCTCGACGGCGAGGACGACGAGGCGGAGCGGCTGGTCGCGCAGCTGCAGGACGAGGTGCGCGCGCTCGGACTGTGGGCGCCGCACGTTCCGCCGGAGGCGGGCGGCACGGGCACCGGCTTCCTCGACTACGCGTACCTGAACGAGCAGATCGGACGCACTGCATGGGGGCAGCTCGTGTTCGGCTGCCAGGCTCCCGACGCCGGGAACGCGGAGATCCTCCATCTGTTCGGCACCGCCGAGCAGAAGGAACGCTGGCTCTATCCCCTCGTGGCCGGCCGGATCCGCTCCTTCTTCTCGATGACGGAGCCGGAGGTGCCGGGCTCCGATCCGACGACGCTGCGCACGCGGGCCGTACGCGACGGCGACGAGTGGGTGATCGACGGTCACAAGTGGTTCTCGTCGGGCGCCGACGGTGCGGCGTTCGGGATCGTGATGGCGGTAACCGCGCCCGACGCGCACCCGCACGCTCGCGCGACGCAGATCATCGTGCCGGCGGACACGCACGGCGTCGAGGTGGTGCGTGCGATCCCGGTGCTCGGGCACGCCGGTCGCGGCTGGTCGACGCACTGCGAGCTGCGCTACAGGAACGTGCGCGTGCCGGTGTCGAACACGCTCGGGGAGGAAGGTGCCGGCTTCGCGATCGCGCAAAAGCGGCTCGGCCCCGGCCGCATCCACCACGTGATGCGCTGGCTCGGGCAGATGCAGCGCGCCTTCGAGCTCATGTGCTCGTACGCGCTCGAGCGCGAGACGTTCGGCTCGCCGCTGGCCGACAAGCAGACGGTGCAGAATTGGGTCGCCGACTCGTACGCCGAGATCCAGGCGTGCCGGCTGATGACGCTCGACGCGGCGCACAAGATCGACGCCGGGGACGAGGCGCGCGTCGAGATCTCGGCGATCAAGTTCTTCGCCGCACGCACGCTGCAGGACGTGATCGACCGCGCGATCCAGGTCCACGGCGCCCGCGGCCTCACCGACGAGACGCCGCTCGCTCGGATGGCGCTGCAGGCGCGCGCCGGCCGGATCTACGACGGCCCCGACGAGGTGCACAGGATGGTGGTCGCGCGCCGCGTGCTGCGCGCGTTTGGCGGCGGCGAAACCTGGCATTTCAGCTGAGTGGAGTCCCTGCAAGGCAGGCTGCTCGTCTCCTCGCCGGCGCTGGTCGACCCGAACTTCCGGAAGACGGTCGTCCTGATCGCCCACCACGACGACGACGGGGCGATGGGGCTCGTGCTGAGCCGACCCTCGGCGGTTCGCGCGGCGGAGGCGGTTCCGTCGCTGGCCGGGCTGCCGGGTGCGGAGGATCCGATCTTCGTCGGCGGCCCGGTTCAGCCCGACGCGTTCATGGTGCTCGCGGACTTCGACGACGTCGCGGACGCCGCCGCGCCGATCTTCGCCTCCCTCGGCTTCATCCCGGCGGAGGCCGAGCCGGGCGACCTGTCGATCCGGCGGCTGCGCATGTTCGCCGGCTACTCGGGCTGGGCCGAGGGGCAGCTCGAGGACGAGCTCGCCGAGGCTTCGTGGATCGTCGTCGACGCGGAGGCAGACGACGCGTTCGCAGACGACCCGGACGAGCTCTGGCGCACGGTCCTGCACCGCAAGGGCGGCCCCTTCGAGCTGATGGAGAACATGCCCTTCGACCCCGGGCTGAACTAGGGGACGGGTGCGCCGGGGTCAGACCCGGGTCTGACCCCGGGGACGCGCGCGACGAAGCGGCCGTGTCCGAAGCGCCGTCCCGATTTGCAGCGAAGTTCGCAAAGGCGTGACGACGTCGTTGCGGTCGCGGTCGGGCACCACCGGTGTCGGCGCGGGCGGCCCTGGGGTCAGACCCGGGTCTGACCCCAGGGCGGCGCCCCGACGCTCGCGCCGGCCGCGCGCGGGCCGGGGACGTTCGGGAACCGGAACGGCGCCGGCTCGCGGCCCGGCTGCACGAACCAGCACTCGCCCGTCCCGTCGCTGGTCGCCGCGCGCCACACCGCGTCGGCCACCTCGTCGGGCGCGAGCAGCGGGAAGCCCGCGGCCGCGAACGCGTCGCGCTGCGCGTCGATCATCCGCGTGTCGGCGATCCCGGGACACACCGCGTTCAGCTTCACGCGCAGGTGCGGCGCCATCGAGCGCACGAAGCCGACGACGGCGTGCTTCGTCAGCGCGTAGACGGGATCGCTCGGCATCGCCGTCAGCCCCGCGAGCGATGCAGTGGCGACGATCGCGCCGCCGTCCATCACCTCGCGCAGCCGCAGCACGCCGAGGACGACGCCGTCGACGTTCACCGCGACCGCGCGGCGGTAGCTCTCCACGGTCAGCTCCCCGGTGAGCACACCGGCGTTGAGGCACGCCAGGTCGACGCGCCCCACCCCTCGCCACGCCGCCGGGTCCGAGACGTCGAACCCGTCGACGAGGTCGAGGGACTCCACCTCGTACCCCTCGCCCTCGAGCCGCGCGCGGATCGCGCGTCCGATCCCTCCTTCCCCGCCGGTGACGAGCGCCTTCACGGCTCGAGGACAACCTTTCCGACGTGCCGGCGCGACTCGATCAACGCATGAGCGGAGTTCGCGTCGGCGAGCGGGAACGTGGCGCCGACGAACGGCTCCAGCACGCCCGCGCGCCAGAGCTCGAGCAGCTCCGCGACGCACGTCCGGACGAACGACGGCTGCAGTCTCAGCAGGCGCCCGAGGTAGAAGCCGCTGACGGTCGCGTTCCGGCCGACGAGCCACTGCACGCTGGGGTCCTCCCAGAAGCCGCCGGCGAAGCCGATCGCGACGATCGTCCCCAGTGGGTTCAGGAGCGGGAGCGACCGCGTGAACACGTCGCCGCCGACCGGGTCGAGGACGAGGTCGACGCGCAGGTCGTCGATCTGCTCGTACGCGCACGGCTCCGCGCCGAGCCGCCCCACGACGTCGCGCTTCTCGTCGCTCGAGGCGGTGGCGTGGACCGTCGCGCCGAGGTGCCGCGCGATCTGGATCGCGGCCGAGCCGACGCCGCCCGCGCCGGCGTGCACGAGCACCGTCTCACGCCGCGCGGCGTTCACGAGCGGGATGTACGCCGTCAGGTACGTCGTCAGGAACGCGGCCCCGGTCGCGAACGGCGCGTCCTGCGGCAGCTCGAACGTCCAGTCGGGATCGACGACCGCCCGCTCGGCGTAGCCCCCGCCGCCACGGGTGAACGCGACGACCCGACGCCCGTCGAGCTCGCCCGCCACCTCGCTGCCGAGGACGTACGGCAGCTCCGGCATCTGCGGGTACAGCCCGCGCCGGATCAGGAGGTCGGCGAAGTTCACTCCCGCCGCGCGGACGTCCACGACGTGGCCGGAGTCGGGCTCGGTTTGTTCCTCGAGCGCGAGGTCGCCGCCGACCTCGCGCAGGACGACCGCCTTCACCTACCGGTCCAGCGCGGCGCGCGCTTCTCGAGGAACGCCGCGACGCCCTCCTGCCCGTCGTCCGAGCCGAGGCACTCCGCGAACGCGTCGAGCTCGCGCTCGTCACTGCGCGTGTCGCGCGTCTCGTGCAGCACGCGCTTGATCTGCCGGAGAGCGTGCGGGCTCTGCGCCGCGAGCGGCTCGACATAGCGTGCGATGCCGTCGTCGAGGTCGTCGACGACGAACTCGACGAGCCCCCACCGCTCCGCCTGCTCGGCGGAGATGCGCTCGCCGGACATGATCAGCCACCGCGCGCGTCCGGGAGAGATCAGGCGCGGCGCGCGCTGCGTGCCCCCGCCCCCCGGCAGCAGCCCGAGGTTGACCTCGGGGAATCCGAACGACGCGTCGCGCTGCGCGATCCTGAAGTCGCACGCGAGCGCGAGCTCGAGGCCGCCGCCGAGGCAGTAGCCGTGCACGGCGGCGACCACCGGCACCGGCGCCGCCTCGATCAGGTCGGCGAGCGGCTGGATGCCCGCGGGGCGCCCGTCGTCGTCCGCTTGCTGGAACGCGCCGATGTCGGCGCCGGCGGAGAACGCGCGCTCTCCCCGTCCGCGCAGCACGACCGCGCGCACGTCCCCGTCGAGCGACTGGAGCGCGTCGAGCAGCGTGTCCGCGATCGCGCGGTTGACGGCGTTGACCGGCGGGTTGTCGAGCCAGACGGTGCGGATCACTGCGCCGCCGGTGCGGGCTCGGCCGCGAACCGTTCCCGCAGCGCCGTCTTGCGGAACTTGCCCACGCTCGTCTTCGGGATCTCGTCGACGAACTCGAAGCGGTCCGGCAGCCACCACTTGGCGAAGTCCGGCGCGAGGAACTCGCGCAGCTCGTCGGTCGTCGCGGACGCGCCCTCGCGCAGCACGACGACGGCGAGCGGCCGCTCGTCCCACTTCGGGTCCGGGACGGCGATCACGGCGGCCTCGGAGACCGAGGGATGCGCCATCAGCGCGTTCTCGAGCTCGACCGACGAGATCCACTCGCCGCCCGACTTGATCACGTCCTTCGAACGGTCCTTGATCTGGATGAAGCCGCGCGGGTGCATCGTGACCACGTCGCCGGTGCGGAACCAGCCGTCGTCGGTCCAGCGGTCGGCGGCCTCGGGCGCGTCGTAGTACGCCGCGGCGATCCACGGGCCGCGGACCTCCAGCTCGCCCATCGACTCGCCGTCCCACGGCAGCACGTTCCCGGCCTCGTCGCGCACGCGAAGCTCGACGAGCGACAGCGGGAGACCCTGCATCGCGACGTAGTCGAAGCGCGTCTCCTCGTCGGCGTGCGCGAGGTCGCCCGGAAGCGCGGCGGTCGATGCGACCGGGGAGGTCTCGGTCATCCCCCAGCCGTGCACGACGTCGAGTCCGTGCCGCTGCTTGAACCCGGCGATCATCGCGCGCGGCGCCGCCGAGCCGCCGACGAGCATCCCCTTCAGCTTCGAGAGGTCCCAGCGGCCGGGGTGCGCGTCGAGCAGCGCCAGGATGCCGAGCCAGATCGTCGGGACGCCCGCCGTCCACGTCACGCCTTCGCGCTCGAAGTCCTCGAGCAGGCTCTCCGGGTCGAGGAACGGGCCCGGGTAGACGAGCTTCGCGCCGATCATCGTCGCCACGTACGGGTAGCCCCAGGCGTTCGCGTGGAACATCGGGACGACCGGCAGGATCACGTCCTGCTCCGAGATGCCGAGCCCGAGCGGGTTGCCCGCCGTGACGCCGAGCGTGTGCAGCATCGTCGAGCGGTGCGAGTAGACGACGCCCTTCGGCTGGCCCGTCGTGCCGCTCGTGTAGCACATCGCCGCCGCCTCGTCCTCGTCCAGCCCGGGGTCGCGCCAGTCGTCGGGGTCGGCGCCGGCGAGGAGCTCCTCGTAGGTGTCCTCGCCTCCGTCGCCGCCGACGACGAAGACGTGCTCGATCGGCGTGCGCTCGCGGAACTGCTCGAGCAGCGGCAGCAGCGACCGGTCGACGATGACGGCGCGGTCGCCGGCGTGACTCGCGATGTACGCGAGGTCGTTCGGATGCAGACGCAGGTTGAGCGTGTGCAGCACGAAGCCGCCGCAGGGGACGCCGAGGTACGCCTCGTGGTGCGCCTGGTGGTTCCAGCAGAGGGTTGCGACGCGATCGCCGCGCTCTAACCCCAACTGCTGCAGCGCGACCGCCAGCGCCCGCGCGCGGCGGCATGCTTCGCCGTGCGTCGAGCGCTCGAAGCTGCGGTCGGGCATCCGCGTCACGATCTCGGCGTCGCGCCAGTAGGTCTCGGCGCGGCGCAGCAGCCACGGCAGCGTCAGCTGCGTGTCCATCATCAGGCCCTTCACGACGCGAGCCCCTGCCGGCGCGGCAGGTCGACCTCGGGGTCGACGAGGTGGCCGTCGCGCTCGACGTAACCGTTCTTGCCGCCGACGACGAGCAGCACGAGGTCGTCGTCCGTACGGTTCGAGATCTGACGCGGCGTCGTCGACTCGACGTGGACGAGCCCGCCCTCGCCGACCCCGTGCTCCGTCCCGTCGATCGTGAACGTCGCGGTGCCGCGATGGACGAAGTACAGCTCGTCCTGCGTGTCGTGGTAGTGGTTCGGCCCCTCGTAGCGCGGCGGGAACACCACTCCGTTCACGCCGAACGCGGTCACGCCGAGCGCCACGCGCACCTTCCTGAACCCGCGGCCCTCCCCGAGCTCGTCGAGGGAGCTGACCCGGTAGCCCATGCGCGGATGCTAACGCGGTCGCGTCGAGGCGGCGTCCGGTGCGCCGGCCCGCTATTCGCCGAACAGGAAACGGGTGAGGACGCGGTCGCGCACGCGGTCCGGCAGCCGCTGCACACGCGCGCGCAGCTTCGCGTCGTGTCCGACGACGTAGCGCGTCCGCGGCGTCTTCGCGGTGAGCGCGTGGACGACGGCGTCCGCGACCTCACGCGGCGGCGCCGCCCGCGTCGCAGAACGCCGCGCCGCGAGGCGGCGGAACTTCTCCGTTCGCTCGCCGTACAGCTCGGCGGCCGCCGGCGGAAAGTCGTCGAGCGACCGCTGCGGCTTGGTCCACATCGGCGTCGCGATCGTGCCGGGCTCGACGATCGCGACGTCGATCCCCGACGGAGCGAGCTCGACGCGCAGCGAGTCCGCCATCGCCTCGAGCGCGAACTTCGACATCGCGTAGGCGCCGAGGAAGGGCAGCGCGGAGCGTCCGCCGATCGACCCCATCAACACGACGCGGCCGCGTCGCCGGCGCAGCGCCGGCAGGAACGACTGCAGCACCCGCAGCTGCCCGACCACGTTGACGTCGAGCTGCCGCGTGAGCTCTGTCGGCGGCAGGAACTCGAGCGGCGCGGCGACCGCGATCCCTGCGTTGAGCACGAGCGCGTCGAGCTCCTGGATCGCGGCGGCGGCGCGCGCGATCGCCTCGACGTCCGTCACGTCGAACACGAGCTCGAGCGTCCCCGGGGGCGCTTCGCCGTCGCGGCGCACGGATGCGCACACGCTCCAGCCGAGCTCGAGGAGCCGCAGCGCCGTCGCGCGCCCGATTCCGGAGGAGGCGCCGGTGACTAGCGCGACAGGAGCGATCGCGCGATCTCCGCGCGGTGCTCGCGGCCGAAGCCGAGCGCGCTCTCGAGCGCGAGCGCCCGCTTGTAGTAGCGGTGCAGCGGGTGCTCCCACGTGAAGCCGATCCCGCCGTGCACCTGGATCGACGTCTCGCAGGCGCGCACCGCCGACTCCGTCGCCTGCGCGTTCGCCGCCGCGGCCGCCAGGTCTGCCTGCGCGTCGTCCACCGCGACGGCCCAGGCGGCCCAGTAGGCGAGCGAGCGTGCCAGCTCCACCTGCACGTAGGCGTCGACGATCGCGTGCGAGACGGCCTGGTATGCGCCGATCTTCTTGCCGAACTGCTCACGCTGCGACGCGTACGAGACGGCCGCGTCCGTGGCCCAGGAGCCGATCCCCACCGCCTGCAGCGCGTACGCGGCGAGCAGCGTGCGCCGGTCGCCGCCCGCCTCGTCGCGCACGAACGAGCCGTCGTACTCGGAGCGGCCGAGCTCCTCGAACAGGACGGCGGCGTCGAGGAACGTCAGCTCGCCGCTCGCGAGGATCCCCTTCCACCCGAGCTCCTCGAGCTGCGCGTCCGACGGCGACGGGTTGGCGGCGAGGAAGGCGCGCGCCTCGCGGCGCAGGTCCTCCTGCTCGGGCGCGAACGAGAAGTCCATCAGCGGCTGCGCGGCAGGCCGAGGACGCGTTCCGCGATGATGTTGCGCAGGATTTCGCTCGTCCCGGCCTCGATCGTGTTGCCGCGCGAGCGGAGCTGCTGGTACTGCCAGAATCCCGCGGCGCTGTCGGCGTCGGGATCCGCCTCGCGGTCGCCGAGCAGCTCGAGCGCGAGCTTAGTCAGCCGCTGGTTCGACTCGCTCCAGACGAGCTTCGACGCGGAACCTTCGGGTCCCGGCACGCCCGTCTTCTCGAGCGTCGTCAGGGCGCGGTAGTTCGTGTACCTGAGCGCCTGCATCGTCTTCCACTCGCGCGCGATCCCGTCGAGCAGCACCGCGTCCTCGACCCGGCGCTCCTTCGCGAGCGCGACGAGCTTGCGCACCGCCACGTCGAGCGTCGCCGAGAGCGCGAAGCCGAGGGTGCCGCGCTCGTGCAGCAGCGTCGTCATCGCCACCTGCCAGCCGCCGCCGACCTCCCCCAGCAGGTTCTCCTTCGGGACGCGGACGTCGGTGAAGAAGATCTCGTTGAACTCGGGGTGGCCGGTGATCTGCACGAGCGGCCGCACCTCGACGCCGGGCGCGTGCATGTCGGCGATCACGTACGTGAGGTTCCGGTAGCGCGGCGCGTCGGGCAGGCCGAGCCCGACGAGGATGCAGTGGTCGGCGATGTGCGCGAACGATGACCAGACCTTCTGCCCGTTGACGAGGAAGTGGTCGCCGCGGTCCTCGATGCGCGTGCGGGCGGCGGCGAGGTCCGAGCCCGCGCCCGGCTCGGAGAAGCCCTGGCACCAGATCTCCTCGGCGCTCAGGATCTTCGGGAGGTACCGCTCCTTCTGCGCCTCCGTGCCCCACGCGATGATCGTGGGGCCCGCCATGCCGAGGCCGATCACGCCGAGGTGCGCCGGCGCCTCCGCGGCCGCGAGCTCCTCGAGGAAGATCGCCTGATGGCTGTACGGCGCGCCCGACCCGCCGTACTCCTTCGGCCACGTCAGCCCCGCGTAGCCGGCCTCGCCGAGCTTGCGCGACCACTCGCGGTCGTCGTCCTCGAAGCGCCGCGCCCCGCGGCTGCGTGCGCTCGCCGGGAGGTTCTGCGCGATGAACTCCCGCACCTCCTGCCGGAACGCAGCCTCCTCCGGCGTGTCGCGCAGGTCCACGGGAGAAGACTAGGGGACGAGGACGGTGCGGACGACGTCGCCGCCCCGCATCGCGTCGAACGCGTCGCGCCAGCCGTCCAGCCCGGCGGTGCGCGTGACCATCGAGGCGAGGTCGAGCGTGCCGTCGAGCGCCCACCGCGCGAGCCGCGGGAAGTCGTCCTGCGGCAGGTGGTCGCCGCCGTGCGAGACGAGGATGCGCGCACGCCTGTTGAAGAGCGCCGGCAGGTCGACCTCGGCGCGCTCTCCCGCGGGCGAGAGGCCGATCAGCACGTACGTCCCGCCGCTGGCGAGCAGTGCGAGGCCGTCCTCGAACGTCTGCCGCCGCGCGACCGCGTCGAAGAGGAAGTCGACCGTCCCCGGCTCGGTGTGCGTGGCGCCGAACCGCTTCGCCTGCCCGGCCTTGCGCGCGTCGCGGTCGAGCGCGCGGATCTCGGACGCGCCGGCGATCCGCGCGCCCTGCACGACCGACAGCCCGACGGCGCCGCAGCCGATCACGGCGACGCGCGCGCCTTCCCACACCCGCGCGGTCTCGAGCACGCTCATGACGCCCGTCGCGACGGCGCAGCCGATCAGGCACGCCTGCTCCGGGGGCAGCTCCCGCGGCACCGCGACGGCGGCGGCCGCCGGGACGACGGTGTGGGTGGCGAACGTGCCGGCCCTGAGCACCGGCGTCAGCTCGTCGCCGTTGCTGCGGAACAGCCGCCCGGGTGCGGCGAGCGGGCGCTTGCACTGCCGCGGGTGGCCGCGCTCGCACTGCGCACAGCGGCCGCAGGCGGTCTTCCACGCCAGCACGACGCGGTCGCCGGGCGCGAGGTTCTCCACTCCCTCGCCGACCGTCTCGACGATGCCCGCGCCCTCGTGGCCGAGGAGGATCGGGTAGTCGTGGCCCCAGCCGTCCTCCTCGATCACGTGCAGGTCGCTGTGGCAGACACCGGTCGCCTCGATCCGGACGCGCACCTCCCCGGGCCCCGGCTCCGCGACGCGGATCTCCTCGAGCGCGACCTCGTCGCGCGCGGAGAGGACGACGCCCGCCTCAGCCATGCGAGACCGCGTTCGAGAGCCAGGTGCGGTCGAGCTCCCGGATCGAATGCGCGCCTGCCAGGGCGAGCGTCAGGTCGAGCTCGGCCATCAGGTTCTGCAGCAGCTCCTCGACGCCGCGCCGGCCGCCGACGGCGAGCGCGTACGCGTACGGCCGCCCGAGCAGAACCGCGTCTGCGCCGAGGGCGATCGCCTTCACCACGTCGGCGGCGGTGCGGATGCCGCCGTCCATCAGGACGACCGCGTCCGGCAGCGCGTCGCGCACCTCGACGAGCGCGTCCAGCGCGGCGACCGCGCCGTCGACCTGGCGCCCGCCGTGGTTCGACACGATCAGGCCGTCGACGCCGTGGTCGAGCGCGCGCCGCGCGTCGTCGGCGTCGAGGACGCCCTTCACGAGCAGCGGCATTGTCGTCTGGGCGCGCAGCCAGTTCACGTCGTCCCAGCGCAGGCCGACGTTCGGGAAGGTGGCGAGCATCGTCGCCGCCGCCGTGAGCGGATCCTCGTCTGGCCGCTGCTCGAGCTTCGCCAGGAAGACCGGGTCGCTGAAGTACTGCCCGCAGCCCTGCCCGTCGAGGAACGGCAGGTACGCCTGCCGCAGGTCGCGCGGCCGCCAGCCGAGCGTCAGCGTGTCGAGCGTGAGGACGATCGCGCGGTAGCCGGCGGCCTCCGCGCGGTGCACGAAGCTCGCGCACAGGTCGCGGTCGTTTCCCCAGTAGAGCTGGTACCAGCGCGGCGCGTCCGTCGCCGCGACGTCCTCGAGCGTGTGCGTCGCGGCGGTCGAGAGGATGAACGGGATGCCGTGCGCAGCGGCCGCCTGCGCCGCGCCGACCTCCGCTTCGGCGTGCGCGATCGACAGCACGCCGATCGGCGCGAGGAGAAACGGGGCCGCGGAGCGCGTGCCGAGCACCTCGACCGAGATGTCCCGCGTCGCGTTGCCGGTGAGCATCCGCGGCCGGATGCGCCAGCGACGGAACGCGTCGAGGTTCGCGCGCATCGTCTCCTCGGCGCCCGCGCCGCCGGCGATGTACCCGAATGCGCGGGGGTCGAGCTTCTCCTCGGCCCGCCGCTCCCAGTCCTCGAACGAGATCGGCCACTCGGGCGGCTCGCGGGCGATGTAGATCGCGTTCTGGACCGCCGAGCCGGAAAAGGGCGTCACGATGCGATCCTACGGCGATGGACAACGCGACGGCGCGGCTCGAGACGTTCAGCGACGGCGTGTTCGCGATCGCCGCGACGCTGCTGATCCTCGACGTCCACTCGGCCGGCGGCTCGGTCGCGCACGGTCTGGTGCACGCGTGGCCGTCGTACGTCGTCTACGCGATCTCCTTCCTGACGATCGGGATCATCTGGGTGAACCACCACGCGGTGATGAGCCAGATCGGGCGCGTCGACCGCACGTTCCTGTTCATCAACGTCGTGTTCCTGATGGTGGTCGCGTTCAGCCCGTTCCCCACGCGTGTGCTCGGCGCGCACCTCCGCGAGGGCTCGCGCGCCGCGGCGCTGGCGTACGGGCTGACGTTCACCCTGATGGCGGTCTGCTACGGGGCGCTCTGGTTCTACGCGGCGCTCGGGCGGCGTCTGATCGCACCGGAGGCGAGCGCGCGCGTCGTGAGCGGCATCACGCGCTCGTTCCTGCCGGGCTCGTTCGTCTACGGCGCCGCGACGCTCTCGTCGCTCGCGTCGGCGTACCTCGCCGTAGCGCTCTATGCGGCGATCGCGCTCTTCTACGTCCTCGAGAGCTCGCTCTTCGGCCGCGACCAGGCGCGGGCGGAGCGGCCGGCGTTTCGCACGCGTCGCGGCGGCTCAGAATGAGCGCGTAGCCCCGGCGGTCTGCGGCGCAGTCACGGGGGAGCCGGGCGCTCCCGCTTCGGGCGGTGACGTGCGTCGCCGCCCGAAGCGTGCAACTCTCGGAGCTCCTTACGCGCGAAAGGAGTGCCGGTCGCGGTCGAGCACCTCGACGTTGCCGTCGCGCTCCTCCCGCGCGAGCGGCCGGTCGGCGTCCGGGTCGCCGAGCAGCTCGTCGAACAGCGCGCGGTAATGCTGCATCGCGCGCCGGAGCTCCTCGGTGTCGACGCCGCCCTGCCCGCGCGAGCGCTCGAAGATCGCGTGCGCGGAGCGGTAGTTGTCGACGACCTGCGGGTGGTCGACCGAGACGTCGGCCGCCCGCTGCTCGAACTCGTCCATCGGGTATCCGCGCTCGGCCATCACCTGGTTGACGAGCCCGTCCGCGGTCGCGACCGCGGCGGCCGGCGTGTCGACGAACTGCGCCTGGACTGCTTCCCACTGCGTTGCGTATCGCTGCCGCGCCTGCGGCGAGAGCGGCCGGATGTCGAGCTGCTCGCGCCGCTGCTGCCGCGCCTCCAGCTCGGCCTCCGCCTCCCGCCTGCTCCCCGCCGTCTGCGACGCGCGCTCGTACTCGGGGCCGAAGCGCTCCTGCAGCATCCGGGTGCGGCGGGCGGCGAGCGCACGCCAGACGACGATCGCGACCACGGCGACGATCGCCACGGCGATCACGATCCAGACCCACGTAGCCATGTCCACCTCCCTGTTCGTCCGATTCGATGCGGCGATCGGACGCGCCCTTCCGGGCGTGAGCCTGCCCGTTCGGACGGATCTGAACCGCAACGCCGGCGAGGCGCGGTGCGAGGAGCGGCCGGCAAGGCGCCTAGCGGATTCGAACCGCTGTAAACGGCTTTGCAGGCCGCTGCCTAACCACTCGGCCAAGGCGCCAGGGAGGCCGCATCGTATCGGCGGGCCGGGGGTACCTTGGGGCCGTGGCGCCGCGTAACCCGTATCCGACGGCGGCGGCGTTCATGCCCGACACGTTGTCGATGAGCTCGTTGCGACAGGCGGTGCAGCGCTGCCGCGGCTGCCCGCTGCACGCGAACGCGACGCAGGCCGTCCTCGGCGAGGGGAGGGCGAGCTCCGAGGTGATGCTGGTCGGCGAGCAGCCGGGCGACCAGGAGGACCTCGCCGGAGCGCCGTTCGTCGGCCCGGCGGGAAAGCTGCTCGACCGGGCGCTCGAGGAGGCCGGCATCGACCGCGACACGACGTACGTGACGAACGCGGTCAAGCACTTCAAATGGAAGGCGCGCGGAACGCGCCGCATCCACGACAAGCCGTCGTGGACGGAGCAGATGGCATGCCGTCCGTGGCTGGAGGCCGAGATCGCGCTGGTGAAGCCGCGCGCGCTCGTGCTGATGGGGGCGACCGCGGCGCAGAGTCTGCTCGGCAAGTCCTTCCGCGTGACCCAGCACCGCGGCGCGTCGATCGACTCCGACCTGGCGGAGCTCGTCACCGCGACGATCCATCCGAGCGCCGTCCTGCGCTCGGACGACCGCGAGGCGATGTTCGCCGGCCTGGTCGACGATCTGCGCCTCGTCGCGGAGACTTTCGCGGCCTGAATGCTGCGTATACAGTCGCGGCGTGTCGCTCCAGGAGCGCAGCGCGACCGAGCGCGTCCAGGAGGCGCGCGAGCGTTACGTCGCGCGCGGCGTCGCGACGCCGCCGCTCGTCGTCGAGCGCGCCGAGGGCGCGCGCGTCTGGGGCGTCGACGGCCGCGAGTACGTCGACTTCGCCGGCGGGCTCGGCTGCGCGAACCTCGGCCACAACCTGCCCGCGGTCGTCGACGCGGTGCACGAGCAGGTCGACCGGTACATGCACCAGTGCTTCATGGTCGGCATGTACGAGCCGTACGTGGACGTGTGCCGCCGGCTCGCGGAGCTGTCGCCGTGCCGCGGCGGCAGCCAGAAGTCGATCCTGCTGAACAGCGGCGCCGAGGCGGTCGAGAACGCCGTCAAGATCGCGCGCGCCGCGACCGGCCGCCCCGCCGTCATCGTCTTCGACAACGCCTTCCACGGCCGGACGCTGCTCGCGCTGACGATGACGTCGAAGGTGGTGCCGTACAAGCGCGGCTTCGGCCCGTTCGCGCCGGAGGTCTACCGGACGCCGGCGCCCTATCCGTTCCGCGGCGTCTCGGAGGACGACGCGCTCGACGCGCTGAAGCGCCTGTTCAAGGGCGACGTCGACCCGGACTCGGTCGCGTGCGCCCTGCTCGAGCCGGTGCAGGGCGAGGGCGGCTTCATCCCGATGACGCCGGACTTCCCGCGGCGTCTGCAGGAGCTGCTCGACCGCCACGGGATCCTGTACGTCGACGACGAGGTGCAGAGCGGTTGCGGCCGCACCGGCCCGGTCTGGGCGATCGAGCACTACGGAGTCGAGCCGGATCTGCTCGTGAGCGGCAAGACGCTCGGCGGCGGCCTCCCGCTCGCCGCGGTCACCGGCCGCGCCGAGGTCGTGGACGCCGTCCCGCCGGGCGGTCTCGGCGGCACGTTCGGCGGCAACCCGGTCGCGTGCGCCGCCGCGGGAGCCGTGCTCGACGCGCTGCCGGGCCTGCGCGGTCGGGCGGAGCAGGTCGGGCGGCGGCTGCGCGAGCGGCTCGAGGCGATGGCGCCGCCTGGCGCGGACGTGCGCGGCCTCGGCCCGATGCTGGCGATCGAGCTGCCGGAGCAATCGGCCGACCGGACGGCGCGCATAACGGCCGAGGCGCGCGAAGCCGGATTGATCCTCCTGTCCTGCGGCATCCACGGCAACGTCGTCCGGATCCTGGTGCCGTTCACGATCGACGACGAGCAGCTCGAGCGCGGGCTCGACATCCTCGAGCGCTGCCTGCGGCCATGAGCGGCGGTGGCGCCGGAGCCGGCCGGGTCGAGCTGGAGGGCGTCCGAAAGTCGTACGGCGACGTCGTCGCCGTCGACGGCGTCGACCTGGCCGTCGCCGACGGCGAGTTCTTCACGCTGCTCGGGCCGTCGGGTTCGGGCAAGACGACGACGCTGCGCCTGATCGCCGGGTTCGAGCAGCCCGACGCGGGACGCGTCCTGCTCGGCGGGGCCGACATCACGCGCCGCCCGCCCTACGCGCGCGACGTGAACACCGTCTTCCAGGACTACGCGCTCTTCCCGCACATGACCGTCGCCGAGAACGTCGGCTACGGCCTCAAGGTGAAGGGCGTCGGCCGCCGCGAGCGCGCGGTCCGGGTGCAGGACGTGCTGCACATGGTGCGCCTCGACGCCCACGGCGGCCGCAAGCCGATCCAGCTCTCGGGCGGTCAGCGGCAGCGCGTCGCACTCGCACGCGCGATCGTCAACTCGCCGAGCGTCCTGCTCCTGGACGAGCCGCTCGGCGCGCTCGACCTGAAGCTGCGCCAGGAG
>DASRCL010000018.1:0-50909 GCA_035653115.1 Gaiellaceae bacterium
CGCCGCGGCCGAGCGGCGGCTGCACCGCGAGCGGCCCGAGCGGGTCATCCTCCGCGTCGACCGCACCGACCCGTCGAAGAACGCGGTCCGCGGGCTGCGCGCGTTCGGGAAGCTGCTTGACGACCACCCGGAGCACCGCGGCCGCGTCGCGATGCTCGCGCTGCTCGATCCGTCGCGCCAGGAGATCCCCGAATACGTCGAGTACGTCGCGGCGATCGAGCGCGAGGCGGCCGCGGTGAACGAGCGGCACGGCGCCGGCGGACGACCCGCCGTCGACCTGCGCGTGCGTGACGACTTCGCGGAGACCGTCGCCGCGTACAAGGACTACGACGTCCTGCTCGTCAACGCGGTCTTCGACGGGCTCAACCTCGTCGCGAAGGAGGGCCCGCTCGTGAACCGCCGCGACGGCGTGCTCGTCCTGTCGGAGAACGCCGGCGTGCACGAGGAGCTCGCCGAGTGGGCGCTGTCCGTCAACCCGTTCGACGTCGCTGGCCAGGCGGAGGCGCTCCACGCCGCGCTGACGCTGCCGGACGAGGAGCGGCGCGCGCGCGCCGAGGGCATTCGCGCGCACGTGCGCGCGCACGATGTCGGGCGCTGGGTGGAGGCGCAGCTCGCGGACCTCGCGCGGGCGCGTAGCCTTCGGGCATGACTCCCGAGCGGCCGGCTTCTGTTGGCAAGGCAGACAACAAGCTTTCGCACGTCGACGAGGCGGGCGGCGTCCGGATGGTCGACGTCGGCGCGAAGCCGGTGCAGCGCCGGCGCGCCGTCGCCCGTGCGACCGTGAGGATGGCGCCCGAAACGGCGGCGCGGCTGCGCGACCTGCCGAAGGGCGACGCGCTCGCGACGGCGCAGCTCGCCGGGATCATGGCGGCGAAGCGGACGTCCGAGCTCGTCCCGCTGTGTCACCCGCTCCCGCTCGCGCACGTCGGCGTCGAGCTCGACGTGGGCGAGGATCGCGTCGAGATCCGCGCCGAGGCTGCGACCGCCGCCCAGACGGGCGTCGAGATGGAGGCGCTCACCGCCGCGGCCGTCGCCGCTCTCACGATCTACGACATGGCGAAGGCGATCGATGGCGGCATGAGCTTCGAGGTGAGCCTCGTCGAGAAGGTGAAGGAGTGACCGCCGCCGTGCTGACCGTCTCCGACCGCGTCTCGCGAGGCGAGGCCGAGGACGGCAGCGGCGACCTCCTCGAGGAGCTGCTGCGCGACGACGGTCACGACGTCGTCCGGCGCGTCGTCCCCGACGACGCCGACGGAATTGCCGACGCGCTCCGCGAGCTCGCCGGCGAGGCCGCCCTCGTCCTGACGACGGGCGGCACGGGCGTCGCGCCGAGGGACGTCACCCCGGAGGCGACGCGGCGGGTGCTCGAGCGCGAGGCGCCGGGCATCGCCGAGGCGCTGCGGGCGGACGCGCGGGCGAAGACGCCGCACGGCCTGCTCTCGCGCGGCGTCGCGGGCGTGGTCGGGCGGACGCTCGTCGTCAACCTCCCCGGCTCCTCCGGAGGCTGCCGGGACGGCTACGAGGTGCTCCGGCCCGCTCTTCGCCACGCCCTCGAGCTGCTCGCCGACGCACCCACCCGGCACGCGCAGACCTGACGGCTCTACCCTTCAGGGCGTGAGCGATACGACCGTCGCGCCACTCGCCCTCCGCTATGCGCGGCTGGTCAAGATCGAGCACACGATCTTCGCGCTGCCGTTCGCGTACGTCGGGGCGTTCCTCGCCGTGTACGGGGTGCCGAGCGCGCACGTCTTGTTCTGGATCACGGTCGCGATGGTCGGCGCCCGCTCGCTCGCGATGGCTCTCAACCGGCTCATCGACGCGGGCATCGACGCGCGCAACCCGCGCACCGCGAGCCGCGAGATCCCGTCGGGGGCGCTGTCGCCGGCGGCGGTGCTGACGTTCTGCGCCGCCTCGTTCCTGCTGTACGCGATCGCGGTGTTCAACCTCAACTCGCTCGTCCACTGGCTCGCGCCGATCCCGGTGGTCGCGTTCGTCGTCTATCCGTACCTGAAGCGCGTCACGTGGCTCTGCCACCTCTGGCTCGGAGCCGTCGACGGGCTCGCGCCGATGGGCGCCTGGGCGGCGACGACGGGGAAGCTGCCGTGGCAGGCGTGGGCGCTCGGCGGCGCCGTCGCAGCCTGGGTCGCCGGCTTCGACCTGTTCTACTCGCTCTTCGACGTCGCCGTCGACCGCTCGCAGGGACTGCATTCGTGGGCGACGCGGTTCGGCGAGCGCGGCGTGTTCGCCGGCGCGCGCTGGCTTCACGCCGCCGCCGCCGCGCTGCTGGTCGCGGTCGGGCTCGGCCTCGACGTCGGCCTGCCGTACTGGCTCGGCGTCGCCGCCGTCGTGCTGCTGCTCGGCTACGAGCACTCGCTGGTCAAGCCGCACGACCTGCGCCGCCTCGACGCCGCGTTCTTCACGATGAACGGGATCATCTCGGTCGCGTTCTTCGCGTTCGTGCTCGCGGACGTGCTGTGACCGTGGTCGCCGCACGCGGGCTCGCGAAGCGATACGGCGACCGCCGCGTGCTGCGGGACGTCGACGTCGACGTCGCCGCCGACGGCTTCCTCCTCGTCACCGGCCCGAACGGCTCCGGGAAGACGACGCTCCTCCGCATGCTCGCCGGGCTCGCGGCGCCGGACGCCGGCGAGCTGTCGCTGCCGGCGCGCAGCGTGATCGGTTACCTCGGGCACGAGCCGCTCGTCTATCGCGAGCTGACCCCGCTCGAGAACCTCGCGCTCTTCGGCCGTCTCTACCGCGTGGCGGAGCGGCGCGAGCGCGCCGGCATGCTGCTCGAGCGCTTCGGCCTCTGGGAGGTGCGCCACCGGCGTGTGTCGACGTTCTCGCGCGGGATGCAGCAGCGCCTCGGGCTCTGCCGCGTGCTGCTGCACCACCCGAGCCTGCTCGTGCTCGACGAGCCGTACAACGCGCTCGACGCGGCAGGCGCCGAGCTGCTCGACGGGCTGCTCGACGAGCCGCGCGCAGTCGTGCTCGCGACGCACGAGCCGCGGCGCGTCGAACGCCGCGCGACGCAGAGGCTCGCGCTCGCGTGACGTACGCCCGCGACGTCGCCGCGCTGGCGCGGAAGGACCTGCTGCTCGAGCTGCGCGCGAAGGAGACGCTGCCGTCGATGCTCCTGTTCGTCGTGTCCGCGCTCGCGATCTTCCACTTCGCGCTTCCGCACGGGACGGGCGCGGTCGCCGCGCTCGGTCTGCTCTGGGCGGCGCTCATCTTCACGGCGCTGCTCGGGCTGACGCGCGCGTTCGTCCCCGAGCGTGAGCAGGGGATGTTCGACGCGCTCGTGCTGACGCCGTGCGACCGCAGCGCGATCTGGCTCGCGAAGACGCTCTCCGTCTTCGCGTTCCTCGTCGCAGCGGAGGTCGTGGCGCTGCCGGCCTTCGGCGTGTTCTTCGCCGGCGTCAGCGCGCGTACGGTCGCGGCCGTCGCGCTCGCGGACGTCGGCATCGCCGCCGTCGGCACGCTCTTCGGCGCGATCGCTGTCGCGGGTCGCGCCCGCGAGCTCCTGCTGCCGCTGCTCTTCCTGCCGGCGGCCATCCCCGTGGTCGTCGGCGGCGTCGGCGGCTACCTCTGGTTCCTCGCGCTCTACGACGCGATCTTCGGGTTGCTCGCGTGGGCGACGTTCGAGTACGTCGTGGCCGAAAGCTGAGCCACCGGACTACCATGCGCCCGTGGGACGGACGCTGGCGCAGAACCGCGTGGCGGCGCTCGGTGCGCTGACGCTCGCGCTGTTCGCGGCCTCGATCGCGCTCGTGTTCTTCTACGCGCCGACCGACGCGAGCCAGGGGTTCTCGCAGCGGATCTTCTACTTCCACGTTCCGATCGCGCTGACCAGCTACGCGTGCTTCGGCTGGGGTGCGTGGAAGGCGCTGCGCGTGCTCTGGAAGCGTGAGCTGTCGGCAGACGTCGAAAGCTATGTCGGCGTCCACCTCGGCGTCGTGTTCGGCGCGCTGACGCTGATCACCGGCTCGATCTGGGCGCGTGCGTCGTGGGGCCACTGGTGGGTGTGGGGCGACGACCAGCTCGTGCTGTTCCTCGTCCTGTTCCTCTTCTACTGCGCCTACTTCATGCTGCGCTACTCCGTCGACCCGGGCCGGCAGCGCGCAAACATGAGCGCGGTGTACGCGCTCTTCGGCGTCGTGCTCATCCCGGTCTCGTTCCTCGCGATCCGCCTGTCGCACAGCCTCGTGCACCCGACGGTCTTCACGTCGCACGGCCCGCAGATGACCGCCGCGATGTTCCTCACGTTCTGCGTCTCCTGGGCTGCGATGATGTCGCTGTTCGCGACGCTCTACCACGTCGAGCTCACCGGGAAGCGGCTCGACGCGTCGCTGCGCGAGCTGCGCGAGCTGCTCGCGTGACCCCGCCGCCGCAGAGCCCGCCGTCCGAGTGGCAGTACGTGGCTGCGGCGTACCTCGTCGTGTTCGTCGCGATGCTGGCGTGGGTCGCGATCATCGGCGCGAAGCTGCAACGGCTGCAGCGCCAGGTGGCGGAGCTCGTCGAGAGGGCGCGCGCCCGTGGCTGAGGCCCTCTTCTGGCCGGCGCTGCTCGGGTACGGCGAGGCGGCGCTCGCGTACGCGTGGGTACGCACGTCGCGCCTCGCGACGTGGGGGGTGCGGCTCGGGTGGCTCGCGCAGACGGCGCTGCTCGCGGTGCAGGCGGCGCGCACCGACGGCTTCCCGTGGTCGAGCTGGGGAGGGTCGCTCAACCTGTTCGTCTGGTTCGTGGTCGGCGCGTACCTGATCTGGGGCTGCAGGCCGCGCTTCCGGCTGCTCGGGCTGGCGGTCATGCCACTCGCGGCCGCGCTGTTCGTGCTCGCGCGGATCGGCGGAGGCACGGACGCAGGCTCCCGGTCCCGCTACGGCAACCTCTTTCTCGTCCTGCACGTGGGGTTCGTGCTCGCCGCGTTCGCGGGCTTCACGCTCGCCGCGGCGCTCGCCGCCCTGTACCTCTGGCAGGAGCGGCGCCTGAAGCGGCGGGCGGCCGACATCCTGCGCCTGAGGCTGCCGCCGCTGCAGACGCTCGAGCGCCTCCAGCGACGCACGATCGGCGCCGCGCTGCCGCTCCTCACGCTCGGACTCGTCGCGGGATTCGTGCGGCTGCGCGAGCGCGGCGGCTCGTTCGACGCCCTGGAGGCGGTGACGCTCGCGACCTGGCTCGTCTACGGCGCCGCCGTCGTCGCGCGCCCCGCCGGCCGCCGCGCCGCGTACCTCGCGCTCGCGGGGTTCGCGCTCGTGATCGTCGTGCGCGTCGCGCTCGCCGGGAGCCACTTCACATGAGCGAGCTGACGCTCGTCGGCCTGTCGCACCACGTCGCGCCCGTCGAGCTGCGCGAGCGCGTCGCCCTCGACCTGGACGTTGCCGCGGCGCTCGCGCGTTCGCTCGGCGCCGCCGTCTGCCTCTCGACCTGCAACCGCACCGAGCTGTACGTCGACGGCGACGGCACCGCGGCGTTCGCGGCGCTCGAGGAGCTGGCCGGCGAGCCACTCGGCGGCGTCGTCTACCGGCTGCACGAGGAGGCGGCGGCGCTGCACCTCTTCCGCGTCGCGGCGGGTCTCGACTCGCTGGTGCCGGGCGAGGGCGAGATCCTCGGGCAGGTCCGCAACGCGTTCGAGGCGGTCGAGCCGGGCCCGCTGCTCGACCGCGTCTTCCGTCAGGCGCTCGCGGTCGGGAAGCGCGTCCGCACCGAGACCGCCATCGGCGAGAGCCCCGCGTCCGTGTCGTCGGCCGCCGCGGCGCTCGCAGCGCAGGTGTTCGGCGACCTGAGCGGGCGCCGCGTGCTGCTCCTCGGCGCGGGCCGGATCGGTGAGCTCGCAGCGGCCAGCCTCGCCGCGCGCGGCGCCGAGATCGCATACGTCGCGAACCGCACGGTCGCGACGGCGCGCGACGTCGCCGGCCGCGTGGGGGGCGAGCCGTTGTCTCTCGAGGACCTCTCGCGCGCGCTGGCCGACGTCGACGTCGTCGTCTCCTCGACGAGCGCACCGGAGCCGGTGCTGCGTGCATCCGACGTCCCGCAGCGCCACCGGTCGCCGCTCTTCTTCATCGACATCGCCGTGCCGCGCGACGTCGACCCGCAAGTGGCGCGCCTCGAGGGCTGTTTCCTCTACGACATCGACGACCTGGAGGCGGTCGTCGCCGAGACGCTCGCCGGCCGGCGCGCCGAGGCGGCTCGCGCGGAGCAGCTCGTCGCCGACGAGGCGGCGCGTTTCCGCGCGTGGCGCGCGTCGCTCGACGTCGTTCCCGCGATCGCGTCGCTGCGCGCGCGCGCCGAGGAGATCAGGTCGGCCGAGCTTGCGAAGGTGCGTGTCTCCGACGACGAGCGACGGACTCTGGAGTCGGTGACGGCACAGATCCTCAACAAGCTCCTGCACCTCCCGACCGTGCGGATGAAGGAGGCCGCGGTCGGCCCCGACGGAGCGATGTACGCGGACGCGGTGCGTCATCTGTTCGGGCTCGAGGACGAACGGTGAGCGGCGACGAGCCGCGGCGCATCGAGCGCCCGCTGCCGGTCGTCGCGCCGTCCGCCTTTCTGCGCGTGCGCCGCGCCGCGACGGTCTGCGCGCGGAGCGTCCGCGGAGGGAGGTCGTCCTGTGCTCGTTCGCGTCGGGTCTCGCGGCTCTAGGCTCGCGCTGACGCAGGCCGAGCTCGCGGCCGCGTCGCTCCGGCGCCCGGGGTTCGACGTCGCGTTCGTCCCGATCACGACCGCAGGCGACCGCGACCGCACGCGGCCGTTCGGCGAGATCGGCGCGCGCGGCGTGTTCGTGAAGGAGCTCGAGGAGGCGCTGCTCGCGGGGCGCGTCGACGTCGCGGTGCACTCGGCGAAGGACATGACGTCGACGGACACCGAGGGGCTTGCCGTCGGCGCCTACCTGCCGCGCGACGACCCGCGCGACGCGCTCGTCGGCGCCGCGGCGATCCGACCGGGGATGCGCGTCGGCACCGCGGCGGCGCGGCGGCGCGCGCAGCTTCTCGCCCACGAGCCGACGCTGTCGGTGGAGCCGCTCCGCGGCAACGTCGACACGCGGCTGCGGAAGATGCGCGAACGCGGCCTCGACGCGATCGTGCTCGCGGCGTGCGGGCTCGACCGGCTCGGGCTCTCCGAGCACGTCGGTGCCCGGCTCGATCCGGAGCTCATGCTGCCGGAGGCGGCGCAGGGCGCGCTGGCGCTGCAGGTGCGCGCTGGCGAGGAGTCGCTCGTCGCGCACGCCGACGACGTGGAGACGCGCCGGCGCGTCGAGGCGGAGCGCCGTCTCGTGGCGGCGATCGGTGCGGGCTGCCTCGCCCCCGTCGCGGCGTACCACGACGGCACGACGCTACGGGCGCTCGTCGCCGACGAGGAGGGGCGCTGGCTGGAAGGTCGCGCCGGCGACGATCCGGAGGCGCTCGCGGCCGAGCTCGCCGCGGCTGCCGAGAGGAGGCGCGGATTCATCACGGAGTCGGCACAGACACGTGCCTGACGCCGCGCTAGCGTTCGTGCAGGGGCCCTCGTCGCCCCCCTGGGGGCGGTTGGGGCGCCCGTCGCCGGCGCGCGCGCGAATGTCGGCGAAGCGGCCGCCCTGCCGGTTGCGCCGGCGCTGGAGCCGAGCGTGCGCGTGATCGTGACGCGGCCGCGCGCGCAGGCCGGACCGCTCGTCGAGCGGCTCGAGGCGCTCGGCGTGGAGGTCGTGCCGTGCCCGCTGATCGAGATCGTCCGCACGTCCGACGACCCCGTCGACGCCGCCGGGTACGACTGGGTCGTGGTGACGAGCGCGAACGGGGCGACCGAGCTCGCGCGCCGCGCGCGCAACCTGCCGCGCGTCGCAGCCGTCGGACCGGGCACGGCGGAGGCGCTGCGCACCCACGGCATCGAGCCGGCCTTCGTTCCGGGCGAGTCGACGCAGGAGGGGCTCGTGCGCGAGTTCCCGCGGCCGCAGGGACGCGTCCTCTTCGCCGCGGCCGAGGGCGCGCGCCGGCACGCGATCGACGCGCTCGACGCCGACTTCGTCCCGCTCTACCGCACGCGCCTGCTGGCTCCGGAACCGCCCCACGGCGACGTCGTCGTCCTCACGTCCGGATCGGCCGCGCGCGCCTACGCCGGCATCGGCGGCGCCGCCCCCGCGGTGTCGATCGGGCCGCAGACGACGCGAGTCGCCCGCAGCGTGGGACTCGTCGTCGTCGGCGAGGCGGACACGCACGACCTCGACGGCCTCGTCGCCGCCGTCGCGGATCTGCTGAAGTCGCGCGCATGAGGCCGATCACCTTCCTCACCGACTTCGGGCTGGAGGACGACTTCGTCGGGACGTGCCACGGAGTCATCGCGTGCATCGCGCCGGAGGCGCGGGTGATCGACGTGACGCACGGCATCGCGCCGCAGGCGGTCCTGCAGGGCGCGCTCGTGCTGCGCGCGACCACCCGCTACATGCCGGTCGGCGTCCATCTCGCGGTCGTCGACCCCGGTGTCGGCGGCCGGCGGCGCGCGGTTGCGATCGCGACGCACGACGGCCGAACGTTCGTCGGACCGGACAACGGGCTGCTCGCGCTGGCCGCGGACGAGCGCGGCATCGAGGTGGTGCACGAGCTCGTCGACGAGCGGTACCGCCTCCAGGACGTGTCGCGCACGTTCCACGCGCGTGACGTCTTCGCGCCGGCGGCGGCCCACCTCTCCGCCGGCGTCGACATCGCAGAGGTCGGGCCGGCCGTCGAGCCTGCCACGCTCGTCCGCGTCGAGGTCCCCGAGCCTGCCGTCGGACGGACGCAGGTGACCGCGACGGTGCTGGCGATCGACCGTTTCGGCAACGTCGCGACGAACGTCCGCCGCGAGCACGTCGAGCGTCTCGGGGTCGAACCGGGCGACCGCCTCGAGATCCGGCTGACGCTCGACCGCTACTACGCCGTCGCCGCCAGCACCTTCGCCGACGCGCCGGCGGGTGAGCTGATCGTCTACGAGGACTCCTACGGCCTCGTCACCGTCGCCATCTCGAACGGGAACGCCGTACGCCTGACGGGCGTGCGCGTCGGCGACGAGCTCCGGATCGCGCGCACGTGACGCCGTCGCAGCGGCTGATGCGCGGTGTGACTGCCCTCGTCGTCCGGGCGCCGGTGCTGTGGCGGCCGCTGCGCGGGCTCGTCGCACGCAACTTCGACCGCCTCGCGCCCGAATGGGACGCGAGCCGCGTCTCGCCGGACCGCCTCGCGCCGCTCGCGGCGGCCCTCGCCGCGGTCGGCGTGCCGCCGCGGCGTGTGCTCGACGTCGGCACCGGCTCCGGCGCCGCCGCGCGGCTCGCCGCCGAGCGCTGGCCCGAGGCGGAGGTCGTCGGCGTCGACCTGTCCCCGGCGATGGTGGCCGAGGCGCGCCGCCTCGCGGGGAGCCCGCGCGAGCGGTACGAGGTCGCCGACGCCGCAAAGCTGCCGTTCGCGGACGGGGCGTTCGATCTCGTCCTGCTGAACAACATGATCCCGTTCTTCGATGAGCTCGCACGCGTCACGGCTCCCGACGGCTGTGCCGTCGTCGCGTTCGCGCTCGGAGACCGGACGCCGATCTGGGTGCCTCCGGAGCGCGTGCGTGCGGAGCTCGAACGTCGCGGCTTCGCGCACGCAGCGGACTTCTCGGCCGGGGCCGGCGTGGCGCTCCTTGCCCGTCGCCGCACCGTTTCGTAAGCTGCCGCGGCAAGGGACGTTCGCGACGCGGTAGCACCGGTCCGGACGTCTCTTTTTTCGCGCGGCGGCAGCGGGCTACACTCCGCATCCCGAGGCGAGGTAGCTCAGCTGGTAGAGCACACGGCTGAAAACCGTGGTGTCGCCGGTTCAAGTCCGGCCCTCGCCACTTGTTCTTCGTCGTCCTGCGCCGCCGCGGGCCCGACTGGAACCCGGCGCTCGCGCTCGAGCAGCAGGTGCGGTGGGAGGAGCACGCGGCGTTCATGGACGCGCTCGTCGACGAAGGGTTCGTCGTGCTCGGGGGACCGCTCGCCGACGAGGAGCGGGTGGTGCTCGCGGTCGAGGCGGCTTCGCCCGAGACGGTACGCGAACGTCTCGCGGCCGACCCCTGGCACGGGTCGCAGCTGATCGTCGACGCGGTCGAGCCGTGGACGATCAGGCTCGACGGCCGCCGCTGACGATCACGTCGACGCGCGCGTCGCGGCCAGCCGCTCCAACAGTGCCCGCGCCATCTCGTGCTTCTGCAGCACCGCATCGGCGCCCGCCTCGCTCGCCGCCCGATGGAGCTGCTCGTCGGCGTCACCCGTCAGGACGATCAGACACAGGTTCGGGTGGTCGCGGCGAAGCCGGGCAACCGCGGTCATCCCGTCGAGCAGCGGCATGTGCAGGTCGACGACGACGGCATCGGGGCGAAGGGCGTCCGCGAGCTCGATCGCCTCCAATCCGTTTCGAGCCTCGGCCACGACCGCGAGCTCCGGCTGGCGGTCGATGAGCTCGCGGAGCGACTCGAGGAACAGCTCGTCGTCGTCGGCGAGAAGGACCTTGATCGGTGCGAGAGCCATGTCGGGAGCGTTTCCGTAGCCTTGTCCGCGTGACCCGCACGGAAAACCCGCGCCCGGTCGCCGTGATCGGCGCCGGGCTTGACCTCGGTGCGGGGCGGCGCGGCGTCGACATGGGCCCGTCGGCGATCCGCTACGCCGAGCTGGAGGCGCGGATCCGCGCGCTCGGCCGCGAGGTCGACGACCGCGGCGACGTGCGCGCGCCGGTGCCCGAGGCGACGGACGAGGGCAACCCGAACTGCCGCTACCTCGGCGCGATCAAGCAGGTGTGCGGCCGGATCGCGATGCTCGTCGACGAGGCGGTCGCCGCCGGCCACGTGCCGCTCGTCCTCGGCGGCGACCACTCGATCGCGATGGGCACGCTCGGCGGGATGGCGCGCGCCCGCGGCGTCGGCGCGGCGCTCTGGATCGACGCGCACGGCGACCTCAACCGGCCGCCGACGTCGCCGACGGGCAACGTGCACGGGATGCCGCTCGCCGCGGCGCTCGGCGAAGCCGGCGCGGGCTTCGCGAGCGACGACTACCCGCTGCCGTCGATCGCGCGCGCGGCGCTCGTCGGCATCCGCTCGCTCGACGAGGGCGAACGGGCGCTGATCCGCCGCCGCTCGCCGGACGTGCGCGTGTACACGATGAGCGAGGTCGACCGCCGCGGCGTCGACGAGGTGCTCGCGGAGGCGCTCGAGTTCCTCGCCGGAACGTCCTTCCTGCATGTGAGCGTCGACCTCGACGCGGTCGACCCGAGCTTCGCGCCCGGCGTCGGCACACCGGTTCCGGGCGGCCTGACGTACCGCGAGGCGCACCTCGCGCTCGAGGTCGTCGCCGAGGCCGACGTGCTCGACTCGCTCGACGTCGTCGAGGTCAACCCGATCCTCGACCGAGAGAACGCGACGGGACGGCTCGCCGTCGAGCTCGTCGCGAGCGCGCTCGGCAAGCGGATCCTCTAGCCCTCGTCGACGGGGCGGGCGCGCGCGGAGCGCTCGAGCTCCACCTCCTCGCCGATCCCCGACGGCTCGTAGTAGACCGTGCCGGCGAGCTCCTCCGGAAGACAGTCGACTGCGAAACCCGCCTCGTCGTCGTGCGGATACACGTATCCCCGGCCGCGCCCGAGCTTGCGCGCGCCCGGGTACGCGGCCGAGCGCAGCGCCGCGGGCGGCAGCAGATGTCCGCGCTCGCGCACGTCCTGCGTCGCCTTCGAGAGCGCGACGTACGACGCGTTCGACTTCGGCGCGCGCGCGAGGAAGACGGCGGCCTGCGCAAGGTTGAGCCGCGCCTCCGGCAGGCCCACGTGCTCGACGGCCTGCGCGGCCGCGACGGCGACGAGCAGCGCACGCGGGTCGGCGTTGCCGACGTCTTCCGAGGCGAGCACGATCATCCGCCGTGCGATGAAGCGCGCATCCTCGCCGCCCTCCAGCATCGCGGCCAGGTAGTAGACCGACGCCTGCACGTCGCCCGCTCGCGTCGACTTGATCCACGCCGAGATGAAGTCGTAGTGGCGGTCGCCGCCCTTGTCGTACACGAGCGGCCGCTTACGCGCGGCGTCGTCGACGTGGCGCGACTCGAGCGGTACGCCCTCCGCGCGCGCCGTCTCGACCGAGAGCTCGAGGATGTTGAGCGTGTTGCGGGCGTCGCCGCCCGCGCGCCGCGCGACCAGCTCGGCGACGCCGGCCGGGACCTCGACGTCCAGCGCAGCCGCCCCGCGTGCGATCACCTCGTGCAGCTCGGCCTCGGACAGCGGCTCGAGCTCGTAGATCTGAGCACGCGAGAGCAGCGCCGAGTTGACCTCGAAATACGGGTTCTCGGTCGTCGCCCCGATCAGCGTCACCAGCCCCTCCTCCACGCCGGGCAGCAGCGCGTCCTGCTGGGCCTTGTTGAAGCGGTGGATCTCGTCGAGGAAGAGGATCGTGCGCCGCGCCGCGCCGCCCAGACGTTCCCGCGCACGCTGGAGCACCTCCCGCACGTTCGCCACCGTCGCCTGCACGGCAGACAGCTCCTCGAACTCGGCCCCCGTCGTGTGCGCGACGATCCGCGCGAGCGTCGTCTTGCCGCTGCCGGGCGGGCCGTAGAGGATCATCGACGGGACGCGGTCCTGCTCGATCGCGAGGCGCAGCGCCCGCCCCGGTCCGACGACGTGCTCCTGCCCCACGAAGTCGTCGAGCGTCGCGGGCCGCAAGCGCTGCGCCAGCGGCGCCGTCTCGTCGAGGCGGCGGCCCGCGGCCTCGCTGAAGAGGTCGGCCATCCGCCGGAAGTATGCTCAGACGCGGATGAGCGAGGTGTGGAGCGTGGGGAGCTACGAGCGGCTCGCCGCACGGCTCGCGCCCGTGCAGGACCAGCTCGTCGACCTGCTCGCCGTCCGTGCCGGGGAGCGCGTGCTCGATCTCGCGACGGGCACGGGCGAGGTCGCGGTGCGGGCCGCCCGCCGCGGCGCGACGGTGACGGCGATCGACATCGCCGAGCCGATGCTCGCGAAGGCGCGCGACCAGGCGGAGGCGGAGGGGCTCGACATCCGCTTCGACCTCGGCGACGTCGAGTACCTGCCGTACGAGGATGCCTGCTTCGACGTGCTCGCCTCCAACTTCGGCCTCATCTTCGCGCCCGACCACGCGAACGTCGCATCCGAGCTCGCACGCGTCACGTGCTCCGGCGGCCGGCTTGGCTTCAGCGCCTGGAAGCCGAACCCGCGGCTGGGTGAGCTGTACCGCCGGTTCACGGAAGACCCGCTCGAGGGGCGCGAGGCCTACGAGTGGGGCCGCGAGGACCACGTCGAGGACATGCTGGGCGAGGACTTCGAGCTCGAGTTCGAGGACGGGACGCTCTGGCTCGAGGCGGCCGACGGCGAGGAGATCTGGCGTCTCTTCTCCGAGTCGGCGCCGCCCGTGATCGCGCTGCTACGGCAGCTCGACGACGAGCGGCGGAAGGAATTCCACCGCGCCTTCGTCGAGTTGTACGACAGCTACAGCACGAAGGAAGGCGGGATCCGCGCACCGCGCCGGTACCTGCTCGTCCTCGGAAGGAGGCGCTGATGGCGCACGAAGCGTTGAAGGAACGGCAGAGCGTGATGTGGGGCGACGGACCATTCGTGTCGATCGCCGAGACGATCCTCGACCTGCACCAGGCGGTCGCGGAGAAGCTCGCGCCGTCGCCGGGCGAGCGTGTGCTCGACGTCGGCTGCGGCACGGGCGGCGTCGCCGAGCTGCTCGCGGCGACGGGAGCCGACGTGGTGGGCGTCGACCTCGCGCCCGCGCTGGTCGAGACGGCGAAGCGGCGGGCGCAGGAGCGCGGGCTCGAGATCGAGTACGTCGTCGGCGATTGCGAGGACCTGCCGTTCGCCGACCGCGAGTTCGACGGGGTCGGCTCCTCGGTCGGGATCATGTTCTCGCCCGACCACGAGGCCGCCGCGCGCGAGCTCGCGCGCGTCACGAGGAGCGGCGGACGGGTCGCGCTCGCGAGCTGGAAGCCGGGGGCCGGCGTCCAGGACCTGTTCCGGATCATGGCGCCGTTCCAGCCGGCGCCGCCGCCGTCGAGCCCGTTCGACTGGGGCGACGAGGAGACCGTCCGGGCGCTGCTCGGCGATGCGTTCGAGCTGACCTTCGAGACGCGCGTGAACGTCGCCCGCTACCCGTCGGCCGAGGCGTACTGGCAGGACATGGTGCGCAACTACGGGCCGACGAAGGTGCTCCACGCGAGCCTGGGCGACCGCGGCGATGAGCTGCACGCGGCCTGGAACGACTTCTTCGGCGACGGGGCCGTCGAGCATCGCCGCCCCTACCTGCTCGTGTCCGGGAGGCGCCGCTGAGCGACGTCGTCGAGCTGCTGCAGCAGCTGATCCGCATCGACACGACCAACCCGCCCGGCAACGAGACGCCCGCCGCCGAGCTCCTTCGCGACTACCTCGAGGCGGCGGGCGTCGACTGCCGGCTCTACGCGCGGACGCCGGAACGCGCGAACCTCGTGGCCCGGATCCCGGGACGAGGCGGCGGTCCCTCGCTCGCGCTCCTGTCGCACACCGACGTCGTGCTCGCCGACCCGAGCGAGTGGCGGCACGATCCATTCGGGGGCGAGCTCGTCGACGGCGAGGTGTGGGGCCGCGGCGCGCTCGACATGAAGGGCGAGGTGGCGGCCAGCGCGGCCGCCGTCGCGGCGCTCGCGCGCGAGGGGTGGCGCGGCTCCGGCGACCTGATCTTCGTCGCGGCCGCCGACGAGGAGGTCGGGGCCGGATACGGCCTGCAGTGGCTCGTCGAGGAGCATCCCGACGCGGTGCGCGCCGACTTCTCGCTCAACGAGGGGGCGGGCGACCGCGTCGAGCTCGGCGGGAAGGTGCTGTACCTGTGCTCGACGGCGGAGAAGATGAGCGCTCCCTTCGTCCTGCGCGTCCACGGCCGCAGCGGCCATGCGTCGATGCCGGGAATCGCCGACAACGCGCTCGTCAAGGCCGCGCGCATCGTCGACCGCCTCGGCGCGTTTGGCGTCGAGCCGCAGCTGATTCCCGAGGTCGACGCCTTCCTGCAGGCGCTGCTCGGCGACGTGCCGCGGCCCGCAGATGCGCTCGCGGCGGCGCGCGACGTCGCGCCGCTCGCCGCGGAGCTCGTCGAGCCGCTCCTCGGCATGACGTGCGCGCCGACGATGGCGCACGCGTCGGAGAAGCGCAACGTCATCCCGGCGTCATGCGAGGTGACGCTCGACGTGCGGCTGCTGCCCGGTCAGTCGCCGGCGGACGCCGAACGCGAGCTGAGGCGCGTGATCGGCGACGGCGACTACGAGTTGGTCAACATCGAGGCGCAGGGCGGCACGCGGTCGCCTTTTCGCGGGCCGCTGTGGGACGCCGTCGCGGACTGGGTCGCCCGTGCGGAGCCGGACGCGGCGGCCGCGCCGATTTGCGTCGCGGGGTTCACGGACTCGCACTGGATGCGCCAGGCGTTCGGCACCGTTGCATACGGGTTCTTCCCTGCGCGCGCGCTCGAGGCGGAGGTGGCCGCGCGGCTCATCCATTCCGCGGACGAGCGCGTGCCCGTCTCGGATTTGGAGCTGGGCGTGCAATTTCTCGTCCACGCCGCGCGCGCCGTGTGCGCTTAGATGTGTTCGTGTCCGACACGATCCGGCTCGGCGGGATGGCGCTGCAGAACGGCGTGCTCGTCCACGGCCCCACGGCCTGGGCCTGCGCCGTTCGCACCGACGCCGGCGAGCTGAAGGTCGTCGCCCGCCGCAAGCGGTTCCGCGCGGCCGACGTGCGCATCCGGCTGCTCGGCGGGCCGGCGCGGCTCGCCGAGGCGATGGCGCTGCTGCCGCAGATCAAGCGCGCGCTGCCCGAGGCGCAGCTGCCGTTCGAACGCGGCCGGGTCGTCGCGTCGATGCTCGCGAGCACCGTCCTCCTCCAGGGGCTCCGCCAGTCGACGCTGAGACCGCTCGCGCGCGAGCTGGTCGCGGGGCTGCTCTCGCTCGCACCGGCGGCGCTCGCGCTGCGGGAGGGCGAGCTCGCGGAGTACCACGGCGCCGAGCACGTCTCGATCGGCACCTACGAGCACGGTGCCGAGCGGCCGAAGGAGCACGAGCGGTGCGGGTCGCACCTGATCGGGCCGATGCTGCTCACGACGGCGGCCGCGAACGCGGCTGCGTCGCGCGCGCCGCGCGGCGTGCAGCCGGCGGCGAAGCTCGCGGGCGCCGTCGGCGCCCTCGCCACGACGATGGAGATCTTCGGGTGGATGACGCGGCACCCAGCGCATCCGCTTGCGCGCGCGCTCGCGAAGCCGGGGCACGAGCTGCAGCACCGGCTCGGGACGCGCGAGCCGTCGCCGGCGCAGCTCGAGGTCGCGGAGGCGGCGCTCCGCGCCTGCCTCGAGCTGGAGCAGGCGGCGTGATCACGACGCGCCGCCGGCTCGATCCGGCGGTCTTCGACCTCCCCGTCCGGAAGATGCGCGAGGGGTGGTACGCCGACGCCTACTTCAACCATACGCGCGACGCGCTGCTCGCCGACGGACGCCATCCCCACGTCGTCATGCAGGTGTTCCAGAAGAAGCACTCCTACCTCGGCGGGATGGACGAGGCGATCGCGATCCTCAAGCTCTGCGCGGACGACTGGGAAGGCCTCACCGTCCACGCGCTCTACGACGGCGACGCCATCGAGCCGTACGAGCCGGTGCTGACGATCGAGGGTGACTACACCACGTTCGCGCACCTCGAGACGGCGTACCTCGGGACGCTCGCGCGGCGCACGCTGATCACGACGAACGTCGTCCGCGTGCTCGAGGCGACGAACGGCAAGCCGCTCATCTTCATGCCGGCGCGGCACGACCACCACCGCGTGCAGACGGGCGACGGCTACGCGGCGTACGTCGCGGGCCAGGTGACCGGCGCCGAGATCGGCGTGACGACGGACGAGCAGGCCTCGTGGTGGGGCGGGCGCGGGCTCGGCACCGTGCCGCACGCGCTGATCGCCGCCTACGGCGGCGACACGGTCCTCGCAGCGCGGAAGTTCGCGTCATGGGCGGCCGACGACATGAACGTCACCGTCCTCGTCGACTTCGAGAACGACTCCGTGCGCACCGCGCTCGAGGTCGCGCACGCGCTCGGCGACCGCCTGTGGGGCGTGCGGCTCGACACGTCCGAGTCGCTCGTCGACCGCTCGCTGTGGGAGGAGCTCGGCGACTTCCGCCCGACGGGCGTCAACCCGCGCCTCGTCCAGAAGGTGCGGGACTCCCTCGACGCGAACGGCTTCGGGCGCGTGAAGATCGTCGTCTCCGGCGGGTTCACCGTCGACAAGATCCGCGAGTTCGAGTCGAGCGGCGTGCCCGTCGACGCGTACGGCGTCGGGTCGTCGCTCATCCGCGGCTCGAACGACTTCACGGGCGACATCGTGGTCGCCGACGGCCGCCCCGCGGCGAAGGTCGGCCGCCGCCTGCGCCCGAGCGACCGCCTCGAGCTCGTCGAGTAGCGCGGCCAGCGGTGCATAGGGGTCTGACCCCGCGGCTTCGCCTACGCGCCGGTACGCTCGCGCCATGCCCGGGCGGGTTCTGTGGGACGTCGACACGCAGGTCGACTTCGTCTGCGCCCGCGGCAAGCTCGCGGTGCCGGGTGCCGAGGAGGCCGTGCCGGCGATGGCGCGGCTGGTCGAAGCCGCCCGCGCCGCCGGCATCCCGCACGTCGCGTCCGCCGACGACCACGAGCTGACCGATCCGGAGATCTCCGAGCAGCCGGACTTCTCGACGACGTATCCGCCGCACTGCCTGCGCGGGACGCGCGGGGCGGAGAAGATCCCGGAGACGCAGCAGGGCGACCCCGTTCCGCTCGCGCTCACCGAGGTGCCGGAACTGTGGCTGCGCGGGCGCGAGTTCCTGCTGCTCAAGAAGCACTTCGACGTCTTCACGAACCCGAACGCTGAGCGGCTGCTCGCGCTGCTCCACCCGGACGAGGTGCTCCTCTTCGGCGTCGCGACCGACGTCTGCGACGACGCGGCGGTGCGTGGGCTGCTCGCGCGCGGCCGCGCGGTGACCTTCGTCGAGGACGCTTCGCGCGGCCTCGACGAGCAGCGCACCGCGACCTGCACCGCCGCGTGGCGCGAGAGCGGCGTCCGGTTCGCGTCCGTCGAGGAGATCGTCGCCTCGCTTTAGTCGGCCTCTCGTCCTGCCGATACGAGCGGGGATGGGCGCCGCGGCTCCGCACGGGCTGACCTCCTCGGGGAAGCCCGCGATCATCAAGGTGACGACGATCAATCCGCCGGCGGCGCACCATCACCTCGACGTCGCCGCCTGGGTGTCGTCCTTCGCCACCACGTGGCTGCCCGTCCTCTTCTTCCTGCTCATGTGCGTCGTCGTCTGGCTGCTCTGGAAGACGGTCAAGCTCATGCCGCGCGTGAAGCCGATGGAGATCACGCCCGGCTCGGCGTCGTCGGTCACCTGGGACGACGTCGCCGGCCTCGACGAGGCGAAGGAGGAGCTGCAGGAGATCGTCGACTTCCTGCGCGACCCGGCGAAGTTCGAGTCGCTCGGCGCCCGCGTCCCGAAGGGCATCCTCTTCCATGGGCCGCCGGGGACCGGCAAGACCCTCGCCGCCAAGGCGGTCGCGAACGAGTCGGGCGCGCGCTTCTACGCGCAGAGCGCGTCCGCGTTCGTCGAGATGTTCGCCGGCCTCGGCGCGGCGCGGATCCGCAAGCTCTTCGAGGAGGCGCGCCGGAACGCGCCGTCGATCGTCTTCATCGACGAGCTCGACGCGGTGGGGCAGGCGCGGAGCGGCCACTCGTTCAACCGCGAGCAGGACCAGACCCTGAACCAGCTGCTCGTCGAGCTCGACGGCTTCGGCCCGCGCGACCAGGTCGTCGTGATGGGAGCGTCGAACCGCCTCCAGGACCTCGACCCGGCGCTGCTTCGACCCGGCCGCTTCGACCGCCAGATCCTCATCCAGCCGCCCGACCTGAAGGGTCGGCGCGCGATCCTCTCCGTGCACACCCGCGGGAAGCCGCTCGCCGACGACGTCGATCTCGACTCCGTCGCGCGGCAGACGTCGGGGCTGACCGGCGCCGACCTCGCCAACATCTGCAACGAGGCGGCGATCGCCGCCGGTCGCAACGGGCGCGCGCACCTGACGATGGACGACTTCGAGTACGCCCTCGAGCGCGTCGTCGCCGGGCTGCAGCAGCGCCGCGTCGTCACCGACAAGGAGAAGCGCATCCTGGCCTACCACGAGGCGGGTCACGCGCTCGTCTCGCATCTCGTCGGCAACGAGCCGCAGAAGGCGACGATCGTCGCCCGCGGAACGGCGCTCGGCTACGTCCTCCACCTCCCCGAGGAGGAGCGCTACCTCGAGACGAAGGAGGAGCTGCTCGACTGGATGGTGATGGCGCTCGCCGGCCGCGCGGCGGAAGAGCTGGTCTTCGGGCGCGTGACGAACGGGGCGGCGAACGATCTCGAGAAGGTGACGCAGATCGCGCGTGCGATGGTGTTCGAGTGGGGGATGGGCGACTCCGTCACGTCGCGCACGATGCGCGCCGACAACTACGCGCTGTCCGAGGAGACGAAGCGCCTGCGCGACACCGAGCAGGCACGGCTGACCGACCAGGCGTACGCGGAGGCCTCGCGGCTGCTCGCGAAGCACCGCGCGGCGCTCGACCGTGTGGCGGGCGCGCTGCTCGACAAGGAGACGCTGACGCGCGAGGAGCTGGTCGAGCTGTTCGAGGGCGTCGAACCGGAGACGCGCTCGAAGGACACCGTCGGGCTCGTCCGCGCGCTCGGCGCCGACCCCGCCTGACGTAGCATCGCCCGCATGGCGGCCCGCGGCGTCCACCACCTCGGCGTCGCCGTCGCGGACCTCGACGAGTCGATTGCGCGATACGCGCTGCTCTTCGGCGCGACCGTCGAGCATCGGGCGCATGTCGAAGACCAAGGCGTGGAGGCGGCGTCGCTGCACGTCGGCCCGTCGCGGGTCGAGCTGCTGCGGCCGCTCACCGAGGAGACGCCGGTCGGCCGTTTCCTCGCGAAGCGGGGTCCCGGCATGCATCACGTGGCGTTCGCCGTCGACGACGTCGCGGCCGAGCTGGAGCGGCTGCGCGGCGAGGGCGTCCAGCTGATCGACGAGCAGCCGCGCCTCGGCCTCTTCGGGCTGCAGGTGGCGTTCGTCCACCCGGAGGCGACCGGCGGCGTTCTGGCAGAGTTCGTGGCGGCATGACGGACCGTGTCCGGCTCGAGATCGCCTTCGACGGCCAGCAGGTGCTGTCCGTCCTCGTGCCTCTGCAGACGGCCGAGGACCTCGACCGCGCGCTTGCGGGCGACCACGACAGCTCGTTCTCGTTCGAGAGCGACGACGGCCGCTACACCGTCGCGCTGCGCCGGATCGTGTACGTGCGGCGATCGGCGCGCGAGAGCCGCGTCGGGTTCGGGGCGGTCGCGTAGCCGGGGTTAGGCCCCCGCGGGGCGGGGGCACGAGGAGTCGGGGTCGATGAGCGACACGGCGACGGCGAGGAAGGAGAGCGAGACCCGGCGCGTCCGCGCGCTCGTGGGGCGGGCGCAGGAGGGCGACCGCGAGGCGCTCGAGGAGCTCTACCTGATCCATTTCGACCGGATCTACAGCTATCTGCACGTGAGCGTCGGCAACCGTCACGACGCCGAGGATCTGACGACGCAGACGTTCTTGAAGATGCTCGAGTCGATCGGCCGGTTCCGCTGGCAGTCGGCCCCGTTCTCGGCGTGGCTGTTCCGGATCGCGCATAACCTGGCGATGGACCACTTCCGGGCGACGAAGCGGTGGCAGCCGGAGGAGGAGGTGCCCGAGCCCGAGGCCGACGAGGCAACGTCTGCGGAGACGGGCGCGCTCGAGTCGATCGGGCGGAAGTCGATGCTCGAGCTGATCGAGGATCTGTCTCCCGAGCAGCAGCAGGTGCTGACGCTGAAGTTCGTCTTCAACTTCTCGAATGCCGAGGCGGCGACGATCCTCGGGAAGACCGAGGGCGCGATCAAGTCGCTGCAGCACCGCGCGCTCGTCTCGTTGCAGAAGCAGCTCGAGCGGCGCGAGCAGCCGAGCTAGCGGCGGTACGCTCGGCCGCGTGGCTCTCGAGGTCGGCATCGTCGGCCCGCCCGGCAGCGGGAAGACGTCGCTGTTCACCGCACTGACGAAGGCGGGCGCCGGCGAGTACGGGAAGACGAACGTGGGCGTCGCGCCGATCCGCGACGACCGGCTGGCCGCTCTCGCGGACGTCGTGCGCGCGCGGAAGGTGACGCCGGCGACGATCCGCGTCCAGGACGTGCCGGGCTCCGGCGCGGCGCTGCTCGGCAACCTGCGCCAGGTCGACGCCTTGCTCGTCGTGCTGCGCGGCTTCGGCGACAGCGCCGACCCAACAGGCGATCTCGAGGGGTTCCGGCTCGAGCTGCTCGTCGCCGACCGCGACCACGTCGAGCGGCGGCTCGAGCGTGTCGAGAAGCAGGCGAAGTCGGGCGATCCGAAGCTGCGCGCGGAGGTCGAGCAGCTGCGGAAGGTGCTGGCTCACGTCGACGCCGGCGGGGCGCTCGCCGACTTCGCGGATGCGCTGCCGCCGGAACTCGAACCGCTCACGACGAAGCCGCTGATCGCGATCGAGAACGGTCCGCGCGGCGTCGACCTGGCGCTCGAGGCGGAGCTCGCCGAGCTGCCGGACGAGGAGGCCGCCGCGTTTCGCGACGGCGGCGCGTCCGCCCTTGACGACGTGACTGCGCGGTTGCGCGACGCGTTGCGGCTGATCACGTTCTTCACGGCCGGCCAGAAGGAGACGCGCGCGTGGACGTTGCGCGACGGCGCGACCGCGCTCGACGCGGCGGAGGCGATTCACTCGGACATCGCGCGCGGCTTCATCCGCTGCGAGGTCGTCGACTGGCGCGACCTGGTCGAGCTCGGCTCGCACGCCGAGGTCGCGAAGCAGGGGAAGCAGCGGCTCGAGGGCAAGACGTACGTCGTCCGCGACGGCGACGTCCTCAACATCCGCTTCAATGTCTAGGGCGTCCGCGTTCAGGCGCCGATGAGGACGACGCCTGCGAGCGTCAAGACGATGCCGACGCGTTGCAGCGCCGCCACGCGCTCGCCGACGACGGCCGCGGCGAGCACGACCGTCACGATCGGATAGAGCGAGGCGAGTACCGACGTCAGGCTCACGAGCCCGTGGCCGGACGCGGCGGCGAAGAGCACGTTCCCGAGCGTGTCGCCGATGCCGACGAGCGCGGCGACCGCCGCCCAGCGGGGCGCGAGGCGCATCGGAGCGCGCGTGCCGGCCACCACGGCCGCGACGAGCAGGAGTGCCGTCGCCCGGAAGACGAGCCCGGCCCACCAGAAGTCGACCTTGCCGGCCGCGTGCATGAACGGGAAGTAGACGCCGAACCCGAGCGCCGCCAGAAGCGCGAGCCCGACGCCGGTCGCGATCCGCCGCGTCCCCTCGTGATGCTCCACCGACGCGAGGCCGACGCCCACGAGCGCGCATGCGACGCCCGCCACCTGCACGGCTGACGGCCGGTCGCCGTTCGTGATCCCGTAGATCACCGGGATGACCGCGGAGACGCCGGCGACGGGCGCGACCACGCTCATGGCGCCGTCGCGCATCCCGCGGTAGTACGCGAAGAGGCCGAGCATGCCGGCGAGCGAGGCGACGCACGCGAACAGCACCGCCGGCCCGGCCGGGCCGCGGTCGCGCACCGCGACGGCAACGGCGATCGCGGCCACGCCGCCGAGCTGCGCCCAGAACAGCACGCGCAGCATCCCCAGCGTGCGGCCGACGTACGGGCCGACGAAGTCCGCGACGCCCCACGCGAGGCTCGCGCCGAGCGCCAGCGCGAGCGTCGTCAATCGATCCGGCGAGTGGCGGCTGCCGCGTCGAGTTGGTTCGCGTGGTAGAGCACGGCCGCCTCGGCGGTGCGTGCGGCGCGGCCGTCGTGATGCGACGCGACGCAGTGCAGGAGCTCCGCGAGCTGCGGCGGCGACAGGCCCTCGGCTCGCGACTCAACGAGGCGCAGGCCGAGGTGGACGTGGCCGAGCAGCCGCCCCTCCTCGGTCGGCGCGAACGCCGGCCCGCGGCCGAGCTCGAGCGTCCGCCCGACGTCGTGGAGCAGCGCCGCCGCGAGGAGCAGCTCGCCGCGCAGTCGCGGGTGGAGCTGCGCGGTCTCGCGGCAGAGGGTCGCGACGCCGACGGTGTGCTCGAGCAGGCCGCCGGCGTACGAATGGTGGTCGTCCTGCGTCGCCGGATAGTCGCCGAGCGCGCGGTCGGACAGCACCGCGCGCACGGTTGCGGCCAGCCCCGGATGCGTCAGCTCGCCGACCAGGAAGTCGAGGAAGCCTGCGAGCTCGTCGGGGTCGCGCCGACTCGCCGGCGTCAGCGACGCCGGGTCGACCCCTGCGGCCTCGAGCGCGCGGACGTCGAGCTGCAGCCGGTCGCGGAACCGCTCCACCCGGCCCAGGACGCGCACCGCGTCGCCCTCGCCGAAGCGGCCGTCGAGCAGCTCGACGTCGTTCCAGACGCGCGCCTCGATGCGCCCCGTCGGGTCGACGAGCTCGATCGCGAGGTACGGCGCGCCCGACTTTGTGCGCAGCTTGCGCTTCGTTCGAACGGCGTAGATCCCCTCGACGACCCGGTCCTCTGCGAGCTCCGCGATCGTCACGACGCCAGTCTATTGCGGCGTCCAGATGCGGAAGCCCGTCTCGTCGCGTCCGCGACCGACCTCCTCCAGGAGCTCCGCCGCCTCGCGGCGTCGCCAGCCGAAGAGGCCGGCGAGGTCAGCTGCGGTCAGCTCCCCCGCGAGCTCGAGCACGTGTCGTGCGAGCGCGTGGCGCGCATGCGCTCGCGCCGGCAGCGCGGCGAGACGCCACTTCCGCTCGAGGAGGTCGTGCGCGATCGCGCCCCAGCCCGCGTCGCCCTCGACCAGCTCCGCGTTCGTCAGGACGAGCTTTCGGTGGAGGGCCGCGACGGCGCGGTCGGTCTCCTTCTTCGTCAGGCCAGTCGCCTCGCGTACCTGCGGCCCCGTCAGCGGGCCGGCCTCGGCGACCGCCGTCACGACACGCTGCTCGTCGCCCTCCGGCTCGGCGGCGTTCGCCGCGACGAGCACCGGCAGCAGCGCCGGCGACACGCACGTCGCCACCCGGGCGACGTGCTTGCCGACGCAGACCAGCCCGCGCGCGGGGAGCTCGTCCTTCGCCCGCCAGAGGAAGCTCATCGCGTCGCTCCAGCGGACGAACGAGCCGTCGGCGTCGCGAACCGCCCAGTTCTCGTCGGCGCTGCCGTTCACCTGCTCCCACAGCGACGGCAGCACCGCGTCCGCCTTCGGGAAGAGCAGCGCGAGGCCGACCTCGTCCACCCAGGCGGCGGCCGCCTCCAGCGTCCGGATCACGACGACTAGTCTGCACCGATGCCGACCGTCCGTCCGTTCGCGGCCCTGCGCTACGACCCCGCGGTGGCCGGGCCGCTCGACAGGCTCGTCGCGCCGCCCTACGACGTCATCTCCGACGAGGCGCGGCGCGACTACCTCGCGCGGAGCCCGTACAACGTCGTCCACCTGACGCTGCCGGACTCCGAGGAGCAAGCGGCGCGCGACCTGGCCGCGTGGCGCGCGCAGCGCGCACTCGTCGAGGCGCCGCCCTCGTACTGGTGGGTCGCGCAGGACTACACCGGCCCCGACGGCGTGGCCCGCACGCGCGAAGGCTTCGCCGCGGCCGTCGAGGCGGTGCCGTACGAGCGCGGCGACGTGCTGCCGCACGAGCGCACGCATGCGGGGCCGAAGGTAGGCCGCCTGCGGCTGCTGCGCGCGACGCGGACGCAGCTCGAGCCGATCTTCCTGCTCTACGACGAGGAGCCGAAGCTGACGCGGCCCGCCGGCGAGCCCGACCTCGACGTCACCGAGGGCGGCGTCCGCACGCGCGTGTGGGCGGTGCCCGGCGGCGAGGTCGAGATCGGGACGCCGCTCCTGGTTGCGGACGGCCACCACCGCTACGAGACCGCCGTCGCCTTCCGCGCCGAGGATCCGAGCGCCACGCACACGTTCGCGATCCTGGTCTCGGCGCGTGCGCCCGGTCTGGAGATCTTCCCGACGCACCGGGTCGTGCAGCGCGTCGGCCACGTGCCCGGCGAGCCGGTCGACTCACCTGACGGCGGCGTGACGCTCTACAAGGGCAACGGCCAGTTCGTGCGCGTGCGCAGCGAGGACGACTTCGGCCCGCGCGTCGTCGAGTCGTTCCGGCCGGAGGGCGTCACGTACACCGCCTACGCCGAGGAGGCGATCGCGACGGTCGACCGCGGCGAGGCGCAGGCGGCGTTCCTGCTGCAGCCGGTCACGGTCGAGCAGGTGGCGCGCTTCGCGCACGCCGGCGAGACGATGCCGCAGAAGTCGACGTTCTTCTACCCGAAGCTCACCTCCGGCCTCCTGCTGTTCCCGCTGGCGCCGGAGCAGGCGCGCTGACGCCCGACTGGCTCGAGCTCTGCCGCGCGGCGCGCGACGACGTCTCGCGCGTGCTCGTCGACCTGCCGACCCGCGCCGAGCGCGAGCCGGTCGTCGGCGCCGGCGAGGGAGGAGACGACACGACGGCCGTCGACGCCGCCGCCGAGCGGGCGATCCTCCGGCACTTCCGCGACGACGAGATGCGCGTCGTCAGCGAGGAGGCCGGCGTCGCCGGCGGCGGGCGCTGGACGGTCGTGGTCGACCCGATCGACGGCTCGCTCAACGCGAAGCGCAGCATCCCGTTCTTCTCGATCTCGATCGCCGTCGCGGACGGCGGCACGATGGACGACGTCTTCTTCGGCTACGTGTACGACTTCGGCACCGCCGAGGAGTGGACCGCGGTGCGCGGCACGGGTGCACGGCTGAACGGCGTGCCGCTCGACCAGCGGCCGAAGGACACGCTCGAGATCCTGTCGTTCGAGGCGACCACGACCGCGTACGTGTCGGAGAACGCGCGCAAGTTCGACGGCGTCGCCCACCGCCTGCGTGTGATGGGCTCGCTCGCCATCACCCTCTGCCACCTCGCGGCGGGGCGTGTCGACGGCGTCGTGTCGCTGAAGCCGGCGCGCTCCGTCGACATCGCCGCGGCGCAACTGCTCGTGCGCGAGCGCGGCCTCGCGATCGAGCTGCCGGACGCGCCGCCGTTCGGCCGGGCCCCGCTCGACCTCGCGGGACGTTCGCGCGTGGCGGCCGCCGGGAATGAGCAGCTGTGCCGTCGGCTGGCCCAGGCGCTCACGAGCTGAGGATCGGCTGCTCCGGCTGGAACTACGCCCACTGGCGGAGCGGCGTGTTCTACCCGCCGCGCTGCGCGCCGCGCAACTGGCTGCGCTGGTATGCCCAGCACTTCGACACCGTCGAGGTGAACATGACCTTCTACCGGCTGCCGAAGGAGCCGGTCGTCGCGCGCTGGGTGCAGGAGTCCCCGCCCCCCTTCACCTTCGCGGTGAAGGTGAGCCGCTACGTCACGCACGTCAAGCGGCTGCTCGACGCCGACAGGCACCTGCCGCTCCTCTACGACCGCATCCGGCCGCTCCTGCGCTCGCCGAAGATGGGCCCGCTCCTCTGGCAGCTCCCGCCGACCTTCACCTACGACCCCGAGCGTCTTGCGGGGGCGCTCGAGCAGACGCACGACGGTCATCGCCATGCCTTCGAGTTCCGGCACCCGTCGTGGTTCCGCGAGGAGACGTACACGCTGCTGCGCGAGCACGGCGTCGCGCTCGTGGTCGGCGACCGTCCGCAGGTAAACGCGTTCCAGACGCACGAGCTGACCGCCGACTTCACGTTCGTGCGCTTCCACGGCGGCACCCGCGGCGCGAACGGCAACTACTCGCACCGCGAGCTCGACGCGTGGGCGGAGCGGCTCGCCCCCTGGGCGGAGGAAGTCGACGTGTTCGCGTACTTCAACAACGACTGGGAGGGCTACGCGATCGAGAACGCGCTCTACCTGAAGGAGCGCCTCGGCCAGCCGGCGCAGGTCGACGCGGATCTGCTGGCGTTCGAGAACGCGGCCCTCGCGCAGTAGGCGGCCGATACCCTCACGACGATGCCGACGAAGGAACAGGTGCTCGACGCGCTCGCCCGGGTGATCGACCCGGAGCTTCGCCGCCCCGTGACGGAGCTCGACATGGTGCGCGACGTGGTGATCGACGGTCCCGACGTCGCCGTCACGATCGCGCTCACCGTCGCCGGCTGCCCGCTGCGCTCGAGCTTCGAGGATCAGGTGGCGGAGCACGTCGGCACGCTGCCGGAGGTGCGCGGGGTCACGCTCCACTTCGACGTGATGACGCCCGACGAGCGCAGCGCCCTGACGACGCGCCTGCGCGGCGGCGTCGAGCCGCGCGGCATCCAGCTGCCGCCGGCGACGCGTGTCGTGGCGGTCGCGTCGGGCAAGGGCGGCGTCGGGAAGTCGACGCTGACCGTCAACCTCGCGTCGGCGCTCGCCGCGCTCGGCCACGAGGTCGGCATCCTCGACGCGGACATCTACGGCCACTCGATCCCGCACATGCTCGGGATCCGGCAGAAGCCGGTCGTCGTCGACAGGATGATCGTGCCGCCGGTCGCGCACGACCTGAAGCTGATGTCGATCGGGTTCTTCCTCGACGACAACCAGCCGGTGATGTGGCGCGGCCCGATGCTGCACCGCGCGTTCGAGCAGTTCCTGCAGGACGTGCACTGGGGCGCGCTCGACGTTCTCGTCGTCGACATGCCCCCCGGCACCGGGGACGTCTCGATCTCGCTCGGCCAGCTGCTGCCGCGCGCGGAGACGCTCGTCGTCACGACGCCGCAGCCGCTTGCGCAGGAGGTCGCCTCGCGCGCAGCGACGATGGCGCAGAAGACGGGGCTGCGGCTCGCCGGCGTCGTCGAGAACATGACGTCGGAGGTGTTCGGCAGCGGCGGCGGCGACCGCCTCGCGGACGAGCTCGGCGTGCCGCTGCTCGGCCGCGTCCCGCTCGACGCCTCGCTGCGCGCAGCCGCCGACGCGGGCGTCCCGCTCGTCGTGGCGGATCCCGACGCGGCACCGGCCCGCGCGATCGTCGAGGTCGCCCGGACGCTCGACGAGCGCCGCGTCGGCGGGTTCACGCGCACGTTGCCGCTCGTTTCCTGACGCGTGGACGTCGGCGCGTTCTTCGACCTCGACCGCACGCTCATCCGCCGCTCGTCGGTGCTCGCGCTCGCGCCGCACTTCCGCGCGCGCGGCCTCATCACGCGCACCGACGTGGTGAAGTCGGTGTTCTGGCAGATCCTCTTCGTCGCGCGCGGGGCGAGCGCCGAGACGATCCGCACCGCCGCAGAGGACGGGATGCGGATCCTGAACGGGTTCACGGTCGCCGAGATGCAGGAGCTGGTCGGCGAGGCGATGGAGACGGTTCTGCGGCCGCTCGTCTACGCGGAGCCGCTGCGGCTCGTCGAGCAGCACCGTGCACGCGGCGAGAAGGTGTACGTCGTGTCGGCGACGCTGCAGGAGATCGTCGAGCACATCGCCCGCGACCTCGGCTTCGACGGCGCGATCGGCTCGACCTGCGAGATCGTCGACGGCGTCTACACCGGCCGCTCGCTGCGCGCCGCGCACGGAGCAGGCAAGGCCGCCGCGCTCCGCGAGCTCGCCGAGACGGAGCAGATCGACCTCGGGAGCTCGACCGCGTACTCGGACTCCTACAGCGACGTCCCGTTCCTGGAGGCGGTCGGGCACCCCGTCGCCGTCAACCCCGACCGCAAGTTGCGGCGCATCGCGCGCGAGCGCGGCTGGCCGACGCTGCAGTTCTCCGCGCGTGCGGCCTGAGGAGGCGCGCGGGCGCCTGCAGGCGCTCGGTCTCGACGCGCGGGACGCGCGCGTGCTCGCGGCGCACTTCCTCGACGCGGAGCGGCGCGGGCAGACGGGGCACGGCGTCTCGCGGATCGCGTGGCTCGAGACCTGGGAGACGCTGCCGCGCGGCCGTCCGCGCCTCGTCGTCGACGAGCCGGGCTTCCAGCGCTGGGACGGGCGCGACGCGCTCGGCTACCTGACGCTGGCGGAGGCGGTCGCGGCGCAGGCGGAGCGGCCGCCGGACCGCGCGCAGCTCGTCGTCTGCGCCAACACCTTCCCGACCGGCTCGCTCGGCTACTGGGTGAATCAGGTCGCCGACGCGGGGCTGGTGGGGCTGCTGACCGCGACGTCGCCGCGACGGCTGCCGCACCCGGACGGGGGGCCGCCGCTCACGGGCACGAACCCGCTCGCGATCGCCGTCCCGTCGAGCGACGGCGCGCCCGTCGTCGCCGACGTCTCGATGGGGGCCGTCACGCACGGCGACGTGCTCGCCGGCCGCGCGCGCCCCGAGGAGCTCGTGCCCTTCGGCGGGCAGCACGCGCACAAGGCGTTCGCGCTCGCGGTGGGGCTCCAGCTGCTCGTCGACGCGCTTCTGCCGGAGGGCGAGTTCGGCGCCGTGCTGCTCGCGGCGCGGCCGGAGCGCGATCCCGTGCCCGCGCTCCGCGCGCTCGCCGCCGGGAAGCGGTTGCCCGGCGACCGCTTCCGACGCTAGCCGGGAAAGCCCGGCTCGTCCCGGATCGCCGCGAAGTCGGAGTCGCGCCGGGCGCGGTCGGCCCACTTCGGGTCGAGCTCGATCGCCCGCTTCAGGTGCAGGAGCGCGTCCAGGTGGCGGCCGCCACGTGCCTCCATGCACGCGAGGTTGTAGAGCAGCGCGGGGTGGTCGGGGCGTTCGGCGAGCGCCTCCTCGTGGATGCGGATCGCCTCGTCCCAGCGCTCCGCGCGCGCGGCCGGCACCGCGGCGAACATCGCCTCCCACGCCGACACCTCGTACGGCTCGCCCGGCTTGCCGCCGACGGCGAGCACCGCCGCGTCGTCCGTCAGCGCGACGGCGCCGCGGCGCAGCTGCGGGTCGCGCACGAAGACGAGCTCGCCCGGTCCGAGCTCGCGCTCGTCCGCGCCGATCGTGAAGCGCGCGCGTCCGCGCAGCACCACGTACAGCTCCTCGTGCCCGAGCTGCTCTTCGGTGTGCGACTCGACCACCTGCTCGCCGGCGGCGCGGGTCGTGTAGGCGTTGACGCCGAAGCCGCGGATGTCGAAGCGGCGGCGCACCGGCCGCCAGACGAAGCCGTCGTCCATCTCGACGCGCTCGAGCTCGTCGAGCTGCGCGTGGTTCACCCGACGAGCTCCTGCCAGCGCGGGTCGTCGTGCAGCGACGCCAGGTCGGAGTCGTTGCGCGCGAACTCGCGCAGCTCCTCGGTCGCTCTCGCGAACGCCCTGCGCAGGTGATCCCAGGCGAGCTCCGGGTCGCCGAAGCGCGCCTCGAAGCACGCCAGGTTGTACGGGGCCTCCCACGCGTCCTCCGGGCTCCGCTCCGCGAGAGCCCGCATGACCGCACGGCCCTGCTCGACGCGCCCGGCGCGCGCCTCGGCGAACGCGACGACGACGTCGTCCCAGCCGTGCGCGGCGAACGGCTGCCCCGGCGTCCCGCCGACCGCGAGCACGATCGTCCGCGGCTCCTCGGCGACCGCCGTGCGATGCACGCCGGGCGGGACGTGGACGAGCGTCCCGGCGGGCGCGTCGAGCGGCTCGTCGCCGACGGTGAAGCTCGCACGGCCGCGCACGACCACGTACAGCTCCTCGTTGCCGCTGTCCTCCTCATGCGGGGGGACGATCGTCTTCCCCGGCTCCGCCGTCCAGGCGTTCGCGCCGAAGGCGCGCAAGCCGAGTCGCGACCGGATCGGGATCAGCAGCGCGTCGCCGTGGTTCTCGCTCGCGTACGGGCCGAGCTCGTCGAGCGAGAGGATCTCGTAGCCGCTCATGCTTCGGTCTCGCGCGCGCGCAGCTCCGCGAGCACGACCGGGTCGATCCGCTCGAGCCCGTCGACCCGCTCCTCGAGGTTCTCCGTCCCCGCCCACTCGCCGAACGCCTCTCCGAGGTCGCCGCCGTAGCCGAGCCTGGTGAGGCGCGACGCGAGCTCCTCGCGCAGCGCCTCGTCGACGTCGACCCACTCGTCGCGCGGCGTCCGTCCGAACAGCAGATCGTGGATGCGGTAGAGGCGCGCGAGCTCCTCGACCGGCTGCGGGTGGTCGTCGACGCGCAAGTCGGCGAGGACGTCGCTCAGCCCGGCGTAGCCGCCGTCGCGCTCGACGACGAGCAGCGCGGCCGACTGCTGCCCGCGGCGGTCGCCGCCCGCCGCCTGCGCCGCCGCCAGGCACTCGAGCAGCCGCTCCGCGAGCGGGCGCCCGTCCGTCGAGGCGAACGTCTCGGCCAGCGCCGCGACCGTCGCCTCGCCGACCAGGATGTTTCCCTGCGCGGCGAAGCACGGGCCTGCGACGCCGCCTGCCCACGCCATGCACCTCGAGCCGGTGAAGGTTGCGCTGCCGCCGCGTGCGTCGACGACGCCGAGCTGGCGGTGGTCGCGGCCGTCGTCGGCGGCGGTCAGGCGTTCGACCACCTCCTGCGCCGACACGCCGTCGCGCAGCAGCGCGAGCCCGTCCGGGCCGTAGCGCGGGTTCGCGTAGGCCTGGGTCGCGATCGCGCCCACGTGCGGCTCCGCCCACGGGACGACGGCGCCGACGGCGAGGAACTTCGACTGCGTGGCGACGCCCCATTGTCGCGCGCGGAGGTCGCACGCGGCGATCGAGTACGTCGCGACGGTCCTAGCCATAGGTGAGCTCCGTCAGGTCGAGCTCGAGCAGCTTCGGGTCCCGGACGAGCGCCGTCGCCACCTCCGGCCGCGCGAGCGCCGCCTTCACCTCGTCGGCGCTCGCCGCGCGCACCGCCACGGGCCGGCCGCGGGCGTGCGCCGCCCGCAGCGCCCCGTCGTCGGGCGTGTCCAGCACGAGCGCGTCGTCGAGGTCGAGCTCGCCCTCGAGCGCGATCTCCGGCACGCGCCGGCCAGTCGCCCCGAACCACCGCTCCCTCATCGGCTCACCGGCGTCGTCCGAGAGCGCCCGTCACAGCTCGACGGTCTCGCCGGGCTCGATCCGCTCGACCCGAGCGCTCGTCAGCTCTGCGAGCTGCTCCGGCGTGCCCGTGAAGAGCGGGAACGTCCCCCAATGGCACGGCACGCAGCGCGGGTTCCCGAGCAGCTCGAGCGCGAGCGCGGCCTCCTTCGGCCCCATCGTGAAGTGGTCGCCGATCGGCAGGACGGCGACGTCAGGCTCGTAGAGGCGGGCGATGAGCTGCATGTCCCCGAAGACGCAGGTGTCGCCGGCGAAGTACACGCGCCTGCCGTCCGCCTCGACGACGTAGCCGGCGGGCTCACCCGCGTACGAGGTGTCGTCGGGCGCGCCGCCCGAGTGGAACGCATTCGTCATCGTCACCTTGAAGCCGCCCGCCTCGACCGTCCCACCCTTGTTGAAGGCGATCAGGTTGTCGCCCGGCACGCCGTTCTTCTCGAACCAACCCGCGAGCTCGACGATCGCGAGCACCGGGCAGCCGAGTTTCTGCGCGAGGCCGGGAACATCGCCCGCGTGGTCGCCGTGGCCGTGCGTGACCGCGATCGCGTCGGCGCGCTCGATGTTCTTCTCGGACTCCGGGAACGTCGGGCCGCTCAGGAAGGGGTCGACGTAGATGCGCCGGCCGTCCGACGAGTCGAGCCGGAACGACGCGTGACCGAGCCAGGTGAGCGAGGCCATGAAGCTCCTTTCGTGCGAGGACGGCGTGAGCATAGAAGGACCGTCCGGGCCGGGAGCGAAGCTAGGTGGGCGTGAGAGCCCGCGTGCTCCCGGTGGTTCTGGTGGCCGTGGCGGCGGTCGCCGACGGCCGCGGGGCGCACCACGCCGCCTTCGACGCGCTGCTCGCGGCGGTGCCGTTCACCGCCGTCGCCGCGCTGGCCGCGTTCGACCGCTGGCTCGCCTCCCGCGACGTGCCGCTGCGCGGCCTGCAGGCGGTACTCTGGGCCCTCGCGCTCGCGCTCGTCGTCCTCTCGTGCGCGTCACGGTCGACCGCCGCGCGAACCCACCCGCTCCCGCCGCTCGCCGCGTCATCGCTCGCCGCCTGCCTCGCGGTGTTCGCGCTCAAGGCGCTCGTCGCGCTGGCGCCGCACGCACGGCTCGCGCTCCGGCCCGCGAAGCCCTGACGTCGGCTACAGCGGCAGGACGCGGCCGGCGCTGCGCGCGAGGTCGATCAGCGGCTGCACCGCGAAGAACGACGCGACGGTGACGACCACGCACGCGGCGACGGCAGCGCCCAGCAGCACCTCGCGCGCAGGCGCGCCGCCGGCGGGCGCGAGCTGCAGCTCCGCCGCATCCCGGAAGAACATCGCGCGCACGATCCCGAGGTAGTAGTAGGCGGAGATCATCGTGGCGACCACGCCGACGACGATCAGCCACCACATTCCGTGGTCGTAGGCGGCGCTGAAGACGTAGAACTTGCCGATGAAGCCGCCGGTCAACGGGAAGCCGAGGAACCCGAACATGAATGCGGCCATCGACCACGCGAAGAACGGCCGCTCCCAGCCGAGCCCGGCCAGGTTCTGAAGCGTCACGGGCACGCCGAGCTCGCGCTCGCGCGCGGCCACGACGGCGAACGCGCCCAGCGACATGGCCGCGTACGGGATGAGGTAGTACTGCAGCGCCCGCGCCCCGAGCTGGTTCGCGGCGGCGACGGCGATCAGCATGAATCCGGCGTGCGACACCGACGAGTAGGCGAGGATCCGCTTCACGTTCCGCTGCACGATCGCCGCGACGTTCCCCCACGCGAGCGACGCGCACGCGATCGCGGCGATCGCGTAGCGCCAGAGGTTCGTGTCGTGCGGGAACGCGACCGCCAGCACGCGGTACGTGACGACGAGCGCGGCGATCTTCGTCGCCGACGCCATGAAGCCCGTGACCGGCGTCGGCGCGCCCTGGTAGGCGTCCGGCGTCCACATGTGGAAGGGCGCCGCCGAGCTCTTGAACGCGAGCCCGACGATCACCATCGCGAGCCCGACGACGAGCATCGCGTCGTGGCCGTGGCCGTGCGCGGCGATCCTGTCGAAGCTCAGCTGGCCCGTGTCGCCGTACGCGAGCGCGGAGCCGAAGAGCAGGGTGGCGGAGCCGATCGAGCCGACGATCAGGTACTTGAGCCCCGCCTCGAGCGAGCCGATCAGGTCGATGTCGATCGCCGACAGGACGTACAGCGCGATCGAGAACCACTCGAGCCCGAGGAACAGCGTCAGGAGCGACGCGGCCTGGACGAAGAACATCATCCCGGCGCCGGCCGCCGTCAGCAGCGCGTAGTACTCGGCCACGTGCTCCTCGCGCCAGCGTTCGCGGAACGAGACGAGCACGCTGACCGCGCCGCAGCCCGCGAGCAGCACCTGTGCGAGCGCCGCCCACTTGTCGCGGAAGAGCGTGTCGCGCATGACGACGCTCGCGTGCCGGCTGCGGTCGTCGAGCACGATCGCGAAGACGCCCGCCGTGACGAAGCCGGCGAAGGCGGCGAAGGCGGAGATCGACTTGCGCGCGCCGCCGCGCGTGAACACGGCGACCATCAGCAGCAGCCCGGCCGCCGCGAGCAGCGACAGCGCCGGCGCCAAGTCGAGCCAGTCGACGTGCGGCTTGTGGATCATCTCGACCCTGCCGGCGGCACGTACGCCGTCCAGCCGGCGCTCGGGCCGGAGACGGTGAAGGTCGTGCTCCCGCCGCTCACGAAACCGCTCGGCACGAGCGCCCGGCCGCCGCCGAACGCGCGGTGCGAGACGAGGTTCGGCCACGCGCTCAGCCCGACGAGGCAGAGCAGCAGCGGCACGACGACGGCGAGCTCGCCGACGCGCAGGTCGAGCGCCGCGTCGGAGACGGCGGGGCCGACGTCCTGGTGCAGCACCCCGCTGATCGCACGCAGCATGTACATGGCGGCCAGGACGATCGCGACCGCGCCGACGACGGCCCACCCCCAGCCCTGCTGGAAGGCGCCCGCGAGGATCAGGAACTCGCCGGCGAAGGTCGTCGACAGCGGCACGGCCAGCGAGATGATCCCGATCGTCATGATCGCCGTCGCGAGTGCAGGGCGCCCGCGCGCGAGGCCCCCGATCAGCCGGAGCTCGCCGGTCGCCGTGCGCCGCTCCACCATTCCTGCGAGCAGGAACAGCGTCGTCGACACGAGCGCGTGGTTCACGATCTGCAGGACGGCGCCGTCGAAGCCGAGGTCGTTGTTCGCGAAGAGCCCGATGGTGATCAGCCCGCTCTGCGCCATCGACGAGTAGAGCACGACGCCGCGGAAGTCGGGTGCGCGGAACGCGAGCAGCGAGCCGTAGACGAGCGAGATCGAGGCGAGCACGAGCAGCACGACGCGCCAGTCGTGCACGACCGACGGGAACTTCGGGATCACGATCCGCAGCAGGCCGTACAGGCCGGCCTTCGACACGATCCCGGACAGCACCGCCGCCACCTCGGGCGGCGACTCGCGATACGCGTCCGGCATCCAGCCGTGGAACGGGAAGAGCGGCGACTTGATCGCGAACGCGACGACGAAGCCGAGGAAGAGCCAGGTCGAGCTGCTCGTCCCCGTCCTCGTCAGGTCGAACGTCCCCTGCTGCAGCCCGTAGACGACGATCGCGGCGAGCATCAGCAGCGACCCGACGACCGTGTAGATGACGAACATCAGCGTCCCGCGCAGGCGGCCGGCGCCGCCCCAGACGCCGATCAGGACGTAGAGCGGGATCAGCATCGCCTCGAAGAAGGCGTAGAAGAGCAGCAGGTCCTGCGCCGCGAACACGCCGACGATCGCGCCGGTGAGGAGCAGCATCAGCGCGAAGTAGGCGCGCGCACGGTCGCGGCCGACCCACCACCCGTAGATCACGCACGCCGCCATCACCACCGTCGTCGCACCGACGAGCCAGACCGAGAACGCGTACTGGCCGACGTGGTAGCGCACGTGCAGGTCGCTGAACCACGAGCCGTTCTGCCCGAGCTGCAGCGCCGGCGAGCCGAAGTCGAACCGCGACGCCGACGTGATCCAGAAGCCGACCTCGACCAGCGAGACGAGTGCCGCCAGCGACCCCAGGTACGCGCGCGGCAACGGCGCGACGGCGACGAGCAGCGCGCCCGCGACCGGCAGGAAGATCAGGATCGTCGTCAGCCAGTGGTTCATCAGCGCACGCTCAGGAAGACGACTGCGAGGACGGCCAGTCCGCCGGCCAGCGCGAGCGCGTAGGAGCGGACGAGCCCGGTCTGGGCGCGGCCGAGCTCGCGCGCGCCGAGGTCGACGCCGCCGGTGACGCCCGCGATCGAGCCGCCGATGATCGGGCGCTCGACTACCGCGTACAGCGCCCGCGCCGCAAGGTCGGAGGTGCGGTACCAGACGAGGTCGTACACCTCGTCCCAGTAGAACTTCTTCTCCAGCACGGGTAGCGCGCGCGGCGCCCGGGCGCGCGCCCGCGGCGCGTAGAAGGCCCACGCGACCGCCATCCCCGCGAGCCCGAGGCCGACGGCGAGCGCGGAGGCGAGCGCCTCCTGCCAGCTCTTCGCCTCGGCGAACGGGTGCGCGACGGGGTCGAGCCAGTGGGTGACCGGCGTCCACAGCGGCGCGAACTGGAGCCACCCGCCGAGCACCGATAGCGCGGCGAGCACAGCGACGGTCCAGCGCATCGAGAGCGGCCCCTCCGCGCCGTGGTGCGCGTGGTGGTGCTCGCGCGCGAACGCGCTCGGCTCGCCCGTGAACACCACGAAGAACAGCCGGAACGCATAGACGCCCGTGAGGAACGCGCCCAGCTCGCCGGCCACGAAGATCAGCCAGCCGTACCAGCCGCGGTCGAGCGCGGCCGCGAGGATCGAGTCCTTCGAGAAGAACCCGGCGAACGGCGGGATACCGACGAGCGCGAGCGAGCCGACGAGGAAGACGAGCCGAGTGAACGGCATCAGCCGGCCCACGCCGGCCAGCTTCCTGATGTCCTGCTCCCCGGCGAGGGCGTGGATGGCGATCCCGGCGGCGAGGAAGAGCAGCGCCTTGAAGAAGGCGTGCGTCATCAGGTGGAACATCCCGTTCGGATACGCGCCGAGCCCGACGGCGACGAACATGTAGCCGATCTGCGACATCGTCGAGTACGCGATCACGCGCTTGATGTCCACCTGCACGAGCGCGATCAGCCCCGCCATCACGAGCGTTGCGGCGCCGAGCCCCGCGGCGAGGTCCTGCACGACGTAGGCGTGCTCGAACAGCGGGTGCGTGCGCGCGATCAGGTAGACGCCGGCGGTCACCATCGTCGCAGCGTGGATCAGCGCGCTGACCGGCGTCGGCCCCTCCATCGCGTCCGGCAGCCACGTGTGCAGCGGGATCTGCGCCGACTTCGCGAGCGCGCCGCCGAGCAGGCCGAGCGCGATCAGGTTCGCGATCGCTCCGTGTGCGGGCGCCGCCGCGAACACGCCGCCGTAGTCGAGGCGGCCGGTGTGCTGGATGAGCAGGAACAGGCTCAGCGCCATCGTCGCGTCGCCGAACGCGTTCATGACGAACGCCTTCTTCGCGGCGGCGACCGCCGAGGCCCGCTGCTGGTAGTAGCCGATCAGGAGGTAGCTCGAGAGCCCGACCATGCCCCACCCGGCGAGCAGCAGCAGCAGGTTGCCGCCCTCGACGAGCAGGAGCATCGAGAACACGAACAGCGACATGTACGCGAAGAAGCGTCGCTCCTCGTCCTCGCCGTCCATGTAGCCGACCGAGTAGGCGATGATCAAACTGCCGACGCCGGCGACGATCAGCATCATCATCACGCTGAGCTGGTCGACGAGCAGCGTGAGCCCGAAGTGGTAGGGCCCGGCCGACAGCCACGTCCAGGCGGTCGTCGCCGAGCCGCGATGCGCGGCGCCGCGGCCCCACATCGATGCGAACGCGACGACGGCAGCGGTGAACGCGCCCATCGTCGTCGCCGTCGACAGGTAGCCCGACGCGCGCCGCGTGATCCGCGTCCCGGCGAAGGTGATCGCCAGCGCCGAGGCAAGCGGCAGCAGGAGGCAGATCCAGGCGGCGATCCGCATCTACCCGCGCAGCGTCCTGAGCTTGTCGACGTCGAGCTCGACGTTGCGGCGGCCGAGCGCGACGATCATGCCGAGGCCGACGACGACCTCGGAGGCGGCCACCGCCATGACCGAGATCGCGAAGACCTGACCGTTCTGGTTCCCGTGCAGGCGCGAGAACGCGATCAGCAGCAGGTTCGCGCTGTTCAGCATGATCTCGACGGAGAGCAGGATGATCAGCGGCGAGCGGCGGAGCATCACGCCGAGCGCGCCGATCGCGAACAGGATCGCGCTCAACGCGACGTACCACTGGATGTCAGGCCCGTGCATCGGCGCTCTCCCCCTGCACGAGCGGATCGGTGCGGCGCGCGTGTGCTCCGAGGACGACGCCGCCGACCGCGGCGACGAGCAGCACAATCGAGGTGACCTCGAACGCGAGCAGCTGGTCGGTCAGGAACAGCTTGCCGATCGAGGCTGGCGAGCCGAACGAGCGCGTGACGTGCGCCGGCCTCGACAGCGTGTGCCCCGCCGCGAGGCCGATGACGACGCACACCTCGGCGAGGATCGCGCCGCCCGCGAGGACGGACCCGACCGCCAGCCACGAGGGGCCCCCGGACCACGGCGAGGCTTCGCTGCGGTCGCCGAGGTACGCGATCACGAACAGGAACATCACCATCACGGCGCCGCCGTAGACGAGCACCTGGCCGGCGGCGACGAACTCGCCCGCCAGCAGCAAGAACAGCACGGCCAGCGAGGCGAGGTTGCCGATCAGCGACAGTGCCGAGTAGAACGGGTTGCGGAAGCTGACGACGGCGAGGCCGCTGGCGAGGCACGCGAACGCCGCCACGACCCAGACGAGCCAGACCAGGAAGTTCGCCATCGCCTACGAGTGCTCCTTGTAGTACGGGATCGGCGTGTCGTAGAGGTCGGGGTCGGCGACGGGCACCTTCTTGATCGGCGGCCGGAGCAGGATGTCCTTCGTGTAGATCAGGTCGTCGCGGTTGTACTCGGAGATCTCGAAGTCGTTGCCGAGCGTGATCGCGTCGAACGGACACGCGACCTCGCAGTAGCCGCAGAAGATGCAGCGCGACATGTTGATCTCGTAGATGCGCGCGTAGCGCTCGCCGGCGGAGACGCGGTTGTCGGGCGTGTTCTCGGCGGCGACGACGCGGATGCAGTCCGCCGGGCAGGCCGCCGCGCAGAGCGAGCAGCCGACGCACTTCTCGAGGCCGTTCTCGTGGCGGTTCAGCCGGTGGCGGCCGCGGTAGCGCGGGTACACCGGCCGCTTGTACTCCGGGTACTGCTGCGTGATCGGCTTCTTGAAGATCTGCTTGAAGGTGACGCCGAAGCCCTTCAGCGTGTTCGGGACGACGGCCATGTCTACCGGGCGGCTCTCACTTGACGAGGACGACGAGGAACGCGGTGACGAGGGCGTTGGCGGTCGCGACCGGCAGCAGCACCTTCCAGCCGAAGCGCATCAGCTGGTCGTAGCGCAGGCGCGGCTGCGTCGCGCGCAGCCAGATGAACACCGAGACGAGCGCGAACAGCTTGAGCACGAACCACAGCGGCCCGAGCATGTCGAGCGAGTGCACCCACGGGAAGTGGTAGCCGTCGAAGAAGAGCGTCACGCAGAGGCCGGAGAGCGTGAGCATGTTGATGTACTCGGCCGCCTGGAAGAGGCCCCACCTCATGCCCGAGTACTCCGTGTGGTAGCCGGCGACCAGCTCGGTGTCCGCCTCCGGGAGGTCGAACGGCGCCCGCGACGTCTCCGCGGTGCCGCCGATCAGGAACACCGCGAGCCCGACGCACTGCGGGATGAAGAACCAGAGCGTCGCCTGCTGCTTGTCGACGATCTGCGCCAGGTCGAGCGACTGCCCCATCAGCACGACGCCGAGCACGCTCAGCGCGAGCGACACCTCGTACGAGACGAGCTGCGCGCACGTCCGCATCGAGCCGAGCAGCGAGTACTTCGACTCGGACGCCCAGCCGCCGACGATGAACCCGTAGATGCCGATCGACCCGAGCGCGAAGATCAGGATGAGCGAGATCGGGACGTCGACGACGCTGCCGCGGATGTAGTGGCCGGCGACGGTCCAGCCCGCGCCCCACGGGAGGACGCTGAACGCGGCGAGCGCCGTGAACATTGACACGATCGGCGCGACGATGTAGAGCGGCTCGCGCGCGGCGATTGGCGCGAACGCCTCCTTGCGGATCAGCTTCAACAGGTCGGCGATCGGAACCAGCAGCCCCTTCGGCCCGGCGCGGTTCGGCCCGAACCGCAGCTGCATCCGGCCGAGCAGCTTCCGCTCGAGCCACGTCGTGAACGCGAAGAACAGCATCACGACGTTGATCACCACGAACGCCTTCGGCAGGGTGATCCACCAGGCCTCCTTCACCGCCGCGCCGCCTGGATCTCGACGCTCGGGTGCAGGTCGCCCGCGTGCTCGCGCGCGACCCGGACGACGCCGGGCTGCAGGTCGCGCGCGATGCGCGCGCGCAGCTCGACGGTCGTGCCGTTCGACGAGAGCGCGACCGTCTGGCCGTTTCGAATCCCGCGTGCACGTGCGTCGTCACGCGACAGCTCCACCTCCGGGGCCGGCCGCTGGAACTGCAGCTCCGGCGTCCGCTCGACTGCGGCGCCCGAGAAGAGCGGCTTGTACGTGACGAGCCGCAACCCGCGCTCCGCCGGCCCGGCGCCTGCCCCGTCCGCGCGCGGCGCGCCGCCGGCGGCGCGCGCGGCCCGTGGCGGCAGCTCCGCCGTCTCGCCGACCTCCGCGAACCGGATGCCGCCGAAGCACCGGTCGCTCACCTCGTCGAAGACGACCGACGTGTACGGGGACAGCTCGACGCCGAAGCGCTCGCCGAGCTTCGCGAGCCACGCCAGCACGTCGGGCACCGGCGCCGCGACGGCGCGCCGCTGCCGCTGCAGCCGGCCCTCGAGGTTGATGGTGGTGCCGTCGCGCTCGAGGTAGCTCGTGCCCGGCAGGACGAGGTCGGCGAAACCGCGGAAGCTCGACTCGAACATCCCTATGCCGATCACGACGTCGGCGTCGGTGGCGAGCGCGCGCACGTTCGGGTCGGTCGCCGACTCGTCGCCCGAGACCACCAGCACCCGCGGCCTGACGTCCTCAGGCTCGCCGTCCGCGGCCGCGCTCCACGCGTCGGCGACGCCGCGGCCGTTCGGCGTCCGCGGCAGGTAGTAGACGTTCGCCGCGCCGTACGCGTCCGGGCGGTCGGTGACGAGGGCGTCGACGGGCTCGGACGGCACGCCGTAGGCGACTCGCGCGCCACGCCGGCGCGCCGCCTTCAGCCACAGGTCGACGATCGGCGCGCGCTCGACGACCGGCTCGTCGCAGACGACGGCGATCGTCTTCGCTTCGCGCAGCGCCGACAGCGGCGCGCGGAACGCGTCGAGGTGGTCCGGCACGTCCTCGGGCAGCACCGCGGAGTGGGCGCCGAGGCCGCGGCGCATCAGCTTCGCGAGCGCGTACGCCTCCTCGACCGATTCCGCACCCGACAGCGCCGTCACGGTCGAGGGGCCGCCCTCCCGCAGCAGCCGCTCCGCCTCGTCCAGCGCAGCGTCCCACGTGATCTGCTCGAACCGCCGCGGCCCTGCCTTCTGCAGCGGCGCCGTGACGCGGTCGCGCGCCGTCAGGTGCGCGTACGCGAACCGGCCCTTGTCGCACAGCCAGCCCTCGTCGACCTGCGGGTGGTTGCGCGACTGGACGCGCTTCACCTCGCCCTCGCGGGTCGTCGCGCTGACGTTGCAGCCGACGGGGCAGAGGCCGCAAACCGTCGGGACGTTCTGGATCTCCCAGGGGCGTGCCTGGAAGCGGTACTGCGTCGACGTCAAGGCGCCGACGGGGCACAGCTCCGTCACGTTGCCGGTGAAGTGGCCGCGGTACGGCTCGTCCTCGAACGTCGCGATCACCGACTGCGCGCCGCGGTTGATCGCGACGAGCTGCCCGTCCTCGGCGACCGACTCGCTGAAACGCGTGCAGCGGTAGCAGAGGATGCAGCGCTCGCGGTCGAGCGCGATCAGCGGCGAGATCGGGATCGGCTTCTCGAACGTCCGCTTCGGGAACGTCATGCGCGTGTTGCCGGGCCCGTAGCGGAACGTCAGGTCCTGCAGCGGGCATTCGCCGCCCTTGTCGCACACCGGGCAGTCGAGCGGATGGTTGACGAGGATGAACTCGAGCGTCGCGTTCTGGCCCTCCGCGGCCTGCTCGGACGTGCGCGCCGTCCGGACGACCATCCCGTCCTGCGCCGTGAGGGTGCAGCCGGCCTGCAGCTTCGGCATCCCCTCCACCTCGACGAGGCACATGCGGCACGCGCCGTACGCAGGACCGAGCCGCGGCTCGTAGCAGAACACGGGGATCTCGACGCCGGCGGCGGCCGCCGCCTCGACGATGCCCGTGCCCTTCGGCACCTGCACTGCGCGTTCGTCGATCGTGACGGTGACGAGGTCGGCGGGCGCGGCCTTGGGCGCGCCGGACTGCGTCGCGGTCACGCCGGCACCTCGGCCACCGCCGTGTGCGTGTGCATGCGGACCGGCGCGAGCACGTGGTCGAGGCTCGAGCGTCCGCCGAACGGGCAGCCGCCCTGGTCGATGTGCGCCTGGAACTCGTCGCGGAACTTCGCGACGTAGCTCGCGACGACGATCGCGTCCGAGTCTCCGAGCGGGCAGAGGCACTTGCCGTTGATGCGGTCGCAGACGTCGAGCAGCAGGTCGAGGTCGCCCTGCGTCGCGCGCCCGTCCTCGAGCTTGCGCAGGATCGCCGTCAGCCAGCGCGTCCCCTCGCGGCACGGCGTGCACTTGCCGCACGACTCGTGCTCGTAGAACTCGGAGAAGCGGATCCCGAGCTGCACGATGCAGCAGCGGTCGTCGAGCACGATGATCCCTGCGGAGCCCATCGCGGTGCGGAGCTTCGCCAGCGAGTCGAAGTCGTAGCCGACGTCGATCTCGTCGGCTCTCAGGATGACCGTCGACGAGCCGCCCGGCACGACCGCCTTCAGCTGGCGGCCGCCCGCGATGCCGCCGCCGAGCCCGTAGACGATGTCGCGCAGCGACATCCCGGCCTCGATCTCGTAGTTGCCGCCGTTGACGACGTTGCCGGAGATCGAGACGACGCGCGTGCCGCGCGAGTTCTCCACGCCGAGCTTCGCGTACTCGGCTCCGCCCAGCTCGACGACCGGCGCGACCGTGGCGATCGTCTCGACGTTGTTGACGACGGTCGGCGCGGCGTAGAGGCCGGAGATTGCGGGGAACGGCGGTTTCGAGCGCGGCTGCCCGCGCTTCCCCTCGAGCGACTCGAGCAGCGCGGTCTCCTCGCCGCAGATGTACGCGCCCGCGCCGCGATGCACGACGATCGTCACCCCGCCGAGGATGTCGTCGCGGCCGCGCAGCTGCTCGAGCGCGTTCACGAGGATCTCGTAGGGTCCCGAGTACTCGCCGCGGATGTAGACGAAGACGCGGTTGCAGTCGATCGCGTGCGCGGTGATCAGGCATCCCTCGATGAACCGGTGCGGCACGCGCGAGAGGATCTCGTTGTCCTTGAAGCTGCCCGGCTCCGACTCGTCGGCGTTGACGACGAGGTAGTGCGGCTTCGGGATCTGCTCCTTCGACGGCACGAACGACCATTTCCGGCCGGTGGCGAAGAACGCGCCGCCCCGCCCGCGCAGCTCCGAAGCGAGCAGCTCCTCGGTCACGTCGGCCGGCGACATCGCGCGCGCCTTCGCGAGCGCACGGTAGCCGCCTACGGCCTCGTAGCCTGCCAGCGTCGTCAGGTCGTGGTCGTCGACGCCCGCGAAGACGATCTTCTCGACGGGCGTGCTACTCACTCCCTCGCCTCTCCCCGCGATCGCCGAGCAGCTCGTCGGCGATCGCCGCTACGTCGTCGGGACGCACGTGCGTCCGGTAGTGGTCGTCGACCGCGACGACCGTCGCCCAGCCGCAGCCGCCGAGGCACTCGACGGTGCGGAGCGTCACCTTCCCGTCCGGCGACGTCTCCCCGGCGCGGCACGACAGCTCCCGCTCGAACGCCTCGACCACCTGCTGCGCGCCGACGACCGCGCACGACACGTTCGTGCACACCTCGACGAGGTGCTCGCCGACCGGCGCCAGGTGGAGCTGGTCGTAGAACGACGCGATCGAGTGCACGTACGCCGGCGTCTCGTCGAGCGCGTCCGCGACCTCGCGGATCACGTCGGGCGACAGCCAGCCGTGCTCCTCCTGCGCGAGCCGCAGCGCAGGCAGCACCGCCGAGTGCGAGCCCGGCGGGTACTTCGCGCGCTCCGCCTGGATCCGGTCGTAGAGCGACGACGTCAACGTCCGCTCCGGCGCGCCTGCGCGCGAACGCTCACCGGTCGACCTCCCCCATCACCGTGTCGAGGGAGCCGACGATCGCGATCATGTCCGCGATCAGGGCGTCCTTCATCATCGTCGCGGTCGCCTGCAGCGCGACGAACGACGGCGCGCGGATCTTCACGCGCCACGGCCGCGGGCCCCCGTCGGAGCAGAGGTAGCAGCCGAGCTCGCCGCGCGGCGACTCGATCGCGAAGTAGACCTCGCCCTCGGGAACGCGGAACCCCTCGGTGACGATCTTGAAGTGGTGGATGAGCGACTCCATCGACGTGTGGAGCTCGTGCCGCGGCGGCAGTACGACCTTGCGGTCGTCGGCGATCCACGGCTCGCCCTCCATGTTCTCGAGCCGGTCGAGGCACTGCTCGACGATCCGTACAGACTCGCGCATCTCGTCCATGTGCACGCGGTAGCGCGAGTAGACGTCGCCGTCGCGGTAGACGGGGACGCGAAAGTCCACCTGGTGGTAGGCGAGGTACGGCTCGTCCTTGCGCAGGTCCCAGTCGACGCCCGACGCGCGCAGCACCGGGCCCGATTGCCCGAGCGCGATCGCGTCGCTCGCAGACAACAGCCCGAGTCCCTCGGTGCGCTCGAGCCAGATCTTGTTGCGCGTGAGCAGCGTCTCGTAGTCGTCGATCGCGCGCGGCATCCAGTCGCAGAACTTGCGTGCCTCCGGATAGAACCCGCGCGGGACGTCCTCGGCGAGGCCGCCGACCTGGAAGTACCGCGTGTGCATGCGATAGCCGGCGACGAGCTCGAACAGGTCGAGGACGAGCTCGCGCTCGCGGAACGCGTACCAGAACATCGAGATCGCGCCGAGCTCGAGCGCGGACGTGCCGAGCCAGACGAGGTGCGAGTGCAGGCGGTTCAGCTCCAGCAGCAGCGTGCGCATCCACGTCGCCTTCGGCGGGATCTCGAGCCCGAGCAGCTTCTCGACCGCGCCGACGAATACGTACTCGTTGTTCTGGAACGAGACGTAGTCCATCCGCGGCGCGTACGGGATGCACTTCCACCACGACTTCTGCTCCATGTTCTTCTCGAACCCGGTGTGCAGGTAGCCGATAACCGCCTCGACGCCGGTCACGTCCTCGCCGTAGAGGTCGACGACGAGCCGCAGCACGCCGTGCGTCGACGGGTGGTTGGGGCCGAAGTTGATCGTCAGCACGTCACCCGTCGCCTTCAGCTCGTCCGGCGTCACGAGCACCGTCGGCGTCGGGTGCGGGATGCGCGTCCCCTCGTAGATCGGTCTGCGCGTCCGCTGCGGGGCGACGGCCATGCCTACCGCTCTCCCGAGAAGCGCACGGGCTCGCCGCCGACCGGGTAGTCCTTGCGCAGCGGATGCCCGGCCCAGTCGTCGTCGAGCAGGATCCGCTTCAGGTTCGGATGGCCGACGACGTTGACGCCCATCATGTCGTACTGCTCGCGCTCGTGGAAGTCCGCCGTCGGCCAGACGCCGACGACGCTCTCGACCGGCTCGCCCTCGTCGACGAACACCGTCATCCGCACGCGGCGCGGCCGCTCGCGCAGCGCGAGCAGGTGGTAGTTCATCGCGAATCGCTTCGGCTTCGGCTCCGGCAGTGCCTGGAGGCCCTGCGTCATCGGCGCGTTGATGTCGCGGCCGTCGTTCGTGCCGATGTAGCCGGAGACGCCGCGGCCGCCCCAGGCGAGGTAGTCGACGGCCGTGACGTCGGAGAGGAAGTTGAAGCCGAGCTCGTCGCGGAGATAGGTCGCCGCCTCGACCAGCCGCGCGGGGTCGACGACGAGCGTCGTCTCGCCGTGCTGCTCCTTCGTCTCGACCAGGCCCGGGACGGCCGCGAAGGGCGTACCCGCTCCGGCGCCGGCAGCGCCGGCACCTCCGCTCTTCGGCGGCTCTGCCGAGCCTACGCCGCTGGTCAACTGGCGACGCTCCGGATCTCGTACGCGGGCGGCACGCCCGCCTTCACCGCCTCGTGCAGCCGGATGATCCCCTCGACGAGCTGCTCCGGGCGGGGCGGGCAGCCGGGCACGTAGACGTCGACCGGGACGATCTTGTCGACCGACTGCACGACCGCGTAGTTGTTGAACATGCCGCCGGAGCTCGCGCACGCGCCCATCGCGATCACCCACTTCGGCTCGAGCATCTGGTCGTAGATCTGGCGCAGCGGCGCGGCCATCTTGTGCGCGACGCGGCCGGAGACGATCAGCAGGTCGGCCTGCCGCGGCGAGCCGCGGAACGGCTCCATCCCGAAGCGCGCGATGTCGTAGCGGCTCGAGACGATCGACATCATCTCGATCGCGCAGCACGCGAGCCCGAACGTGTCCGGCCACATCGAGTTCGTCTGCGCCCACGCCACGGCCTTCTCGAGCGTCGTCAGGCCGAGGCGCGACTCGAGGTCGCTCACCTCCTCCTCGAAGACGCTCGCGCGCGTCGGCCAGAGCAGCCGCTCCGACTTCATGCCCAGGTCGCGCAGCCGCTTCCGCTCTACCGCCACTCGAGCGCTCCTTTGCGCCAGATGTAGACGTACGCGACGAGCAGGACGACGAGGAAGGTCAGGAACTCGAAGAACCCGAACCAGCTCAGCAGGTGGAGGATCACCGCCAGCGGATACAGGAAGACGATCTCGATGTCGAAGAGGATGAAGAGCATCGCCGTCAGGTAGAAGCTGACGGTGAAGCGCTGACGGCGCGGCGGGCCCTGCGACACGCCCGATTCGAACGGGACGGTGCGCGCGCGGACGCGGCGATGCGGCCGCTGCGCGAAGACGAAGCTGCCGACCATCATCGTGGTCGGGATCGCGAGCGCGAACAGCCCGTAGATTGCGAACGGCAGCCAGTCGTTGAACACGCGCTTCCCGCCTTCGTCGAAGTGCGTCCGGCGGTGAAGCTAGCAAGGTTGGCGCGGCTGCCACGATCTGAACCGGATCCCCTGGAGTGATCGGGGTTGCAGGTGTCACGAAGTTCGGTCGCGAGGACGTGCGGGTACACTGGGCGCATGGCCACGATCGAGCGCGAGGAGACCGCCGTCGTCGTCCTGACGGAGCGTGCGGCGACGAAGGTGTCGTCGCTGATGGCACTGGAGCCCGCGGGCGAGGCGGAGGTGCTCCGTGTCGCGATCCAGGGCGGCGGTTGCAGCGGGTTCGAGTACGCGCTCGGCTTCGACCGTGGCGCGCAGGCCGGCGACCACGAGCTCGAGTACCACGGCGTGAAGGTCGTCGTCGACCCCTTCAGCGCCCCCTACCTCAAGGGCTCGACGATCGACTTCCTCGAGGGGCTGCAGGAGTCGGGGTTCAAGATCGACAACCCGAACGTCGTCTCCGCCTGCGGCTGCGGGCACAGCTTCCAGGTCGCCGAGGGCGAGGCAGCCGACGCCGCCGACGCCTGCGGCGGCTGCGGCCACGCGCACTAGCCCTTCGGCTCCCGCGCGCGCGCCTCGAGCGCGAGCATCAGCTTGCGCAGGAGGCCGTTGAGCAGCCGCTGCTCGTCCTTCGTCAGCGCGGCGGCGAAGAACGACTCCTTGCGACCCTGCACCTCCGCGGCCGCGTCCCACGCCGCGCGCCCCTGCTCCGTCAGCTCGACGACGACGGCGCGCCGGTCGCTCGGGTCGGGAAGCCGGCGGATGTGGCCGAGCGACTCGAGCCGGTCGAGCCGGCTCGTCATCGCGCCGGACGAGAGCTCGAGGTCGCGCGCGAGCGTGCCCGGCGACGTGCGGCCGTCGGCGCGCCGCAGCCGCAGCGCCGAGAGCACCGACCAGTCCTCGGGCGTCAGCCCGTGCTCGGCCAGCGTCTCCTTCTGGGCGGCGCGAATCCGGCGGCCGATGCCCGAGATGCGGTCGACGATCCCCTCGACCTCGAGATCGAGCTCGACGCCGGCGCCGTCGACGAGGTCGAGGAACCGGTCGACGTGGTCGCGCTGCACGCCCTTATCTTGACATCGAATTGCTTGACGTCAAACAACTACACTGCTAGTCTCTCGACGTCGAACTTCTCGATGACGAGAGAAAGGAGGCCGCGTGAGGCCTTCGGATCCCTACCTCGCCCGCCTCGTCGCCGACGCCCGCGTCGAGACGCTGCGCGGCCGGCGCGCACCGCGCCCGCGGCGCTCGCCGCGCTCGAACTGACGCGGACGCCCTGCCCGCCGCTCCGGCACGGAGCGGCGGGGACGGCGTGCACGCGCGCGCGCGGCCGCCACGCGGCGCGCGCCAGCATCGCGCGGCCACCAGCAGGAGCAGGCTGACGAGCAGCAGGAGGTAGCCCACGGCGGCCTCGAATGACGACCGACGGCGCGATCGTGTCATCTAGGCTCGCGTGCGCGATGAGCGACTCACTGCGTGTGGCCGTCGTCGGCTCCGGCCCCGCCGGCTTCTACGCCGCGGACGCGCTGCTGCGCAGCGAGGAGCCGGCGGTCGAGGTCGACGTGGTCGACCGGCTGCCGACGCCGTGGGGGCTCGTGCGGCTCGGCGTCGCGCCCGACCACGAGAACATCAAGGCCGTCTCGCGCGCGTTCGAGCGGACGGCCGCACGGCCGGGATTCCGCTTCTTCGGCAACGTCGAGGTCGGCTCGACCGTCTCGCACGAGGAGCTGCTCGAGCTCTACGACGCCGTGGTCTACACCGTCGGCGCACAGACCGACCGTCGCCTCGGGGTGCCGGGCGAGGACCTGCCCGGCTCCTGGCCTGCGACGGCGTTCGTCGCCTGGTACAACGGCCATCCGGACTTCCAGGACTGCGAGTTCAACCTGGACGTCGAGCGCGTCGTCGTGATCGGCAACGGCAACGTCGCGATCGACTGCGCGCGCATGCTCGCGCTGACGGCCGAGGAGCTCGCGCCGACCGATACCACGGACGAGGCGGTTGAGGCGATCGTGTCGGCGCCGATTCGCGAGATCGTGATGCTCGGCCGCCGCGGTCCCGTGCAGGCCGCGTTCACGCCGCCGGAGCTGAAGGAGCTCGGCGAGCTCGCCGGCGCCGACGTCGTCGTCGACCCGCGCGACCTCGAGCTCGACCCCATCAGCGCGCGCGAGCTGCAGGCCGACCTGCAGCGCGCGGGGCGGAACGTCGAGACGCTGCGCGACTACGCCGCACGGCAACCGACTGGGAAGCCGCGGCGGATCGTGCTGCGCTTCCTCGTCTCGCCGACCGCGATCGTCGGCGACGGACGCGTCGAGGGCGTCGAGGTGGTGCGCAACGAGCTCGTCGAGGACGGCGGGCGGCTCGTCGCGCGGCCGACGGGCGAGACGGAGCTGATCCCGGCGGGGCTCGTGCTGCGGAGCGTCGGCTACAAGGGCGTGCCGCTGCCCGGCGTGCCGTTCGACGAGCGCAGCGGCACGATCCCGAACGACGGCGGCCGCGTGCGCGGCGCGGAGCGCACCTACGCGGCCGGGTGGATCAAGCGCGGGCCGAGCGGCGTCATCGGCACGAACAAGAAGGACGCCGTCGAGACCGTCGAGCACCTGCTCGAGGACGCCCGCGCCGGGCGCCTGCGGCGCGGCGGTGCCGGGACGCTCGAGGGCCTGCTCGACGCGAAGGGCGTCGAGTACGTCGAGTACGAGGGCTGGCAAGCGATCGACGCGGCGGAGCGCTCGGCCGGCGAGCCGCTCGGCAGGCCGCGCGTCAAGCTGCACCGCTGGGAGCGGCTCCTCGACGTGGGACGCCGGACTCCTGCCGCCGGGGAGCGCTGAATCCCTCCACCGGGTGACGCGCCGGCCGGGCGCGCGTTCCACATTCCGCCTCGATGGTGGAATGTCTCAACTGCGGCAAGCGGCGCGAGACCCCCGAGCACGAGTGCCCGCGCTGTGCGTACCTCGGGTGGGCGTACGTCGAGGAGCTGAACGACGCGCTGCGGCGCCGGCTCCGCGAGCGGACGCTGGTCGACCGTCGTCTCCGCCTCGCCGGCTGACCAGGCGCTAGCGTTCTCGCCGTGACCGGCACGGCGAACCGTCAGCTCTGGGGGCCCGAGACCGCGAAGGCGGTCGCGAACTTCCCCGTGTCGGGTGAGCCGATCCCGCTGCCGGTCGCGCGCTGGCTCGGGCGCATCAAGGCGGCCGCCGCGCGCGTCAACGCGGAGCTCGGCCTGCTCGACGCGGACCGGGCGGAGCGCATCGCCGCCGCCGCCGACCGCGTGGCGAACGGCGAGCTCGACGACCAGTTCCCGATCGACGTCTTCCAGACCGGCTCCGGCACGAGCTCGAACATGAACGCGAACGAAGTGATCGCGACGCTCGCCGGCGAGGACGTGCACGCGAACGACGACGTGAACATGGGCCAGTCGTCGAACGACGTCTTCCCCTCCGCCGTCCACCTCGCCGCGCTCGACGAGATCACGAACGATCTCCTGCCGGCGCTCGGGAGGCTCGCCGCCTCGCTCGAAGCCAAGGCGCACGAGTTCGACGACGTCGTCAAGTCCGGGCGGACGCACTGGATGGACGCCGTCCCGGTCACGCTCGGCCAGGAGTTCGGCGGCTACGCCGCCCAGGTGCGCCAGGGCCTCGAGCGCGTCCGCGACGCGCTGCCGCGGCTCGGGCAGATTCCGCTCGGCGGCACCGCCACCGGCACCGGGCTCAACACGCATCCGGAGTTCGCGGCCAAGGTGCGCGAGCTGCTCGCGGACGAGACCGGGCTCCAGATCTCGGCTCCGGCCGACCCCTTCGAGGCGCAGGCGGCGCGCGACGGGATCGTCGAGGCGTCGGGCGCGCTGAAGACCGTAGCCGTCTCGCTGACGAAGGTCGCGAACGACATCCGCTTCCTCGGCTCCGGCCCGCG